>JAGBEO010000011.1 GCA_017936885.1 Lachnospiraceae bacterium | reverse complement strand
CGTCATCAAGACGGTCTACTTGTCGTGTTAATTTGTGCAATTTGTATATTTGCAAGTCATACTGCAGTTGGATTTATTGTGTATATTCAACAAATCGTATATTTTTTTGAAGAAATTCACAATTTATTCTTGACATTTACGTAAGCGTGATCTCTCTTTGGCATTTACATATTTCTCTTATAAAATTCCTTTGTCACGGTACAGTGCCTCTATGCTTCTGTCATAGGTAACTTCTGCTTCTTCTTTTTATTCTATTTCCCTGCAGTAGTAACTAAAATACTGCTCCCTTAATCCCTTATAAGTACCTCTCGGCAAATAAATCTTCTTCCCATTATCCATATGTATCTCCCGTGCATTCAGGCTGCCGATATATCCAAGGTTGACGATAAAGGCAACTCCGATCCTTACAAACTCCTGGTAATGTGAGAGCAGTTCGTAAATCTCCATCATGGTCATGCGCAACAGATGCTGTGCGCCGTTTGCAAGGTATAGACATTGGTTTTTTCCCTGTGCTTCACAATATACAATATCGTTTATTGCCACTCTCACAAGTCTTCCCTCAATTCTCAGCAAAATATATTTCTTCCGTTCCTCCTCTGCATCTCTCAGGAATCTGTCCAATACCGAAAACAATTTATTTTCTGCTACCGGTTTTACGAGATATTGTGATGCATCCACATCAAAAGCCGCCAGTGCATATTCTTTGGACGTGGTAAGAAAAATCAACTTACCTCTATATTTCATGCCGCGAAGTTCTCTTGCCGCTTCAATCCCCAAAGGAACAGAATCCACCTCGGAAACCGAAGCTTCTCCCTGATCCGGCATGTAAATATCCATGAAGATCAAATCCGGCAGATATTTTTCTTCTCTGACCGCACAGAGCAAATTATCTGCATTTTTGAAACGCTCAACCGTAAAATCCAAGCCAGGATGTTCTTTCTCATAGTCACTCAACAATTTTTCTGTTTTGTCTAACTCTGCCGCCTCATCATCACAGAGTGCTATCAGATACATGTTCTCTCCTCCCTATTGCCTCGATCACTGCATTTGCCAATGTTCCCACTGATATCTATTCCAGCATATCAGGCAATTTCTCCATATTACACTTTCTTCCATACATCAAGCAAATTATATCACAGTGCTACCGGAATGTTCATGATCAGCCGGAAGACAAACACACCGTTATCATTCTTGAAATCATATTCCCCGTCATACTTTTCCGCCGTCTTGATAATGCTTGAGACACCGATACCGCCCGTAAATTCCGTTTTCGGCTGTCCGTTTTTTAATGCGGTTTCCATTCTGCAAGTATTGCTGCAGGAGATGATCAGTTTATTTTTCTTTTTCCTGATCATCAAATGAATGAAGCATTCCCGCTCACTCGACTGCCGCTTCACTTCCTTGCAGGCATAAATGGCATTTTCATAGGCATTTGAGAGTATTGTTACCAAATCAATGTTGGGGATTGTCAGATTCCTGCCAAGTGCAACATCCAGCGTAACCTTAATCTGCTCATTTCCCGCTTTTCTGGTATACGCTGAAAGAATATTGTTGACTGCGGTATTGGCGCATATCTTCTCAACCATCCCACGATCCGTCTCCTTATCGTATTCCTGCAGATATTGCAGCAGTTCTTCTTTCTGTCCCCGGCGTATATACTCCGCTATGACTGCGTTGTGATGTCTTACGTCATGACGAATCCGTCTGCCTGATTCCACAGATTCTTCCAAAATCTCCATCTGGCGTTCTAACAGTCTGTGGTTCATCTGTATCAGTTGGTTTTCTCTCTCATATTCCTTCTCTTTACCGATATGCAGATAGAATCGAAACATAAGAAGCTGCAAAGTGCCTGTCAGAACAAAATTCATAATGATCTGATAAAGACGGTATGGGGTTGCGTCCTTAATATTCGGATTTAAGATAAATCCGATTCCAAAAAGAATACTGACAATCATAACAGCAACGGTGAACTTATCCACCTCTTTCTCCACATAGTCACCAAAATCCTTAATGGTACTTTTCAGCTTTTTATCTATAAAAAATGTCATCAGCAGTATCAATATGATGCGCGTGATAATGTCCACCCATATATTTCTATCAAAGAAAATAATGGCAATCTCCAGCCCTCCGATCAGAAATACTGCCAGCAGATAAAAGGTCAGTGCCAGTTTATAAATAGACAGATAGACGGAATCACTGCTTACAATCACGGCGAATACCGCAAAACACATATACATCGCAAATGCCACCATACGCACGCAACTTTCCCAGTCTGCCACATACCAGATACATGCCAGCACAATCACAACGATGCCGAAGCTCCCGTAACATACGATTGTCTTTTTCCTGCTAAACCGCGATTCACTCATCCGGGAAAACAATAAGATTACGCCTGCAAGGCTTATTGCAAACCGAATAAATGCTATATGTACAGAACCACCTAACATATCTTCCCCTTCTTCTTCACTTGATATGAAATGCGCCTTATGACCGATCCCGGTGATGCAATTCTGGCTTGTCCCGGATTATCCTCTCCGGTCTATTCCTGCCGCCCTATAGTAAGCTGCTTTATCCTTATACATCAATTTTTCCGACTCGGACAACAACTTGTCAATATTTTTCTTGCCGTCTTTTTGCCACACAGCGCCGACTGCCATGCTAACGGAATGTTTCTGCATGTCTCTTTTGAGTGCTCCGGCCTTTTGCTTTAGTGTTTCTTCCTCTATCCTTGGACACAAGACCAGAAACTCATCACCGCCGATGCGGAACAGTTCATACCCGTTGAATTCTCTCCTTAAGCTTTCACAGGCACGGAGTAGCAGTTTGTCTCCCGCCTTGTGTCCCTCTGTATCATTGATCCGTTTTAATCCTGTTACATCGCAGAACACAACCCCGACGCTTTCTCCATCCGTCATATTTTCCAAGTGTTCATCCATTGCATACCTGTTGCCGAATTTAGTAAGCTGATCGGTATAACTCATATGCTGCAGCATTTTGACAAGATTGCGCCTTTTCAAGGATGAGGTGATAAAATGTCCCATAATCTGGAGCATATCGAAAGCATAATCCAGAAATCCGGCGGGCGGATTGTCAACACCATAAAAACCGATAATTTTTTGGTCATTGTACAGCGGAACCACCGCCAGCGAACGGATATTCTGCTGTTTCAGAATTTCATATTGCATCGGATTTTCCTCATGGATATCTTCCAGATCCTCGATCACAATTTTCTTGTTCTCACTAAAGCTGTGATACCAGTTTGCACAGATTTCGGGCGGCAGGTTCTGCAGATTGTCTTTTTCCGGTGTTACTCCGCTGCCCACCCATTCATAGGTATTATCATCACCGCCGGTCTCATTTTTTTCAAAAATATAGGTTCTTTCCGCATTCAATGCCTTTCCGAGATATTCCAGCATGATCCCGATCGTCTTATCCGGCGTATCAGCCTGCAGGGCGATCCGCAGCCCCTCATTTACCAGAACTTCCAGATCCTGATATCTGTGCAGCATACTGTTTTGCCACTCCGATGCCTCCGCATCCAACGCAATTTCCACTCGGCAGCGTCTTCCCTCATCCTCTATCATGGTATCCTTCAGCACCAGATGCCTGCCAAGAATCGGATTATAATATCCCCATTCCTTAAAACACCCCGGTGACAGTTCATGATTGGTACAGATTGCACAGGGTTCAGAACTGTTCTGAAGCACCTCATAACATTTTTTTCCGGCAATTTCTTCCAAAGAATGAAACCCATGCGTTTGCAACAATTTCTTGTTCATATAAATCAATTCGTAACTGTCCGCATCCGAGACATATACGAATTCATTCATGTTATCAAACAAATCCCAGATCTTTTTCATAATATAGCTCCTCGTTTCTTCCAGCCAAATACAGCTAAAATCAAATTCGTAAGTACTTATATTTAACATCAAATCAGCCTGCGCAGCAATCGATTTGGTATGTTTTGCACTTTTTTCGGCATACTTTGCATCGCATTCCTTACAGATTGGCATATCCTCAAGTTTCCCTGGCAGGATTCCATCGGTGCCCACAGACAGGACCGCTGTAAACATACAACACTGCTCGCTGAAAATTTTGTCTCAGGTGCGAAATGTTGTTTTCAGGGAGTGAAATGCAATGGCATATCGTTGAGGTTTGTCCCTTTCCTGCTGTGTATTTACTACCTTTCCTTCTGCGTGATCTATTACCGGCAGTACGAAGAAAAGCAGGAGATTGCAACCCGCAATATGCTGATGGAACTCAGGCAGGAACAATCTGAACAGGAAGTGAAAACATTGCAACACAGCGAGAAGGCGGTTACACTGCTTCGTCATGATATGCTGCATTTCTTAAATAATATTTCACTTTTTATTGAAAATGGAAAAAATGCTGAGGCACAGGAATATATACAGAACATCATACAGACAACCCGGAGTACCTCTGGAAAGCGGTATTGTGCCAATCAGATGGTCAATATGATCCTTGCCTCTTATGGAGAAATCTTCGCAAAAAATGAAATTGATTTTTCTTATACAGTAGCTATTCCGGAAGAGCTTTTCATCTCCGATGTGGACATCACTTCCATTCTGTCTAATGCTTTGGAAAATGCACTGCATGCCGTACTGCCTTTGGACAGTACCTTACGCATCATTGAACTGCACATGATGCAGAGAGAGGGAAAACTCCTGATCTGCTTATCAAATTCCTATGCAAGAAAGCCACAAATGTCGGATGGATGTCCTGTAACAGAACAAAAGGGGCATGGCTTTGGTACGCAGAGCATTCGGTACACAGTGGAGCGTTTGCATGGGAACTGCCTGTTCTCTGTAAATGACCAGAGGTTTGTATTACAGATTGTCGTGTGATCAGATAAAGCGTCGAGGATACCTGTTTTTTGTCTAACAAATTCCTTTCAGGCAAAAATCAATTAAATTCATATGCGTAATACCATCTCTTGAAGATGTTATTTTATCCATAGAAATCACATATTTAGGATAATTATCCCGAACACCTTTATATGCTCCGAATTCACGTTCTATAACCGACTCGCCTGCCAAAAGATATGCTGCCTGCACATAAATCTTTTCCTCTCCCCTGATTGCAATAAAATCGATCTCCCCTTTATAAGTCTTTCCGACATACACTTGATATCCTCGTGAAATCAATTCATTATAGCAAAGGGTTTCTATCATATAATTGTATTCATCCTTCACTCTGTTCTTTTTGATATGGAAAAAACCCAGGTCGCAGACATACGTTTTTTCTTCAAAGGACAATACTTTTTTGCCTCTGATATCATACCTTGATACTTTATCACATACACATGCATCCGTAATAAAACGCAGATAATCGTATACCATTGGTGATGAAACCGGCTGTCCTGACTCTGATAATGATGCAGCAATTCTATTTCCGGAAATTGTTGTTGAAGAATTTGCTATCAGATATTCCAAAACTTTTTCCAAAGCAACCGGCGAGGCAACTTTATTGCGCATAACAATATCCTTCAAAACTACCGAATCAAATATATTGGAAAGGATAACCATTTTGCTATTTACATCTGTTTCTTTACAGACAAGCGGGAATCCGCCCCAGGTTAAAAATTCCTGCATATATTCATCTAATGTACGTTCCTGACCTTCACTCTTTTTAAATTCGCAAAATTCCTGAAAATTGAACGGCATAACTCTGAAAGATAAAGTTCTTCCACTCAGATGAGACGCTAATTCTCCTGATAATAGTTTAGAATTAGAACCGGTAATAAATATACTTGTATTATGTGTAGCCCGGAAAGAGTTGATAACCAGTTCGAATTCATCCACATTCTGGATTTCATCAAAGAAGAGATAATATTTTTTATCATCCTTAATCCGGGCTTCAATATATTCATACAACGCATCCGCATTACTGATCTTTCGATACTTATAATCTTCAAAATTAATATAAACAATATGATCTGCGCCGATACCATTGTCCCTTATTTCATCAATAATCTGACGCATAATGGTGGACTTCCCACAGCGACGTATCCCTGTGATAACCTTAACCATTTCCGATTCGTAAAAAGGTCTGATCCGATCTAAATAAATCTCTCGTTTTATCACGATTTCACCTTCCTTCTTTCCAATCATACCACTGCTTCTTTTATATTTCAATAGAATTAAATATTTTTAATTCTATTTGTTATTTATCTGTTAGTGTTAATATTTTTTAATTATTGTCTCGTTCTTATAAAGATACGTTTCTAAAGATATTTTTTGCTTAGTTACCTCTATTATTTCCCATTAAATGCACACAAAACATTGGCACGCTTCGCAAGTCACTTTATCAAGCCATACGATACCTCCCTTTTCAAGCTGCCTCATTACACCAAAAAAGAGGCTCACTTCCATAGCTATGGTGCAGCATGTTTGGAAATGTCCTCTCTCTGATAAGAAACAAATAGGTAATTGCGAAACATATGTCTACTTGCCTGCCTGATCATACTTAAGCGCATAATCGCTTCTGTCCAAGGAAAAATTCGGATTGTAATAAGGGTCGCCCTGCGCAAGCAGGTCTTTCCATTTAGCACGGAATGCCTCGGATTCCCTGTTGTAGCGCTGCGCCTTCTCTCCCTGATCGTCCAGCCCTCTGGAGATGGATTCATAATGGTAAAGCTCCGCAAAAGGCGTAAACACGTTCACATATCCTGCTTTCCATGCCCGGACGCAGAGATCCACGTCATTCAGAGAAACGGTAAAGCTTTCATCCAGACCGCCTAACTGCTCATAGAGCGACTTGCGCATCATCAGACAGGCACCGGTCACCGCCATCACATTCTGGGCATAGCAGAGTTTTCCCATGTAGCCCAGATTATTATAGCTGACACGGTAATGACTGTGTCCCGCCGTCCTGTGCGCTCCAAGTCCGAGCACCACACCCGCGTGCTGGATCGTCTTGTCCTCATAGTAGAGTTTCGCACCCACGGCGCCCACATCCTGCCGCTGTGCATACATCAGAAGTTCTTCGATCCAGTCAAGGGTGATGACCTGTGTATCATTATTTAAAAGAAGCACATACTTGCCGGTCGTCTGCGATACCCCCAGGTTATTGATCTTAGAGTAATTGAAATCTCCCTCGTAGGTAATGACTCTGATATTGGGATTTTCCTCTAGTTTTTTATAATAATCAAAGATTTTCTCCGTGACGGAGTTGTTCTCCACCACGATAATCTCATAGTTATCGTAGGTGCTTTTCTCAAGAATCGAAGTGATACACCGTTTCAGATCTTCCACGTGATCTTTGTTCGGAATCACAATAGACACTTTGGGATTGCCTATGATCTCATATTTAATCCGGAAAATGGTTTCAAATGCTTTCGTGGAAGAAATCTCGAAATTTCGAAAGCCCTGCTCTGTCAAGTGGGCTGCCACCGCGCCTTTCGCCGCGTCGATGGCGTAGCTCTTGGCATTGATATCGGACGCCACGCTGCCTGCATGGGATCTCCAGTAATAGAGGAGTTTCGGCACATGCACCACACATTTGGCACGAGAGGTCAGACGCAGGATCATGTCGTGATCCTGACTGCCGTCAAACTGGGAACGGAACAGCTCCGTGCCCTCCAACAGCTTCCTGTCAAAAGCGCTGAAATGGCAGATATAATTGTTCGCACGCAGATTGTCCGGTGCAAAATCCGGTTTAAAATGCAGCGTGATCATATCGTCTATTGTCTTATTGCCCTTGAAGGTAGTCTCGTCACAGTAGATATAATCGGCGCCTTTTTCACAGATTGCTTTCATATATTCATAGAGCACACTGGGATGCAGCACATCATCATGATCAAACAGGGCAATATAGTTACCTGTCGCCATGGTAAAGCAGGCGTTGGTGTTGCCCGAAATTCCTTCATTCTTAGGCAGTTTCTTATATACAATACGACTGTAGATATTCATGTGGGTCTGCTGTAAATATTTTTTATCCTGCTCCACATACTCTTGGCAGATCCGTTCCACATCGGCATGTTCCGCATCAGACCCGTCTGCCAGACACAGCTCCCAGTTCTCATAGGTCTGCGCTATGACGGATTCAATCGCCTGCCGCAGAAATTTCTCAGGGGTATTATAAAGGGGCACCAGAATGCTGAATTTAATATCCCGGTCAAACTTCGTCTCCCGCTGCCTCTTTGCTTCTTCCGCATTCGGAAAACTTGCGGTGCCGTGCTGGGTGCGCGCTTTCCGCTCTATCCTCTTGGCATTGAGTTTTCTTGCGATTCCCCTGATACTGCCGTAATAGCCCAGCCGTTCTTTCGTGCGCTGCATCCAGTGCACCAGACTGCGAAGGGGTTTGGAGATGCGCCAGAAAACGCTTCCTTTGATGCGGTTCAGCTTTCCTTCCAGATCTGCACTTTTATTCTCAGCATCCGCGAGTTTTCCCGCCAGCACGTGGCTTTTCTTTTTCTCCCGCTCATAGGCGTCTTTATAGAAGCGCAGGGCTTCTTCCTGTGTCATTTGTGTTAAATCTTTTTGTTCCATACAGATACGATACCTTTCCGTATAATCCGTTTTCCATTACAACCTGCGAGAAGAACGCCCGATTATGGCGTTCTTCAGTGTGAGACTTAGAACTTCTTAGCGAAGCACCCTCTGGTGTGAGCTTTAGAAGTTCTTCTCACACTATGAGACCACAACCGTTTTATCCGACCATGCAAGCAGCTTCTGCCCTTTGCTTCCTTTCGCGATATCCTTACATAACATGCCTACCCGGTATTCGCCGGGTTCCAAATCTTCCCACAGCACGCGAACCACGAAGCCTGCCAGTTCGATATGGCATTCTCCGGGCAGAATCGCCTCCACGTCTTTCCGGTACCAGTCAGCCGGCACAGCCCGGTATCCGGTTCCGTCCTCTTTCTGTAAAAGGACAGTCTTATCATAAGCCGCATTATCCACACCAGGCACATAACACCAACCCATAATCCACAGGATATCCGGTTCTTCTCTGTGGATTTTGTGCTGAAGCTCCGCCCGGTCTACGGTCAACTGCAGTTTGCCCTGCTTTGTTTTTTTCAGGAAAGCCTGTCCAAACGGCTCTGTCTGCATCGTCCGCAGATGGTCTTCGTGGGCAAATTTATAATTACAGCTATAATCAGAGGCGTTGTCCACCAGTGCTTTATGATAAAAAGGATCATGCCCCTTCATAGCGGGATGTTTCGCATACAGGTTTGCCTTTTCCTCAAGAAGTCGCTCCCATTTTCCTGCATCATCTTCATCCAGACCGCGGCTTAAAGACTCGTGGTGATACAGCACGGCATCGTTCCGCTGTACATTATAGTATCCCGCCTCAATCAGCTTAAAGCAAAAATCCACATCATTGTAAGCCACCGCCATCTCTTCGTCCATGCCGCCGACTTGCTCGTATTTCTCGCGGGTTACCATCAGACATGCACCCGTGACGCCTATCATATCATAAGTGACACGGTTACGTCCGTAGTAGTAATCCCTGTCGTCAGGAAAAGTGATCAGCTTGTGGGACGGTCCAATCTGTAAGTTCGTAATGCCTGCGTGTTGAATCTGCTCCGTACCGGCATACCACAATTTGGCTCCCACTGCTCCCACATGGGGCTGCATCGCCTGCCCCGCCATGCGGGTCAGCCAGCTTCCCTCTATGATTTCCATATCGTCGTTTAACAGTAAAATCAAATCGCCCTTGGCATGTTTCACACCCAAATTACACATCTTGGAGAAGTTAAAAGGCATGGGCTCATACAGATAGCGGAAACCGTATTTTTGCTGCAGCATCTCCATTTTGGCTTTGTTCTCCGCATTGCTGCCGTTGTCTACCACGATCCACTCATAATATTGATATTCTGTTTTTTGACGGAAAGTCCTCAAACAAGTCTCCAATACGTCCGGATGATCCTTCGAGGGAATCACCACAGACACGATCCTGTGCGGCGCAATCGATTCTTCCGCGTTCTTGGCTCTGGCGCAGCGCTCTCTCCCTGATATAGAAGTATCATATACAATGTGATACAAATCCGGCTCCTGCCCGTATCGGAAACTTCCCTGAACACCTCTCCTGCGCAAAGCCTCCTGTTTCACGGGCAGAAATTCTTTAGTTGCACCGATTAAGAAGCGTCCGGCTTCCAAATCTGACTCCAGATCATTTCCGGTATATTCCTGGTGATAGAGTACCTCATCGATATGGCAGATCATATCCTGTGTTTTGACATGATCCAGACCGCTTTTGGCAAAAACTGCCTCTTCCAGTTGCAGACACAGATCATAAAAATCGATTGCAGACTGTGTATTCTGTCCTGATAACACCTGCATCCCTGCCGGCTGACAATCCGCGCCATGACCTGCAGTCTGATAACCGGTATTACGGCTATGGTAAGAAACCTCCGCCAACAGATCCTTTCGAACTGCGATCAGGTGCCCCCAGTAATTAAAGGCGAGCAGGGTATCCGGGGAGTAACAGGGTTTCAACCATGGTTCCATCCTTTGAGATAAATCTCCAATATAAAAATCTTCATCCGCATACGCCAATACGCAGGAACCATTATTATTAAAATAAGATTTAACTTTTCGGAAAATACTGGAATCAAGCTGTCCGCAGCCGTATGCCACAATTATGACATCTGTGTCAGGCACATCGATTTCTGTCCATCCCCGTACCTTGAATGACTCTGATAAATCCCGTTTCTCATCTTCATAGCGTGTGTTATTTATCCATTCCCGATAACGATTTTTCTGTTTTTCTACTTCTTCTTTATAATGCAGAAGACAGGCGCTCTCAACGGAACTCCTGTCCATATTTCCTATAGATTCACGAGACTGCCCCTCACCTTTTATTCCATGGTATAACTTGCGCGCAGGCGCTGTCATCTTCCAAAAAGGGTTCGCACAAATGCGGTTCAGATTATCACTGTAATCAGCCTGCCGTCTCTCTGCATCCGCAATCTTTCCCGCCAGCACAATATTCTGTTTACGCTCTTTTTCATAAGCGGCTGCGTAATAAGCAGCCCAGTCATAGCCATTGTTTTTTCCGCTCATCAGCTAAACAGTCCCCTTTTCTGCATATGCTTGATCGTCTCTTCCGGCATCTTCGTCATTTCCATAGATACCTGCAAAAGGTTGCTTTCCTCGTTGCTCAACTCCAGTAAAGACAATGTGATGTTCGGATCCTGCGTCGGAAAAGCATAGGTGTTCTCTCCCACTTTGAACCCATTCAACCGGATCTGTTTCCCCTTTAACGAAAGCTGTTCACCGTTCCACAGGATGTTTTTCAGATAAATCAGACAGTAATCACTGCAAGGATCAATCCGCAATGCGCTTCTGCCCCTGCCGATCTCCACCTGAAGTTCCATCACGCCGTCAGTGGAAATTCTGACCTGATCGCTGTTTTCATCTAAGAAGAAAGACTGTTCCTCGTTAAATCCTTTGCCCGTATCTTCATAAATCTGTACACGGTCCCTGCGGCTTGCCGCTTCCTGTCCCGCACAAAAGGCTTCTATCGTATAGACCGGATAGCCAATAGCTTCTCTGATCTCTGCCATGGACATGTTCTTGCCGGTCACATATTTCTGAAATTCCATCTCCTGTCTGCGATACTGTTCTGCGTCAGACTGGGTGATTCCAAGATTATCAATGATTAAATCCAGATTTAACCTGTTTCTTTTTTCATTTTCAAGAAGATAACAGTACACCGAGCGGAAGGCAATTTCTTTCGTCTCAATGCTCCTGTCAAAGGTCCATTCATAGTCAATTAAATTCCATGTGTTATTTTCTATGCAAGTGCCGTTTTCTCCGCAATTACTGCTTTCCTCGCACTCTATCAGGATATTCGCAAAGATCAGATCGTAGTCTGCAACCTCTTTTTCCTCCCCGTAGGAGATCCTCTTCAGATAGGTATCAAAAAGTTTCTGAAAGCCGTCTATGTCATTTTTCTCCAGACATTCATCCAGTATTTCTTCCAGACTTCTGCCTTCCAGATATTCTAACGACACATAAGGAGCACCATCCTCATTTCTGTGGAGTTCACATTGATTGACAGACAATTCACTGCCCTCATAGCGTTCTTTCAGTTTCTCATAAGCATGGAAGGTATTTTCGATATGCTTCCATGCGTTTTTTGATAACGGGTGTTTTTCTATGATTTTCTGCGGTGCTGCTGTTTTTCCTTCCGATACTTTAAGTTCCCCTGTTTCTTTGGTTTCTTTCGATCCTTCATTTAACTGATGCGCTTTCTGCACGGTTTTGATGCGGAAATCTTCTTTCCTGTCGTTGGAATACTTCACATACTCTTCATCCAATGCCGGACCTAACAGCAACATATAAGAATTGGAGAACAGCGGAAACTGCTTCTCCTTAATAATCGTGTCAAATACTTTCTTTTCATCAAATAACTGTAGTCTGTCCCTGTCGAAGTTGCGCAGGTTAGAAGACAGCTCTCCCGGCTTCGGCAGTCTGTCATCCGAATATAATGTGGTCATGAATTTATAATCCGGATAGGGGTAATACATCTGCGCCTGTGCATAGCCACAGTGCCTGGCAATCTGCAGCAGCCCGTCCTTCGTAAAGGTTCTCACCACACCGCCGTCAGGATAGTCTTCCAAGCCGCTGAAATAAGTGCCCAAATGATCCTCTTTGCATCCAGCCCAGTATTTTAAACCGAATTTGTTCTCTATCGCTATGGCGATATGCCCTTCCGGTTTCACATGCTTCTTAATAATATTCAGAAAATCTTCATAGGGCGTCTCGGAACGGATATAAGCCTGTCCGTACTCAAATACGCCGATCAGACAGATGTAGTCGTAATCGCAGGGCAGATCAGGCTCCACATCCTGAAAATTGCCTACATGAATGGTCACATTTTCCGCCTCCATATGACGATAGGCATTGATCATACTCCGCTTTTTAGACAGATCGATGCAGGTCACTTCTCCGGCTTTTCGCGCCAGTGCCCCCGTGATCGCGCCGCAGCCCGATCCTACTTCCAGAACCTTCATGTCCTTCGTAATCGGCAGCCACTCCACGATGTTCTCCCGAAGGGGTGATAAATGGTATAAAATGGGCCAGTTCTTACGCTCTTCAATAATACGCTGGTACTCCACCGCCGCATAATTCCGCGTAATCTCTAAGAGCGTGTCCTCGATATCCCCGTCACAATAATAATCCCCGCCGGGATAATGCTTGAGATTCAGTTTGATCTTACCGATGGTTGTCACTAAGTCGTTTTCCTCTGCGAACTTCTTCGTTTCTGCTGTACTATTTTCAGGCATATCTGTTCTCCAAATATTTACATTCTTAAGGTACTTTTAATGCACCTGTGTCGTTTAATCACATATATTCTGTGGTCTCATACTACTTCACCTCTATGACAGAATTCATATCATAGAAGCCTACCGTATCTTTATCCGAAATGACCGTCACATTCAGAACATCATACAGTCTGTGATACACCGTAAAATCGTCTTCCTCATATCCGGTTACACCTAAAGACAACAGATAATCGCCTCCCTGCAGGTTCATCTCCTGCGTAAAAGTCACTTCTTTTACCTCATTCGCCTCCACCGACTCCAGGAATGCCTTCTCAAACATGGTATTGGTTCCGGTAATTTCCGTTCCCCGCACATTCTTAATGGTAAAGGCAAAGATCGGCGCCTGCAGTTTCTCCATCATCTGTACCTTCATATGAATGGTAAATTTGCTGCCTTTTAAAACGGCAGAAGTCTTAGTTCCCTTGTCGTCTGTGATATAGTATTCCGTAATGACTGCCTTTTTAGAACCGTATTCCAACAGTTCCGGATTTTCTCCAGCCACACCCGGTGTTCTACTTTGCTCTGCCGCCCCATTGTTTTCTACGGCAGCAGCCTTTTCACTGTTTGCACTTTTCTCTGTATTGCCTGCCCCGTCAGCATGATTGCCCGCCGCTTTCATGCCTGCTGCATGTTTGCTTCCGTCTATGCCTTTGGCTGCCATCTCACGCAGCTGCTCATCATCCAGAAGTCTCTCCTCTCCCGATTCCGGTGCCACATACTGTCCCACAAGCACCTGCTTGTAGGTATCGATCATCTTTTTCGGTTCTCCTTCTCCCAGCTTTGTACCCTGATTTAAAAGTACGACCCTGTCACAATACTTGCTGATACTACTTAAGTCATGGCTGACGAACACAATGGTCTTCCCCATCTCTTTAAACTCTTCAAATTTATGGTAGCATTTCGCCTGAAAGAAAACATCTCCAACGGAAAGCGCCTCATCTACAATCAGAATCTCCGGTTCGATATTGATCGCCACCGCAAAAGCAAGACGCACAAACATACCGCTGGAATAGGTTTTTACCGGCTGATACACATATTCACCGATATCCGCAAATTCCAGAATGGCATCCAGCTTCTGATCAATTTCCTTCTCGCTGAACCCGATCATCGTGCCATTAAGATAAATATTCTCGATACCGTTGTATTCCATATTAAAACCGGCGCCCAGCTCTAACAGCGCCGAGATACGTCCGTTTACCGTCACGCTTCCCTTGGTCGGATTCAAGACCCCGGTAATGATTTTCAGAATGGTAGATTTACCGGAACCGTTCGTGCCGATAATCCCCACACATTCTCCCTGACGGATGGTCATATTGATCCCTTTCAGGGCATGGTGCTTCGTGTGATGGCATTTTTTGCCCAGACCAAACGCATCCTTCAATCGATCCGAAGGCTTATCGTACAATTTATATACTTTTTCTACATCCGTAACCTGAATCGCAATATTCTGATCCATGTTCTTCCCTTTCTCAATGTCCCAATCTGCTCCAAGCTTTTCCTGCCAAACTCCATAAACTTCGTCAATCCTTGGAAGAATCCGCCCGCGGATTCTTCCGGACAAAGCCATAGCTCTTCTTAGGCGGCGTCCTTTGACGCCTTAGAAAATCTCTTTACCCTATCATAAAACATCCGCAAAATGTACTCTCATTTTTCTAAAGATCAGCGTACCAATACAGAACAGGCTGATCGTAAAGATCCAAAAATAGGTAGAGGAATAAAAATGCTCCCAAAACCACACTTTTTCATAAATAGCGCTTCTGTAACCATTGACGATATAAACAAGCGGATTCAACTTAAAAAGTGTCTTCATGTTATCTGTCAGCATTTCGATGCTCCACAGAATAGGAGTCGCCCACATGCCAATCTGCAGCGCGATATTGATAATCTGCTGTAAATCCCTGATAAATACCACAAGCGCACAGGTGAAGTAGCTCATGCCGAGTACCAGCATGAACATACAGAAACTGTAATAAATCAACTGCAGCGTATATATGTTGGGATAGTAGCCGTATCCGATCGATACAAGCAATAATACCACTACGAAAAATATGTGAATGAAGGTCGCCGCAATGACCTTGATGATCGGCAGAATACTGATATTGAATACTACCTTTTTCACCAAATAATTGTATTCCACAAGCGCCATCGTTCCCTGGGTGATCGCCTCTGAAAAGTAAAACCACGGCACTAACCCCGCCGTCAAATAAAGCACATACGGCACTTCAATACCGCTTGCCACCAACTGGCTTCTCGTATCAAACACTTTATCAAATACGATCCAGTACATAACCACCGTAACAACCGGCTGCGCCATCGCCCAGACAATTCCCAAATAGGACCCTGCATACCGTTTCTTGAAATCATTCTTCGCAAGCTTCCAGATCAGCTTCCTGCTTTGCCAAAGCTCCACGGGAATGGTCATGATCCTCTCGTAATAAATGGTATAAATGATACAGGTAAAGGTGATCAGCACACAGCCGCTGACCTTTTTCATCCGCTCCGTCACCTGATCCGCCAACGGGTTGTGATGATTTACAAGCACAAGCGCCAAAATCAGACCAAGCCCCCAGAATATGGCGATCGCTGCGGGCTTAGGAAAATTTCTTATTTTTCTGTTGGAATTATCTTTTTGTTCTGTTTTATTTCTGCTCATCTTTCTGACCTTACAGTTATTCTGTTGATTTACAGACCGTATACTCTTACAAGCGGACTTTTGCTTCATGCCAAAACTCTGCTCCAGTTTGGCAGTTTCTCATGCATCGCTTCCATGATTGTAAACCAGATACAGATCTACATTTGATCTGCCGCTAAATACCGCATCAGTTGCGGTATTTCTGTGTAAAAGCCTGAATGCCTTCCCACTTCGTGTCCTTTTCAGACATAACGAGCTTCGTCCCCTCCGGAATAGGCCACTCGATACCGATATCCGGATCGTTCCAGATGATACCGCCCTCATCATTGGGATGATAGAAGTCCGTACATTTATAAGCAAACTCGGCATAATCGGATAATACAAAGAAACCGTGGGCAAAATTCTTCGGAATAAAAAACTGTTTCTTATTCTCAGCGGAGAGGATCACTCCAAACCATTTTCCGTAGGTTGCAGACCCAGGTCTGAGATCCACCGCAACATCGAACACTTCTCCGCTCAACACGCGCACCAGCTTATCCTGGGGATGATTAATCTGGAAATGCAGTCCGCGCAGCACATCTTTCGTAGAAGATGACTGATTGTCCTGTACGAAAACCTGATCGATTCCTGCCGCCTTATAATCATTGTAGTTATAAGTCTCCATGAAATAACCTCTTGCGTCTCCGAAGACGGTCGGTGTGATCACTTTTAATCCTTCAATTTCACATGTTTCAACTGTTATCTTACCCATTTTCGTCTAAATTCCTTTCCCTTATGTTTGATTCTGCCGCGTAATAATATCTTTTAATCGTCTCCCGTAGGCACATTGCCGCTGTCTCCGCTTACTACGCCTGAATATCCCGCAGCACCCTTAGCATGGTTAATCGATGTATCAATGTTCATATAGCAAAGATTCAGATCCACGCGCGTATCAATGCCGTCTACGGTTCCTTTAGAAGTATACTGCCACATATGATAATATTCATCATAAGTCGGCACATCTGCGTATTCTGCCAGCCATGTCCTATATTCTGACAGTTCTGTCATATCCACCTCATCATTCAGCCAGTTCCTAGACGCATAGATACCGGTCTCATATCCTGCCTCCGAAACGGTCTCCAGAAATGCCTTGTGAATCTTCGTTCTCTCCTCCGCATCCAATCCGTCCGCACGGCCTTTGCCGCCCGCACTCTCACTGTCCAAGAAAACCGGATAGTCTACGTCATATTCTTCTATAAGGCGTATCACCAT
Organism: Lachnospiraceae bacterium; assembly: GCA_017936885.1. GTDB lineage: Bacteria > Bacillota > Clostridia > Lachnospirales > Lachnospiraceae > UBA3282. The sequence goes on along the minus strand of JAGBEO010000011.1, from coordinate 248,237 downwards.
GCTGGCTTCTTCCACAGCCTCCACTTCGTTCAACGCCTGTGTAAAGAAATACACACCTACCGGAATTTCTGCCTCAATGGCTCCCTTAATGTTTTGCTCGTACAGCGGATCAATAACCAATGCACCGGAGGATGCGCCGCGGTAACCACACCGAATAATGGCAAACTCCACACCCGCTTCTTTGACAGCCTGCCAGTCAATCTCTTCATTCCATTTCGAAACATCAATTCCCAGCTTAGCGCTGCCTTTACCGAATTGTAATTCTGTATGTTCACTGCCGTCTGCTGCTTCTTGTGCACCGTTTACAGCCTTATCTTCCTTATCCGCGTCAACATCATCCTCCGTCAGCATCAGATATTCGATCTCATCCAGAACCCGGTATTCAATCTCCTGACGCACCTGAATTGTAGTGATGGTATTCGGGACAATATATCCCTCTATCTCCTCTAAGGACACGCTGTATTCACCGGCACGCAAACCGTCAATATAGATGATACCGTCCTCATCCGTATCTTCATACTCGCCTGCCCCTTGTATTTTTACCTTAAAAGCGGCTCCCGTTACCAGCTTTCCCACGCTGTCCACAACCATAATGCGCAGATCCTTCGCCACGGAACTCATCACGAGAAATACGTTTTTGCCGGAATATGTTTCAATACTCTTGAATTTCACTTCCGGATCGAAAAAAGTCTCATCACGCAGGAAAGCAGACAAATCATTACCTATCTGTCCACCGTCCGTATCCGCTTCCGCTATCACCGCCGTCTCCTGCGCCTGTTCCGGTGCAGAAAAACCAAGCTTTTGCTTTACCATGTCCAGATTGGTGAAGGCTATCACCGCAACCAGCACGATAAACATTGCTATCATGGCGAGCATTGTTCTTTTTATACTCTTAGAGCCCATTTGCAACCTCTACAATATACTGGCCATAGGCTGTCTTCATCAGCGGTTCGGCCAATGCAAGCAGCTGTTCCTTGGTAATAAATCCTCTCCTGTATGCAATCTCTTCGATACAGGAAATGTACAGTCCCTGTCTCTTCTGGAATGCCGCCACGAAATCCGCCGCGTCTAACAGGGAATCGTGATTGCCGGTATCTAACCACGCAAAACCTCGTCCCAATGTCTCCACCCGCAGCGTTCCTCTGCGCAGATATTCATTATTGATGCTGGTAATCTCTATCTCACCTCTGGCAGAGGGCTTCACATTCTTAGCAATCTCCACCACATCATTGTCATAGAAATATAATCCCGGCACTGCATAATTACTCTTGGGCTGTTCCGGCTTCTCTTCAATGGAAAGCGCCATGCCGTTTTCATCAAACTCAACCACACCATACTCTCTGGGATCTCTTACATAATAGCCGAAAATAGTCGCTCCCTGTTCCCTGGACGCTACTTCCCGCAGTACTTTGGAGAAACTCTGTCCATAGAATATATTATCGCCCAGAACCAAAGCAACACTGTCATCCCCGATAAAATCCGCACCGATAATAAAAGCATCGGCAAGTCCTCTCGGATATTCCTGTACCGCATATTCCATCCGCAGTCCCAACTGCTCTCCTGTGCCGAAGAGCTCCTTAAATACCGGCAAATCTCTCGGAGTAGAGATAATGAGTATATCTCTGATCCCTGCCAGCATCAATGTTGACAGCGGGTAGTAAATCATGGGCTTATCGTACACCGGCATAATTTGTTTTGAAATCGCCTTCGTCAGCGGGTACAATCTTGTACCGGAACCGCCTGCAAGTATAATACCTTTCATGTCTATAACCATTCTCCTTTCTCATCCTCAAATTTATAGGCATATGCGAAACGCGTCACAGCGTCTACCTAATTGTGCGAATTTATGTCCTTCTCTTAAACATGCTGTCATTTCATGGGAAGAATCCGCAAATGCATTCTTCCTGACAAAACCCGATCTTTTAGAAGGTTACCTCCCCGTCATGATCTACCAGGGATGCAGAAGTAACACATTCCAAATCCATCAGCTTCTCTACCATACCGGCACCCTTGTCAGTTTTGACTTCGACTGCCATATCCAGTTTCGTCTTCGTCAGATTTCTCGCTTTTACCTTATACATACTGCAATGGCTTTCCACGATGTTCATGATCTGACTCTCCGTCTTGTAATCAGTGGTATTTACCAAAAGAATCACTGCCGCCTTATCAACGGATATTCTTTCAAATAATAATACTATCACAGTTATGATAACCGATGCAATCACTGCTACAATGGCAAATCCTGCTCCGCAGATAATACCGATGCTGATCGCCCAGAATAAAAACACCAGATCCATGGGATCTTTGATTGCCGTACGGAATCTTACAATAGACAAAGCACCCACCATACCGAGGGAAATAACAATATTAGACTGAATGGTCAGAATAATCGCCGCTGTAATGACAGCCAGTGCTATCAAAGACAGGTTGAAATTCCGGTTATAAAATGCATTTCTGTTTAAAATGCGGTAAACCATAAAGATATACGCAGCGATCAGCACCGTAATCAACATACAAATAATAATTTCCGCCACGTCAATCCGGCTGGAAGCATACCCTTCCAAAAAAGACTTCTTAAAAATATCTGCAAAATTCATACTCTGATTCCTCCGTAGCAATTATATTTTCTGCACAAATAATATTTAGAAAAACTGGTCCACTGCAAAGAGTCCAGTTCTAACTGCTCCTTGATGTAGGATGGCAGGAATTCATCCCATTTCACCTCCAGGATACTCTGCCCTGTGGGCAATATCTGTCTAAGAGATATCTCAGAGTCCAGAAATCCTGCTATATCATTGGAAGAGGCAATGTTATAGTCAAATGTGACCCGGACATTCCCTGCTTTATGGATATACGGTGTTCTCATATACTGCACTATGACAACCGGCCTTAATGTCCGAAGCTTCATCTGGCAAAACATCGCTGCCTGCCTGGGTGAGACGCTTCTGTCCGGTTCCGGTATCCTTCCGTCCATAAAGCTTCTGCACTGATTTATCGTAATCGGACAGGAAGTCTTCCTCGTCATGGTCCTCGTCTTCGCCTTACATTCCAGACTGATGCGGCTGCTGTCGCAGTTGTAAAACCGTATCCGATACTTTTCCCGGGGATCATCGCCATTCTCATTCTCATAAAAACAGGCGTCTTCCAGGCTGTCGAAATACAGGCTGCGAATCAGATACTCTCCGTTCTCATCCGCATGTGCATCCGGCTGCAGGGTTCCCGCAGCATACATTCTGAGCATTCCCTGCTGCATGGCATCAATCAGATATTTATATTCGTGTCTGTATTTTACCGCGTTCACTCTACACAACCTTCGTCAATATATTTTGTACCTTCTGCCCAGATAGCTTCTTCCACACTATACACGCTGCATCTGCCGCCGCGGATATGCAAATCGGAAGCCGCACTGATTCCGTTTCTGCCGGACGTAATCTGAATACTGCCTCCGGATATTTCCACACAGCCTCTGGGATTTACACTGTGGTTGACCGTACGCAGACCGTTTGCCTCACTTTGAATCTGCACCGTCCCCGCCTTCATGACAATACCGTCATTGCCGCGAATACCATCGCCTTTCGCCTGTACAGCAATTTTACCGTCTATGATTTTGACCCTGTCCTTACTGCGGATGCCGTCCTCGTGATAACTGTACACCGACAGTGCACCGTCTCCGTTTATCGTAAGATCTGCGGCACTGTAAAGGCAGCTCTCCGTATCCTCATACCCCTCATAATCAGGTGTATCGGACAGGATATTTTCTGTATCTGACACAAGTGTCACAATCAATTTTGAAGCTGAAACTGCACTGATTGCCGGGCCTTGCAAGGAATCTATCTCCACACCCGACAGATACAGGTGTACCAGCTCATCCTCATAGGTATCTATGATGACTTGTCCTTCCATACTGCCATGCAGAAGATACTCTCCGCCTTCCGTAATCATAAGCCTCTCACCGCAGGTACCCAAGTCTATCTCTTCTGCCTCTGCGGCATCCGTTTGCTGATCCTGTCTTGTAATCACAAAGCCCGCATACTCTTCCTGATCCGCCGCAGTTTCTCCACTGTCAGAGGGACTGCCCGCGCAGGCACACAGCAGCATCCCGGCACACAATATGGCAATCATGCTCTTTTCTCTTACTCTAGCGCTCATATGCTCACTTTCTCCTGCCGATCAGCTTTCCGATGATTCTCTCCAGGATACCCAGCCCTGCTGCCGCACACAGCGCCAGTGCAGAATACCGGAATACGAAGCTGATGTCATAAATAGAATAGTACACTTCTTCTCCCAGATAAGCCGTAGAAAAGCTGACTGTATTAACCCCTTTGGTAACGTACAGTACTGCATACACCAGACAGACAATGATCAGATCATGCACCAGCCAGCCTGCCAATGCCCTGACCACATCCTTCCATGTTGACAGCTCCTGCTTACCTGCAATTTTCCATGTGAGCATACCCGGTACTAACAATAATAAAATAATGACACAAACCATTTTTCCTCCATTCCGAAGCGCCGTAAATTCTGACTGTCATCAGTTTATCAATCCGGCTTCGTCCTATACCATCTCTATTCTTTTAATTCAAAAACAGCCCGCAGACATATGCCTTCTTCCGGCACGTCAGCCTCTATTGTTTCCTCTGTCGATTCTGCGCTTCCTTCCCAACAGACAAACCGATACCCTTCCCCGGCAACGGCCGTCGCCGTAACAGGATAATCCGTCAGATAATCTCCTTCCCACTCCCCCTGATCTAATACAGGGGTAATCGTATTGAGGATAATATAACCGCCGTCTTTAGACGATTCAACAGCTTCCGCTCCGGCATCCTCTGCCCGATTCCTGCACACCGTCTCAAGCCTTACCTTTCCTGTGTCACCGGATAATCCCATAGCTTCTGCCAGATAGGAGATCATGTAATCAGGACGGTTTTTCATATACTCATCCAGAACCGCAATATTATCCCAGAAGCTGTCCTGCGTAAATTCTTCCTTGTTAAATCTGTGATAACTGTTTACCATAGGCAGTGCATAGACATCTGCCATCTCATATAGTTTATCATGAACTTGCGAATACGCAAAGTTTTTATTTATCATATCCAGAAAAGTTATGACAAACTGCTGCCTGAACGCTTCATTCTCCAGCAGATTCGCCATCAGCTCCGTATCCAGCGGACTGACCTTATGATAATAGGTTTCCCCCACAAAGGGATTCATATCATATCCGGTACTGCCGCCTCCCGTGGATTCATCCGTATCATAAAGCGCCCAGCGCCATCTGCCGTCCTCATAAGCAGAACCTCCCCTGACTTCACGGCTGCGGAACCGACAGACATTGTTCACGGGCCAGTCCGTATTCCCCACATACATTTCTGTCACAAAATAATCAATAAAGCTCTGCATGTCCATCATCGCAGCGATTTCGCGGTAATTCTCCGAGATACTTAAATCCGTCTCCCGCGCATATGACAATAACGCCTCATAGGCCTCCTTATCCGCTTCTCTTCCCACAGACACTTTCGTCGTTGTGACATCGTTGGCTCTGGAATCCTTTAACACGATCAGATTATTTTCAGGAATCTGATAATGTTCTTCAAAATAAGCCGCTGAATATCGTTCCTGCAGATTATACAGCCCCCAGTACTCTCCGTTGATAAACAGTGCGCAGGGTTCTCCCCTTTGAATGGCAGCGGCGCGGTCTTCCACAAGAGACTGGATAAAGACATCCCGCAGCATGGTCAGATACGTATCCTTCGCTCCGGAGGTCCTGAGCATATATTTCCCCATATCCGCAGTTTCTTCCCCATACTGCTCTCTGCTATAGAAATTAAAGCCCTTCTGCCTGTAGCTTCTCGTGGACCCGCCATGAATGCGAATCCCTACTTTGCCTTCTACGCAAAGCGTCCCTGCACTGTCAAACAATGCAATCTGCGCCGTACGCTCCGCCGTCCTGCCTCGATTTCCATAATTAGCCGGCGTATTGGCTGTATATTCCGGTTCCTCACAGTCCTGAAGATAAGCCTCGTAAGTCTCCCCCAGAACATAGATCCCTCTTTCCTCTGAAAATAAATCCACCGGATCTACGTTCATGGCAAGTACTTTAATATGTTCGTAACCAGCCTTTTCGTCATATCCAATGAAATAAACGGCTGTTGCAACATCACTCATCTCGCCCGACTGGTTCACACTTATTGCCTGCACGACACATGCCTTATCAAGTAAATCTGACGGAGCATAATTCCCATAGATAGAAGTATTCTGTATACCGGCATAGTAGTTGTCTCGTCCGCTCACATCCGTTATCTCAATCGGTTCCGTATAAACCAGGGACTGTTTGGTAGGCAGGGAGCCGTCCAGTGTATAATAAACAGTTTCTCCCTCTCCGCATTCCATGGAGAGCATAAAGGCCCCGTCATAAAATCCGCTCTCAGCCGAAAGCACAGGTTCCATAAGACTGGGTACCGTATAAGCAGTCAGAGTAAAATTATCTTCCCCCGGGGAGCCATATCGGGCGCTGCTCCACGTTCCCATATCTTCTCCAATACGTGCATACACCGTATCTGCCGGTAATTTCGGGATTTGAATACTATCAACACAAACGCCATTTGCGTCATACAAATAAAGGCTTTCTCCTTCCGCACTGATCTGCAGCGCAATGGAATTGGTTTCTGCCTCTGCCCTTCCATTGGCATACAGCAGCAAATAGGAACGGGGCGGCAGATAATACCCGTCAAGGGATACGCCTTCGGTTCCCTCTTTCTCCGTAAGCATAAAACCTTCCAGAGATACACCGGTTTGGGACGGATTGTACAGTTCTATATAATCACTGCTCTCTCCATACAGATCCAGCGTAATCGTCAGGTTATTGCTGCATACCTCGCTGATCAGAATATGCTTCCCCGCATAGGAATCATAACCGATTCCCGCTGCCAGGAGACTAAGAAGCACCGTACACACTGCCGTGCAAGCCTTGCCGTTGATTCGTTCGCGGACAAGCGCGCTCTTTGCCACAGCCAAAAGCAATGCCGCCATGTACGCTGCCACCAGATAAACAACATAAAACAGAACATATTCCGCTGCTAACGTCCCCTCCGGTGTACCGAATCCCGGAGAAAACACATTTTCGCCAAACAGCAGCAGACACGTACCATAGCCGCACAGCAGGGCGGCAAGATCATAGATGCATACCGAAACAATTGATCCGGCAGCAGATTTCCTGATATCACCCACTCCCTGCCGGATGCAAACCGGTACGATTCCGGGCAAAACAAAAAATAAAATACCCATCACTAAGTCTGACATATTTAGTCTCCATTCACCGGTACAAAAACCGCGCTCAGCACGATACCGCCCTCTGTCACTTCCGCTGCTATCGTCTCCTGCGTACTCTCACAGCTTCCCTGCCATCCGGCAAAACGATACCCTTCTTCTGCAACCGCGGTTGCCGTAACCGGATAATCCGTATAATAAGAGCCGCTCCATTGTCCCGAAACCAGATCCGGTTCTATCGTATTAAGCACAATACTGCCGCCGGGTGTAGTCTGCAGCGTCACTGTTTCAAGACTGCCCGTCAGTTCCATTGCCTCTGCCATATACGGCACAATATATTCATAGCGGTATCGGTAAAACTCATCTATTCTCCCTATATTTTCATAGAAAGTATCTAATGTATACTCATCCCCGTTAAACCGGTGATAAGTCTCTACCATGGGCTCTGCGTACACGGATGCCAGTTCATACAGCTTCTCATGTACCTTTTCATAGACAAAATTCTCATTTGCCATATCCATAAAGGTAAGCACAAACTGCTTCTTAAATTCCGCGTTTTCCAGCAGATTAGACATAAGCGGCATGGTCGTAGGGCTTCCAAACCAGTGTGCTTCCTCTAAAAATGCATTGGAAGAATAGGTGCTCATGCCCTCCGGATAGATTCCCGTGGATTCGTCCGTATCATAGACACCCCAGCGCCATCTGCCGTCCGTATACACAGAATCTCCGCCGCTCTCTCTGCTGCGCCAGCAGCACACATTATTTAACGGCCAGTCCGTATTCCCAATATAGATTTCGAAGCAGTAATGGTCGATAAAGCTCTGGACATCCATCATCTGCCCGATCGTCTCATACGTATCTTCCTGCGACAGATCCTGCTGCTGCGCATAGGAAACCAACTCCGTATACAGCTCCATATCTGCCTCTTCCCCGATGGAAACACGCCGATCCTGCTTGATCATAATCAGATTATCTTCTGTTATCCCATACTTTTCTTCAAAATAATCCTCTGTAAAACGCGCCTGTAAATTATATAATCCCCAGTATTCACCGTTCAGAAAAAGTACACAGGGTTCCCCGGGCTGTGTCTCCAGATCCCGGTCTGCCACCAGAGACTGATTGAAGACATCCCGCAGCATGGTTTTGTTCGTATCAATGGAACCCGATGTCCGCAGCATCTTACGGCACAGATCCAGAACGTCCTCGCCGTACTCCGTGCGCGCATAGAAATTAAATCCCTTCTGTCTCAATCCCTTAGACGCTCCGCCGCGGATTCTGACACCGATCTTCTCCTGCGACAGCATGTCTTTATCCGCATCAAAAAGGGTAACCATTACCGCTCTTTCCCCTGTTTTATCCGTATCCGTGTAATTGGCAGCGAAGGAATATCCAAGACTTTCCCTGTAATCCTTCCACTCATGATAGTCTTCTCCCAAAACATAGATGCCCCTCTCGTCCGAGAAAAAATCCGCCGGGTTACCTACCACGGACATTATTTTCACATTGTCATATCCTGATTTTTCATCAAAGCCGACAAAATATACCTGTGAAGCAACTTCACTGACCTCTCCTGTCTCATTTACACATATTGCTTTTACCACAGTGCCTTTATCAATCCGGTAAGCGGGCTGATAGTCGCCTTCTCTCGCAATGCCCCCTATATTGGCATAATAATTCTCCGTGTCACTGTTATCCTGTATGGCAATCGGTTCCGTATAGCATTTGGATTCGGTCGTCGGCTCGGAACCGTCCAGTGTGTAATATACCTTTTCGTCCTTTCCTGCTGTCAGTGACAACACAAAAGGTTCTTCATAAAATCCACTTTCTACTGAAAACACCGGTTCCTCCAGCGTTGGAATCACATAAGCGGCAAGTCCTTCATTTGTTTTACCGGGCGTACCGTTTCGGACAATACTCCAGCAATCCTGCCCGTCCTGCAATCTTGCATAGGAAACATCTGTTGTAAGTACGGGCACCTCCACCCGGTCAACCACACGTCCGTCCTCATCTGCCAGTGTCAGTGTTTCTCCCGCTTCTTTCAGTTTAAAGTCCAGATAGCCGTATTGCTCCTCCTGTTCCCCGGACAAGCCGCTTCCCCCGGCATTTCCTCCGGCAAATAACACCAGATAGGAACGGGGTTCAATATAGATGCCCGACAAGGGTTTTGACTGCAGCACATTCTCATGATCTGCCAAATACCAGCCATCCAGCGACACTGTCGTAAAGGAAGGGTTATATATCTCAATATAATCACTGTTTTCTCCGTCATCATCCAAAATCAGGGACAGATTGTGACTGCACACCTCATTAATCACAATATGCTTCCCGGCATAATCATCGTATCCGATTCCTGCAAACAAAATAACCCACAATACCGTCACCAGAAACAGAAAAGAATGTCTTCTGTCAATCAGCACTTCCTTCCGGTACTTCCATGCGGTCCATAGCATCAGCAAAAAGGAAAAGCCATATGCCGCCACAAAATAAAGAACATACAACAATATATAATGATTATAAAAGGAATCCGGTTTTGCCCCTTTCACCAAAGAAAGTGCAGCGTCTCCAAACAAAAGCCACATACAGCCATAGGTACAAACAAGAATGAGAAAGGCATCTGTCAACGCATTTACTGCCAAAGATAACCGACTGCCCTTCTCATCTCTCTTATACTGTACATGTGCAGGCATCAGCCCCGGTATTAGGAATAAAACAATTCCTGCTGTCAACTGACTCATCTCACATCCCTGCCATGTTTCTATTTTGTCTTGTACATATCTTCGTAATACTTCTGATAATCGCCGCTTGTCACATTTTTCATCCAGTCCTCATGTTCGAAGAACCACTGGATTGTGCGGCGGATACCTTCCTTGAACATCGTTTCCGGCTCCCAGCCGATCTCCGCTTTGATCTTGTCCGGTGCAATGGCATATCTTCTGTCATGCCCTTTACGATCCTCCACATAGGTAATCAGATCTTCGCTGACGAGCGCCTTACGGGGATCATCTTCTGCAAGCATCTCCTGCAAAGTCTCAAGAATAATCTTAATAATCTCAATATTCTGCTTCTCATTATGTCCGCCCACATTGTAGGTTTCAAACAGTCTGCCCTGTTCCTGTACCATATCGATAGCCTTGGCATGGTCTTCTACATATAACCAGTCACGCACATTCTTGCCGTCACCGTACACGGGAAGCTTCTTGCCCTGCAAAGCATTATTGATAATTAACGGAATCAGCTTCTCCGGGAACTGATAGGGTCCGTAATTGTTGGAACAGTTGGTAATATTTGCCGGGAATTTATAGGTGTCCATATAAGCTTTTACAAGCATATCCGAGCTTGCCTTGCTTGCCGAATAGGGACTATGGGGCGCATATGGGGTTGTCTCATAGAAATAACCGCCGTCTTCCTCTAAGGAACCGTACACTTCATCGGTAGACACATGGAGAAACTTCTTGCCCTCTTTATAGGTGCCATCAGGAAGCTCCCATGCCGCTTTGGCGCAGTTAAGCATCACAGCCGTGCCAAGTACATTAGTCTGCACGAACACTTCCGGATTCTTAATGCTTCTGTCCACATGACTTTCTGCCGCAAAGTGTACCACTCTGTCAATATCATTCTCTGCAAAGATTTCAGCAATCGCCTCTTTGTCACAGATGTCCGCCTTTACAAAAGTATAGTTCTCCCGATCCTCTATATCTTTGAGGTTCTCCAGATTGCCTGCATAGGTTAATGCATCCACATTAATGATTCTGATCTCATTGTCATATTTCTTAAACATATAATGAATATAATTGGAACCGATAAATCCGGCACCGCCTGTTACAAGGTATGTTCTCATCTTCTTCCTCATTTCTGCGCTGCTTTGATAATATCAGGCCTGCGGTCGCAGCGCATCCGCAAACTCACCTGACAAAATGTACATTCCGCTCAATGCGGTCTGCCTCTTTGTGCCATCGTCTTTCTGCTCTATTATAGTAGAAATGGCACAGAATTCCAAGTCTAATAATTCAGATAACTGATGTTCATATCCACACTGCCGCTGATACCGCTCACTTTTCCTTTGGAAGAGTACTGCCACATATCATATCTGGTAGCCTTATAGGTCGGCGCACTGGCGTATTGTGCCAGCCAGATCTTATATGATGTCAAGCTGCCCGTATTGATCTTCTCCGTAAGCCATGTCTTGTTGGCGTAAATACCTGCAGAGTAACCGGAGTTTTGTACTGTTGCACAGAAAGCTTTACATACAGCAGTTCTTGTCTCCTTACTGATGCTGTCACCGCGTCCGCCGCTGGCTTCCACATCCAGGAAAATCGGATAATTCAGTCCGTAACCGCTGACCAGATTAACCGCCATGGATGCCTCTTCTACCGCTTCCACTTCATTTGTTGCCTGACTGAAGAAATAAGCACCTACCTTAAGTCCCGCAGCCTTGGCGCCTTTAATATTACTCTTAAACTTCGGGTCTTCAACCAAAACACCCGTGGAAGAACCTCTGTAGCCGCACCGGATAATAACATAGGATACGCCGGAATTCTTCACCGCATTCCAGTCGATAGAACCGTTCCACTTGGATACGTCTATTCCCATGGAACCGGAATTAGAGGACAATTTACCGTCACTGCCGAAATTGTATTTCGCCCCCTGAATAACCTGCTCTCCGGTTACCACGTTACCGTTTTTGTCATAATAATAAACATGTCCGTCAATTGTCTGCCATCCGGTATATTTATACTTGGATACCTTAGTGGTCTTCTTATAGAAGGTCTCCTTCTTACCGTAGTCATCATAGGTCGCTTCTATATATTCCTTGTTGGAATTACGGTAATACAATTGGTTACCGTCCTTATCTTTCAGCTTTGTGCTGCCGTCTGCCGTTGCCTCCTTTTTAACCGTTATCTCATAAGAAGCAGAAACATCGTCTGTCTCCTCATTCTTGCAGACAGCCTTGATCTTAACCGTTCCTTCTGCCACACCGGTTACCACACCATTCTTATCTACCTTCGCAATCTTCTCATTCTCACTGCTCCAGCTTACCTTGCCGTCTTTGGGTTCCGTGGATGCCTTCAGCGTTATGGTTTTACCTACCGCAACCTCTTTACTTCCATCGATAGAGACTTTGGTATAGACTACTTCTTTATCTTCATCTTTTTTATCATCATCGTCTTTATCGGCATCCTCATCCTTTTCCTCTTCTTTATCATCATCTTTCTGTGCTTCTTCTACAGTCACAGAACATGACAAATCCGTAACTATACTGCCCACGGCAACTCTGGCAGTAATCGAGGTACTTCCCACACCCACACCGGTAACACTGCCGTCACTGACTGTAGCAATGGAAGAATCCGCGCTGCTCCATTCCACTACATACCGGGCACTGCTGTCGCTTACAGACACTTTCACGGAAGTACTTTCTCCCTTCTTCAATGTAACACTGCTCTTATCCAAGGACACCGTCACATCCTCCGGGCGTGTCTCCGGCTGTTCTTCCTCCAAGCCTTCTTCCACAAGCTTTCTATAAGCACTGCTTACCGTCCACGGATTAGGAATATCACTCTCCGGCACCTTCTCATAGCTTTCCTCGCCATCCTCAATCGGTGTCTTAGTGGACTCCACCCACTCCACGGTATCTGTCAATACAGACTCTACCACTGTATTCTGCTGTGCAGTATCCTCTGCTGCCGCATTCACTTCCGCTTCTGTCTTAACCTCGTCCGCCACATCTACCTTCTTGTATGCGATCTTATCCGTAACCTCCACAGCACTTGCCTGAGAAGGCAGCTTATATTCCTGATAATCAGTTCCGGTAAAAGGCTTAATTGTCACCTTATAGCTTCCGGATTCTATTCCCGTCTGATAGATGATACCGTCTTTATCTTCATCTTTCAGATTATATGTCTTCTTACCGCCGGCAACTTCTACCTCAAAAGGTACGCTGCCGATCAGTTTGCCTGTTTCCTGATTGACAAATTTGATCTTTAAATCAGATTGGATGGAAGTCAGACGCAGGGATACCTCAATCGTTTCTTTTTTCTCTTCTTTTTCTTCTTCCTGCTCCTGTTCTTCTTCCTCTGCCTCAACCATGTGGGTCAGCTTCGCAGATTCCGACACGGCAATCAATCCGCCTTCTCCGATCACGGATACGCCTTTGATTTCATCTCCTACTGATGCGAAAGCCTCCACCTGCTTCTCCGTCATCCTGGCATTGACATAAAGACTTCCGGTAACAAACACACCTACCAGCACTACAATGCCGAGCATTGCCACTACCACGTCAAGGGTACTCATATTCCCCAAAAATTCCTTGAATCTTACAAAAGCACTGTCCTCTGCGTAGGCGTCATATTCGTACTCGTCGTCATCGTACTCTTCATCTTCGTACTCATCGTCTTCTTCGTCTTCGTACTCTTCATCCTCGTACTCATCGTCTTCTTCGTCTTCGTACTCTTCATCCTCGTACTCATCGTCTTCTTCGTCGCCGTACTCGTCATCCTCGTACTCATCGTCCTCTTCGTCGCCGTACTCGTCATCTTCTTCATCGCCGTATTCGTCGTCTTCTTCGTCTTCGTACTCTTCATCAAGCTCTCTGGCGGCAGTTGCCTTTCCCTTAGATGCTTTATGACTTCGGTTATAAGTCTCGATCATTTCATCATCAAGACTTAAGAATTCCAGCGTATCATCCGTGACAGTATCCGCGTCCTCATCATCAAACGCTCCGTCTTCATCCATGAGCAGTTCTTCAAATGATATATCCCGAAGCTTTTCTCTTTTCTTATTATTCTTTTTGTTTTGCATTTATGTAAACCTCTCATTTGTAACAATTTTGTAAAATTATAGCATAGAATGGTCTTACTATCAAGGTTATTTGCCATTTTTCTGTTTCTGGCAAGATTTACATAATATTATTCTTGTTGCGCGATATTTTACATCGCCGAATATACCATTTTTTGTTAAAATCCGCTTGACTTTATCTCCTATAACTGACACAATATAAGAGCAACATTACAATTTCAACATTTTAATGAGAAAAGGGGAATTTTTCATGATGTACATGCACTATTGTAAGCGTTGCCATCGGGTTTATATGCTAAACGGGCACAAACAGACTTGTCCGAAATGCCGGGAGACAATCACAGAGCTGAAGCTTTCCTATATGGACTATGTATCCATGAATCAGGAAGCGAGAGCGCAGTTAAATATCTGTTGCGCTGATGAAGAACAGCTCCAGAAATTAAGTACTACCTACCGTATGTATAAGTATAGCAAGTGGTACAAAGATTTACAGAAACAAGTCCCTCAGCCGGCAATCATCGCCTAGTTCCAAAATCAAACCAACCACGATGGAAAACGCAGTATCAATGGACCTATCATCACCAGATGAGACCTGTCAGGAGTACATCCAAAAATCGACAAATTTTTGGATGTACTCTTTTTATATCCTTCAAATATATTCCTCAAAAAAGGGTTAAAAACCGCAATGCGGGATTTCTCCCCCGAAATATTCTGTAAAAACGAAATATTTTATTAAAATAATGGCAGGCCATGGATTTTTACAAGATTTCATAGTAGAATAATGGGACAGAATTGTTTTTCAATCTGCTACAAAGAAAGGTATGGTAATTATTTATGAAACCAAATCAGGAAATAAACAATCGGGAAACCGAACTCACTTCAAAAAAAGAGAAAAGAAGCTTTCACATCAATATTCACATCGTTCTTTTGTGCATTATTGTACTGATTGCCGGATTCTCAGCCTATAGACTTTATAAATGGAACAAAGGAGTACCGTCAGATTACGACCCGAACTATCAGACGACTGACTTCGATGTTGAGGCCATGGACAACATTATCCCTCTTGCGCCGGACAAACTGGAGGGACATGAGGATGACGGTGTGACTACAATCCTATGCCTGGGTGACGATCCTTTTTCACTGGATCAGGGAGAAGGCGGACTCGCCGAGCAAATTGCAGCTAAAACCGGAGCAACTGTCTACAACGGTTCTTTTACGGGCACTACCATGGCAGCTCAGTTTGAATCTTACAATGACGGTTACATTCTGGATGCTTTTTCCTTCTCCTATGTTGCACAAAGCCTTGCCTCCGGCGACTTTGATCTGATGAAGACCGCTGCCTCTTACAGCTACGATGAGGCTTTCCCGCGCACCACAGCCATGCTGGAGGGAATAGATATGAACACCGTCGATATACTCTGTATTATGTATGACGGCAGTGATTATATCAATAAAAGACCTTGTGATGACCCCAATGATCCGGAGGCAATTATCACTTACACCGGCGCCCTGAGATCCGGTGTCAGAGCGATTCAGGAAGCCTATCCGCATATCCGTATCGTTGTGATGTCCCACACCTTCTGCCATACTATCAATGAAGAAGGTAACTTCGAAAACGGCGACCGCGTTGATTTAGGAAACGGAACCTTAAGCCATTATTTGCAGAAAGAACTGGATGCCACCAGCGACTGCGGCGTATCCTTTATCGATAATTTCTACGGTTCTGTCAACGAAGATAATTATCTGGACTACATGACCGATTATATTCACTTCAATGATGCCGGAAGAGAATTATTGGCAGACAGATTTGTTCAATGTATTTTCCCGGATCTGGTATCCGATGGCGCGGACGAATAAGGTAAAAAAAAATTTAAGCCTGTGCGACACTGTATCACACAGGCTTTATTAATTCATGAAACATGATCAGAGAATAACTTTTAGCTCTCTCTCACAAAAGGAAACTAATATTCAACCGAAAACAGTTCTTCAAAATCAAATGCTTCAATAATCTCCCTCATCCGTTCCAGTGCCTGCACCATCTCCTTTGAATCGGCAACCTCGCAGCTTCCGTCTGCAAAACACTGCGTCATATAATAATTGATATCCCTGTGATAATGGCTGTAATCAGCATAATTGTTCAGATCCGTCACAATCCATTCCTGATTCGGGAAATAAAACACCCTCACATTGTCATAAGCAAACATTCTGTCTGCAATATACTGATACTCCGCCATAGTCGCCTCCAAGTGATTCTCCCGTATCACATCATTCCAATAAAGGATGCTGTAAGGTGGGAAGAAAATGTAAAAAGTCGTATCCGGATTCCGCTCAATATAAGGGCAGATATTCGTATCCAAGTTCTTGCGCACGCTTTCAATATAAGCATCCGCCCGCGTTTCTTCTGCTATCTGTTCCGGCTGTTCATAGTTGTGCATTACCCACTGGATATTATAGTACTCATCCGTCCACCAACTCTGATACACCGTTGCCAGATCAGTCTTATCAGGGTCTGCAATCGGACGCAGTATATAATTTAAGAACACATCCTTATTCCACAAATACTCTGCATCATTCCAGACAGAATCATCATAAAGATACTCAGGAATCGGATACTTCGTCTCCTCCACACCGCCAGTGTACGTCATTACATCCACACCCAAAAACACTGCTTTCACCTGATTATCACTGGAAAATATCCGCTCCATGATGTTCGCCTGATCTTTGGGATATGCACCGCTGTAATTCAGCTTAACGGTATCCAGTCCCATCAGTTCATCAAACCAGTTGGTATTAAAATTCACAGTCATGGAGGATCCCAGAATCACGCTGTCGTATGTCATGTTCTTCGCCATACCCGGATTCTGGCTTAGCTGATTATCTACCAGATAAGGAAAGTTCTCAAGGGGCGCATGATACTGGAAAAACGGATCTACATAAACCACCACCGCTGCTTCTGCAATCAGACCTATTAAAAATGTAAGGATTGTGGCAAACAGCCACTTCTTATGTTTGTGCATCGGATAATCTTACCTTTTCTACTTAGCAAATTTTTACAACCTTATCTTTCCCGCCAAAAACTGCTGCGCCAAGGCATAACAAACCGTTCTAAAAATTAAAATACAGGAAAGTGCTGACCTGGGAAAATGTCAATACACACCATATCATAAGCACCGCAAAAACCACCACCGAAGCAGGCTTATACTTCATCCGTTCCATCCGCTGTGTCGCATTTGCCCCCACCATAGCAAGGTAAAGCCCTGCCATCAGAATAACCGCCATCAGAATATATCTGCTGTATACCATCTGATCCAGATGCAGTATCTTAATCACATACCAGAACTCATCTAACTGGAAACATTCCGCCAGATCCAGCGATATTTTCTGTACTGGGCCTTTTATTGCCGTAAGCAGCATTTGATTTGCCTGCCTGATACTTTCTGCACGGAAATAGACCCATGCCACGCTTACGTAAGCAAAAAGCATAACACGTGACACCCATTTCTGATCCGCAGCATGATATTTCCGGTTACCATCCTCACGACAACTCTCAGGTCTTTCTGATTTTGACCGGATTCCTCCAAATCGCTTCTGCCAAAATCTGGTGATCACATACAACACACCGTGCAGTGCTCCCCAGACAATATAATTCCATCCTGCGCCGTGCCACAAACCGCTCAACAGGAATACGATCAGCAGATTCAGGTAAGTCCGCGCCGCGCCTTTCCGGTTGCCTCCAAGGGGTATGTAAACATATTTCATAAAGAAACGGTTCAGGGTAATATGCCATCTTTTCCAAAAATCAATAATATTTGTGGCTTTGTAGGGTGAATTAAAATTAACCGGAATCTCGATGCCAAGCATCTTGCCGATTCCACGCGCCATATCACAATAACCGCTGAAATCAAAATACAACTGCAGCGTGTAAAAACAAATTACCAGTATGGCATCTATCCGTCCAAGCTGTGCCAAATTAGCATACCCATAGTCAACACCCCCGCCAAAAGTATCCGCGATCAACACCTTTTTCGCCAGCCCTAAGATAAAAAGACCCATGCCTTCTGCTATCCGTTCCCACAAAACAGGTTTGTGCCCGATCGCATCAAACTGAGGCAACATTTCGCTGTGATTCACGATCGGTCCCGCAATCAGCTGCGGGAAAAAAGATACAAACAGTGCATATTCGATCAGACCGCAGTCCCGGATTTCACCGCGGTAGGTGTCCACCACGAAAGAAATCTGCTGGAACGTGAAAAAACTGATTCCCAGCGGCAATAAGATTCCCCGCAGCAGCAAAGATGTGCCAAACACACTGTTCACCGTGGCAAGAAAGAAATCAAAATATTTAAAGTAGAACAAAACGCCCAGATTACATACTACCGCCAGAATCATAAGCTGCTTTTTCGGATTCCGGGACAGAACCCGGTGAAAGAAATAATTCACCAGAATACTCCCCACCATGATCAGCAGATAGGATACATTAAAATAGCCGTAAAACCAAAGTGACATAACTGTCAGAAATAATTTTGCCGCCTTTTCCTGCTTATAATGCAGCAGCCCGTAATATCCCAACAGACATATAGGAAAAAATATGAAAACAAAAATATAAGAATTAAATAACATATCCCACAGAATACTCCTATGCTAAAATTGTAATGTTACTCAAAATCAAATATAGCGTTCGTGTCATAATCTATTCTCTTATTTCTTTACAGTGCTGCTTCCCTCTCTGTCATGGAACATTTGATCATGACATATATGTCACATATGTAGTCCGTGCTCTTGAAAACCCACACTCAAGAATTCGTTAATGTCATATCTTTGTAAACAACAAACTCCCCCACCTGACCATATATCTCAAATCCGTAATCTGTCAAAGGCTCCTCTATCTCACGGTCTTCCTTTAACACCACATAAGTACAGGGATGTCCCCCGTTCACTTCCGCATCCCTGGTCAGTTCCACAAAGCTCTCTGTTTCTATGACTTCCGCCTTTTCCATCGCTTCATACATGGCATGATAATAATCCCATCTGGCAATCAGCATCTCCCTGCCGTAGGGTAGCTCTATATTCGTGCTGTACTGCCGCACATAATAGATCAAATCTGCCGGTACCAGCACGGTAATACGCCCTTCCTCCGGTTCTATCATGTCTACGATATCAATGGCTTCCTGAGGCAGATGGTAAATATTCTCCGCTTTCGTAATGTGCTCACTGTCATACACGTAATTACCGCAGGCAATGACCGCCACACATATAATGATAAGGCCGATTCTGCGGTGTCTGCCGCACAGCTTAACCATTCCGTAAGCACTGACAAGACTCATCTGCAGAAGCCACAGCAGCCGGTAATAAGTCTCCGAATCATCCAGTACCCGCACAAAAAGCTTACGAAACAACGGACAGAAAAACATAAGAAGCAACAGGGTCGGTGCATAGACAAAAATGGCACGTCTGTGCTTGTCCTTCTCCGTCAGCCATAAATACAGCAGGATAAAAAGATAAATGCCTGCCAGATAGCTGCCCTCATGAAAGCCCATATAATTTTTAAATATCACTACACTCTCTAAAAAAATACCCCACATGAGTCTGCTCCATTTCCAGATTCTTCATTCCCTATGACAACAGATAACTGTACGCCATGACCACGTAAATTCCCATGTAAATAACATTTGGAATACAGGCGGCTCCTATCTTAAAAAGCACCTTAATATCCCGTTCCGCAAGCATCAGGCAAAAGGCAGTTACCACAATCAGAATCGAAACAATGAACACCGCGATAGAACTGCAGATTCCCGCCGTCATATTGACACATACAAAAAGAATCCACAGCCCGGCATCTGCTCTTTTCTCTTTTTTCACGCCGTCATAAATCCACAAAAACAGCCATAAAAATGCCGGAATCACAAGACTCCCCGCGACCGCCTTGCCCTGCCATGTTCTGGTTAGGAAGAAAGTCTCGTTGGTATAGATGGACACATTGCCAAAGATCTGGAACATTGCCATAACAATCATAAACACGGGCAGATTTTCCTGTTGTCCCGGCAGGCTGCTGTTTTTGTCCCGTCCCTTTCCGGTCTCTTTCTTCTCATTTTCCTTTGCCTGGCCGGCTTCTCTGCTGGGCTTACCGGCAAACAGCATTTTCCCGATCTCATAATACACAAGATAGGTCAGCGGGATCAGCACGATCGGCATAACCACATGAGATACGATGGTTGCATGAATGCCACTCTTTACTGCCACAAAGGCTACCCACATGGGAAATACCGCCAGCACATGACGCACATCCAGCCCCGTGGAGCCTCCCGTATAGGGCAGAATGCGGTACATCACATCCGCCTGCTGAGCCAGCAGGGATTCTACCACATAATACGCATCATCTCCGTCAAAAGAGGAATAAGCAAGCGCCTTATATAACTGAAATCCTACCAGTGCAAGAAAAAGCAACCATTCTACACATTCTGCCCATGTCATGTCTATAAGATGCTTCATTCTTTTCTTTTTTATGACATAATCGTCATTTTTTATTTCAGTTGCTTTTATTTCAGCAAAGCGATGCATTGGTTCTTTTCTTGTGACACAAGTGTCATTTTTCTTCTTATTGCTCCCAAATAGCAGTCCCGGTTTTCCCTTTTTCGTATTGCGCTGCCAAACAAGCAGCCCGCCGATTGCACCGGCAATACTAAGTACCGTAAAACAATTAGAAGCCACACTGAAATTATGATACTGTACCCAGAGCACCGCCGGTATTGTGATCACTTCAAAAAGCGCCCACATGCAAAAATATCCCGCAAGGATCACGACTCCCGGATTTCTTTTATATGGTAATATGAAATTAGCCGGTATCAGCCCGATACAAAAAGGGATGATGAGCAGCCAAAAAAGTAAACTGATAATTGATATCATTGATTTTCCTCTTTTATTTTCTAATATATGTTAGTGTTTCATCGAATCTTGCCACATCAATAATCTTACCATCTGCATTATCGAAAACAATAATTTGTATTTCAGGTTCTCCGCTATCCTCAAACTGCTCTATTATATAATCTTCCTCATTATCTTCAAAATATAGCTGTCTATTATCCTTCTCTGATAGATAGGTAAGTGTTCCAAATGAAGTTGCAATTTTCTCAAGTTCCTCATCTCCCATGCACTCCAAAACTTGCCCATTTTCATTATCCACAACAACAAAATAGTCTTCCTGTTGTTCAATTGAATCTGATAATTTATTTAATGTTTTTCCTAATGCAAGATTAACAAACAACTCTTGATATTGTGCATCATCCTCCCATATCCTTATATCTTTCCTCACAAAAACACAATAACTATAATTTTTATCTGCCAACAACATAATATAATTTTTTAAAGATTCTTTGCTTTGCAACCTTTCTTTCTTATATACTAAATAATCCGAATAATCATCATTCCAACTATTGTATTCTGTTTCTCCTCTATGATCTGGGATATCATATTCTTCCTGCATATAGCTCCCCAAATATTCTGTCACCTTTCTTGCACCAGATGCATTTAAGTGTGAATTCGAGTCGTTACAGTCAACATTATAATTTACAACACCATGCTCCAAAAAATTGATATAATTAACATCATATTCCTCTGCTATGTAATTTATACATTTCGCCACTAACTGATCTTCTTCCTGCGCCGGAAAAGGCATGTAAGTCAATAGCACCTCTATATCTCTTTTCTTACATTCTTTTATCATCTTTTCCAAATATACAACACTGGTTGAATTAAGCTCAATCTCAGATTCCTGACCAATTTGCGGAATTTTATCTGGGACTTCTACAAATTCATTATAATATGCACCTTTTCCCATTCCATATTTCGGTTCAAAATCATCATGTTCAAGTTCATACCATCTGCTATGATACATCGAAAAATCCCACAAATATTCTACTCTTTCCTCCATATTCTCAAACAAATCGCATATAGCTTGATATTTAGTCACACTTAGGGGAAACGCATCAAATGATTCATGCGTAAATTTACCATCATCAGGTACTTTCGAATTTCCCTCCAATTGATAACAGTCTATGACAACCAACTTAGGTGAGGAATAATCAAACGCATTCATCATGACCCAATAAGAAGCTGCTATCGGATGCCCATTTCCCGCTAAATTATAAGATGTAATACCATAATCTTTCCACAACTCCATTGGATACACACTCATTGCCATATGACTCGTACCAAAAAATAATATATCGTACTCGTTACCTGTCGCGATAAACTCACTTGTTTTGCTATAAGACAGCTTCTTATTTTCCGTCAAAAAACTCAATACATGTATTCCTTGGCAAAACAATAAAAGTGATATAACCACACATAAAATTTTGTTGATTTTTCTCATAAAAAACTCCAATCAAAATTGAAAATAAATAAAATTTGCTGCATCATAACCAATGCCCCAAATTCCAAATAACAGAATACCTATTGAAAAAACTACTACAAGGAAACATTGGGCCCAATAATCCTGTTCTGCAATCACTTTTCTCAATTTAATCCCCTTGTATTTACATACGTCTGCGGTCATTAACAAAATGATGCCCCATATCATCAATTGAAAATTCTTCTGATCCAAACCACATGTATACAAAGAGCCATCCAAAAGAATCCACGGATTTTGCACCGTAACTATTCTTTTAATAATTCTGAGCGATTCACGAATAGAAGATGCTCTAAAGAAAATCCACGTAAAATCAACCAATAAAAATGTCGCAACAGTCTTCATCATCTTATGACTCAGACTGTTTGTCTTAATATCCAAAAGTACCACCGCTCTTCTCTTAAGCGGAAGTAACAAATCACCAATGATTTGAAATATTCCATTCAAAAATCCCCAAACCACATATGTCCAGTTTGCACCATGCCATAAACCACTCACACCAAATGTAATTAACAGATTTATGTATTTTCGCTTTTTCCCTTTGCGGTTTCCTCCCAAGGGAATATACAGATAGTCCTTAAACCAACCAGACAGGGAAATATGCCATCTGCGCCAAAATTCGGCTACGGACTCAGACAAATACGGTGAACTGAAGTTCTCCATCAAATCTATCCCTAATATCTTTGCCGTACCCATAGCAATTACTGAATATCCCGAAAAATCGCAATATATTTGTATCGCAAATAACATTGTTGCAATCAACAGATATGTTCCCGTATATGTTTCAATATCTCCATATGCCGTATCTACAAAAATAGCAATGCGATCTGCTAATACAACTTTTAAAAAGTACCCCCAAAGCATAAGCAATATACCGTCACGGAAATTATCAAAGGAAGCTTTTCTCTGTTCTGCCAATTGTTTTAGAAGGTTTCTGGAGCGTTCTATCGGTCCTGCCACCAACTGTGGAAAAAAAGATACAAATAACGCATATCTGAAAAAATTTTTCTCAGCATATATTTGATCCCTGTATACATCCACAGTATACCCCAATGCCTGAAACGTATAAAAGGATATACCTACCGGCAACAGAAAGTCAAATCTTGGCGTATTTAATACTATATGAAACTTCTCTAATATCTGATTTAAACTTTCCATTCCAAAATTCATATATTTGAAAAAAAATAATATGGAAAGATTTAGTATAAAACTTGTGGCAACACACATTTTTTTGTATCGTCTGCACAACCTTTCTTCCAGATCCATCTGTTTTATTCTTTCAACAGCAAGACCAGAGACAAAAGTTACCGTTGTTGAAAATAAAAGAAGCAATAGATACTTTGCATTCCAACACATATAAAAATAGTAGCTTGCAACCAACAGCCAGTAATTTCTGATTTTGTATGGCAACAAATAATAGATTCCCACAACGATAGGGAAAAAAAACAAAAAATGCACCGAATTAAAAAGCATTAATTTTTCTCCTTCATTTGACATAAAACTAGTACTACTATAGCATATCTGTCTACAGTTTTCTATTAAAATCCATGAAACATCACATAAATCGCGCACACAAATTACTCAAAGCCACTCTGTACATCCCCTGTCAAACATGATAAACTATTTATATCTATGGATAAATATGGGCAAACATATTTAATAACCTGTTTTATCCTCATAAATGCGAGGTATTTCATGAGAAAAGTATATGTAATCGGTGCAGGCCCCGCAGGGCTGACTGCCGCATACGAATTATTAAAGCAAAGTAAAGAATACGAAGTTGTAGTGTTAGAAGAAAGCAGCGCGATGGGCGGGATTTCCAAAACCGTCAATTATAAAGGCAACCGTATGGATATGGGCGGACACCGCTTCTTCTCCAAAGTACCGGAAGTCAATGAATGGTGGAATCACATGCTGCCGCTTCAGGGTTCTCCGACCTATGACGATATAGTACTAGACCGCGAGATGACGCTTACTCCGGGCGGTCCTGATCCTGAGAAAGAGGATCGGGTCATGCTTCGCAGAAACCGTGTATCCCGCATTTATTTTAAAAGAAAATTCTTTGATTATCCGATTTCCTTAAAACCGGAAACCTTTATCAATATGGGCTTTCTTACTACCCTGGAGGTGGGATTCAGTTATCTTGCATCCTTGATTCACAAGCGGAAAGAGAACTCACTGGAGGATTTCTATATCAACCGCTTTGGTAAGAAGCTTTATTCTATGTTTTTTGAAAACTACACGGAAAATCTATGGGGACGTCACCCCAGCGAAATCGCACCGGACTGGGGTGCCCAGCGGGTGAAAGGTCTATCCATTACAGCTATTCTCAAGGATGTGTTTGCGAAGATGGGCCCCGGCAAAAAGAATCGGGAAGTAGAGACATCCCTGATTGAAGAGTTCAGCTATCCGAAGCTTGGCCCCGGTCAGTTATGGGATGTAACTGCTGAAGAAATTCAGAAGATGGGCGGCACAATCCTTAGGAACTGCAAGGTAACCAAACTTCATAAAAATGCACAAAACCATATTACTGCTCTTACTTATGAGAACAATGGTGCGGAAGTGACTGTAGAGGGTGATATCTTTATTTCCTCGATGCCGGTCAAGGATCTGGTAGCAGGTATGAATGATGTCCCCAAGACAGAAGCGGAAATTGCTGCCGGACTTCCTTATCGGGATTATATGACTGTGGGACTTCTTTTACCCAAGTTAAATTTGAAAAACAAGACCAAATTAAAGACGATAGGAAATATTGTACCGGATTGCTGGGTCTATGTTCATGACCGTAATGTACAATTAGGACGTTTCCAGATTTATAACAACTGGTCCCCTTACATGATTAAGGACTTGGAACATACTGTATGGATTGGTCTGGAATATTTCTGTTTTGAAGGGGACAGGTACTGGTCCATGTCGGATGAAACCTTTACGAAATTTGCAATTGATGAAATTGTCAGCATGGGACTGATTGATTCCCCTGCCGATGTGATGGATTCCCATGTAGAACGGGTAAAGAAAGCGTATCCCGCATATTTCGATACTTATAAGGATATGGATACACTGGTTGCTTATCTGAAATCCATTGATAACCTGTATTGTGTGGGCCGCAATGGGCAGCATCGGTATAATAATATTGATCATTCCATGGTAACTTCTTTTGAAACGGTAAAGAATATCGTGAACGGTATTGCAAATAAAGATAATATTTGGAATGTGAATACGGAGAAAGCGTATCATGAAGAAAAGGCTTAGCGTTTTGCTAGGCCTTTTATAAATTCGTTTCTATAAACTCACAAAATTACCTCTATTCTGTTACAGTCCTTGTCATATAGCCCGCTCTATCGGCTATATTGACTCATAATAGTATCTGTTACAGCCTCTGCAATGTACCACATTCCTTCCGCATTGGGATGTACCCCATCCGAAGTCATATTCTGCAAATTATCAATCTCTATGCCGCAATGATACAAATCAACCACGGAATATCCCTTATTTTGCGCAATTGTACGAATCCGGTTGGTATAATCCTCTGCCGTAAGCCCCTGCTCGTTTGTAAAAGCAACATAAGGCGTGTCTGTTCCATAATCCCCCACCTGCAATAGTGTACAGCAATAGATATCCGTGCAAGGATAGTAGTTCTCCAATTTATCCAGCATAAGAGAATAAGCATCCGAGAAATTATCAATAAACCCTTCTTCCACCGCAGACGTCCCGTCGTTGTCCCCCAGCATAACATTGGTCAGCAGATCATTGGTTCCCATAAATACCACAATAATATCCGGATATGTGCCATTCTTATCACTCAAATCCGTAATTCTGAAATCATCACATCCCACCTGCGGATCTTCTGCATCGGTAGAATCTCCGGCACAGGTACAGCCCGCGCTGGATGCGTTGGCACACAATTTCATACCGGTATTATCAAACATCCGAATCCACCATGTATCATTAATATCATTCACTTCACCGCTCATAGGATAGAAATTGTTATACCCATAAGGAATCCAGTTCTCAAAGGTGGAAATACTGTCTCCATGAATGGATACGGTTATTCCTTCCAACCCGGATGTCTCCCTTTCATTCAATGTCTCTTCTTCTCCGTTCTCCGGCTCCGCAGGCTCTGTTTCCTCAGGCAATTTTGCATCCGTTTTCATCTGCATTTCAGTTTCCGATACCTCCGGCAAATCCGCTGCTTCTTTTTCCTGCTCATTTCTCTGTTCCGCAGGCTGACTGTCTTCTTCTTTTCCACATCCTGCACAGGTACAGATGACAACAGTCATGAACGCTCCCACTGTCAGCTTCCATCTTTTGTTATACCTCATACCTTCTCTCCTATATTATTTGTACCTTTTAATCCTCTATTTCTTCTTAAACATCGACTGTCTGGCACCATGCATCTTATCCCTGTGCTTCAGCACATCATCCACCGCGTCCATTCTAAGCCCTGCATCAATAAAATCACAATACTTGCAGAACGGATAGTTTTGTCTTCCGTCTGTAATCGCCTGTCGCAGCTCTTTATATTTCGCACTGTTCCAGCCTTCCTTCAAGGAAACTTGACTCAAATCCGCAAGGTCAGTCACCTCAAAGTTATCACAGCAGCAGATTCCCAGCTTGCCGTTAGGCATGATCCATAAATCCGTAAAAGGCATCAGGCAGGTTTCCTTGATCACTTTACCTTTGGACTGTTTATTTGGTGCACTGCCCGCACGATTTGTCAAAACCTCTTTCAAGTAACGGATCTGCACTAGGATATCCACATCCTTAAATTCCTCCGGATGTGCCTTTACATACTCATAGATGACCTGAATATTGTCGTGCATCTTCATATTCAGGCAATAATTATTTATAATCAACTGGTCTACATAAGGAATAATAGACTTCACTTTATCGATATCCAGCAGCAATCCATTCGTAGACATGAAAATAAAGGCATCCGGCAGTTTCTCCCTTGCATACTTATGAAATTCCACAATACGTTTATCAAGCCACGGTTCATTGTTGCCGTAAAGCGTCAGATGTCCCTTATATCCCCACTCACTAAGCTGATCTATGATAGAATAATAAAGTTCATCCTCCATCTTCTTATAAGGACGCTTCTCCGCATGGATATTGGCGGTACAGAACTCACAGGTACTGTTGCAGCGGTTCACAGTCTCCAGATTAACCACCAACGGATGTGGCGCCTCCTTATGACTCATAAAATAATCAATATATTTCTTCTGGGATTTTCTTCTGCTGACAAACTGCAGCTTCAAATAACTGTCACTGGATAATTTCGGAAGATATTTTTTGGCATTCCAGCCCATCACACCACCGAAATTGTGTACTCTGATTGGCATATTTATATCCTTTCTCCTATCAATATTTTCAACAATAAAATTCTATCTGTTGTCTCACTCCTGCAAATACAATAAGTTGAACTCATTATACAACAGCCTGTCCGTCCGGGCAACCTTCTATACGCTGCCATTCCTTTTGCTGTTATCCGGTATTCTGTCTCACTGCTATGACGCTGCCGGATAAGCTTTACAGCGCTTCATACACATACACCGCACAGCTTCCGTCCTCTGCGGTATATGTACCTAATTGCACAAGTCCAAGTTCCTCCGTATTAGATACTTCAATTCTGGAAAAAATATAGGTTCCGCCCAATGCCTTAAACGCTTCCGCATCAATATATAATGTCCGGTCTGTGGCATAAACTGTTTTGGCAGAACTCACCACGCTCTCATCGGTACCGGAATACAGATACACTCTGGCCCCCCAGTCATCATAATAAATGCGGCTTGCTTCCACCCGCTCCAGCGCCGGGGCAATAATTTTACGGAACTCTTCTTTGTACTGTTGGGAATAGAAACCGAGATAACCGTCCAAAGTGGCGATATCATTGTATTCCAACACCGCCGGATGCATCCCGTAAGCAACTGACCATTCCCCGTCGTAGCCGATATCCTCTTTGATCTGCTCAAATAAATTCACTGCATAAAACTGCTCATAATTATATTCATTAATCTCAAAACCGCGCAACTGATTACTACAGGTTGCATACAAATCATTATATCTGGTCGGTGTAAGAATCACCACCAAAACAGCCAGACAAATTATGATGTTAGCCACCCACAACATCACTATTCCACTGTCATACAGACGGATCAATATCAGGAATAAGGCACAGTACCATAGAAACGGATTGAAAAAGACCGTCCTGTTAAACTGCCATCCCTGAAGAGGCGGAATAAGAGTCTCAACCAGACTCCTCAGCGGTTCGAAATCATAGAGACCATAGATAACACTATTAAAAATAAGAAACAGCATCACAAAATTAAAGGGATCGTGAAAAATCCTCTTCCACTGTTTCTTAAATAAATAACAAAGATTCTGCACTGCAAAATAGACAAGACAAATCGGCAAAACCACCTTGCCATGCACACCATCCGCGTGGAAAATGCCGTTTTTCCACACATCCGCCGCCTCTGCTGCCGCTTCCCCAATCGTCAGGGAAGGATTCACCATCGTAGAACGGATCGTTACCTCCTCACTCAACAACATTTGTCCAAACAGACGATATTCGCATACCACATAACCCGCCGCCAATACAAAAAGCGCTGCAATCAATGATTTGGCAATCTTTCTGTCCCGGATCGAAATCCACAGAATAGCAATAACCAGATACCCCAGAATAAAGATCCCATGGTAAGAAAAATAAGATACCAGCGGATAAGCAAACAGTGCCAGATACCACCATCTTCCCTGCTGCCTGTATATTTTAATAAGCACATATACGCACAGCGGAATTGATGCAAAAGCAAACCCAAATGCCGGGAAAAACCACAGAATGCCGTAGGCAAATCCCACCATATAAATAATCGGGCGGTATGTCTTATACTGATCAGGATACAGTTCCTTCGCAAGCAGCCTGAAAGAAAACATCCCCAGTATAATTTTACCGATAATTCCTAATACATACGCGGTATAAGTCGGGAAAATCATATATAGCATACTGTATAAAGAAAGCTCCGAAGGCAGATTATCCCTGCTGATACCGCCCAGAAACGGCACATCCACACCATGCTTCCAAAAGGAACCAGTGTTTTTAAGCATCTGATACTGCGCCAGAAACAAGTCCATATTATCATGGACTGCAATATAACTGTGCTCTCCATAACCAAAGAACACCCCTGCTGTCAACAGTATAAACCCTGTAATCGGAAACAAAAACCAATATTTTGTCAGCCATATAAACCATTTTCGCTTCACTAACCCTTGCATATGCTTCTCCCTTTACACTCCAGGCTACATCCGTTTATCTTCTCACGGAAGCCTGATTGCCGCTGTTTCTCTGCCTGCCGATTTTAAAACTTCCCGTTTTGGACTACTTTTCTATTCTGCATCCACTTTTCCGGCAGAGCGGATACCCTTTTTCCTAAATACAAACAATTTCTGCCCGAAGAAATTCATCACAATAAACAGGCACATACCCAGAAGCATCGCCACGTTTTCCACAATCATAACAGGCTGTGATGCCAACAGATATCTCACCGTCGGTTTGGCGATTCCAAACGCAACCGCATAGCACACGATAATATTAACCGCGAAACGCCAGGGAAGCCATTTGTCCTTATTTTCCACTTTAAAGGTCAGTCTGCTGTTCATATAATAAGAGTAAACACTTCCTACAAAATAAGAGATACCACTGGCAAGCCAGTAATTGAAATGTGCCAGATTATATAACCCTGCCATGATCACCCATCCGATCAGGGTATTCAGTACGCCGACTATGCCAAAATGAATTACCTCCATAATGAAATCCTTATATTCTGCGTATAACTCTTTGATTTTCTTCATAAATTCCTTCCTTTCAACCCACCCCGCACATTATGCGTGACCAGAGCTTACGGTTCTTTCATGTAAAAATCGCAAAACTTCGAATTGCCTCTACCATTCTTCCTTATTTTGCTTTATGATAAAGTAAATGCCGGATGAAAGTCACAGGACAAACAGCCTGCCAGAGTAACAAACGGCAATACCGATCATGACTCTCTGATTCATGGTATTATAACGGTCAGCAGGCCATCCGGTGCCCGAAAAGTCGAACCCAAACAGGAGATCAGCCATGTCAACATTAACAGTACACCACATCGGTTATTTAGTCAAAAAAATAGAGAAAGCAATACAAACCTTTCAATCGCTGGGCTACGAAATAGAACAGGAGACAACCTATGATGACATCCGCAAAGTAAATATCTGCTTTCTGATCAAAGACGGGTACCGCATAGAATTAGTATCTCCGGTTTCTGAGGATTCCGTTGTGTCGGGTCTGATGAAAAAGTATAAAAACTGCCCCTATCATATCTGCTATGAAACCGCCGATTTTGATACTGATTATGCCTCTCTCACAGCAAACGGCTTCATTGCCATCGACACTCCCACATCCGCACCTGCAATGAAAGGACGTGAAGTTGTATTTCTAAACAGTGCAACAGCCGGCATCATTGAACTGTTAAAATAATACCGCTGCCGGTCTTTTCGCTGCCGGCAGTTTTATCATTCACAGCCTGCACCGTCCACTGCTGACTGTTTTCTCATTTAACAACTTTTATGCCTACCGCACAGTGTAACGTATATACATGGTTATCGTACCGCACTTTATCTCCATGAAGCCCGTCAAATCCAGACTGGGGGTATAACACCAATGACGGTCTTCCTCATTGTACATCACGACAATATCCATGTTATCAAGTATATCCGTCTCATCTTCTCTCGGCCCATAGCTTCTGCCGATCTTTTGTTTCTGCTCATTCCAGTAGAACACCTCATCGTATCCGTGTACCAGGAACCAATAGTACATTGTTTTGTTGCCTTCCTGATTCGGTGCAAAACAAGATAAAACTCTCTTGTCCGTGCCCTCCACCAGATCCAGCGTAGTCTCTAACATTGTCGCAATACTCTCTCCCCTATATGCAAAATAATCTGCTTCCCGGATTACTACTCTGCCATGTGCCGCCAACATCAATAGCAGACACAACATATAAACAATTCTCCTTTTGCCTGATAAAGGTCTGAAATTACATCCCATTATCACAAACCAGAAAGCAAATCCCAAGACAACAGGAAGGATATACCGTTCCTCTATCGAAGTCTTACTGTAAGTAATGCACTGCGGCACAATAATCGCCGCCGCGAGCAGAACTTCCCATCCGCACTTTTTAAGCTGTTCCCAATAGGTCAGCAAAATAAGCAGCATCAAGGTCCCAAATCGCACATACCATTTCAGATCAGCTCCCATGGCATTGCTCCAAACCTGCTTGTATTCCTCAAGCGTCATACTTTCATCCAAACCCACATAGGAGTAATTGTTGGTGCCTATCACAAACACAATCAGGTACATTTCCACCGCAAAGATGATACCAAGCGTAAGCAAAAATGGCAGTCTTGCCCGGATCGCTGCCCACAGATTCTTCCACGTCACTCTCCTGCCCTGCATTTCCTCATACAGCACATATAGCCCCACGAAGGGCAATAACAAAATAAACGGTTCTTTATAAATCGACATCAGGAAAAAGGCGCCTATACTGGCGAAGCTATACCATTTCTTGCCTGTCCTAAGCCACTTTAAAAGCAGATAAAATCCTATGGCAAACATCATAATATCATAGGATTCCTGCGGTCCCAGTTTCCACCATACCGCCGACTGATATCCCACCATCACGGTCATGGCAAAAAGTGCCGCATATACCATGTTGCATTTCATCTGTCTGGCACAATAATACAGCGCCGTAAGCGCAATTACAATCTCATATGCTTTCACAACTGACATAGCTGTCAGATTAATACCAAACACGGCTGCCATCAGCACTCGATTGATATAATATAGCGGTCTGAAACGCATGGTCAGATCATACCCGACCGCCTCTTTCAAGCAGTCCCGGATGCTCCGGTGTTCCACTCTCATCCACTCCACATATTTAGCAAACTCCCAGTCGTCCACCAGATGGAAACCGGAGGTCAGCGTACCCATGCCGATTACGACTCCGAATACAAGCAATGAAAAAAATATCCACACGATTACGGCTTCTTTCTTTTTACCCAGTCTTTCTAATGCAGCATATATATTTTGAAATCTCGTGATAATTATTTCTGCCATTACCCCTCAGCCAACCTCTCCTCTCTTTTCATTCTGTTATACAGTCTTTCTTTCTGAGCCGGTATGTTCAAAACAAACCATATATTGAAAAAGAGTAAGGTTTCCACGCTTACTCTTCCTTTCATCCCTTATCACATCGACGGGTCACATCTTCTTTGTTTCAAATGACACCGCATCTATACGCCACATATACAGCCTGTCAGCCGATCTGACTCATAATGATATCTGCCATCTCTCCTACATTCTTCATGGACACAACCTGTCCCATGTTAAACTTCATACCAAATTCCTGCTCTACGGCAGCCAGTAAATTTATATGCTCTAAGGAATCCCATTCCTCAATGTCATCCGCAGTAGTGGCCTCCGTTACGGTAATACTTTCATCATCAAATACATCCTGAAAAACTTCATTTAATTTCTCGAATACTTCTTCTCTGGTCATATTATAGCTACCATGCCTTTCTATCACTTTGTACAACGAATTCATAAGATCTCTTATGTTTATCTTTTATTGTTGCCGCAACACTTCAACATAAACACTATAACGTTTTTTTTATATTTTAGCAACATCTAATTCCTATATCACTACCAGGCAGCCGCAATTTCACACCGATTTGCCGCCATACATACGCTTAAACATACATCGGAATCCTTCATTCAATCCAATGTCTCTCCGTTTACTGCAATAACCGTATTTTTCCGCTCATAATCATCAGGAATGATAAACTGCCATGTGCTGTTGCCTTCTGCGTCTTCGGCAACCTTCGTAAAGCCCTGCAGGCCATAGAAATCTTTGACCATGTTATTCTTTGCAGTGGGATAATAGTACCCCATAATCGTGCTGATGCCACACTCTCTGCACGCCTGCACAACACTGTCCATCATGGCATATTCCATGTCACGTTTCAGTACCCGACAGCTCATCAGCCACAGTTCCAGATGCAGCACATCACATTCTTCAGAAGAAACTGCTCCCGTCACTGCCTCCTTCTTCTGATACACTGCGGCATCTTCCGCCTTACCCTTCCTGCCGATTACCACCGAGACAACACCATTATCACCAAATTTGTCTTCCAGCTTACCATACCGCGTGATATAAGCTCCATCCGCCGCGAACCACTCAATATCGCTCTGGGTGAATCTTCTGGTGGTCAGGTTAAACTGATTGCTCTTATTGGAAAGCTGAGCGATCCGCGCCATATACATCGGTTCAAATGCCTTGATCGTTCCCTGCATGTTAAGCGATAACAAATATTCCCTATAGTCCCCAAAATTCTGCTGCTGTTTCTGCCGCTGCATATTCGCCTTATACATCTCATTGCGCTTTCTGTCATCCTCGGACAGACTGACCACCTCGAAAAATCCTGAGTGATCCAACACACGGATGTACTGCTCCGGTGTGCCGATCTCCGGCACCGACACGCCACTCACCTGACTCTTAATAATCTCACGTTCCGCAGGATTATCGTCCACAAACACCAGACTATCCGGCATAATATTGAGTTCATTGGCAATATCCACAATATTCTTGCTCTTAGGGTCCCAGTTCGCCTTAATGATAATAAAATCATCAGGATGCAGACTGCCGTCAGGATGATTCAACCCCGCAATGGCATTGTCATATTCGTTCTTGGAATTGATATTGAGCATAACGCCGATGTCTTTTTGTGCCTTAATATAATTCTGAAATTCCGAATAGACCTGTCCCATAGAGGTTTCCTGTCCGATCTCCAGATTCTCCACACCGTCATCGCCCACGATACCGCCCCAAAGGGTATTGTCCAGATCCAGTACCAGCGCCTTCTTATTTTTACCGAAAATCGCTTTAATAATGTTAGTCAGATTATAAGCAAATTCGGGAATCGCCTGCATACACATAGCGTATTTATACATATGCCAGTACAGTGGGTCTGCCCACTTATCCAGTCCGTAAGCAGATGCCATATAATTCATATCATTGATATAGAAATTCTGATGCTCTCTTGCATAACCGTAGAACAGTTCGTTAAGACGGTTAATAAAACAAATTCTTCCGTGAATATCAGACGCATCCCTGTTTCCCAGTACTCTGTAAAAAGGATACTCAAAATTATTCTGGATCACCGGACAATGATACGCCTTAGCAATCTTATCCCACATTACCCTGAAATGCTCATACTGCTCTGTAAGCATATCCTCAATCTGATCCTCGCTGTCTGCCACATTGGGAAATGCCGTAATATTACGGTTCGACGTATGGATAAAGATCAAATCCGGCGCAAACGCTGTCAACTCAGGATTATCAAACATGATATCCTGCCAGTACTGGGCATACTCCGACTCATAGAATTCCGGCTGTATTCCCTGATTTAATAAGAAAACCTCCAGTACCCTGATGATATCATGGGTCGTACTGCCGCCCAGCACCGCAATTTTTTTCGGAAGAAGGCTTGTCCCTTCTTCCAGAAGCTGTCGTTTGATTTTCTTAGACTTTTTTAAGATATCTTCACTGTCAAAAGGATATTCTAATTCCTGCATATGTTTTAATCCCACCCGTCTTCTTATATATTTTATATACAAGTCCTCTGTTTACACGCTGTTTTGTTATCATCATACTGTCACTTATGATATCACATCATCTGCCATTTCTGCAATCAGATCATTAACCCGGTCTGCCCTGATAATATCTATACTTTTTCCCTATTATAAAAGGACTTGCCTGAAACGGTAAGCCCCTTTTACTCTCCATCTAATCTGCCATTATTCTTCCGGTCTGAAATCCGCATTAATTAATCTGGCTGCATAATCTGCATAAGCTCTGCTTCCTTCCGGCGTCAGATGCACACCATCCTCCAAATACTGGTCTGCCGTCTCCGCATTGATACCACTTTCTTCAAAAGCATTATAAAAGATCACATTTTCATCCTTATGCTGCTCATAAATATAACCTGTACCTCTTGCAAAGTTAATGAGCGGACCGAATCCGTAATCTATCGAATAACCGTCTCCCATAAAAGTAGTGCCATTGAAAATCTGGCAATAGTGCGGTGCAATCAGCAATATCTTAGCATCCGGGAATCTGTCCTGCAACAGGACGACGGCATTCTCCAAAGCTCCGGTATAGGTGTGTACATCATCCACCGATAACGTTTCTCCGCCTTCCAGATATCTGCTCTGCGGTATCTGTCCGGTCAGGAAATCGTTCACACCGTATTCTATAATAAAGTAATCTGTCTTATCAAAATCACATTCCTTAAGAATTTTTCCGGCAGGATAATCATCGAAAATCTCTATATTGATATTGCCCAGAATGGCGTTAACCACTCCCAAAAGACACCGAGAATCCCAAGTCGCATAATTGTATTGCTCTGTAGGCATTAGTGCCGCCGTGGTACCGCCCATCGCCATATTATAGACTTTGGCATTGCATTCCTCGCCAATGATAGAAGCCACACCACTCTCCGATCTGTCATTATCCATGATGCTGTCACCCAGGATGACTATCTGCATATCGTAATCCTTATCTTCGTCCGGTAAATCTTGATCTTTCTCTTCCTCACCGTTTTCATTATCAGCTTTTGCTACTACCTTAGACGGCTCTGCATCTGCATTTTGCCCGCTGCTGACTGCTTCTTCCTGCCCCTGTTCATCGGTCACCACACTGGTACCGTCTTTGATCTGATTCCACTCCTGCTTCAGCTCCTGCATCGCCTGATTGTTGGATTCTTCCAATGCAAGCCGTTCTTTCTCCACTTTCATCTGTGCATGTCCATACCCAATCTCAATGAGCGCCAGAATGCAAAATCCAATGAGTACAGTCAGAAGTAAAATGTTATTTTGATACTTTCCCTTTCTCCCGCGTCCTCTCTGTTCCATATCTATATATCCTCACCTTTCTTATCAATCTTGGAATTCCGAAAATATGATTATTCCGGTTCTATGTATTGATATTAGTAACCCTTTACTTCTTTTGTTACCTTACCACATTTTCATATTTTTGAATATCCCTCTTTGAATTTATTAACAAATCCTTTCATAAATCTTAAGAATTGACTGCCATTTCTATTTGTACCTATTCGTACTATAGTATATAATAAATAAGATAAAATTATGCATAATACAGGGTGTTATTCATAGCCTGTTGCGAAAGGAATCTACTTATGGCACTTATTCATCCCGGAGCCGATCCTACTATGGCATCCTTACCCATCGCACAAAACAGAAAACGCAAAGACGGCACATCATCTTCTTTGGGAAGATCACTGATATTGCAGCGCCTTCTTTTCCTTATCTTTGTCATTGTCTTTTACGGTATTGAATTATTATGGATTAAGCCCGTAGACGGCATCAATGATGACTGGGGTATGTACAGTACCCTGTCAGGTGCCTATCTGGGTTATCCCGATGCCCACGTCCTCTTTTTCCTGTATCCACTATCCTGGCTATTATGCCAGTTTTATAAGATATGCAGTTTCATCCCATGGTACGGACTGTTTCAGCACGGAATACATATCGCATGCATATACTGTATCTACAGCCGTGCTCTCACATTGTGGCGTAAACACAATACTTCTGATGCTGTCTGGAAACCGGCTTTGGCTATTCTTATGGCACTATTCTTCCTGATTGACTTGAATATAATCTCGGAAGCCCAATATACGACAACTGCGGGAGTTGCCGCAGCAACCGCTTTGTTTAACTTTATTACGACCAAAATGAATGCTCCCACTGCGGAATTCTTAAAACATAATATTCCTACTCTCGCCTTTGCCCTGATCGCCTACAGTATGCGGCAAAATATGTTCTATCTGATTCTCCCCATGGCAGGTATGCTCTGGCTGTCCAAATGGATCATTGCTTACAAAAACGGCAGTGGGCAGATTGGCCTTAAGCTATGGAGTTTTGCACTGATTCTCCTTGCAGGAATGGGAATTTTGCTGGGACTGCATCTCATTGCCTATTCTGATACGGAATGGGCCGACTTCCGAAAAATCAACCATTACCGCGAGCGCGTAGGAGACTTCTATACCTGGCCTGACTATGAAGAATGTGCGGATGAACTTACCACCCTCGGTATTTCTGAGGAAGACTACATGTACCGTAAAAACGGAGCTCCTTACATCGGTTATGAAATGTCCTTGGAAGATTGGCAGCAAATGCATGATATTGCCAGAGACTGCTATCTGAAACGTACCGATACCAAAGACCGCATCAAAAATATTATTACGGGAAGTATCACTGTCTTTCTTTATCAGGATGGTATGCAGCCTGCAAACATACTGCTTGCCCTTTTGCTGTTCAATACCCTGGTTTTGATTTTAGTCAGACGTAATTACAGCGCACTTTTGGTGTATCTGTTCTATCTGTTGGGACGTACGGTAAGCTGGGGGTATGTATTGTACGAAGGACGCTTCCCGAAACGGATTTCCCAGCCGCTAATCACGGTAGATTATATGATACTGTTTGGCATCCTGTTTAGTTTTAATCTTATCAGACTGGAAAAAGCCAAACCGTATGCCGTCCTTTTTCCCTGTCTGTTACTGCTTAGT
Organism: Lachnospiraceae bacterium; assembly: GCA_017936885.1. Taxonomy (GTDB): domain Bacteria; phylum Bacillota; class Clostridia; order Lachnospirales; family Lachnospiraceae; genus UBA3282. Next base: position 210,103 of record JAGBEO010000011.1, on the reverse strand, counting down.
GCAGCATCCCTGTACTTTACCAAGACAGACATTGATGCCAATTATCACACAAAGCAGGCTAATTGGGAAGGATTAAAAGACTATTGCCATGCCCATCCGGACAATTTCTATATTTGGACTTATGACGGAAATACATTGGATAACTACTGCGAATCGCCTTTTGATATGAGTCTTGATACTTACAACAACTTCTTCTATACAAACTGGGGCGTAGTATGTAACCCCAACAGCAAAAAGAAATTGTCTTCCCACGGAATCGGGGATTTCGGACAAGATCTTATAGAAAGTGATAATATCTATTTCATTTTGGAAGAAGCACCCTATCCGGAAGAACATCCGGTCATTATGTATCTGCGGCACCGCTATCATGCCGGACTGCATCAGACGGACAGCTTTACTGCCGGAAACGCTATCTATAACGTATATCAGCTGCAGCCCTAGCTGCAGCTGTTCTTCTTATGTTTATTATTATTTATTACTATTATCTTTTATTAATATTCTGTCATCCTCTCTCAGAAAGAAATTATTGTTCTAAAACATCTATGCCTTGGATGGTTCCGTTGCCGGCCGGCTGTCTGCCAGCGTCAACACCGTAATCGCCAGCATAATCGGATACATATATCGTACCAGCACACAGGGGCCTAACAACAATGTTCCGGCCAATGCCGTAAGATATATGACCGGTACAAGACATTGATAACGTTTCAGACCGATACACACAAGTGCATAATATAATAAAAGAAAACAGTAGAAGGCCGGCTGCATTACAACTGCCAAGAACGGTATATACCGCCATACGGCATCCCCCGCCGCAAAGAATCGGTACACTGCCTGCAGCAATTGCAGTTTCTGATGCCTATAGTAACCCGGCGCCAGCGCCTCTATATATTCCTGCTGATCGCTGGGATATGTAATCTGCAAATATCCCTTAGTATAAGAATACACATCAAACAGATAACTTGTATCTTCCAGATACCACATTCCCTTACTCTTGAGCATAAATGCCTTCACATACTCTCCCGGATACCGTCTTCCCAAATCCACCCACAAACTTGCGAGATTTCTTAATTCTTCAGGGTCATTCGAAATATCCCGCTTGCTGCGGTCCGCTATAGCCGGCACATATTCCGGCAGATTATCCTCTCCCCAGACAGCCCCTATCTTGTCATACTCTTCTTCTGTCAGTTCCTCACCGTGATATGCCACCACTCTCGCAATCTGCTGCGTCGGTACACTCAGCATCTCCCTCGCATAAGTGGCGCTGGTAGCACCCGCCAAATTGATCAATCCCACATTGAAAACCAAATATAAAATCAATGCAAGCGCATGAACACACATCATTTTCCGATAACTGCGCGATCTTCGCGCTGCTGCCCCATAGACCAATACAAACAATACCCATGCATAGATACTGTTATTGCGAAACAGTAACAATAAAACCGTGATAACCGTATAGGCTGTCAGCCAGCCTGCAGATAAGACTCTCTCTTTACCTTCCGTCACGGCATCGTACACCCACACCGTAAACATCATCACCAGAACTGCATAAATACTGTCCTTCGTAATAGAAACTGCCAACATACCGTGGGTAGGATAGAATGCCACACACAACACATAGAAGTAACACAGATAACGGTTCACATGCCTCTTACGCAAAAAAACATACACATAGGCAAAACTCCCCGCCATGACCGCCATTTGCAGCAGAGAATAAACAGCCAGTCCTGCACGGTCTGCATTGCTCACCAAGGGCAGAATCTCTCCGATCTTCAAACACAAGGACAGCAGCAGCGTATGCACAAGCGGATGATGCGTCGTATAACCGCTGATCTTGATCTGATCTAGCTGCGGGATCACGTCATATGCCATGATCGCCGGATAATACGTTGCAAACGGAATCATAAAACCAACCATGATAACCGCAAAAGCTCCCAGAAAGCCTTTCCCTGCCGAAAACTCTTGCCGCATCCTGCCAAACCTCCGAAACCACCGGACTATTCTGCCCTGCCTATGTTCCTGACCGTCCACGCCATTGATATCTTGGCAGGACACGCTCCTTTTAGCCGGACAATATACCTTCTTCGTCCATGCAAACAAAGCATTCTGTCCTGCAAAAGTAAGCGGCGTAAAACACACAATCCACAGACATATTTCACCCCAGCTGATACATGCTTCCATTCCCGGATTACTCCACCACATACCAATAACCTGCAATGCCGTGAAGACAACAGCAAGAAGCATTCTCACCCAAACAGAAAAAAAGACTTCCTGAAGAAACAAAGTCTTTTTCCATAAACAATATAATCCCAGCAGAATTGCCAACGGGAAAATACCCATCGTATATAAATTACCTTCCATGTGCAGCAATAAAAAAATACGAAAAGCAACCGCCAATGCGGCACATGCCGCCCCAATTGTAATAATCAGTTCTCTTTTTGTAAAACGTTGTTGTATTTTATCCATCTTAATTTCCCAATCTGCGCCGCCTGCCTCTGCTTATCTACTCCCCGCGCTGCACTCTGCGCGTAACAAGCGCCAGACGATACTCGAAATCCCTTCGGTTCTTCAACGCCATATTCGATAAAATCAGCCCGGCAAACAGCGACTGAATCGCCGCCAGCGCAATAAACCCGCTGACAAACAGAGTAGGGAACCGAAGCACCAGACCTGTCTCAATATAAGAGACGAAAATGGGAACAAACAGTACAACTGCCACAATTGCCAGAATCGCGGAACACAATCCGAAAAATTCAAGCGGCTTATAGTCCCGATACAGTTTTAGGATCGTGTGCAGCACCTTAAAGCCATCGGAAAAGGTATTTAACTTGGATTCACTGCCTTCCGGTCTGTCGCGGTAATCCACAATTACATTCTCAATCTGCATATTATTGTAGACCGCATGAATCGTCATTTCTGTTTCAATCTCAAATCCTGTGGACAATACCGGAAAGGTCTTAACAAACCCATAACTGAATGCACGGTAACCTGTCATAATATCCTTGATCTCACAATGGAACAGCCGGTTAATACTGCTTCGTACAATCGTATTACCGAAATTATGAAAAGGACGCTTATTTTCCGTAAAATAGGTGGAAGAAAGCCTGTCTCCGACTACCATATCCGCATTGTGCTTAAGCACTTTATCCGCCATCTCTCTGGCATATTCCATGGGATAAGTGTCATCTCCGTCCACCATAATATAACATTCTGCCTCAATCTCCCGAAACATTCTGCGGATTACATTGCCTTTACCCTGCATATATTCGTAACGGATTACTGCCCCTGCTTCTGCTGCCAGCTCTACGGTACGGTCTTTCGAATTATTGTCATAAACATAGATCACCGCCTCCGGCAGGGCTTCTTTAGCATCCTTTACCACCTTGGCAATCGTTTTTTCTTCGTTATAGCATGGAATTAATACAGCTATCTTATCCATCTTTACTCCATTCCTTCAGCATTTTTCCTAAATAATAAAACACTTATTATTCTATCACAAAACCCTGAACATTACTATTGTATTTTTATATCTTAAAATCCCTGATAAATAAACTCCGATGCACTGTAGCCAGGTCCGTAACATCCCAGCAGGATCACATAGAACAGCAGCGCATACCAGAGAAGCCAGCGAACCGGCAATGGTTTCTTCGCTATTTTATCCCGCACGGAACCTTTCTGCTGCAACAGGGATACTCCATATAAGATAAGCAACGATACCACCGTAATTGCCATCTCCACCATATCCAGCCCGAGCTGCAGCAAAGAACCATCCCATAATACCGGCCAATTCCATGTTGTTACCGCCCCTCTCAGCATGGCAAAGGCATCTCCTACCGATGCCGCTCTGAAAAACAGATCACCGATGCACACTAAAAGAAAGGTTCTAAGCATGCGGATCACATTGACCGTCCTTCCTTTCCCATCGATATGAAGCTTATCCATCATTTTCGCACAGGGCGGCGCAAGCAATTCTTCCATCACAATATAGAACCAGTGGAGTAAACCGGAACCGATTACAAACTTCCAGTCTCCGCCATGCCAGATACCTACCGTCAGCCACAGGATAAACATGGCAACGAAAGTTGCATACTGTTTGCCCCTTTTCTTGCCGAATTTCTCCTTCCATGACCGATTGAGCTTCGTGAAAAATCCGGATCGCAGCACCGGATAGAACACATAATCCTTCATCCACACGCCCAGTGTAATATGCCACCTTCTCCAATATTCCGCAACGCTCTTAGCAAAAAACGGTGTGTTAAAGTTCTCCGGCAGAATAATACCTAAGCTCTCGGACATACCTAGTACAATATCCATACAGCCGGAGAAATCCGTATATAATTGAAAAGCATAGCATATGGTCGCAACCCAAATATATACTCCGGGATAATCCGTATACTGTCCATACACCGTATCGACTAACATCCCCAGCCTCTCAGCGATCACCAGCTTCTTAAAAAATCCCCAAATCATACGCTGCAAACCATAGCTTACCTGACGATAATCAAAGGGATGGGGTTCAAAAAACTGTTCCCCATGCTCTCTGTATTTTAAGATAGGTCCGGATATAATCACCGGAAAATACATTCCATATAATGCCAGCTTCAGGTAATTTTTCTGGGGAGCGGCAATCCCGTAGTAGACATCCACTACATAGCCTAACAGGGAGAATGTATAAAAAGACACTCCCAAAGGTACCAGAAAATCCACACTCTCAATTAATGTATCGGAGCTGCCGAACAGATGGGCAATCCCATCTATCGTATAGATACCGAAATTCACATATTTCAATACCGCCAAGATACCGATATTGACCAGTATCGTTATCAGAAGAACCCATTTTCGCTCCTTTTCTTTCTCCGCAGGCAGATTAGAAAGAAACCGAATCCCCAGATAACAGGCGCTCACCGACACAATCGGATAGAGAATCAGAAGCCCGTTGCCGGTCATCAGATAATAAGCCACGCTGCACACCAAAAGAAATCCCCATTGAAGCTTCTTGGGGATACAGTAATACAGTATCAGCATGGCTGCAAAAAAACACAAAAAATAAAATGAGGTAATTCCCATAAGCATAAATCCATTTCTATTTCAACCTATTTCTTATCTTTATCCTAAATCGGATACAATAGTCTTAATTATTATAAGATTTTCTGTATTAGTAGAATTTTATCATAAAAGGAATCTGAAATAAACATTTTTCACAAATTCCTGTTTTTTTAATGAAAAGCTTAGAAAAAATCGCAAATATTTGCATATTACTTTGAAATAAAGTAAAATGAATAAAAATATTAAATGATTTTTATTGCCGAAAACTATATCTATTGAGGAGTATATCAATTAATGAAAAAGATAACCTTGCCAAACTGGCTGAAACTGAATCGGAACTATCAGCATATCTTCTATGCCCTGGTCGTACTGTTTGGTCTCTATGTCCTGCCGATCATTCTGGCAAACCGTTATTATCAGGATGATCTCTCCAGAAGTCTGCGCGGGATTACCGGCTGGAATAATGACGCACGTCCTTTAACAGAGCAGATTATGAAGTGGCTTTGCGGAGGAACCCCTATCGGCGATATCGCTCCTTTGCCGTTATTGTTATCTGTTCTGATGCTGGCTTATATCCTGACTCTGTACTTACACCAAAACCTGCCCCAGGCTCATTCTGTCTGGGTATTGTTATCTATGGGCTTCTTAGTAATTGCTAATCCTTTTTTTCTTTCCAATCTGTCCTATCGGTATGATTGTTTCACAATGGTTCTTGCACTATGCGCCGCCATAATACCTTATGTGCTGCCTGACAGAATTGCTCCCTGGAAAGTCTTTTGCTTTTCCTCTGTAATGTGCATGATTATTTTGGTTACTTACCAGCCTTGCTGCGGTATCTATATCGCTCTGTGCTGTCTGGAGCTGTTTTTCATGATACTTACTTCCAAAATTGACTGGATACGCCTTGTGATAAGAGTCATTTCACTTGGAATCAGTACGCTCCTATACTATTTTGTTATTATGAGACACTATATCACGGAGGAAGGCTGGCAGCAGAATGCTTATCAGTTTTCCTTCCATGGCAATACCGGACTTTGGAGCTCTGTGATGCAGAATTTTTATAATTTTGCTGATCTGATTCATCTATATCTTGAGGGAGTTCCCACTCCCATTATCTTGCTGTTTTGTTTCCTGACAGCAAGCGGCATGGTAATGGCAGGCGTTACTATTTGGCACTCCCATAACAAATACAGCGGCTTTGGTATTTTTTATACGCTGGTTCTTCCGGTATTGATTGTGTTGGGCTCTATTCTGCCGCTACTGGTTTTAACACCTTCCAATTTCAGTATGAGTGCTCACACGCTAATTGTACTTTGCAGTTTTGGACTATGGGCAGGTATTATGGTTTATTTTCTTTCAAGTAGTGTGGAAAAGCTTACTCTACTCCTACTTATTCCCTGTCTGCTCTTTAGCATGACCTTTTCCTATACTTACGGGAATGCCTCCCGGAGTCAGAAACAGTATGAAGAATATATGACCTACAATATCGTACATGATATCGAAAGTATCAACACCGATAGCCAATATCACTATTTATCTGTGGATGGCAAAATGCTCCGCTCCAGAGAAACTTCCATGCTGTGTGAAAAATATCCTCTTTTTACTGAGTTAATTCCTGTTTATATTACCAACTCCTCCTATCTTGGAGGTGCTTTGTTACAACACTACATGCAGTACGATTTAGAATTCAGCAGCATAAGCGAATCCGAAGCGACTGCAATTAAAAACACTAACCCCGTATTTTCTAACACCATCTACTCTTGTTATACCTATCAAGATAAAATTATGATTCATTTTAATGAAGTCGAACAATAATACCTTGATTTCCTGGGAGGAAAATAATCATGCTTTTTAATTCTATAACGTTCGGCATATTTATTATCGCCGTATTTATCCTGTATTATCTTGTTCCAAATAAATACAGGTGGAGTTTTCTACTGCTTGCCAGTTATGTATTCTACATGAATCTGCATATCGGCTACGGTATCCTGCTCTTTGCAACTACCGTACTGACTTATACACTGGCACTTAAGATCGAAAAGGCAGATTCCGCCCAACAGAAAAAGTATTGCCTTCTGAGTGGCATTCTGCCCTTGGTGCTGATCCTTCTTATCTATAAATTGGGAAGCCCCGTAATCAATCAACTTAACAGCCTAATTGACACCAGACGATTATCCATGCAACCCATTACACTGCGGATTCTGCTTCCGGCTGGAATCTCCTTTTATTTCTTCCAGTCCATGGGCTATCTGATTGATGTCTATCGGGGCAAGATTTCTGCCGAGAAACATTTCGGTTACTATGCACTGTTTGTTTCTTTCTTCCCGCAGCTTCTGGCAGGACCTATCGGCAGGGCCGACTCCCTGCTGCCTCAATACAAGAAAGAGCATCCTTTCCAATATGACAAAGTAACCTATGGCTTAAAATTAATGGCATGGGGATACTTCAAAAAATTAGTCATTGCAGATGTCTTTGCACAGACTGTGGACAGACTGTATAACAATGTACACAGCTACGTTGGACTTGCTTTCATCGTAGTCACGATCATGTTTGCCATCGAAATATACTGTGACTTTTCCGGCTACTCCGATATCGCTATCGGCTGTGCCAAGCTGTTCGGCATTGATTTGATGGCCAATTTTAAAAGCCCCTACTTTTCTTTCTCCATAAAAGAATTTTGGAGCAGATGGCATATTTCCCTGTCCACATGGTTCCGCGACTACGTGTATATTCCGCTGGGCGGCAACAGAGTCAGTAAATGGCGTCACTGTCTGAATCTGATGATTACTTTTCTTGTCAGCGGCTTCTGGCACGGCAGCAGCATGACCTATCTTATGTGGGGCGGTCTCCATGGACTGTTACAGATCATAGAGACATTCCTTTATCCCCGTACCAAAGATGTTAAAACAGCAAACCGTTCGGAACGGTTCCAGAAACGCAGGCATTGGTGGCAGTTGCCCCTTACCTTTATACTGCTGTGCTTTACATGGATTTTCTTCCGGGCAAATACCTTATCGGATGCAGTATGGGTCATTTCCCGTCTCTTCTGGGATGCCTCCCGTCCGCTTAACTACCTGCAGACTGCGGTTGTCTGTCTGGAACTGTCTCCGATTGCTGCTATCGGCATGACTTTATCCGTTGTGCTGCTTGGCGTCTATGATTATGCAGCATTAAAATGTGATGTTATTGCAACCTTTTCAAAACAGAAATGTTTTGTGCGCTGGCCGGTATATATCCTGTTGCTTGCCACGATTGCCTTGTTTGCACCCAAAGGCGTGGCAACGGAATTTATATACTTCCAGTTCTAATATATCCGATTATCATCAGTGTACGCATCAAAGACGCAGCCCACTGCTCTGATATAAAGGTTGAGAGAAAGGTATGACACGATTATGAGAAAAAGAATCGATATAATAAAATTTGTACTGAAATGTATCCTGATTCCGGCAGCAGCAGTACTTATCCTATACTGTCTGAACAAGCCTTATCTGAAAATAGATGAGCAGAAATACGCGGATGTTATAAAATTTGATATGTTGGGAAGAGAGTACTGGGAAATCCATGTAGGTAATCTGGGAAGTTCCCATGGTGCCTATGATTTCGTCTATGATGATATACTGAAAAAAGGTTATAACTGCTTTAACTTTGCAAACACAAGTCAGACTTATAACTACGACTATGCCATTCTTCAGGCATACGGACAATATATGGCAGAGGACAGTGTTCTGTTTATTCCTGTTTCCTACTTTTCTTTTAACAACGAAGTAATAAATGATACTGAGAAGCAGGCTATGAGTATCCGTTACTATCATTTCCTGCCGCCGGAATACATACCGGATTATGATCCATACATTGATTTAGTTACACATAAAATGCCGATTCTTTCAGCAGGGGAGGATATCATCGACCTGATGCCCGATCTAAAATTATCATTGACAGCTCATGCCGCCGACGATGGGATTGATGCGGAGGAATTTGCCAGAAGAGCGCAGGAACGTTACAGCAGACATTTTGATAACAAAGACGAATATTTCCTGCCGGAACGAATCGAAGAACTGTATGCAATTATCGACTATTGTAAAGCACACGAAATTACGCCGGTTCTGATTACCACACCATTTTCCAAATATTACCGGGATCTGGTGTCCGATGAATTCTTGCAGGAATTTGAGAAAACAGTAACCGGAATTGCAACTGACACATATGTCAGTTATTATGATTATTCTTATGACGAAAGATTTCGCGGCAATCTGGATTACTTCTCGGATTCTGACCATCTGAACGAAGAGGGTGCGGCATATTTCATGGATATTCTCAGAGACGAAGTAGACGAATTAAAAGCGGTACTGGATTAGTACCGCCTTTATCAGGCTACAACTTTATAACAGCCTCTTTCTCTACATGTCTGTCTTCCAGAAGATAGAATGTCTCCACAGCTTCCTTTGCAATCTCTTCCGTCACTTCCTCAGGCAGGGTAATGCCCGGATGAAATAATATCTCCAACACTCTATTATCACGTTGCGCCTTGTCCCGCATAGCTCCATACAGTTTCTGTATTCGTCCGTAATCCATATGTCCGCTCATAATCAATCCCCACAAATACATCTGCTGCATACCGTGTGTTTTCATATAACCATCTACCCGGTGGGAATAAACCGCCAGAAGTCTGTTCTTCACAAAATTAATAGGACGATACGTTTTCCACAAAGATTTCTCCGAAAGAAACACCCCTAATACTTCCTTGGAGTTTCTGATATATTCTACCTTATAATTTTCCTGTTCCAGCACCTCCGTCAGAGCCTCCCATACAACCGGTATCATATGGGCGTGTTGATGGCTGTCCACTCTAATCCCTTTCTGTCTGCAGGGTATCTGATGCTTGTCTGCAATCTCCATACAAACCCGTACTGCTGCCTCAACCCGCTCAATCTGCGCCTCAATTTCCTTCTTGATCTGCCTCTTAGCCTCTTGCCGCTTCCACGGCAAATAAGATAGTTGAAACAATCCCCCCCATGAAAGCCCCATCAGGTCGCTGTCTTCTCCTATAAGAAGCGGAACCTCCTCCCGTCCTGCCAGACTGCGCCCCTCCACGAAATCAAGATGTACTGACATTAGCGGAAGAAACGGAAGCTTCGGTATCTCCTCATACAACATATTCATACACTGTTCAAAACAACTCATGTTCGGCACAATACTGATACTATTCAATTTACCGGCCTTCATACAATCCAGCATATCCCTGGAGGTATTAACCGTTAGTGCATAATCATCTGCATGAATATCTATTTTAACCATACCCATATTTTCCATTTTTCTCCTCAATTTTTACAGCAACCGGAGGCTCCTTTCAAACTTGTCTACTCTGCCTTACGAAGTTCTCTTTTCTCCGTATGCCGGAAGCCTTCCTTCAAAGAACTGCCACGCAACGCAAGTGTTTTTAGTTGTCTCTCAGAGGAGGTATTAGGAAAAGCAAAATACCCCACCTGATCCCCTTCATCCGGAAGCCAAATATACTGCCCGTCTACATCATACTGCGATGCCTGCCATGCAATATAATCAGGCTGTTTTACCCAATACTTGGACTCCAGCTTGTTCAAATCCTTTACTTTTCCCACATACATTCCCAAAAACGGTATCAGAAGTACAAGCGCCAGAGTTCCCAACAGCTTCTCTCTACTTTTATACTGCCATTCCCCTAATGCAGTAGCAATCAAAACAAAAAAGTAGACCTCACCATACCGCATAAGTGGTGCTGATATCATCCAAAACAACAAACCACCGATACTGACAACCATAAAAGTCGTCTTTTCAAAGTTCCTGCGGTGTAAATACACAAATAGCTTATAGCACACAACCACCGCCGCCAAAACACCGAAAAAAATGATTGCTTTTTCATTCCATTCCTTTGCTCCAAACCACTGCGGCAGCCACTCGCCGAGTGTTTTATCATACTCATTGGGATTTGTGATACCTCTTCCAAACATCGTAATGTCCTGTTTGTCCATCTCCAAAATTCCCTCATTCATCTTCCAGTCCACATTAAATAAATCAAGCCCGGAATAAGGATAAATCAGATAGCCTGATATGATAACATTACGAATCAGAAAAGGAAGTACAATAGCAATACCTGTCAACAGATATCCTATGATTCTCTTATACGCTTTTCCCTTTATCAGCAAGTATGCCGGATATATAACCAAAAGAACGATCACTGCCGTCGACAACTTTACCGTCACAGCATATACCGCAATCAGACAGCAGAAGCACCATGGGTTAATGGATTCCGTTTGTTTTTCTGCCAATTCGCACCACTTAATACTGACATAGAGCAGTAACAGCATGGACAAGATATCCGTTCCGCAGGACGAGATATAATTCCTCACTGTAACAATATAGATAATCATGGCCACCTTCAGTAAATCCGAGGTCTGCCATGAGCCCTCACCCTTACCCTTGATTGTTATCAAAGCCCATGTAAGCCCTATGAAACAGAAAAATCCATTCAGAGAATGCATAGACTGTCCCAAAAGCCATTCCAGACTGAACAATGCCTGAAGGCTCATAAAGGCACTATTATAGGCAAGCCGCATCTGCAGATTGCCTAACCCCGGAACAACACCATACTCCTCAATCCACCGAATTGCCTGTGCATGATATAAACCGGTGTCATAATGCCATGGCTGGCGCGTCGTCCACACCAAGGTGACAAACAGGCACAGAATCATCACAATTATCTTCCATCGGTGTATGGCAAGCCAGCCACATACCATTTTTCTGTTCATCATCAGGCGCTTTCTTCCGGTCACATACCGCATCACGTACAGAAGCACAATACCAATTCCAGCGATACCGAGAATCACACATGCAATTCCTGCCACTTTATAAAAAAGACTGAAAAACTGCGCATATACATTCAGAAATACAATTCCTGTCACAATGTATATGTCCAGTTTTCCCATTGTCTGTATATCCTGTTGATAGATCCTGTCTACTATTGCCTTCCCAAAGATATAAGCTGCCCCGCCAATTACAAGCCAGCTAAAAAACACCATAAGCATAACTATTTCTCCTCTGGGTTTTCCTCTTTCCACACAAAGGTATCAATAATATACCTCGGTCTATGCTTCGTCTCCATATAAATCTTACCCACATATTCACCGATAATGCCAAGAGATACTAATGTTACACCGCCTGTCAGCAGGGATACCAGAAGCGTCGTCGTATATCCGGGTACATTGTTGCCCTGTACCCAGTCCACAATAACCGTAACGCCCACTACCGCAAAAAACAAGAAAAAGATAAATCCCAAAACAGCAATCATTCTAAGCGGTCTGACGCTCATGGAAGTAATTCCGTCAAGTGCAAGCGTCATCATCTTACTTAACGTGTACTTGGAATGACCTGCTTCTCTCGCTTTTACATCAAAATATACCACATCCGAAGGAAATCCCATTGTGGGGATCAGTCCCCGAAGAAAAAGATTCGTTTCTTTATATTCTGCCAGCGCATCCAATGCTTTTCTGGACATCAACCGGTAATCAGCATGATTCGCAATGACCTTACTCCCTAATAGATGCATCAGTTTATAATAAGCCGTTGCCGTTCCCTTTTTAAAAGTCCCGTCTGAATGCCTGTCGTTGCGCACTCCATAGACAACCTCGCTTCCTGCCATATAACTTGCCAGAAACTTATCAAGCGCTTCTATGTCCTGCTGCAAATCGGCATCAATGGTAACGACTGCATCCGCATACTTTCTCGCCATCATCATTCCCGCTAAAATAGCACTCTGGTGCCCGTAATTTCCCGATAGGCTTACCACTGAAAACATAGCATCTTTAGCCGCAATTCCATGAAGAAGACGAAGTGTATTGTCCCGGCTGCCATCATTGACAAACATAATCTTGCTGCCCGCCGCAATCTTTCCTTCCTGCTCCAGACGTTTGATCTTATCACCCATGACCTGCGCCGATTTTTCTACGACCTCTTCCTCGTTATAGCACGGTACCACCAAATATAAGACCGGAATCTTCCGATTTGTTGCATCCTCTCTTATATTTTCCTGTATTTTTGCACTATTTTCCATCTACTCTGTCCTTTTCTACCGTATCTGTTTTCTACTATTTCTTTTCTGTGGTATCACTCTTTATAATATTCACGATACCACTCAACAAATTTTGTGAGTCCTTCTTCAATGGAAGTGTCCGGCTTAAAATCATAATCCTTCATAAGCTCACTTACATCCGCATATGTCTGGTATACATCTCCCGGCTGCATAGGCAAATATTCCTTCACCGCCGTCCTGCCAAGACATTTCTCCAATATCTCAATAAATACCATCAGTTTCTCCGGCTTATTATTGCCGATATTGTACAGCTTATAAGCCGCCCCTTTTTCATTTTTCCCGGGCGGATTACACAGGATATTTTCAATCCCGCGCACAATATCATCTATATAAGTAAAATCCCGATACATATCTCCGTTATTATATATCTGTATTGGCTCATTTGCCATAATCTTCTTCGTAAACTTGTAATATGCCATGTCCGGTCTTCCGAAAGGACCATACACAGTAAAAAACCTTAATCCAGTTACCGGAATAGAATAAAGCTTGCTGTACGCATGTGCCATAAGCTCATTGGATTTCTTTGTGGCAGCGTAGAGGCTCACCGGTTCATCTACCTTATCCTCTGTGGAAAAGGGAACTTTTTCGTTTCCTCCATAGACAGAGCTGGAAGATGCATATACCAAATGCTCCACCGGAAAATAACGACATGCCTGTAAAATATAGAAAAAGCCCATCATGTTAGACTGCATATATGCCTCAGGATTATCAATGCTGTATCTTACTCCCGCCTGAGCGCCCAAGTTAACTACAATTTGAGGACAATATTCTTGAAATACGCTAATCACTGTGGCGTTGTCTGCCAAGTCGCCTTTAATAAAGGTATAATTATCAAACTGCTCCAAAATTGCCAGACGGTCTTCCTTCAGGCTCACCTCATAATAATCATTCATATTATCGAAACCAATGACTTTAGCACCCTTTTCCAACAGGCTTTTGGACAGATGAAATCCTATAAATCCGGCTCCGCCCGTAATCAAATACGTTTTATTTACATCTAATGGATTCATTCCATGCCTCCGTTTGCTTTCCCTGTTACCAAATGTATACAAGCTAGCACTTCAAATTAATATCATAATCAAGCTATCTGCCGATGCTGTAATATTCGATCCCTGCATCTTTCATCTCTTGCACACTATATACATTACGCCCATCATAAACCAGCGGAATCTTCATACATTGCTTAAATGTTTCAGGCGCTGTCTCCTTGATCTCCTGCCACTCCGTGAAAATGAAACAGATATTAGCATCCTGCAAAGCTTCCTCCGGTGTCTGTACGTAATGAATGGTACCCTTTAAATTTACACCTTCCGGATATTTCTTCTTAAAATTATCTGCCGCCACCGGATCATAGGCATAAATATCCGCTCCGTTTTGTAAAAGCAGCTTCACATTATCTAAAGATGGAGCTTCCCGCAAATCATCCGTTCCAGCCTTAAAAGCGAGACCCAATACGGCTACCCGCAGATGTTCAAAAGTAATCATACGGTTGCTTGCCTTATAAAACAGCTTCGTCTTCTGCTCTGCATTGACATCCACTGCCGCTTCCACCGTACGAAGTGTATACCCATGCTGTTTCGCAATATATTTAAGAGCTTTCGTATCCTTAGGGAAACAGCTTCCTCCATAACCCACACCGGCATTTAAAAATTTAGCACCAATTCTTGCATCATAACTCATTCCCTCTGCTACTGCATCAATATTGGCACCCACCAACTCACACAGATTGGCAATATCGTTCATATAGGAAATCTTTAAAGCCAAAAAATCGTTGCAGGCATATTTAATCATCTCCGCGGAACGTCTGTTGACGGAGACAATCGGTAAATCAAAGGGCTCATAGATTTTCTTTAAAATCGCCTCGGCTTCCTTGCTCTCCGTTCCGATGATAATTCTTGCCGCATGCAACGTATCATGCACAGCAGAGCCTTGTGCCAGAAATTCCGGATTAGATGCCACTTCTACCTTTACATCTTTCACCAGAAAATCTCTGATAAATTGCTCAACTTTATCATTCGTTCCTACGGGAACTGTTGATTTCACAACCACCAGACAATCTCTCTCTATGGACTCGGCAATCTGTCTGGATACCGTAGCAATATAACTTAAGTTGGCGGAACCATCCGGCTGCTCCGGTGTACCCACCCCGATAAAGATTGCCTCGGCATCCTTGTACGCACTCTGATAATCCGTAGTATAATGAAGTCTTCCTGCAGCATTATTCTTCTGCATCAGTTCTTCCAACCCTTCCTCATAGATCGGTGTCACACCGGAGCGCATCAATTCCACCTTAGCTTCATCCACATCTACACAGGTGACATCGTGCCCTTTCTCCGCAAAGCATACACCAGCCACCAATCCTACATACCCTGTTCCTGCTACTGCTATTTTCATTTTCTTTCTCCTTGTCGCTACTATTTTACCTTTATCATTTTCTATATCATGCTAATACCAGTCTCTGCATCATTTAGCTTCCGCACATTTTGGGTTTAAAATTGTTAGAGTTTCTCCCTGCCAAGCATTTTTTTCATCTTACGCATACATCTCTCCCACAATGTTAGCCCATGATATCTGCGCGCTGCTGCCTCATCAAACAATCCTTTAAGATCCGGCTGACTATTCACATAATCCCACCAGAGACTGCCCAAATTTGTATCATATCGTTTCCACGGCTTGTCTCCCGCATAATGGATAATAATAGGGTTATGCAACGCTTCCTCATATTCCCTGACAGAATAAATACCCTCTTCCACAAACCTATTATAATCGTTAGAGTCCATATATGCCAGTCGATTATATTTAGGCGGCAAATAAAGTATTTTATTTCGACATGTTATGTTCAAAATATCCTGATCCTGATAATATAATTTTTCTTTCGCCAACTCGTTCCACTGTCTCTCCAACTGCAAACGGCGAATCTCCTGCAGATTCATAAGTGTCACACCGGCATTAATATAGTTTCCTCTCTGTCCTTCCAATAATTTCCAGTAAGATCTGTCACTGTTCCATTCCCACTTATCAACTAAATTTACTGCTCCCTTTACAGCCGCTAATATGTGATCACCAAGTTTCTTCTGCCAGATAGGAAGCAGACTGCCGCAGACCAGTACATCCACATCCATATAAAGTACTTTGTCCACCTCAGACAACAACCGATGCAGCATTAACCGTAAATAAGTTCCTGCTGAAATTCCTCTTACCTCATAAGCATTTCCATAGGGATTTTCTACGCTGTGCAGATGCAGAATAGATTTTTGATCCCGCGCCTGAATAATATGCTCCAGACACTCTTTCACACTGCTTGCCTCTTTGGTACAAATACAATAAATATCATAATGAACATTCTCATTCTGTACGGCATCTAACAAGGATGCTACCGCCACCTGCACCTGTGTTATTAAATTTTCATCAAAGCAAAATGCTACTTTTATGTTATCCAAGCCTATTATCATCCCCTGCCAATCGATATATATTTTTATGCCTGCTGTTTATCCGGGTCTTCTGTCACCAACACAAATCTATTCATCCGCCCCAGTCTCCGGCACTTGACATTCCAGATCTACGTCTTCGAATATCACATACGTAATCCAGTCAATCTCCTCATCATTCGTAAGTCTGCCAGGAACACATCCGTAGACAGAAAGAAGGTGCTCTACGGTTTCTTTAGGAATAGTCGTGCCATTCTTCACATATGTGTGAGTGAAATTCTTTCCGCTGTCATACACAAAATTTACTCTATGATATGTCCAATTTCCGTCAAATACTTCACTCAAATACTCTATCCGGTTTCTGAAATATTCCTGTACTTCTTCCACCGACTTATCCAAATTACTGGCAGCAGTATCAATATCTCCTTCTGTCTTCCAGCGTATCATATTCATATAATATGATGGAAGCAGGTAATCCTTCTCACTTTCAAAATAATCATCACCGTAGTTTTCATATGTTTCATCCATAATTTTTTCAAAGATTTCAACGAGACAGTCTCTAAATATCTGACTTCTATACAAATCCTCAAACCAACCGTCTTCAAAACCACTCACTTTAATTTCTCCGCTGCGCGCATCAACTCCATATGCCCAGTCAAAATCCCATACAGGTCCGGCAGTGAGTTTACTGTTATTCTCATCCTCCTTATAAAAAAAGGAACTGAGCCTGTTAGCGTCAGGATCATTGCTGATTTCATTCATAATAAAGAGCTTTGCAAAAGATTCTACATCTATATAGTTGGTATAATCATCACTATATTCCGCACTCTCAATACTCCACGAAGTACTGTTCAGATATGCTGTAATATAATCATATTCCCCTTCCGTCATCTCTTTTGGATTGTGAACCATAAATTTACCATAAGATGATTCAACAGTCTCCTCCGGAAGGGTTTCCCTGTCATCTCTCTCTATCAAATACTCATTATGGGGATCTATTCTGTTTTCAGCTATCTCCACTTTCTCACATATCAAATAAGTGCCCATATATCCCCCATTCAAGTACAGATCTGCAAACTCAGAATCAATCGCATACGGAACTCCTATATCCTTGGCAAAATCATAAGAAAGCTTATTTTTCATCATAGAGACATCAAACTTGTTCGACTGTATTACCCAGTTACGTGCACTCCCCATCCCAAGCACATCCGAAGCTTCCTTCAAACGGACATTATACTGATTCTTACCTCCGCCATTACTCCAACTGGTATTTCCTCTTCCTCTTATTCTGTTGACCAAACTCTGACTGTCAACCACACCATCCGCACAAATACAAGTAAAATAACCCGGTTCTTCATTTCCTTTTACCGCATTTATATAGTCCATAGACCCAGAAACCGTATCTATAAAAACTGATGGCAGATTTTCGGATTGCAAAAAAATAAGAGGATATTTCAGAACATTTTGTTTTCTGTCTGTTATCATAATTTCATAATTTTTTCCAATCTCAACTTTTTCTATTGTCTCCCCGTTAGAAAGTGCTTGTCCCCCTATGGAAACTGAAGAAACTGCCTCTCCATAGCTGCATACAAGAGCTGATAAATCCGTATAACTTGGCAAAAATACGTAACAGCTCTCCTTTGCTCTATATACCTTAATATTCTGTGATAGAGTGCTGCCACCCGCTATGATATAAACCGGAAGGAAGTCATCCTCTCCTTGAATCTTCAGTTCGTCAATTTCATCAGCATCTACTGTATCGGAATCTGCTCTCTCAGAGTCTACATTATCAGAATCTATTTTACACATTACAAAGGTAATGCACAAAAGCATGACTGCCAGACATCCCATCCAGATAGACTTTTTTCTCATTATCTGTCACATTCTCCCATTTCTCATAGCCGGTTCGCATCACACTTTGCACCACAGCATAGTTACTTAATATTGTACAATCCAATATACTAAAAATCAAGTATATCGCCCGGATCAGTCTCCGCTCCCAGCTTTACCGTCAAAATTCTGAGCGCAATGCAGAAACATCTCCGCACAGTGTACATTAGAAAGCTTCTGCCGATACTGCAAACAATTCCGTACATACACCTCATTTTGTTCACAAATCCGGTCTAATTCTTCTGCTCCCCACAAATCCTTTACAATGCCCAACTTTTCTCTCCTGATATATTCCGCATTATAGGGAACTGATGTGGTTACAACCGGAGTTCCCACTGCAATACTCTCTACAATAGATACCATATTATTGTCTTTCTTTGTATAGACAAGCAGAGCCTTGGATTTGGCTACAATGGGCAAAAGCTGTTCATGTGTCATCTGTCCGCAGAACCGGACTTGGCTCTCTATCTTTCTGTCAGCAGCCGCTTTTCGTAAGGAACTCTCTTCTTCACCCTGCCCGATCAGATATAAGATATAGTCTTCATTTCCCCGCATCGCAAAATCTGCAAAAGCTGCAATCGTTCTGTGTATCTGCTTACGTTCAATCAACTGGGAAACCACTGCAAACTGGTTTTCCTTCTTGATCATTTTCCATTCCTTCTCAGCCTGAGAATTTAAACACAAATTCGACTTCAAAAAATCTTCTGTATGTGAACTTTTCACACTTTCCTCTGATTCACTCCCAATCCGGGGCAGCTTCTCCAACTCCACACCATGATCAATAACTTCCTGTGACACGTTTCCGACAAACCGGCTGATAAACGTCTGTGCTTCCTTCGAGCGAGCAATAACTCTCGCCTTTCTCATCATAAAACGTGCTATCACATTGTACCAAATCTTGGAAGGTATCTGATGAAGCATGCGGTTATGTGCTGCCAGTTCATGCCATACTATGGTTTTCTCCGGGCACAGACGCACTGCAGTATAAGACCATGTGGCAAACATTTCACTGGCAATTATCAAATCATATTCCTCATGTTCTTTCAAAAGCTTCCGCAAATCCGGCATATACGGAAAACATCTCGGCAAAAACACGCGACGGCATACAGTATGCATCCATATCACAGGAAAAGGATATTCCTCTCCCACACACGGCTTATAGTCCTCCGCTGCCACTAACGTTACCCGGTGTCCCAATTTCAAAAATCCCATGCACATAGTGTAAATCATGGTATCCTTGATAGAATCCACCTTGGGAATTTCATTGGTTTCCGATGTATATAAAATTGGATTGATGATCAAGACATTTTTCAATCTCTTCTCCATTCTCAGACATTTACACTGACAAATTGTCAGATGCCCTTCTCATTTATGCTTTGATGCCACTGCAAGGAATCTGTCTGCAATCTGTGACACCGTATTTTCTTCCCGCAGCTTTCTTCCTTCCATGCTGATTCTCCTGCCAAGCTCCGGATTCTTTGCAAGTTCCGACATTGCCTTAAGAAGTGCCTTTTCATCTCCGACAGGCACCATGATTCCATTACAATGATCCTGTATAAACATTTTGGAACCGCCAATAGGACAGTCCGTAGCTATAGTCGGCACTCCCAGTGCAATTGCTTCCGTCATGGAATTGGATATTCCTTCATAATCAGAAGATAAAACAAACATCGCCGCCTGATTAATTTCCTCCATCACATGATCCGAAAACCCTTTAAATACAACCTGCTCTTCTATCCCCAATTCCTTTGAACAGCCTTTCAGTTCCTCTTCCAACTCCCCTTTGCCATACAGCTCCAGTATATAATCTTCATACTGCTTCACAAAAGCGGCAAATGCTCTTAGAAGCAGTTTGTGATTCTTTTGGGGATTCAAGCGTCCAACCGCCACAATTCTCTTGTCGCGGACACCATCATAAGCCTCAATCCCCTCCACTACGATAGGATTTGGAATGACCACAGACTTGCGCTCTATTCCCTTCGGAAAACTTTTCGCTGCATCCGGTGTCTGACACACAATTATATCTGCAAAGCGATAAAAGAAATTCCTGATTTTCGGATGATCATATCTGTTCGGATCATTGCGTTCGGAGACAAGAAAAAAATGTCTCTGTCCTATCGCCGCAACTGCCGAAAAAACCGCTCCCATCACACTGAATGCCCAAATCTGACAATTTTTATTCTTTCGGTAAAACTGCCGCATCCTGCGGAGTCTGTCTACTCTGGTTCGGATTCTGCCGCCGGAAGGAGAACCAACGCTGACAACCTCAATCCGTTTATCCAGCGGATAGGCCACCTCATGTCCCGCAAACAATAGAATGGTTACCGGAATTTCTCTCTTACAATACTCATTTGCCAGATATGCCACCACGCGTTCTGTACCGCCGCCGGGCATATCCGGTATCACAAATACAATTCTTTCCATTTCTGATTACCATACCTTCCCGCATCCTTCGATTTTTTATTATGAAACCGTTATCATAAATCTATTAGTCAACTTTCACATTTTGATCTTCTATTTCCTTCACTTCGCAATTTATCTCAGCTTCTTAAATTTCCCATCAAAAATACTCTGCCTTGCAAATACAGTCAGGAAAAGTTACAATGGTAAAAATCAATAATATACTTATTATATCAAAAAATTATAGAATAGCAGTCAATGAATAAGGAGTATCCTATGTCTAAAATTCCTTTTTTAAGCATTATCATTCCGGTTTACAACACCAAATCATACCTTTCAATCTGTCTTGAAAGCATATTGAAACAGACATGGATCGACTATGAAATTATATTAGTGGATGACGGTTCCTCCGATGGTTCTGCCTCATTGTGTGATGAATATGCTTCCCTCTACGATCATATCCACTGTTATCACCAAACAAACAGCGGTCACACTGCGGCAAGACAGCAGGGATTTCGTCTAAGCCGCGGGGAATATGTAACCTTTGTTGACAGCGACGACTGGGTTGCTTCGGATATGTATACCCGTATGTGTCAGGCAGCCAAGGATACCCACGCCGATATCCTGCACTGCAATTATACTGCCGCCATGCCGGATAAAGAGATAAAATGCAGCAGCCCTTTTTCCGCAGGTTTCTATAATAAAAAACGTTTATCTTCGGAAGTATATCCTTATATGATATATTCGGGCACTTTTTTTGTCTATGGAATTGCACCCAGCATGTGTAACAAAATCTTCCGGCGAACTCTGCTGGAAAAACATCTGCTGCGTGTTCCCCACAATGTCGTAGTGGGAGAAGACGGGCTTGCTTCTTATAGCTGTATGCTGGAAGCATCCTCTATTTATTTCTTTGACGAAGCTTTCTATTATTACCGAAGCAATGCCGAATCCGTCACTCATCTTACAATGGATTCAAAGCGTTTATCCGAGAATCATACCATGTTTGATACCTATCGCCGCATCATCGATACAGCACAGTATCCTTATATGGACAAACAGTTTGATTACTTCTTTGCATACCAGACCTTGCTGACCTTTGTTCCGGTTTTTAAGCAAATGTTGAAAAATCGCTCTGATTTCAGGCAGACATTTTACGGCGAGTGCAGGAATTCTCATATCCACAAGGCTTTTGCTTCAATCAAAATAGGAGATATCACCGGTATTCATAATAAGCTCTATGCTTTCTGTATCCGATATAAATTATACTTCTTATTCAAGCTTCTGTTGGCACACTAATTCTGTTTCAAAATAGTTTATCACGCAGGAAAACCGGGCGAATTTCTCTTTCGTTTTCCTTGTTTCGGTTCCAATGCCGCAACAGGACATATTGGCAACAGGACAATTACTCTGATATATTATCCTGCATCTGGTAAAATTGCCTCCATGCATCTGCACCGTCATCCAATGCTATTGTACGGTCAAACAAATTCGTCTGTGCAAACAATATAAGCAGAACCAGAATTACAGCTACAGCACCTATCACAGGCGTATTTTTCTTAGAAAACCACTTCTTCATATCCTGTTTCTTCTGCTCTGCTGAGCTTTCCGCAACCCATCTGTATGCCTGTTCCGCCCATCTTCCGTACTCTGCAAAGCCTTTTACCGCATAAGGAATCAGCAGCACGAAATAAGGAAACGTATAGGAAGGGCTGGACTCCCATACCATATGAAATAAAAACCCTCCGAGAAATACTACCGCAACAAGCAATTCGTTTAAATTCGAACTTTTCCTTGTAAACAACAGATAAAACAGCATTCCTGTCAAAATCACAGTCTGCACTGTATTTAAAATTACGGAAAGAATGACTCTTCCTTTTCCTTCGATCAAGCTCCTCACCTGTGCAGATACGGCAATGGTCGACTTGCGTCCTTCCATCCGCTCCATGGCAATAAAGGTCGGATCATTCCACTGATATGCCGTCTTTCTAGCAAAAAAAGTTACGCCGCTGTCAATAGGACTCTTAATCATTCGCTTAATAATATTCTTCAAATCCGCCTTGGACTGTTCTGTGGCAAGCTCTGTATCAAAATGATTATCAAAAAAAACATTCCCAATATAACCATTATAGTTTCCAGGTGCATTAGGAGCCTCCGACAACCCCATAACTACCCAGGAAAGCATAACTTCCCCTTCCGGCATTTCATAGCCTGACAAATGTTCCACATATGCATTCGTTGCCTGATTACAGCCGTAAACTCCCAACCCCATAGCCGCCACAAAAGCAAGCGAAACAATCCATTTCTTCCCCTTTTGCTTCGATATAAACAGAATATCTATGGCATCATAGACCAGAAAACAACCTATCGCAATCAGATAGATCAGACAGTTCATCTTAAGAACCGTGGCAATTCCCATAAGCAGCGCCGCCGGGAACATATACCACCACTTTCTTGTCTCCAAATAGCACACCGCCAGATATGCCGCACCAATCGAACATGCCATTCCCGGCAAAATACCGTATAAATAAGTGACATAGAACATGAGCGGAGCCCATAGAATCAGCGCGAGATAGGAAATAAGCAGAACCTTCTTTTCCCATTTCCAGAATCTGCTGAATATCTTAAAAAGCAGATAATAAAAGGCAGTCAGTGCAGCCAAATTCACAAACTGCATTGCCACATAGTTCCCGTCACCAAATACCTTCGACAACAAATAGTAAAACAGCACAATCCCTGACTGAAACGGATAACAGAAAAGATATTGCCCCTCATCAAATGCCGAAAAATCTCCCGCCATCCACTGGGATGCCACGTTACATACCTTGGAGGGATCAGACCCCGGAAGAAAACGCGTCACCAAAATCCAAACGGCTGCAGCAACGATTCCCACAAACGCTATTATTCCCACCATACCTACATATTTTTTTCTGTTTTCGTAAGATGGCACACGTTCATCTTTTCCAATTATCCCAACTTCTTCTTTGATATCGGTTCTCCTTTTAGCACTGATCGTACGAAACAATACCAAAATAAAGGTTATCAAAAGCAGGATTAACAGATGCTTCCACGGGCTGTCCGCAATATTTAATGTCCTGCTCTGCAGGCTGCCGTCTTCCTTATCAACCCATCCCATAAAACTGGTACTGAAAATGCTGTGTAAAAATAGAAGAAACACAACAACCGCCAAAATGATCCTGATAATAAAATTAACTATATAATAGAATTGCTTTTTGCTGCTCATAGTTTTCTAACCCTCTTTTTCGCGCATAGCTATCGCCAAGTCTGCCAAATCCTTCGCAGATCATTAAAACTGTTTTAATACCCGAAGAGTCCTTTTTACCGTAATCCAAAAAGGAAACTTTACTTTGTTCTTTCGTAATGCCTGATATCCCTCTTTAAAAGATATCAAATAATTACTAAGTCCGGCATTGCTCGTTCCGCCGTAAAACATCGCTACCAAAACCTCCGGCACATAGGCAAGACGGTTGTCCTCATCCTTCAGGAAACGCACCATAAACTCATAATCTGCCGCACATCGGTAGCGCGTATCATAAATACCGTATCTCTCATATATTTCCCGCTTTAGGAATAAGGTAGGATGCCCCGGCATCCATCCCTGCCGCAAGTTTCCCTCTCCCATGTGCCACGATCTGACAATGCGTTCTCCTTCCATATAGACAAGATCTGCATGGGCACCTATACACCCGCTTCCGCCCTGTTCAATCGCTCTTACTAACTTGCTGACCGCATCCTCCCTGCACAGTTTGTCATTACAAACCGCTATAATGTCTCCGTTACTAAGTCCGAATGCCTTATTCATAGCATCATACAGCCCCTTGTCCGGCTCAGATATCCACTTCACGCTAATGAAATCTGCCTCATCTTGATGTGCACCCGCAAACTTCTTAATCAATTCCGGCGTCTTGTCTTTAGACTGCCCGTCCACAATAACTACTTCTATTTTTTGGTAATCCTGACTTTCTATACTTGTTAGCGTAATCTCCAAATTATCCTGATCATTATAAGTTGTGACCAGTAAAGAAACTTTGACCATATTGTTCCTGTGCTTTCTATGCATATTTTATTATTACTTAAATACTCATTATCATATTTTACCATATTGTTTTACATTATGCTATCTCTGCCTGTTAGCTATTCTCTCTTTACCCAGAAACACATTGATTTAATGTTTTTACTTTTCCACAAATGATTAATTATGTTTTACAACGATTTGTTGTTTTAAACATGCACATACTACTTATCAAAGGACTATTCTATACAACCTTTTGTTGTGTGTTAGCATTTAGGACAACATTTCAATGCCATAATAATTACATTCCGCAATTCGATTATGAAGGGTGCTCAGAATGAAAGAATTACGTGAAATTATTCGAGATTTAAGAGAAGATCATGATCTCAAACAAAAAACAGTTGCCGATTATTTGGGCGTTTCACAACAAACCTATTCCAACTATGAGAATGGTAATCGTGAAATCCCTATTTGGGTTGTGCAAGAATTATCTAAATATTATAAAGTGAGTACTGATTATCTACTGGGTGCCGAGACCGGATATCTGGGCAACACAAATCTGAAAAGCCCATATCTCGGTAACATTACCATGCATGACGTAGTATATGATATTCAAAAACTTAATGCTAAGGAAAGAAGAGATTTATTAAAATATATTCGTTTTTTAAAGCAAACGGATTAAAAAGGTCAAATATATTGAATTCTGCACATTTCAAGTCTATAATTAGGAAAATGACAGAAATGGAGTTTATTGTACAGATGAACGTTTTAGCCAAATATAAAAAACATTTTCCTTTTATGCTTTTTCTTGGTATTTCAACACTACTTATGATTTTTTCCATCATATGGGTTTATCACATAAAAGTATTGAATGCACCCAAAGTCTATTCTGACGGCTTTGGTTATTTTCTCTATCTTCCGGCATTTTTTATCTATCACGACTTTTCCTTTAGCTTTATAGAAGGTTGGGAGCATCCTTTTGACTTAATACAGGCCGCCGGCGGACTTGTCAACAAATATGCTGTCGGAACCGCTGTCATGGAAAGCCCTTTCTTTTTAGCTGCACATCTGCTTTCCTTATTAAAAGATACTTTAACCGGGAGTCATACTGCTACGGGCTATACGAATCTGTACCAGTATTTCATATTGTTTTGCGGCATTTTCTACTGGATTGTCGGCACCATTTTTCTGTATAAATTACTGACAAAATATGGAAAGTTTTCCGAAAAAGTGGCTTTGATGACCTGCTTATTTATTACTTACGGGACAAACCTGTTTCATTACGCATCCTATGATGCTTGTTTCTCCCATATATATTCCTATACTCTGTTCATTCTTTTCCTGTATTACTTATGCTGGTATGAAAGTCCTGCCCGACAAGGGAAAAATCATCTCATTCATACTTGTATTTTCGGCTTTCTGGCAGGATTAATTTTCATGGTACGTAACACGAACATTTTGTTCGTCCTAACATATATATTCTATGGTGTTCGCGATCTAAATACTTTAAAACTTCGATTTGCGACAATCCTGAAACCAAAACGTGCCTTGCCTATCATAATCACAGGTTTTATTACGCTTCTTCCCCAACTCTGTTATTGGCATACGGCAACCGGACACTGGTTCATCTATTCCTATGGCTCCAACGAACCTTTTTACTGGCTTGCACCACAGACTATTAACTGGCTGTTCAGTATACGAAAAGGACTGTTTTTCTGGAGTCCGATTTTGCTCATTGCTGTGATTGGAATAATCTGCTCTTACAAAAAACACCATGAATTATACATCGGAATGATTATTTTTCTTGTTATCATAACATATGTATCCAGCGCATGGTGGAGCTGGTGGTATGGCGGCTCCTTCGGACAGCGTGTCGCTGTTGACTTTCTATGCGTATTTGCTTTTTTCATGGCATATACCTTCTCCTTTGTTGAAAATAAAGGTGCGCCTGGTAGCAAAACTGCGGGCAAAACAGTATGCCGCATTATGGTATATGTTTACTGCATCTTCTGTACTCTTTGGAATCTTATCTGTATGTTAGGTTACTGGTATCGTATTATTCCCAGTGATGACGCCACTTGGATGGATATTTCAAATCTGATTGCACACTTTGGAACAATTTTTTAATGAATCCGCATTATTTTCTGAAGCATTATATACGATTCATTATTTCTGCAACAATGCACATTTCAAAGAAACAGCGGTCGGATAAACCGACCGCTGTAAACCATCCTCTTACTTATTAATCTTAACATTCATGATAATCTGTGTTCCTGCCGTATTCGTTCCTTGTCCTTCAAACTCCACATACATTTTAATCTTATTCGTAGTATTGTTACTGTATGATACCGTATTCTTTAACTTCAATGTAACCTTCAGGGAACCATCTGACAGTTGCTGAGATTTAATATCAAAACTCTCCTTGGCCTTTGCATCCTTCTCATCGAACGCAATACTTGTCACCCTACCCACAGGCTTCACGGACTTAACCTCCTGCTTATCCACAATAAAGGATGTTTCATAACTCTTATTGGACAAATATAAATTCACTGTATTCTTGTCCGTAGTAACCTTCGGCAAGCTCTGTGCCGTCTTAACAGACAACACATTAGACCATGTACCATTTCCGTCATAATCCTCGAAAGCCTGATAATCTCTAAGTTTCATCCAAATCATGATCTTGTAAGTCTTATTGTTCTCCAGCTCTGCTCCCTGTTTAGGGGTCACATACAACATCCCATCTGTTGAAACATTCACCGTGAACAACTTACTCACATTATCCGGATCATATTCAGGCATAACACCGTTGGCATCATAAACTGCTGCCTCTACTACCTGATCTTTTAGATTTGTAAATTTAGGCGTATACATAATACTGTTAGCCGTGGTGCATTCGCCGCTTCTATCCAGCAGATTCAATTTACCCTTCGCAGATAAAGATACCTTTATGTTTCCGCTGTAGACCTTAACATTAAAATTGAGTTTCTTGGCTGCCACCACATTACCAGTAGAACTATTGACAAACGTGGGCGTAATCGAGAAACTGTAAGTCTTATTCGGGCACCATTCCTTCATGGACACGACCAGCTTATTATTATCACTGTCTATGTTCCACTCAAAACGTTTTTCGTATCCACTGCATCCCTTCGTATTACAGGTAATGCTTTTCTTCATCGCATCTACGTCATATTCATAATCATCCGGTAAATTCTTCTTTGTAAACACCAGCTCCGACTTTTCTACGTAACTGTAAGACCCATCCTGATTACTCTTTGTTGCCAAGGTATTAAAAGCAACCGTCCCTTTTGCGGTAACACTGGGAACACCCTTGGCAACCCTAACATTAAGGGTTAATTTATTTGCCCCTTGTTTACGCCCCCGATACTCATATTCTGCCGCATCACATATAAAACAATAAGTACCATTGGCAATCGTAGAATCATTGATAGTTACTGTACCGACACCATTCTCATATGTAACATCCAGTTTAGCATACTGTTCTTTTAATGAAGCCTTTGTCCTATCATTTACATTCGGCAAAAATTCCTGCTCATCAGAAATAACCGTGTCTGTCTGATTGGATTTCAGACCGAAGGTTACCATCTGCTCCGGATAACTTTGATTCAGTGTCACAGTGGTACTCGTGAGACTGATCTTCGGTGCGGAAGAACTTGTTTTGATGGTATATATATAAGTAAAAGTCTTATTATTAGCCCACGCATCATTGGTCACTTCCAAGTATACCTTACCGGCAGCAGGATTCTGCGTCATCGGCAACTGAATAATACTTTCTCCCTCATCATTGGTTTCAGCAGAACAGCTTGTTACCGCTCTGGTAGCTCCTTCAACCGCTTTTACCCTTACAGTGAATCCATCATTTAAATCCACCACTGCATTTTTATTCTTCTTATCCAGAAGCTGTAATTCGATGTCCTGTTGAGCACAGCCTGCATAATAGGTATCTGATGTTCTGCTCAATGCATAAGACGGAGATACTGTCTGCGTAGGAATTGTAATTTTATACTTTTTAACAATACTGCTCTTATAGCCTTCAAATTTCAGTACCAGATATCCCGTAACCGCCGGTTTTTTCTTAGAAGTATACTTCAATTCACTACTCTTCTGGGTAATCCTGCAATGACTTCCGTCCACCTTCTCTACCTGAAAGTTTTCCGTAAAGAGCTTATCATCATCGGATGAAGTTAGAGACTCCAGCGTATATGATGATATCTGATCTTTCCCGAGATTAGAAACTGTCATATTGAATTCGGTACCGTCATTCTTATAGAAAAGATTCAATTTCGGCTGTTTTGCGACAAAACCCACTTTAGGATCCGGTGCAGTCTTCTTCACAACAAGTTTCACCGGGATTTTATAGGTGGAATTCATTACATCCACTTTCAATCTTCGGTTATAAGTCCCATCCGCTAATCCATCGCTGGCAGTCACAATAAATCTTGCTACAGTATCCGTACTGTTAGCTGCATCGTACTCTAACTTAAAATCCTTGTAATCCAGATCAACTTTCTCCGCATATAAAGCTATGGACTCTTTATTAATTCCCTCACCATAAGCGCTGATTATCTCCAGTACGGTACCCTCTTTCTGATTAGGGTTGATTGTAATAGTTGACTCTGACAGTCTCGGCTTATAATTCTTAACACTGATAATAAATTTCTGTGTAACAGTTGTCTTGTCCGCGTTAGTCGCCGTTACTGTAATCGTAGCCTCACCGTCTGTATTCGCCGGTATGGTTACCGTATTGATGGGAGACGCCGATGTTGTAGATGCTGCAGATAACTTGGCAACCTTGGTATCGCTACTTGTCCACTTAAAGGCTACTGCCATATTATCTTCTTCCTCATCATAGGCTGTTGCTTTCAGCTTAAAGGCATATGCTTTCGTTACTCTGTCGCTGTCAATAGACGCGCTCTGCACCCCATCTGCACTTTCAGACAGTGCAATAACCGATTTGTCATATTCCGTTGCTCTGATCTTAATGGAATCAACATCAGCAGCGGAAACCCGGATTGTTACTGTCTTGGTAAAAGAATTTCCGTTGCCGTCCCTCTTAACCTTGGCACAGATGACCGTAGTTCCTACTGCTAATGCCTTAATGGTACCGTCAGACGCAACACTTGCCACTGACTTGGATGAGTATGGAGAAATGGAATACTCAATCTTAGAAGCAGGAATCAAATTATCATCGCCCGGATAATCACTTGTCAGGAACAATTTTGTTGTCTGACCAATCTTCAACTCATCGCCATTGGACAATTCTGTGCTTACATTATCCTCAAAGCCCTTTATAGCAACAGAACTATTTATATTTTCGAATTCTGCACTGATTACGGCACCACCAACAGGCATTGTAAAAGTATAAATCCTATCTTTCGCTTCAATAACCGTTCCATTACACTTAAGACTTTTCGGCACTAACTGAATATTTTTATTGTCATAATACAAAATATAGACATATAATTCTGTCCCTGCCTCAACACCCTTACCGCCATTCAATGCATTAATATCACTTGCACCACCATCACGCTTATTGGACACTACAATTGAAATCGGTTTATCTGTATCCGTTCCAGGACCGGATACTTTAGTCGTATAGGTGTAATATTGTTTCGATTCAACATCTTCCGGATCTACAAAACGAATCTTTGCTTTACTGGCATATTCAGAAGCTGTCGATCCTGCTGCTCCCACAAGACAAATATTAGGATTACTGTTTGGAAACGCATCTGTTTGCAACACTGCATCATCATATCTAATCCGTATTTTTCCCAATCTGCTGCATCCTGAGAAAGCATATGAGTTAATCTGTTCAATCCACGACTGAATGTCAATACTCCCCAACGAAGTACAATTTTTGAATGCATAACTTTCAATAGTCGTTTTCGTTCTATTATTACTATTTACAAATGTAACTGTCTGCAAATTAGAACAACCGGCAAATGCATACTGCGAAATAATACCGCAACCTCTGGATATAGATAATTCTTCCATT
Organism: Lachnospiraceae bacterium; assembly: GCA_017936885.1. Classification (GTDB taxonomy): domain Bacteria; phylum Bacillota; class Clostridia; order Lachnospirales; family Lachnospiraceae; genus UBA3282. The sequence goes on along the minus strand of JAGBEO010000011.1, from coordinate 179,177 downwards.
GAGGTACAGTTCATAAATGCTTCCGTGCCAATTGATGTTACCCCGGCCCCCATAATGACCTTAGGGATTTTGGAACAACCGTAGAATGCTCTGGCTCCTACGCTTGTAATACTCTCCGGAAAATTGAACTCTCCGTCAGAGCAGAACTTCTGCAATGCAGAGCATCCTTCAAAGGCGCTTTCTCCAATGTCCGCTAACTGAGAATAATCCGCATCTTTCATATGTACCATAAAAAGTTTAGCGTCTCCGTAAAATGCTTTCGTACCAATAGACGCAACGCTCTTCGGGATCGCAAGCTGTGTCAGTGATGTACAGCCTTCAAAAGCGCTGCTTCCGATACTTGTTACCTTAGAAGGGATATAACATCCTTTCAGCGCCGTACAGCCTTTGAAAGTGTTATCCTCTATCGTTGTTACACCCGCAGGGATCTTAACATAGGTAATCTTATCATTTCCCTGGAAAACAGAAGCCGCAATAGAAGTAAACCTTTCATAATCAGCGCCCTCTCCCGGCTGGCTTAACACTACGTTACCTGTTACTGTCTCCTTATTGTCACCTTTTGTTAAACTTACCAGCACACCATTTTCGACCTCATAATTAAATCCGTCAGTCGTCCTTGTCTGTTTCGTCTGTTCATCATAGATTATGTAAGTGTCATAGGTAATACGCATACCTGTATCGTCAGTAAAATTTACCGTGCGAACAATCGCCTCTTCCTCAGGCTTCTTCTCCTCCTCAGCAGGCTCCTGCTTTTCTGTTTCCTCTGTCTTTTCTTCCGTCAGAGTTTCCTCAGCATCCGGTTCTTCTTCCACCATGCCGTCCTTATTATCCTCCAGATCAGTATCTGCATCCGGCTGTTCATCCGTTTCAGAACCATCTTCCACGTCAGAATCATCATCCTTTTTATCATCGTTCGGATTACCGGACTCATCTGAATCACCGGAATCCTCCGGCGTCTGTTCTGATCCGGGATCTAACTCTTTATCATCCGTCTTCGCTTCAGAATCTTCTTCGTCCACATTGTCGGTCGGGACAGTTTCTTCTACAGGGTCATTCCCTTGCCCGCCATCTTCTCTCGCCTCAGACTCGTCTTCAAGCGATAACTCTGCCATCTGCATGTCACCCATTCCTGCTGCCAAAGCCGTCATGCCATTCATACTGACCGCCAGACTCAATGCCAACAATAATGCAAGTACCCTTCTCTTTTTCATCTTTTCTCCACCTTTTCCTGTGCTTTGCTTTTTTATCTCCATGTGAACTATAAATTCGATTTACATAAAATCACTTATAACGTTTTGATTATAGCATTTTCACTTGTGCAATACAAGTGGATTTCCCACTATATCTTGTGTTTTTAAGAAAATCTTAATTACTTTTCCACCACAAAATCTGTTTAGCACCAATAGTATATGTTATTTTCTTCTCTCCACCGTAATCACCAATTCCGCGTATGATAACCGTTGCTCTGCCTTTCTTAATATTGTTGGTATAGGTTTCTTGATCAATCACATAATCTACACCATATACAAGCGGCTCTGTTACTCCTTTAAAGGTCACTGTCAGATCCTCCGGTTTCAAGGTTACTGCCCTGCCATTCAGATAAGACTTGGATACTGTTTTAACTTTCGCGCCGGAAATGTTCGATGCCACAACCCGATAAGTCTTGGAAATGAATGCGCCATCCGCGGTTTCTCCGGCATATGCACCTTTTCCTATCGCCGTCACACGAATAACCGTTCCTGCCGGTACAATATCCGCTGTCTCTACTGTATCACCCGCCTGCCGCAAAGTAATGCTGCCATCCGCGTTCTCCAACCGAATTTCTTCTTCATATGTGTAGATTAGATTCTTATCATAGTCCTTCCCTGCTGCCAGCTTGCTTCCGCTTACATCCTTAATGCTAACAGCGGACTTATATGCCCCTTTCTTATTCTTATAAACAACATCATTAACTGTCATAGTGAGTTTGCCGTTTTCATCGGACATCTGTCCGTCCGTGATGCACCACGTGCCGCTAAAACTCCCTTTAAAATTTCCTTTTCCGGTTATGGTAATCTTCGGCAGTTTTTTCTCCGGCATATCATAAGTTGTGACCGCATTATTATTAGCATACCTGATGGTATAATCTTTGCCCGGTGTCAGTTCGATATCGTTAAAATACAGCACCACCATCGGTTTGCTGCCGCCTTTTACATAGGGGGCTGTTATTTCTTCTATGAAATCTATATTCCCGGCAGCACTCTTATCCTCTCCCTGCAGATAATATTTCATACTGATACATACGTTATCTCCGGATTCACCCAAAGAAATATTATAGGCATTGATCTTATAGCTTTTCGTAACCTTACCGGTATATTCATTGATCCCCTGAAACGTAATCTTGGCTGTCCCAACCTTGGAAATATTACTGTAAGATACAACATAATCTACATCTTCCACCAATTCCCTGTCATTCAGTGTCAATGTGTAATCGCTCTGCTTCACATCCTCTTCATTGCCGGTATAATCCTTAGCGATAATTCCAGTCACTTTGGCTTTCGTTATAGAGGTACCAACGATCTTATACGTTGCACTCTTACTTCCCGTAAAGCCGCTTCCCTCTACCGCCGTGATCGTCGCGGTTGCCGTTCCAACCGCCATATTGTTCTGATAGGTTACAGTGTAATCCCCTGTCAGACCACCGTCTTCACTCTCTGTCAGAACATTATTCTTATACTTCACGATCAAACCCGGAGGTGTAATACCGATCCCCGCTTCCTTGTCCACCAGATCATTGCAATAGGTCTGATTCGGGATCTTGGCTATGCTGACCTTGCTCATCATTACATCCTGTGTAATGGTTTCATAAACGGTAATGGTTCCCGCGTAACCGCCCTTTCCGGTAATCACAACCGGATAAGTTCCGGCCTTCTGATAAGCTCCGGTTCCTGTTTGCGGATAAGAGACCGTATAATCTGTCTTAACAGCCAGTTTCTTACCGCCGCGCATTACTTTAGGTGCACTTTTAATCGTCTTACCGCTGTATGCCACCGTGATATCATCTGCAATGATATCAGCATCTGTCAATGCCTTTGGCACGATATTGAAATACACATACTGAGTTCCCGCATAATTTCCTTTTCCCTTAACCGTGATGGTTGGGACTGCTTTGCTGCCTTCTGCATTCACGTTCTTATTATTCTTATAGGATACAGTGTAATCCTGATTTAGAACCAGCGGGATTAATTCTCTGTCACCTTCTTCATATTTTACTCCGTCGTATACCTGAATAACCGGCTTGATGGCGCTGCCCGTATAAGTCTGGTCTCCTACGGGTACTACATAGAAACCTTTGCCCTGTTCTTCATAGTAGGGATATAATGTTACGTTCTCTTTATAGACTCCTGTTGTTTCATCAAATAAGCTGCCTGTACCGTTTTGACCTGTGTACCAGCCGATAAACAGACTGCCATTAACCTTCTCTTCCACAGGGAAGTCTGCTTTCGATATCGTCTCTCCATATCCCAAAGTCTGACTTTTCAGCACCGTCTTGCCGTCTTTCTTCATAAAGGTTACTGTACATTCCTTGACAACAATCGTATGGGTAGCGGAATAGACCTTTTCTCCTTCTTCGTACCCTTTTATCTGTGCCGTAATCTTGACCGTTCCAGCCGACGCCGCTGTCACTTTGCCATTTTTAACCGTTGCAACTTTATCGTTCGAACCACTCCATATAATCTGCGTATCGGATGTGGTATTCTTAGGAAAATACTCTGCATTTAAGCTAACGCTCTGTCCTGCAAACAATGTTGTCGTATCTGCCAAATCTGAGGATTGCGCATTTGGATTCGTCAATTCCACTTTATAAACAGGTGCAATCACCTTAACTTTACATGTTGCGGTTTTATTGCCCGCTTTCGATGCTTTGGCTGTGATTGTCACCTCACCTGTTGCCTTGGCTGTGACAACTGCCTTAGTTGGATCTGCCGTATCTGCTTTTACAGTAGCTATCTTAGTATCCGATGTTGACCAAACAATGGTTCTGTCGTCCGTTGTGTCCTCCGGTTCAAAAGATACCTGTAATGTTGCAGCAGATACATTTTCTTTGATTTCTTGTGCACTGAAACCGCTCGTATCTGCAACCACGGTATCTGCCCTTCTCAGCACCACGGGATATTCCGTTGTGACCGTTTCTCCGTCATATTGAAGGGTGATAGTCTGCAACGGATTTTTCACAATGATCTTGCAGGATGCCACATAGCCGTCACAAGAAGCTGTAATGACGGTCTCTCCCACATCGCAGGCTGTAACAAGTCCTTCCTGTACCGTGGCAACAGAACTGTCATCACTTTTCCATGTCACAGCAAATTGTCCGTCCGTACTCTCAATGCCATCCAACGTTGCCGACAGTTGCAGGGTATCACCCTTATTCATCGTATGACTTGTCTTATTTAACGTTAATCCTGTTCCTCCGGGCATATTCTTATAAACAGGAATCTTGAATACAAAGGCCGAATTAAGACTTCCGGCGCCGGAATACATTTTTCTTGTACTCTGGGATTCACTGGCCGGTGCCTGGATATTCTGCATATACTGGTGGGTGTAAAGAGCATTATAATTGCCGTCCACATTAAATTTCTGCAAATACGGAGTATCCTGCCCTTTCAAAACATAGTTATTCCCAATCGTAGCCGCGCCTCCCTCAAGGGACTTGTAGCGCGTATTCCAACCTTTTGATTTGGCATATTTCAAACCATTCTCGATTACTTCCGCATCTGTTTTGCCGCTGGCTCCCACATTAAAATAATTATAGTACCCACTATAGCCGCTGTAAGTACCCGATATCAACGGGGATGTTCCCTTTCCCTGCTCTTGATATACACGGGATGCCAAATGGATCGGGCTTAATTTACGGCTCTTGCCAATCTCATAAAATGCCTGTGCATAGGTTCTGTTGCCTGAGTCTCCCGGTATTGCGCCTTTCATAAAAGTACTGTTCAGAAAGGCCTGTACAGCCGTCACATTGTGATAGGAAGCATTAAACGTCAACTGTTCAAACTGAAAAATATACTCTTCCTTTAAAAAATTGCAGGGATTCAGATAATGGGACACTCCTGCTTCTGTGGCATAATACCAACTGCCGCTGTATAACTTGCCTACCCATCCTTTAGAACTATTGCTGCTTGTATTCTGAATCAGGCTCTTGTCTCCCATCTCATTCTTGACCACCGTATTAAAATCAAGTCCCGTATTCATGGGTACAAAAGTCCAGTTCGGATGCGCTGCTTTCAAGCTCCGCAGATCACTCTGATAGGCAGAAGGAAATGCTGAGATATCCGAATAATCCACTGCGCTTTCCATAACCGCATATGTAGTCATCCCATACGCTGAACGACTGAATTCATTCTCCGTCTTCCAGAGAGGTGTCACATATTCTTTTTCCCATGCAATCCAATCTTCATCCGAGTATGCCAGATAATAACTTTGGATATATCCCGTCTGCTCATTGCCGTCAAGCCAAAACTGCACCTGATACCAGATGTCTTCCTCTGTAATCTTCACACCACGCAGATATACGGTATGCCCTATCTCTAAAGTGGCAGTAACCGCACTATCTTTGTCCGCTTCCCTTCGCACCTGATAGCTGTCGGCATGATACAACAACGCCATCAGTACTTTTTCTTCCGCCAACTTCGCAAAAGCCTCTTCTGCTTCTTTTATATGTATAGCACGTTCTTCATCCAGATCGTTCTCCGAAACAGAATCCAGATTATTTTCAGAAACCGTTTCCAAATCATTATCGGATATCTGTTCCGAACCTTCACTGTCCTCCAAATCGTCTTTTACCTGATCCTCCGGCTGATCCGGCGAAACGTTATCTTCCTGTGCTTTCTCATCCTCCGGCTGATCAGTCAGATTACCGCTGTTCTCTGAACCTGCCGAGTCTTCTGCCCCTGTTTGATTGTCCGTTTCTTCTCCGTTCTCCGAGTCATTGGAATCCTCCGGGGCATCAGGATCTGTTGGCATATCCTGATTTCCTGTATCTTCCGTATTGCCGGAAATATCGGTGGAGCCCTCCATGCTCTGGCTGTTATCACCTTCATAATCTGTATACAATACGGTTTCTTCCACCGCCAGTACCTGTAAAGAACTGCTTCCCAGGCACAGTGCAAGACACAGAATAAATGTCAGCCATCTACACGGATATGAATACACGGTATGTTTCTTTTTGTTCATCTTTTTCATCCTGTCTTATTACCTCTTTTGAATCGCTTCACATTATTATCATAATAAAAGGCAAATCTTACCTTTCATAACTATACTTGTTCTTAATAAGTTATGTCTACCTGCATCATAACACAAAAAATAAAAACTGACACTGGAAATTTCAGCATCAGTTTTCACTTTTTATACAAAACATTAAATTAAACATCATTCCCTCTGCTCCGTATACAGCAGATAGTGATTATCTCCAAAGTCTTGCACTTGATCATAGACTCTGCCGTTGATCGTAACCGTATCCTCCGGAAGCGCCGCAAACCAGATAATACAATCCGGCGTGAATGCTTCATCCACATACACAGACGATTCATTCTGCACATTCACATGTTCCATATGCCGATCCCCCAGCATAGCCCATACCGGATACTGATATGCATCCCCTTTCATGACGTATAATCCAACTGATTGATAGTCCTTCCCCTTAATCTCATCCGCCACATCGGAATAATACTGTGTTTCTTCCCTTCTGGATGCGAAATATCCATAGGGTCTGTTATTGGCGCCCTTATATCTGTATATATCCAGATGAAAATTCAAGAGATTCACCAATTCCATAATACACAGAACACTTATAACCCCCACAATACCATACCGCAGTTTCTGCCCGCTCTCTTCTATAGTCCGTAATTGAATCTGTGATGCGATCATGGGGCATAAAAGTGCCAGATAGGACACCATATACCGGGTCACAAAAGGCTCCCATCTTAAAACCGCACAAAAAATACAAAAAGAAACGGAAGCACAGATCAGATAACTGTTTGCAAGGTTTTTCCAATCTGTCTTTCTAAAACGTATCACTGCCCAGATAACACAGAAAACGAATGCCCAAAGTACGACAGGATTGATTGCCGTGTCATATCCGTAAGTCTGAGGAGCATGCAGACCAAATACCCTTCCGTCTTCGGATATAGATTCCGCGTCTAATTCCACTCGCAGAAGCTCTGCTGCTTTCACCGCAAATTTAACAAAGAACTCGTGACTGTCCTTAAGTAAAGCTATCGGCATATTAAAAGTAAAATTTTTAACAAAATTTACGAACACATAGGAAGGCTGCAACGTTCCCACAAGCTGTCTTGCCCCGGTCGTCTTGCTGGCATAAGAATGAAAAGTTGCAAAATTACGCCAAAGCTCCGGTACAAGCGGCAAGATAACACAGGGCAGTGCACACAGCGCTAATCTGACCAAATTCCAAATTTTATCTTTTCTCACACTACATCTGACAAGCAGCCAAACTGCAAATATGACCATTCCGAAACAAACAGACGGTTTTGTCAGATATCCCCATGCAACGCACAATCCTAATGTACACACTTTACAAACCGTGGTCAAATCAAATACTAAGTTTTCTTTCTGTTCTATCAAATCTAACAGTATATATACAAAAAATAGCAGCCAGACCGTAGCAAAATTATCCACCTGCGTAGTCAGCGCCTCCGCAAATGCAATCGGCATGGACATATAGATCAGCATGGCAATAAAACGAAACAGCTTGTCACATCCCAGCTTACGCGCAATAGCTCCCACCAATACGGTACAGGTAAAATAGGAAGCTGCCTGCAACAGATTAAAAAGGATATCTTTGCCTCTGCACAATATATATACATGCAGATTCACGAATTCAGCCAAAACAGGACTGGCAATCTCCCTGAGACAATTCGTTGCATAATGTTCTACGGAACGGTTCTGCGTCCAGTAGGCAATACGTGAAAGATGATAGGTCATGGAATCCCAGTTGTTCGGTGTAGTAAGCAGTGCCAAAAGGAAAACCGCCAATCCGGTTAAAACCAGGATGCCATAATAAAAATAGCTGCGCAGATTTCTTATTCTGCCCTTCTTCTGTATGCCTTCGATTCTGTCTCCGTACATTTTCCTTCCTTGTATCCCGCACAGTTCACTGATTCCAAGACCGGATTTCTTCCACTGCAATATAAATATTAACGCTAAAAAAATATCAAAAACTGCCCAGAATACAAATAACGCCATAAATCTTACCGCATGGAACACGGATAATCCTTCTGTCAACGCAAATAAAAAGAGCATCCAGACACAGCAGGCCTCAATATAAGAGTTAAGACCCGCATCCCGGATGTACTTTTTCATTTTGTAAATATGAATATTACTATATAACAGCAAAACAGCAATCAACATGTCTTTTCCGCCTTTAGTTAATCACATTATGTTCCGGTATTGTCCCGTTTATACTCTGCACTCTCCATCATGCGAAATGCAATTAACCTGTGTCATATGTTCCTTTGCTGTCAGTTTCTGTAACAATTCTTCTTTCTTTGAAGTTCTGATTTCTATAATCAGTTCAGTCTCTCCGTTCTTAATACATCTGGATTTTTCCTTATGATATTTACAATATTCTTTCATAAGTGTCTCTAATCCGGCATAATCCATCTTGTCCGCCTCACCGCGAAGTACCAGTAAATCCGGCGCTTTCGCGTTCGGAATCATATCCAGCACAATAAGAAGTATCGTCATCACAATACACAGCACCAGCGCGAGTATGTAAAGACCTACTCCCACAATAATACCGGTACTGATAGACCAGAACAAATACAGCAAATCAACCGGGTTCTTCACTGCATTACGGAATCTGACAATAGACAATGCACCCACCATACCTAATGACACCAACAGATTAGACTGCATCGCGATCATAATAGCTGCTATGATGAGCGGCATTCCCGCCATCGTCACATTCAAGTCCTTGGAATAAAAAGCAGATTTGCTGGATAATTTATACACCGCAAAAATATACAGACCTAACAAACACGCAACTGCAAGAATCAGCAGAATATTGGCAACCGATAAATTCGTGCCCCCTCCCAGACTCTCATACACACTGCTTTTAATGACATCTTTGACTGACATGGTATCTCTCCTTTACTTTCTCCGGGGGTATCATCTTTTATCCCCAATCTTTATTATAAATATATCTCCCTGCATAACTGATATTTGGAATACGAAGTCTGCTGCATATTTCCCAACTCCAACAGTTGTAATAAAAAGCCCGGAATAAATTCATCATACTTGACTTCTAAAACCTTATCATACTCATTTATGAAATCATAACTTATATTATCTTTGCCAAAATCCTCAATACGATTGCTTGCGCGCACATTCCTGTCAAGCGTAATTCTGGTATTGCCCGGCTCGAATATATAAGCTTTCCGCTCATACGCCACAATCACTTTGGGCCGTAACCCTTTCGTCTTAATAGCAAGATTAAAAAGGGTTGCCGGGTCATCCATCGATGCCGAATCCTCTATACACTCTCCGCAAAGCAACTGTTCCATCTGATTCCTCGTGATAGTTCTGGACTTCTTAAGAATACGGCTGTCCTTCTTGGACTTCACTTCCAGCTTAATTGTATCCAAAGAATTATTATATATCCTGATGCGGTATTTGTCACGCAATTCCACCCCATCTACAGTATCTCTCAGGCAAGTATCTTTCATATCATCAAAATAAAGACTGATGATACTATAGCCTTCCGGATGATTCTCATTACTGTCGGCTTTTAAGACACCTTCCAATCTGTGCTGCAAAATATACATTTCTTCCTCACTGCAGTTATATTTATTTTCTACTCTGTACACATTGTCCTCCCCAGCAGTCAAATAAAATCTCTCATTGGACACGCTCTCGTCCTATCCTAATAAAACAAGCTGCCTTTCAAGGATTACCAAATTTACTGTTTACACGTTCCCATACAAATTTAATTCTATAAATAAATAACCATTGTCTTTTCTTCCCAAGTTCCGGATAGTATCTTTTTAAGAAAAATTCATTAGGAAACCATCTATACAGTTTCCTCTTTAAAGAAAACATTGTCCTCTCAATCTGCATTCCCAATTTATGAACTGTGTTAAACTCAAAAGAATCTTCCCGAAAAACAAACTTCTGTAATTCCTCCGGCACACTGCCGTCTCTTTGCGGCAATATTTCCATTTCCGTAATCCCTGCCGGATTACCTACACAATCGGTGATATAAAAATCTATGTTGATAATATTACTCTGCCTCTCCAGTGTAAATTTATTTTTCTTCCCGTTTAGGCAAATATTTCCAGTAAATAATCGCACACCATTATCCAGCACAAATTCTCCTGACAACCTGTCCTTACTTGGATTGCCCAACGCATAAATATTAATCTGTTCTATTGTCTGTGGATGATTGAAATGAATATGAATTCTTCTGTCATGGTCTGAGACAACCGGAAGCCATGCACATTGCTTCATCACAAACTGCTTTTTCATGATATCATCACAATCATACAATTTGAAGTCCCGAATAAACTCTACCTGCCCTGAGGAAGCTTTCAGTTCCGCTTCATACAGCAGATTATTAGTATTTCTTCTCCAGTAAACCTCATCAATATTAATGATTTCATCTGCCTTCTGCCATACCTCCTGCGTTTTATAGCACTTGGCAGCAATATAGAGAAAGTTATGCCGCAAGTATGGAGTACTGCACTCCGCCGGCATCCCAATACAAATCTTATCCTCCTCCAAATACGGAGCTTCTTCAAACTGCGACAATATTGTTCTCTTGCGCGGTAGATCAAAAAAATCGGCTTTCCCTTTCCACACACCGTCATACGCATATCGTTTTAAGACAATAGGACGATAATTCGGGTGTTCCTTTAACAGTTCGCCGATACATTCCTCCGCCATCAAGGATGCCGCTTTGTGATCCGGATGCTTATCATAATCTACAGCTATAATAATATCCGCCATAATATCTGACATAAGTTCTTTCATATCTGCTTTGAAATTATCTCTACAGTACACACTATGTCTTCCTGACTTTATCCATCTGTAATCCTCATGTTCAGTGATTCCGTAGGTTTCTCTCCTACCGCATATTGACGTTGTCATCTGTGTTCTTTGCAGATTATACAAGTGCTTGCCACCCTGCCATCCGTCACCATACCCTAAAAAGGAGATATTCTTTTCCGGAATAACATATAATTTCGTCAAAACACGCAAAGATTCCCTAAGACGTATCTCTCCCTCTGACGGAAAGAAATCTCCGTTTGTCGTAAAAACCACATGTACTTCATAATCTTTGCTCTTAGAAAATATTCTTAATAATCCTCCACCCACAAATATTTCATCGTCCTGATGGGGAACCACAAGCAACATCTTTTTGCCCATTATCATTGACCGCCAGTTTCATTATTCTATCACACTTCCAAATACCCGAGAACACAAAACACAGACTATTTATATAATGTTTATACAATATTTAAATTTTTTCTCTGATAATTCTTGCCGGAATACCAACAGCCACCTTACCTGCTTCAACATCATGAATTACTGCGGAACCTATCCCGATCATTGTGTTATCTCCCACGCTGCACTGGTTCTTGACAATACTGCCTACAACCCAACTGTTCTCTCCTACATGAACACTCCCATATAAATGAGAACAGATCAGCACAGCATCCTTATCCACCCGTGTATTGTGCGCAATCAGGGTACAAGGTGCAATTTTCGTGCCGTCCCCGATATAAGTATCATCAATCGTGCCCCGCTCTATATCCACATGACTGCTGATAAATACATCATTACCGATAGTCACCCCGCCATAGTGTTTAATCATGACTTTACGATGATTTTCTTCTTCATAGGCTCCGAATCCGTCCTCTCCGATCATGGTTAACGCTTGTATGGTACATCTTTTTCCAATACGTACCTTATTCTTAATGACTACGTTATCGGAAATTACCGTGTCATCACCGATGACTACATCCCCGGTAATAGAACAATTATGTCCTATCCTGACATTCCTGCCAAGTTGTACATGAGAACCGATTACTGTATTCTTCCCGATTGGTTCTTCTTCCTCCTTCCGAGCAAAAAAATGTTCTATCAAAGAGAAAAAAACCGCTTTAGAATTACGGCAGATAATCTGGTTGGAAATCGGAAGTTCTACCCCTTCCTGCACAATACATAACGCAATATCCGGCAGATTATCTTTCCATTTATCAGCAGATTTAATCCATGTCATGGTTCCGGACCGATAGTTATCCAATGATGAGAATCCCTGTATTGCTACATCTTTTGCCATCTGAACTTTATATTCCTGTCGTTCCTGTTTCAGGAACACCTCAATTTCCGCTATTGTTACCATATGAATCCTCATTTCCACGGACACAAAACCGCCATTTCAAGGCACTTGGTCAATCATTGCCGTTCTGGCAATCCTATAAACACAGTTCCGACCTTCTCAGAATCTCATCCAAATCTCTTACATTATCCTGCATCCATCCATAACACGTCCCTGTTCTGCTCTCACAAAAACTCTTTAAAGCCTCCCTTGCAGTCTTTTCCTCCACATCGTACCAGAAAGGATGAGTCAACACATGCAGTCTGGCATATTTGCCGCTTCTGATAATAGCATGTACATTTTCCCGCCAGTTTCTTCTGGAATCGGACACATATTTATGATTGCGGAAGAATTCCGTACCATAACTGTTGACAATCTGCCCGCCCTTTATTAAATAGTCTGCTTCCAACGTCTTCTTAGAAGGTCTGTGCATAGATACACTCCACACGGGACGTCCAATGCACTGCTCCAATAGCACTGCTTCCTGTTCCATAGCACGCACCAAATCTGTTTCCCCGTCATATTTTGCCTCGTCAAAGTGAAGCCCTACTTCGTGTCCCAGCTCATGCAGTTTTCGAAGCATAGCCTGATTTTCTTTGGAAAAAATATTGTAGAAGTTACTCGTAACCAGTACAAAATACGTGGATGTAACACCCATTTCTGCTTCTATCTGCGCCATTCTGACCGCTTTTTCTATATCCATATCGATGTCATGGCGGATAATCACACTCATATTATAATTCTGATAATCATGATAGTTACAAAATTTATAACCCTGATCTATAAGCAGCATCAACAATTCTTTATATGCCTTATAGGTAAACTTCATAATCTTTTCCTTCCATATTATATTTTCCAAATCAATGACTCAATTTGCTCCACTATCATCTCACATAAAGATTTTTATTTATTGAGTAATCCATTATCTTGTCTGGAAATGCAGCATCTCAACAACTAAAATGCCGTAATTTCTTTTAACTGATGGAAATGACTTGCCTCATCAACAGATCTTGACCTACACATGCTTTGGTCGTATCGTTTCTCCATCTTTCATAGCTGGAATAAGGTCGTGATCCTTTTTCCATCTCCTCTGTAGGTGAAGTTTTGTTATTCTATCACCCTGCCAATTATCTCCGTATTATAAACACATCCGATCTCTTCATAACGGCTATCCCGGCTATATTCATGATTATCTCCAATGACAAAATACTCATTTGTCGTAAGAGATATCTCATTTTCAGCAATACCAGCATACGCGATTTCTTCATTTGAATATAAACTGCTAACTTCTCCATTCACATAAAGTATTCCATTATCTATCAAAACACTATCTCCTGGTAATGCGATAACTCTTTTAATCAGATAACCGTCTGTTGCCTCATTTCGAAAGGCAATAACATCCCCACGCTCCAAGCTTCTTGTGTGCTTATCTAACAATACAAACTGCAAATTATGATACGTCGGCTCCATAGAATCACCTATGACAACTGCTAATTGCAGCCAGTAATGAGATAACATCCATGCAATTAGTGCTGTCACCGCGATTACAATCCAACGTCTCCATCGTTTATTCATATTCTCTCAGGACTTCCTCTCACTCCAATTGTAAGGTCAATCCTTATTGTTTAATCTCTATATCATCAGATTCTACTATCTTATTTCTGTTCTCATCAAGTCCAAGCTTATTATCAAGTTTCTTCTTAGCCCTTCGCCAGTAGATACCCACAGCCGCACCCAGTGCAACAGCAATTCCCGCCACGGCCTGAATTACATAAGTCATTACCGAAGGATCTATATATGCCTGTAAATTAACACCAAACATCAACATAAAACAAGCTGTAAAATATCCCACACAAAGTATCTCTTTCACTATTTTCTTAATCATTCGCGATTCTCCTTCCTTGTCTGTATCTTCTCCTGAATTCTGTTTATAATATACTTAGCACCTATTTCAGCGCTGTTTCCCACATTGTATACATATTCCTCAACAAAGGCTCCGATTTTATTATAATATTCATCTCTCCTCAATATAAGTTCTTTCACCGTATCCTGTACCTTAGACAATTCCGATAATTCCAGCGAATGTCCGATCTCATCTCTAAGCCAGATATTAAGTGGAATTGTATCAATCTTCTGATATTCAGGATTCATAATCTTCATGGGTGTATTGATAAACAATACCGGTCTCTGCGTGGTATACGCATACTCATAAGCAATTCCCGACCAATCCGTAATCATCAGATCTGCCTCAAAAACTGTCGAATTAGATGAAAAATCTGTCTGAATAACGATATCCGAATCATTCTGATATTGTTGTTTTAACCCTTCCATCTTTTCCTTTTGATGCCGCACATGCTGCGGATGCGGACGAACCGTAATCTGATAATCCTGCCCTTTTAACTGATCAAGTATCTCTTCCAAACAATTATCAACAATATTGTCTTTCTGCCATGACGGCGCTATCAAAATCTTAAGCTTGTCATCTTCCTTTCTTTCCATCCTGCAAAAATCTGCTCTCATATCATCCAAAAGCGGATATCCACAATCTATCAGTGTCTTCTCCGGCAGCCCATACACAGCTTCTGTTTTACGCACTTCCTCGCTCTGATGCTTTCCTACACAGAAAATCGTGTCGTAATGATCCATTGCACCGGTTCTCATTGTCAAATTTAGACTGTCCATTCCGTGCGGAATATAAATATATTCAATATCCTTTCGCACATAACTTCTCTTGATGTGATAATTCTCCAGATCAGGCATAGTCATTAGTACCACATCTGCATCCATTTTCATCATTAATGTAATAAGCTTTTTCTCACCTATATAATAAGCATGAATTCTTTCCTGCTTTTCAGCAAGCTTAAAAACAGCATCCTCCGGATCGCTGGTAATATAGTGTATTTGGAGATTCGTATATTCTAACAAGTATTCAATGTATCCCTTGAAATACTTATAAAAGCCACTGCCTTCCGAATAAAATACCAGATGCTTATTCACAACTGAGAAAAAGCGCTTATAGTCCTGTTTCTCACGTCTCCGCTCTATGAGCGTTGTTTTCCGGTTCTTCTCACTACCAACGCTGCCAAGTGTCTCTAATGCCTTCTTACTTTCACTAAGTCTCTCATAATCAATATATTTCTTAGGATTGATTACTACATTTAAAATCAAAAGCTGCAGCACAGCCATCAAATTACTGCACACCCAGTACAACGCCACTCCAACAGGTACAAACCACCCAAGATATAAAGATAGTCCCACTGAAAATGCCATAGTACCAAATTTATTCCACATAGATTGTTCAGCCTGCAATACATTTCTGCTATTCTGTGCAACACACAATATCCAAGCCGACAATCCAGCCACTATCGGTGAATACAACAGTACTACACCCATTTCACTGGGGATCAGACTTAGATTGATACCGCAGAAATCCATACTGATTTGTGGATTATCAATTCCTGCCCTAATAGCGTATACCACTCCCAACAATAAAACAATCTGCACTGCCAGCGGAATAATAGAAGCTGCCGGATTATATTTTTCTCTTTTATAAAGTTTGCTCTGCTCCTCCGCAATTGAATCCTTATCCCCAAAATACTGCGCCTTTAGGAAATTAATATCCGGCTGCATCTTAACCATTTTAATGGAATTCTTATGCACCCAGACAGATACAGGAAGCAATACTATTTTACTGATAAAAGTAAACAGAATAATTGCCAGACCATAATTTCTGCACAGGAAATAACAGCCATTCATTATTTTCTCAAACACATTATACAGAATGGTCATTCTTACTCATCTCCATATATATATTCTTTGCCTGTAGGCACAAAACTTTCTCTATCCCACGCCATACCTGTCTGCTTATATTCATACATGGGAGACTCATCGTTATAATGATAGAATAGATATCTTCGCTCCCGCTCTTCGCCTTCCTTACAGTCAAAAATCTCTGTGCTCTCTGCTCCGGTAAGCAGTCTATGATATGCCTCCTGCAAATCTACGAAAGACACCGGTGCCAGAGAAGTCTGCATGTCATGTTTCTCTCCAATCCCTTTGACAAACAGAATCGGATTCTGACGGTATAGCTCCTCATAATCAGTACTACTGAAACCATGATCTGCCATCACAATAATCACTGAATTGTCATATACACCACTATCCCTCAACTTATTCAAATATTCTCTGGCAATCGTCATACTCGCTTCCATGTTCGTCTCATAGGTCGCATCTTCAATGATATTCATATTCTCATCATACCGAAAAGGTAAATGTGCCCCCGATACATGAATAAACTTAAAACTGTTTTCAGATGTATAACTTACTTCCTCGTTAAGAATCCCCTCATAGAAATCCACATTGGAATCTGTAAAAGTTTCATATCCTTCCGGCGGAATCCTTAACTTTTTAAATGCATTAGGATTAACAAAACAAATACGTTTCAAATCATATGGTGCATACTTAAAACCTACCATTTGAATCTGCCATCTAACGAATGCTGTCCACGGTCTGGTTCCCCATTCATTTGACAAAATATTATCAAACTTGCGAAATCTCTCATCCGGCAACAATAACTCCTCTTCATAGATTCCCATTTTATAATTCTGCTTTTCAAGTTCTTCAAAAAGAGATGATTCCATATAGGCATTCATTGAATACTCTTCAAAGGTCTCATCATTTTCATACCAGTCACCTGATAAAATAAAAGGAATAGAATGTTTCGTAAAGGAGTATACTCCCATCGTATTCCGATAATAGGTAAAATCTTCAAAGATGTCCTCATATTCAGGATGCTTGTCCAAAAGTTCCGTAAAAACTGAAGAGTCGGCAGCATCCAGCAGAAGAATAATGAAATTATGATTTTCCGAAACTTCAAATAAATCTTTGGTACTGACGGTTAAATTGGCTTTACTCTCATACCCCTTTGACATAACGCAAAGACTGCTAATCGTAATCAGCAGCATAGCTGTGGCTCCACAACTTATCCATTTAACGGCAGCCTGCAGCCTGTCCATCTGCACTACTTTAATAAGAATCAGCATCAATACTATTACCGCAATCCATACCAATATGGACTTGATTCTCTCAATGGGATAATCTGACCAGTCAATAGCAGTTCCATCCAGCGGAGGAAGATTCTTTACAAGAAAATTACCCTGTATATAGGTTGCAATATAAATAACGCCGCATGCAATCACCGCAAAATCATACACTCTGTGCAGCTTGGTACTAAGAAAAATCATTACGCATACACACAGTAATACAGCTACCAAGAATGTTGCTCCCATAGCTGTCAATAACACTGACAAATCAAACCAAAATTCATCTGTATTCGTAAAAAACAATTCCAACGGCGCATATATGAAATACAAAAAGCACATTGCTACACTAATGCTGATTCCTGCAGATGCGCCTTTGCATAGTCTCTTAATCATTCTGTGTTCTCCTTACCTATTCACAACTACACATCCCCAATTCATTTTTCAGTGCATAAATAAGTTTATTATTATCCTCTCTGTTGCGTACTGCCAATCGGATATACTCTCCCTGGGAAATCTTAGAAGATAAATCCTTGATAAATAAATTATATTTAAGTAACATATTTTGGGTTAATTCTTTTGCGGTTTTTCCCCTCATAAGCTCAACCATGACATAATTCGCCTGAGAAGGAATCACACGAAAATCCGTAATCTTATCAAGCTCTTCTTGCAAGTAATCACGTTCTTTCCGCAGTTTATCCAAAGAGACTTTATAATCATTTTTATATTTCTCTGCAATTTGCATATAAAATTCTGCAAATGAATTAATATTCCAAATAGATACTTCCTTTTTCATCTCTGAAATCAGTTTTTCGTTTGAAGAGGCCAAAATTCCCAGACGTACACCCGGAACACCATATGATTTAGAAATTGATTTCATCACAACCAGATTAGGATATTGATTCATAATCTCTTCCGTTATCAGTGTATTATCTTTCTCATCTGAAAAATCACTAAAAGACTCATCTACAATTATATCAATCCCCTCATTTTTGCACCACTCAACTAAATGTATAACATCTCTATGAGGGATATAATTACCACTCGGATTGTCAGGGTTAACCAAAATAAAAGTATTTATTTCCCGATCCTTAATAAATTGTTTCAAATCTTCCGCAGAGTATGAAAAATCAGCATTGTCCGGCGCAAAAATAACACTATCTGCTTGGTTATAACGATTAGGATATTCTTCAAACGTAGGACGGACAAAGCCAATCTTACCCTCTAATTTCTCCATCAAACATTTAATTAACTCGGCTGCCCCATTTCCCACAATAATATGCTCCTGATGAACCCCAAAATTTCTGGCCGCCAACAGACTGTTAACTTTCATCCCGGAGGGATATTGGGTAAGAAGGGTATCCGAATTTGCTTTTATCTCATCCATTAACTTTTGCGGTGGGTAATAAGGATTAACCAAATAGCAAAAATCAATCAGTTTTGGATATCTCCAGTATCCACCATATCTCGACTGTATACTTGATACTTTTTCCTCTTCACTCTCCGAAAACATAGATGATGCAATATCCAAATCCTGAATATCATCTATCTCATACCATAACTGTCCCTCAAGCTTTTTAGCTTTTATTTCAGGCTCATCCAGCATGGTAATAACCCTAAGCACTTGTTCATAATATTGATTGTTTCCTAACGCCGAAGAATATGCCTCTAAAAAGGGCACATAATGAGTTAAAGAGAAATGCTTGCTGAATTTATAAACGTTAACCGTTTTGTAATACTCCGGTATATCTTCAAAAACAAATTTCTTTCCCGGTATAAATGCCTCAATAGCATCATCCGGTCCTATTTTTACACAAGTACCATCCATCCAGCTTTCATATTTATCCACCAGCGCAAGTGTTTCCCTCGGATCATCCAGAAGTAAATGCAGCACACTGTCTTCAAAAATAAGATCTGATTCCAACAATAAAGTATCTTCCTTTATCAGATACTCTTTTGCCAAAGCCAATGAATATATATTGTTTGTCTTATCATAAATAGGATTATCAATAAAACATATCGGAGTCTGTATGTTCAATGTCCCAATATAGTCAATTAACTTCTGTCTTTCGTAACCCACAACAATCACAATTCTTGATAAATGCAATTGTTCTAATTGATGCAGTACCCGTTCTATCAAAGTAACTCCATTTACTTTGACCATACATTTTGTATTATTTTGTGTTAACTCCTTTAATCTTTTCCCCATTCCTGCTGCTAAGATTATTGCCTGCATACGTCTCACCTACTGCTTTTCATATTAAATCGTTTTTCAGACTTATGATACAATTCATGTTTTCTTACTCGGTGTATTATAACGCCAAAATACTTTTGTTTCAACAAAATACCCTATATCAATTAAGAAACACTGCTTTATTCTCTATTTATCAACTGCTCTAATCGATCCACTGCCACACTTCTTCTGCAATGCTTTTGTGCCCAATTACTTAGTTGCTGTCCATGTGTTTTTCGCAAATTCAGATCTCTTTCATACTCTGCCATGGATGACGCCATTTCATTAACAGAATGTACTACCCGGCACCCTTCAATAGTTCTCACATCCCCAACATCAGTAGAAATTACAGGCATACCACAAGCTGCAGCCTCTCTGACAACAATAGGACTCTCTTCCCATATTGAAGATAGAACAAAAATATGAGATATCTTATATAATTCCAGTATTTTATCCCTGGCTATCCCTCGATAGAACACAATATTCTTATATCCATTGTCTTTCTTCACAATCTCATTTGCAAAATCCTGCAGTCCTTCCATATACGCTTTGCTGCCATTTCCAACAATAATCAACTCCGTTTTAGATTGGAATGTTGCCCTCTCATATGCCTCCAACAAATACCTTTGATTCTTTCTTTCCATGTAATTAGCAACACATAGAAATCGGCACACATCATTTTCTATATTTTCATGACTAAGGCTTTCTTCAAAAAAAATGTCATCGACAGCATTTTCAAGCTTTTCAACATGACAAATACTACGCTGTCCTAATGCTCTAATATTGGTATGCACATCTGTTAAATACAACAACATATTATATTTACAAAGACTGTCATTGATACTTTTCCAATAGTTTCCCGCTTTATGCTGCATACGTATTTGATACAAAATATTACCTATGTTTCGTACCTTATAATCTACTTTTCTCCATCCATACACACCATAGTCAGAAATATCACTATGCAAGTGCAGGATTTTTTGACAAGACAGTTCATCTGCAAATGTCATAAACCAGTCATTACTCCAACTGCACAGACTTTCAATAATTATCACATCCGGTGCATATTCGACGACTACATCATGATAATTCTGTATATCAGACTTATCATCCATTGCTTTATAATAAATCGGCCAACGTGTGGCTATATTCATTCTTCGAATAACAACACCATTATGTTCTTCCCTAGCCGGTAAATCTCTACCTTTGGCATTTGCTAACACACATACATCATGTCCTTTTTCAACCAATCCCTCTGACAAATACTGCACAACCGTCGATACACCATCCTGATTCGGCCAGAAAGAATCTAATACAAACATAACCGCCTTATGCCTATTCATAACATACATTTCCTCAGTATTATCTCTTTGTTATACGCATCCACCAATTTTTCATTAATACCCGTTTTTGTTCCATTGAAATTTTAGGGTTGCATATTTGACTAATTCCTATACAATATCCTATAAGTTTGTGACATAGTACTTTCCAAGGCGCTTTCAATCTAAAACAAAAAATGAATAACCATATTTTTTCTGTTAATTTCAAGCTTTTTCTATTTAATAACATATACGCTACTTTTGCACGATATTTCAGTACAAAATTGTTCCACATTTCATAGTCAATATTCTCCACAAATGCCTTTTTATTGTACAGTAACAAAATTGGAGTTTTACGTGCTTTGTATACACTAATACGTTTTCCACCGTATGCCTGATAATTCAAATCGCATACTATAACGGAGCGCAAAGCATTCAATTCCGCTGAAGCACCGTTCCACATGGACTTCGGCAACACCCGATATACAAAACACGGATTGGGCACATAATAAAACGTCCCTTTATGGGCAAGCCATGTAGTAATCTGCCAATCAGCAAATTCTTCATAATAAATATTCCTTGGCACATTCTCTAAGGCCTTTCTGCGAATAACTGCAGTTGCTAGATGAATATATATCATGTCTTTCTGCCATTGATATTGACCTTCCGTATAAGGAACTCCTGCATAAAGTTCAAGCTTTCCATCGACAAGCCTATACATATTTCCATAACAGGCAACACAATTTCTATTTTCTCTTTTGTCCAACAATTCTATTTTATGCCGAAAATGGTTAAAATCACAAAAGTAATCGTCTCCATCTAAAATGGAAACATATTCTCCTTTTGCCTCATCAATAAGCCGGAAAATAAGCCTGCTGTGTCTCCAATTTGGAAACTCTTTAACCCCCTCTTTTCTTTCCTGAACTAAAAATCTAATTTGAGGTATTTTTCCATATTTCTGAATTAAAAATTCCAAAGAACCATCATTTGATCCATCATCACCAATCAAAATTTCATAATTATATTTTAAATTTTGTTTTAAAATGGATTCAACAGCCTCTCCGATCCATTCAATTTGATTATAATTCGTAATCAAACAAGATAATTTTAGTTCTGAATCCATTCTCTCCATTTTCTTTTTATCCTTTCATTCTTAAAAGTCATTATATATTACTTACCCCAAATTTCTGCTTTATCCCTTTCAATAATTTTACCATTAGTCACTTCATATATATAATCACAATTTTTAATTGTGGTCAATCTATGCGCAACAACAATCAGAGTCTTCCTTCCCTGAAGAGATTCTATTGCTTCCATCAGTGTCTTCTCGGTCTCGTTATCTAGTGCGGCGGTCGCCTCATCCAAAATCAGAATCTCCGGATTTAAATACAATGCCCTTGCAATTGCCACCCTTTGTCTTTGTCCACCGGAAAATTTTACACCCCTTTCCCCAACACAGGTATCCAACCCATTAGGCTGCTTTCTTACAAAATCAGCCAATTGTGCCATTTCCAATGCCTTCCACACCATCTCATCCTCAATATACTTTGTAGGAATGCCAAATGCAATATTCTCACGTATATCTGCGTCAACCAAATAAACGCTCTGCGGTACATATCCCACATTACGATTCCATTTTACTCCAAGATTCTGAATATCTTCCCCATCCATGGTAATATTACCCTGTTCCGGAATAAGGAGTCCAAGTAAAACATCCACCAAGGTGGATTTCCCAGCTCCGGAAGGCCCTATGATACCAATAGATGTTCTTGCTTTAATTACAAAATCCACACTTTTTAAAATATATTTTTCTGTTTGAGGATAACGATAAGAAACATTATTCAGTCTAATTTCATTATTAAAAACAATTTTATCTTTTTCTTGATATACTTCTTTCACAGCCCCATCATCATGCTTCTTCTCTAATATTTCTACCTGTCTTATCGTTTCATATGCTGCATTAAATGATGGCATACGACTTCTTATAGAATTAAGTGTACTACTAATCGCAGATACATTTGGCAATATTCGGAATGCTGATACGGCAACTACTGACAATGTTTCTATCATTTCTGCAGATGCTCCAACTGTTTCCGTTTGTACCACAATCGCTGTTAATAAACCAGCTATACAAATCATTTCGATTATGTATCCTGGCGTCAGCGTTGCCATCTCAATTTTAATGCAGGCTTTTATATGTTTGTTGATACTATCAACATATTTTTTTACATAAAAATCCTGCCGCTTAGTAACTAATATTTCTTTACTTCCCTGTATCGCTTCTAATGATGCCTTTGAATTTTCTCGTTCCGCTTCTCTAAGAAGTATGCCATATTTTATAAGTGTTTTTTTATACAATAGTTGAATTGCAAATACACTGACCACTGCAAGTATCATCAGAAGAATTGCTGTAGATGGAGATTGAGCCAGCATAAATACCCCTATTGCTATTACTGTCATCAATTTTGTAGACAAACTAAAAAATCCATCTAATATAACATTTACAGAATTCACATCGCCTGATATTCCTTGTATTAATCTACTGGTATTATTATTCACAAAGAAAATATACCCTTGTTTCATATAAGATTTCATAACTCTTATTCCCAATTCTCTTTTAATCTTATATGTATACTTTCGTACAAGCCACGTATATAAAATAAAATACAGATTCTTTAATATATATACAGTTATCACTTCTCCGCAAACCAATATAATCAAAGTCTGCGTTCTCTGAATGTCAAATACCCCTAAGAATGGCTGGATATACCATTTGTTCCATAACCCTTCGGTATCCATAAGTCCCTGAACCACAGGAATGATAACAGATACTCCAATAGTCTCCATAACAGCAGCGAGTATTGTACAAACAAATATGACGCCACCATATAATTTTTGCTGTTTTGACAATATCACATTTAATTTATGAAATAGATCTTTTATTTTGTCTAATTCGTGCTTCATAACTTAGAACTCCATTTCCATAATCTTGGGTTATCCTTATCATAAACAACCATATTTTTATCTTCTCTCGAATTCAAAATATAAGCATATTCTCCAAAACTTCCTTGACTCTTTACCTGATATTTGCATCTGCTTAATAAATATAAATCTTTGTATCCGTCAAACGCCGTATTATATACTATCCTATATTGAATATTTATATAAGGGATAATCTGATCTAAAATCCACTGCGGTTCTTCTGAAAAAAAGTAAAAAACACTGTCTCGTTTATTTAAGTCTTCGCATACATTAATAAAATACTTATTGGGTAATACCTCCCAGTATCCCCCCTCTACTGACATATCTCCACGCCTGACATGTACACCTATCGGATTGCCACACGATGCAATCTCCTCATATATAACCATATTATCAGGATCTAATATGTCTTGTTTATCTTTCAATGAGCAATATTTTCCTATGTTCCTTTCTATTTCAGCAAGTTCATATTTATAATAGCCCTGTAGATAGCATGGAGCATCAGGCATTTTAAAAGTACCTAAATTAACACCAAAACCTTTTGTTATCATATCATCGGATGGAAAATATGAAAAAAGAACTTTATATAACCAAGCCTGTACTTTTCCCGCGGTCCGATATTCTTCCAGTTCAAACAACTTATCAATATTATACGGTCTTGCAAGAATACTTTCTTTTCCTTCTCCATATCTGTCATACCATGTAATATCCATCAACATATTACAGCCTGTCTTTTCTGCCAATATTTTAAAACTCACATAGTCAACAATCTGCGAACATGTACCACCATCCATTCTAAATATAACAGCAGGATTTCTTATACATTTCTCAATCAGAGGTTTGCACCACCATACAATTGTCTTTAAAATACTTTCAAACTTATCAGATACTTTCATTCCATAATCCTCTTATCAAGTCCTGAATATGGACTTAATCATTAACAATCAATTGCACCAACCGCTCCACTGTCACACTACACTTGCAATGTATTTTTACCCATTACTCAACAATTTGCCTTTTCTTTCGATTTCCTTCATACATCCATTAAATGCAACAGTTTGTTCTATTTACAAACACTGTCATTTATATGCTTCCAATATTTTTATATTATACTGCACAATAATTCATACATCTTCTAAAATTTCACCAATTAATACGTGGCAGTTAATTTTGGACATAACATTTTCCCGATGATTTATATCGGTATAAGGATAAATATTTTATTCATACAAGCCAAGATCAAATATATAACAATATTCAAAACTTTCTTCCATCAACATAACCCCTACCGTTCCAGAAGTGTGCCCGCCTACAAAACAATCACATTTAGATAACAGCGCAATCGTAACAAGATATTCCAAGCCTTCCTCATAAGCATCTTCTACATTACATGTTACCAGTTTTCCAATAGAGCCTTCGCCATGATATTCGATAAATTTCTTTCTGTTCGTAAAAACCATATCTCCATATTTTTCTTTAAATTCATCATATATCAATTTATCTTCTGTCCCAAGAAAAATAGAATCACATCCATAAGTTTGTAGAACATCCTCTACTTTAACAAACATTTCCTGTAAAGATGGCTGTATGCAATGACCATGCGGTCTGTTTGACGTATAATCCGTTCCTCTGCACAACACTCCCAATACTTTTTTCCTTTCAAATTGTTTCCATTCTGCATCTATTTTCTGTTGTACAGTACCATTAAATCTAAAATACTTTCTCGCTATTTCTCTGTATTTCGCTATTTCACCGTCTCTGTCCATCAGATAATTTATATCATTATATGGGAACATTCCATACTCTCGCCAGTATCCTCCCCCTAAAATTATATTTTTGCTTCCTTTAATATCACCGAGAGAATATCCGCATGGTTGTTCGAAATAATACTCCCATGCATTCACTTTCCCAATTTGCTCCGGTTTTAAGTACATATTGGCACTGTTTTGCAAATCAATCACCGGAATATATCCGTTTTCCAATGCCTTTGCTACCTGACAGACATTCGTCATATAATATGAAAATAAACCTATATAAACCTCTCTGCGGCGAACAACATAAAATGTTTTATCAGGATTTCTATTTCCCTCACATATTCTGTGTTCTTCCCAATATTCTCTGTACTTTCTGTCTCTGTAACATTCTCTACATTTTATAAAAGTTTTTCGCCATATAAATGATGCAATCTTATATACAAAAGTGTCCTTCATACTGAACTTTACCTTTTCTTCCTACTCCCTACACTGTTCGAAAACGAATTACTATTATGATACAACCCATTATCAATCAACACAAAATCTTCCCATTCCTTTTCATACCATGCCCGTCTCATAACCCGTGCAAGAAATGTAACATTGGAATAACCACACACCAGCCCATCACAATTAATCAGCGTATACTGGTCACGCAATACTT
The DNA here is from genome assembly GCA_017936885.1 of Lachnospiraceae bacterium. Taxonomy (GTDB): domain Bacteria; phylum Bacillota; class Clostridia; order Lachnospirales; family Lachnospiraceae; genus UBA3282. Next base: position 152,810 of record JAGBEO010000011.1, on the reverse strand, counting down.
CCCTTGCCAGCATATAATGATGGCGATTACGTCCGTCTTCACTGAATGCAATCGATTCATCCGTACCCTGATCCCGATAGGTATCCTCATAAATGCAGACTTTATCCCCGAATGCCTCTCTGAACTTATCCACAGCCATCTGTTCATCCGTGGCAAGGAATATCTTCGTGTAATCGGATTTCTCCAGAAGTTCTCGTACTTTCCCAATTTCCTGCTCAATCTGAACCGGTACAGGATGATTATTATATCCCTTTCTAAAATCGGTTCCTCTGAAATGTACCCCGACAGTCTTTTCTGTTCCGAGTAATTTCCCGTATTCCTGTTCCAAATACCGCTTTGTCTTATCATTATAGCGAATATATTTCTTTACCATTCTTGCCATAGCATCCACATATGCTTCCGGTAAATCATAACTGACCGCATGAAAAAGCGATTTGACCTGTGCATAATGACTATCTTCAGAATTCACCACATGACATGCATGTTCAATGCTTTCTACCCCGGATACCGGTTCAAAAAAATAGAGAAAGGCATTCTTCTCACCGTCAACTCCATCCGGCTCATAATACAGATAATCCTTTCCCCATGAAACATAGGGCACAAACCCTCTTTCATCCGCATAATACAGTTTGATAAGTGTTACTCCCAGTTCGGCAAAAAACCCCATACCTGAGCCTTTTTCATCAGCCAGATAGATCGTCATTCCCTCATATTCCCTGCCATAAGTATGCAATTCCAGAAAATCCGCGTTCTGATAACCATTCAGAACCATATGCCGGAATTCCGGTTTATTACGATGAATCCTGCACCGGTTAAAATACACCAGTTTTTCACTTTTTCTAAGCAATTCAATAATTTTCAATTCCTTAACTCTCCCTATGAAGAACACTCAGTATTTTCCTGATAAGTACCGCTCCCGCAAAAGCTCCTGCGCCAAGCGCTATCATAAGCGGTATCACATACCACTCTCTAAGAATAGCGCCCATCACTATGATATCCAAAACCAACATCAGAATAATGGTTACAATCAGAATATTTCTATAGCTGATATTTTTCTTTAACGCTGCATTCTTCTCCTTCTGTCTTTCGTAAATCTTCCATTGCTCTTCAAAATACTTCTTGTAATATGGACTCTTTCGTGCATAATCCCACCAGTACAAATAGCCGGGCATAATATTAGTAGGATTCCACGGCTTTTCTTTATCTCCTGTAGAAGAAAAATGAAGCAGCTTACAAGTCTCTTCACATTCTTTCATATAGTCGTATCCAAACCGCTCCACAAAATGGCGGTTCTCCTCTATACTGTACAAAGGTGCCGGAATATACTTTATCTTTCCTCTGAACAATACACCAAAAGTCAGTTCCATCTGCGACTGTCCATATTTCTTTGATATTTCTCCATCCATCTGCAAAATATCCTGTAGTGAAAAGTCATCTCTGATCTTCTTCACATCATAAACAGAACCCACAAATGTAAGCAAATCTCCTTGCAGCTTATCCATAACATTCTTATGATTCAGCGGCTTATGCTCCGGATCAGGACATGCGGCATAACTGCCTTCCAGATCAATCTCATAAAACTCTCTAAGGGAACCTGTTGTCACCGTATCTGCCTCAATCGCCAGAATACGTTCCACTTCCTGAGGTAAAAGTTCATGAAACATCCAGTAGCAAGACATGGCCCCCACAGGCCAGTGCTCTGAGTCGGAACTTACAATCTGTTTACGGCAGGCTTCTTCGTCAAAGCTGCATATAATAATATGGTGCCCATATCGGGAAGCCTGCTCGCTCTCTGCTTCGATATCCTCCTGTACCAAATCCTCAGATGCAATATAAAGAAATACTTCTGAATCCTGATTATGCTCAAATAGGGATACGATTGCGGGATATGCCAAATGCAGGCTCTTTTTTGAAGTTGTGATAAAAACATTCATTCTTGGTCTCATGAATATTATCCTCGCTGTGAAATGCTTACACTGCAAAATGCAAATCATGCTTTCCTGCTTTAATTATAATTTCAAACTCATTCCCCTGTTCTATACACCGATTCCGTAAATTTCGGCAGTAGCCTTCTCCCACTCGCCTCTTTCACGCAGCATATGCTCTATAATATCTCTGACGGCTCCATAACCGCCCTTAACATCAGACACATAATCAGCCCGCTCTTTCACTTCCCTGCAGGCATCGGCGGGACAGCCTACAAAACCGCATAATTTCATCGGCGACAGATCGTTGAGATCATCCCCAAGATAACCCATCTCTTCTCCGTTTATTTCATTTTCCTTCATAAACTGTGTAAGGTAAGTAATCTTATCCTTACAGTTTTGCACCAGATAATCCACTTTCATCTCTTGCATTCTTCTGGTGGTAGCAGCACATTCTCTGCCCGTAAGCACCATAATCTTAATACCTGCCTGCCTCGCCGCAAAAAATCCGGCGGCATCTTTGGTACAGAATTTTTTCAGTTCATTGCCGTGCTCATCATAATAGATTCCGGCATCTGTCATAGTGCCGTCCACATCGATAATCAGATATTTGATCTTCATCCAATCATTCATTTCTACTGCTCTCCAACGCAAAAAGATGATCCTAAATCAGATTTTAAAACCATCTCTTTATTCAGAATATTTTATCTTTTAATGATAAAGGGATTTCGTCACATACTGAATCTCCATCTGTTTCTCCAGTTGTTCCATATAGCCCTTGATCTTCTTATTTTCCTCTTCGCCCTTGGTATGCTGGCTTGCCATATAATCAGCCACATAGTTTGCCTTGTAATCAGTGTGATAACCGTCAAATCCTGCTAAAGCAACCCGCCCGACTTCCAATTTTTTCAATAAGCGAAGCAGCATAATCACACTATTATCCGAAGGTTCATTCTCTCGGAAACTAAGATCCATATAATTTACTTCCAACACTTCTGTCTTATCACCTCTCGCCTGTAATGCCTTCTCTTCACACATATCAAGAAGATTAGAGGTAATCACCAGATCAGGCAGACTCTTTTTACCGAGAATTGTCTCTAACCGCACCGCATTACAGCAAAACACATAATCAGCATGATAACCGTCCGGCACAAAATTCGCAGACAAAACAACAGGTTTTTCTTTCTCAATATAAGCTGCCACTTTGTCCTTCTCTTCTAAAATACTTGGGCCGGGTGCCAGAATCAGACAGTTCTTATGTGCCAGTTCCTGCGATAATTTCTGCAATACCTGTGCATCATCTATGGCATTATTCTGGAAGTCCTGATACAGCCTCTCAATATAAGCCTCATCATAGGCAGTCTTCTTGCCCGCCTCAACGCTGCCCAGAATCTGGTTAATCTGTTTTGCACGAAGACGCCCTTTGTCTAACAGAAACTCCGCATAATTGCGATGCAGATTATATTTTGCAGAAATTGCATAAGCAGTATCGTAACCCCATGCCTCTATCTGCTTCAGCCGTGCAATATGATCATCGATACCGTCCAACACCGGATTCACATCATAGTGACCGGACTGTCTTTTATTCATATAGTCCATGATAAGCTCCATACACAGATTGCCCGGAGAACGTCCCATTCCGAGCATGGAGGCATCGATTACACACTCTCTGTCGCTGGCTTTCATATTGATAAAATCCTGCGCCAGTGAATAAGACAATGCCAGATTTTCATGTAAATGAAGACCTATCACAATATCTTTGCTTAAATTATGTTCGATCAGCGAGTAGATACGAAGCAGGTCATCCTTCATCATGGAACCAAAGGTATCTACAATGGAGAAGGCATAAGGATGCAGCTCATTGACTTTCTTTAAAAGCTGTAAAATCATCTCATCCGAATATCCCATGATATTGATCGGATTGACAAATACCTTGTAACCTTTTTCTTTAACCCTACGAATATAGGCAAGACCCTCATCAATATCATAATCGTGGAACGTTACTCTGATAGCATCAATGGTTTTGCCGTCATACGGCTCCAGCTTATCTATACTGTATTTATTGTGCAGAGACATCGCCGTAAACTTCGTCTTACCTCTATTCTCAGGAAGTATATTAGCTATTTCCGCACAATTATTAAAAAGCGACTTATCCGGCTCATACTCACAATCCCGCAAAAATCCCACTTCCACATAATCTACATTGGATTCAACCAATTTCGCTAATATATCCTGAATGGTATGTTTCCCAAAATTCCAGTCATTGATATAACCGCCATCCCGAAGGGTACAGTCAAGTAACCTGATATTTGCCATACACGTCACCTTCTATCTTCTTTCTGCTAAATCATATATTACATAGCTGTCCGTCTGCTCCGAACAAGGTAGTGATGTAAACGTCATATCAAATCCTACACCGTCGGATTAGGGTCTTTCATCGCATACAAAATCTTAGCCATCTCATAATCATACACATCATCAATATCTGCTGCTTCTCTCTTATTCACAAGCAGTTTGTAATATTTCGGTCCATAGTTATAGTGCCACTCCTTAACCTTATCCTTGGGAGCCAGATCAATACCATTCGTAAAATGATATAACAGCGGAAGCTGCTCGGAGTTCTTATGCTCTAATCCCATCTTAAAATTCAAAGGACCGTTCTCATCCATCAGATATGTCTGATAAGGAGAGCAGGTAATTAAGGAATCGTAGCCTTCCTGCAATTTCTCAAAATAAGTCTTGATCGCCTTCTCATACAGATATGGCTCCACACAAGGAGATGTGGCACATGCCCACATTAAATGATCACCTTCAATAATATCGCACACATACTCCAAGAACATACCAAAAGGCACTGACTCGTTGGCATACTGAATCGGTCTTTTAATTGCTTTAACACCGCATTTCTCACCGATTGCAAGCATCTCATCAGAATCAGAAGATACAATAATCTCATGAAGTCCCTTGACCTGCTTTAACTGCTCAATTTTGTGCTGTAATAAATTAGAATCTCCGAATGGTAATATGTTTTTGTTTGGTAATCTGGAACTGCTTCCTTTTACCGGTACAACTGCTGTAATTTTGTCGCTCATACTATTTTCCTCCGTTTATTTATTCATCTATACATTGATATTACTTATTATGCTCCAACTGCGCCGCAATCTTCGCTACAATAGCATTAATCTCTTCCTCACTTGTACTTTCAATTGCAAACCGCTTATGTGCCTCTGCCTTCTGCTCCCGTAATGCTCTTTGCTTCAAGATCCATTTGTTATGACAGTTTTCATCCGCAAGGGCTTTTTTATACTTATCATAGAACCAATCCCAACACTGAAGTTTCTTCTGCACTCTGACAGGAAGAGGCTGCTTTCTGCGATAAGAAGACAACTGCTCCTTCGTCAGCGCATAGGAAGGATCTTTTAACACTTCTTCCGCCATATCCGCAAACTTCACGTAACTGGGCACTTTTTCATCTACCAGATAAATTTCATTGATAGCTTCTTTTTCAATGGGGAATACAGGGTTTTCTTCCTGCACAGTCTGGAAAAATTCCTCATAGGTCTTTATCTTCCTGCCTGCACTGACCAGTTTCAGTTCAAATCCTTCTGTCGTCTCATAAGGGAACAGCAGATGGCACATTTTCCCCGCAAAAAACGCTTCCACGATAGTGGAACTGTTACCCGTATATACAATATCGCTTGTCACAATCCACTGTTTGACAGAGCGGTCGCTGATTACCTTAAAATTATCACATCTTGCCGCCACTTCCGACATATGTTTTCCAATATGTCCCGGATGGGGTCTGTAAATTACCAGAACGTCATCCCTGCTGTTGCACAGCTTCTCCATCCATTCGAGAATTGTTTTCTCAGATTTCATCATGAAATCATAATAATCACGCCAATCATCCCCATGCTTCCTGCACATACCAGCAATATACTCCTCTGACAGATTGTCGGCATAGAAAGGAGATGCAAACAGCAATACTTTTTTATCCGCAGGTAAAGCATACTCTTTAAAAAGTTCTTCTCTGCTCAGATAATATCCTTTTAATTCATCTCTCAAAAAGTCCATACCCACATGACCCACTACTTTAATATTCTTCGGGTCCATATGCGCCGACTCCAACAGTCTTCTCTTATTTGCTTCTCCCCATGATACTCTGACCACTTCTCTTCCGATGCCTGTATAATTCTTAAAGACACCCGCCTTCTCATCTTTGGGGTACACAATATTTTCCCACTGCATATCGATTACTTTGTCAAATGCTACGAAATCCTTGGTATGCCACTCTAAAGAAGCATTTTGATAACATGCCATGGTGGTAACTACTTTTGCGTGGTAAATCGGTTTAACTGCTTCTAATGCCTCCTGATCCTCGATATGCTTGATAACGACCGTATAGCCTCTTTTCTGAAGCTCATATTTAATAAGGCACATATTCTCAAGTTCTCTTACCTTGTGCTCGTATATGATAAGAAAATCAACCTCTTGTACTTGTTTTTTCATCTCTATGATTATGCTCCTTTCTCAGCCTGCGTATCGCTGGTTGCCTATACTGACGTCACAGCCTCATCTGCAATACCGCATCCATTCATAAATACTAAGAAGAACCATCCAAATTTAATCTTTACTTTGAAACCATGCGTTTTCACTCAGATTCTTAAGATGCTGCTGTTATTTCTATTCTAAAGCAGCCACCCCTTAAAATATATCTTATTAGTCAAAATACAAGTGCACTGCGCTCAGCACTGTTAACACCAGACTCTTGTCAATAAAATTTCCAGTCTGATACAGTGACTTCATATCATCCGTCAGTTCCTGCGGCAGCACATCGTTTCCGATACGTGCTTCATACATTTCATTCAGATAAATCCTGATCTGCTTATCATTATTATACCAATAATCCATAGGATTCATGGACTCCGGATTTGCCACATGAAACAGCCCGCACAGATAGCCATACAGCAGTCTCTGCGTTGTTTTTACCTTCCTGAGAAAAATATGGCTCTTTTTGGGCTTTACACCGCCCCATTTCTCCCAGCCAAACTTCGCCGCACCGGGATATTTCGTCTCAATCCATTTCAGATACAGTCTGTCATCCTTGCGATACTCAAAAGGAATGGAAAAGGCTGTCTCCAGCATGTCCACATCCGCAAAGGGAGAGGAAGTCTCAATATAATTCTGACGGGTCATATAGGAAACCTGCATACCCAGAAGTCCTCTGGTGTTCATCGCAAAAGCCTCCTGCGTCTCATGCTGCGCAAGCACCTTCTCATCAAAGGAGTAATGCAATTTACCGGAATAACTGTTCAATCCATATCTCGGTTTTCCATAAGCCAGATTTCTATCCTTATAGTAGCTTGCCATAGTAGGACCGCCAATAATACCTGTATGCTCGATTCCATAACACTCCATATTGATTGACTTAAGCATCCTGTTGCCGCCCGTCATACCAAGACAGATCGCTGCCCCGTTATTTTTGAGCGTCATTTCATCCACATCATACATCCATCTGATATCGTCCAGCGATTTAAACAGATATTCATGACCAAGATATCGGGCAATCTTACCGGAAATAATATCGTCCCGGTATCCCAGTTTACTGTATGAAATATTTGTCTGCTCCGTATATCCCATATCATGTGCCACGAAGCACACCATACGGCTGTCCAGTCCGGCACTCAAATCTACCAAATGCCGGTATCCGTATTCCTTATCTTTATCAAATTCACGTGCAATCGCCTGACGGAACGCCTGATCCAGCTTCTCCAATGCCTCTTCTTCCGTCATCTTCTGCTCGTGACATTCTAACTTATAGTATTGTGTGACAGCAATTTTTCCATTCCTAATCATGCCATAGCATCCCGGCATCAGCCTGTGAATTTCTTCTACATAAGTGCTGTCATCCAGCATATATCCATAGGTCAGCATATACTTAGCCGCAGTGGGATTGAAATGATAAGTGATTCCGTTTGCCCGCAGAACGCGTACAATAAAATCCACGTAATTAGATACGATCCATTTATCACCGTCTACGTAGTAGTAAACTGCTTTATTAGAGGTATGATCCGTATAAATCAGCGCCTCTTTTTTTTCTTTATCGTAAGTATAACCGCAGAAAGCTCCCCGCAGCTTCTGAAAATGTTCTTTCGTATCCTGTCCAAGCGATGCAGCAAAGGATGCCGGCCAGTCGTTTCCAAACTCTGTCTTTAAGAAATCTGTCTTGTTATACACATATCCGGTTAAAAAACAGATCTGCTTCTCCTGATTGAAGAAGATCTGATCCTCCGAAAATTTGCCAAGCAGATTGCTGTACTGCGCCACACAGTCTCCCAAATTCTGACAAGTTCCCAGACATTCTATATTTAGATTTCCGGCTGCAAGCCAGCCTCGTAAATTCTCTTTTTCAGTCATATAAATCGTCCATTCCGATGCTATTATCTCAATATGCTTCACCATTTCATGTTTGCAGAGCAAATCACAAGTCACTTTTTATCAGAGTTCTAAAAGTTCCTTCACCATTTCAGGATGAAGCTTGTCCGCATCATAGGCACTTATAAATTTCTGATATGCCTTTTCCCGCCAATCATTATACGCTTTTTCTTCCATCCGGCACATCCTGCTGATCGCCCCGGCTATCTCCTGCGGATCAGGATTCTCACTAAGGAGAATACCGTTTCCCTCCACCATAAAGGGAATGTCGCTGACTTTCGTTCCAATAACAGGAATTCCATAAGACAGTGCCTCTTGTATGGATACCGGATTCCCACCTTCCGTAGAAGTAGTAGTAATAAAACAGTGCACCGGCTGCTGCCTGTAAAATTCCATCACTGCATGGTTAGGCATTGTACCCTTCCATTCATAAGTAATATTCTTTTTTCGTCCCAGAATCTCTCTTGCCTTGTCCTGAAGACTATTTCTTAAGGTTCCGTCACCTATGTGTATCCATCTGACAGGCTCTTCCACCAGTGCCAGACCATCTATAATCAAATCAATTCTTTTAATATCTACCACATTGGAGCAACTGACAAGCACAAATTCCTGATCTCTCGCAATCCATGGTGCCTTGTCTGTATGCTTCCTGATCCCCAGACGGTGCAATGGATATTTGACGCCATCCTTCTTGTGATATCTGTTCAAATAATAGTTTTTGCCGTATTCCGATACAAAAACGAGGCAGTCAAGCTCTCTGTCCATTTGCGGCTTAAAAAACTGTCTGCCGTATAGTTCCCGCTCATCATACAGCTCGTAACCGTGGGTTCTCGCCACAACATGAATATGCGGATATTTGCTGCGGTGCATCGTCAGCCCGAAGCACTTGTAATCCGCCCAGTAAAAATAATAAATGGCATCCGTCTCCCTACACATGTCTGTCTCTTTGCGCAGCCGTCTGTAAAAATTCTCTGCGGCTGTTCCAAACATCAACCCTCTGCAAATCTGAGCCAGTCTGTCATGCCCGGATCGAATAATATCAGCAAACTCTCTCCATGCATCAGCATTGCCAAGGAACCGTAACAGCCCTGATAATTTATCTAAGAGGTGCACTTGCGGGATAATGCTGATTTCTGATCCCATCCGTTTCTCATCTGCTGTCTGCTCCGTAGTAACAACTGTCACATCGAAATTCTCTGATAAATACGGGAACTCCGGAGATAAAAATGCTGTTTCCCCGCCTTCATGTGGGAATGTCTTTGTAATCAGATACAGTTTTCTTTTCATACTGCCGTCACTTCTTTAATCATATCACATATTTGTGTAATCGTCTCTTCCTTTATATAGGGGTGCATCGGCAGCGACAGCACCACATCACACAGCTTCGTGCTGACTTTCAGTTCATCCACATCTGACAGCACATCCGCAAAAGCCTTCTGTGCATGCATCGGCTTTGCGTAGTATACCGCTGTAGGGATACCATGCTCTTTTAATACAGCCATCGCTTTATCCCTTAACTCTTTATTCTCGAATTTCACCGTGTACTGTGCCCAACTGGAGCGCATTCCGGGGAGTATCTTCGGCGTGCGTACTACACCCTCTAATCTTTCATCATATAGCTTTGCTACCTTGTCACACTGCTCCAGCTCATATTCCTTGAAAATCTTTAATTTTTCTATCAAAACAGCCGCCTGCAAAGTATCCAGACGGGAATTCATTCCGATTCTTATATTATCGTATTTATCAGTACCTTTTCCATGCACCCGCAGGGACCTTATCAGTTCTGCCCAGCTATCATTGTCTGTAAAGACAGCGCCGCCATCTCCGTAGCATCCAAGCGGTTTCGCCGGGAAGAAGGAAGTAATCGAGATATCCCCGAAGCTGCACGCTTTCTTTCCATTCAATTCTCCGCCAAAGCCCTGTGCGCCGTCTTCCAGCAGAAGCATACCATTATCTGAAGCAACTGCCTTAATTTCATCCAGTCTTGCCGGCTGTCCGAATAAATCAACCGCGATAACCGCTTTCATGCGGTGCCGGTCCTGTTCATCAACTGCCGCAATCGCGCGTTTCAAGCTTTCCACATCCATATTAAATGTATCATAATCAACATCCACAAAGACAGGAGTCGCTCCCACGGTAGCAATCACCTCTGCGGAAGAAAAGAAAGTAAAATCCGGAACGAACACTAGATCCCCAGCTCCGATATTCCATGCCATCAGAGCAAGCAGAAGTGCGTCTGTCCCGTTTCCGCAACTAATACAATGCTTTACACCTACATATCCTGCAAGCTTCTTCTCCAATTCCTCCACCTGCGGGCCGCTGATAAAATGCGTACTGTCTAATACCCCGGCAATCGCGCAGTCTATTGCTTGTTTATTCTGTTTATACTGTTCCTTCAAATCACGAAATTCCATATCCCGATACTGTCTCCCTATTACCACATCATCGTATCGCTCACTTCTCTCCCGCAAAATACGACTCTGTAATTACTCTTCTTATTCTTTATTACAAACTTTGCCCTCATAATTTAGTCCGCATATCGGGCATTTCAATTCCTCAGTTAATACGCTGCCACACTTGCATACCCAGCCGATCCTTGCAGCCGGTATCCCTGCCATCAGCGCATGGGGAGGGACATTCTTTGTCACGACCGCGCCTGCCGCTATCATGGCATATTCTCCCACTTCATGTCCGCACACCACAGTAGCATTGGCACCGATGCTTGCTCCGCGTCTGATAATAGTTTTTTTATAATTTTCATGCCCCTTGGGGAATTCCGCTCTCGGAGTCAGATCATTGGTAAAAACACAGGATGGACCACAGAATACGCCGTCTTCTAATTCAACGCCTTCATATACGGATACATTGTTTTGAATCTTGACCCGGTCCCCGATCACAACCCGATTAGAAATATTAACATTCTGCCCAAGGGAACAATCTTTGCCTATCACCGCTTCGGACTGTACATGACAGAAATGCCATATTTTAGTACCGTCTCCTATTATTACATCATCGTCTATATAACTGCTCTCATGTACAAAATAAGACATATCAAACACCATGCCTTTCCTAGAATCTGCCTTTAAAATCTGTCGTTGCACAGCTATCCATAGGCAGCTTCACTACTTCCCCTGTTGCCGCAGACTGATAAATCGCAAGCACTAACTCCAAAGCTCTCTTGCCCGCTTCCGCATCCACATAAGGTGCTCTGTCATTCTCAATCGCTTCAATCACATCGGCATACAGCGGTGTATGTCCATAGCCGTACACATTAGGGGGATTCTCATGGAACTGCGCTTTAACCTCCTCAGGATCATCCAGCACATCTGCAAACCGCCACTCCTCTATGACATTGACGGAACTGCCGCCCGCTTTCACCGTTCCTTTTTCCCCAAACAGATACAATGTCTCTTCCAAATTGGACGGGTACACATTGGTTGTTCCTTCTATAATGCCATAGGCGCCATTCTTAAATTTAATCAGGGCAATGCCTAAATCTTCTGCTTCTATATAATTGTGTTTCAGCCTGTCAGTCATGCCTACGACACAGTCTATTTCGTCTCCCATCATCCAGCGCAGCAGGTCTATATTATGAATACACTGATTCATCAGTGCACCGCCGTCCTGCTCCCATGTGCCGCGCCATTTGGCCCTGGAATAATATTCATAATCTCTCGCCCATCTGATATGCGCCGTACCATGGAACATTCTGCCGAAGCGTTCCATCTCAACCGCTTCCCGGATCTTTTGAATTGACTTGTTAAAACGGTTCTGATGACAGGCGCAAACTTTCAAATTCTCTTTTGTCGCCGTTTCGATAATCCGGTCCGCATCCGCCAGAGACAGCGCAATTGGCTTCTCAATGATGAGATTGGCATGTCCGATCGTCATACAGTCAACGGCTATCTGCGCATGCTTTCCACTTTCCGTTGCTATAGCAACAAGCTCCGGCTTTTCATTGATCAGCATTTCTTTATAATCCGTGTAGCATTTGACCGTAGACGGAAGTCTGAACTTTACTACCTTGTCTCTCATATTATGCTGTTCCAAGTCACAGATCGCTACGATCTCCAAATTATTTTTCTGTGCCGCTACGATATGATTCGGTGAAATTCTTCCACATCCGATTAGTGCATATTTCATATGTTTTTCACTCTTTCCTTGATTTCATGCAGTCATGCGTTTTCTCATTTCCGCCGCTGTATCTGTCTTATTTCCAATCACTTTCCTGCTTTCTGCAGAAAGTGTTTCTTGTCTGATCGGCATCATTATATTTACTAAATTAAATTTTTCTCCTGCAATGCCTGCACCATCTTAGCTGCCGCGTGACCGTCTCCATAATACTTCGGTCTGTCTGCCTGCGGTACGTGTTTCGCCCGTCTTGCAAACGCAAGCGCCTCTTCTACCCTTGTCTGATCCTGCGGATCAACCTTATGAATCCAGTCATCCCGCACCAGATCTTCCCATACATCCAAGTCAAGCATAAACAGGCATTTAGCTCCCGCATAAGAAGACTCTTTGGACACGCCGCCTGAATCCGTCAGGATCAGCTTCGCTCTCTGCATCAGTGCAACCATATCCATATACCCCACCGGATCTATGATCTCAAAATTAGGAATCGCTTCTGCTTTCTCCATCAATCCGTATTCCGTCAGACACTTTCTGGTACGGGGATGCAGCGGGCAGACTACCTTATCACCCAATTGCTGTACCAGATTTAAAATACTCTCCATCCGCTCTTTACCGGAAGTGTTTTCCTGTCTGTGCCAGGTCATCACGATAATTTCTTCCTGTGATGCATCCTGTGCGGTTTTCTCCGCAATCGACAGATAGGTATCATACATGATGTCACCCGTCATATATGCCCGATCACCTAATCCTTCCTTTTGCAGATTCTGCATGGATATCTGATCCGGACAGAAAAGAATATCAGACAGATGATCTGTGGCAATCCGGTTGCATTCTTCAGGATTCGCCTTGCAATGCACTCTTGGGCCTGCTTCCACATGCGCAATCGGAATACACAGTTTAGATGCCACAACAGCACCGGCTAACGTAGTATTCGTATCACCATAGAGAATTACAAGACTCGGCTTTTTATCTAACAGTTCTTCTTCCAGACCCAGCATTGCCTTAGCCGTCATCTGTGCATGGCTGCCACCGCCTGCCATCAGATTCACATAAGGGTTCGGTATGCCTAATTCCTGAAAAAATACATCTGACATATTCTCATCATAATGCTGTCCGCTATGGATAATATTCTGCACACAGCCTGCCTGGTTAAGGGCACGGTACAACGGTGCTAATTTAATAAACTGGGGGCGGTTGCCCACAATATGTGTAATCATTATATTCTATGCCTTTCCTGCGCTTCCTTGTCCCCAGAACCATATCTGTTCTGCAAACGTAAAAGTCTTCTCACACTATATACTCAATAATCGGCTTCATGGCAGCTTCCATACTGACATGCTCAGCCGCAAACTGTCTGATACGGTCAGCCATTTCCTGCTTGTCCGCCGTCATACCCCGAATTTTCTTATAAAAGGCAACAATCTCATCCGTGTCAACCACGCTTCCGTTGTTGGGAAAAAGTTTCGCATAAGGGTACGTATCATCCAATACATCAATTGGACACCCGGTAAGCATAGGCATCCCCTTCGCCAGACATTCCCTTGTCTTTAAAGCACTCATCTTGCCATGAAATCCTGCCTTATACATTCCAAAAGAAGCAAGCGCGATATCACAACTGTCGTATAATGCATCCAACTCCTGTCCTGACATGGTCGGATAGAATTTCACAAAATTCTCAAGCCTGTATTTCTGTACCAATTCCTGATAAAACGGCTTCTCAGGGCCATCGCCCACCAGATGCATATTGACCTGATACTCCGGCTGCGGATTTTCACTATAATACTGATGCAGCCCCTCTATGATACGCTCATAGCCGTGGTGTCTCTGCATAAATGCCACTGCGATCAGATTAATCTGATTGTCTGTAAAATGCCCCGCTATCTGTTTCACGCGGTCCACATGAATGCCATTGACAGACCGTATCGTAGGAATCCCGAAGATTTCTTCATCCTCTGTATAAGTTACAAACCGATCCACGTACCGTTTTAATTTCGGACGATAGATCAGCTCTTTCAGATAAAACGGCCATGCATTCCATTTCCCGAAATCATCCTTGTCATAAGGATAGGAAAATATCTCTATAATAATCTTGCAGTCAGGATATCTTTCTTTAACTTTCTTCCAAAAACGCAAATATGCCCGATCAGCAACTGTTCTCCTGATATAGAGAAAATCAGGATGATCTAACTGCTTAAGAGCCTCTTCATAATCTCTCTTGATTGACATCGTAGGAAACAGTCCCAGAACCCGCTCCGGTAAAGATCTGACAGGTGTTTTAATTTCTAATTCCTGCATATCAAAGAACTTCTCAAATTCCTCTAACTGCATGTCAATCTTCTTACTGACTCCAATAGACTCCCGCCCCTGGAAATGGATATAATAACCTTTTTTCATAATAGCACACTCCCTTTGTCAATGCAAACGCAACACTCTGCTCGTTTAATAGTTGATATGAATTTCATTTGTCATATTTTCTCCACGAGGGTCACTATAGAAATATATACAAAGTTCTCCTTTCTCATCTACAGGTACAGTAACATTCTGTAATACTGTTAACGTCTCTATTTCTGTATATTTTTCTGAATTGTATGCCTTTTTATAAATTGTACAATAAATATCAGGATTTTTATTGCATATAGGTATGATACTGATTTCCTTTTCTTCCTCACTCTCTTCTATATCATAAACAATTCCATAGACCTGTGCAGGTGTATTTTTCATTTTTTCTTCATAGCTAGCATAAAACATCTCTTCTTTCGATAATTTCCCTGTAAAAAACATTGCGAACAACTCGCTGAATTTCTTCGCACCATAAACATTCAAATGATCGGTATCTGCAAAATAAGTACTTTGGTTCGGAAAATATTGTTCTTTGAGCAGATTGAAATCATAATATTTTATTCCATGCTCATCCGCAATCTTTTCAACCTGATTAATGTAATTATCGTAGTTTCCGGTTCCCGTAAGTAAGTAATCAGGCATTGGTGAAACAAATAATACAAGTTCAATCTGATGTTTCTCGCAATAATCTATAATATTTTTAATAGACTTTATATCATCATTGGTGAATTTCTGTTCCGAAATACCAGTCCATCCTCCTTCATGACTGAATCCGTTATTTTCAATAGAAAAGTAACGCGCAACATATCCCTTTCCCTGATATCTTTCGTTATTTTTTGCCGGATATTCATAATTTTTATAAGAAGCCTGGCTCTTCTTCATCAAGATATCTTTTAAGTAACCTTTCTCCATCAACTGATTTCTGTTTCTGACTGCGGGCATAAATCCATTCATCCAATATTCTTTATCACTTGCATTAATGAGATAACAAAATTTATTGACAGATGGCCGCATATAATCACTGATAGCATAAGTGGATGTCATTTCGGTTCTCTTTTTATATTCGTTACCCTGCACTCCATAATACATTTCTAAATATACCGTTTTCAAATCATTCTTTTTATCCGCTTCCACCAGTATAGCATAACTTCCGTCTAAACACTGGGCGGATGTACCGCCATTAAAAGTATTTTCTTCAAATATCGAATCCGTAATTTCAGGATTCAGCGCTCTATAACAATGAGATGACCCCAAAAACAAAATATCAATATTTTCATCCTGTCCATATAATTCATGCATAGTGATTCTTGTATAAGAAGAAACATCATCCATAGCAAAATAAGAAAACAGTCGGTTAGTGGCTCCAAATAAAATCACAAATAAGACTGCCAAGCCAGCAAATATAATAGTATCTTTATATTTTCTAAAATTGGAAATAAATAAATTGACTTGCATCATATTCTACTCCGTATATGCCAAATATTAAGACTCCCCAAACAGCAAGCATATAAACGCTCCATCTAAAATAAATAGGCATGGCAAATATCTTTTCCCGAAATCTTATGCCGTTTTCATGCATAATATCCACAATCAGAAGAAGCGCCACCGCCATCCCTAATATCACCCAATCATGTATTCGAAGACCAAATTCCAGCAATGATTGTTCCCTGAAAGAAATAAACATTTGTCTAAAAAATCCTATCGCTTGACTGCATGACTCAGCCCTGAAAAATACCCATGCAATATCTGTAATCATAAAGGTTATTACAATCCGAGCAATTTTTCCCAAAATCGTCATTTCTCTAACCTGATTTTTATTGCAAAACCTATCAAAAACTGTTCCTATATTCTGAAAAATCCCATGTAAGATGCCCCACGCAACATAATGCCAACTGGCACCATGCCATAATCCACTCACTCCGAATACGATCATGGTATTCAGCATTTTACGCATAATTCCTTTTCTGCTTCCTCCAAGCGGTTTATAAAGATAATCCGTAAACCATGATGTCAGAGAGATATGCCATCTTCTCCAAAACTGTTTAATAGACGTCGCGAGATAAGGCTGTTTAAAATTGTCCATGAGATCTATATTTAAAACTTTAGCACTTCCCTTGGCAATCGTACTATAACCATTAAAATCACACAATATCTGAATTGCAAACATAACAGCTGCTAAAGCCAGCTCTAAAAATCCACACTGGCTGTAATGATCGAAAACATTATCCACATAGATGGCAGCTCTATCGGAAATAACAAGCTTCAAAAACATACCATATATCATCAGGCATAACCCGCTTCGCACATTCTGGTAGTCAAACCTTTTTTCATGTATTTCATCTATCTGGGTAAGCAAGTTAGCCGATCGTTCAATAGGTCCCGCCACAAGCTGAGGGAAAAAGGATACAAACAATGCATACCGAATTATATTTTTTTCTGCCTCTATTTCCCCTCTATACACATCTATTGTGTAACTTAATGCCTGGAACGTATAAAAAGATATTCCAACCGGTAAGAGAATGCTGAAAGGAATAGACAAAGAACTATGAAATATGTTGTTTATGTTATCTATCATCCACTGGAAATACTTATAAAAAAATAAAATAGATAGATTGCTCACACAGCTCAGTATTACTATCATTTTGGCTAATGTTGCCCTATACCCTCCGGGTATTTTTGCCTTATCAAGACCTAGACCACTCAAATATGTAATAACAGTGGAGAGCGCGATTAATATGGCATACTCCGGACTCCAGCACATATAAAAATAATAACTCGCCAATAACAGCCATATATATCTGTATTTCTTAGGTATCACATAATATATCAACACCACCAACGGAAAAAAGATCAAATACTCTATACTATTAAATAACACTTACAATGCCCAAACCTTTCCCTCATCCATAGTACCTCGATTTGCCATACCTGCTCTGTTGAAAATCCCGTATTCCCCGCCAGGTAGCTTGCACCAGCACAGCTTTTCCATGTGCCAGCCAAAACAGGCAGCAGACTGATCTGTTTATCACATAATAAACTAAGAACAAAAGATATCTTCCCCTCAGATGCTTCTTATTACATATCAGCCAGTTGCGGGCAATATAATAAGCACATAAGGGACTGTCCGCCCCTTTGGAGCTGGCGCCCACCTTGTGGTACATGACCGCCTTCGGACAAAAATAAATAGGAATCCCCATCTTTGCGAGACGAAGGCTGTATTCTGTATCCTCGTAATATAGGAAAAAATCCTCATCTAACAACCCCGCCTGTTCTATTACGCCTCGCGGAATCAGCAAGGCACATCCCGTAGCGAAACCAATCTCTATCTCTTCTTCAAACTGCCCTCTGTCTACCTGGTCTATGCCGATATGGCTTACTTTCCGAATCATAGGCGATACCTTTCCTCCCGCAGACCAGATCACATCCCTGTGGTCACTGTAATAAATCTTCGGTGCAATCATGCTGTCAGGATGCCTTTTGGCACACGCTTCTAACTGCGTAAGCATATCCTCTGAAATCTCCGTATCATTATTCAGAAGCAAAACATAATCTGCTCCCTCAGCCATCGCTTTTCTTATTCCTACGTTATTGGCATAAGAAAAACCATAGTTGTCCTCCAAGGCTATCAGCTCTACCCTCGTATCAGTTCCGTAACGCTCCTTCAAAACCCGAATAGAATCATCCTTTGACGCATTATCTACCACGATAATCTTCTGTTCAAAAGAAGTCTGATTAGCCAGAAGAGACTCGATGCACGCCTCATTATATTGTTTTCCGTTGTAATTCACTAAAATAACTGCAAGTTTTTCCACATTAGTACCCCATTCTTGCCAAGCCTGCAAATTTACATATATGCTCCGCATACATTGCGCAAGGCACAAATAATTGCGTAACACCGATCCTTCATACCGGAATAATCCTTCTTACCCCTAATCTCCCAACATTTTTACCAGCAGAGTATAATACTTCCTTGTCAGCTTCATCTGATCATACACACTAAAATCAACTTCCCCGATTCGATCCACCGGATTACGCATCACCCGAATCCATTCTTCCACATCGTAAGGGTCCTTCACATAGTTAGCTTTCCCCTGGGTTACCTCAGGAATACAAGTCTTATCGGTTGCAATTACAATCGTTCCAAAAAGCATCGCCTCCACCGGCGGCATACCAAACCCTTCAAAGACACTGGGAAACAGGAATGCTCTGCTGTATTGATACAGCGCATTTCTCTCGTCATTCTCCACGAAACCTGTCAGACACACTTCCTGCTCCAAACCCCTGTCGCGAATCTGCTCCTCCAGTTTCCTGCGGCTTTCTCCATTCACACCAGAGATCAACAGTTTCCGCGGCAAAGCAATCTTTTGCTCCTTGATCTGATTCATAACCTCTATGAGCGTATTCAAATTTTTATGAGGAATCAACTGTGCCACCGTATAATAATACTCTTTTTCCTGTATACTGTACTTTTCTGACAATTGTTCAAAAGAAGCTGCCTCGTCCTGGTTGACCGTAATGGGATTATAGATCGTAGTTATTTTCTCCGGCTTTACATGATATCTTTTCATGATATCGTCCCTTACCCAGTCTGAAATTGCCACAATATGTTTCGAAAAATGAATATCCAGCCACCAGCAAAGCTTGGAATATGCAATCTCATGAAAGGGGTGGTACTCCGGGTAATGCGCCGCCTGCAGATCATGGATTACATTCACATAGGTGATACCGCCGTTAAATAGAGGTCTGCAATATACCGGAATAAAACATTTTCGGATTCCATGCTTACGAAGGAATCTGTTCTGACAGAAGAACTGCCATAGGATTCTTCCTGCAATATTGGCAGATACCACTTTTGTCTCCAACAGGGTAATCCGTTCATCCTCCGCATAGTGTTCCAGCGATTCCTTATTATCCTGCGATACCAGTAAAAAAAGGTGAAAAGGCTCCTTAAGTTGTAAGAAGCCATCCAATAAATTCCTGATATAAAATTCTGTTCCTCCGACCTTTTTCGGCCGGAGCCATAATAAATCTATTGCAATTGTAAGCATATTCAATCATCCATTCTAAACGGTTTATTCCAGTGTCCGGCACAAATATCAAATATACGGCAGATCATTCTTCCCGGTCAGACACCTCATGACTCTTTGCATACACCGTCACATCCTCATATAACGGCTGTGCCATATCAAATTCTTCCCCGCTTTCCGTATACCAGCCTTCAAAAATCCTGCCGTTTGACTCCTGCCCTTTTTCCTGCATCGGTATTGCTGTCAGGCATTCGCCTTTAACGGCACTCATATAAGTGTCGCGGTACCATTCCGGTGCCACAAAGTGAACAGTACACACTTCCGCATCCTGTAACCATACTTCGTCCAGAAATGCTTTCCTCTCTGTGATAAAATCTGTAATCACACTGACTCTCTTTTCATACGGTTCGGGTATCCCATAGATCTCCTGCCATCTGATTACATCCATATCCGCCGAACAGTGCATCTGAGACATATACTCTTCGATTTTCTCATTAAGTACCTCTGTAAGATAGTCTGCAAAGAACTTTTCATAACATTCACTTACTGCTTCCTTAAATTCAGGCTGCTGATTCAGATACCAGAATAATGTAGTACCTTCATTACGCTGTGTTAAATAACACAGATCCCGTCTGCTGTCATTGATGCCGTCCACCGCTCCGTATGCCTTATCATAATCCCAGACCGGCCCCCCAAATATTTTGGTGCTGACCGCATCTTCCGGTTTATAGAAATAAGAGCTGGTCGCTCCCCCACCGTTATTTTTGCAGATTTCCTCTATCATGTATTTCTGCGCAAAGGATTGTAAGTCAATATAATGCAGATAGCTTTCTCCGGTATCCTGATTAACACCGTTCTGTGCAACAATCGCTTCTTCCATCTCAGCAAACAGACCACTGATATAAGCCACTTCCTCCGCCGATGCATACTCAGGGCTTTTGATTACATATAAATCTCCCAGCAGTGAAGATTGGAACCCGCTGATTTCTTCCGTGTATTTCGAATATTCGTCCCGTTCTATAATATAACCGCCGGATATATCCTTAGGATTCTTTTCCAGATATACGCCCTTGCTCCGCTCCGTATAGACCGATTCCGAAAGCTGTATTTCTTTATTGAGCTTCTTATTTTCAAGCCCCAGATCCGTCATCGGAATCCTGTTCTCTCCCGGTTCAATCTTCTCACAAAGAAGATACATTCCATTGTATTCATTATTGATATACAAATCTATGTACCTCGACTCCGGTGCCCCGGTCATTCCTGCCGAGACTGCCATGTCATAGGTGATTTTATTTCTCAGATAAGTAATATCTTCCACATTACTCAGCAATATCCAAGCCCGGGCACTTCCCATTCCAAGCAGATCTGCCGGATTTGCAAGTTTAATGCTATAGGACTTCTTGGGATATTTCCACGTGGAATTACCCCTTCCGGTAATATGATCTAAATTATCCGCGTATACAAGTGCTCCTTCAGCATCCATCAGAACATAATTCCCCGGTTCCTGATAGGATTTATCGGTATCTACCGTCTCCATCGTACCTGACTGCGTCTGAATAAAAAGCGTCGGCAGAAAAGCGGAACGCATCATCATAAACTGCGTTTCTCTTTCAGTTTGCGAGTTCTTCACAAACGCAGTCTGATATACTTTGTCTAATTGGAGATTTTGCATAGTCATACCCTTTTTCAGTTCATGACTTTCTCCCGCTTCTTCAAATGTTATCTTTTCCGCCCCTTCAAAATATATCCTCACATTTGATGTATCTGCATAAGAAGGAAGGAACAGATAAAACATATTATCCTTCTGACTGTAAAAGGGAATAATTGTTTCTTCTGCCGCACCTTCTTTTACCTCAAAAGACAAACTCTCAATACAATCGCTCTGTACATCCAAAACTTGCTCTTTTTCATATAATAATCCCACTAATATAGCCAATAACGGTATTAAAAGGAGGATGCGATAATCTCCTTTTTTTCTTACATGAACCATAAATCTATTTCTCCAGTTTTATCTGTCTGCTCCTTTATACTCTCCTACGACAGTTTCTAACTCTCTCAGCCGCTTATCAAGTATTGCCAGTTCCTGTGTTAAGGTTCTGATCTTGCGATTCTGTCTGGAAGCTATGGACGTCAACGATAACAAAATCATAATAATAAATCCAATACAGAAAATAAACAAACCGTTCATATTATCCTGAATACCGAATATATGAATAATCGCAGTAAGCAATTCCGGTACTATCACAAGGATTCCCATAACAGCACCGGCTAACAGCCACAACAGGGTATATTTCAAATTCAGCGCACGCTGTTTCAGAAAATATAAAATTATAATAAAATAACAGATTACTGCTGCTATCAGTGTAATCCTTAGGGTAGAAGGTATCATGCCCTGCACTCCTCTCACTAATTATTCTTCCGGTTTCGGTGCTCTGCGAACCCCGTAACTTAAACGGCATATAAATATTGCCAATGTCACTTTTATCATATAATAAATGGATTTTTTAAAGGTAATAGAGCTGCTCCCGCCCTCTCTGGCTTTCATCTGTACGGGCACCTCTTTCACCCTTCCCCTGTGCATGATTGCCGCCACAATAGCCTCCGGTTCCGGATAATCCGTCGGATAATCTTTACTGTAAATATCGATAAACATACGATTTACGGCACGGTAACCGCTTGTCACATCCATAATTCTCTGCCCTGTCGTCAGCCGGATTAAACCACTCAGAATATTAATGCCCATTCGTCTGCCTGCTGAGGATTGAAACCCTTCTTTCTTAAGAAAACGGGAACCGATTACCACATCCGCTTTTTTTTCCAAAATAGGCTGTAACATATCATTCAGATAAGCTATGTCGTGCTGTCCGTCACCGTCCATCTGCACTGCAATATCATAATCATTCTTGTAAGCATAGACATAGCCCGCCTGCACGGCCCCGCCGATGCCCATATTGATAGACAAATCCAGATAGTGAAAATTGCCTCTCCGGCATAATTCCAGTGTATTGTCAGTAGACCCGTCATTGACTACCAGATAATCATACTGCGGTGCTTCTTCCATCATATGACCGACTACATGTTCTATATTTTCCGCCTCATTATAGGCAGGAATAATAATCAATACCTTTTTATCCTGTTTCATAAACGCAATCCTTACTCTTATACTATTCCTTGTTCCCGTTTTGCCGGTTCAACACTCTATCTTCACATATCATCACTTTATTACTATCAATTGTTTCTATTTGCTTTACATGCATTATACTTTCCCACCGCCCAGTCACGAATACGGCACTTCCATAACTCCCATAAGAGTAAACCATATGCTATATAGAAAATGCCGAAATTGTAGACCAGATATCTTTGCTGTCCGAAAAAGATGAGGGAAATGATAAGCACCATAACCACATTCGTGCCGAGAACAAATGCCATGAATTCTCCATATCTATTATCAGCCTTCTTGTCTGCATACCCCCAAATCATAAGAACGATTGCAGATACATAGAGGAACAAGGTTATCAGATGACACAAACCGTACAGCGGTGCCACCTGAAAAAATACTGTACAGATAAACGCAGAAGGAAGCAACATTAGTGTATGATACAGAAATCTTCCCCAGTGCGCCTCAAGAAGTGTCATGCCAATTTCCTGCAAATGTGCGTTGCGGATATCGCTGAAATCATCCGACAGAATAATCTCTGGATGATATGTCACATAATACTCCGAAGGAACGGCAAGACAGGTCTTTCCGACCATACCGATTCCACCGACGATATCTTTCCACATCCACAAGCCTTTCTGTGCATAAACATACCGCTGCTTTTCGGCATCGGCAGCTTCATATAACTCTAAGAAAAGCTCCCGTAATATCTCATTTTCAAAAAGTGCCGCATCTTCTTTATCTGCCTCATACATACCTCTGGAGAAGACGAGGCTCACATACTGACTGGCAGTAAACGGTCTTGTCACAAGTTTCCCTTCCGGAGCATCGTTCCAGTCTATCTCTCCCACATTCCATTCTAACTCTTCTTTAGGACGTGTCTCCAACAATTCTTTCTCTTCCAGATAATCCTCATATGCATCAGGCTGCTGTATTTTCATGGCAAATGCATAGAACTTCTCATTATCCCGAATCATTGTTTTATATGAGGAAGCAGTACGGGATGTCAGGACAACACCTGCCAGCATAATAATCAGACAGCCTAATCCTCCTGCTACAATGCGAAGCAGCAGATTCCACCTGCCTGTTCCCTTTCTTACACAGCACAACACATACAGAAATACGATACCGCACACACCAAACAGTATCTGCAACTGTGAGCGCACCATCGCTAACACAAAGGTCATCGCAAATGCCCCTGCTATCCACACAAAACGCTTCGTCCAAACGGCCTTTAAGAGCATAATAGCAAATATATAGAAAAGTGCATAGGCAATCCCTTCCGTCAAGATCTCCTGTGTGGACATAGCCTGCGGCATATCCGTCATAAAAGGGAGTAATGCCAGTACAAAGACCACATACGCTTCCAAATAACGCAGGAAAAAAGTATCCTTAATAACTTTCACAAAAACAACTATACAGACAACCGCTAAAATCGCCTGTTCCACAATGACAATTTGCAGATAGCTGTCATTACCGAACAAATATTGATTAATAAGCAGAAATAACGGATAAACGGGCATAACCCCCTCTATCCTGTCAATGGTCAGATAAGCACCGCTGTCATCAAACAACACCGGTTCCCCTGATCCTGTGAACAAGAACAAAAAAAGCGCAAGCATGACAAGAGACAGGTAAAATAACCTGTCTGCCGCCCTCTTGTTCAGTTGCATTCCAAGAATGTTTCTGGCTTTCTGCTCTTGCATATTATAATCCTGTTCTTTCTAAGATAACCGGCTGCCGCATTGCCTCAGTTTCCGGTCTTCTCTCTTTTCAGACGTTCTGAAAGCCTGCCGTCAATTCGCGTCAAACACCTCTGCCTTGCTCTTCTCTGTAACCTTGCCATCCCCTACTTCATAGATGACATCTACATTCCGAATCGTTGTCAGCCTGTGGGCAATGATAATCATTGTCTTCGTCCCCTGTAAATTGTCGATAGCTTCCATAACCGCAGACTCGGTTTCATTATCCAGTGCCGAAGTAGCTTCGTCAAGTACCAATATCTCCGGGTCATGATAAAGTGCCCTGGCAATACCGATACGCTGTCTCTGTCCGCCGGATAATCTGACACCTCTGTCCCCCACAATCGTATCCAGTCCGTGGGGCAGGCTGTCGATAAACTCTGTCAGCTGCGCCTGCTTCACGGCAGCCAGCACCGCCTGTTCGTCAATATCAGCCTTCTTAACGCCGAAGGCTATATTATTGCGTATGGTATCATCGGACAGATAAATCACCTGCGGAATATACCCCACTTGTGCATGGAAAGTCTTAGGCTTTACATGCACATTAATATCATCTGCCATTACAACACCCTTCTGCGGCACCAAAAGTCCCAGAATAATATCCACCATAGTTGTCTTACCCGCACCGGAGGCACCGATAAAGGCCGCCGTTTTGCCTTTCTCAATTACAAAATTGGCACCGTCGATAACCGGCTCATCCGTATCCGGGTAATAGTAGGTTACATCCTGCACCCTGATCGCATCGTGCAGGGTCCAGTCTTCTTTTATCTCCTTATCCTGCTGCTCAATATAATCCGCAATTTCCGTCAAATCATGATATACCAAATCTACCGATGGCAGCGCATAAAGCATATTCGTAGCGTGCTCGTTAATTCGTCCCACACTGGGCATCAGCCGCATTGCCGCCACGGCAAATGCGGTAAGCTGGGGCAGATAATACGTCATATCTGCCTCGCCGAATAACAGTTTAACGGCAATTGCAACCATAAGTCCCGACATAGCTACTGCCTCTACCACGTATTTGGGCAGAATAGAAATAGTTCTTGCCACCTGTAAGCCTCTCGCAAACTTTTTAAAATAACTCTGAAACGCATCCGTAAAATAGCTTTCCCGTTCTAATATTTTAATTTCCTTGATACCACCTATCGACTGGTTCATCCATTGAAAAATTTTGCCTTCATAGCCTTGATTCTGCTGTCCCAGTCTCCTGCTGTATTTTCTCGTCAGCATTAGAAATGCTCCTACACACACTACCAGGAGTCCGAACACAATAACCGTTATGGATTTGCTGACCGTCAGAAGATACAGCACCAACACGATGCAGACTGCCAGCTCTGCCACAAGTTCTAAGGAATACAGCACCACCTGCATAAACCTCGAAGTATCTTCATACAGGCTTCTTTGCAGCGTGGCTATATTTTTATTCAGATGGAAGGTATACGGCTCTTTCATGTACGTATCTAACAGCTTCGTAGACAGCTTCATCTGCGTATTGTATGAGAATTTGAAAATATAATTTCTCTCCAGAATCAGATAAGCATTTTTCACAATATATACAACAATAATACCTGCCGAAATAGCCAGCAGAAAACTCTTCGGATTTCTAAAATGCAACGTCTCGTACATCCATCTCAGATACCATGTTTTCTGTATGCTACTCTGGTCGGATATGATATTGATAAAAGGCATAAAAATGGTAACGCCCAGAAGTTCTAAGAAGCTGCCGATAACTACCGCCACCAGCAATACCGTTATCTTCCACTTATCTCTTTTATCAAAAATATATGCCAATTTGGAAAGCATACCTGCCTGCTTTGTCTCTTTCTGTTTACTCATATGTGAGCTGCTCCTCATATTATCTTTCTGTCCTGTTTTGCACAATATTGGTCACTCAAACAAATCCTGACAAAGATTACTGTGTGAATCCCTGTCGCTAATCTTTCTGGCTGGTGCTCCTGCCCAGGTAGTCCCCGCCTCTGTAATATCCTTCGTTATTACAGCGTTCGCGCCCACTGCTACATCATCGGCTATCGTCACGGCTCCGATCACCTTGGCGCCGCTGCCAAAATAGCAATTGCTTCCAATTCTTGCCGCCTCATGGCTTCCGTTCGTTGCACCTATGGTCACGCCTTCCTGCAAACGGCAGTTCTTTCCCACCTTCGCATTGCCATGTACCACAATTGTACCATAGTGGGGAATCGCCAGCCCCTCTTCAAATACATTGGGCGATATGGTAAAGCCAAGCTTTACCCCCAGCCTGTGAAATCTAAAAGAATAAAATTTACAGATCAGTCTGCTTACCGGACCACTTTTACAATTTGAATAATACTCCACCTTGCGAAGCAGTCTCTCATATTTCCAGATTTCATCCCCGAATAGCCGGGGGTGCCTGTCCATACGTCTGCCAAGCGCAATTTTATCCTGCTCTAAATATCTGCTATAGGCTTCCTTACTGTCTATCATATACTCCCTGCATCCTTCTACCCATTGACAACATTCTGTTTCTAATTCCGCCAGCCGGTCGTATGCTACAACCACACCCGTATCTGTTCCAGATATTGTATATACCCCATAGCAGGCTGCCGCATCGTACCTCCTCCGGGAATCAGCACCTCAATTTCCGCTGCCGTTTCCTGCTGCGCCATCTTACGGTTTGCCGCCTCTCCCGTTATTTCATGCTTCTCAAGTGGCATCTTATCCGGTGTCTTTCTTACAAACCACTCATACTCCAAATCCAGATTACCGATATCCAATACCCGGTAACCCTTCTGAAACAACTCCACCGCAAGGAACTTCGCAGCCACCCCCACCGACAGCAGAAACAGCCTGTCCTTCCCATACTGCTCGCATGCCTTTATAATCTCAGGCAGCGCGCTGTAGGCATCCTTGGGCGGGCAGATAATTCTCTCAATACTTGCCGCACTGTTTAATAAATCTGTGCCGACACCGTTGTGGGTTTTCGTTCCCTCCACCACAACAATATTCTTATTCTCCCATATTTTCTTGATTTTGGCAAACCAGCCTGCACAGGGAGTTCTATCCGATGGATAGTAATAACACCGCGACACAAAAGTCGTCCCGTATATTCGGTTGGGATTACAATACTTCTCATAAGTCTTACGGCAAAAAAGCAAGTGGTCTCTCCAAAACTGCCTGCTGGCGGGCCGGTGATCCGACAGGGTATCGAAGATACCGGGAATCGTAACCATCAGGTCATCCTCATTATAGGCAAGTATCTGCGCCAGCCCGTCCGCAATTTCCGGTGCCGCCTTCTGAAGCATCAGATCCACACCCTTAATCATAACGATCTCACCGTCACCGAAACGCACCATACTCTTTTCCGTATGCAACAGTTCATCAATGGTCTCGTCAATGGTATGCACTTTAATAGAATTGTGCAGGATGCCTTTTTCATACAGAAAATAAACGATCGCCGCCAAAATATCTTTTACTTTTCTCTTCAATCCCATCTATAAGATGCTGTCCGCACCTTTCCCTCCGTTTAAATTGTAACTATTCAACACAAACAAATCCAACCACGAATAAATTTCGTGGGAAGAACGCTGTTTTTGCGTTCTTTCGTATGCGATTTAGAACTTCTTAGCATAGCTCCCATTGGTGCAAGCTCTAGAAGTTTTTCTCACACTTTTCACGTATCTGCATAATCGATGCAAAATACTTATCAAAATTATATTTCTCCGTCAGAGCACGGTACCCTGCCGCCCCCATTTCTTTCATGCGGTTCTTGTCTGACAGCATTTCATCCAGTTTCTCTAACAGGTCTTCCTGATCGCAGTCCCTGAACTGATATCCCGTCACACCATTCTCCACATAACAGGCGGTACCGTTGGTATCGCTGCATATGACGGGCAGAGAATAACTCATCGCCTCTAATTGGGATACCGATGCCATCTCCAACGTACTGGGAATCACATACACATCCGCCGCTAAATATTCCTGTTCCATGTTACTGCGCGGCACATTGGTCTTCACTGTGACCATATCCTCCATGTGATGTTCCTTCACATAATCTCTTACCTGCTCACAGTATTCCTTTTGGAAATGGTTGGTGGCTTCTCCCACCAGTGTTACATATAATTTATATTTATCCTGCAGCTGTTCTGCCACATGAAGCAGCATTAGGTGATGTTTTCTGATCTCGTATTTACCGATACAGAGAATATGTATCGTATCATCTGCAAAATAATCCCTATCCTGCGGAGCTCTCTGAGGTTCTATCACAAAAGGCACAAAATAATCGTTCTCTTTGATCGTAGTTCCCGGCTTCTTAACACCCATGACGGGCGTGATACGCATTTGGGGCGATAATTTGTCTACCATGCGATGAAGCAGGTCCGTCTTTACGGGTTCCGACCAAAGCGGATTCTGGTTATACAAAATACAGGGATAGCCATACTTCTTACAGATATGATACGCCGCCATGGAGTACACAGACCTCTCACGCAGGATCACCACATCCGGCTTAAAATCCCGAATAATTCTGCCAAGTTTATGCATGGGTGGGAATCCGTGCTGGATTTTAAAGACGATGGCTGTGGGGTCTTTCCTATGAATCACCTTAACATACAGCCAGTCTATGAACTGATAAAGCTTCGAGTATCCCAGCACAATCGGTGTCACATAGGAATAATCTTCTATAATAGCCGCATAATGGCTGATAAAACACACTTCATGCCCATGTTCTATCAGCCCTTTCATAATATCCATCTGATTGGTATGATAGCGCGGGGCTACATACAAAAATCTCATATAGGTCTCCCAACTTACTTGTCAATATATTTATTCTCTTTCAGGCTGTACTTACCGCCCTTTAAGAACTTGTGTTTAATGACCCACCATCCGGGTACCCAGATATACTTGTGCATTGCCGGAGAAGCGCTTCCGATCATCCAGCAGTTTCTGTCACAATTTCTTGCACATTTACGGACTTCCTCTGCCTGTTTGGAATTCCACAGCTCGTCCCAACTCTGCTGCCTCAAATTACCCATAACAGCTTTCTTCTCCATACCGTTACAGGGAATCACATCACAGAATGGGTCAATGAAAAAGGCGTTTCTGGACATATCGCAGGGTAAAAGTCTCTTATTTCCGTAAATATAATTGATCAGTCCGTGGTTAAAATATGCCCGGAACCATTTCTTGGGTGACTTACTTTTTAACAGTTCGTTAATCAGCTTCTCAAAGTTCTGCGCTACTTTATATTTATCATCAATCTTGTTATCCGTCTTACGAAAATAGAAAGAGTTGTGAAGTGTTGCCGTGGCAAACTCCATTCCCATATCATTAGCGATGTTGTAAAGCGGTACTAAATCCTCGCAGTTCATATCCTGCACCGTCATACCGAATCCCACATCAGGATGTCCCATTTCCACCAATGTTTTGAGTGTATTATATCCCCTGTTGAAGCCATCCGGAATACCACGGATCTTATCGTTGGTCTCCTGCAGTCCCTCAATACTGATACGGATACCCACTTTCGGAAACTGCTTGCAAAGTGCAATAATACGGTCTGTAAAGTAGCCGTTTGTAGAAATGACAATTCTGTCAGATTTCTTGTATAATTCCCGCACAATATCAGGAATATCCTGCCTGATAAAAGGCTCCCCCCCTGTAATATTGGTAAATGCCATCTCCGGCAGTTTCTTGATATCATCCAGTGTGATCTCTTCTTCCGGTCTGGTGGGATCTTTGAAGCAGTCACACATGTTACAGCGTGCATTACATCTATATGTTACAATGACAGTTCCGTATAAAGTTCTACGTGCCATATTGTGTCCTCCATAAATTGATATTATTGATATTTATAATATTGTTCCTCTTCCCATTATTGTCACTCTTTCAAACATACAACGGTATATTAAATAAATATTTCCTCCAGCCTCTAACGCCTTATACTATTTCCTGTATATCTCTAACATTTTACCACAATATACTTCTACTGTGTCAAAATTTATATCTTTACAGTTCTCGCTGTATTTCCTGCATAATTCCGGGTTATTCCACAGTTCACGGATACGCTCTGTCAGTTCTTCCACATCACCGCCTCTGAAAAGCTCTCCGGTTATCCCTGCCTGCACCAGTTCCGGCGCGCCGCCTAAATCAGAAGCCAGCACCGGAGTGCCGTACATCTGGGATTCCATGATGGAAAACGGACAGTTCTCATACCATTCCGATGGATATACGCTGAATCTTGCCTCCGCAATCAGCTTACGCAGAGCATCTCCTGTTACAAAGCCCCGGTTCTCTACATTCCCGACCTGATTTACCTGCTCCTCCAAGGGCCCTGTCCCCGCAAAAATAAAAGGAATCTGCGGTAATGCCTTACAGGCTTCCAGTAATGTTTTCGTTCCTTTTTCCTCCGAAAAACGCCCAAAATATACTACATAATCCTTTGTACTCTTTGGACAGGCACACCCCCGCATAGCTGTCTTAGCTTCATTGTTTTGGTGCGAAATCGCCTTATCGCCCGGTACTTCATCTATAAAATTATGCAGCATAATGGTTTTCTCAGCCAACACAGGATTCGTATCAAGCTGTTTTTTCATAAATTCACTTGGACAGATAATGGCATCCACCATGCCATAGGTTTTACGCTTGTCATAGAACTTCGCTTCGATTGTCCCAAGCAGGCTCTTTGCTTTAGAATTATGAATACAGCGATTCTTGGTACACTGCATGTAATTACCGCCACGACAGGCAAAACAGATATCACCGGTTGCCGGAATCCGCATCATATGATTCGGACATACCCACTGATAGTCATGCGCCGTGTAAACAATTTTAATTCTCTTTCCGCATCTTTTTTCATAATTACGCACCGCATAGATCACGGAAGGTGTCAGTTGGAAATTGATATTGTTCAGATGCACTACATCCGGCTTAAAATCCTTCAGCACAATCGTAAGCTTCTTCTTTGCTTCCCCGGAATAAATAATACGAAAAGGATATAACAGCTTCTGCAGCTTACCCGAATGGAAATCCATATTGGAAGTATAGCACTCTGCGTGGTTTCCCACGATCCTGCCCTCATGCTCCATACCGAAATACTGTACCTCATGTCCCATTGTCTGCAATTGTTCGCCCAATTTAAAAATATAAGTCTCCGATCCGCCATTGGGATAGAGAAATTTATTGACCATTAAAATTTTCATATCAATCCCCATTCTGTATGACAGGAAATCATTTTATAATACATCTATATCATATATTCTTCCTGTCTCTCCGGCAGCACATGCGGTAACACTCTATCGTCTGATCCACCACGTCATCCCAGTTATACTTACCACAAATAAAATCAGCGCTTTGATCAGCATACTCCTTCACCTTCTCAGGATGTGCCAGCATATATTCCAACTGACGTCCCAGATCCGCCGCGTCACTCTTATGGAAAACCAGTGCCTTGTCTTCCGTCACCTCTGTGTTCTCACAAATATCACTGACAAGACAGCAATTGCCGTAACTCATAGCCTCCAAAAGGCTAAGCGCCATACCTTCCACATCACTGGGCAGTACAAAAGCATAAGCATTGGAATACAGTTCTTCCAGCATCTGCCCCTGTACAAAATCGGTCATGATAATACGATCATCTTTATCCGCCATCTTATGAATCTGTTCCATATATTCTACTGCCTGACTATTGCCTCCGGCAATCACCAGCTTTTTATCGGTAGCAATCTTCTCAAATGCCTCAATCAGATAATGCAGCCCTTTTTCCGGCACGATTCTGGCAAGGAACAGAAAATAACCGCCCTTTTCCAGTCCGTATTTCTCTGTAATCAGCTTCGGCGGATATATTTCCGGTCTGTTAACACCATTGGGGATATAAGTAACCTCTCTATGGTAAGTATCTGCAAAATACTGCTTCACATTCTCGGATAAGACAATGATTTCATCTGCATATTTGGCAGCCATCTTCTCACCGAACTTAATAACAAAGGATGCAAAATTGCCCCATTTGGCTCTCTGCCAGTCCAGTCCGTGAATCGTCACCACGATTTTCCTGCCAAACAGCCTGGGAAGCCACAGCATGGCACAAGGCCCTTCCGCATGATAATGCAGCACATCATAATTGCCCAACAGCGCCCTGATCGTTGCAAAGAAAGAGTATACAATCGCATTCAGGCTGCTGCGTTTAAAGGTAGGGACAATATACACTCTGACTCCCTTATAATATTTCCGCCCTTTCCAGCCGTATTCCTGATCGTATTTCTTACCGGACACATGATGTCCGAACCTGTTGTAAGCATCCACCTTGTGTCCCAAAGCCGCCATACGCACTGCCAGCTCTTCCACTACGATCTCGACGCCCCCCTCTCTCGACGGGATTCTCTTATGACCGATCATGGCAATCCGAAGCCGCTCTTTTTGCCCGTCTGCGGCATTTACCGCCACTGTTTTTCTCTCAGCAGTTCTTTCGGAAGATACCTTTCCCGCTGTGTTTTCTCCTACAATCCTTTTTTCGTCAGAAAGCACATTTTCTTTTTTCCGCTTCCGTATCGCCTGATTTTCTTTATGCACATAATACAAAAAAGCAAAATTTGTATTGAGATAACGGGGCGCCATCCGCTTCGGGTCCTGTATGATCCGGTACACCCATTCCATGCAAAGTTTCTGCATCCACATCGGGGCACGCTTCGTGGTTCCTGCAATAAAATCGAAAGCGGCTCCCACACCGATCATCAGCCCATTCACCCGGTTTTGATGCGCATACATCCAATTCTCCTGCTTGGGCGCTCCCAATGCCACCCAGATAAAATCAGCGCCGCTCTCATTGATCCGATTGACAATTTCCTTATCCTCTTCTTCCGTCAGTTTACGAAACGGCGGAGAATACATTCCCACGATCTGCAGCTTCGGATATCTCTTAAGCATCACTTTCTTTAGCTCTGCCAGTGTTTTCTCTGTACTGCCATAGAAATAATGCTTATACCCCTTTTCTTCTGAGAGTTTCAGAATCGCCGGCATCAGATCCGGTCCCGGCACCCTCTGCGCCTGCGCATATCCTCTATGGCGGCTGACAATAGACAAGGGCTGTCCGTCGGGCAATGCCATGGCACCGCTATTCTGCACCTTGCGATATTCCTGATCCCGAAAAGCCATCACGGTTGTATGGACATTGGAGACACAGATATAGTCCCCTTTTAAGCGATCCAAATTCTCTGTAATATAGGAGATCGTCTGATCCATATCCGTGACGTTAATATTTGTTTTTAAAATTTTACAGTATTGCAGATCCTTATTCATATTCTCATTCCCTATATAAAATATTTCCCATATCAATATCTCTCAGCCGCAACTATTCAGAATTGCCAATGACTCCGAACAGTTACGGCAATTATTTACTGCATTCCTATGATTTCTTCTGCTTTGCATACCGCTTCACGGCTGTCCGGCTATTTGAGCAGCTCCAAAAAATCACTCCAAACACTGCTCCTGCCAGACCACCGATCATCACACTTCCCACATAATATCTGACTGTCTCTAATTTCACCGCTTTCCCTGACACAATCTGCATCGGGGTGTCGGCATCTTTATAATTCATGATCCTGTAGCCTTCATAGGCAGGATCATCTTTGCTCTCTAAATAGACGGATGTTTCTTCCAACCCGTCTGTATAAAACCGCTGCACCACATATCCTGTCGGTTCTTCATGAATGACACCGCACAGCAATACGCCAAGTAAAGCACCTGCTGCCATAAGCAGTATCATTCTCTTCTTCTGTGATGTCCAGACAGCTTTCACCACACACAGCATATGATCCGGCAAGGCTGCAAACGGAACCACAATTCTTTTTTGCCACTTAGGGAACAGACAATATTCCTTTTCGCCTTCTTTTTGCATTAATAAAAATGCGCCCAGAAAAACCAATGTAATATTTTTAAAAGAAGTATTAAACAAAAGAGGCTCTGTCCATCCTGCCCCCAGGAAACAGACAATAATTACCAACTCCCTTGTCTTCTGCTTGTGTGTATCATAAAAAAGCAACGCAAAATATCCTAATATAATCATTACGAAGGGAATCAAACCAAAGTTGATATATCCCCATACATAAGAATTATCCATCGTCATAGTTGAATTCACAACTTTAGAAATATCTGCTCCGAACAGGCTTCTATACTCGGATTTTAAGAACTGCTCCGCAAGCCATATTCTGGTATTCAGCATAAAATTCAATTTCTGGATATAAGGGCTGATTCTATGATAATTGATATAAAAAGGCAGCACAAAAGAAAGCACCAGACACACCGGCAGGATCAAATTTGCCAGTATCTTCTCCACCATACAAAATCTTGGTCTGATTTGTACATACAGACATCCCATCAAGAGAACCGCCACAATACCGAATCCCGTGTAGCTGATAGAATACAGGAAAACAAGCACATTGCCCGCCATCAGATAAACGAAATGCTTAAACTTATACTTATCTCCTAATTCATACAGAATAAATGCACAAAGCGCCAGATAAGTAATATGCAGTATATTCGGATGGGTAAATCCCAGACTCCAACGGAAAATATGCCCTAACCCCATCTTAGAATGTACTCTGTATATGGTATGTTCTAACCGGAAAAAAGAAAAAATGCTCAGAAACACAGCACAGACAGACCAGCCCCACAGTCCCGCATGAAAAACCTTCTTCACCGGAATGTTCTTCATGCCAAGCACCGTAAAAGCCATAAATACAATACCTAATTCCCGTGAATTATAATATACTATGGCTGTCATAGCCAGTAAAAAGAGCACAAGCACCATCTGTCGCTTTGTGTAAGACGAAAGAAAAATCTTCGCAAGACCCAAAACAAGCGCAGGAATAACCAACAATGCAAAAAGCTTCTGCCCCTCGTAAAACCCCAATCCTTTCGTAATGGACAGCAGAATAAAGAAGCCGAAATAACACGCCTCTTCCATTGTAACTTCCAAACTGTTTTCTTTTCCGATCCTCCAAAGCTCTTCTTTCATTGATTCACTCTTTTCCTATGATCACAACACCTCAAGCGCCGGTCCCAGCGCCCAAGGATAAGCGCCATACCGCTGCGGGTACTGGGCAAAATCCAGACACTCTCCCGAACACCGGTACACCCTGCCGTCCTTTACAGCTCTCTCTATGGCACTCGCGCCTGTCTGCAATGCCTGCCTGTATTGATCCTCTGTCAAAATGCCAAGCTCTATTCCCTGCTTCAATGCCGCACAGACCATCCCCGTAGCAGAGGTATCCGCCGGGCCGTCCATGGCCTGTAGCTGCCATGCAAAATATCCGTCCCTGCGCTGGTAAGCCAACACGGTATCGATCAGATCCGTGTAAGGCTCCATAAGCCGCTCCCTGCCATACTCTGACTGCACACATGCCGTCATACCGCGCAACAGCCATCCTACTGCCCGTCCCCAGCCGATAATACCGTATTTACATCCGTCTGTCACATCATAACCGTGATAAGGAAGTCCGGTAGCAGTATCCATGCCGTACGCCAGAAAATTAACAATCTGTCTGACAGCTAATTCCATATATTCCTGTTTCTCAAATGTCATGCCGTACCGGTACAAAAACGGACAGGCAAGCCCTATGCCGTCTACGAAGACATAACCGTTCTTCTGGTTGGCTCGGTAAGGGAAGCTGCCGGTCTCATTCTGAGGATAGTTTTGCGCATAAGACGATAATTTATCCAACGCCGCCGCGCACTGCTTCTTTGTAAAGCCAACAAAGCTTTCCTGTCCCGGCAGCCCGGAATCCGTACCGTTTTCCGGCTTCCATTTTTCTTCAAGGGCAGCAAGAATCGTCTCCCCTGTCAGTAAATCATCCAGATAATAAAGCGGCATTCCCTTTTTCTGCCACCTGGTGAAATAAGCAGTAAGCGCTTCTTCAATACTGTCCGTAAGCCTCTTCGCTTCCTGCTGCCCAGTGCTGTTTTCCATTCCCTGCTCCCGGCATTTTGCAGTCTCCTGCACAAACCAAGCCTTCTGCCCTGTCTCCGGCTTCCAGTCCTTTCGTGTCTCCCGCAGTTCCATCCTGCACTTCCACAGCCCCTGTGCCAAAAGCCCGGCAGGCCAGAAGATCAGATCCTCAACCGTTGTCTCCCTGCGCAGTATATATTTCTTGATTCCACGCTTTAATCTGGTTTTGCCATCCCAGACACCGCAGGTCAGCAAATCTTTACATGCTGTTTCTATCAAAGCAGTTTTGTCCATAGTTATCATTCCCTTCTATGTTCTGCCTGTATTTTTATTCTTCCGCTTATTATCTTTTCTCTAATCTGCGCAGCGCCGGAATCTTCTTCGCTGCCACATCCCACAGATACGCGAACTCTTCCGTTCTGCGAAACGCCAGAAAGAACACGCCGTTATAAATCACACTGATAATGACTACCATCACCGCAAAAGTTAAAATATTCGTCTCCCGCATAACCAGATGTCTGATCGGTATATTCACAACCGCAATCGCCAGAATCACGACAATGTAGCGCAAGGAATCCGCAAAATAACTCCACGCTTTTCTGTCAAAGCAAACCTTATAAATAATCACCGGTCTGATAAAATTGGCTAAAATACCGGACACAAGCGTACCCACATAAACACCGGCCACCCCGATCCTTTGTACCAATATAATGGATATCACCAAATTTAAACCGCCCTGTATCAAAGGCAGATAACGGTCCTGTTCAAAAACGCCGGAAGCAATCTTAAAATTCTCCAACACACTGCGTCCGCCTTTAAAATAAAAATCAACCACAAGCAGCGTCACTACCACGCTGCCGATTACCCAGCTTTCGTCCAGCCATAAGCCGCCGATTAACGGGGTCAGCAGATGCCAGAAACCCACAGCGCCAAACCCAAACAGCCAGCAGGCGAAAAAACGGTATACCTTAAAGACCTGGTATTGCTTTTCCTTAGACTCCGTTGCCACCAGATTACCGAACCCGGATACCACGGAGCTGAAAATAATATTCACAAAATTGCCTACATAGGTGATGATATACGTATAATTTGCTACCACACCGGACGTATCCACATTCACAAAGGAAGAGATAATAATAGTATCGGTCTGCAGCCTTGCCACATCACCGATCTTGTGAAGAACCAACGCTTTGGTCTTGTTCACCACTACCTTTCTCTCTTCATCACTCAGTTTCTGCACATCCTTTTCCCGCAGATAAGGATACATCCTATTCAGATAGATACTGACGAAAATCTTCTGTGCCAGTTCCACAAACAACTGTGCCAGCAGATAAAACAGAAAATTCTTCGTCACAAGCAGCACCACGATCTGTACCAATACCGTAGCGATCTTGGTAATGGTCGTCACATTGGTCTGAATGTAATTTTTCTGTTCCGCGTTGGTCAGGCTGTATTTATACGCGACAAAGTACGTGCTGACCGTATTAAACAGGAAGATAAAATAGTAAATCGTCAGTTCCCGCATGGAATAATTGCCGGGATTCTTCAGGATATATTTCAAAAACGGCGATATGGCGATACCTGCCACTGCAATGACCACCGCGATAGACATATATGCTTTCTTGTAAAAGCGCATATAGGACTTAATTTTCTCGATATCCTGATTGGCCACAGGCTTATACAGGCTGTAATTAAGTGCCGTACCGATGCCAAGTTCCGCCAAAGACAATACGCTCAGCACATTGGTATAAATGCTGTTGACACCCAGAAGGGTTCTGCCGAGCACCCAGATAAAAACGGTTCTCTGGATAAAATTCATCAACAGAATCACGAAATTGCTAAGATAGCCGAATATGATGTTTTTTTTGGCTTGTTGTATTCTACCCATATGGTCGCTTTCCTATATTCTAAGCCTGAGGCCCTATCACTATTTCTGCCCCGGCTTTGCTGCCTTTCGGTTCCATAGCTTGTCCGATATACAGCTATAGAATTTATGCCCGATGAATTTCCTGCCACAGCTTACGCAGTTCTTCGCCTGCCTGCTTCGCGCTCTCACAGTAATCCGGCATCACGGTTTCCAATCTGCCGCGGATCTGCTCTTCCCGTTCCATGATCCAGTCGTAGGCTTTGATCAGTTCTTCCGATTCAGACAAGTTCTGCACCGGAAGCACATAATTCTCTTCTGTGCCGAACAAATCTCTCGCAATCCCTCTGGCTTTCACGGAATACCCCACAACCAGAGTCGGCACCATACTGGAATAAGCCGCTATCGTGGCGTGGGTTCTTGCCCCGATAAAGGCTCTGCACTGAGAAATAATATATTTTAACTTCTGGCAGGACATATCCTCAAATAGGATTACCCTGTCATTGTCCTTATAATCCTCATAAAGTTCAGCAAGCGTCAGTCTGTCGTCATTATAATTCCACATCACATGGGGGATCAGCGCAATGCTATAGTCCGTTGTCTGTAAAATATGATCCATCAGTTTTTTATAATTGCTGACGGTAATACCCTCCACTGTCTCATTGCGGACGATCATGGGGCTGATATTAATACCTATCGTATTTCCTACCTGAAATGCAGTCGGAAGGTTTATCTTTTCCGGCTGTAACGAGAACGCCGGATCGGGATAAAGCTTCACATTTTCCACCACGCCTGCTGCCTTAAGGGCATCCGCGGTAATGGACTCTCTGGGTGTGATCAGGGCATAACGTTTCATATCTGCAACCACTTCCGGGTCCTTTAACAACTCCGGTTCCAGGGAGCATCCCCACAACACGGTCTTTGCCCCAGCCCTGTTAAAAGTGCTGTTTGCCACGATTGCCTCTTTCTTGGACAATTCATAACAGTACATGTCGCCGCCGATAGACACATAGAGCGGCGCCAAATTTTTCTTCAGTACATCCCGAAACCGGTAACGCATAAAGGATTCCGGATCATGAAAGACCATACGCCACACATAGTACCACACATGGGCAAAGAAATGCTCGGCGATCTTGCGCTCCTGTAAAATGTCGCACAACGGCGCCACCGAATAATATTTATCTTCCTTCTCGCTGTTTGTCACCAAAAGCTTCGGAATATCCTCTATCATATGGCATGTGCTGTTGACAATCGCCTCACATCCATGGTTGCCGCTGCCGCCATGCAAATACATGACAAGTCTGTCATTTTTATATTCCATACTGATCCGACACCTTTCTCTCAGACACTTCCTCAACAATCTAAACAAATTTGTGTGGAAGAACGCCCATGCTTGGCGTTCTTCCGGGAATGATTTAGTTACACTTAGGCTGTGTACTTTGCTGCCTTAGTGTAACTTCATTCCCTATGATTTAGTTACACTTGGGCTGCGTATTTTGCTGCCTTAGTGTAACTTCATTCCCTGTTATTTTGACCCGCGCCCCTTAAGCACCGCTCCCACAGTCTTAAACAGTATCTTGATATCCAGCCCGATAGACCAGTTATCAATATACTCCAAGTCCAATTTCACCACTTCATCAAAGTCCGAGATATCACTCCGGCCGCTGATCTGCCATAGCCCGGTAAGTCCCGGTGTCATGCTGATCCGCCTTCTGTAGTGGGAATTATATTGTTCAAATTCGTCCTCCGTAGGGGGTCTTGTCCCTACCAGACTCATATCACCTTTCACGATATTTAAAAACTGCGGCAGTTCATCGATGCTTGTCTTACGGATGAACTTACCCACCTTCGTAATACGCGGGTCATTCTCCATCTTGAACATAAGCCCGCTCATTTCATTCTGCGCTTCCAGCTCTTTCTTGCGTTCCTCCGCATCAATATACATGGAACGGAATTTATAAATCTTAAAACGTCTGCCGTTCTTGCCGATACGCGTCTGTGCGAAGAAAACCGGTCCCGGAGAATCCAATCGGATTGCCAGCGCCACAAAAGGCGTTACCACCGCTGTTATAAGCAGTCCTACCAGACCTCCCACGATATCGATCAGCCGTTTGATCATCATACGGCGGTAATCGTAATGATTCAGGGAATAGGACATTACCGTATAACCCGCAAAGCTGTCCACAGTAATCTCCTTCTGTCCTCCATCGATAATATCGATATTATAATGACAGACCACACCCATGGATTCTAATTCATAGATAATTTTCTTGACATACCGCTTATTCGTATCCGGCAGATTCACAAAGGCTTCGTCCAGGGGCATCTGCCTTGCCACATCCAGCACGTCTTTACCGTCCGCTGTCACCTTGATACCGTCTACCACTACGCCCTTACGATCTTCATCCACACAGGCTAACGCCACGATCTCATAATTGATATCCATCTTCTCCTTTAGCTGGGCAATGGTACGGTCCATCACACTGTCCTTGGTGATGACCATAATTTTAACCAGATTGGCTTCCGAGGTCAGATAAACCCGCAGAATCCTTTTCATGGCAATTCTCACCGCCCATACCAGAATCATATCCAAAATGGCGAAGTAGCCCATAACCAGACGGGAGAAAGCCGCTCCTGCCTGAATCACAAAAAGAGCGCTGGCAACCGCCAGTAACATAAAGGCATTAAACTTCAGCACCGCCACAAATTCTACGAAAAGTCCCCTTTCCAAAAAGCTCCTGTTCCAGTCCAGCATAAAGCTGTAAATCGTACAGAACAGCAGAAAAAACACGCATACCAACACATGTACTTCCGGTTCCATAACCCGGGCAAATTTTTGATAACGTAGAAGAATCGCCGCCGTATATGCAATTATAATGCAGAGCAGATCTGACAATAACAGACCATAGCTCTCGATAATTTTTTTCTTTCGGTTCATAGTCTCCCGATTCTTTCTTCCTGTATAAACTTTCTGCCTGCAGTACTATAACTCATCCGGCATAGTTGTCTTCATTATATCTTCTTTTACAGAGAATATCAAATAAACTCTCCGGCCGGAGAAAGTAATGTCCAGCCTTCCCATAATTCCTTCATTTTCTGCGGCACACAGACCTGTGTATTCTTATGGATAGAAGGACGAATCATCACTTTACCGGCATGTCTGTTCAATCTGGCTCCCCAGAAGCTAAAGGTACTGTTGGCACAAATATTGTGCCTGCAATGGCTCATCAGCATCATGTCATAGAAGCTGTCATCTCCCCTGTTCCAATCAATGATATGATATTCCGCTCCCTGATACCGCTCCTTTACATAAGCGCTGTCATCGGAAAAAATGTAAAATACCGCCTGCGGAAATTTCTTCTTCATACAGGCAACCGCACTGTCGTAATAGGCATCCGTACAGATGTTGCCGAACATCTCAATATTAGCCGCATCCAGATAGTCTCCCCGCCTGATATGCATACTGACGGATTCCGTACCTTCCATTTCCTGCGCCGTCTTAAGATTACGTTCGTCACTGCTTTGCGGAAACCGGATACTCTCCCTGATTCTGGGCATAATATCTGCGTAATATTTCTCACACGCCCAGTATCCCACCAGGTACTTCTGTTTCCACTCTAAAATCTCAGGGTGATACATATCGCTCTCCGTAAAAACCGGAGAAAATGCAGGATTCAGCTTTCTCTTTATTTTGGCAAAAAGCTGTTCCGGCTCTCCGAACTGTCTGCCTAACACCGCTTTGATTTCCTCTTCTGTCGCAGTCTTCATAGGAAGGTCAACGAAACTGCTTAACTCCAGCCGTCTTTTCGCCAGCATATTTTCCTGCACGGCACTGTCAAACCATGATAGATCCAGACGCGCCTCCACTCCCATACTTTCATACTTTTTATAAAGGGCGTACTGCTGCAACTGATTGCCCAATCCGCCCATAACTCTGATGATAATCATATGATTCTCCATTCCCATGATCTATTCCAATGCTGTCAAATTGAGTCATCAACTTTCTTTTCGGTGACTATTTATCATGTATTTTTAAGATCAGTCGCAGAATGCCTATCAATCCGCTGTCAGGATACTGCATCCCTAAATATAACAATGCATTGAACCGTTCCCTGATAGATAACGGTGTGTTCAGAATCAATTCCCGGATTCTTGCGTCACAAAAGATTTCCCGAATCTTCGTCTTGTATTTCCTGTCCGGGTTGCGCAGTTCGTTTTTCAGCACATACAGAAGCATATAACAATGCTCCCTGGCAACAGTCTGCGCCGCATCCGGCATCTTTTTGTCCAGCGCCGCTTTGGCTAAAGATACCGCCAGCTTCTCCACGCTCTCATAAATTCTGTCGTCATAGCGGTGTATCATAGACCCCTTCACATAACGGTAATGATAGAATAACGCTTCTTCCATGATAACCACTCTGGTACTGTTTAGCATAGCAGGGTACATCAGATGGGAATCATCCCCAAAACGGATATCATAATCATAATATTTTTCATTGCCTTCGAAAATAGATTTTTCACACAGCTTCATACAGCGGGACATGGGAAATACTTTTTGCTCCTGCCCGATTAACTTCGCTTTAATCTCCTTAGCCAGCTTCTCCCCCGTATATACACCGGGTGCAACGATACTGTATACGGCTTCCGTCTTCTTCTGTTTCTCCAGGATGTGGTTGCAGCAGACTACCTCCCCACGGGTGCCTTTTAAATGCGCAGCCATCTCTGTGAGCATTTTATGTTCCACATAATCGTCACTGTCTACGAACATATAATATTCCCCTGCAGCAGCATGCATACCCGCCACACAAGCCGCCGTAGGTCCTGCGTTCTTCTGATGGATCACCACAACCCTTTCATCCGACTGCGCATAACTGTCACAGACCGCGCCGCTGCCGTCCGTAGATTCATCATCCACCAGAATAAGTTCCAGATTCCGGTAGCTCTGATGCAGAATGCTTTCGATACACTCTTTTATATACAATTCTTTGTTATAGACCGGTACGATCACGCTGATTTTATTATTCTCTTTTTTCATAGTCTGTCCCTTTATTTCATCTCAACAATCATACAAGAAGTTTGATGCAGTCTGT
Source organism: Lachnospiraceae bacterium (assembly GCA_017936885.1). Classification (GTDB taxonomy): domain Bacteria; phylum Bacillota; class Clostridia; order Lachnospirales; family Lachnospiraceae; genus UBA3282. The sequence goes on along the minus strand of JAGBEO010000011.1, from coordinate 109,188 downwards.
CAACCGTCTCTACCGTTTTATGCTTTGCAGCAAATGATACAGCATCACATAAAGCCCCGGTGCTTTGGCAAACAGCCCGATCTTTAAACGGTAACCCTCCGGCAGATACGCATAACTTTCTTTTTGCCTGCCATATTGCGACATTTTCTCCTTGCAGATCGTCAGATACTCTTTTACCGCCCTGCGGTCTTTGCCGGAAAGCAATGCGATCTTTCCTACTGTCAGCATAATGGCAATCATGAGCTTTGCATTTACCTGTATTTCCAAAGCTGCATCCGTCTTCACGATTTCATCTCTTGCCAGTTCCCAGCACTTGATCTGATCCATATAAGCCGGTTTAAAAGGGCGTTTCATAAGTCCGTTAGGATTCTGGTAATAACCGTAGCCTTTGTATTCCAGTTCCACCGCTTTCCCGATATTGGGCAGCAGATCCACTAGAAAAAGCATATCCTCGCCGATGGTCAGTTCTTCCCGGAACCGCACCGTTCCGATGGTACTTCTGCGATACAGTTTACTCCAGCAGCGGCAGTTGTCCCGCAGAATGTTGTCTGTCAGGTAGTGGTAACTGTCGAATTGTGTGACCGCTTCTGCCGTTTCTATTTCTGTATTCTTTGTTCCGGCAAGTGGAGTCGCCGCCGTTTCCGTGCCTTCTCTCTCCACGCACTCTGTCAAACTGCCTGCAATGCGTTTCCACTCAATCTCCGTACCCCAGGCAGTAAAACGACACCCTGCCACGTCGCTGCCCGTGGACTGTAAACTGTCATACAGCCGTTTCAGCATATCCGGACGCAGTCTGTCGTCCGCATCCACAAAAGTGATATACTCTCCCTTCGCCTGTTCGATCGCACGGTTTCTGGCTGCTGCCACCCCGATATCCGGCAGGGTTATGATACTCACATTATCGTATTGATTTTGCAGATGCTCACACACCTGTGCCGTCCCGTCCGTGGAACCGTCGTTGACCACGATGATCTCCAGTTCACTATAGGTCTGCGCCGCAATGCTGTCTATGCATTTTTCCAAATATTCCTGTCCGTTGTGGACAGGTACAATCACACTGATCAGCTCTTTCATATAACCTTACCTTTTACTACGTGATGTTTCAGCCCAAAAGGCTCTCATATATCCCAATCAGTTTCCGCATATTCTCTTCTATGCCAAACTCTTTCTCCACCTTATTCCGGGCACCGTCTCCAAGCCTCCAGCACAATTCATCATCCTGCAGCAGCTTAAGAAGCCCCTCTGCCAGAGCTTCCGCGTCCTTCGGCGGCACTAACAGTCCCGTTTCCTCCTGCCGTATCATCTGCGGAATCCCTCCGGTATCCGATGCCACGATACCGCAATAATACGCCATAGCCTCCAGAAGCGAAACAGACTGTCCCTCGAAATAAGAAGGCAGCACCAGCATTCTGCACTTTGCAAGCCAGCTCTTCTTATCTTCCCCGCTCACCCAGCCAAGCCATGTTATATGTTCTTTATCGCTCTGCGCGATTTCCCTAAGTTCCTTATCTTCCCAGATACCGCCTAAATACAGATGAAAGTCCGGCACCTTGTCAACAAGCTTCGGCACACAGGAAAGCAGTTCCCCGATTCCCTTTTCTTTACACAAACGCCCCAGGAAAAGCACATTGTGATTGTCATACTCCTTAGAAAAAGCCTCCGGTATGGCAATCGAATCGGGCAGAACCGTTATGCCCTCTTCCCCGATCATCCTGCCGAAAAATTCTTTCCACAAAGGCGCCAGAACAAGAAAGGCATCTCCCATCTTTAGTATCTTTTGTATTTTTTCCCGCCCTTTGGCACTCTGCTCTTTATAATAGAATGTCTCAAAGTCTCCGCCATGCTGGTGAATTACGATTTTTTTATGAAAAAAATGTGCCGTACGGATAAACACCGCTTTACGGCGGTAACTATTGTCCGATGCCATGTTTACATGCACGATCTCATAGAACGGAAGCTTCGTCAAAAATTTCACATACGCGCCTGCCGCCTTGAACAGCTTGCGCAGCTTGCCGCCTTCCACCATCGTTCCGATATAATGCAGGGTAATCCTGTGATCCAGCCCCGCTTCATAATAATTATTAACCACGCCGGAAATGCCGCCATGCACACTTCTGTCCGGCCCTATCATCAGCACCCGTATCATAGCGTATCCTTTCCGGTCCGCCTGCTGTCCTGATATAATTCAGCCTGCTGTTTTTGCTGCATCAAGAGCATCGTCCCCATCATCATAAGCAGATAGTTCCTGCCGATATAAGCGGATACCAGGTGTGCTTCCACCACCGTATAAATCGCAAAAGTCACAAAAAGCACCAGCCCGCAGGCATCTTTGCGCTTATAAAACTGCCACAACAACGCCAGACAGGCGCCCACATACAGAATACCCGGTATGACACCGTACCGATAGAACAGCTTTACCCAGCCCATATCAAAAAAGTAATTCATATTATTCTCACAGGAAAAAGCCGACCATGTATGGATCATTCCGTCATTGTTCTCCGAATCCGTCAAAGAAATGATTCTGCCGTTGATATGGCGGTCGATTTTCCCTAACGCAACAATATGAGAATTATCCCGGGGATTCAAATAAAAAAACTCATTCCACTGGGCATCCCGCACTCTTTGGGCACAGACTGCCGCATCCACGGAAAATCCGATACATAATGCAAGCACAAGCGCCCCGCAGATATAAGCAAAGGCTTTCTGCCGCAAAACCCTGCAATAGGTCATCGCACACGCCCCCGCAATAAATGCTGTCGTAATCAGCATACTGGTTTTGGACCCGGTCAGCGCATAGACGCCCGCATTAAGCAGCATAAGAAACAGATAAAGGTACCAACGCATCTGTGCAAAATATACATACACGCCCAATGCCGTCAGCATCAAAAACATACAGGATAACGCATTCGGATGCCCCATGCCTAAGGTGAAGCGGGTCTCTTCCGCCGCTTCCACTCCCACATAGCGGGTCGTCTCAGCCGCTTCACGTCCATAAGCCTGCGTCAAACTGATCTCCCCATATATGCCTGTCACGGACAGCAGTACGATCGTCAGACACCCTGCCAGCGTCACATAGAACGTATACCGCAGCATTTGCTTTAAGGGGATATTCTTACAGGCTGCCACAAACGTTACGATACGGATCATATCATTTGCTCCCGTGACACGGTAAGAAATAAAACCAACCGCCTCCAACAGCACGATTCCGATCCATTCCTTCCGGTCATATCCGGTCAGCACCAGTTTCATGGCAAAAAGAAGAAAGGTTATCCGAAACAGATAGCCTTCTATGGGATTTGTATAATTACTTTTATCAATCATGACTATGAGCAGTTCTATGGTCAATCCGATATAGAAGAGAAACCATGGAATCCTGCTGTCTCTCAACTGTCTGTACACTTTCTGTATCATCCACATACCTTTCCTAACCTGCAGCCTTTTCTATCTGCGAAGCACTCTTGCCGCAGCCCCGTGCAGTCTTCTAAGCTGCTGTCTGCATGCCAGTTTCGTTTTTTTCCAGAAGATACCCGCCTTGCTTACTTCCGGTGCAATCAGGAAATCATATTCTTCCTGATGCTCCCTTAAATACTCCGGGTAAGTCTCATCTATGTTCACACGGACAAACTTCGCATTCCGGTCAAAAATGTCTTCCCCGCAAAGAAGTCTGTCCACCGCCTCTGACAAATAGCGGGACGTATTGTATTCCTGATGGGCCGCCGCCTGAACCTTTACGCCGATACGCTTCGCCACATCTCTCTCTCCATCACCGCCCATATAACCGAAATGCCAGCCGCCGTCGGCAACCCGCACACTTCTGGGATCTTTCGGTGACACTTCTCTTAAGAACACGATACCTTCCTTCGGCAGATTGCCGAAGCTGCATATCTTCGTGCCAAGCCACTGTCTCTGCTTCACTCCTTCAAATTCTCCGGTAATGGACAGCAGATTGCCCGACATCTCCTCCATATTTAAGAAACAGTAAAACATCCGCTGCGCTAAATGATATATCTTCGCAGGGTCAAAATTTTCCAAAATCGCAGTCAGGGTTTTCGGATTGGGAATCTCGTCCACATCACTGAAAATAATGATGTCCTCCGGCTTACAGTCTCCCATCCCGCGGATCAATTGGTTCTTTTGAAATTTATCCCGCTCATGGGTGGTTACACCGCTCATGGGGGAATTGTCCACCGCCACATAGATAATTTTATCTTCAAACTCCGAGAACATATCCCGATGCTGTGCGAAAATCATGGGTTTGGGTTCTCCGGAAAAGGTCACGGTAGATTCCTCCAGTACAAACTTATCCACATAGGGAGCTAAAATCTGCATCCTGAGTTTTAAAATATCCAGTTCATTAAAAAAGGGAATACAATCGTATATCATTTTGCTACCTCATACTAAAGCCCGCTTCACAAATCTAAAATACCTTTCTTACACGATGCCAAAACGGTCTTAAGACATTTTTCACCTTCTGCCATCTGATCTTCCACGGATTGACAAATTTCGGATACTGAGCGTTCCTGCCGCGCCATTTATGGAAAATAAAAGGGGCTTCCACATCCATAATCTCCGGGATCATATGTTCATGCCCAAAGTATTTCGCCACCTCAATAGGTGCAAATTTCATACCGGCGTCTTCAATCACATTCTTGTACTTGCAGCATAAGAATGTGTCCTCATTATAGTTGTCATCCTCCATCTTTTCCCATTTTAAGTTCGCCTGCTTCGGGAAATCAAGAAGCTTCTTGCTGCGGATGGACACACTGTTTCCTACCCGGCAGATCCCGCCTTTGGAATCACGATAGGCATAATCATTCGTGGGAAGCGGCCATGGAGAACCGATATAATCATAGTCTAAGAATTCGTCCCGCCAGCTCTCCGGGTGAACCACGAAGCCGTCCGCATGGACTAACAGCATATAATCTGTATGGATATGCTCCCCCAGCTCATACACCATCTTATAATTAAATTTATCGATATTGTCTAACTTCGATGTATGGGAATAGCGAATGGTTTTCGGCAGTGTAAGGGGTTTTCTGTGAGTCACAAGCACCACATCGCCAAACTCAATCTCCCGCATACTGTATTCCATCGCCTTGATTGTTTCATAGATATCCACACTGGTCATTGCCGCCAGTGTCACGTTGGGCAGTTTCAATTTTTTCCCTGAAGTTTTTGTTTCCTGTTTCATATATGATTTTATCCTTAATCCGGTTATTGTGTTCTTATTTCAGCCTAATCAGCCATGTCAGAGCAATTTACCGCCGTCTCTGCCAGCCTTACATATGCCTTATGATAATACTGCATCACCGCCAGATTCAGCCAGTTGTTGCCGTCCTCCGTAAGATCATCAAAGGCAAACAATGCCGGCTTGGCGCTGTAAGGCTTCACTTCTACGTCCACAATGTCTTCATCTATATAAATATCATGCCGTTCCATCGCCTCTGCATAAAAGGTCTGTGCCTCGCCGTTTACCAGCGAACGGAGTGCCGATATACTTGTGTAAGTATTTTTATCCGCAGTAAAAATCCATACAACAAGCACCAGACAAAAAGCTGCCGCCGTCATTCTGCCCTTTGTCTGCTCCAGAAAGATGCCGAATACTTCTCCTGCACCACTCCTGCGGCACACTCTGCCACTGCCGGGTTCTTCTGCTTCCGGCCGCTTTGTCTCTGCCGCATTTTCCTTCCTGTGGCTGAAATATCCCATCCAATAGGCAGTCACCATAAAGAGACACAGGTAATACACCATCTGAATAATATTATCCACTCTGGCAAGTCCTACCATACCGACAGCATACAGTGTGGGTGTAAACATCGCCGCAATCACGCAGTACGCTCCGGCAGTGACCCACACAGGATGCTGAAACTTCTTCTCCGACTGTTTAGCCAGCTTCCATAATACCGGTAAGAGCATCAGCCAGACCAATATGGCAAACGCCGGCATCCAGCGAATGATAAATACCGCTGCATGGTAAAAGGATAAAAGCACTGACATCACGGCAGAATATCCCGTAGACGGATCTAACTCGCTTCGCACCGCATTGCCCGGTGCCAGCACGTTAAAGAGAAATCCGATGCTTCCTGTCACAAAGGGGATACACACCGGCAATATTTTCTTACGGTTCGTAACAACCGTATAAAGCAGTACCAGAACCATCAGTATCTCTGCCTGCAGTCCGGTCACCAGATTGCCGCCCCCTACTATAACAGATAAAAGCGCAGCCAAAATGCAAAATCCGGTTTCACAGGACTTCTTCTGACTCCATAAACTTGTCGAAATGGCTGTCAGCGTAAAGAACAAGACCGACTCCATCAAAATATAATGTGTCGAACCATTATACCAGTAAATCCCCTCAAAAGGAGCTTCTATTATCTGATAAAATAAAAAGAGAAGCATCAGCATGACAAAGCTGCTGCCTGTTTTGTCACACCCAAGCCACCTGTGCAGGATATGTCTGCCAAGCACAAACGTGGACGAGGCAAACATTCCGATCATAATGACGGGCACCACATACGCTGCCTCATAGAGGAAGTTCATGGGACACAGCGCCATCAGGAAGCAGGAAATATAAGTGCCCTGCCACTTTTGATAGAACTCCATATTCTGCCGCCATGCAGTCTGTACGGACTGCCATAGGGACCCGGTCTCCATCCAGGTATCATGCACCGCCCTGCCGTAATCGTAGTCGTCAATACACATTACATTATATCTGCCAAGAAGCAAAAGCGGAATCAAGGACAGCACAAACAGGACGGCCGCATACACTACCATCCTTTTCATGGGAATCTGATCGATTCTGGCAGAAATTGCCGCACAAAGTCTTCGTAATCCGGCGGTCAATTTCTCATAACCATCCTGTATTCTCTCTCTTTTTGCTCCCTGTTTCATACCTTTTCCCTGCATCATGCCTTTATACTCTTAATTCCAATTATCATCGTTTCGCTTCGCATACAAGCTCAAGTTCTTGTTATTGCATCATATCGTCACTTCCATATGCAGTGCGCTTCATTCACAGCATTCACTTTATTGATCTGCTGTTCTGCCGGTCAGTTTCCAGACTCTTCTTCTCACACCCCTGGCAATAGTGCACAAATATGCCTTTTTATAAATATACCATGCATGGAGCTTTCTCATCTTAAGCTGCGTTCCGGTGGGCTTTTCGTTTACAGCCGCATATTTTTTAGATTTTTTCTTATACTGTTCCAGTTCTTTTCTGCATTCCTCTGCCGTAAACATCCTGCCTTTTCTGTCCATATAATGGAACAGGCTGTAGATATTCTGCTCCGATGCCCAATAGCCGTCAGACACATTGTGCCTTGCCCAATATTTAGGAGCTATGGCAAATTTTAAGGTCTCACTGGTGTGTGCCGGAAGACAGGCAAAGGATGAGTTGGACAGCAGCAGATAATGGGCGTTTTTCAACGTCACATAATCTTTACCGATATCAAAATGATGCGCCTCAATACCCGGCAGCATCTTCTGTGCCGTCTCCACATCATCCGTAATAATCACAAATTCCATATCCGAACGTATCTTTTTCATTTCTTTAATGCCGTGAAGCCAGTATTTCTGGTTAATCAGAAGTTCCGGGCTTCCCGTATATTCCCCGCCTCGCATATTGATAACGCACAGATTTTCCCTGCTGTATTCGTAGGAATCATACTCCGGCTTTACCTTAAGCCATTCCTTCACCTGCGGCAGATACTTGATAAAATAGGATTCATCCTGCATATTACCGTAGATCAGCGTATTGTCTTCCACGTGATGAATCGCCGGGTCTGCCCCCGCCACATAGCATCCGTGGGTCAGGTCGTGCTTGGAATTGCCGATATATAACCGCTTGTCCACATCCTGATATACCCGGAAGGTCTTCTTCTCTTCCTCTGAGATCACATGTCCCAGATCCACATCCATAAAGTACATGCCTCTGTTGCTGTGTATATTGACCGCAAACCGCTCCTGTCCGGCTGTGCCGAACTCATATCCGTTTTCCTCTGCAATGGCTCTGGCTGTCACATAACAAAACAGTTGGTTTCCCAGTCCCTGACCATTGATAAATTCTGTTCCTATCATACCTTTGTTACTCCTTTTGCATTCCGGCTCAACCTTTGCCAAACTACAAGTTCTGCGGCAACCATAAACTGCCGGACTTATTGTTCCATGTATGCCTGCACTCTAATTTTCCAAAGTGGTCTCCGTAATCTTCTCATTCTCCACCTTATAGATCACATCGCACTTGGCAATCGTATTTAACCGATGAGCAATAATAACCATCGTCTTCCTGCCATGAAAGCTGTTGACCGCATCCATAACCGCTTTCTCCGTATCGCCATCCAGCGCCGATGTAGCCTCATCAAAGACTAATATCTCCGGATTGTGATACAGTGCCCTGGCGATACCGAGACGCTGACGCTGCCCGCCGGAAATTCTGACACCTCTGTCACCGATGGTAGTCTCCAGGCCATCAGGAAGTTCTTCCACAAATTCTTTTAGCTGAGCCTCCTCCAGCACTTCCCAGATTCTCTTATCATCTATCTTGTCCGCATCAATACCGAAAGCAATATTATCCCGGATCGATTCGTCAATCAGATAAATCGACTGGGGAATATAACCGATTTTCCCAAGCCATGATGCATAATCATCGAAAATATTAACACCGTCGCAGGTAATCGTACCTTCCTGAGCATGTAACAGTCCTAACAAAATATCTACAATCGTGGACTTTCCGGCACCGGAAGGCCCCATAATTCCCACTGACTGGCCTTTTTTCACTTCCATATGCGCATCGATAAAAATCGGTTTATCCGTATTCGGGTAAGTAAAGCTGATATGATCCAGCACAATCTTATCCTTCAGCTCCACGATCTGATGCCCTGCTGTCTTATCCTGTTTTTCTGCAGTCAGCCCCGTCACGGAACCGTTCACATCTAACTTCATGCTCTCCGTCAGATTATCATATAGATAATCCAGGCAGGGCTGGGAATAGGCAATCTGGGACAGATATGTGTTAATGCGGTTGGTTCCCGGCATCACGCGGATTGCCGCCACGGCAAAGGCGGACAACTGCGGAATCAGCACCGAGATATCTCCGCCGCGCAGCATATAAATCATGATAAAAAGAAGCATTGCCGCAATAAACACCGTTTCAATCAAAAGCCGCGGCAAATTATTTAAAACCGCATAATTTCTGGCCACATTGGCACCGATGGCGCCGCTCTCATAATAGTTTCGCACGAAAAATTCTTCCCGATGCAGTACCTTAACATCCTTTAACCCATAAATGGATTGGATTCTCCATTTGGCTATACGCGACTGAATGGACTGGTTCGTACGGCCGATCTTATTTAATCTGGGCTTTAACACCTTTGTGATCATCAGTGTCATCACCAAGAAAATCACCACAATAAAAATTGACATCACAGGGCTGACTACCACCAACACTATACAGATAAATGCCGAAACGACAATCTCTGTAAACATCTGGATCATCACCAGAATCAGTTCAAAAGCATTGGGGATATCGCTGTCTGTCAATCTGAATACCGTCGGGATATCCGCCCCCAGATATTCCTCATAGGGTCTGTTCAGAAATTCCCTCATAACACGGCTGATCATCCGGTTACGATTGCGGGTCACGAAAGTATTCTGTACATAGGTTTGAAATAAAAGGTAGGCATTTTTAATAATAAATAATGCTATCAGCGTTCCAAGCATCAGTATGATAAGCTGTCTGCTGGATTCAATATGCAGAAAATCCACAATTCTTCTCACAATTTCATTATCCATAATAGAATCCGGGTCCATAATGACCTGCACTACCGGAAGCATCATGGACACTCCCAAAGTCTCCAAAATACCGCCGATCAGAATCAATACCGCCAGTCCCGCAAGCTGTCTTTTCTGCTTTTTATCAAAAAGATAACTGATCTTCTGCAGCATGGATACTTTATTTTCATTATGTTCTGTCATCGTTTTCCTTCCTCCATCCCGGATAATTACACCCGGAATTCTCTATCTCCGTAAACTGTTCTTCGTTAGCAGACTTTGGCATCAGGTACTTTCCTGCCTGATATTTCAGACTATTTTCTCCATATCCGCCCGGTAAAAGTCCCTGCAGTCCCAGCCGTTCAGCCACTTCTCAGGCGCATAGACTGTTTTATCAGGGTTTCGGTTCAGATAAGACGCCCACCAGCTAAAGCTGCTGTTGGCTAATATATGATGTCTGCATCTGCTCATCAGGGCAAACTCCGCATAGTCTCTGGCATCCCCCTCCGGCAGCCCGACCACCGTCATATCCTGTGCAAATTCCCCGTTGTCAATGCTTTCTGCCCATTCTTTATCGTTGGTAAAAAGATAAAATCTGCACGCAGGATGCCTCTCTTTCATCTGCGCCATAGCCTTGCGGTAGTACGCTCCGGTACAGATATTCCCGAACAATGCCTGATTCTCCGGCGTCAGATAATCCCCTCTGCGAATGTGCACACTGACAGACTCCGAGGATTCCATATGGTGCAGATACTCATCCAGTGTGCTGTCTGTCTGCATCTTCCGGCTGCTCTCTCTATTCTGTCCATTACTGTGTCTTAAGCCTTTCTTAGGTGTATTCTTATTTTGTACATCTTCAGCAGGAAGCTTTTGTATATGCGCATCCTTCATCTCATCTATATTTCTGATATATGCCAGCAGACGGTCAATATCATAGGCTTCTCTGACCTGCTCCACTGCCGATTCAAAATACTTCTCCGTCTGCCAGTAACCCTCCAGGTAAATATCATCCCATGAAAAAATTTCCGGCTTAAAAAGCTTGTTCTCCTCAAAATAAGACTTCCTGTTCCTGCCGCAGAGCTTCCTGCGTACCTTGTGCCACAAAAGCGGCGATGCGTCCAGCATCTGCTCTATTTCCTTATGCGATGCCTTTTCATAAGTAACGCCAAAGGCTGTCAATGCCGGAACCCTCTGCCTGTCTTGGACAAACCCGGACACATCATCTATTTTCACGTCTTTACCAAGACTCTTTAATTGCAGATACAGGGCATACTGGAACATCTGATTCCCCAGTCCGCCTGCAAGCTGTATAATTATCATTACGTATCCTCTGATCTATAGTTTCTGCTGCTTCTGTTTTCCATGGCATATGCCATGACATTATCTTTGTTTCTGTAATCTTCTTATTCCGCCGTCATACTTTATTTTCCCATCATATGCCGCAATGTCGCTTTCACCGCTGCCTTGCATGGAATGACCACCCTGTTTTCCCATCTCACCTTCTGCCAGTAACGCACCGGCGACTTTAAGAAGAGAGCTGCCTTCCTGCGGTCTCTGGGATCTGCCACCGGACAGGCGAACACTTTTTGTACCCGCTCACGGCCAGAATAAATAATATCTGTTATTTTCTGTAGATATCTTTCTTTCTCAGGAATATCCTGCTCTTTTATCTGATTGTAGAAGAGTAATAATCTTTTATAAAAAAAATAATCATGAACATCTGCCAGATCCGGTCTGCCTAAATTCTGCAGGAACTTCGTTTTCTCCACATAGGCAGGAATCTGATCCGTAAAAGTACGCGGATTGATCTGTGTATTCATGATACTTCCCTCCCTGTCTATTATATAGTTATAACAGGCAGTGTCAAGGTAAATACAGCGGTCGGCATGGCTTAAAGCCACCGTTGCAAACATAATATCCTCATACCATTTTCCCACAGGAAAGGTCACGTCTGCAAGAATTTCCCTTCTGTATAATTTATTCCACGCCGCATTCTGGATCGCATATTCTTCTCTTTCCTCCACATAATATTGCAGCGCTTCCTGCCCCTCGAACAAAACCGCCCGGTCTGCCGAAGCATCTTCCGTATAAGTCTTATGCACCTGCCTGTAACGGCAGATCGCGATATCCGCATTCTGTTCCAAAAGTGCGCTCAGCATCTTCTCATACATATCCGGGTCGATCCAGTCATCGCCGTCCACAAAACCGATCAAACTGCCTTTTGACCGGGCAATTCCTACGTTTCTGGCTTCCGCAGGCCCGCCATTGGTTTTATGAATAACCTGAATCCGCTCATCTTCTGCGGCAAGCCTGTCGCACAGCGCTCCGGTTGTGTCCGTGGAACCGTCATCTACCACAATAATTTCCAGATTCCGATAGGTCTGGTCACAGATTGACCTGACCCCTCTTTCAATATAGGCTTCTATATTGTAAGCTGTCACAATAACGGAAATACAAATTGTCTGATTTTCTTCCCGGATATTGGCCGGATGGTAATGCTCTATGATTTTCATGTCATGTTTCCTTACTTAGATGGATTTGTTTTTTGTCTGAATTTTACTCTTTCTGCAATTATTTAATTTGCATTTAACATTTCAATCGTTATTGTTTTGGGGTACTATCGGCCGGTAAACAGCATCCATTGCTGAAACATCAAAATATACCATATCTGCACACGCCATATATCATGCTCTATATAATCCTTCCAAAGTCTCCATACTGTTTCTGTATCCAAAATCCCCTGCCTGTCCAGTGTTTGCCTGTCAATCAGGCTTTCTGCCCATTCCCGCAATGCAGGTTCTTTTAACCATTTGTGAAGAGGTATGCTAAATCCTTTCTTAGGCCGTTCCATCAACTCCCGGGGGACATATTGATAGAGGACATCACGCAGAACCTTCTTGGTCACATCCCCGCTCATACGATAAGAAAGGGGCAGTGTCCATGCAAATTCTACCACATCTTTATCAAGCATAGGTACTCTTGTTTCCAGAGAAACCGCCATGGCGGTACGATCGACCTTATTCAGAATATCGTCGGGATGGTACATTCTAAGATCCATCAGCATCAGATTATGCTGCGGTTCACGCATCAGCCCGCCGGGATAAGTGTCCATAACCGTCTTTCCTGCCTCCCACGGCATCTGTTCAGTCCACTGAAGGCACGCCGTCTGCTGTCGTTCCTTCCCTTTCAGATCTTTTCTGACAATACGGAATCCCTCACCGATCTCCGAGCGCAGATACATATCTTCAATGCTCTTCGCTCCCAGAAGTCTTGCTTTCGTAGCCAAAGCCCCGCGGCTTTTTGCGCTGACTGCTCCCAGCACTGCACTCGCCGGTTTTCTAAACAGATACGGTATCCGTCTTGTCTGATTCCAGATACGGTTTACGGATGAATACGTGCTATAGCCGCAGAACAATTCATCGCCGCCGTCTCCGCTCAAAGATACGGTCACATGTTCTCTTGTCATCTTGCTGACCAGATAAGTAGGAATCTGGGAAGAATCCGCAAAAGGCTCACCAAACATTTCAGGCAGCATGGGAATCACTTTCTTTGCATCCTCTTCCGTAATATATAACTCGGTATGCTCCGTTCCCAGAATCTTTGCAATCTGTGCTGCTGTATCCGCCTCATTAAACTTTTCATCCCACATGCCGATGGTGAAGCTTCTTACTTTCCGGCGACTCAGCGACTGCATCAGCGCTACCACCGTACTGCTGTCAATACCTGCGGATAAAAATGCCCCCACAGGAACATCAGCCACCATCTGTTCCTGAATAGCGGCTTTCAGGATTCTCTCTAATTCCTGTGCCGCCTCTTCTTCGCTTCCTGTAAAGATATGGTTCTGCCCGCAGACAGCGGTTTCTTCCATCGACCAATACGTTTTAATTTGGAAATTATTAAATGGTGATTTAATTTCTAATATTTTCCCCGGTTCCAGTTTCCATATATTCTCATAAACAGAATAAGGTGTGGCAATATATCCGTACCGGAAATAATTGTCCAAAACCTTTGTATTTACGGGATTTTTAAACTCTTCCAGAGATACGATGGAATTCAGGTCAGAGGCAAAAGCAAAACAACTGTTATTAACATTTTCTCCTACAAAACCATAATACAAAGGTTTCTCTCCCACACGGTCACGCGCCAATGATAACATTTGTTTTTCTTTATCATACAATGCAATAGCGAACATTCCCTTGGCTATTCTCAGTGTTTCCTCCAGTCCATATGCAGAAACTGCTTCCAGAAGAACCTCCGTATCAGAAGTTCCCCTAAAAGCAGTTACTTTTTCTTCCCGAAGCAGTCTTTCTTTTATCTTGACATAATTATAGACCTCACCATTATAAGCGATCACATATCTTCCATCGTGAGATTCCATAGGCTGTGCACCGGAAGCTGTCAAATCCACGATCGCAAGCCTTCTATGTCCAAGCACCACCGTATGCTCCTCATTGCTCCATATACCCGACGCATCCGGGCCACGGTGATACATCTTCTCATTCATCCGCTCTATATTCTGTTTCCAGTTATTAGCACCATTGCAAAATCCGGCAATTCCACACATCCTGTTACCCGAACCTTTCTGTCACTTATCATTCTTCTTATTATTTTCCTATGCGCTATGGGCGATCCGCTTATCGCTTCGTACAGCATCAGTCATTTTCCTATTCGCCGTCTTCCTCCGTCGCCCCGATTTCCGCATATTCTTCATTGGCAATCCGCTCACGGATCGTCTCGCGGGCAGATTCCATCTCAGCCTGCCAGTCCAGATAAGACTGATCCCAGGATGCATAAGCCGCATCCCCCCGTTTATCCGCAAAACTGTAATGCTCCAACAGATAACGCTCTAAGAAGTCCGTACATTTCTCCGCGCCTACTGCATTGGTATGGCTTCCGTAATCTGCATAATCTTCCTCAAATACAATACCGATCTCTTCATAATGCTTGTTCATATTTAAGAAGGTATATCCGTAAGATGCCACAATTTCTTCCATATAATTAAACATTTGCTGTTCTTCCGCCGATACGCCGTAAGGAGATACGATAAAAAGCGCCTCCTGTTCCATCGTCTGCAGCATGTCAAGCAAATCCCGCAGATATTCCTCCTGTTCCTCCGGGATCGGCATAACCCCTTTTTCTTCGCTGCAATCCGGCATCGGCTGCGGACCCACGTCGTCCCGGAACGTATATCCCTTGTAAGGGTTTTTCTTATGATAGAACATGTTGCCCCACTCTGACGGCAATGCAAGCATTTTCCAGTTGGTATGATACTTCATGAGATCCAGATAATAGGGCAGCATACTCTCTACCTCATTCTCCGGCACCAGCGCCTTCACCGTTTCCAAACGGTGCACCGAGTAAGTCATATTATCCGTAACACCGCGGGTATATGCCATATTAGAGCGCAAATACTCATCTTCAGTCGTATACATACGCATTTCAAAGATATATAATTCCGGTGACTGCGACCTCTCAGCCTCCTCCACAAGATATTTCATGGCTGCCGGTCTTTGCATGTTGGAAGCTAGCGGATACATGGCAATTCCCGTTTCTCCCCACAGCTTAGGAGCCGCATAATAGGGAAATACCGGACTGGAGCCGATCATCACAATATCCAGTGTGTTATCCTTCTCCGCATAAAATCCCGAAAAACGGTCCTTCACCTCGCCGTTGGTTCTTACCATATAAGAAACGGGAAGCAGCAGCATAAAGAAAATAGCAAGAAACGCCGCAATCTGTCCCGCAGTCTTTATTCTGTTTTTCATAATGCCACTCCCTTCTATAGAGTATTTAAATTCATCGCATAACTGTCTCGAAATACTCCTGCCACAACCGGTTCACCCGCTCCGGTGCCAGCCGCTCTTTCATTTTGGCCGCTTCTCTTCCGAGCTGCTCTAAATAATCAGGATCACCCAACAGCCTGTCCATCGACTGCTCCAAAGCTTTCTGATCTCCGACAGGGATAATAAGTCCGTTCACTCCATCTTCCATCAGTTCCACCGTTCCGCCGCTCGGCACGTCCGTGGAAATAACCCCCAGCCCCGTTGCCAGAGCTTCAATCAAAGCGTTCGACACACCCTCTGAATAGGAAGTAAGCAAAAATAAAGAAGCCTTCTCAAGCTTGTCTGCCACATCCTGAATCACACCGGGCAAAAAGACCCTGTCTCCTACCCCCAGATCATGTGCTAATTCTTCCAAATAAGAATGCAGTTCTCCGTCACCGTATATCGTCAGCGTGTATCCCGGGTACTTGTCTGCCAGTGCAGCGAAAGCCCGTATCATCATTTCATGATTCTTATTGGCATCCATACGTCCCACGGAAACAATTCTTTTCTCCCGCTCTCCCTCATATCTTGGCTTGATAAAATCCGGGTTGAGAGAATTCGGCAGGACGACCGCCTTCTTCTGTATCTTCTTATTAAAAAAATATCTGGATCGTTCTGTCTGTAAAACAACTCCCGATGCAAATGGAAACAACAAATCAGCCAGTATCTTCATCAGCCGATTCGGATATTCTTCTTTCGCTTCTCCCACCACCGACACCACCGGTCTTGTTTTTGTGAACAGAGTCGTAACGACTGTCATGAAATTATTCTTTCCTATACAGGACAACACCATATCGGGTTGTTCCGTTTTCCATATCCGATGTAATTTTGTAACTCTTTTACAGAAATTAATTATACGACTGTTATTTAATTCTTCTTGTGTGATATCAGAAATAACACGTGCCACACCATCCGGCAATTCATATTCGTCTTCCTTCCGGTACTGGGTAACCATGGTCACACGATATCCCTCCTGCTGAAAATATTCCGCCAGATTTACGAAGACTCTTTCGGCTCCTCCCTTGTGCAGAGATCCGATATAAAAGGCAATATGCTTTCCCCGTTCAATATTTCCCATGTTATTGAATGATTTCCTTCATTTTTGTGTTTTTATTTTTGTTTTTTGCAATTTTCATGCATTTTTCTTGCAAAATGGTTTGAAAATGAGTTTTTTATTAAATTTTCTTTTATTTTCATTTTTCTTACTAAAACCACTATCTTCTGCTTTTTTCCACAGTTTTCTGCATTTTTTCTTTCTGTCAGCAATCAGAATTTATCATTTTATAGAATACCGTTTGTATTTTAATTCCTGTTATATTTTTCATACCATTGCTGAAATACAAAGAATGACCAGGACAGCTTGGAGTAATTTGCACCCGTTGCCGGGCCCGCATCTCCTGTTGCAACATAAGTTTGAATCATGTCAGATACATATCCCGCATCAAAAATATTCTGATTTTTCAAGTAATCATAACTACTGTAATCTAATAGTCGATCCCGAAGCGGACCGCGAAGCCATTTATCAAGCGGCACCCCAAATCCAACCTTAGGGCGGTCCAATAATTCCCTGGGAATATAATCATAGGCGATATCCTTCAGTATATGTTTCTTATCTCCTCCTGCAAACTTATACTGATGCAGAATCCGGTAAGAGAATTCCATAACATCCGTATCCAAAATCGGGCATCTGGATTCCAATGAATATTTCATGGAAGCCCGATCTACTTTACACAAGATATCCCCAGGCAGATAAGTGTCCATATCTAACAGCATTCTGCGCACCTGCCATTTTTTCACGCCATACTGACTCTCTATCAGATAATGAATCGGCAGAGCTGTCTCACCCGCCGGAAGCGCTCCGACCATTGCCTTCGCTTTCACAATATAGTTACCGGCTCCGAACTGCGTTTTACTTTCCTTCTCTCTGTTCCCTGCAATCACACGTACCTTAAAGGGCAGTCTGTCCTCCATATGTGCCTGCTTGAAGCCCGGCAGACTGCAGACACCGTGCACCAGCCCTCCCAGCACATCCAGTTTCTGTGCCTGAGCCACGTTTTCGTAAATATTATAGCCGCAGAAAAATTCGTCGCCGCCGTCCCCCGACAAGGCTACCGTCACATGCTCCCTGGCAAGCTTCGATACCATCATCGTAGCGATCTGGGAGCTGTCCGCAAACGGCTCGTCATAATATGCCGGGATG
Organism: Lachnospiraceae bacterium; assembly: GCA_017936885.1. GTDB lineage: Bacteria > Bacillota > Clostridia > Lachnospirales > Lachnospiraceae > UBA3282. The sequence continues at coordinate 91,395 of JAGBEO010000011.1, read as the reverse complement.
CTCTCCACCAGATCAAACATATCCTGTTCATCAATGTACAACTCGGTATGGTTCGTTCCAAGGTACTCTGCCACCGCCTTAGCATACTTCGCCTCATTATATTTTTCCTCATGAAAACCGATGGAAAAGGTTTTAACCGGCTCCGCAGAATGCTCCTGTGCAATAGCTGTCACCAAAGAAGAATCGTATCCGCCGCTTAGAAATGATCCTAAGGGTACGTCTGCAATCATTCTGCAGGCAACCGCTTTCTTAAGCAGTTCCTTTAGCTGCCCCTTGGCTTCCTCATAGCTGCCTACCGGATTCGCCTGCGCTTTTGCATAGACTTCCCTGACATCCCAGTATTTCCATGTCTTAATCTGTCCCTTTCGAAACTGCAGCACTGCCCCCGGTTCCAGCTTGTACACATTCTTATAAATACTTTCCGGCGCATTGATATACTGCTGAAACAGATAGCGGGACAACACACCCTGAGCGATTTGTCCGTGAAAACCCGGACATTTCATAATCGGCTTTAATTCTGACGCGAATACCAGATTACAGTCTTCATACCAATAGTATAAGGGTTTCTTCCCGATACGATCCCTGACCAGATAAATATCCTCTGTCTCCCTGTCATACAAAGCAATGGCAAACATACCGTTGAACCGCTCAATACAGGAAATTCCCCATTTTAAATAAGCGGCAATAATAACCTCCGTATCACAATTAGACCGGAAAGGATAGTCCGCCAGTTCCTTTTTCAATTCCTGAAAATTGTAAATTTCTCCATTATATACCACCGAAATACGCTTATTCCCGGAATGCATCGGCTGATGTCCCAACATGGAAAGATCCAAAATCGACAACCGCCTCTGTGCAAATCCAACCTGATACCCGTCAGATGCAGGATAAATCTCAGCACCGCTGTCATCCGGTCCCCTGTGATACATCGTATCATTCATTTCTCTCAGTTGTTCCTCTGTAATATTCTTTTTACTGATGTATCCACATATTCCGCACATATTATTTCTCCCATTCCGAAACGATTGATCTTTTTATTTGCCCCGGATTGACCGACAGGCCTAGTCCTTTAACTAAACTTATGCTCTTTTTAACGCACATCCTTTGCCATAAAGTAATCTTTATACTCTCCGAAATCCTTACACTCATTGTCCACGGATTCCACTAATTCTATATATTTTTCCTGCAATAAAGCCTTATAGTTATCGAAATTATCATAACCTTTCTTACACCATGCAAAAGGATGTGTCAGGATCTGCACCTTATCATATCCTGTGATATTAGCTTCATTCGGATATCCGTACCGCCAGATATGGTTGGCATCAGACATATATTTCACTTTCAGTTGGGTATCTCCGGTTATTGTGTCTGCAAACGTAAAGAAATCATCCTGATAAGCATTTAAGATGCCATCCAGCTTGATATTCTCTCTCAGCACATCCTTAGATGGCCTGTGTACGGAAAATTCCGTAATTTCAAAACCGAACATCTCACTTAAAATTTCCATTTCCATCTTAATGCGCTTACGGATCTGCTGCATATCCGTCATGCCGTTTAATGCAAAATGAAGACCAATATGCTGTCCCCTCTCGTGCATATCCTTAATCATATCCATATTTCTTCTGGATAAAATATTATAGGAATTGTTCGTCCACTGGAAGAAATAGGTGGAGATAAAGTCCATGCTCTGTTCCACCCTCGCAAGCTGATAGGCTCTGTCCACACTGTATTCCACATCGTGACGCATGATGATAAATTTGTCCTTGTGTAAGGCATCCGCATAACCGCACTGTCTGCCTGTAGACTGTATAATTCTTATGATCTCTCTATAATCGTCAAATGAAAACATCTTTTATCCTCTCTTCCTCTTCGGGTACGCTACGATACACTTTATAGTGCATCCGTTTCCTACTGATCTTGTACCAATATTTATATTATACATGATATTAACAAATATTTAAGTAAAAATATTATGGGAACGAAATAAAATACAAGAATCATGCCTCCATAAACTACATAAACCACATATTGCAATGCACAATTTGCTTTTCCCTCCAACACCTTATAAGATCTCTTGCCTGCAAAACATAAAATTACCATCAGTATCGTGACAAGACTACAAAGCAAACCCGCATACAATCCCGGTGAATAATACACAAGCTCAATCTCATTATCCCCCTGCTCCATCGGAATCAGCATTCCACCGGATATAATGTTGTCAATCGCAACTTTTTTCCCATTAACGCGGCATTTCCAACCCTGATCAGCGTAAATGGGTAAAAACAGACTTTTATTTATATCTTCACACTCTGCATGCAGGCTGATTGAATTTTGATCTGCCTCATAAGTAACATTTTGAGCATACAAAGGTTGATTATTTTTAAACGCATCCATAGACAGCAGTGCAAACTGTACGTTTGTTTCATCCCACGTTCCATGAATTGTCACTTTAAATGTTCCTGCCCCCCATGTTCCCAGATTAATGATACCGTTTTCCCATTTGGAATCATACAAATTCTGTTCTTTCTCTGTCCCGATAACCATATCCGTAACAGTAAAACCTTCTATTCCGCTTCCGGCGGGCACATAGGCATACAGAATACTTTCAGAAGCAACATCAAGAATGATCTCTTCTGTGTTCGTTTCATAGCATTTCAGAAATTCCACACCGCAAACAGCATTTGAAATTGCATTCTGATTGGCAAAAACATCCTCTCCATAGGTAATATCTGTCTGAGAATCTGTCAATATCCCTATGGGATATGTATACTTGCAATCATGAATGCTGTAATGCTTCTCCCGAATACGGGCAGGCTGATACAAATCCGCAGAACAGAAGCTGTCATCATTACATACCAGTTCCTTAACACCCAATAAGGCATCGGAAAACAAAGTGCCGCCGTAATCACTCATTCGAATCCCTATCTTAGCATATCCTAAACGCAGATACGAATTTATCTGATCAGCACCTTCCGCCGCCATATAATTACTGATGGAATTTCCACCCATATTCATTGTATAGTTAGAAAGCCATGCACCCGATTCCGCTTTTACTCTCGACAGAACATCCACCCGATAGCCGGATTCCCATATCCTGTTAAATATTCCTATGTCACTGTTGTCAACGGAATAAGATACCAGTATATTGGAGCCTACAAGCAGAAAGGAAAGCAAGACAGACACCAATAACATCACGGTCTCTTCATATTTTTTCCATAATAACAGCAGCATCCCCAGCACAATCGATACGGCAATCGTAATTCCTGTCTTAATGATGTTGTTTTCACTCTGTATAATATTTATTGATAAAACTATTAATCCTGCCAACAAAACAACGGAAACTATAACATAAAGCAATGTTTTCCTTGAAACAGGCTCTTTTCCATCGTTTCTCAGCGCGGAATATCCCCAAATTCCCGCCATAACGCACCAGAAAGTAAGCATGTAAGAAAAACGCATCGTATATCCCTGATAAAATCCGCCATGCCACAGAATGTTGCTGCTCTCCAGAAAAATAGGAAACCCCAGTAATGCCAGCACATAGCAATACCAAATCTTTATCTTTTTATCTTGTTTGTGTCTGAAAACCGCAAAGAGAAACATTCCAAGCGGGATACCCACGTTGAAGCATTTCAGCCATTTTGAAGGATGTAAAAACCAAATAGAATTCCATATATCAATAATATCGGTACCGTCACTAAAACGTGCACCTGTCATAATCTGCAAAATACCCGGAACCCATACAAAAGCAGATATGCCTGCAGCCACAGCCGCTGCTCTTACCAGTGCAAACAACGCATCCCGATACTTTTCCCTGTCAAGCAAAAGCAGACCTCCCGTGGTAAAAACCAGAAAGACCACAAGCAAGAAGGTATGTTGGAAATTCATCACGGCTACCATTGTCAGACATATCGTAAAACCCTTTATCCTTCTGTGATTCATTAATTCAAAATAGAAATACATCACAAGAGGGAACATAAATACTACGTCCAGCCACGCCGGAAACCTATAATATTCTATCGAAAACGGACAGAATACATAAAGAAGCGTGAATGCAAGTACAATAATCGGCTTCAAATCAGAGAACCATTTCCGTATGACAAAACGAAAACTCATCCCGATGGCAATCAGCTTGATCAGAAGGAACAAAAATAATTGTTCCTCTATCTGTGAACGCTCAATGAATAAGAAAAAGAGATTAAACGGACTAATTAAGGTGAAATGCCACGCCGCCCCCGCCATATTGTTGCCAAGCCCGATACTCCAATCGAAGAAAAATGCCTTATTTCCATGCAGAACATCCCATAAAAAGGTATAGATCGGAACGATCTGCCCCTGCATATCTCCCACATCCATCAGATTATTGCCGAACGGATAAATAGATTTATATGCACAGCCCAGACTCCAGATCAGGGTAACGCATAAAATAATCACAAAATTTTCAATAATAGATTGTCTCTTTTCCATTATCTTATTTTGAGCACAATTCTTCAATATAGTCCCGCCACCTCTCATAAACAGCCTCTCCATTCGCTTTCTCCGCAATCTTCCGCGCTTCCCTGCCAAGTCTTTCCGCCAGCGGTCTGTCTTCAATCAAACGGTTCATACCGTCTTCCAGCGCTTTCTGGTCCTTGATCGGAATCAGCAGCCCATCCACTTCATGAGTCATAATCGTGCGCGGACCTCCGCAGGGACAGTCCGTTGCCACGATCGGAAGCCCCAGCGCCATCGCCTCCATCAGTGCATTGGGAAGCCCTTCCCAATCGGATGAAAATGCAAACAGTGCAGCATCCGCCATTTCTTTTTCAAGACTGTCACTGGCTCCCATCAGATGCACATAATCCTGTGCCTGATTTTCTTCTATAATCTGCTCCAGAATCTCCTTCGTACCATCAAAGGAATCTCCGCCATAAATTTTCAAATCATAATCCGGGTGCTTCTTATGCACTTCCACAAAAGCACGGATTAACATCGGCTGATTCTTAAAATCTACCAGCCGTCCCGACTGTACCACCGTCTTATTCCGGTGCTCCGGTTCCGGCACACCGATATACTTCGGATTGATCGGATTTAAAATAATGCGGGAATTGTTCTGCAGTCTGGGCGCAAAGAACTCCTTCGCACCCTCTGTCTGAAACACACATCCGTCTGCTCTTGGGAAGAGAATGGGAATCTGCAGCTTGTCCGAAAGTTCTTCGTAATGCCCCACCGGATCGGTACGAATGGAAATCAATACCGGAACCTTCATAAAATAAGCCGCCATCAGTCCGCGGTAAAGCGCCCTTCTGGCAAAGGGAATCAAAATATCCGGCTTCTCTTTTTTCAGAAAATCCCTCAGATATTTCACCCGCAGATAAAATTGAACAAGGCGATGTTTCTTATCATCGCCCTCTCTAAGTCCTACGTGCACACGCCGTACTCTCTCATCAATCTGAAATTCATTCTCACCATACCACTCTGTGGCAATCAGCACCTCATAGCCGTTAGCCGCAAACTGGTTCGCCAGGTTCGTTACGACACGCTCCGCGCCGCCTTGTTCCAAACAATTTAAATGAAATGCAATTTTGCGCATAACCTTAACATCTCTCCTCTATTCCCATATAGGCATCCCATTCATAACCGTAGTCTCAGAAACTCTGATACATAAACACCGCTGTGTCATAATTACCACCATAAATTCCTGTTACCAGAAGCAGAACAACAATTCCATAATAACAAAGCAGACGTACAACTAACGGCTTTGATGCCAGGAATGCACGGATATCCTGTCCTTTTTCTTCTCCGACGGAAACTGCCAGCCAGATAAACAATGCTGCTGCCAGAATCAGAAACTCATATTTATTCAAACCGTAAGATGTGACTGTTTTGCTGAGCAGAAGATCAAGATGCAGTCTCGTAAAGAAAGATGTGAACACTTCCCATGCCTGTGCCACGCTATTGCTCCTGATTATCATATCTGCCACAAATACGATCAGCCACGTTCTGACCATACAGAAAAAAGCATATCCTTTTCCGGTTCCGATATGCAGCCTGGTCTTCCATTTCTCATACTGCGGCTCTAATATAAGAGAAATACTCATGATAATACCATAATAAACTCCCCACAGCAGATAGGTTATTGTTCTTCCATGCCATGCACCTGTCAGGAACCATACGAACATCGTACCAATAATCGGCACTACATGCTTCCCGTAATTTGTCCATTTCTTCTTACAGGTCTTGCCAAGCTTCCTTCCCGCCTTAGACATAACAAAGGAAAACATCACATAATCTTTAAACCATGTTCCCAATGTAATATGCCATCTACGCCAAAATTCCGCAACTGACCTGGAAAAAAAGGGACGCTTAAAATTCTCAGGCAAAGTAATATCAAATGTTTCACTGACCCCCATTGCCATGTCAATATATCCTGAGAAATCCGCATATAACTGCAGCATATAAAGCGCCGTTGCACAGGCAAGGATACTGCCCGCTGTCTGTGTGATATCTCCGCCGTAAACATTATCTACAAAAATACCGATCCGGTCTGCAATGACAAGCTTCTTAAAAGCACCCCAGACAAATCGCTGGACTCCCCGCACTGTCTGCCCATAATCCATCCGGTGTTCTTTTGCAAATTGCTCCTTCATATTGGCAAAGCGGTTAAACGGTCCCTGCGTAATGGCGGGAAAATAAAACAAGAACAATAACAACTTAAAAAAGTTTGTCTCTACCTCACAGTTTTCCCGTCCGGCATCAATGATATAACCCATTGCCACCAGTGTATAGAAAGAAATGCCCAGCGGCATAACGATTTTTGCCAGAAAACCGGCGGACTTCCCCGCAAATGTTTCCCATACCGGAATAACAAGCGTAGCATACTTATAGAATACAAGCAGCCCCAGATTAAAAATAAAATAAAGCAACTGTATTCTTTTTCTCTTCTTTTCAAATTGTTCCTTCAGTGCTTTTTTCTCTTCTTTATTCTGACATGCAGCCGACTCTTCTTTCTGTTTCTCCAGACTGTTCTTCAGATAAATCCCGCAATAATAGGTTGTCAGCCCGGTCAATAACAGATTAAGCGGGAATCCCCGCAGCGTAATCAGATAAAAAAGAATGCTGGATACTAACAGCACATACCACTGCTTCTTTGCCGGAACCAGATAAAAAAGTGCAAACGAAAGTACCCACAGCAAAATAAAGGAATACGATAAAAGCTGCATTTACTCCTCCAATAACTTCTGAACCAGTGCTATGATTGCTTCTTTGTTACGGAAATTCTCTGCCACTACATATTTGGCATCAATTTCAATATCAAATTCATCCTCTAAATCACCTACCACATTGATAACCGTAAAGGAATCAATAATCCCGTCTTCCATCATGGAATTTCCTTCATAAGTCAATGCTTCCTCACAGTGTTCTTCCAGAATTGCTAAAATTTTTTCTTCCATTTTTCTCTCCCTTATCCTTCCTGCGGAATGTATTTTTGATACTTTATTTTAAGCACATTGCTTTCATCCAAAGGCAGATACAAAAAGGCATCCCCTTCGGAAATTTTACTTTTATCAACTTTACGGTATCTGAGGATTTCAATCTCCTCTCCCTGATACACGGCATGCACACGCGGGAAAATATCATTTTTACCATAATCTACGCTGCGCAGCAGGCGGTAAATATCATAAGGATCATCCGTCATCAAAAATCTGCCGCCGCCGGGCACTTCCTTAGAACGATACATACGCCTGTCTGCCAAAAACTGCTGCGGCTTCCCTATTACAGACTCGGCAAGTACGTCCGCAAACAGCTCCCTGAAGCCTTCATAAGCAAGATTCATTAAAGTTTCCGTCAATTCATAGGCTTTCGTATCTTCCCCGATCGGACAATGCTTCTGTATAATGATATTGCCCTCATCTACCCCCGCTGTCACATAATGCCAGGTGATCCCTGTCTCCTTCTCTCCCATATAAATAACCCAGCTTGGGGCATTTCTGCCCGGATAATCCGGCAGCAATGCATTATGAAAGTTGATGATCGTAATATTTTCCTTCTCTACCAGTGTCTTCGGAAACAGAAAATTGTTGCTGGCGCTGATAATCAGAGTTTTCTCGTGCAACGTATCTAAATAGTCTGCAAGCTCCTTTTTATCTGCGATCTGCGCAAAAGAAATTTCATGTTCCCGGCAGATTTTCTCTGTAATACTAAAAGGATGAATTTCATGCTCAATAAATTCCAGATAATATCCGTAATCCGCTTTCTGCTCCTGCACATATGTTAATACTTCGCCCGTCACCTTGCCATAGCCAAGAATAACGATACGCTTAAATGCCGTACTCTTCATGCTTTCTCCATTCCGATACGTTTTCAACGTTACAATTATTATAACAGCTCTTTTAATTTCACTCTATCGATCTTACCATTGGCGTTGATCGGCATTTTTTCCAGGGAAATAACTTTGTTCGGGAACATATATTCCGGCACTAATTCGGAAATCTTCTCAATAATATATGCCTTGTCCAACTCTTCTTCTATAAAAAGAACAATCTTCTGATGTTTTTCATCATACAAACAACAACAAAGCGAAATTTCTTCTAAGGAAGACACTGCTGTCTCAATTTCACCCAGTTCAATCCTGTGTCCCATATGCTTGATCTGGAAATCTTTTCTGGACAGATAGATAATCTCTCCAAACTCATTGTATTTTACCAGATCTCCCGTACGGTAAATAATCTCGGGTACGAAAGGATTCAACGGATTCTGCACAAAAGCTTCCTTCGTCTTCTCCGGATTATTATAATACCCCATGGAAAGGGAAGTTCCCCGGACACATAACTCTCCGATTTCATCCCCTGTCACAAGCTCATTTCTGTCATTCAACACCAGAATATCCGTGTTTGCCATAGGAATACCGATCGGCAGCGGTTCATCATCTGCAAACTCTCTGTCAACAATATAATAAGTACAGGCATCTGTTATCTCTGTCGGTCCGTACAAATTTGCATACAGTACATCCGGCAGGAATTTACGCCATGTATTCAACTGTTTATTGGGCATAACCTCACCGCAGAAAAGTACTCGTTTCAAAGTATCTGACAGATCCACATTGCGAAATGCTTTTAGTTTTGCCACAACGATCAGTGCTGACGGCACCCAGAAAATGGTATTGATTTTCTTCTCCTTCAAATACTCCAACAATAAAACAGGCTGCGCAAAAAGATTCTTCGGAATAATATAAGTGGTAGCGCCGCTCTTAACCGTACTGTAAATATCCAGAATAGAGTTATCAAAATAGAAAGGCGCCTGATTGCCGAAGCTGTCCTCTTCTGTAATGGAAAAGGTTTCCGTCACCCAGTCAATATAATCAATCACCGAACGATGCGTGATCGTAACACCCTTTGGCACACCGGTAGAACCGGATGTAAACAACACATACAATAAATCCGTATCAATCCCTTTGTTTCTTGCGGCATTGATTTTCTCTATAGATCCTTCGGATACACTTGCTTCTTCAAACAGGAGGTATTCTCCCTTATAATCATATTCACGGAAAACTGACTGCAACCCGGCATTTGTAATGACCAGTGCAGGCTGCAGCACTTCTAATATTTTATTAACTCTGCTCGTCGGCATATCGACATCGATCGGAGAATAGAAATTACAACTGTATGCCACTCCCATAAAACAGGTCAGTACATCAACTCCTTTTTCCAAAAAAACCACAATCGGCTTTTTAAACAGTCCTTTCTCTGCGATCCTTGTTCCAATCGCCTGTGCCTGTTTTTGTAAATCCCCAAATGTAATTTCTTTCTGTTCATCAGCAAAAGCAGTTTTTGATGGAAATTTAGCCGCTGTCTCGTCTAACCAATAGGTAACATTCGCTTTCATTTTCTTCCTCATTTCCGCGCAGCATAAAAATTATTTTCACACCCGCTCTTTTTGTATATATTTTCTATCTCATTAGAATTCCTGTCTGTGGCAGATAAACCGGGAAATAGGTATCCGGCATTTTCTCTGCCTTTACATGATAAACATCATATAAATCTGTCATCTCCAGATTGCTGCCTGCCGGATCGTAAGAACCATATAAAGCAATGCCCATCTTCTGTGCAAGCCGCTGCATCTCATCCTCTACCTGAAACACCAGATGAAACTGTTCATCGGATTCTATGTAATCATACATCATTTGGGAATAAGGTGGCAAGTATAAGATAACCTCAACCCCCTGCCCCTGTAAAAAGGTAAGAAGCTTTGTAAAATAATCCATGCTCACCGCATCAATTTCCCGGTAATCGGTTAACCTGTACACGACATGTTCTTCAATGGATTGTTCTGTCAGCGTAATCACATCGTTCGCATCAATTTCACGCAATGACTTTTCATAGGCAATACTGCCGTCATAATGTTTCATATACTGATCCGCTTCCCAATCCTTGGTATAGGATACCAGAAAGCGTTCCCTGTTCGGAAGTAATGACACATTATAACGGAAATAATCTAATGATAACCACTTATTATCATTCCTTCCTATATTTTTCTCCTGAAACGATGTTGGTTCTGCCCCGGCTAAAACAGCTTCCATATATTGTTCATATGATTCCAGTTCTTTCCATTTTTCGTTGTTAGTACTTACATTAAAGAGAAAAGGATCTACACCAATCACCATTTTTTGAGGCAGCGTATTTTGTTTTGTCAGGATTCCCGTTACTGCCATCAAGTCATAAATCGTCGTCTCCGACATACCTGCATTGTAAAAAGAATCCGTTTCAAACATTTCATGATCAAAAGAAAGTACTCTGCTGGAACCTATCACAACAACCTCTCTGGCTTCCTGCTCTTCCAAACACGCCAAAAGCAGATTTCTGTCATTAAAATTAGACTCCTCCAGACCCACTACATTATTTTGTCCCTCTATCATCTGTGAACCGATCTGTTCATAGGTCACCCGCAGATAAGCATAGGAATCCACATACCAATTCACAACAGCCACGAACAAAAGAAGCGGAAGGACGAAGCAAACCGGCTTAAACCATTTTTTCATCACTCTCGTAACCCTCCTCCCTTTTCAACGTTATCCCAATCACAAACGGCAATGCCACAAACATGCCGTACGTATAACGAAACTCCGCATGTACCGGTGTGGCAAGCAGCAAAGACACAAACAGCATCACATAAGGCAGATAGGGCAGACAGCTTCTTCTGCGGTACAAGGCATATGCCATACAGGCAAGCATCGTCCACGTAGTAAGTCCCAGACTCCATACCCAGTTATAGAAATCCTGGAATTTCATCAGAAAATCATCCATCCACAGCCCGAAATCATAGCTGAATACCTTCCGCTGTACGGTAAGCTCAAACGGATTCTCCGCCATACGGTACTGCTCATAAATCGGCTCATTGATATCAAACATCCAATACCCGCAAGTCTGCCTCACTTCCGCATCCAGATACTGCAGCGGATTGCGCAGTCCGATCTGTAGCCATGCCTTGAAAAAGGCTCCCTTATTGTCTGCAATAACCTGCTGGTTTCCCTCTGCGCGGATATATTCTTTCACAATATCGAAATAATACGGATTATAGTAGGCTGCTATATTTTCCATGGGCACCGCCTGATTTAAGAGTGCCAGTTCTTCTTCCGTGATCTTCCCATTATTCACATAAGCGCTGATAATATGCTGGGTAGGCATGGTAAGCCCTTCTATGGTATCTGGCTGTGTCACATGCAGGGCATCCAGCACAGGACCGTGATAAACCAGATAACAGCCCAGCACGATCACACTGCTTATGAGAATTTTTTTAAAGCGTGGAAACTGTGCCTGCTTACGCAAAGCCCTTGAGAGTATCATACCTGCTGCGGTGCCTGCAAAGACCAGAATACCGTTACTTCGCAACACACAAATAAGGAAACCGTAACTCGTTAAACAAAGGTATGACTTATGATTTCCAAGCCACCGCCATACTTTTCCCTCAGCTATGCTAAGTTTCCGCTTTCTGCCTGCCGTCTTAGTATCTGTTTTCCCTGTCAGCAATTTCCCTGTCCGGTTTTCTTCCGTATTTGCCTTTTCTGCCCGGACTTTTTTTGCGTATCCTTTTCCTGCGTGCGCTCTTTCAGCGTATGCCTCCAGCGCAATCTCCTGTTTTTCCTTACCAAGAAACAAATAAATCTCCCGTACATACAGAAGCAGCACCCCGGCAAAGATCACATCCTTCCCCATACAGGTAGCATAAAGTCCGTTCATGGGAAGCCCCGCATAGAAGAACAATCCCAGCGCCAGCCAGAAGATATGTACACCCTTTTTATAAAAATCATATATCACAAGGGCATAGACACACGCCATAAATACCATCTGTGCCACCACAAAAGCAGCCACCGCTCCCGTATAGGTTCCGAATATCCGAAATCCCAACATAAAAAAGCATTTAATAATCATCGTATGAAAATAGGGATGATGATTCGATGCCTCCACCCAGCCGCATACCTGCTCTAACTGCCAGACAGAATCATTGCTGATCCAGCCCGGAAAATAAAGAAGCAGATATGGCAGCCAGCACACGAAACAAATACCCGCAAAGACAAGATACATATAATCCCTGTAAAAGCGTTTCTCCATTCTGCCTATCGGACGCGGTACGGCTCTGCGATGATCCAGCGCTCCGAAAACAATCGTCAGTATCAGAAAGACAAGCAGCCACCAGCCAATAATCTCTCCCGCAGTCTCTCCGCCTGTCTGCCCCAGCACCTGATCGAAATCTCCCAACACAATGAAAAGGGCATAGAGAAGCGCAAATGCCAGCTTTACCGCAATCTGTCTTCCACTACCCAGGAGCTTTCTAAACATAACCCTGACTACATTTTCTTTTGATTGATTGTCATTTCCTTTCGTCTGTCCCATTGTTTCTTTCGTCATTTTCAAACTCTGCCTCATGCCGCCATCCGCACAAACGCTTCCGGCTCTGCTTTCAATCTGCAATCACAGCCGCCGAATACTTGCGAACAACACCCGTCATTCTGCCCACTCCCGTATTTTCTGTATATATTCCTCTTTAGAATACATGGACGCTCTCTCCACCGATAGCTTCCTGTAACGCTCCATCTCTTTTTCATCCTCTAACAATCCCACAAGACAGGATGCTACCGTCTTTTCCTCTCTGCTGATATTCGCCGCATTCATATCCGGTTCAGGGGGCATATTCGGTATTAAGATACCATACTTATCCTCCAGAATCTCTCTGGGGCCAGTCATGCAATCCGTTGCCACCGCCGGAATCCCCAGCGCCATGGCCTCCACCAGGGCATTAGGAAAGCCTTCGTAATAAGACGTCAGCAGATAAAGTGTACTTTTCTTAAGATAAGGATAAGGATTCCTCTTAAGGCCCGTGAAATATACTGCATCGTCAATTCCAAGATCAACCGCCAACTGTCTGTATTCCTCAAATTCTCCCTTACCTATAATCATCAGCTTCGTATCTGGGAGTTTCTTATGTACCTCGCTGAAAATCTTAAGCAGATGCCAGAATCCCTTAACCACGTCTTCTCTTCCCATAGAGACTATGATCCTGCCGTCTTCCCACGGAAGCTCCGGCTCTTCCTGCAGCGCCAGCGCATTCACCTCTGCAATATCAAAAGGATTGTGCAGTGTGTATGCATGGCCGCACTTATATTTCTCTTCTATCTCTCTGTGTATCATTTCCGAGCAGCAGATCAGCTTGTCAGAATGTCTGCTAAAAAAGCGAATTTGTCTGGGATTGCCCATATCCATATAACTTCTGATTCCCAGCCAGACTTGATTATGCCGCCGTGTCAGCGCATTCACAAGATTCGCTGTGGGACCGAAGCTGTAGGAAATATCGATTTTTAAGCTGTTCTTCAAACGTCGGACACTTACACATCTTCTGAACACCTGCATCACTTTGGCAGGCACACCCTTTTTACTTCCGAGACGCAGATCAATCACATTGATTCCCTTGATATCATAGGCGATATCCTTGGAATCGAAAATAACCACATATACATCATAGTAGGGTTCCAAAAGCCTGGCTGTCACAACACAGACCTTTTCAAACCCTCCCTGATGGAGCATAGGTACCAGCAGCATTATCCTCTTTTTGGTCCGGTTCATAGTCAACCTCCATTTCACCATATTTATGGTCAAACAATCAAAGCTCGTGTTTATATAAAACTTATTTTTCGCTCTTTTCTCAGCTTCTGCCTGCCAATTCCAAATAATATGCCTGTAACTTCTCTGCCTGTCTTCTGACATCAAAACCCGCATCAGTGATCTCGTCCATACGGGATCTTCTCTCCCCCATATGCATCGCCTTGTCCATCATAAGCTTGACCCATGCTTCGGGAGCCTTGTCGATACTTTCACAGCAAACCAGCTCCGTCACCGCCACTTCCGGAGTAATCCGATCAGAAATAATGCATGGCAGACCGTTTGCCTGTGCTTCCACTACCGTTCCGGGAAGTCCCTCAAATCTGGACGGGAAACAAAACAAATCCATTGCATTATAGTATTCTTCAACATTGCCGCAGTTTCCGGCAAAGATAACATTCTTCTCTATCCCAAGCATCCTGCACAGTTCCTTCGCCTGCTCCATCAGCGCACCCTCTCCCAAAAGAAGAAGCACTGCTCCTTTTCCGCTCTGCTTTTCATATTTTTCTTGGAACGCCGCGAAGACACGAATCAGATATTCATGATTTTTAGAATAATGAAATCTGCCCACATGACCAACTACAAAATCTTCTCCCAGTTTCAGCCTGCCGCGGATGCTTTGCCGAAGCTCCCCGCAAAAAGCAAATCTGTCCGGGTTGATGGCATTTGGGACAATAGTCACCCTTCCGGCATCATATGCCCTTTGACCAAATACAGATACGGCTGCCTCCTTAGAACAGGCAAAACAATCCTCTGCCTTATCCGCAAGCCCGCGGCGCATCATGCGCGTAGCCAGTCCTTTCAGTCCTTTGTCTACACCTGCGCTTCTGGCATGGGCAATCGTTCTCGGTATCCCGTATTGCTTCGCAATCGGCAGATAGATCGCGGCTGTGCTTGTCATATGACCGTGTACCGCCACAAATTCGTGATGTACCTGAAAGAAATCTGCGATTGCCTGACGATAAGCACTGTAATTGTAAAGCTTCATTTTGGGAAGCACATAGATGTTCCCTCCCAGCTTCTTGATTTCCTCATCAAAATACTGCGGTCTGCGCGGCTGCTCATCAGAATGGACAAGGAAATCAAACTGAATCTGATCCCGATCCATCTGTCTGTATAAATCCATAATGCGGCTCTCCGCGCCGCCAAGCGATGTACCGCCCAGTACATGTAATACTCGTTTCGGTGCCATGTATTATTTCTCCTTATCAGAGCATTTCACTGCAATCAAGACGCATTCCGTCATAACGCAATGCAGCCCCAATTGTACAATTTTGTAAAAAACAGTGTATTAACGCCGCCTTGCCCGATCTTCTTCATGATCTGATCTTCACAAGCATATGCTTCGCCTTAGCCATCCCGTATTCTGACACACGATATAGTATACCTGCCCGCTTCGGCTCCACCTGCAAATATTCACGGTAAGAAATCACATCCTGCTGTGACACAATTCGTTCAATTCGTTCAAAATCCTTTTCCTCCATCGTGTTCGTATGGAGAACATAGGTTGTATATCCCGGTTTGTTCCACTGCTTTTCCAGATGATGAGCAATAGGATAAAACGTCATACCGCGGTACATGTAGGGATTCATTCCAAATCCGTCCGTCATCTTACTGATACCAAGCTCACGCAGCGCTTTCAGCGTATTTCTGTCATAGCTGTGTGCCGGAGCCATAAACATCTCCACCCGTATGCCATGCTCCTCCAGAATCTTCTTCCCATGGGAAAGCCGTTCATACTGCGTCTCATAGGAATGTCCCGCAAATTCGGAAAAAGAATTAAGGGGGAACATACCGCCCTTGTTCGTATCATAGACATGATGGCATCCATGCAACGCAAGGACATACCCTTCATCCTGACATTTTCTTAAAAAACTCCAAAACTCTTCCTTGAAAGCAGATTCGTTTTCTTTGATTAAATTATCATCCAGATTATCCGGTACCACACCCAAAAGCGGCGTGATATGGTGCTCCGCAAGAATCTGATTGGCACGCTTCCACTTCGCCCAATCCATCTGCGGAGAAATATCATCCATCCGTACAGCAATCTTCATGTTAATTCCTATGCCTTTCTCTCAACCTGCCAAAATTAACATATCAGTTTAATACATCTCCCACCCGGATCTGTCCGTGACACTCATATCTGTCGATCAGCAGTGAGCCGTCCACGGTACGTACCACAAGCTTTCCGTCGAAGATATCAATAACCTCTCCCGGTGCATAGGCTGAGAAATCGATCATTTCATCAAAAGGATGGGCTTCCCATACTGTCACCTTCTCTTCCCCAAGCATCGCAAACGCTCCCGGAAAAGGCGCCGCCACACCGCGGATCAGATTGTAGATCTCACGGGTTCTTGCATGAAAATCAATCTTTCCGTCCACCGCAGTCCGCTTATTATACCAGGAATCAAAATCCTTAGAATCCGTACGAATCTCAATGCGATCCTCTTCATAAGCCTTTAACAGCTTACGGATCAGGTTCTTAGAACAAATCATATTCTTATACTGCGCCGTACGAATATCATCATGGGGCGTAATGGAAAACATCTCCGTGGCAAACACATTAGGGCTGTCCGCCTTCTCGTCATATTTGAACAGGTTCAGATTAAATCTGGTGTCCCCTAAGATAATCGACCAGTTAAGCGGAGAACGTCCTCTGCCAAAAGGCAGATAACCGCAATTCCCATGGAATCCGAACACTCCGTACTTGAAACAGTCTAACACGGATTTCGGCATCAGTCGCTGCCAACCCATGGAAATACCGATATCAAACTCATTTTCCTGCATGAACTTCTGCGTCTTCTCGTCTGTCAGAAAATAACTATCCGCCTCATGTACAGGAATCCCGTATTTCTCCGTCAGGAAAGAAAGCCCTTTGTAGCCGGAAACCTGATTTTTCTTCGTCACCTCCGGGCTGATGGTAATGACCAGATCCACCGGGCAGATCTGCTCCTGTATGAAACTGACAATATTCTCCGAGGTGTCTTTCACACCAAATACGACTACTTTGTATTTCATGGTTTTCTCTCCTTCTGTCTTTTCTGCTGTCTGTCTAACCTGTGCAACTTGACCTGCATTGTTCCATCTATCCCGCACGAGCCTTTCCCGCTATAAAAACATTCAATATACGTTCCTTAGTACACCCCGGCAGACAAATTTTATGCACAGTTACTTATTTTTCGGCATGACTCAAATGGTGCTCATACAGATAATCCTGCATATTTAAATATTCCTGCACTCTGTTATAATTATCCAGTACCGCCGGAAGTCTTCTCTCATATTCTTCCGGTGTACACTGCTTCAGCACATCCTCTAAATGACCTAAATCCTTTTCGGTAATGAAAATAATACCATCCTCATTGAAAAAATCACCGATCTTACGCGCTCCCAAATAAATCGGAATCGTCTGCGCCGCAAAACAGTTCGTAATCTTCTCCGTAAAGAAATAATCGGAGATATCATTTTCAAAAGAAAAAGAATAGCGGTATTCTTTCAGCGTATCATCCACTTTGCAATAACCGCCGCCGTCAAAGGTACCATAAACATCCGCAATACCCGTTCTCTTGCAGTATCGCGCCGTCTCGATCCTGGCCTTATGCAACGGGCACAATACCTTGTCGGAAGAAAGAATAGACACGCCCTTCGTTTTATTCCGATAATTTTCACCATCCAGCACATATTCGCTGCCGTCTCTGCCATACCAAACCTGTGCACAGATGGGGTAGAATGCCGCATTGGGAATGGTATTCAGAATCTCATCATCGTACGTAAAAATATAGCGAAATTCCTTCTCCAGCCCCTTATGTTTCCGGAAGATCTCATAATCCTTTGGTACAATGCCCTTGGATTCTGTCAGCATCCCGTATTTCACAACCGGTTTGCCAAGCGGCTTCGCCATGGATTCCGGCCCGTAGAAATGAGTATCCAGTCCATAATTATAGCGGTCCCAAAAAAAATACTTCCCTTCATGCCCAAAAGGGGCATGCTGAGAGTGCCTATTTTTAATAAAGTAGGTCTCAAGCAGCTGCCCCTTAGCATTATAAATCCTCGGCATTGTATTCGTAATGTGATATTCTCTGGCTATCTGGATACGGTAGCCGCCAAGTCTGATTTCCATAAATATTCCCTTATTGCACTGTGGCATATACGTGAAGCACAGCATACGCAGGCAGAGCTTATTTCAAATACTCCTTATACCAGTCAATCGCCAGCGCAATACCTTTCTCGAAATCATATTCCGGATCATACCCGAGAAGTTCCCTTGCCTTACTGATATCTGCATTGGAATCCCTTACATCACCCTTACGGTTTGGTCCGTAATTAGGTTCCACCTCTTTGCCCAATGCTTTGCAAAGATGGTTATAAATATCAATCAAATACAGTCTGCCTCCGGCACCGATGTTAAATGCCTGTCCCGCTGCCTCACTGGAAGCATGGCAGGCGCGCAGATTTGCTTCGATTACATTGTCAATATACGTAAAGTCTCTGGACTGTCTGCCGTCACCGTTGATCGTAGGTACCTCGCCGTGCAGAAGCTGTTTAATAAACTTCGGAATGACTGCCGCATACATACCGTCCGGGTCCTGCCTGCGTCCAAATACATTAAAATAACGCAATCCATAAGTATCCAGTCCGTAAAGTTCTTTATAGAGACGGCCGTACTCTTCATCTACCTTCTTGGTCAGCGCATAAGGAGAAATGACTTTTCCTTCCTGCCCTTCTTTCTTGGGAAGTGTGGGTGTGTTGCCGTACACAGAAGAACTGGAAGCATAGACGAATTTCTTAACGCCGTTGACTCTTGCCGCTTCCATCATATTTAATGTACCGCGGATATTGATCTCTTCATACAAAAGCGGCATCTCAATACTTCTCGGCACGCTTCCCCAAGCCGCCTGATTGAGTACATAGTCTGCTCCTTTGGATGCCTCTAAGCAGGTATCCAGATTACGAATATCCCCCTTGATAAAAGTAAATCTCTCATTTTCGATCAAAGGTTCAATATTCTCATATTTTCCGGTGGACAAATCATCCAGACAACGCACGGTGTATCCCATGTTGATCAGTGCCTCACAAATATTGGAACCGATAAATCCGGCGCCGCCGCCTACCAGAAACACGCTGTCAGCATCAAATTTAATATCCTGATAACCCATTTTTCCATCCTCACTTCTGTTATTCCGTTTTTATTATGCCATGATCCCACGGCATTCTTATATATCTCGCAGCCACTCCCGTCCCACAAGAAACAGTGCAATATAAAATATGGAAAAGCCATATATCATATATCTGGAAAGACACATGATCGTCATGGAAGTCGCACATACATTCGCACAGATAAACAACAGCGCCACGCCCATAGTCCACACAGCTTCACTGCGTTTTCTACGGCATAACTGCCATGCGGCAAGCACCGCCGCTGTCACATAAAGAAGCAGCGCCGCCCAGTTGATCAGCGGATGAACCACTGCAATGCTTCTCACAAATCCATAGGTACAAAGCAGCACATAGTCATACAGCCACCGCCCGAAGCATTCCGGCAAAAGTTTGCGGATCATAATTCCCGCCATCTCATCCGACATGCTGCTCTGCTCATAATAATCTATCTGGCCAAGCCCAAAATAATATGCCGACAGATCTGCTTCCAACACCTGAAATTTCAGCATATCATGATAATCTTCCAAGTGCTGTACTCTGGTTGTAAAAGAATCACCGCCATACTTATAGTTGGCTGTCATCTCGTCCGCTTCCGCATAAAAGCGGTCGAAAAATTCCCGTTCCAGACTCCCTTCTTCAAATACCGCGCCATCCTCTTCATCACAGGCATAAATCACATTTGTTAACGTATTAACCTGTCCATAGGTATTTCCCATGAAATATCCTGTAACGGCATAATTATACACATGAACAGTCAGACTGCGCAACCCAAACACGGCAATAACCGTCACGATCGGCACAATTAATGCACGATATTTCTTATTGAAAAACATCTGAAACAGCAAAATTACCATCCACATCAGGATCGTACTCATCATCTGTCCTCTGGTCATGGACAATAGAAAAGCAAACAATAACGCAAGTGCTATATCCCGTTTCCTATGCTCAAAGATCATCCGCAAAAGAAAATACAAGAAAAACTGGAACAGCGGAATACAAAGTGCCTCGCTCATGACCGAATTTTCCAGAAAAATACTCAGCGCGGATACATACTTAGTCATCAGATGCGGCATTAACTGCAGAGCAACCACTATCAGTTCCTCCCACAGCCTAAGACCGAAACGCTCTGTCACATATTCTGACAATACATAAATGCTCACTGCCGCAAGGATATTCTGCGCTGCCGCCACCACCGTCAGATACCCTTCCCCGACAATGACCCGGAACAAGGCAAGAAACAACGGATAAAGCGGTTCCCTGTGAATATGCATGGTAATATACTGGTCAGAGTCATTATACACCCCGACGCCATAAGCTGCCAACATTCCCAAAAAGAATATCAGCAGCCCTATAAGAATACAAAAAGACTTCTTTTTGCTTTTCACCAATTTTATAATCTCCAATACAGATAATCCTCTGTCATATACTCTTCTTTATTCAATAAGCCTTTAATATCCATCAATACCTTCTGTTTATGCTTAGGATTATAGAAGCTATTGATATCGTCCTTACTTAAGCTCAAGAATCTGTCATGTGCAACTGCGATCACTACCGCATCCACATTCTTCACATCATCCATCGTCTGGAAGTCAATACCGTAGAGACGTTTCGCCTCATCAGCATCCGCTGCCGGATCTACCACGATCGGCGCAATACCGTACTCGCCCAGCTCCTTATAGATGTCGATGACTTTCGTATTTCTGGTATCCGGGCAGTTCTCTTTAAAGGTAAAGCCTAAAATAGCTACCTTGGCATGTTTTACCGGAATATCCGCTTTGATCAGATCTTTTACAAGGCTCTCTGCCACATATCTGCCCATGTCATCATTGATACGGCGTCCGGACAGGATGATCTGGGAATGATAACCTAATTCCTCAGCCTTATAGGTCAGATAATAAGGATCCACACCGATACAATGTCCGCCTACCAGACCCGGCATGAATTTCAGGAAATTCCATTTCGTTCCTGCCGCTTCCAATACCGCCTTCGTATCGATTCCCATCTTGTGGAAAATAATGGAAAGCTCGTTCATAAATGCAATGTTGATATCTCTCTGGCTGTTCTCAATTACCTTAGCAGCCTCTGCCACCTTGATAGATTCTGCACGGTACACGCCCACTTCCACAACTAACTCATAGACTTTGGCGATCGTGTCCAGGGTTTCAGCGTCCATACCGGATACGATCTTGGTAATCGTCTCCAATCTATGTACTTTGTCACCCGGATTGATACGCTCCGGCGAATAACCAATCTTAAAGTCCACGCCGCATTTTAAACCGGATTCCTTCTCCAAAATCGGTACACAGATATCTTCCGTAACACCCGGATATACGGTGGACTCAAACACGACAACAGAGCCTTTGGTCAGGTTCTGTCCTAAAATACGGCTGGCACCCTCTACCGGTGTCAGATCCGGTGTATGGTCATCATTCACCGGGGTAGGCACTGCTACAATGTGGAACTTCGCTTCTTTTAACTTAGAGGGATCTGCCGTAAAAGCAACCTTCGTATTTTTAATCACCTCATCACCCACTTCATTCGTAGGGTCAACACCACTCTTATACAGTTCAATTTTTTTCTCATTGAGGTCAAAACCTACTACATTAATCTTTCTTGCGAAAGCCACAGCGATGGGCATACCTACATATCCCAAACCTACCAATGATAACTTCTCTTTGCCGCTTACCAAATCTTCATATAATCCCATGTTCTTACCCTAGCCTTTCTTGTCTCCTTGAAATTTTCAAATATCCCCACACAAAACTCTCTTTTATATTATGTTCCTAAAATCTGATGTACTTCATCCATATATTCACCGGTAACTAACTTCCTGTCAAATTCCATCTCCATCTTCTCTCTGGCTCTTCGTCCCATAGCGGCACGTTCTTCCACAGACAGCGCTAAAAACTTCTCCATTGCCGCAATCAGCTCCTCCGGCTTACCCGGCGTAAACCCGAATCCGGTCTTGCCTTCCTCAAAAGCCTCCAGACATCCGCTGATGTTAGAAGCAATCACAGGTCTGCCCGTTGCTGCTCCCTCAATCAAAGCATTGGACATACCCTCATGGAAAGATGCCACCACAATCGCACTTGCCGCCGCCAGATATTCATGCACCTCGGTATGGAATCCTATCTGATGCAGGATTCCCTGCTGTTCCAAAGTATCAAGGAGCTCCTGATAATCTTCATCACAATACCCCATGATATCGAAGAATACCTGATCACTGTGCAGCTTCTTAGCCGCCTCAATAAACTCCAGAATCCCCCGCTCCTTCATCACTCGCCCTACGAAAAGGAAATGTGCTTCCTTTCCGGCAGGATATTCTTCATAGCAGTGCCTGTCCAGATTTACCCCAGAACCCATAACCATCCGGCTTTTCATCGCCGTGATCCCAAAGTTCTGAAAAATCCCCCGGTTTTCCCGGTTCTGGAAAAATACGCAGGAGGCTTTCTTTAGTCCCATCCGATACATTGTCACGATCACTTTAAGCAGTAATCCGGTTTTGTCAAAAGCCCCGCCAAGCCCGGTAATCGTAGCAATATAAGGAACTTTCCGCCTGCCTGCCGCAAAACCGCCGTATATATTAGGCTTGATCGTGTAGGTTACGACCAAATCCGGCTTTAACTCTTTTATCATCTTACTGTAAGTGCGGTATAACTTCAAGTCTTCTAACGGATTTATTCCTCTTCGGTTGATCGCCGTCTTTATGATCTGACAGCCCTCTGCCTTTAACTCTTTCTCTTTCGTATCATCCGGCATACTGATGAATACTTCATGCTCAGCCCTAAGCGCCTGCACGAATTCATTACGAAAATCATACAAGCCCCCGGATGAATTCGTGAGTATCAATACTCTCCCCATGTTCCTCTCCATTCCGAAGTGCCTTATCATTAAATATACATTCTATTCTGCAGCACTTCGTCACAAATACATCTTACGGTACGATCTCAATACCATTCATATCGCGGACAGCAATTTCATTATACTTCATCATGCAGATATTTTCCTGATAAGCACCGAGGGACACCTCATTTTCCTGTCCCGCCAGATTGCGAATCACTGCCCCCGGCATATTTACCCCACAGGCATAAGCATGAGGATAACCGCCTCCGAATCTGGGATTGACCTCCGAGATGTAATATGTGCCGTCTATCTCGAAAATATCTATATCTATCAT
The DNA here is from genome assembly GCA_017936885.1 of Lachnospiraceae bacterium. Lineage (GTDB taxonomy): Bacteria > Bacillota > Clostridia > Lachnospirales > Lachnospiraceae > UBA3282. Next base: position 67,932 of record JAGBEO010000011.1, on the reverse strand, counting down.
ACCACGGAATCCACATTCTTCCACAAATTTCTGTATCATGGCAAATAAGGTTTCATCCTTATAGGACACCGATTTGTCCGTTTCCCCGGCCCGCATCTTGATTTTCTTCTTCACAAAAATATCCGTACATTTGCCGGATATCATATCAATGTAGACATCTGCACCATACTCTTGTCCGTCCATATACTCCTGAATCATCAGATCATCATACAGATCAAACAATACTTCTATCTCTTTTCTGCTGCTGACCTTATTAATATGGATGCTGGCACTGCCCCTCACCGGCTTAACGAAAACCGGATAAGAAATCTCTCCCTCTTCCACCGCCCGGTAGAAGGCTTCCTTGTCCATATAACATTTTCCGGTGGGAATCTGCATTTTCTGTAACAATTCAAACATTCTATACTTATCGAAGCAGGTTTCCACCAGATCATAGTCCGATATAATCGGTGTCGTTCCCACTGCAAGAAATTTCTCTTTTTCTCTCGCTAACATACTAAGTTCCGGATCAATCAAAGAAAAGACACCTTTGATTTGCTCCTTCTTGCATATATCCAAAATTACATCCAGATAATTCGGTGCTGTAATTCTCGGCACCAAATAGAAAGTATCCGCATCGTACACTGCCGGTGCCAGATTGGAACAGTCGGTAGCAATAATCCTTCCTCTGTCCCCGATTTCTTTCTTAAAATATTGCACTACCTTGTCACGGGTTCCCGCGCTCAAAATTAAAATATTCAAAAGGCTGCCTCCTTCTTCTCCAGGCTTCCGGTTTCCTCCAACCGTTTCTTCCGAATCTCGGCAAAATTGCCCTCCACCGCATTGGTATCTTCTGCCACTTCCTCAGAATGACCAAGCACCGTCTGTACCGTCATCCACAATACTTTCAAATCCATGGCGAAGGTAAGATTCTCTACATATTCTACGTCTTTTTCCATTCTTCTATCCCAGTCGATGAAATTACGTCCGCTGACCTGTGCCAGTCCGGTAAGACCGGGACGTACACTGTGGCGCAGTTTTTCACGCTCACTGTAGTATGGCAGATAAGATACCAGCAAAGGTCTGGGACCGATGATGCTCATATCGCCTTTTAAAATATTAAAAAGCTCCGGCAGTTCATCCAAGCTGGTTGCCCGCAAGAATTTACCGAATCTGGTAAGCCGCATCGAGTCCGGCAGAAGTTCTCCGTTTTCGTCCCGTTCATCCGTCATGGTACGGAACTTGCAGAGAGTAAAAATTTTCTCATGCCTGCCCGGTCTCTCCTGATGGAAGAAAATGGGGCTTCCAAGCTTTGTACGCACCAAAATACACAGCACAAGCAAAATCGGGCTTAAGATGATAATAGCGCAAAGCGACAATAGAAAATCCAAACAACGCTTGATATATTTTTTATACATGCTGTCACCCTCCGTTCCCTTTTCGTTCGCTGCCAGCGATCTGCTTTCGATCCATCTTTCGCAGGTTGCTGTGATTCAAGTTCATTACCTTTATTATCCGTTCATCTTATTTTGATCGTTCAGCCTTACTGTCTGCCGAAACACTTCTTAACCGTACGGATAATCAACTCCATATCCTCCGGTGTATTCTTGATATCGCTTGGCAGACACAATCCTCTGTTAAAAATGTCTGCGCCCACGCTGCTGCCGTCCGCATTGTGTGCAATAAAGTCATACTGCTCAAAAACAGGCTGCAAATGCATAGGCTTCCAGATTGGTCTGCTCTCCGCATTTTCCCCTTCCAGCGCATCCATCACCATATCGGGTGTCACCTTACTATCCGCAGCAATCGTCATACAAGACAGCCAGTTATTGGCATCCCCATCCGGATTCATGGGATTCATAGTAATCTCCGGGATGTCCGCAAAAGCTTCCTGATACTGCTTATAAATCGCCTTTTTTAACGCTTTGTGTTCCTCTAAATGCAGAAGCTGTCCACGTCCGATTCCGGCAACAATATTGCTCATACGATAATTATAGCCTATCTGGGAATGCTGATAATGTCTTGCAGGATCACGCGCCTGCGTTGCTAAGAACGTAGCCCTCTTAGTTGCCTCTTCATCAGCAGATACTAACATACCGCCGCCGGAGGTGGTAATAATTTTATTTCCGTTAAATGAATAAATACCATATTTTCCAAACGTACCTGTATATTTCCCTTTATAAGTACTGCTCAAAGACTCTGCCGCGTCCTCAATCAAAGGCACATTGTGCTCTGCACAAATCGCCATAATTTCGTCCAGTTTAGCGGGCGTACCATAGAGATGGACACAGATAACCGCTTTCGGATGCGGATATAACTCGAAAGCCTTTCTCAAAGCCTCAGGAGACATATTCCATGTATCCGGTTCCGCATCGATAAATACCGGTGTGGCTTTCTCATAGACAATCGGATTGCAGGTCGCCGAAAATGTCAGGTCAGATACAAACACCACATCTCCCTGCTTCGCATCCAACAATTTCAGGGACAGGTGGATAGCCGCCGTTCCTGCGCTCAATGCCGCAGCATGTCCGCATCCCGTATATTCCGCCATCTCTGCTTCAAAAGCATTCACATTTGGGCCCAAAGGTGCTACCCAGTTTGTATCAAAAGCCTCCTTAATAAATTTCTGTTCCTCACCATGCATGGTGGGGGAAGATAAGTAAATTCGTTTCTTGTCCATTGCACTTACTTCCTTTCCTTTTTCCTACTTATCAGTGTAATGATACGTAGGAACAATCTTCTGAATCAGCGGTCTGATATCAGAGCTTTCTATCTGGCACTCATCCTTTAACTCCTTCAACTGTGCAAAGAATTCCTGCTCGTCCAATTCAATCGGTTTGCCGATGTGAATCATCTTATTCGCCGTATCTTTCATACCTTCCTCGTCCATCAGAAGTTCTTCATAGAGTTTCTCACCCGGACGAAGCCCTGTAAACTCAATCTTAATATCTTCACCCACACGGAAGCCCGAAAGTTTAATCAGATTCTCCGCCAGACTTAAGATCTTAACAGGCTCACCCATATCCAGCACGAAGATCTCGCCGCCCTTGGCATAGGCGCCCGCCTGCAGCACCAGAGAAACCGCCTCCGGAATGGTCATGAAATAACGAATGATATCCGGATGGGTCACCGTAACCGGACCGCCTGCAGCAATCTGCTTTCTGAACAGCGGAATAACGCTTCCGTTACTGCCCAGCACATTGCCAAACCGCACTGCCACAAATTCCGTATCATAATGCTTATCAAAGGTCTGAATAATCATCTCACAGATTCGCTTGCTGGCTCCCATAATATTGGTCGGATTCACTGCCTTATCCGTAGAGATCATAACAAATCTCTGCACACCGCTCATAGCTGCCGCCTGTGCCGTCTTAAAGGTTCCGAATACATTGTTCTTCACTGCCTCTGTAGGGCTGTCCTCCATCAGCGGCACATGCTTATGGGCTGCCGCATGATATACGATATGGGGATGGTATTGGGAAAAGATATAATTCATTCGGTTTGTATTGCGCACCGATGCAATCAATACCACCAGATCAAGATCCGGATAATTCTTCTTTAATTCCTGCTGTATGTCATATACCGTATTCTCGTAAATATCCACGATAACAAGCTGTTTGGGCTTGTGTGCCGCAATCTGTCTGCACAGTTCACTGCCGATGGAGCCGCCTCCTCCGGTTACCAGCACAACCTTACCCTTTACGTAACCCGCAATGGAATCCATATCGACACTGATCGGATCTCTTCCTAACAAGTCTTCCACTTCCACATCACGAAGCTTGCTGACATTCACCTCGCCGTTCACAAGCTGATACATACCCGGCAGGGAACGCAGCTTACAATTAGTATCCTTGCAGATTTCCAGTATGCTCTTGATCTCGGATCTGCTGGCAGAAGGCATCGCTACGATAATTTCGTCCACCTCATAAACATCCGCACACTCTACGATCCGGTCCCGTCCGCCGACCACCTTAATACCCTGAATGTATTTGCCCCATTTGCCCTTGTCATCATCAATAATACATTTGATAACCATAGTGGAGAAATTACTGTTCACAATCTCCTTGATAATCACATTCGCAGCTTCTCCGGCACCGATCACCATAACCGAAATACGATTCTTCTTATTCTGCTGCTTATGCTTCATGCTTCTGAAAAAGCGGTAAGAAAATCTGCTGGCAAAAATACAGGTGATCAGCAGAAACATATACAAAAGATAATAGCTCTTCGGTACCGCCTGTGATGTCATTTTGAAAAACTGCATACCAATACCATTGACCAGTGTCGATAAAACACAGGATACTACAATATTCTGCAGCTCCGTCTCTCCTGCAAATGCCCACAAACTACTGTACAGATGAAAACCGTAGAAAATGACCAATGTCAAAATAATGTTCAGCGGCATAAACACTTCAACCGGACGCATAAAGTGATCCGGAATCTGATCCACATGAAATTCATAACGAACCAGAATTGCCATATAACTTGCCAAAACAATGCTGATAATATCGTATATGATAAGGCAGGTTCTTCTATAAAATAATTTTACATTAAAAGGATTTTTCTTTTTCTCCATAATGGTATCCCGTTCTGGTATGCCTTTTCCATAACCATGCAGCACACCGGGTTCCTCCTTTTTGATGTTAACCAAAGTTTTCATACCGGTTACAATCTTTGCGCCAACCCGAGAAATTCTTCATCGTTTAACGGCTCTTCTTCATATCCGTTAAAAGCGGCGCCAACGTCACTAATAAGCAGTATGCGATCGGACAGCAGGGGTGGAAAATCCACTCCGTCAATCCCGCCACGGCAAACAAAATCAGAATCGCCAGCGGAAGTGCCGCGCACATGGTATCTTCCTTACGCCTGTGATAATAAATCGCCGCTTGCACAAGAGTACCGACTCCCAACACAATAAATACGATTCCCACATAGATACCATGGTCATATGCCACCTGCAAATATATATTATGGGCATGTACGGTAAAGTTGCCGTCAGGCTCCATAATACCCATGTCTTCATGTCCGAATTTGTTCAGATTCTTATAATACAATGCAAAAATATCCATTCTGCCATTGGTATAAGAATCATCCTCCTGCTCCTCTTCCCCGCCGGCCGCCATATCTTCTTCCGATGCCAGCAGCACTTCTTCCACATTTTTAAAGTAAGAATTGATATAAGCAGGTTCTCCGTCACTACGCACGATACAGATAGCTTCCACACACTGATCTTCCGGGATTCCCAGTACCTTCATCTGGAATACCTGTACAAACCGCTGAATCGTAATATAATAATTCGAATCCATCACTCTGCCATGTACAATTTCCGTAGGCAGCTCCTCGATCTCATGAAGAATCGGTCTGGCCTCTATGGAAGGCACAATCCTCTGCGCCGTAAAGACAATCGGAAAGCACACTGCCACAGCCGCAAGCATCATACCGATGCCCTGCAGCATTCTCCGCCATCTGCTCTTCATGGCAAAACAGATGACCGGAATCACAACAACCGCAGTTGCCAGAATAGCCAGATAACCTGTTCTTGATAACGTAAGCAACAGATAAACGGATGAAATCCCCAGCATAATAAGCTCTTTATAAGTTCCCGCAAGAGTAGGCCGTCTCCGGTAACTGTCCAAAAACTTCACCATCGCCGCGCATACCGCCAGCGCCAGATAAACCGCCGAAATTGTTACCGTGTGGAAGATAAAAGGATATCTATAGTATTGGTAAAACATGTACGGTCTATGAAGAAGACAATATATTACCATGGCACCGAAATGAAGCAGGATACCGTTACATATATTCTGCAAAAGTCTTTCTTTTTTATGCCATGCTCCCATTCTTAAATAGAACAGCGTAAAAGCACATACAAGATAAATAGGCCATCCTCTTGTATTACGGTACACAATAATGAGGGTAAAGAACACCGCTGCTAAAATGCCATATGCGATGGAAACCCTCTTTATTTTCTTTCCGATCAGATCCCTGATTACATTGACAATCACAAACCCGGCAAGAATACCAACCCAGGTAGTCAGCTTCACGACCAGATAATCCAGCTCTTCCGGTTCCTCCAACGCTGCCATGGCATCTGTATAATAAAGCCATCCGATCACTGCCGCAGCAGCCGCATAAATCAAATTGATCCAGTTAAAAAGCTCCTTGCACCGATAGGTTACAATAACCGCAAGTGCAAAGAAAATAAGCATCTGCCTGTAGGCTACCGTATGGTGAATCTCATATAAACCGTTCATATAATTGCAACATGCCCAAAGCGCACCTGCAAACATAGCGGCCTGCAAATAATCCTGCCATTTCCCGCCTAACACATCAAAGAAAGATCTGTCCGTGGCATAACCGGTCCGGGAGTGATTAATTGCGTACAAAGCCACTAAAACCGCCAGCACAATACTCACTTCATAGAAGATAACAGACACGGTATCCTCCGTAAACAGCCTGCACGGATATACGGCGATACATGCCACCGCTCCTGCCACAATCACTACAGGATTCAAGACTGCCTTGCATACTTTCTCTACCGTCAGCAGCGTATTGCGTTCCGGCTTCTTCCTGTAATAAATTCCGGTCAGATAAGTAACCAGACTTCCAAACAACACAAAGAGAGCATCACATACTAATGTTCTGCCCTTACGTAATGGTACTTCATAATCATATTCTGCAATCATGCAATGGTCCGTGTCTTCCACATCGCCATAATATAATGTACCGTTATAAATATTACCGCAATCCTCCGTGTTCTCATAAGCCACACGGAATTCCGAATCCAGCCCCTGAATCAGATAGTAATATTCCTTGCCGACCTCTGTGTCGATATTCACCTGAACGGTACAATACCCCGGTATCTGCTTCATATTCTCCGTACTGATAACCTGCTGCATGACAATATTCATCGCCGCATCGTAGAGCACGAAGTTGAATCCGCTCCCAACGTCTCCGTCCGTAAAGTAAATATCTATATTTTTCAGCCTGTCATACTGGGCGATAAACATCTGCTTCACTACATAATCCGATGTAACCGCCTCAGATTCCATAACCATCTGCTTATTACTGTCAGATACTACCGTCTCGTTGATTAGCCGAAGCGGCCACAGAGCCAGCATAATACATATCACTATAATCCATACGGTACCGCAGACAGCTTGTCTTCTATTAATTATTCGATTCATATTATTTTCCGTAGTTATATTCTATTTTTTTGTATTTCTTTATCATTTAGAGTATCACATGCAGCAGCCTTATGTTTAATGGCACACTGCACCAAAATAATTATTGTTTAGTATATCACGATTGCTTTTTTTTTACAACCAAGCTGTACATACGCTCTTTATGCCAAAACAATTCTCTCTTTTCAGTGTGAAGCCACCCTCCCAAACCGCTCTTCCTCCAAAAGCACCGCGGCAAACAACGGCAACGCAAACCACAGGATCAACACATATCTCGGCAAGTAAGTGGGTCCCAAAATCACCGTCAGCCACACCGCCAGCACCATAAGGCACGGCATTAAGATATGGTAGTTCTTCCGGTACAACATATAGCTGAATACGAAAGCAAACAGCCAGAACAATCCGCCCGGTGAAAACAGCATGGACAGAATCGGCACTTTTTCCTGCTCGATCTCCAGCGACAGCCTGCGGTACACCTCAGCCAGCCATGGGATCTTGCTGTCACGTTCTCCCGGCAGTTCCACCTCATATCCGAAATAGGAGGAATTTTCATAGGTAAAAGTAAAAACCGAATTTCCCGCATAGACATTGATCACTGTGTCCGGATACCAGAAGCCATAAGAAGTCATCAGCCATGCATTGATATAAGACAATGGTTTCTTTAATCCGATCTTCGCCCAAAGCTTCACGTATTTGAGCTTATCCGCCGCGAAAGCCTCATTTCGGAACCGGTACTTCACCGGATCGGAAAGTCTGGCATTATATAAGACCAGCGCCTCTTCCGGCAGAATTTCATGTAAAGTATTCACATCTTCCCCGGTAAAAACCTGCGGTTCATACTTATAGGTTCTGGCAAGCTGCTGGATCGGCACGGTGAGAATTTCCTGATTCTCGCTGTCATCCGCATGAAAAGCCACCTTCAAACCACTGTTTATCAGCAGGCAGCCCACAACCGCCAATACCGCCCAGAGAATCACTTTTTTGCGATATTTCTTCTGATAAAAAGCCAGAAACGGTATCAGCACCACAAAGGCATACATCCCGTTATTGCGGAAAAGCATCATCATTACAGCGCTGACCAGCGATAAAAGAATCCACCTCTTCGAGGCGAAAAAAGCATCGCTGTTCAGATTCATTTCCAGCAGGCATATTAACAGCACCAGCAAAGCCGTTGTAAACAGCGCATCTTTTGCCGAACACAATGTAAACATGACGATCACAGGGAAAAGTCCGGAATAAAGTGTACTGATAAACCGCAGTGTTTTGGAAACTTTTTTCTTACGCAGATAGGATAACAGAAACGTAAAACCCCCCGACACCAGAATCATCTGAAAAAGGGTATAACAGGCAATCCCCAGATTGTAGGAATCTGTCACCTTATGCACGGCACAGATCATGCCGCCCAGCAGTAATACATGGACAAGCGGATGATGGGTCGTGAACGTTCTGGATGCCACCTGAATATACTCATCCTGCGCATCATAGACAAAAAATCCCGGATATACCGCCAATAGCACAGGAAGCCAACATAAAAGCAGGAACAAAAAAGTCAGCAGATCGGCGGTTTTCTCTTTCATCCTCGGTGCCCGGACCGTAAAGTTCTGCACCGCAAGCGCGGCTCTTTTTTCCTCCATCCCGCCTAAAAAATTCCAAAATTTGCGTACCAGTACCGCAAACAAACATGTTAAAACAGGCAGGGAAATCCATAAACCGATGTCCTTAAAATTCACATTTTCCACAGAGTCCAGACGCACGCCAAACAGCATTGCCGTCGTAAACAAAAAAGCAAGGATCACCGCAATCCGCCACGCTCTTTTATCCTGAAGATCGATCGTTTCTAAGGAAATCTTAACCGCATAAAAGCACAGCATCCATACAAAGATCGAAAAAATGCTGTTGGTAAATCCCAAGCTGTTTTCTTTCAGATTCAGAATCTGCGGAAAGCATAGAGTTCCCGCCGTTGCAAGAATAAAGGCAAGAATATTCAATTTGATTTTAATGTTCCACTGTATCTCTTTCATCAATACTCTCTCTGATCACATATTGCGGCGAATTATTTAAGGAAATATAGATACGTCCTATATATTCACCGATAATACCGAGCATCAGCAATATGATGCCCCCGAAGAAGACAATCGCCGCCATCAACGCACTAAAGCCGACCACCACATCCGGATTGACAAATTTCTTGATAATCGTATAAATTCCGTATAAAAATCCCGTACACGCGGAAATGACACCGATCACGGTTGCCAACCGGAGCGGTTTCACGCTGAATGCCGTAAAGCCGTTGAACCAAAGCTCCAGAAGCTTGCCGATGGTGTAACCCGACTTGCCGATCTCCCGCTCTCTGTGGTTAACATCCACATTGGTAATCTTTTTGGTGGAACGCAGTACCAAACCGATCACATAAGGATAGGGATTCTGGTAGCGCATCATTTCCTCCACCACAAACCGCTTGGCGGCGAAATAACTGGAAATATATAATTCCTTTGGTTTTCCAAGCATCACACGGGTCATCAGCTCATTGATCTTACTGCCGAAATTGCGGAAGCCGGAATGCTGCTTATGCGCGTATCTGGCGTAGACAACATCAGCCCCTTCTTCAATGCTCTCAAGCAGCTTGCCGACCTCATCGGCGGGCGTCTGCCCATCATCGTCCAGACACACTACGATATCTCCCCGTACATAACCAAATCCCGCCATCAACGCCGCGTGCTGCCCGAAATTTTTCGCCAGATTCACGCCGCAGATATTGGACTGTTTCCGGCACAATTCCCTGATCGCCTCAAAAGTCTGATCCGGCGATGCATCATTGACAAGCACGATCTCATAAGTATACTGAGGCATATCCTCCATAGTTTTATTGATTTCTTCCACTACCTCTCCTATTGTCTGTTCCGAGCGATAGCAAGGAATTACAAAGCTGACCAGCGTGCTCATTTTTTCCTCCATTTCAAAACGTCATATCTTCTTGTTCAGATCTATGAAGAAGCGCGCCTGCTTTTGGCGCACTTTCCCATGCATTTCTATCAATCTCCATGAATAAGACCTGACATTCACCTTGTTTTAGGTTCACCTTTTCCCCTCTATTTTCTATCAAACGAAATCCTGCATGTTCATAACTCCTGCGCGCTCCTATATTATCTGCCAGAAACCGCAGAAACACTTTTTCCAGTCCCATTGTCCCAAAAGCATATTCCAGTGCCAGCCGGGCTGTCTGCGAACCGTAGCCGCAGCCGATGGCATCCTCTTCTCCGATAAAAATGCCGTACTCTGCGGTTTTATTCTCCCGATCAATGTCACGGAAATAGACGCTGCCGATTTCCCTGCCATCGTTTAAACAGATAATGAACTGAACCACATGACCGGGTTCTATCTGATTCTTAATCCATGACAAGTGCCCTTCTTCGGTAAAAAGTTCTTGATAAATAAAATTTTTCCTGACAAAATCTTTGTTGCGCCATGTGACAATTTTAGAGGTGTCTGCAACCGTCATAGGGCGTAAGTGAACTGTGCTATTCATAAAGTTTCTCCATATGCATATTCAATTTTCATTTCATGGCTTCCTCAGATACGTTGCCAGCCAGCCTACTGCATACTTTCCAAAACCAACTTACTCAAACCGCAGAATACACTTGTGCCTTCATTACACAACAGACTGCTGACCTTTTATATATCCTACTTCACTTCATACACTGCATAATTTTCATTAATCGTATCCCGTCGAATTACGCTCACCGTAATCCCTTTGTCGGCATAATAATCTATCATCCAGTCAAATCCCTGCTCAGCGGCTTCCTTATCTGACATAATAAGGTATACGTTATCCTGATGCAAAAGTGCATCCGTCACGCTATCTATAGCATACTGCGCCATTTTTTCCTGATAAAGAGGGCTTTTATTCATCCAGCCGCCCAAAATATCATAATTGGCAAATGTATTATTTACCTCTGTAAACATTTTCTGTGAAAATGCTACCGTAGAATACACATCCTCGAAATAGAAATTGTCATGATGAGTCCTGCAATAGGCATCAATATCCTGCCAGTCCTGATTTACTGTTTCTCTCTGTCTCTGATCATACTGCACCGTCTGTATTCCGCTCATAAGATTTGCCCCGACAAGTATCAGAAGCCAAACCACCATACCGTGCAACATATAATTCTTAGTCTCACATGTATAAATTCGGCGCACAAATCCGGCAGTCAACAGCGCAAACTCTACCAGATATATCGAATGGGTAATGCGCTCCGGGTCGCGTCCCCGCATCAGAAGAAACATCCAGATAGCAGTCCGTACTACCGCTACAAGTACAATCAATCCTATAAAAACATATCTGCGAATCCTGTTTCCTTTCTCTGCCTTCCCAGCCGCAGTATTCTCAAACGCAATATTCTCAAAGCTTGCGCCTAATCCTGCTGCCAGCATTGCCGCATAAGCCCACAACACTATGAAATTATATGGGGCATCCCCAGTGTGAAAGATTCGATAGAAATAAACCTTACTTTTCTCCTTAAAAACAGCACCCCAATCCTTAGAACCGCCAACCGTATCCGCAGCATAATCAGCTATCCGGTCAAGCATTTGGGTATCAATGGTATCATCCAACCCAAAATTATAGTTACGAAGCAGCGTCTGCTGCACAGGCGTTACACCAATCTGCTCTAAATCCGCTGCAAACTCATCCTGTGTGACCACTTCCATATAAAAATCATAAACCGTCGTTCTCGCATTAAAGAAATCCAGAAAACCCTGCCATTCCGGACTGCCATAGGCTATAAAGTCAATGCATCGGGACAACAGCATTCCTGCCAGCATAACTCCTACAACCGTGCCGTATTTTTTCCAATTTTCTTTCGTGAATATTTTTTCCTCTTCCCCCCAGCGAAACATCCCCGCCAGCGCCACAAAGGGAAGGGTCAAAAGCAGCATTTCCGTGCGAAGCTGGTAAGCGATGATAACCAGAAGTATGGACGGAATATTTTTTATCACAAATTGCTTAGCGTTGTCTGTCTCCGGGGTGGTCACGAAAAGAAAAATCGCCGTAGCCGACATGACCGCACAGGTAATCGTATACTGGACATTAACCAGATGCGGCAGACACACGCCCCACTGAAACAACGATAAGATCAGCAATACCAGGACCTTGCCTGTCAGGTCTTTGCAGCTTCCTTCTTTTAATGCTGAAACAGCCTGATACCTGCGCTCCGTCAATCCTGTCAATCTCACCCCCAGCAGATAGAAGCACCCAAACTGGCATAAGCACAAAAACAGGCCATACCAGGGAATTCTCCCGCACAGCCTATAACACAAATCGATCACTGCACCTAAAATATAGAGTGTCTGCATATTATGACCATCCGGCGTTCCCGTATAAACGCCGGACATAATATCCTTCATCATCGTATCATCATTGAGATCATAATAGAAATCAAAGCAGATTCCCATCAGGATCACATTCAAAAGCATGATACTCAATGTCAGTATGCAGTTCTCATATTTCTTACAGTATTCTTTCCTTTTCATGAACTACACATGCCTCACATTACTTTCCTGTCTGCAATCATGCATGATAAAACGCTTTTACCTGCTCTGTAATGTATTCTACCTGATCCGCCGTCAGAGTGTAGAACATCGGCAGTCGAAGCAGTCTCTCGCTCTCTTTTGTAGTGTATTTATCCTCTCCATGGAATCTGCCGAATTTAAGACCCGCAGGCGCCGAATGCAGAGGTACATAGTGGAATACTGACCAGACTCCCCTGTCCATTAAAAAGCTGATCAGGCGGCTCCTTTCTTCCATGTCCTTTGTCTTGATATAAAACATATGGGCATTGTGCTCACAGTGCGCCGGAATATACGGCAGTTCGATCCTGCCTTCTTCTGCCAGCGGGGTAAGCAATTCCAAGTACTCGTTCCATCTGTCCATTCTGGTTTGCGTGATCTCATCCGCAAGCTGCAACTGTGCATAGAGATAGGCAGCGTTCATATCACTCGGTAGATAAGAAGACCCATAGTTCTGCCAGCGGTATTTATCCACTTGTCCGCGATAATACTTGCTTCTGTCTGTTCCTTTTTCACGGAAGATCTCTGCATTCTCAATATATTTCTCATCCCGGATCAGAAGCGCACCGCCCTCACCCATACTGAAATTCTTCGTCTCATGAAAGCTGAAACATCCAAACTCACCGAAGGTACCAAGAGCTTTCCCTTTATAGGTGGACATGATACCCTGCGCTGCGTCCTCAACCACCATCAGATGATGCCGTCTGGCAATATCCATGATCGTATCCATCTCACAACCCACACCGGCATAATGCACCGGGGCGATCACTTTCGTGCGCTCTGTCACGGCATCCTCAATCAATGTCTCATCAATATTCATGGTATCCGGTCTTACATCCACGAACACCACTTTCGCTCCGCGCAGTACGAAAGCATCCGCCGTAGATACAAAAGTATAGGAAGGCATGATCACTTCGTCACCCTCCTTGATATCCGCAAGCAGCGCCGCCAGCTCCGTAGCGTGGGTACAGGAGGTGGTCAGAAGACATTTGGTTGTTTTAGTCTTCTCCTCGATCCACTCATTGCATTTTTTGGTAAAAGGACCGTCCCCACAAATCTTCTGATTATTGACAGCTTCTTTCATATACTCTATTTCTTTCCCCGTAAAGGGAGGGATATTAAAATTTATCATTCTCTTTCGCTCCTTTTGCCGTAAAATTCTGTTCATTATCTGTCAGTATACCACACTATCACTTTTCTGTCACATAAACCGCGTAACGAGCATTACAGAACTGTTCCTGATATTCATACCGCTTCATGAACGCGTCAAGCATCTGCAATTTCTTATCCTCATCCAGTGCTTCCCGATCCACGCCAAACCAATTCATGGCATCCGCATCCTCACTCAAATACGCTGCCATGGGAGAAGCCAAAATAACAACCGGTGCCCCGTCACTGCCACCTTGCTTTATCTTCGCTTCCATTAGCGCCATATCCCGCTCATATTCCACCATGCGGTAAGAATCCAGATCCGGCCAGAAAGTAGACAGCGCAGACGGCATATCAAGCAGATACCCCAGCCCCGGCAGTTCGCCGTATGAGATAACCTCTCTGCCTGTCAGTTCTTCCGTTTCCGCATATTCGGCAAGTTCCTGCAGCAGTTCGCCGTTATCCTGTCCTGTATACACTTTTGCCGCTTTGCCGGGTGAAGTGACACACGTCGTCCTGCTCTCGCCCTCCACGCCATCCTGAAACACGAAATTCCAGTGAAAGCCGATACTCTGGATCAGCACAAACAGACACAGGATGACAAAAGGCGTTTTCCACGCGAAATCCCAAGACGTCTGCTTATTGTCTGTCAGGGACCAGTCGCAGGCAACCCACAAAAGAAAAGGAATCACAAGGAATAAGTTATTGATGATCGGATACAGATCATTGTTGCTGCCCAGAGGCGTTACAAAGATCTGCACCAGCACTATCATTGCCAAAACCTTCTGTTCTGCACAGACAGTTTTCCGAAGCAGGCAGCACACCGCCGCCGTGATTGCCACAATCAGCAAAAGCACTGTCGGATAATACATGCTGCTATATTCATAATAGCGGAAGCTGAACATCCCCTGCCCCCAATAAAATCGCAGAAGCACCACCAGAACCATCACATAAACAGACCTGCACAGAACAGCAATAATGCTATTTTCAGGAAAAAGCTTTTGCTGTACTTTCAACAGCAACCACCCCGCTACTATACAGACACCTGTAAAAAGGAGCCAGTATAAGCCGATAAAATAATCCCCGAACATGCCCGTTACCATAGAAGTAGGTTTATAATCCGTGGCTTTCTCTGTCATGGCGAACAAGGTCTGCACCATGGATGGATACGCCTTCACACCGTATTTGATACAGATCGCGATGAAAGGAATCCCAAAACCAATAATATAACCCAGCACACACCACAGCGTATCGTTAAGCGCACGTTTCCATGGCTGCATTACACAATCCGTCTGTCCGTGCTTACGCAACTTCAGAACCGCGCCATACCACACCACAACGATAAAAACCATCTGCACCACATTAGGCATCCGCACCGCCACATTGGCGCCAAGACAGATCCCTGCCGCCACATACAGGCAGGTACTTTTACGTCCGCTTTCCAACACACCGCAGTACAGCAGCAACGTTCCAGCCGTCATCAACAGATACGTCAGATAATTATATAAAATCGTGGACGGACACCAGCATAAACCAAGTGCCATGAACTCACCCAGAAAAACAAGCGGCACCGGAACCTTTCTGCGAAGTACCGTATAAGCAATGATCGCAGTTGCAGACTGAAACAACGCTGTATAGAAATACATTCCGATCAGCGTGTCCCCACAAGGCAGATGCATCAGCAGACTTCCTACCGCATTGGCAAGAAAAGTTGCCACCATCCATGTACCTTCCATTGATCCGAAATACTGGAAATTCCCAAGGCTATACGTAGTATCCGACACATCGATCCCCTGATTCATTTTTAGCAGAGGATAACATAGAAGAATCAAAGGAAAAATGAACTTCTCCATACATGTTTGATATTTCACATAAATTTTACTTATTTGCTTCATGTTCTGTTTTGAAACCCTTTCACAACCACTTTAAACAACCGTGCTCTTAAGAAATCAGCCACAGTGCCCGCGGCATAGATTAACACGACACAGCCAATCATATGCGGAATAAAACTCCATTTACCCGCCACCCCATCTACGTGTACCCACTCCGGCCAACGGTAGCGTACCAGTATATGCTCATGCAGCAGATAGATACCGAACGTGTAGGGCGCAAGTTTACAGATAACCTCCGCTCCTTTTCCCGGCTTAATCTCGCTGTCTTTAAAAACATAGAACAATGATACTGCCCCAACCAGGCAAAAAAAATGGTTGTAATTGTAAGTTCTGTCACCATATGTGCTCAATACCGTACTTTGGTCTGATAAGCCACAGCAGATCAAAGCCACCATCCATGTCACCACACTCATAAGCACATACAGGAAAACCGCATGGGATCTTTTCTCCAGCCACGGAATACCGAATCTTCTGATATATCCCGCCAGCACAAACAGGCACAGAAACCATCCGAAATCGTAACCGTAACGGTCTGTGGCAAAAACAATCGGCACAATAGATTTCACGAAAGAAACAAAGAAAAGCAATAGCCCGGTCACAATCTGCAACTGTCTTTTATCCATCTGACGAATTCCCGCCGCCAGCAATGGTGCAAATAAATACATCATCAGATATGCCGTAGCAAACCAGTAGTGTTCCGTATTGATGGGAAATGCATATTCAATCCATTCATACAGGCTGATATCGTTTGCCGGAATCACTCCCGTTATGATCAGGACAATCGGAATAAACATCGAATAAAAAAGAACCTGACAAAGCAGAGACACTACCCTTCCCGGCTTCCAGTCAGATTCCACCAAAAAATAGCCGCTGATCAGCACATAGCAGTTAACCGCCACAAGACAAAATGCTTCCAAAAGCCACGCAAAAAAAACAGCGGGAGTATCGTTTCCCGAAAGAGGAGCCGCCACTTCGCCTTTTACCAGATAATGAAGCATAATTACCATAACCATCGCCACTATACGCAGCAATTCGAAATTAGCCTGCCTTGTTTTAGTCATAATCATTTCCTCATTCCTGCCGGAGCCTCAAAGGACACCTACTTCTTTTCCTTGAATATCCAAATTTTGCTCAATACATAATTAGCAAGAATAACTAATGTCTGCCCGATCAGCTTCGCCACGTATTCATTGCCGTGCAAACAGTCTACCATCACAAACATTAACAGAAGCTCCAGCACCTCCGTTGCCACTCTGGCACCGATAAAAGATACAAACTCTTTCCAGACCGTCTGCAGCTCCTTATTCTGACTCTTAAACACAAAGGTTCGGTTCGTCCAATAGGCAAAGACTACCGTCAACACCCATGACAGCGCCGTAGCTGCCATATAATGCACGTTCAATAAAGATTCAAACAGCCAATATAATACATAATTTAATACAAAGGCAAGGAACCCGAAAATCAGATAATTAATACCTTCTTCATGTTTCTTATACATTCCCCAGCCGAAATCCCAAAGTTTTTTCATAATAACCTCATCCTTCTATTTTTCTCAATAACTATCTCCTATCGTTCTCTTGTTACGGCCCCATTCTCCACACGATATACCATATCGCATTTCTCTATCGTCTGCAGCCTGTGCGCGATAATAATCAATGTCTTCCTGCCGTGGAGCCTGTTAATGGATTCCATGATGGCTGCCTCTGTCTCATTATCCAGTGCAGAGGTTGCCTCATCAAGCACCAGCACCTCAGGGTCTTCAAACAACGCTCTGGCAATGCCAATACGCTGTCTCTGCCCGCCGGAAATGCGGATACCGCGCTCTCCGATGCTGGTATCAAGTCCCTCTGGCAATCCTCTCACGAATTCATCCAACTGTGCCTCTTTCAGTGCACGCCAGACTTTATTGTCATCTATCTCCTCATTCGGACAACCGAACGCCACATTCTTACGAATGGTAGAATCTATCATAAAAATGGTCTGCGGAATATATCCGATATTCTTAAGCCATGACTCATAGTGTTCCCTGACCTCCGCACCGTCAGCCAGAATACGGCCGTTCTCAATCTCCAACAACCCTAACAGAATATCAACAATCGTAGTTTTGCCCGCACCGGAAGTACCGACGATCCCCACCGCTTTGCCGATCGGTATCACCA
This sequence comes from Lachnospiraceae bacterium, assembly GCA_017936885.1. Classification (GTDB taxonomy): domain Bacteria; phylum Bacillota; class Clostridia; order Lachnospirales; family Lachnospiraceae; genus UBA3282. Next base: position 50,004 of record JAGBEO010000011.1, on the reverse strand, counting down.
TATCCGCATGGTCAAAAATAAGGGTATCTGTATTTGGATATTTATATGTGATGTCCTCTAATCTGATTTCCTTTTTAATCTCTAACTTCTCTACTTCCTTCTTCTGCAAATAGCTCTCCGCATCATAACTTACCTGTTCGTCATGAATCTCTTCCTGCAGATTATCGCTGACACCCATGAAGAACGGCTCGAAATAGGAAATCGAAGTCTGATAATTATTGATACGGTTCACACTGGGCAGAAGCCGCATAGCTGCCATTGCCAGCGCTGATAGCTGCGGCAGAAGATCTGTCACTTCGGCTCCCCGCAGCACAATGACAATGAAGTATCCGATCATACCGCCGATACAGACCGTCTCAATCAAAAGTCTCGGGGTTGCATTGAAAATATTGTATTTCTGCACGGAATTCACATAGCCCGCACCGCATTTTGCATATTCATTGATAAAATAATTCTCTTTGTTGGCAATCTTAATCTCTTTGATACCCATAACAGACTGCTCGATCCACTTATACAGGCCGCTGTAATAGTCCTGATTTTCCTGCCCGGCTTTCACCATAATGGGTTTGAGCACCTTCTTAATCACAAGCAAAAGTATCACCATCAAAGCCGCCACCATCATAATCATCAGCGCATCAATGGCAAGCAAAACTGCCACCAGACAGATAAACACAATGCACTCGCTGCATAATTGCAGGCAGCTTAAAATAAGCCCGTACATATTGTTGACATCCGATGTAATATTTCTCTGAATCACCGAAGTGTCCGCATTCAGATAATACTCATAAGGACGCTGCATGAAATTAATCATCATACGTCTTGATGTGGCGAACTGATTCGTATATACGAATTTAAGCTGCACTTTCTGCTGAAAGAACAAGTATATATTCTTCACCGCAATCACACCCACAAATGCAAGCAGCATAAGCACTGCAAACTGCGTGGTATTTTCCATACCGAATCCATGATAGACGACAGACAGATATTTATTTTGCTCCACCTTGACCGGATCGATGACAACCGTGATAATCGGCACCAGCATGGTGACCCCCAAACTTTCCAGCACACCGCCTACAAGCATCATCAGAATAATCCAGATCATAGACCGCTTCTGCTTCTTATCTAACAGAAGATTCATTTTCTTTAAAATCTTAAGCATCGTTTATTTCCTTTATATTAGAGCCAAATTACTGAAAATCAGCATATTGGTTTATTATACTATAGAATGCTTTTTCCTGCAAATTCAGAAAGACTTTTATCCGAAACCGGCTATGTCCATTGCAAATGATACGCGGCAGAGAACAAGCTTATATCTGCTCATTCTGTCTATGCAGTTCCGGCGCCTCATACCGATCCAGAAAATCTTCTCCCAGGAAAAGAATCTCCTCCGCAAACTGAATCCCATTGGGTACGGTCAGCACCGAGATCACTCGTCTGAAAGACAAGTCCGGAATAAAATTCAGAATTTCCATCGGAAACATACCGCTCAGCACGATATGCTCCGGGAATTCCCTGTGATAATCCAGCACATCACGGGGATGGGGCTTAATGATCACCTGCGCCTGCTTTCCATCGATCACACTGTACTGCGCAATAATATCCGAGAAGATCTGTTTGCGCACATCCAGATCACACAGCGGCTCAGACAGCACAAGCACCTTCTGTTCTGCGCCTTTTCTCAATTGTTCCAGCAGTCCGTCCAGATTCTCAATAAACAGCCGGATTAAGATATCCTTGTCCTCTTTCGTAAGCCGTTCAATCAGCTTCGCACGGGGTTCTTCAATGTATTTTTTGCAAGGATAGGGCACCACACTCAGATCATTGATCTCCATATCCAGACAATACTTGCCGTAGCCATTCTGGATAAAAATCAGATTCCGCGCCGACATCCACGCTTTCAGCCCGAAATGCCCGCGGTTATCGTAACGCGCCGTATCATAATACTGGATGCAGTTAAGTCCGTCCTCCACTGCATGATAATATATCTTTTTATAATTTAAGTAGTAGCCGATGGGATCGGAATCGCAGAACACGTAGATGTCCTGATACTGCTTAAAATCCACCGGAACATATTGCTCTTCCAGCTTACCGAAAAGCTTCGTATATTTGATGCGGGAAAGCATATTGAGCACCAGATTGCCTTTGTCTGTATGATATTTCTGAAGCTCCGGGAAAAACACATCTTCTTTTTCCTCGAACATGATCACTTCCTCAAAAAGCGGGCACTGGTCGGCACGTTCTTTCAGATTCCCGAAATTGTTGGACATAGTGCTGAGCATCAGGGTCGCTTTGCCCTGCCTGTCTGCGGGAAGCGCCAATTCTTTCAGGCAGCTTACATATACATGATAAAAGGTGTGGCATACATAAATACGTTCTTTCATGGTTACTCCATTACTGTCAGGATGATATTCTGTCTTCACCCAAATCATCCTTGTTTCATTGATTATTATATATTACATAATTGTCAAGGTCATGCTCCGTTGTTATTGGGTCATACCGTATTTCATCCAGTCAAATTACCCGTCTGAGAAACCATGCACTTCAATCACTCATCAAGCACAATCCATTTTCCCTTACGATTAGAACCTTCACGAATAACTTTACCTTCCTGCTGCAGCTTGGCAAGCGTCCGTTTGATAGTAGCTGCCGAAACTGACAGTTCTTCTCCTAATGCTTTATGTGTCATTTCCGGGTTCTGACGAATCACCTTTATTAATCGCGTGGTTAAATCAATTTTGGAGTTATCGAGGTCATTTTTGTGGTCATCGAGGTCATTTTTGTGGTCTCTGACCTCAATTTGACCCCGATAAATATTGACTCGTAAGTCCACTTCCCCACCAATAAACTCTGGTTCCCGCAATCTGGCAGCTTTCACTTTTCCGATAATACGAGGAATACCACTACCCCAATGCTCAATCAAATTCATGTAAGAGAAAGCATAAGCAAGCGCTTCATTACGAATCTGGGAATAGCCTTCTTTCATACGTTCCAGTGTTTGCCCCATAGGAATTTTACCAGGGGAAGTAATTTCCAGTCGATTATCATAGATTGCAATCTGCGTATTTCCGTGATCTAAATAACTACGATGCACAGCAGCATTGATAATCAATTCCCGAATAGCATCCGGCGGGATTTCATAGACATCCTGACGGTAAATACCTTCAAAAATTGCACCCATGTGAATATTCCGCAAAACAAATTGATATGCTTGGTCAATCTGCTCCCATATGGGACCAGTATACTCCCGACGATCCACAAATACCTCTTTGGTGGTTCCTTTAAATACGCCACACTGGGTCGCTACACGAAGTGCACCACAGCCTGCCAAAATGGCATAAGCGTTAGTGGGATAATATTTTCCCTCCCGTTCAATCAAAATACCCCAAGAAAGCAACTGCTGCCGTCCAACATCTTTGATGGCTTCTTTTTGTTCTTCGTTGCGGGCATTCTTGATAGCCTGATCTTTCATAGCTTGACACAAGGCATCAATTTCCCCATCGGCAATATCCCATCCGGCACACAGAGCTTGATCAAAGTAACGGTTACTGCCTTCAAACATCAACTCTTTTATCATATATTCATCTGCAAGGCGAGTTGTTCCAGCTATACGAACATATACACCGCTATCTCTGCCAAGAACTTTAATATAGTAAGGGCGCTGTCTCCCCTCGGAAACTTCGACCACAATGACGGTCTTTTCCTCAATAGTCTGCAAAGTAATGTCTGGGATAATAGCCGGTTCACAACTATCCGACACTGCATTAGCAATGGCATCCATTGTTTTGAATACGACTTCTTTATCAATTCCAGTCACTTCTCTGGTCTTGTCGGCAATACCAAAGATAATTTTGCCGCCACTTCCGTTGGCGAAGGCAACCACAGTTTTCATATATTTAATACTTTTTTCCGGCAGGCTCTCCTTGAATTCTACATTCTTGGATTCTGCTGCAAGAATTTCTTCTATAGTCATACAAGTACCTCCTATACTAAAAACTCGCCCATTTTCATTAAACTGTGTTTATTATACAGCAACTTTCTGTATTCGAAAAGAATATGACCGGATTTTATGCTTTCCATGCCCTCTTTCTCTTTTGCCCCATAATGTATGCCTGATACATCAAAAGTCCTGCAACTGATATCCTCCCTAGAGAAGATACCGACAACACCACTACAGTACCGATCTCACCGCTGTTATGCAGCAGCATCTGACCGATGTGCCCTCCTTCCGCTATCATGAGATACAGCCCTATCAGATAGACCGGGACAGGCGAAGTTCTTTTTTCTATCATAAAGAAACTTACAACACAACTTATCTCGATCACATAAACAAGCAACATCCCGAAAACCGGAAACAGTATGTTTATTATGTTGTCGCTTATATTACCGACAGATATTAACGCAACAAGAGGCGACAACCCCTCCGGCAAAAAGATAGCACCAATGATCATTCCTGTTCTGCGGGGAGAAAGCCTTCCTTTCACAAAAAAATAATTGTCTGCTGCGTCATTCCTCTGTCTTCCCTCAAATGTTTTATTTTTTCTCCAAATTCCATCTTGCGCTTTTCTCCTTCCCGGTTCACCTGCAGGGACATCTTTAGCATAACGAAAAATCCAGCTAAAAGAAAGAAATATTACAATATTTCCTAGGAAACAAAATGGTGCGGCGGCAAATCCGCTAATTCATTGTCCATTAAACACAGCCCCGCTGCTGTCACAGGACAAGTATATCACTGACTGGTTGACAATCAGTTGACCGATTCTTTCACAGTTTTTGATCCATATCTGTTACATATTTCACCTTGCCCCCATACTTGAAATAGGGTAAGATAAAAAGGATTAAAATCTGTAGATGTTCCGGCAGGAAGAAGCCGCCGGAAAACACTTGGAAACGGAGTTTTGTGATGAACACGCAATTACCAACACCTTATTTTGTAATAGATGAACCGATCTTACAGCACTATTATGACATGCTCACAGGCTCTTTAAAGGAAAACTGGGGCAATTATCTGGTCGGTTATTCCTTCAAGACTAACTCCCTGCCCTGGCTCGTGAGCTTCGTCAAAAGAAATGGCGCATATGCGGAGGTCGTGTCCGAGGATGAATACAGTCTTGCTAAATATCTGGGCTTCACAGACCGCGAGATCGTCTACAACGGCCCCTATAAAAGCGAACAATCCTTCCGTAGCGTGCTGCTTGCGGGCGGCTATGTCAATCTGGATTCCCGCCGGGAACTGGATTGGCTGACCAAGTTGGTCAATGATAATCCCGGCACAATGTTCAAAATCGGCATTCGTGTCAACTTCAATCTGGAACAAATGTGCCCCGGTGAAACGACCATGGGCGAAGTCAGCGGACGCTTCGGTTTCTGCTACGAGACAGGTAAATTTGCCGAGGCAATTGCGCTTCTGCGGAAGCTTCCCGGCGTACGAATCACCGGTCTTCACTTACATTCCAGCAGCAAATCCCGCAGCGTAAACATCTTCCGCTCCATTGCCCGGATGGCATGTCAGTTACAGCAGGAATTTGACTTTGATCTGGAATATGTGGATCTGGGCGGCGGTTACTGCGGCGGCATGAAAGGCAGACCGGAATATCCCGATTACTTTCCCGCGGTGGCGGAGGAATTATCCAAACGCTTTTCACCGGAGAAGACCAAAATCATTGTAGAACCGGGCATTTCCCTGATCTCCAAATGCACCACCTTTGTGACAAGTATTTTCGACACGAGGGACATCAAAGGCACCCGCTATGTGATGACAGACGGCAGCCGTTTTAATATTGACCCGACCATGATCAAAACGTCTCATCTGTTTCATGTAGATTATGATAAAAATTTTACCGGCGACCGCCCCGTAAAAGACCGTCAGGTAATCAGCGGTTTTACCTGTATGGAAGTGGATCGGCTTTTTACTTACGAAAATCAGCCGGAATTGGTTCCGGGAGATCATATCATTTATGAAAATGTAGGTGGCTACACTATGAGTCTGAATCCCCTTTTCATTCAGTATTTCCCTGCCGTATATGTGCGCAACGGGAACGAGATGAAGATGGTGAGGAAAAAGTGGACGCCGGAAGAATATGTACAGGGGCAGACTATGTAAAAGATCATCTGCCAAGACGATGGAGAAATATTATGAATATTCTGATTTTAAGCTGCGGCACAAGAAACCTGCTTGTACGCTATTTTAAAGAAAAAGGAAACGGCATCGAAAAGGTAGTCGGTACAGACTGCAGCATTTACGCGCCCGCATTATATGATACGGATGCTCACTATATCGTACCGCGTATGACAGAGCCGAATTATCTGGACACCATTATTGATATCTGTCAAAAGGAAAAAATTAACGCTGTGCTTCCTTTACAGGAAGACGAATTGTATCTGATCGCATCTCATAAAGATTTGTTTACTGATATCGGCGTAACTCCTATCGTCTCCGGTGCTGAGGCTGTGGATTTATGTCGTGATAAGTTTGTGTTTTATCAGCACCTTAAGAAACATCATCTGCCTGCTATTACAAGCGTGAACAGCTTCGAAGCATTTTTGAAAGAGCAGAAAGCAGGTGCCATGTCGCTGCCCGTCTTTCTGAAACCCACCCGCGGCTGCGGCAGTGTAGGCATTCAAAAAGTGGAACATTTAGAATTATTGGAAACTTTGTGCAAATATGCCGATGAAGAGTACCTTATTCAGAATTTTGCCAAAGGCGAGGAATACGGTGCAGATATTTACATGGATTTATTGTCCCGAAAACCCGTCACGATCTTTGTCAAAAAGAAACTGCGCATGCGTGCGGGCGAGACGGAGAAGTCCGTTTCTTATAAAGATGAGAAATTGTTTGAACTGATTCAGAAGACCGTGGCAACCTTAGATCTGTGCGGTCCTATTGACATGGATATTTTCCAGATTGGCGGAGAATATTATATCTCCGAGATCAATCCGCGCTTCGGCGGCGGATATCCCCATGCGTATAACTGTGGCGTGAATTTCCCCAAACTGATTGCAAACAATATCGCGGGTATAGAAAATACAGATGCTACCGGTGCTTACGAAGAAGGGGTTTGTATGTTAAAGTATACGGATTTGATGACGCTCAAACCATAACAATAATTTCCCAATGAGTTCCACTTCAAAATTTATCCTCTGCCGTTCTTCCAGGCTGACCCATTTTTCATCATTCATATAATCCGCAAGTGTATTGATTTCTTTCATGAAGATTCATTCCTTTCCCAGAATCTTATGTTACATCAATGCATCAATTCCCACGCCAAAGGCGTTCCCATCGCAACATCACAAACCGCCGTCTTTCCCATCACTTCCTCATAGTACATCGTATGAAGCCCTGCATTGGGACGGATCGAACGCACATTTTCAGGTGTAATTTTCTCCCCCGCCTTAATATCCTTTACCACAAAAAGAGACCGGGAACCACTGCGCTCCTTTTCCTGTTTCTGTGTCAAACCATACTCAGACTGTCCAAAAGCTTTCTCAAGAATACGGATATGATCTACCATCTCCTTAAACTCTTCCGGCTCCATGGAAAAAGCACCATCAGGTCCGCCATCCGCGCGGCGGAGTGTCAGATGTTTCTCCACCATCTTAACTCCTAACGAAACGGCTCCTACCGGCACCACACTCCCCATAGAATGATCGGAAAGCCCCACCAGACAATCATACGTCTTTGCCAAAGTAGGAATCATATTCAGATTGATCTCTTCATAGGGCGTAGGATAAGCCGATACGCATTTTAAGAGCATGATTTCTTCATTGCCTTCTTCTTTGCATACCTGCAGCGCCCTCTCAATATCCTCCGCATGAGCCACTCCTGTTGCAAAGATAACAGGCTTATGCAACTTCGCTACCTTGCGAATAAGCGGTATATCATTAATTTCATAAGAAGCAATCTTATAGGCAGGCATAGCAAGCTCCGTCATAAAATCCACTGAAGCAAAGTCAAAAGGAGATGAGAAACATTCTAACCCCAGCCCTTTTGCCACTTCCTGCAGCTTCGGCTGCCAGTCCCACGGTGTGCTTGCTTCCTGATACAGTTTATATTCGGTCATACCGTCCCACAATCCGCCATGAATCTGAAAATACTCATTATCACAATCTATGGACAAGCTGTCCGCCGTATAAGTCTGCAATTTAATGGCATCCGCACCGGCTTCCTTCGCCGCATGAATGATCTCTACCGCTCTGTTATAATCCTTCAAATGGTTCCCGGACATCTCTGCCACACAGAAGCAGGGAGAATTTTTACCGATGATTCTGTTGCCTATTCTAAATTCCTTTTTCATATGGATTCCAATCCTCCCTTAATCTCTAAGCTTTAGCAATCATCTTCTGGTACTTAAGCTCCGCAATCTCCCAGTCGTCAGGATTATCGATATCCTGCACTTCCAGCTCGCTCATGATCATAGGTACCATATGGGGCAAGTCCGTTGTTTTATATTGTAAAAAAGGTGCCGTCCTGCAGCAATAAAACTGCCCGCAGTCATGATAATACGGCTCAAGATCCTGAGAACGGGTCTTAGCATGTTCCGGCCACTTCATGCGAAGTTCGCCTTCCTCGTTTAATACCATGCAGCGCTGCGGCGGGAAAGAAAACGCCACCACAGGCATCACAGAATCCGCTTTCTCCAAAAGTCCCATCGCCTTCTTCAACTTCTCCGCTGTCACAAAAGGCGCCGTAGGATAGAGGCAGCAGAAGGTATCAAACTCCTTTCCCTGGGCCTTATACGCTCCTAACACTTCTAACAGCACATCGTCCGTAGAAGCATAGTCACCCGCACTCTCGCTGCTTCGCATAAAAGGCACCTGTGCTCCCGCTTCTCTGGCAATCTGTGCGATTTCTTCATCCTCCGTGGACACCATGACTTCATCAAACAGACCGGATCGAAGCGCCGCCTCAATGGAATATGTGATGATCGGCTTACCGCAGAATGGTTTCACATTCTTACGAGGTATTCTTTTACTGCCGCCTCTGGCGGTTATGATTGCTATAGAACTCATAGTAAGCATTGTACCTTTCTTTTCAGTCATAGATTTCTGTCCCTGCTGCTCCCTGCATATTTTCTGCATTTTCCGCAAGACCTGTCCCTTTTACTTACCTTGCAGCAAGTACATCCGTTCAACTACATTATTTTCTTTGCAAAAGTATACCACATAACGGCTGTAAACGTCCATAATCCCATAACATGAAATTTTGACGGCAGCCCTGTCTATCTTTTATATTTATCTTTGCATCTGCCAAACGCAGAGAACTGTTTTCCAAACCGCCGAATTTATTGATATTCTATGCACAAAAACTCGTAATCTCTGACGAAACAATTTCAGATTAGGAAGATAACTGTGCTAAAAATGCTCTAATTGTACCATAATACAAAACCGGATCTTTATCCAATGCCTGTGCATGCCCCGCCCCTTCAACAATCAACAATTCTTTCCTGCAATTAGCTGCTTCATACAAATCTTTCGACATCTGCGCAGATATCATAGCATCCGCGCTTCCGTGAATAAAAAGTGTAGGTGTCTTGCTTTTCTTAACCGCATTCATCGCAGAGGCATCTTTTAGGTTATAGCCACCCCGAACACGGAGCATCAGGCATGCCGAATCTACCAAAGGGAATGCCGGAAGCGAAAACCATTCTGTGATTTTGTCTTCAAACATTGCATAGGCATCCGTGTAAGCGCAATCCGAAATAACAGCAGCAACATTAGACGGCAGGTCCTCTTCTCCTGTCATAATCAAAGCAGTTGCAGCTCCCATAGACTGCCCATGAATCACAATCCAGGCATCCGCATCCTGACTCAAAATATACTGAATCCAAAGCATACAGTCATAATGATCTGTCCAGCCCATTCCGATAAAGTCGCCTTCACTCTCTCCCTGACAACGTAAATCAGGAACAATAACATGATATCCTTCTTCATGATACCAATATGCATAGGGATACATTTCTTCCTTCCATCCGGTATACCCATGCAGTACCAGCACCCACTTATGAGTGTCCTTCACTGATGAATCTGTATAAAATTCTTCCGCAGCCAGAAGATATCCATCTTCTGTTTCGGCCGTAATTTTCTGACACTGCGCTGTCAGCAGCCACTCATTAGTCTCATTTCGTATCGCCTGATGATTTACTTTAATATCAGATGTCTGAACCTGAACCGCATAGCTTTCCTCCGTAATCCTCTCGAAGGCTTCCAGCTTTTCCATAAAAGAAGGCACCAGCGCAGCACTTACCAGAAAGTATACCAGGGCAACATACAATGCAGCCAGCAGTCCCATAACAGCGCATCCTCCGAGCAGTATCTTTTTACGCCGCGACTTTCTGTTATTCTGCCGCTTACTTCCCTGCCTTCTGTTTCTCCTCTGTATCTGCATTTGCGTTTCCTGCCTGTTTGCCCCTGTATTCCCCATAATCATCCTTACACATTCCCCAAGTTCATTTCCAACTATATTTCTATTTTACAATAAATCCTCCTTCTATCCAACTTAAACACAGTAGTAAAACGCTGTTAATATCAGGAAAATACAAAATCCGAGGCATCCGGCACTATACTAAAGCGCCAGACACTTCGGATTTATATTGTCGCTTACAGATCTCTCCTATCGCATCAAATCCCGCGGAACGTAAACGTAAACTCTATCTTACCACTGACATCAATCAAATACTCAGGATGTACCAAAGCGCCCCAGCTATCATCTCCGCCTACACCCATCTGCTGCTTGGCTACCCGGATTACTGTGTAGTGTACTTCCGGCAGCTCATAAGGATGCCTTGCATTCTCCATCTCATGAGGAGTCCAGGGCAATGCAGAGAAGTTAATGCTGTCTCCGGCAAACAGTAGCCCTCTGCCTTTTCTGTTCGTCACCTTCGCATAACGCACTCCGGTCTTGTTACCACATTCCTGAGGAACCATATATTGGGCCACGTTATCCTTAACCAGATTCCGGTATACACCAAGCTTGGCACCTTCTTTTCTGTCCTCATAGGTCTCAGCGGGACCATTGCCGTACCACTCCACATGATCATAATCTGCATCACAATGGAACATCATGCCAAACTCCGGCATATCGCCTAATTCCTTCACCGGATCATAAGACAAGGTAGTCTGAATCCTTCCGTCACCATAGACTCTGTATGTCACCTGACATTCCGCATCCGGAGTCGTCTGCAGACGATAGGTATAGGTTAATGTCAGACAATCCTTCTCTTCCTTTACCACCGGATTTTCATACTCCGTTACGCCCGGTGTTTCCAATTTTCTTCCCACACCTTTTCCTGTCAGATAAAGGCTGGCAATCTTCCACTGTGCATACCGTCCGGGCATATTATTTCCTTCGTCATTATCGATCGGAGCACGCCAGAAATTAGGCTTGGGTGTTCTTTCGAGAAGCTCTACTCCCGCATAGCGGTAGGAAACCAAACCTCCGCCCAGCATGGAGAATAACGCTTCAAACTCTTCTCCCCTGACACCGATATTATTATTGCCGTATATGACGGTATAAGGCTTTGTCTCCGCATTGACGTATTCTGCCGCCCCTGCCGGAATTCCTGCCTGTGCCGCTTTCTTTGCCTCAGCCTCATCTCCGGCATTTACCACCGCTACGACTGCCTGCCCGAATGCAACTTCATATCCGGCTTTCTCCCATAAGGTATCCTGCCTTAACCGGAAAGAAATCGTTACCGCATATTCTCCTGCATGTGACGGAATTTCAAAAGGAATCGGGAAGCCTGCCCTGCTCTCCGGTGCCACGGAAACCTCCAGTGTTTTCTCTGCAATCTGTACCCCGTTTCTTAGAAGCAGTGCCTTAGCTTCAAAGGTATCCGTGTTGACAAACAGATTCTTATTCCATACTTCGAATTCCTTCTCGCTTACCGTAACCGCAATGTTCTGATAATCGAACTTTACCTCCTGCATCTTCGGGGAAGCATCACGCTCACCGCCGTATACGATACCGTTTCCGCTGAAATTATAATCCGAGGGACGGTCATGGAAGTCACCGCCGTATGCCAGGAATTCTTTACCGTAGCGGTCTTTTTTATAAATGGACTGGTCTATATAATCCCAAATAAAACCGCCCTGATAACCGGAATTCTCCTGATCGGCAAGTCTTGTATACTTGTGCAGCGCTCCGCAGGAGTTACCCATTGCGTGAGAATACTCACAGCATACGAAAGGCTTGGCACCGGGACTTGCAAGATATTCCTCTATATCCCATACCTTTGCATACATACGGCTTTCCATATCAGAAGTATCATTATAGCTTCTATCCTGAAAAACGCCTTCATAATGCACTAATCTGGTATCATCCAATTCTCTGAATTTCTCGGACATCCGGAATATCGTTCTGCCGCCGAAGGATTCATTACCGCAGGACCACAATACGATAGACGGATGGTTTTTATCCCTCTGGTAACAGGAGTTGACACGGTCAAGCATCATTGGCTCCCATTCCTCTTTCTCTCCCGGCAGAATATAAGATTTATCTTTTAATCCTCTCAGATAGGCATCCCAACTGCCGTGCGTCTCCATGTTGCACTCTGCAATCATATAGATACCGTATTTATCACATAAATCATAAATATCAAGATCATCCGGGTAGTGACAGGTTCTGATTGCATTGATGTTGTGACGTTTCATCATCACAATATCTTTCTCAAGCTCTTCATAAGAAACATGACGTCCCGAAACGGAACTGAATTCATGCCTGTTTACACCCTTAAAGACAATTCTTTTTCCGTTTAACAGCATTCTGTTGTTCTTCATCTCGAACTTACGGAACCCTACCGCCTGCTCCATATACTCTTCCGTCTCACCGGATTCGGAAAGCACCTCTACCGCAAGCTGGTACAAATACGGTTCTTCCGCACTCCACAACTTCGGTGCGACGATTTCTTCCTGTATCGTGACTGTCGCCGTGCCCGCAGCACTCTGACCAGCCTCATTTGATTTTTCTGTGTCACTGCCTACAGCATTCGGCTGCCCGCAGACGGTCTCTGTCCGTTCAAACAGCACGTTATCTCCGTCTGTAAGGGTATAACGAACGCTTCCGTTTCCCTTAACCTTAGTCTGTACCTCCAACACGGCTTTCGAGAAATCATCTCCATTAAATAGAGTTTTCACCCGGATATCCTCTACATGTACCACCGGAACCGCATACAGCTCTACACTGCGGTAAATACCGGAAAACCGAAAGAAATCCTGATCCTCACACCAACTGGAAGAGGTCCATTTATAAACCTGCACCGCCAGTTTATTCTCCCCCTCTTTCATGTAAGGGGTCAGATCAAAATCGGAAGGTGTAAAGCTGTCCTCACTGTAACCCACATAACTGCCATTTAACCACAGTGCCATACCGCTTTCCACACCGCGGAAACAGATACGGATTTCCTTCCCCTGCATCTGACTGGGCACTTCAAAATATTTCACATAACTTGCCACCGGATTAAACCGTGTAGGAATCTCTCCCGGCTTTAACGCTTCTCTGCCATCCCACGGATATTGAACATTCACATACTGGGGCGCATCATATCCTTCCATCTGGATATGCGCCGGAACCCGGATATCCGCCCAGCTTTTACAGTCATATTCTTCCTTCTCAAAGCCTGCAATGGCAGAATCGATATTGACTGCATAAGAAAATTTCCAGACACCATCTAAAGATTTTTTCAGGGAGCTCTTCTGATCGAAGAGTTCCCTGTTATTTGTATAGATGGTCTGCATAGAGTGGGCAGGAAGTACGTTCTCCTTGAAAAACAATGGATCTTTTACCTTGTCGTAATGAAACTGTGTCATAAATAGCAAGGCTCCTTTCTACTATGCTTAAATTTTAAAATATTGTCATTTGCTCCTTTGGCCGGCCAGCGGCTTCCGCCTTATTTAACCGCACCTGTAATACCTTCTGCAAATGCATTCTGCAGACAGAAGAATACAATCGCCGTCGGCAAGGTACAGATCAGTACCGCTAACATCAGCATACCATAGTCCGTTACATACCCCTGCGTCAGGTTGGCAACTACCATCGGCATAGTCTGGCTGTTGGAATCTGTCATAATTACCTTCGGCCACAAATAGCTGTTCCATGCATTCATAAAAGTAATAGTCATGGCTGCCGCATACGTAGACCGCATAGTCGGAATAAACATCTGGAAAAAGATGCGGATTTCAGACAATCCGTCAATTCTGGCCGCTTCCATAATATCATGCGGGAATGACCGCGCACTCTGCCTGAACATCATAATCAGAAACGGTGTGGAAATCGTCGGAAGAATAAATCCCATAGTGGAATTTAACCATCCTGCTTTGGAAAACATCTGGAACAACGGTATCATAGTTGCCACAAAAGGAACCATCATTGCAAGCAGGATAATATTCATTACCATATCCTTCGCCTTGTCGTGATAAATTTCAAATCCGTAACCCGCCAGGGAACTGATAACCAGCGAAAGCAAAGTCAGAATAATCGCATATTTGAAGGAATTGCCAAGTGCTCTTCCTACATTCTGAGATGCTAACAAAGCTTTCAGGTTCTCCATAAAGTATGTGCCCGGAACCAAGCGTCCGCTGATAACCTCAGCACTTTTATTAGTGGATGCGCAAATCATCCAGTACAGCGGAAACACCGATATAAACGATACAATGATAAGAAATAAATACATTCCGAATTTTCTAACCTTAATCACGCTTATCACCTACTTTCATCTGCAGGAATGCCAGGATGGCAACCAGAACCAAAATTAAGAAAGACATTGCCGCCGCATAACCGAAGTTCGGCACATACTTAAAGGACATATTGTATATGTAGTGCGACATCGTAATCGATGCATTGGCAGGGCCGCCGTCTGTCAGGTTGACGGATTCATCGAACAACTGCAGCGTACCGTTTGTGGACATAATCGCTGTCAAAAGAATTGTAGGTTTTAACAGCGGTACGGTAATCTTAAAAAAGGACTGAACAGCCGATGCACCGTCAATCTTAGCCGCTTCATAAACCGAGTATTCAATATTCTGTAAGCCTGCCAGATAGAATACCATGTTATATCCCGTCCATCTCCAAAGCAGCGCGATGATAATAACAATTCTTGCACTCCATGTATTGGTCAGGAAAGAATACGGCTGGTCTAAAATGCCAAGATTCACTAACAGCAGATTGATAATACCATTATTGGCAAATAAGGAACGGAAAATAACCGCATATGCTACCAGTGAAGTGGCACACGGCAAAAAGATCATCGTACGAAACAATCCCTTAAACCGAAGCTGCCTGTTGTTTAGGATCGATGCCAGAATCAAGGCAAATATAAGCATGAGCGGCACCTGAATAATCAAGTAGAAAAATGTATTTTTAATGGACTGCACAAAAACTGCATCCTGAAACATTCGCGTGTAATTCATGATGCCGCAGGACTTCATAGCCGCGCCGACACCCGTTTTAAACGATAACAATAAAGCTTTCCCCATCGGTACAAAGCTCATAAAGAAAATCAAAAGTGCACCCGGCGCCAAAAAGACCCAGCCGGTTAAATTGTGCTTCTTATTCAGGGTCATTTTTTTTGATGGTTTACTCAAGAAAACTCCCTCCTTCACGTTTTCTGCCAATACCTTCCCAAGACTCATCATTCAATCAATATGTGAGATAAGAAAAAGGGGAACAGCCGGTTAGAACCGTTCCCCTATAGTTATCTTAACTTACAGATTACTGTCCCATGTTAAAGTTTACAGTATCCTCTGCAGTCTTTAACTCTGTCTCAACATCAGAACCGTTGATATAGTTTGTGATAGCTGTTGCCACTGCATCACGTGCTTCATAGTAGTAAACACCTGTGATGTTAGAAGGAACCTTTGTAGAATACTCTACAATCTTAGCGGAAACTGCATCGCCGCCGAAGAAGTCATTTCCTACACCGTATGCATCAGAATCACCTGCAGGTGCCCATGTTGCAAGAGCGCCGCTTGGAAGAATATTGTCATATAACTCTGCACTTCCTGCAAATGTGCTTGCAAGGAAATCAAATGCAAGTTCTGTATTCTGGCAGTTAGCTGTTACAGCCCAGGAAGAACCACCGTTATTGGAATAGTTAGTTGCGTTGCTGACACCAACAAGGCTGGGCATATTTGTGATCGCCCACTTGCCGGACTGATCTTCTGCTGTCTGGATAGAAGCCATAATCCAGCATCCGTTGATTGTACCTGCTACGTCACCGCTTACGAAGGAGCCTACATACTCATCCCAACTGTTAACCTCAACAAGTACACCGGCATCCTTCAGCGCCTTATATGTTTCCATAACAGCCTTTAATGTATCATTGTTTACGATGTTAGCTGTTCCGTCTTCATTGAACAGTGAAGAACCTGCGGACTGAAGCATCATCATGATAAGATCACACTCACCAGCCTGCATAGAGATGAGGGGCTTGCCTGTTGCTTCAAGAACTTTCTTGCCGTTCTCAATATACTGATCCCATGTGATGTCTGTGAAGTCATCTACTGTTAAACCGGCCTGCTCTAAAATGTCCGTACGGTAGCATCCGATAACAGCACCGTTATCAAACGGAACACCGTAGTTCTTACCGTCTACTACGGAATAAGCAGCTTTACCTGCTGCGAACTGGGAATAATCAACACCGCTGTTTGTTAAATCTACGAAAGCATCAGGATAGCTGATAACGTTCTTCTGGAATGCATTATCCTGCATCAGAAGGATATCCGGTAATGTGCTTAAATCGCCGGAAGCTGCTGCTGTTGTAACCTTAGTCTGAACGTCCTCCCAAGGTGTCTCAACTACATTCAGCTTGAAGTCAGGATGATCTTTCTGATAAACCTTCTCTGCTTCATACATTGCATTCATGTTAAATGCCGGGTCCCAGCACCAAACTGTTAAAGTCTCCTCGCCGCCTGCTGCAGCGCCATCTTCTGCAGGTGCTGCTTCCTCTGTAGCCGCTGCGTCCTGTGCAGGTGCTGCGGAATCTGCTCCGTCAGAGCCTGAACCACATCCTACAAGTGAAAGTACCATTGTAGATGCCAGTAAAGCTGCTAAAATCTTTCTTTTCATTTACTTTTCCCTCCCATTTGGTTTTTGTGCACTTTGTGCACGATTTTCTTTTCCCTTCTCAACCAGGCAAAAAATTTTCGTCAAGTTGTATAATTTTCTGTCCTCTTTTGGTTGATTGTATATGCATTATAACTCCTCGAAATTTTCGCGTGTTGTTATCACAGACCAAAAAAGATGCAAATTCGACCACGAATTTGCATCTTAAACGATTACGTTATTGTATTTACACATTGTCGCACTCACCAGCCTTTATAGGCAGAAATTTTAAAATTCAATAACTTTCCTTCATAATTTTCAGGATGTATTTTCCATTGATAAGGTGTAATACCGACTATTTTCTTAAAGTTGCGGTTAAACGTGGATACCGACTGAAAACCGCATTTTTCTGCCACCATTTCCATAGAAGTGCTGTGTTTCTTCATATATTCGCACGCTGCATGCACTCTCACCATATTCAGATAATCAGAGGGTGTCATATTCATATTTTTCAGAAAAATGCGCCTGAAATGTGTCTCTGACATATGACTGACTACTGCCAGATCGCCAATAGTCAAATCTTCCTCGAAATGTCTGCTGATATAGTCTAACGCCTCCGCTATCTGTGTGAGGCCGCCTGTCTGGTTTCTGACTTTACTGGATGGCTTACGATTCATTCTCGCAATATGCATAAGCAAAGAAAGCAACAGCCCGCGGATTGCCTCAAGATAGAACTCCTTCTTTTCTCTCATCTCATCCAATATGGTTCTGATCAATCCTGCCATCTCCGGATAATCCGCCACATCCATAATGCCCGCCCTGCTGTTGACCAGCGTAATAATATCATCTGCAAAAATGGGATTATCCCGATATATTTCATGCAGAAAATTCTCCACATCAATAAACATATATTCCCAACGGCTCAAAGACCCGTTCTCACTGTCTGTCGTATGGGGAAAGTTCTTCGGGATCACTGTAAACATATCCGGTCCGTACTTATTGATCTGTTCATCCAGAACCAGATCACCTGCACCGTCATAGCAGAATCCGATCTCCATGTAATTATGAAAATGTAAACAATCAACACCTTCGCCATAAGGACGAATCCAATATTCCCCCAAAAGCGCCATAAGCGGCTGGTTCTGCGGGATTTCGTAATAGCGAAACTGTATCTGTTTTTTCTTTTTGCTTCCACTGCTCATCGCTTTCCCCCCGGAAAATCATCCGATCAACACTTTTTCCCTCAAATGCAAACCCGTATCTCCTGATGTGTTCTGCCGGAATTCCTTTCGCCTCCAGTGCAGCAGCATACTGCTTCTTTTCAATCTGTGCCAGCGCAGCATCCACATCGTCCATATCAACCGAAACACGCCGGAAAAATTCTTTGTCTCCTTCACATTGGCAAAAGAAATACTGATGACCGGATAGGTTCCCTGCAAAACGCGGTATTTCTCTTCCAGCCAAATCTCCAGCCCTTCAAACAACTCTCCACGACCTGCATACTTTACGAAAAAAACTGCTCCACCATACTCATGGTCAACGTCTTTCCGAAACGCCTCGGTCTGGTAATCAGGGTTACTGTATCCCGATTCCTACTATCCTTGCCATAATAGTCCTCCGCGTCAGAGTCTCAAGTATCTGTGTGAATATTCTATCATAAAATAAAGGAAAGTAAAATTACTTGTCCTGACAATATTATATTACTGCAATATAATATTACCGCAATATTATTTGCTATTTAGACACGGAATCGGTATACTACAGATAATCCCTGCTGCCGTAATGCGGCATAGGTATATTGCATAATTATCGTTATGAAAGGACGGACTGGCTATGTCGGATTTAACACGCATTTACTTTAGAACGGACGCAAATACGGAAATTGCTACAGGACATATCATGCGCTGCCTCGCCATCGCACGCGCCTGCGCCAAACAGAATGCCTGCATAACCTTTATTGTATCGGATGAAGAAAGCCTTACGCTTTTACAGGAGCGTTTTGATATCCCCGGTGAATTTGGTATTCACTGCCTGCACAGCAATTATCAGAGAATGCACGATGAACTGCCTGCACTCTTGTCTTATCTGGACACACAAGCAGATTCAGAATATACAGCCTCCAACACTACTATACCCGACATGCCAACCGCAGCAATAAAACAAAATAGTACCAAACCATGGCTTTTCATAGATTCCTATTTCGCCACACCAGCCTATTTCGCAGCACTGCGCTCCCACTGTCAGATCGCCTATCTGGACGATTTAAGAAGCTTCCCTTGTGAAGTGGATCTGATCATTCACTATGACACTGACACGGACTGCATTCATTATAAAAATGCAGCACGTAAATTATTAGGCGCCTGCTACACCCCCCTGCGGGAACAGTTTGAACAGCCTGCTTACGCGGTTCGCCCTTCTGTTAAAAACATTTTACTCTCCACCGGAGGTACCGATCCTTACGGTGTGGCAGAACATTTGCTGCAGAATATTTTTCACAATACAGACGAAGCTTATCTGCCCCTTTCAGACTGTGATTATCACATCGTCACCAGCAAAGCCAATTCCCGCTATCATGCTCTGACAGCTATGGCAGAAGCAAACGCACATATCCATATCCACGAAGGGGTTTCCGATATGGCGTCCCTGATGGCATCCTGTGATCTGGCAGTCTCCGCCGGAGGCACAACCCTGTGCGAATTATGCACCGTAGGTGTCCCCACGGTCAGCTATCTGATGGCTGAAAATCAGCGCACCGCCGTGGAAACCTTTTCCAAAAAGGGGCTGATTCCTTTCGCGGGTGATATCCGCAGCAAGAAATCTTCCCAGGCATCATCCGGCTCTTCCCCAGAAAATCTCCCTGCTGTAAACGGTCCTGTTATAGCGAGCATCCTCAGTTTCCTGACACAGATGTCAGTTAATGTAGAAGTACGTAAAAAAAGCTCCCAATGTATGAGAGCTTTTCTGGACGGTCAGGGTGCTAAACGGATTGCGAAAGCGCTGATTCATCCTTAATCCCGCATTTCTTTTTCCTGCTGCGGTACAAGTACCATATGCATCCTATCATCGTCATGGCAGATATAATATTCGCAATCACAAATCCTGCCACAGGGCCGTACTGCACATAAATCCGGTGCTCCGCACCATCCCCTTTCACTGCAAAGCGCATTCTGGCAGCATCGCCACGCTCTATCGTAACCGTATTTCCGTTCTCGTCACAGGCACGGTAACCGATATAGCTTTGCATAGGCAATTCTATATAGCCATCATCTTCCGCACGATAGGACACGACTGCTTTCGTCCCCCTCTTCTGATAATCATAAACTGTTATGCTGTTCAAATCAGAGCTGATGACACTGCTGGTCAGCCTCTCTTCCGCCGCCCCGTCAATGCGCCATTCGTGAGGATAGAACAATCCTATATTCGCAGCCAGCTTACTTTCATGACCTTTAGATGCCACAGCCTCCGGATTGTCATAGGGCATATGGTTATTGTCCGTCGGTACAGACACGATAATGAGCAGATTCAATCCCACAAGCATGGCAAAAATAATATTACGATAAGGCTTTATGACCTCTGAACGAGTCAATCCGATTGCGCCCACAAACAAAATACAGGTCGAGGCAGGTCCCAGGAATCGCCAGGGAAACTGAACCATTGTCGCAATATTTTCAAAGAAGCTGTTGTCAAGCATTGCTCTGTTCGGGAAATACCCCGTAGTCATAAAAGTAAGAATACAGCCTAAAACCAACAGATACAACAGATAACCGTCCAACTCCGTCTTATTGGCACGTCTCTCGCAAAGCAGATAAACCACTCCGATACCAAGACAGCCCAAAAGCGCCAGCCCCAGTGAAAAATACTGTTTATTATACAGACTCAGACTCTGCGTAAGATTCGAGGGGTTGATCGACTGCTCGAAATAACTGCTCCACCTAAGACTGTCTTTACAGATATCCTCTCCGAAATAGTAAGTCATGAAAGGAACCAGATACCACACGTTGAGAAGAATGGATAGCCCGGCTGCTTTACCGATCTCTACATATCTTTTTTCCCGAATAATACGCCCACAGTAAACCAGGGCGGTGATCACGCAAATCACCGACACAAAAGCCACGCTTAAGATATGACTCTGCAGTGAACCGCTAAATCCAATCACCAGATAATACCACTTCCTGCGTTCTCCCATGATCACATGATACAATCCCGCAATGACAAGCGGCCAGAAGATAAGCGCCAGGGTTTCTCCTAAATCTCCTCTGGAGAAAATATTCGTAAATCGGTAAGGCATCAGCGTATATAACACCACAGCCAGCATCACACTTCTGCGCGATTGAATCATCGATTTCATTGCCACATAAGCACTGACTGCAGAACCCAGATTGGCAAGAAAAATCAGCACTTTATAGGATAATGCCAGAGACACCCTGCAGATCCGTAAAAGTGCTCCTATATATAGGAACAGGTAAGGATACATGGCATTTAAATATCCATGATTTTTCAAGCCGTCCGGCAGGATGTTAACCGGTATCTGCCCGTCCAAAATACCGTCTTTTAATCCTTCCAGCCTGGCCAGATGATAACACAAATCGTCTCCGTTATAGAGGTATGTCTGCATCATAGGAGACGTCGCCAGAAGCGCCACACCTAATATAATGCTGTAGTCTAACAGCCGCTCCTGCGTAATCCGCTTCCTGCCGCTTCTGACATACGCATACCCCAACACATTCAACAACACAAAGACTGCCACAAAGAAATAGGTATCCGAATAGAACATGCCATGGGGAGACAATGCCAGCTTCTTAATTCTCAATTCGCCCTGTCCGCTGTAATTAATCTTTAGCTGTAACTGCTTCATATCTTTAGACAGGGTAAAATCTACGCTCATTTTCCCCTGATCCGCAGGAATGGGCCATGCCGCAATTTTACTTCCCTGCTCCCATAATTCCAGAACCGAGTCGTCGTTTTCTGCCTTGTATTCCATGCTGGCAGTATAACTTCCTTTATTTATCACATATTGGGGTGTATTGGCTATGGCACCGTTTCTTGCCACTGACTCTTTGATCAACAGCGCACTCTCCGAATCAATCAGACCGACCGAATGCTGCAGCTCGGAACCGGTATATTCTAACGGCTGACTCCCCTCATTGCCAAGCAGCAAAAGCACAACCGTAAGGCATACTGCAATGACATATATTATTTTATACTTTAGTGATATTTCTCTTGTCTGCATTCTTTCGTTTTTCTATCCTTATCTGCCTGCTTCGACCTTCTATGACAGATTTACTTACTGCCCAGTCTGCCAATGGGTATCCCACCGATACCGGAGCAAAATATCCGGTTACTTTTTTGATCTGAGTTTCCTGCGCAGATTCCGGTATCCCCATAACAACTTGTAATATAGAATAAACCGAAACGCAGATGCAAGCTGCATCTGCACCAGCTTCTTTTCCTCTGCGCCAATGCGCTCCACATAATACCGATTCCTCTGAAAATCAGGGAAATTCTGAAGCATCTCCTGCCCCAGCCGTCGAACGAAGCCTGCCCGAACCGGACGCACTCCCTGCATATAGGTAAACAACGTATTCACATAGAACAACGTAGCAAAAGTAAATTCCAGTTCCGGATAATACTGCTTAAAATAACCGTATTCCTTTGCCTCCCGAAGCATGATCCGTCCTGCCTCCATACGATCCTCGCAACGTTTCACATTAATCGTGTGCACAGTAGAAGTGTCATGCTGATAATAATAATATAGCGGCTCTTCAATATACTCAAAATGTTTGGCGCGAAGCATCCATGAATTCGCCAGCGCATTGTCCTCATAGAAAATGCCTGTCGGGAAACGGCTCGGATGATCAATCACAATTTCCCTGCGGTATACCTTCACCACAAGACTTCCGCCGTCCAGAATCAGGGAGCGGTATTTCTCTTCGTTTAAAATCCCCGTCTGCTCCGGCTTGTTGTTGTGCACCACCTGTCCGATCTTCATACTGTGCTCATCCGTAAGATGGTAATCACAGCCTACCATATCGGCTCCCGTCTCTTCTCCTTTGGCAATCAGCCTTTCGTAGAAATCCGGTGTGATCCAGTCGTCACTGTCAATAAATCCGATCCATTCGCCACGGGCCGCCTCCATACCGATATTTTTGGCGCCACCCTGTTTCTGATTGACCTCAGAATGAATGGCACGAAACTTCTCAGGATACTCCTTTTCATAACTTCGTAAAATGTCCCAGGAAGTGTCCGTGGAACAATCGTCCACGGCGATAATCTCATAATCCTCTATGGTCTGATGGACAAGAGAATTCAGGCAATATTCTAATTTCTGATCCGCCGCCATGTTGTAGACGGGGACGATGATGGATAGTTTCATATATCTTTTCCTTTATGTGAAATATGTCAAGGCAGTCCCCTGCAACGACACGCATCCGAAATCTTATCGTTCAGACCGGGAATCTCTGTTTTTGTAACATTTACATTATTTAGGTATTGTTGCTATGAAGCATCTGCAATATTGATCCTATCGATTATTCATCTATACAGCATAATATGTCGCAATCTTAGTTACTGCCTCAATAACGCTCTCCACATCTTCATCACTCATGGCATAATAAAGGGGCAGCGAAATAATTTCCTCATACAATTTCTCCGCATTCGGGCACAATCCCTTATGATATCCCAGCTTCTCATAGTACGGGAAATAGTAGGTCGGTATATAATGCACATTACAGCATACATTCTCGGCGGCAAGCGCCTCGAAGAACTGCTTTCTGTTAATCTTTAATTTCTCCGGCACGATACGCAGGATGTACAAATGTCTTGTGGTATCAGACTCCGGTATCTCCTTCTGTACGAAAAGCCCCTGAATCTTGGCAAATGCCTCATCATATCTTGCCACGATTTCTTTTCTGCGCTTACAAAACATCGGCAGCTTATCAAGCTGACTGATGATCAGCGCCGCCTGCATATCTGTCATACGATAATTATAACCCAGCGCAATCTGCTCATAATACCATGACCCGTCCGGCTCGTGCTCCATCTGCTGTTCATCTCTGGTAATGCCATGAGAACGATAAAGCAGCAGTTTCTTATATAAAGTCTCATCGTTTGTGAGCACGGCACCGCCCTCGCCGCCTGTCACCGTTTTCACCGGATGAAAACTGAAAGTAGTCATATCCGCAACAGAGCCGTTGGGCTGACCGTTATACTTTGTGCCGATTACATGAGCGCCGTCTTCAATCAGGGTCAAGTGATTCTCTTTACAGATTTTCTTAAGAGGCTCCAATTCTACGGACTGTCCCGTGTAGGACACTGCCACCACCGCTTTGGTCTTCGGCGTGATAGCTTCCTGCACCTTAGCCGGGTCAATGTTGTACGTCTCCGGGTTGATATCCGCAAAAACCGGTCTTGCTCCGCAATAGAGCGCACAGTTCGCCGATGCTGCAAACGTGATCGGTGTGGTAATAACCTCGTCTCCTTCTCCTACGCCTGCTGCCAGCGCCGCAATATGAAGCGCCGCCGTACCGTTACTGCACACCACCGCATATTTTGCGCCCGTGACCTGACATAATTTCTGCTCCAGTTCCGTAATCTTCGGTCCGCAGGTCAGATAATCACTTTTTAATACATCCACCACTGCCTGAATATCCGCATCATCGATGTACTGATGTCCGTAGAAAATCTTCGTATCCCTGACAGGAGTTCCTCCCTCAATCGCAGGTTTGTTCATCGTTCTTTTACCTTCTTTCTTTATTCCATTAAAATAATGCACACATCTATATCCGCTCATAGCTTCCGTCATGCCGCATTTCCATAACAATATAGATAAAGGACATGCAGTTTGCACATGTCCTTCTCTCTTTATCCTTACTTCTCCAATTCTACATCCTTTAATAACTCTCTGATATCTTCCACACTCAGCCATTCGGTATTATTGCCGGAACTATAGGAAAAGCCGTCCTCTACCTTCTTACCGCTCAAATTCGGCTGCTGCCTGTTATTCCATGTCATCTGCGGATATACGATGAAATGCTTGTCATACTCGTAGGTAGTCATGGAATCCTCTGTCGTTACCATAATCTCATGCAGCTTCTCACCGGGACGAATGCCTGTCTCCTTAATCTTGCATCCCGGCAGCATAGCCTCTGCCAAGTCCGTAATCTTGAAAGAAGGAATCTTGCTGATAAAGGTTTCTCCGCCGGTTGCTTCTGCCAACGCTTTAATCACCAGTTCAACGCCCTCTGTCAGGCTGATCCAGAATCTCGTCATACGAAGGTCTGTAATCGGAAGCTCCGTAGCGCCCTCTTTAATAAGCTTATGGAAAAACGGAATAACAGAGCCGCGGCTTCCTGCCACGTTGCCGTATCTCACAATAGAGAAATTAATATCTTTACTGCCCGCATAGGCGTTGGCTGCCACGAAAAGCTTGTCCGATACAAGCTTCGTTCCGCCGTACAGATTCACGGGGTTTACCGCCTTATCCGTGGACAGGGCGACTACCTTGTGCACACCGCAGTCCAGTGCCGCATCAATCACATTCATGGCACCGTGGATATTGGTCTTGATCGCCTCGTTAGGATTATACTCGCAGGCAGGCACCTGTTTTAATGCTGCCGCATGAATAATATAATCTACACCCTCACAGGCTCTTTTGAGACGTTCCACATCACGGACATCTCCGATGAAAAACCGAAGCTTCTCTTTATATGCCGAAAATTCATTTTCCATCATCCACTGCTTGAACTCATCTCTGGAATAAATGATAATTTTCTTCGGTTCATAGTGTGTCAGTACATATTTCGTAAAGCATTTACCGAAAGAACCTGTGCCTCCGGTAATCAGTATTGTCTTGCCGTTTAACATGAGTTTTCCTCCGAAATGATATCTTTTACATCGTTTTTAAGTATAGCATAGGGGCAAATTGTTTGCAATCAGACTTTGCCTTCTGTTTTTATTATTCCGAACTTAATAAACATCGGATATAAATAACTCGCCCCAAAGACTTTCAGCTTCTTCGGTCCGGATACATTCCCTTGCAGTTCAACAGCCTTCATCAATGCAATATCTACCGATGATTTCGTAATACTCTTGTCCTTCCGATCCACAAATATCTCATATCCCTTTACGGTATATGTAAAACAAAGCCCTTGGTATGTTTCAAATTGATATCCCTGGAAAATCTCAATTGCTTTCCATACTGCACCGGATAAATCTTTTTCTCCGATATTACCTTTCAACAATTCTTCCATAGCACGGACAGCCTCACTTCTTGCTCTCATACATTGATCCGGGTCATAGTCCGGCTTTTTCTCTTCTCGTGACATTATAAATCTCCCATGAAATGTTTACACGTAATACTACATGAAAAATTTGTTACAAGGCAACAACTAATATCATATCCGAAACTACCGAACATAATATACATCACAATATTTCTCTTCAAACAGCAGCTGTGGGCGATCCTTCAAATACATGGCTTTCGCCGTGATTCTCGAAAGCTGCTCTTCCGAATCCACACCGTCTGCCAAATACACCACCAGATCTTTTGCCTCAGCAATCCTGTCGTCTTCGATCAAATCCTCACTGTCAGCCGAAACGAAGTACACTGCCGGATATTCCAGAAGTTCATTGGTCACATCCCAAATACACCATTCCGCCCCGGTCTGATAAACATACACCACCGGTGTACCCGCCTCTGCCCGTTCTTTGGCGAACGCTGCCTGCTGTTTATCCTCAGGATAGAGAAATACGACCCTTCCTCCGGCAAGTCCGCTTAAATCCACAAGCAAACAGATTACAACTGCTGCCGCACCCAAATATCCGGGCATTTTTGACATAGCTTTTCTTGCGGAAGCTTCTGTCCGTTCTTCTCCGCTCAACAGACCGCTGGCAACAGAAGTATCCGAAACCAATATACATTGCTTCCCCAGCCGGTATATGCCGTCAAAAAGCAGCAGCACTATCATACCATAGACCGGAAGCTGATAGCGGTTAGAAGTATCTCCCAACAACAGCGCCGTCTTAGAAACCGTCAGGAAATAACCAATTACCGCAGCCATAAGCAGCCAAAAAGCAATGTCAGCCTTGCCCTTTCTCCGTGTGGCAGTCTGCTTACTCTCCCGTAAAACAGAAGACTGACTATTCTGTTTCGAACTATCCCTGCCCGATAATCTGCGCCTGCCCGCCATAGCGTATACTGTCACAACCAAAATCACCGCCAGCAGCAGAAGCCACGTGAGCATTTTTCCAAACACATACTCGTCCAAAAGATCATAGAAGAACCGGAGACGCTCCGCCGTGTTGGACAGATCCATAAAATTCTCTGTTGCCTGTGCACCGCGCTGTCCGCGGAACATCTGCCCCAAACAGGAGGGATAAGTCAGATAAGCGAGCACAAAGGCTGTGATCTGGCTTATACCATAACGCAGGCAGTTGCCGATACTACGGTCACGCCACAGCAGATAAATACAAAATGCCACCCCCATAAAAAACAGAAATATAAAATAATAATATTGTGTCAGAAAACCCAGATACGTTACGAGAGCAATCGGCAAAAGAAAACCTTTCAGGGATAACTTCTCCTCCTGCAATTTTTCTTCCCGCTTCTTCACTGCCCTCACATGCAGCAGCGCACATAACAGCACCCACATCGTCAGCATCTCATACATTCTGATAAAGACCACGCCGCTAACCGCCGCAGGTGTCAGTCCGTAGAACAAGGTCACGATCAGCGCTACCATTTTACAGCGGTCACTCACCAAATATGACAAATATGTCAGCAAAATAATATTGATTCCATGAAAAAACAGGTTAACAGACAGCCCGATCCACTTGGAAAATACCCCCGGCACCATGGATGCCACCGTATGGAACACCCAGTAATACACCGGCGGGTGCACATCCCAGGACTGCACCTGTTTCACCAGTCCATACTGAAACTGCTGCCCTGCAAGCACCACAAACTCATTCCGATAGGTCTCCTGATCCATCCACTGCCCGTCCTCCACATAGAAGCCGTTGGTACGCGCCGTAGAATAATAGGTATAATACTCATCCTCATGGAATCCCTGTTTGAGGGTACAAAAATAAAACGCCGCAACCATCTGTACAACCCAGATGATGACAAAACATACGATATAGAATTTTCTTTTTTTCGCGTCTTCTATCTTCATCATGTTATGATTCCCTGTTGTCTGCCCTGTCATCCTTTGGCTGCCGCGATCAAATCCTGACCCACTGTTTTAACGCTTCCCACTGTTTCCTGTCTTTTACACGCTATAATTCTCTTTGTTTACGTCTCTCCATCTTCTTGGCATGGACGCTTCTTACCGTCTTCGGCGCCATTGTCAAAAGCAGCAAATATACTTTCTGTTTTCCCGTTAAATAAGGATTCCTAACCGTATCTGCCACATGACTTCTCAAATATCTTTTCACATTACCATAAAATGCATTCTCACCCGTCATCTGCGAAATCGGCACATGAAGCAGATAATCCAACCGCTGATACAGATTAAACCGGATAGCGTAGTTGTGCAGTGCCGGATATTTTTTATCCACAAGATCCTGTATAAAATCCGCGTTATCCACAATGTCAAGAAACACCCGCGAAAAACTATCCTTCGTTTTTTTTCGGGTGGTACTTTCCTTACGGCATACCACATGATACCCCTGCTTAGGCAGAATTGCGATACCGTCGATCTCCTGCAGCATCTCTGCCAACAGTCTGAAATCCTCATTTAATACACCTTCCGGAAATTGATGCTTTGCAAACAATTCCTTCTTAACCAGCTTGGTACAAAAGGAACAGTCCCCCTGGTGCAATAACAGTTCTTTCACGAAAGTTTCCGTCTCACAAAACCGCATCTGCTTAGGCGGTACACACACATCCGGCAGCCGCCTTCCTTCCTCATCCACCTCATCACGGGATATCTGCACCACATCGCAATCTTTTTCGGCAAGCACCTTCATCATTTCCTCATAAACATAAGGTTCTATATAATCATCACTGTCCACAAATCCCAGATAGTCACCCGATGCCAACTTAATCCCCAGATTTCTTGCAGAAGAAGCCCCGCCGTTTTTCTTATGATAAGTAACAATACGGCTGTCCTGCAATACAAGCTGCTCGCACAGCCTGTCCGTGCCGTCGGTGGAACCGTCGTCCACCAGAATAATTTCTAAATTTGCATAAGTCTGTGCACAGATTGATTTCACACATCGTTCCAAACAGTCTATAGAATTGTATACCGGTACTATAACACTGATTTTTTTCATACTATTATACCTTTCTCAGCCTGTTTTGGTACAATTTCCATCCATCATACTCTCATACATCCTACCCGGACGGATCACAGGCGCCTTGCTTAAAGGCCCCTCTTGCGCCGGAGCGATTCTGCCCTTCTGCAGATCCTTCACAAACCGGAGCAGTTCCTCTGCCGCATGTTCCGCATTCCATGTATCCCTGATGGTTTCATAAGCCGCCTGCCCCATCTTTTTCTTCTCATCCCAATGGGCAAACAAATCCTCCACCAACGCTTCCATCTGCTCATAACGATTATCCGGGTATACCAGACCATTCTCACCATGCCTGATCAGATAAGGCGCCGCACCCACCTGCGCATTGACCACTTCCACACATCCGCTGTTCATGCCCTCGTTTACCACGGCACCCCAGCCCTCCAGATAATTGCTTGTAAAAAGATGAATGTGGCATTTCTCCATCACATCCCGCACCTTCTCCGGCTCTGTATAGCCATAGAAAGTAAAATATTTCGAAAGTCCCGAAGTGGTAACATCATGCTTTAAGAGCGGTTCCAGTTCTCCGTCTCCCAGCATATGAATGTGATACCTATATCCCTTCTCCCGAAGCTTCTTCGCCAGTCTGACCGCATACTCAGGATGTTTCAGCGGAATAAATCTGCCTGCCCAGACAATATGCAAAGCTCCGTCTTCTGTCTTTAACGAATCCATCTGTTCCTGCGTATACGTCCTTAATGCCGTAAAATATCCCCACCGGAACATCTTATCCGGATAGGCGCCGATCAGATGAAAATCCGATGCCGTATAAGCACCGGCACACAGCATACAGACATTCTGTCTGCGGTATTTAATATGTTCATGATATTTCGCAATCAGGCCCCGGGGAGAAATGGCTTTCCACTGCCCTTCCCGGTATAGGCGCTCACTGACGCGCAGCGTTGTTCTGCCGGTCTTCAATCTGGTCTCCACAATGTCTTCCCGCTCCGTCCAGCCAAACAGCACCACATCACTCTCTGCGATCTTCTTAAGGCAATCATATTCTTCCTCATATAGGCACTCCACATAGGGCAACGTCTTTACATCCACACTCCATCCCATCGCCACGCGTTCTTCTTCCATAGGCATGGTCTGGATAAAAGTAAAATCCTTCCCCAATTCCCGGTAAAGCGCCTCGCACAGAGGTATCTGATGATGATTGATATAATTCGACACAAAAGTAAAGGTCATGATAACATCTCCCGATAAATCCTCATCAAGCGGTAATAATTCTGATCCGCATCATGATTGGTGCGGGCATGTTTTCTGGCATTATCCGTCATACGGTCCACGATCGCTTCCTTGGTAAAGATCTCTATAATCCGGTCTGCCAGTGCATCCACATCACCCGGCGGATACAAGAATCCATCCCCGCCGTCTGTCAGCAGATTATGTATGCCTCCCACATTGGCTGCCACGCAGGGAACCCCCAACAGCATCGCTTCACCTACGGAATTGGGAGAATTCTCCAGAGCCGATGGGCACACGAACACATGACTGTACAGATACTGCTCCTTCATTTCCTCGGCACTTAACCGTCCGAGCATGGTCACTTTTTCTTCCAAATGATTCTCTCTGATCAGCTTTAATAAGTACTTGCCGTATGCCGGTAATTTCAGGGTATCCTTCCATGTCTCCCTGCTTAAGATATTACTTCCCGCCACATATAATTCCGCGTCCGGAAACTGCTCCAATATTTTAGGCATCCCCTTTAGCATATAATGAAATCCCTTCAAAGGATAGTCACCCTGGCTCATGAAAATACGGTACGTCTGACAATTGTTTCTCTTCCATCTGTCACGATAGAAAATACTTCTAAGTGTCTCATTCAGATAATGATATGTCGCGCCCGGATTAATTTTGGCTGTCTCAGAGCGGTCAAAGTCCGTTCTGCCCGCTATATGCTTCACCCTTTTCAGCGCTTCGATCTCATACATACCGCGCTTCTCAAATTTCTTCTGCTGCTGCCTGATACTGTCCTTACGCACCATATCACGGAAGGTAACCTGCCTTTGTATCTTTACCGGCAGATCAGCCATATATACCTTCGCACAGGAAGAGATAAGCCCCTGTATCCCGACCAGCGTATGATCCGGGTTCTGAAAAACCTTAATGCTTGCCAGAGCATGCGGAAATTCTGTTCCGAATACGTGCATAATATCCGGCTGGAAATCATCTATAATTAATTTGAAGTAATCTTCTAATTCCACATCATAATTCTCCGGTGTGGTCAAATCTTCCACAAAGGCATAGCAATGACAGGACATATTCTCTCCAAGCTGCATCACCTGATCAAACGCCCCTACGGATTCCTCCACCGGAAAAGCGATTGCCAATTCTATCCGATTCCTGTCCTGTTCGGAAATAACTCTGTCTAATAACCCGCTAAGCCATCCTTCCCGGTTACTGTAAGGCATGTTCAATCGTTTCGCGATGGCCGGCAGCATAATATTACATACCCATAATATTTTCATGGCATTACCTCCACATTACAGATCTTTCATCTTTTCCCAGTTGCTTTTATGTGTTTGCGTCCCTTATAAACTCTCTTCTTTATTTTCTGATACGTACCCGCCGTCTTCGGATTCCCGGCAATCCATGTGCGAAGCGGCGCCAGTGTCAGAATCATAAACAGCCGGTACTTGCGCGCCTTCTTCTTAGGAATATATCTGGCTACAATCTCTTTATGCTCCCGCTTTGAGAGCCGTTTTCCTATCTTTGATTCCGAGAAACCGCCGCCCTCATAGCTTGCTATTGTCAACGGCATATACACGGCTTTAGCCTTTGCCTCATAGAAACACCACAGAAAATGTTCATAGTCGGCGCGTACTCTATACTGTGAATTAAACAGCCGAATACTGAACAGCTTCTTATCATAGAAACAAGCCTGATGACAAGGCAGATTACGATAACATGCGAAATCATCAATCACCGGATTAGACTGTACCTTGGTACCCGTCCGCCGTTCACGGATGTTGCCGTAGAAGATAGCCGGACGGTCATCTTTGCTTTGCATGATCCTTCTTTTGACTCTTTGTAGCACCTTCTCATCATAGAAATAATCTCCGCAGTTTAAGAAGCAGATATAATCTCCCTGTACACGGCGCAAAGCCTGATTCATGGCACTGTAGATCCCTTCATCCTTCTCACAGTGCACTCTGATCCTATCATTCGGCTTCAAAGCTTCTACCGAACCATCTGTAGAACCGCCGTCTTTGACCAGAATTTCATAATCCGTTTCCGTCTGGCTTAAGATACTCTCTATCGTTCTATGCAACTTTTTCCCTGCATTCATACAGACTACAATAATACTGAATGTCATATGCTATCATCTCCTCTAAACACCGCACTGCGGCTTTATCTCTTTTGTCTATTGTAACACTATTCACAACCCTTTCATGATTACACTCAATTCACATCAGATAAAATATGAACCATATCATGAAAGAAAAACGTCCTATAAGGCAGGATCAACACGCCGTCATTTCCGGCTCTGCTCATATACATTATAAAATACAGCACCGCCGCTAACAGGATTCCCACACGAAACAGCCTGCGCCATTTTACATCTTTGATCTGTTGTAGCAGCATCGGTAAAAACAGAACATGACTGACCGTCAGATAATATCCGATTCTGGAAATAATGGGGAGAAACGAACAGAATACATACAGTACCAGCGCCCCCAGATTCAGGTAAAAATAAAACCGGAATCTGTCATTTTCCATCTCACTCACCGTGCCCTGCCGCTTCTGCATCCACAGCACAATCCCCGCAAATAAAAGCACCGCCGCACAACGCAGTATATTAATATAACTTGTCCCGCCTTCCAAATACTCCGTATCTTCATAGGTCGGATACAAGAATACTACCACCTTTAAATAAAAGTCCTGCAAGAATAAAAAGGTACTGCAGAACAATGCAGCGATCGCAAGCTGCCACTTCTTCCATGGCAGTGTTGCCAGAACATACAGCGGAATCACCACCAACAGCGATTTATGAAAGGTTGACCCCAGCAGGATCAGTACGATGAATCTTCCCCATTGTCTGCGCAGCACAAACTTCATAGAGTATAAAGCGACTGCCAGCGCCAGATAGTACCGCACCGTACTAAACGTCTGAAAATAATATCCCAGCATCATAAACAGAAAGAACGAAAGAGGAAAGTCATCACTTAATTCATAAATCCCCAATAAAAAGACAAGCACTGTCGCAAATGCATAAACCGCAAAAACAAGCAGATAATTCTCATAGCCGGATATCCCGTATATCAGCTTCACTAACAAATTAAACCCGATTTCCGTAGGTACATACGAATCACAGTTGACCAGATGCATGAATTCCACATACTTGGCATAATCATTTCCAACATTCAGCCTGCAGGCGGATAAAGCAAATAACACAAGAAACACAGCCAAAAGACAGACGCGGTTGCACATCTGCTGTCTCGTAACCTTATAGGGTTGTGTGACCGGCTGATTATTCACCAAACCTGCAAGCAGCACTGTAACTGCTGCCACCGTGATATACAGAATCATCGACTGCTATAGTCCTTTCCTCACTGTTTATACGCTTAATGCTTTCTTTTCCCGCTGCCATACGAAACAGGCTCCTTATTTCCCCATGCCTTCACGAATGCCTGCTTTCATCAGCTCAAATGCCTGTTTTAACGGAATCTGCCGACACATTTCATCCTTGTGAACCCACAGAAAGCGATAGGACAACGGCACTGCTGCCGCACCATACAGATAATGATACAAAACACCCCTGTCCCGGAAAAATTTCTCATGATAGCCGCTAAACCATGTAGACTCTCTCTCTGTCTCTTCTCCGATGCACACCGTATGCGCATACATCTTAAGCCCGGCTTTCAGACAATCCCTTAAGAACAGACTGTCCTCCCCGTTGCTGTACTTCGCACCGCCGCCAAACAGAAGGGAATAGTGCACATTGGCTCTGCGAAGCGCATCCAGTCTGGCTGTGATACTGTATGCCGGATAACGCCCATAATTACGGTAGTTGATCCGATGAATGTCTTCATTCCAATAAGTCTTACGGGAGGGAGCCACCTTCACATTGACCAGAATCATATCCGCATCCGGCAATTCCTCATATGCCTTGCCGATCTGCTTCTCATAATCCTTCGCCAATACAATGTCCTCATCCGAAAAGACACAAACATCCGCATCCGCATGTAACAGTGCGGTATTGCGGCTTAAACCCACGCCTCTCTCTTTCATGGAAAAGCATTGTACCGTTCCGCCGGACACAGGTATTTCCTCATAGCCGTACCGGTCACACTGATTCACAATCACCGCATCCGTATGAATATTCATTTTGACCGCAAGTTCTGCTGCATTCTGCTCCACTGCCGAAGCAAGTACCTGTATTTTCATGACTGCCACGGTTCCTTCCCGATTGCCCGGCCATAATATCTTCGCAGAAATTTCATATCTGCATTTTCTATGGCAATTCCCAACACGTTACATCCCTGCACCTGATACTGCCCCACCTGATAAGCCAGATAAGTTCCATGCACCTTTCCGTAAGGGATCTTCAGAATCACACCGTAAACTTCTCTTGCTTTCCTAAAATGATCCGAAGAATCCTCGTCTCTCTGCAGTATACTGATTTCCGCTGCATCCCCGCAGCTTTCTTTCAAATATGCCACTGCCCGATCATAATCACCCTGCAGCCTCTGCTCTGACAGGAACAACTTTCTCTCTGACACGGGAATCCTTTCCTCTGATGCAGATATTTCTCCCATGTTTTTATCAAAAGTATATCCGATAAACGACACATCTGTTACCTGTTTGACATCACTGGCAACCAGAATCCGGTCATCCAGCACATAATATATCAGCATGCCCAATAAAGCTGCCGCCAAAGCAATCACAAGTCCGATCAAAACTGCCTGCACCAGTCTGGAATCTGCCACCACAAGCTGTGCCTGCGTCGTCTGAATCGTCTGAATCTGTATAAATTCCTTAGCAGTGTTTCCATATTCCTCCAATGCACGATCTGTTGCTGCCAGAATAGCATCTGTATGCTCGCCGTCATTGGTCGTAATCGTCACCGTCAAAAGCCGCAGATCTGAAAGAATCGTCGCCTCTGTAGCCGCCATCACTTCTTCTTTCGTATAATCCTCAGGCAGATAGGACATGGTAACATCCAGAATAGGGTCTGTCACCATAAGGTCATTCCACGTATAACCATTGTATTCCTGATACACCTGTCCCGTCTCATCCGCCGCAAAATCCAGATAAACCTTAGAAACTGCCCGATATTCCCGCTCCGACTCCGGTACTGTATGGGCAACGGTATAGACCACACCGCCTAAAATTGCACCCACTGCCGCTGCCGCCAGTACGATCCGGCATTTACGTATCAACAAAAGCATCCATTTTTTCATGTCCATGCCGGCATCGGCATATCTGATCCCACCCATACTTACCTCTATTCCTCACTGTCCTTCTTAAGCGCCGTCGTCTGGGTGCTGTCCACACCCTCTGTGCTCTCCGGCTTAATCAATATCTTAAGTGTAAGAAGCATTAACTTCAAATCAAGCCAGACCGAATACTGCTCAATATACGTTAAGTCCAGCTTAAGCTTATCATAAGGCGTAGTATTGTATTTACCATATACCTGTGCATAACCTGCCAGTCCGGCTTTCACCTTCATACGAAATGCAAACTCCGGCATCTCTTCCATGTATTGGTCGATAATCTCCGGTCGTTCCGGTCTGGGGCCGATAAAAGACATTTCTCCCTTTAAAATATTTAATAGCTGCGGAAGCTCGTCAATTCTCGTAGCACGGATAAACTTCCCTACCGGTGTGATACGGGAATCATTCTTCGAGGCAAGCCGTGCCACACCGTCTTTTTCCGCATCCACTTTCATGCTTCTGAATTTCAGAATGTAGAACTCCTTCCGGTCGCAGGTACAGCGTATCTGCTTATAAAGCACCGGTCCGCCATCATATAACTTAATAGCAATGGCCGTAATCAGCATAAAGGGGGATGCAATGATTAACAGAATCATGGAACAAACCAAATCAATTGCCCTTTTGGCAATCCGCTGATCCACCTTAAGCGCATACTCTCTCGTCAGATAAATAGGGGTATCAAACAGATGCAACTGATCTGCTCCCTTTACAAGCACATCTGATATCTTCGGCATCATATAGACACGGACAGACCTGCTGTAACAGTATTTCAGCAGCGCGTTTCTGTCGCTTGCGGAAATATCCCACAAAACCACTGCCCCATACTGCTTCATCACTTCCTCTTTCACGGCATCGATCCCTTCGGAAATGTTCATACATTTCTCAATCTTATACTTATCCTTACGGGATTCAAATTTCGCCACAATATCATTAATCGGCCGTTCCCCGTGAACAATCAGAATTCCTCTGGGCGGAAATGCCTTGTAATAGAAAGCATTGCAGATAAAAACCCACACAGCGGAAATCACAGTCTGCAGAATCATCGTCTTGGCTATCGGTCCGACTTTGACAACCCAGTTCGCCATCAGGGAGATCTGAAAATAGGAGATCACATTGACAAACAATAACGAGAAAAACTCCGATATAAATACATCCACCGACTTCAAATATCCGATTTTCAAGGCTCCGTACGTACTGGCAAAGAAAAACAGCAGTACAAAATAGATTAATATAATAAGCACATGTCCTTTAAAGTAAAACCGGAAGTTTCTGTGTATTTTCAGGAAAGGATAATATTCCTCAAACCAGAAATACGCATAAATCGCAGTATGAAGAAGCAATCCGAAAAAGGAAAGCTGCAAAATAATTATTCTTTTTAGAGTTTCCATTCGTCTCATAACAATCAAAAATCTCC
This sequence comes from Lachnospiraceae bacterium, assembly GCA_017936885.1. Classification (GTDB taxonomy): domain Bacteria; phylum Bacillota; class Clostridia; order Lachnospirales; family Lachnospiraceae; genus UBA3282. The sequence continues at coordinate 12,821 of JAGBEO010000011.1, read as the reverse complement.
ATTCCGAAGCCATCTATCAATATGGCCTATATCCGCCTTATAGTCGCTCTGTACGCCCAGAATATAAAATAGAATGCACTGCTCATCACAGATAATCCTTCCTGTCTGCGGTACAGCTTCCAAATACGTTTCATCGCCGTAAATTTATTCGAGGATAAAGATTTCGCCGGTCTGCGGTAAACGGCAAGCACTTCATCAAGTCCATATGCCACATACCCTGCCCGAAGAATCTGCCACCACGTTGCCGTGTCTTCACTTTCCACCACAGGCATCCTAATGAGCTTATCGGGAATTTCCTTCCGGTCTAACAGCACCGTCGTGGTAAAGATAACGGTTCTGGAAAGTGCCCTGCGATAAGTAAGCTCTGTCGGCACATGAACAACTTTTCCGGTAGGATGCGCCTGTTCGTCCCCGAATTCATAGGCACTGAACACAAAACCTGCCTGCTTGTCCTTCATAAAAATAAGTTCTTTCATAAGCTTATCGCAAACCCAGACATCATCTGCATCCAGAAATGCAATATACCTTCCCTGCGCCATGGAAAGCCCGGTATTGCGGGCCTTGGCAGCTCCCTCATTGCATGCCTTACTGATTACCTTAATCGTGCCGCTTTTTTTCCCCTGTTCCCCGGAAAAGGGTTCTTCTTTCTCCGTAGGAATATCAGCTCCGGTACATGCGTCTGCATTTGTCTGTATAGGATTTGTCTGCGGACATGTGGGCGGGTACACTTCCATGCCCATCGGCGTATACACATCTATATACGCAATATCAGACAGTTCTCCTTCCTCCCTGCGATGTCCATAACCTGCCAGCGACTGCCCGATTACCTGCATACTTTCATCCGTAGCACAATCATTGACCAACAGCAGCTCCCAATCCTTATAAGTCTGCTGTTTTACCATTTCAATTGTCTTAGCAATGTAAGGTGCTGCATTATACACAGGCACTATAATACTGACCAGTTCACCCATTAAATATCCTCTTTCACCAGATAGATCGGTCTTTTCTTCACTTCCATATAAGTCTTAGATAAGTATTGCCCCACAATACCCAGGCAAAACAATTGCACGCCGCTGACTAACATAATGATACATACTAACGACGGCCAGCCCGATGTAGGGTCACCGAAACAAACTTTTCTGATAATTGTTACGACAATCATGAGAAAAGCCAGTATACAAAACAACACACCTATCACGGATGCAATCGTAAGCGGCACCGTGGAAAACGCTGTAATTCCTTCCAGCGAGTACAGAAACAGCTTCCAGAAAGACCATTTCGTTTCGCCCTTCTTGCGCTCGATATTCTCATATTCCAGCCATTTCGTTTTATAGCCTACCCAACCGAAAATTCCCTTGGTAAAACGATTATATTCTGTCATGGCAAGAATAGAATCCACTACCTGTCTCGTCATCAGACGATAATCTCTGGCCCCGTCCACAATCTCTGTCTTAGAGATTTTATTCATAATCCGATAGAACATTCTGGCGAAGAAGGATCTGACCGGAGGTTCTCCTTTTCTCGTCACACGTCTGGTTGCCACAGAATCATAACCCTGCTCAATATACTCATACATTTCCGGAAGAAGAGACGGCGGGTCCTGCAGATCCGCATCCATCATCACCACCAGATCACCCTTCGCTTTCCGCAAACCGGCATAGATTGCCGCTTCTTTACCGAAGTTTCTGGAAAAAGAAACCAAATGCACTCTTTCGTCCTCCGCATGAAGTTTCTTAACCTCTTCCGCAGTCTTATCTTTGGAACCGTCATCTATATACAGAACTTCTACCTCTATTTCCTTTTTTTCAAAAAAAGATGTGTTTTTAAACAACTCATCGTAAAAGTCCCTGACATTTTCTTCCTCATTATAACAAGGTACTATGACGCTAAGTAATTTCATAAAGATTAACCATGCCCTTCTCTCAAAGTGTCAAAATATCACGTATATAAGTTTTCACTCTGCTAATAATAGTCAGACTAAATCAACATAATTCTATCATAGTTGTACAAAAAAAGGAAGAGACGTATCTCTTCCTTTCAGCATCTTACACCAATTCATATTTAAGGCGTATGTAGTCAGCCACCACGGCAATATATTCACTGTTGGTCGGTCTGCTGTATCCGTGACAATATCCAAACAATTCTTCGAACAATGCGTTATTTCCTCTTCCCCATGATACCTCAATGGCATTGCGAATCGCTCTCTCGATCTTTTGGTCCGTTGTCTGATACATTTTCGCCAGATCCGGATACAAAAGCTTCGTCACGCTCCCCACCAGTTCCATGTTCTCCACACACATACCGACTGCGCTTCGCAAATACTGATACCCTCTCAAATGCGCGGGTATTCCCAGCTCCAACATGAAATCGGATATTATCTGTTCCAGCTCCTGCGTACTTACACTATTCACTTGTAACATTCCCCTTTTACTCCTTTTGACAGTAAATTTCAGCACTATATGTCACCATCCAAATACATGCATAGTATAATAACAACATATAATTACTATATTTGACATAATATCAGAGAGTTATCGCAAAGTAAATGGTAAGTTATCGCATGACCCATAAGAGATTTTTAGGCAAGATACCTCTCAGCCCTTATCCCTGCATCCTACAATCTGGCATCGTCAACATTCTCTTTAAACCATTCATAGGCAAGCTGTACGCCTTCCTCCAGTTCCACCTTATGATTCCAGCCCAGTCCGTGCAGCTTAGTCACATCCGTCAGCTTACGTGGTGTACCGTCCGGCATATCCTTATTCCATACGATCTGACCTTCATAGCCTACTACCTTCTGCACCGTTTCTGCCAGTTCTTTGATCGTTACTTCCTTGCCGGTGCCGATATTTACATGCTGCTCACCACTGTAATTCTCTAATAAGAAGACACAGGCATCTGCCATATCATCCACATACAGAAACTCTCTAAGCGGCGTGCCTGTTCCCCATAATTCCACGCTGGGTGCATTGTTTACCTTCGCCTCATGGAACTTGCGGATCATGGCAGGCATGACGTGTGATCCCTGCAAATCATAGTTGTCATGCGGGCCATACAGATTCGTCGGCATACAACTGATAAAATCATCTCCATACTGTCTCTTATAGAATTTACACATTTCCAGACCGGCAATCTTCGCAATGGCATAAGCCTCATTGGTCACTTCCAAAGGCCCTGTCAAAAGTGCATCCTCCGGAATCGGCTGCGGCGCCATCTTGGGATAAATACAAGTGCTTCCCAAAAACAGCAGCTTTTTCACCTTATAATCATGGCAGCATTTGATCACATTGCACTGAATCTGCATATTTTCGTACGCAAATTCTGCCGGAGTAGTATTATTTGCATTGATACCGCCCACTTTAGCGGCTGCCAGTACTACCACATCCGGTTTCTCCGCCTCGAAGAAATCCCTGACTGCCTGCTGGCTTGTCAAATCCAATTCCCTGTGTGTTCTGCCGATGATATTCTCATATCCCTTCTCCTGCAGATTTCTCACAATTGCACTGCCCACTAATCCTCTGTGACCTGCCACATAAATTTTGTCTGTTTTGTTCATATACTACTTCCCTTCCTTTTTTCATTATTGCAAACAGTTACTACAATATCAATGCAACAACATTACATAATAGCCCAGCAGCACCACTGGCATACAAGCTATACATATTGTTAACACCACGTTTTCACGGAACATGGATTTATACTGCTTCTGATACCCACACCTGTTCATAACAAATAAAATCACGACAACACCCACCAAACATGTTTCAACAAGCAGATTAAGTACCTCCAACAGCTTTCCATAACTGTACACATACGCCCATAGACATGTACAATGCTCAGGGTCGGCAAGATATCGGGTACTTCCCAAACGATCGCACAGCAGCGTAATCCACGAATTCCTCATAACATAGCATGTGTTCATACTCTTCGGATAACTTCCCCTGCATACCTGAAACATCCTTCCATATGTCAAAATTGTAAACAAAAACAAATTATTTCCCACATCCTGACCTGATGTCATAAGCATCACTACCAAAAACGGAACATACAGAAACATTCTATAAAAATCGTCCACCATAAAAAAGGAAATCATCACAAATAACAGAGCAAAAAGGAAAACCAACTTCCGATGCCACTCCTCATTTCCATCCTGAGGCATTTGTTCCATATAGCAATAGAAAAAGAGCAAACACAAAGCAACACCTACAACCGAAAATGCACCTAATACTGTATCGAACTGTGAACCTGTTAACATACGATGCAGCATATCGACAAAATCATTAGTATGCTTTACCGACTGATAAAGTGCATCTCCTTTGTAACACAATTCAAATAAGAATAATGGCAATATCGTCCCTGTTATATAGATCAGCAGCTTATATATACGCTTTTCCTTCAAAAGCAAAAGAGCCAGAACCGGAATCAGCATAATCGGACAGAAGGTCACGCAGCACACAAGCATGACATAACACCTTTTCCAGTATCCCTTAAGAAAATAATAAAATGCAGCCACAAAAAGGCAGACATAAACAATCTCATCCTGCCCGACATATCCGACAGACACCAATATCTCAGGAGATGCCATAACAAGCAGCACCGTCAACAATACCCTATTCTTGTCTGACGTTATCATACCGCATATCTTTCCACATATATGTGCTGTTACAATCTGCAGTATAAACAAGAACATCTTACTCCAGCATATACTCCAAAAATTCTGTATCGAAACAATTCCACCGATAGAATGAACTACCCACAACGGCAAATTCCATATACACAGGGGAAGTAACCATAAATAGTTTCCACCACAATTTGGATGGACAGCACCATGCACATTCAGCGCGGTATATTCATAGAATTCATCTAACTTTCCCTTAAAAAGCAAATCCCAGAAATTTAGACTCCATGCCGCCAGCGAATCCGCATCTTCGTACTCAAATGTAATAAGCATCATGAATCCCGTGATAATCGTTATTCCCATTAAAAAGGTGTATAATCGAAGATTCTTCCCCAATATCCCCTCCCTAATAATTTTCTTTATATCTGACATTCTCTGCTCCTCATCATCTTATTTATTTCACCGCCATCATTCCATCCGAAAGTTCTTCTCCCAAAAATTCTACCTGGGTCTTTGCAGGCGCAGATGGGAAGCTCTCATAACCCACTCTGTCACCCTCTGCCGGATAATAAAATGTAACACCCTCTATTTCATAAGGGATAACCTCATAATTCTCATAGTCTTTTTGTACCAGCCAGTAATCATTGGTACAAGATGTCGTAATCTCTTCACATAAAGTAAATAATTTGTATGCGATAAACATTACCATCGCCGCCATGCACAACCCATTTATCACGTACCGCCATACAGCCTGCTGCCTGCCTGCCAACAATCCCATATCTTTCTGCCTTCTATCGGATTCTTGCCTGCTTTGCCGCATCACAGACCAAGCGTTAAACGTCTCATCCACCATTATACTTTGATTGATAACCAGATCATAGATGCCGCCCAATACCACCGCAGAAGTCAGATACACATAAACACAGCCATACCGGATAAGCGGGGAAGTACCTAACCAGAACAGAAAAGATCCTGCCACAGTTGCTTGTACCAGCAGAAGCTGCCGTGCCCTCTCAGAAACGCCGCCATGCCAAAATCCAACCGGGTCGCCATCCGCATCGTCTGATTGTCTTTCCGGTATAAACATTTTCCCAACGCTTAGCTGCTTTCGCTTATATCGCAGCGCTTTCCACAACAGCAGTATTCCCCACACGAAAAGCACGCACACCGACGCCCCTGCCGCCAGCACAAGAAGCTTATCACTGCCAGCCAACGACCGAAACCATTCCGGCAGCCACTCCCGAAACGGTCTGTCAAACTGCGTAACGTCCGTATACCCCCGTCCCCAGACCTGAATCTCTTTCGCATCATAATCCGCCAGTCCTTTCGGAATCTTCCACGGAACCGGGAAGAAGTCAAGGCTGGTAAAAGGATACACCAGCCAGCCGGAAATCACCACATTTCTGATAAAATACGGCAATGCCGTCACCATACCCAGAATCAGATACAACGCGATCTCCCGCCATCTTTTTTCCTTCAAAAGATAATATGCCGGATAAATCACCAGCAGCAAAATCAGCGCCGCCGATAACTTCACTGTCATCAAAAATACGCCCAGAATACACAAAAGCGCGTAAGGAACAATTGCCTTTTCCCCGTTCTCCAACAAATCAAGCCAGCGAATCACAATATAAAATGCAATCAGCACCATAAAATAATCGGAAGCCGGCGAAATCATCTCATCGAAAATAATAACCAGATAATAGATACCCATGACCCGCGCAAAACCGCTTACACGAAGTCTGCCGCACCGCAGCGAATCCCAAATCTCTAAACATAACCCCGCCAGCATTAAGGCCATAAATCCGGCACAGCAATGATAAGACTGTCCTCCCAAAAAGGACATACTGTACAGGGCAGACAAGGCAAACGAAGAACTGTTATATGCCAGCCTGCAATGCAGATTTCCTAGCCCTTTAACCACGCCATACTCTTCCAGCCAGCGAATGCTTTGAGCATGATATAGGCTGGTATCATAATGAATGATTCCCCGGGAAGATCCATATGCAAATAGTAAAAAGAGGAATAGTATGACAAGCATTCTCCCTCTTTTTCCTGATTCTTTTCTCTTTATATGACTCCAAAATGTTTGCAGCATTCCGGCAAGTGTTTGCCTGCTGCACCATAGAATCACGATGCACACTGCGCACAATATCAAATTCGCAAGCAATCCAACCTTATAAAATAAGCTGAAAAACTGCGCATATACTGTTACGCATACAAGCCCGCAAAGCAGATAGCTGTCCATATATCTGATTCGATATGGTATACGGCTTGTAATCACTCGCAGCACACCATATCCCACCAAAAAGGCAGTCATCAGCATATAACACCATATAAATATCACTGATAGCATAGATACCTAAGCCTTTTTGTAACTATTCCGTACTCTCACAGTTACATCTTTTTATAAATTACTGTTCCTAATTACTTTACATATTCTTTCAATTACAGTTATTCGCCTTGTAGTCAGCACAACTGACACCCACGATCTCCCGTAAATCAGAATCCATCATCATGGCAACCAGTCCCTTGAAATCAACATCTCGTTTCCATCCAAGCTCTTGCTCAGCCTTAGCACAATTACCCCAAAGGAACTCTACCTCAGCCGGACGGTAAAACTCAGGGTTTACATCCACAAGAAGCTTGCCTGTCTTTGCATCATAACCCTTCTCATTGACACCGGCACCTTCCCAGCGAATCTCAATACCTAACTCTGCAAAAGCAGCTTCCACAAACTCTCTGACTGTATGAGTCTCATTGGTAGCAAGCACAAAATCAGCCGGCTTGTCCTGCTGTAACATCAGCCACATGCCTTTGACATAATCTCCGGCAAATCCCCAGTCACGTTTTGCGTTCATATTACCCAGAGACAGCTTCTCCTGCTTTCCTGCAATAATATTTGCAATCGCTAAAGTGATCTTTCTGGTAACGAAATTCTCTCCGCGTCTCGGAGATTCATGGTTAAATAAAATACCGTTACATGCAAACATATTATAAGACTCTCTGTAATTTACCGTAATCCAGTAAGAATACAGTTTCGCTGCTCCGTACGGACTCTTAGGGTAAAACGGAGTCTTCTCACTCTGCGGTGCAGTCTCCGGAATACCGCCGAACAATTCAGAAGTAGATGCCTGATAAAATCTACAGGTTCCGCCGTTCACACGGATTGCCTCCAACAGCTTCAAAGTACTGACACCCGTCGCCTCTGCCGTATACTCCGGCACCTCAAAAGATACGCCTACATGGGACTGTGCCGCCAGATTATACACCTCTGTAGGACGAATCTCGGCAATCAGACGCATCAGATTGCTGGAATCTGTCGTATCCGCAAAATGCAGGAAAAACTTAACTTTATGATAATCAGAATGAATCAAATGATCAATTCTTGCCGTATTAGTGATACTATGTCTGCGGATCAGACCATGTACCTCATAACCTTTCTCCAACAAAAACTCAGCCAAATAAGAACCGTCCTGACCCGTAATACCTGTAATTAATGCTATTTTCTGCATGATAAATCTCCTTTTTGCTTCTTATTTTCACAAAGCCGCACTATTATTTTACCATTTGTTTTACAAATGTTTTTGTTTTACAAATGCTTTGCCTCGCAAATGTGTTTTGCTATACACCACTTACATTTTTCAACCGGAAGAATCCTCAAAAATTCTTTCGGCCCGGTAAGTGAAACGAACTGAACTTATTATATCATATTCTCCTTTATTTGACATCCTTTAAATATTCCGCAATCGCATCATGCCAGTCAGCAAACATAAAATCTGTAGTCATTTTAAGCATATAATTTTCCAAAATAGAATATGCCGGGCGTTTCACAGCAGCACCGTACTCCTCGGACGTAATGCCCTCCACTACAGTGTTCTTGCCTGCCAGTCTGAAAATTTCCTCCGTAAACTGTGCCCAACTGCAATCTCCCTCACATGTGCCGTGAAACAATCCGTAATTCTCCGTAGGGAGCAGATAAGCAATGGCTTTCGCCAGTTCTTTAGCACTGGTCGGTGAACCTACCTGATCTCTGACAACCCGTACTTTATCATTAGTCTCAGACAAACGTAACATAGTCTTAACAAAATTCTTGCCATCACCATATAACCATGCCGTACGCACAATATAATGTTTATCACTGAATTCTTTTACAAAATTCTCTCCGGCAAGCTTTGTCCTGCCATAAGCCCCCTGAGGGCCTACCGGATCTGTCTCTTTATAAGGTCTTGTCCCATTGCCGTCAAACACATAATCTGTAGATACATGCATCATCTTTGCTCCTGTCTCATTCGCCGCAATGCTTAAATTGCGCGGTCCGATGGCATTGATTCGGAAAGCTAAGTCTTCTTCCTTTTCACAGGCTTCCACCGCCGTATAGGCAGCACAGTTAATAATAGCATAAGGCTGTATATCCCGTACAAATTTCATCACAGCATCTATCTTCGTAATATCAAGTTCATCCACATCCGTGTTGATCAATTCATACTCTGTGTTTCCCGCATATTGCAAATTGATGGCACGTCCCAACTGTCCGTTGCAGCCTGTTACGATAATCTTTTTCATGAAATATCCTCTGCTTTCTCTTTATTCACATATCAATATGTATATCTTACAACTTATGGGTAAATTATGCAATTACAATCACTTTTACATCTATATTTTCCTATTAAAAAGGTGCCTATGCATTCTCCCAAACTTTCTGTAATAATTTAGTAACATTTTGTCTAACTTTTCAAATATTTTCTAGTGACTCTGTTATTTTCTTATGATATACTAGGAACAGTTGGGTTATTCCCTAGATAGAAAGAGAGGATTAAAGATGAAAAGATTGCAAGTGCTACTTCTTGTATCTTTATCTTCTGCTCTTTTATTATTTGGTTGTGGTAAGAAAGAAGAAGAAATCGCAGAACCTGTTGTAGAACAAGTTATTGATGACGTACCAGACATTGAAGAAGAGGCAGAAGTGGTAGAAGAAGAGACTGATGAAGACCTTCCTCCCAAAGAAGGAATGGTTCGAAGCCGAATCACAAATGAGTGGGTTACCGAAGAAGTAAACAATACAAGACCGATCACTGTTATGATTCCCAATACAAAAACGGCATCACAGTATGGAATTTCCAGAGCTGACGTATTGTATGAATGTAATGTGGAAGGAAGCATTACCCGTCTGATGGCATTATTTCAGGATTGGAGCGATTTTGACAGACTCGGTAACGTAAGAAGCTGTCGTGATTACTATGTATACTGGTCATTTGAATGGGATGCATTCTATATTCATTACGGCGGACCTTTCTACATAGACGAAGTTATCAATCGTGCTGATACAGAAGATATCGATGGTTTATCCAGCAGCAATTTCTGGCGTGCAAATGATACCGGCAACACTACTGATAATGCTTACGTTGATACTGAAGGAATCAAAGCGGATATTCAGAAACTAGGATATGATTTAGAATATCGTGATGGCTACGCTGATAAACAGCATTATGTATTTGCTCCGACTGACGCTCCTAACATGTTAGATCAGTACAGTGATGCAATTACCGCTAACAAGGTTGATATGTCACCTACTTATCCTGTTACGAACTGCTATTTCGTATATAACAGTGAAACCGGTTTGTATGACAGATATCAGCATTTATCCGGCGAGGCAGATGGTCCTCATGTAGATTTAGCGAACGACAAGCAGTTATCCTTTAAGAATATTATTATTCAGAATACTTATTTTGAAGTACGTGACCAGAAAGGCTACTTAGCGTTCCAGTGTCATGACAATACCAGAGACGGATGGTTCTTTACAAACGGTAAAGGTATTCATGTAAACTGGGAGAAAACTTCTGATTACGGTGCTACAAGATATTATGATGATGCAGGAAATGAAATTCAGTTTAATACCGGTAAGACAATGGTATGTATCGTAGAAGACGGTGATTCTTTCTTAGTAGATGATGAAAAAATCACATCTTCAAGCGCTCAGTAATATCAATCATGTAATTTAAAAGAGTTATTGTAACAGTAGATATCATCTACCAAGCAATAGCTCTTTTTATGTCTTCAACAAAGTCAGGCCTGCGAACCTGACTTTGTTCTTATTACTGTGCAAGCACTTTTCTATTGCATAAAAAGACGGACTCCGAAGAGTCCGCCTTTCGTATCTGACGCTATATATCAAAATCATATTCTTATTTTACGTCACGCAGTTTAAATCTTCCTACCAGGGAATCCAAAGAATCAGCCTCTGCCGATAACTCCTCGCTTGTAGCTGATGCTTCTTCTGATGCAGCCGAATTACTCTGAATTACATCGCTGATCTGTTTTACGCCGGCTTCAATCTGCTTCACGGAAACAGCCTGATTATCAGATGCAGTCCGGATATTGGCAACCTCGCCAATGATATGATCCAATTCAGCCAAGACCTTATTCAGGGAATCTGCCGTTTTCTGGGTTACATCATTACCATGCGTAACTTCCGTACGATTCACCTCTAACAGATGCTTGGATGTTTCTGCAGACTCGGCACTGCTTTCTGCCAACATTCTAATCTGCTCTGCAACAACCGCAAAGCCTTTTCCTGCTTCTCCTGCTCTTGCTGCCTCTATGGATGCATTTAATGCCAAAAGATTAGTCTGGGAAGCAATACTCTCTATTTCTACGATTACCTTCTCTATCTCCTGCGAAGTCTTGGAAATACTTTCCATTGCCTCCATCAATTCCTTCATCTTATTCTGGCTGATAACTGCCTCAGCCCCGACCTCTTTTGCTTTATCATGCACAATATCTGTAGATTTGCTGTTTGCAATTACCTGATTTGCAACTTCTGTCACACTTGATACCAGATTATCTACCGCTATAGATTGCTCTTCCGCACCCTTTGCCAGATCCTGTGAACTTACAGCAAGCTGTCCTGCACCCGCTGCTACTTCGTCAGAAGAGTCCTTAATCATATGAAGGGTAGAACTTACATTTGTAACCGTTGCTATCAGTTTATCCATAACGATCTGGAAATCACCCACATATGCTTCTTTACATCCTGAATGCACAGTATAATTTCCCTTGGCAAACTCCTCCAGGATGTTACTCAGATCTCCAATAATCTTATACAATGTAGATGTTGTCTTTCTGAAATCATTCGCCAATGAACCAATTTCATCTTCCGACTCATACAGAATCTCATCATCCAGTTTACCGCTGGATATATCTCCTGCCACTACACTTAACTCCGCAATTGGTTCTGCAATGTATTTCACCAACATCTTTCCTCTACGCAAAGTTATCCGAACACAATTAGCAGCAACTATAAGCAGAATAGCAATCGTCAATATTCCAAAAGCCAATTCATATTCTATCGGCAGTATTCGCATAATCATTAACATAATGCTGGCAAATACTACGCTTGCTATGTACATTACGATAATCAGCGTAATTGTTTCATACACTTTATCTTTAATCTTCTTATTCTTAAATTTTTCCTCCTTGGGCATTGCAATCTCTCCTCTCCATTACGGTGATTTTTTATTATTTATAATATATATCGACTTTAATTCTGTCAATAATGTTTACAAAACTTTTACCTTTCCTTATCACACCTTTCCCATTTACTCTCCTAAAATAAAAAACCTTATAAGCTACACACTTGTAAGGTTTCAAAGGTGACTGCCGGATTTGAACCGGCGATAACGGTGTTGCAGACCGGGGCCTTACCACTTGGCTAAGTCACCATACATCATTAAATTATAGTAAAATAAATGAAAAAAAATGCTTTATTTAAAAAGCAAGTGACTCCAACGGGAATCGAACCCGTGTTACCGCCGTGAAAGGGCGATGTCTTAACCGCTTGACCATGGAGCCATGTCTTTCTTTCCGGCAGCTTCCGTCCGACTTCTCCCTGGCATACCTTTACGCCTCTTCTGCTCTTCTCCTTCGCTTCCGAAACTTCCTATGCCAAACTCCCCGAGTAGGGCTCGAACCTACAACCCCACGGTTAACAGCCGTGTGCTCTACCATTGAGCTATCGAGGAAAATAGTATTGCTATGCAAAACTATATAAAAAAGGATATCTGACATACCCTCAAAACCGAACCTGAATCTCTCTCTTTATCAACTGTCTTTCTTGGTTAAGCCCTCGACCGATTAGTACTTATCAGCTGAGTACATTGCTGCACTTACACCTTAAGCCTATCTACCTCGTAGTCTTCAAGGG
>JAGBEO010000031.1 GCA_017936885.1 Lachnospiraceae bacterium | reverse complement strand
TTTGCCCCGCTGCGGAATATCTTTAACGAATGGCTGGTGAGAGATACGAGCAAGAAAATCAAAGCAGTAAAACGCTCAAAAGGCATGAATGGCAAGCCCATCACAAGCAAGCCTGTGTATGGCTACCTCATGGACGAGGATGAAAATTTCATTATTGACGAGGAAGCTGCACCCGTAGTCAAGCAGATATACAACCTCTGTCTTGCCGGGAATGGTCCGACCAAGATAGCCCGTATGCTCACAGAGCAGCAAATCCCCACGCCGGGAACGCTTGAATACCGCAGGACGGGCAGCACCCGCCGCTACCACCCCGGCTATGAGTGCAAGTGGGCGACCAATACCGTAGTGCATATCCTTGAAAACCGGGAATACACAGGCTGTCTGGTAAACTTCAAGACGGAAAAACTCTCTTACAAAGTCAAGCACAGTGTAGAAAATCCCCCGGAAAAGCAAGTGATTTTCGAGAACCACCACGAGCCTATCATAGACACCCAAACATGGGAACGGGTGCAGGAGCTTCGCAAACAGCGCAAACGCCCAAACCGCTATGATGAAGTGGGTTTGTTCTCCGGCATACTGTTCTGTGCGGACTGCGGCAGCGTGATGTATCAGCAGCGATACCAGACGGACAAGCGCAAGCAGGACTGTTATATCTGCGGCAACTACAAGAAACGCACCCATGACTGTACGGCGCACTTTATCCGCACCGACCTCTTGACCGCTGGTGTACTCTCCAATCTGCGGAAAGTGACCAGCTATGCGGCAAAGCATGAAGCCCGGTTTATGAAACTCTTGATTGAGCAGAACGAGGACGGGGGCAAACGCAGGAACGCCGCCAAGAAAAAGGAACTGGAAGCCTCCGAGAAACGCATAGCCGAGTTATCCGCTATCTTCAAGCGGCTGTATGAGGACAGCGTGACCGGGCGCATATCAGACGAGCGTTTCACAGAGCTGTCGGCAGACTATGAAGCAGAACAACGGGAGCTGAAAGAAAGAGCCGCTGCTATCCAAGCGGAGCTTTCCAAAGCACAGGAAGCCACCGTGAACGCAGAAAAGTTTATGAATGTTGTCCGGCGGCATACCAGCTTTGAAGAACTTACCCCTACTCTGTTGCGGGAGTTTGTAGAGAAAATCGTTGTGCATGAGTGCAGCTATGACGAGAACAAGACCCGTAGGCAGGACATTGAGATTTATTATTCTTTTGTTGGCAAGGTGGACTTGCCCGAATAACCGCCCGACCTGTCCGACACAATGCGCAAGTGCCGGATAGGAACGGCAAAATTTTTTACACTTCTATTGCTTCTTTATCACACATCAGTAAAGGCTCCTTTAATAAAGCAGCGAAAAGCTGGGGATGTACGAAATCTCTGATGGATAGACCATATAAAATAGAGTAATGTAGATGTGGGATATCCATATAGTGGCGGTGATACCTCTTCCAAAGCCGAAAAAGAAGCGTGAGAAAAAGGCTAAGGAACCGGCACGACTTTCGGTTTGCCAAACGAAAGGAAAATATGAAAGATTCCGGTAAGGTTGACAATAAAACTTTTTTTGTGTATACTAATAACCGACAGATAGTCGGTCGACAAAATTGACTGAATTAAGGAAGATGAAACATGCGGGTAGTAAAAGAAGCGGAAGAAAGAAAAGAAGAGATTCTGGACGTGGCAGAGAAGCTGTTTGGCACAAAAGGCTTTGATAATACCAGCACCGGTGATATTCTGGAGGAAGTGGGGATAGCCAGAGGAACCCTTTATTATCACTTTAAGTCCAAAGAGGAAATTCTGGACGGAGTCATTGATCGAATGACGGAGCATATGATGGCGGAAGCGGGAAAGATCGCCCGGAATCAGGAACTGCCGGTTTTAGAGCGGCTGACGAAAGCACTCCTGTCTTTTAATGTGGAGACACCGATCGGTAATGAGGTGGTGGAGCAGATACACCGTCCGCAGAATGCACTTATGCATCAGAAGATACAGGAAACACTTCTGACAGGTATCGATCCGATCATAACAGAATTGGTGGAGGAAGGTATCAGGCAGGGCATTTTCTATACAGATTATCCGGCAGAAGTAGTTGAAATGACCATGTTATACGCCAATACCGCTTTTGACAGCATCGATACGGCTGATCTGAGTCCGGCGGAGTTAGAAAAGAAGATTGCCGGATTTATCTATAATGTAGAAAGACTGCTGGGGACGGAGAAAGGCAGCCTACAGGCGGCTCTTATGAAGATATTCCATAGAAGTGAGACATAAAAGCTAAAAGAGAAGCGGAAAGAAGCAGATTACAGATAATAGAAAGCGTACATTGTGCTTTCTATTATATTTTACTTACATATCGACAGACTGCCGGTCTAATAGAAAAAGAATTATAAATACATATACATAAGAGTTTTGAAGATGTTTAATTTACGCAATTATTAGGTCTTACAGTTCAAATTCGAAGGTCAAGGGAAAGGTATGGGAATGATAATGAAAAAGAAGAGCAACTTTAAAAGGTTTTTGCTGTTGTGGACAGGGGAATTGGTATCGGGGATAGGCGGTGGACTTACCAGCTTCGGTTTGGGCGTCTATGTGTTTGGACAGACAGGAAGTGCGGCGGACATGGCGCTCGTAACGCTTCTGGCTTTTCTGCCGACGCTTCTCTTAAGCGTTCCGGCAGGTGTTTTGGCTGACCGTTATGACAGGAGACTGCTCATGATGATTGGGGACGGATGTTCGGCAGCAGGTCTTCTGTTTATTTTGTTTTGCATGTTAAATGGCGGTGCGAGTCTTACGCAGATCTGCATCGGCGTAACGATAAGCTCGGTGTTTTCCTCTCTGCTGGACCCTTCCTACCGCGCCACAATCACAGATTTGTTAGACGCGGAGGAGTATTCCAGAGCCAGCGGGATGGTAAGCCTTGCGGGAAGCGCCAGATATCTTGTTTCCCCTATTCTTGCCGGTGCGCTTTTGACGGTATCAGATATCCGGCTGCTTCTGATCATGGATATCTGTACGTTCTTCCTGACCGTGATCTGTACCGGAGTAGTCAGGAAAGGGTTAGCAGCCAAAGCCGCGGAAGAAAAAGAGCCTTTTTTGAGGCTTTGCAGATCGGGTGGCAGGCGGTCACGGAAAAGAAAGGTGTTTTGCTCCTGATTCTGCTTTCTTCCGTTATGACCTGCTTTATGGGTGCCTTTCAGATTTTGGCGGAACCGCTGATCCTGGATTTCGCGGACAGTGCCACACTTGGGATCGGTGAGACGGTCTGTGCAAGCGGAATGCTGGTTTCCGGTTTGTTTTTGGGAGCAAGAGGAATCAAAAAAGGGTATGTGAAGGTTTTGTCCGCATCCCTTGCAGTGGCGGGGATTGCTATGATTATCTTTGGGTTGAAAGAAAATATCTATCTGATCTGCGCAGCAGGATTTTGGTTTTTTGCCATGCTGCCTTTTGCCAACAACTGTCTGGATTATCTTGTAAGAACCAATATTGCGGACGAATTGCAGGGTAGAGCATGGGGACTTATCGGATTCTTATCACAGATCGGCTATGTGGTGGCTTATGGACTGGCGGGGCTTCTGGCAGATGAGATTGGAGATCAGTTACAGATCGGCGTCGGCCGCGGAGCTGCCGCAGTGATCATCGCATCCGGTGTGCTGCTTGGTATTATGGCGTTGTCTGTTTATCCGATAAAGGCGGTTCGACAACTGGAGAACGTTACACCGAAAGCAGCAAGAAGTTAGCACTTGGAAAGGAATCATGATTACTATGAAAACAAGAATCTTATGGAATGATATAAAAGGCAACCGGCTTCTGGCTGTGAGCACATGGCTTTTTATGGCGGTGAGCGCGTTTATGTTCGCACTGACCTGTTTCCTTTTTGTGAGTTTGTTAGGCTCTGTTGATACATTGATGGAAAAGGCGCAGACGCCGGATTTTCTGCAGATGCACGCCGGTGAGATATCAGAAGAGGCGCTTGAACGCTTTGCCGAAGGCAATAAGAATGTACAGGAATATCAGACATTATACTTTCTGAATCTGGAGAACAGCGCGATTACTTTAAGCGGTCATTCTCTGGTGGACAGCACTCAGGATAACGGCGTCTGCGTGCAGAGCGGTAAGTTTGATTATCTTCTGGATTCGACCAATGAGATCATCCGTGTCTCTGACGGCGAGATCTATGTTCCAGTCTGCTACCGGCAGGAATACGGTCTTACAGCGGGGGAAAACGTGCAGATCGGTGAGGATATATTTGTCATCGGCGGATTCCTTCGGGATTCCCAGATGAATTCCATGATGGCGTCCTCCAAGCGTTTTTTGGTAAGTGAGTCGGATTACGAAAGACTGAAAAGGGTGGGAAGCGAGGAATACCTGATCGAATTTCTGCTGTATGAGGGAGCGGACGTAAATGCGTTTGCAACGGAATATACGGATGCCGGTCTGCCTTCCAACGGACCTGCTATTACGAAACCGCTGATCCGTCTGATGAATGCGCTTTCGGACGGCTTGATGATAATGGTCATTCTTTTGGTAAGTGTGGTGTTGCTGTTGATCTCCATGCTGTGTATCCGTTTTACACTGCTGACACAGCTGGAGGCAGACCGGAGAGAAATCGGAATGTTGAAAGCTGTTGGGATTTCCAAAGGCAATATCCGGCAGATTTATTTTCTAAAATTTCTGGCGCTGTCCGGTTTGGGAGCCGTGATCGGTCTTTTGCTTGCGATGCTTGCACAGGGGATATTATCGGCGCATATGCAGGAATTATATGGCGCGTCCGAGAACGGATCCATAGGATTTCTGGCGGCTTTCGCAGGGGTGGCGTTAACGGAAGGTGTTCTGCTTATTTCTGTCGGAAGGACGTTAAAGCGCACGGAAAAATTGTCGGCGGTGGAGGCGCTTGCCGGACAGCAGGGAGATCGTAAAGACGATAAGAGACGGATTCCTTCGCCGCAGTATCTGATCGTCACCTTGGTAATCGGGTTGGGTATCTTTATGATGACGCTGCCCCGAAATCTGTTAAGCACTATTTCCTCTCCCAAATTTGTCACGTATATGGGAATCGGAGACGGGGAAATCCGTCTGGATATCCGTCAGACAGAGGATATTGCAGGCAAGACCGGACAGATGGAGCAACTGCTTGCGGAAGATGAGCAGGTAGAGCGTTCTGTCACTCTGCGGACGACTTCCTGCCGTGTGTACCTGCCGGACGGTTCCCATACCGCCTTACAGGTGGAATATGGCGATCATACCGTCTTCCCGGTCACGTATGCGGCAGGAGAGGCGCCAATCGGGGAAAATGAGATTGCGTTGTCTTACCTGTGTGCGGAGGACCTGGGACTGTCTGTGGGGGACCAACTTCTGCTCTTGATAGAGGATGACGTACAGGAATACATCGTCTGCGGAATCTATTCGGATATCACGAATGGCGGAAAGACGGCAAAGGCGGCGTCTCTACATGGTGACGGACCTCTTATGTGGAGCGTATTTTATGTTTCGTTAAATGATTGGGCAGTAAGGCAGCAATGGCTGTCGGAATATGCGGATACCTTGTCTGATGGAGGCATCAGTGTGAAGGCGGTGGATATTCAGGAATATGTGGCAGACACCTATGGGCAGACGATCCGGGAGATCCGCATGGCGGCTCAGGTGGCGGTTATGGCAGCGGTTTTGGTGATGTTCGTCGTGGTGGTACTGTTTACCCGTCTGCTTGTGGCAAAAGACCGCGGTGATATTTCCCTACGTAAGGCAATCGGCTTTACCGGCAGGGATATTAAAGGACTGTACTTCTTCCGGTATCTGCCTGTGGTGCTGATCGGTATTTTAACCGGGATTGTGTCGGGCAATCTGTTGGGAGAAAAATTGGCAGGACTTCTTCTAAAATCACTCGGAGCAGCGGGCTTTCATTTCCTGATTGATTATAAAACAGTATGTCTTGGAATTTCCGCTATTGCCGTGGTTACGGTGTTTTGTGCGGTTTTATTCGGATTGTCAGAGATTAGAAATATCAGGGCATACGAGTGCTGCGTAGAAAGAGTGTGAGAATGCTGTAATGCCTAGGAATGGAGGAAAAAATGTCAGAAATATTAGTTGTTAAGCATCTTTATAAGGATGGCATCCTGAAAGATATCAGTTTTACTGTAAATGTGGGGGAAATGACGGCAGTCATGGGACCTTCCGGTTCGGGAAAGTCCACCCTGCTTTACCAGGTGTCCGGTATGGACCGTGCCGATTCCGGAAAAGTGTGGGTAGACGGTACAGAAATCTGTTCCTTATCGGAGGACGAGCGGGCAAAATTTCGGCTTGAGCGGATGGGATTTGTCTTTCAGCAGATGAACATGCTGAAAAATCTGAATCTGATCGATAATATTATGCTGCCCGCCAGTCGTCTTGGGAAAGGAAAAAGTTCCGGAAAAGAGATCAGCAATAGGGCAGGTCTGTTGATGCGGAAAATGGGAATTGAAGAACTCGCGGAACGCAGGATTACCGAGGTATCCGGCGGACAGCTTCAGAGAGCCTGCATCTGCAGGAGCATGATGAAGCAGCCGAAAATCTTATTTGCTGATGAACCGACCGGCGCGCTCAATCATGGCGCTGCGCAGGAGGTTATGGAAGAATTTACGCGGCTGAATCGGGAAGGAACCACGATCCTTATGGTGACACATGACAGTAAAGTCGCCGCCAAATGCGGCAGAATATTGTATCTTCTGGATGGCAGCATCAAAGGGGAATTGTCCCTTGCAGGTCTGCCGGAAGGGCAGCGCAGGGAAGAAAGAGTAAGTCGGTGGCTTGATGTAATGGGGTGGTAAATACGATAGCGGATGTCGATGAGATTTTTTTCGTTTTATGATTTATTAGCTGCAATCAACTTTCCTGCCGAACGTAAACATTATTTTGCACCTCTGATACCGCAAACGCACCATTTCAAAATAGGTATACGGCTGATAATTTCATATAATACCAAAGCTCCGGCAAACGCTGCAACACCAACGCATAAATACGTGACTATGACTGGCAGCGTAGTATAAATATGTAAATACCATGCGCATACAGCAAGTGGCAGGTAGTGGAACAAATATAATCCCCAAGATTTTCTATTCATAAATTTTGAGAACGAATTATCAAAACTGCCCCATTTTTTCATAAACGAAAGAATTGCCAATGTCGCAATCCACGCATATAAATTACACAAGAAAGTGTCTAATACTTCATGTTCTGCATATGGCGTACCCCAAAAGGTGATAACAAATTTTATTCCGATTACAAGAGTTGCAAGTAAAAAAACAAGCCACCATTTTTCCAGCTTTCCCATGACCTTGTCATGAGAAAAAATAAAATATCCAAAAAGGAATCCGGCGCCATAGATGCCAAATCTATACACGCTTACAATTGGTGTGTTTAAAATCTGAGCGGCACCCCAAATCACAAGCATAAGACCGATTAAAATAGGCACATTCGCATTTTCACAAATAACATACAGTTTGTTTTTCTCTATTTTGCGAACAAAAAACAGAAGCAGCGAAAATACCCAGAGCAATTGGATGTACCATAACGGACCGGTACCGCTCACTACCATGATTATAAATAATATTGGTTTTGGCACAGCAGACATGCTCTCAAATGCACCGCTGATTGCCATGTTGTAATACCCCATGATCCACCAAAACACGAACAAGCCGATTGTCGATGGAACTAACAATTTTCTTGTTCTGTTTTTCAGAAATTCTTTATCAGAATGATTATCGAGATAAAATCTTGTGCTCATGCCGGAGATAACAAACAAAAGCAGCATAAACCATGGATAAACAATATACAGATATACATCCTGATATTGAATCTCTGCAAACGCTCCAATCACGCCAAAGGTTTCAACGCTGTTAAACATATAAATCACATGATATATAACTACCAAAACCACAGTAATCCATCTGATATTATCGATGTAAGTTTTTCTCATAATTGTACCACCTTTGCCACCATTATTAACATAATTATAACGCTAATGTAATTATATATCTACCAATTAAAGTAGACATATTTACATAGTTTTGGTTAAAAAAGGTGGCATGTTATATCGTGAACCCGTACATGATAAAATCCAGCACTCAAAGTGACATCAATTTTAGTGAAGATTTATCGTGAGTAAGAATCTCAAGAAATATTACAATCTATATTTTTGACACATTCCCAATAATAATCAAAAAGGCGGCAATCAAATGCTGGTTATTACTAAATGAATTATAGAAAATATATCATAAAGAGCCAAACGTTAAGACGTAGAGCCGGTAATCCAGAAACATGGATGTATGACTCCGCGTTTTATTTGGCACAGATGCGGGTTGATTAAAAGAGTGCTTTTGATGGAATTACCGATAACACTTTAAAATAATTAGGAATGAACTTATAATACGAAAAACTGGTCATGTGGTCAAAAAAACGGAATAAATACTTCCGCTTTGGGAATAATAATGATATAATTAACTACGAAAAACTGGTCATATAGTCAAGAATGCGTAATAGAGGTGCAAAATGGAAATAAAAAGAGAATATTATCTGGAGCAGATTAGAATCCGTGAAAATAATGGAATGATAAAAGTCATAACAGGGGTAAGGAGATGTGGTAAATCTTATTTAGTGTTTAAGCTGTTTATGAAAGAATTGCGGGACAGAGGTATTTCAAAAGACCATATTATTGATATTGCATTAGATGGTATTGAAAATGAGGAACTGCGTGATCCACATGCATTATACCAGTATATAAGATCAAGGATTACAGATGATGAGCAATATTTTATTCTGCTGGATGAGATTCAGTTTGTGGAACGTTTTCCGGAAGTTTTGAACAGTCTGCTGAGAATGGATAATGTTGATATCTATGTTACAGGAAGTAATTCCAGATTTTTGTCTTCGGATATTCTGACAGAATTCAGAGGCAGAGGAGATGAAATCAGAGTGTATCCGTTGTCCTTTGCAGAGTATGTTTCTGCATATGAAGGAACAGAAGAAGATGCCTGGAATGCTTATATGACATTTGGCGGTCTTCCGAGAATTCTTTCTATGAAGACAGACGAGCAAAAGGCAAAATATTTATCAGACTTATTCAAAGAAACTTATTTGAAAGATATCATAGAGCATAATAATTTGAAGAATTCTACGGAAATGGAAGATCTGGTTAACATCTTAGCATCTGCTGTTGGCTCGCTTACGAATCCTAAGAAGCTCGAAAATACATTCCGTACTGTAATGCAAAGTGGAATTACGGATAAAACAATAAAAATGTATATTGATTATCTGAGGGAGGCATTTCTTATTGATATAGCCATTCGTTATGATATCAAAGGAAAGAAATATATCAGTACCCCTATGAAAATATACTTTGCAGATCCGGGACTTAGAAATGCCAGATTAGGGTTCAGACAAATAGAAGAGACTCATTTGATGGAAAATATCATATATAATGAACTGCGTCGAAGAGGTTATTCTGTAGATGTAGGGTTGATAGAAGTCAGAGAGACGGAGGAAAGTGGAAAACGGGTACGTAAACAATTGGAAATTGACTTTATTGCATATAAAGGAAATAATAAGTATTATATCCAATCCGCATTTGCACTTCCGGATGCGGAAAAGAAAATGCAGGAGGAACGACCATTATTAAGTATTGGTGATTCATTCAAGAAGATTATAGTCGTTGGTATTCACATCAAATTGAAGAGAGATGATATGGGAATTACCACAATGGGAATTCGTGAATTTCTATTAAAGGAGAATAGTTTGGATCTGTAATGAGCCCCTATAAAAGAGCCAGACGCTAAGACGCAGAGCCATTGATCCAGAGGGATAGATGGCTCTGCTTTTTATTTGAAGTTATGATTATCTATATTTTTAACACATTTATGATAAAAATCTGCCTATTTTCCTGTGGGATTTTACGTTAGGATATTAGGGAAAACGTTTGTAACAGAACGAAAGATAATCCTTGATAAGTGGCGCTCTTTTGTAGAGGGAGTTGACAAAGATACCATATGTTCAATAACTTAAAACTGAAGGTCGTCAACATGATTTATGAAATTTTAAGTGAGTATATTGCGGAAAAAATTTGTTCTTGAACAGGAAAAATAGAACCGAGGCGCAAAGGAGTGGCCGCTAAGGCGGGAATGATAAGGTTGGATGTAGAATAAGTCAGTTCATATCCGTATACCATGTGGGGCTGGGGGTATTGGTGGTTTATCTGTTTTGCGGTATAATATCATAGAGAATATACTGAAAAATTCAGTATGACGTGGATATGGACAGAGCGGTAAATCATGACTTTTGGGGATGATTTGTTATGAATAAGGAATGGGCTGAACTGAATAAAACAATGCAAGCGCAAATCAAAAAGAAAGATACATATAAAGCGGGTGTTGATACCTTTCTTACTTTGAGGAATCAGTTAATGCAGACATTAACATCATTTCATGAAAAATTAGACAGAGAGGAATTTGACGCAATCCCTTATATCAATGCAGATGGTTATCACAGCAAAACGATCGCTTATTCCATTTGGCATATTTTCCGGATTGAAGATATCGTTGCACACACATTGATAGACGGCGATGAACAAGTATTCT
This sequence comes from Lachnospiraceae bacterium, assembly GCA_017936885.1. Lineage (GTDB taxonomy): Bacteria > Bacillota > Clostridia > Lachnospirales > Lachnospiraceae > UBA3282. Next base: position 16,224 of record JAGBEO010000031.1, on the reverse strand, counting down.
TTGCAGGCGATTATCAAAAACGTATTAATTCGCCCATAATTACAACAGGAAATGAACTTGTAAAACAACAGGTTGCAGATTTTTCAAAACAACTCAATTTAAAAGAGTTGTATTTATATATTTCGGAAGTAAAGGACAGCACCGAAAAGATAATCCACAGTTTGCCGTATGACGAATTGAAAAGAAAAATATCGGAAGACAGAAAAGAATATCTAAGATCGTTAAATGTTGTAAGCACTGATGAAAATGCAATGTGGCTGATTGACTATTGGTGCGGTAAAGACATTCGAGGTTTAATCCAAATGCCATTTTCAAGACATTGGATTATGCATATAGAAGCTGCTTTGCGTATAAAAGACAAGATACATATTCATGTGAAGTGAAAGGAGAAGTGTATGTTTTGGGATAAGGTATCAGGTTTCTATGATCTTTTTGAAATACTATATAACGGAAAAGTATATCGAGGTCTGGGTAAAAAAATAGCCGAAGAGATTGAAAAAGATGATATTGTATTGGAGTGTGCTTGCGGAACAGGCGCTATCAGCAAATATATGGCTCCTAAATGCAAACAGTTAATTGCAACGGATTTCTCCGAAGGGATGTTGAAACGGACATCCCAAAAATGTCGGCGGTATAACAACGTCAAGATCAAACGGGCAGATATGACACAGTTAAAATACCGTGATAATCGGTTTGATAAGGTGGTCGCCGGTAATGTGATACATTTGTTAGATAATCCGTATACCGCAATAAAGGAGTTAGAGAGAGTCTGCAAAGTAGGGGGAAAAATCATTATTCCAACCTATATCAATGCATCCGATGCGACTAATAAAAAAGCAGTCCGCTTGCTTGAGGCAGCAGGAGCAAATTTTAAGCGGCAATTTGATATGAACTCGTATAGAAAGTTTTTTGAAAGTGCAGGGTATAAAAATGTTGCATATCACATTATTCAGGGAAGGATGCCTTGTGCCGTAGCAATTATTGTGAAGCAATGACTCCATTGTGACGGTGTGCTACTGCTTGGATAAATCGGCATTTGGAGAGATGATAAAAGAAGGGCATGTCTATCAATGAAATACAAACAACACATTAATTCTGAATTAAAGCAAGTAGCAAGAAATGTACCATATAATAAGGTCATTATAAAGTGTGCCAATATTTTTCAGGTTATATCCTTTCATTTAACAAAGATTCCTCAGGAAGTTATCAATAGAAATATGATTATTGAAGGATATAAGGGGTTGAAATTTAAGGTGGAAATATTTGAGCCATCAAATGTAAAAGAAAACCTACCATGTTTGATTTATGTGCATGGAGGAGCATTCAGTTATAGGGCTTCTGCCTATCATAAAAAACTTGCGTGTATGTATGCAATAAAAGCAAAATGCAGGGTTTATTTTCCGGATTATCATTTGACACCTAAGTATCCATATCCGGCTGCATATGAGGATGTTTTGGCGTTATATAAATACATTATGGAAAATGCAGAAGAATTTGGAATTGATAATGAAAAGATTGGAGTGGCTGGAGATAGTGCCGGTGCATCAATCGCTGCATTGATTTGTAATAATTATGAATGGGAAGGTTTGAAACAGCCATGTATGCAAATGCTTGTATATCCTTTAACAGATGTAAATATGCAGACGGATTCAATGAAAAAGTTTTCAGATACTCCGATATGGAACTCAAAAAATAACAAACGAATGTGGTCATATTATTGCAAGAATTTGAAATCGGAAGATACATATGGCGCATCTCCAATGCATAGTAGCTTGCCTCAAATAATTCCAGATACATATATCGAAACTGCCGAATATGACTGTTTACATGATGAAGGCATTATATATGGAAAGAGATTGCGTGAAGCAGGGGCGAATGTTGAAATAAATGAAACCAGAGGAACCATTCATGGATATGACTCTGCCTTAAATACCAAAATAGCAATTAGTAATATTGAAAAACGCATTTTCTTTTTGAAGAAAGGGTTTAATGGTTATTCATCATCAAATGAACCGCAGAAAAATTGAAACAATAAAGTGGATTTAACGGAGGAAGAATATGGCATTTATATTGAGTAGTGCTGTTCCATGGGGAAGAAATATGGAGCAATACAGATTGATTTTCCCAGTTATTGTTATGATTTGGTATCACCATAAGTTAATAAAAATATATAAAGTAAAATAGAAATTAGAAGTTATGAAGGTGCGGGAAATGGAAATTCGGTATATGATACCCACAGATGATAGAATGGCAATAAGCAAGGTATATGAGGAAAGTTGGAAATGTGCCTACAGGGGCATCATATCACAAGACTATCTCGATTCGATTCCAGAGGGGCAATGGGTATCGAATTTGGACGATCCTAATTGGAAAACATTGGTTTGTATTGACAACGGCAGAATTGTGGGGACGAGTAGTTTTTGTGAATCTCGGTTTGAGCAATTTGATGGATGGGGCGAAGTCATTTCAATATATCTGCTGCCAGCTTATATGGGTAAAGGGTATGGAAAAATTCTTTTGGAATCAGTGATAGTGGAATTAAATACGTTGGGATATAAGGATGTCTTTTTATGGGTTCTTGAAGAAAACATCAGAGCAAGAAAGTTTTATGAGAAAGTCGGATTTGTGATGACCGATGATTTTTTAAATGTTGAAATTGGAGGAAGAGATTTAAGAGAAATCGGATATGTTTATAAAGTCCGGTAATTTTCAAATTGTTGAATGAAAATATATTGACTCTCACATTGTGGTAGGGCTTACGATATATTTGAGCTCAAAACAGAACCCGATTAAGGAGGATGTCCAAATGTTAAAAATCGGAGATTTTTCTAAACTTACCAGAATCAGTATTCGTATGCTGCGCCACTATGATGAGATAGACTTAATCAAGCCTGTGGAGATTGACCCATATACAGGGTATCGGTATTACAGTGAAAAGCAACTGCCTGCTGCCTGCCGTATTACAGCACTCAAAGATATGGGATTTGGTCTTGCGGCAATCAGAGAGATGCTTACCTGCTATGATAAGCCTGAAGAGTTGGAAGCTCATCTGCGTGTTCGTCGTGCTGAATTGGCTGTGGCGGCGGAAGAAACAGCATATCGTTTACGGCTTCTGGACACAGCCATAGAAAGGCTGAGAAAGGGAGACGACATGAATTACGATGTTACATTAAAGACAATTCCTGAGCGTTACGCGGCATGCGTGCGCATGACGATTCCAAGATATCAGGAAGAAGGAATGGTATGGGAAATCCTGTGTAAAGAAACAGATCATATGCATCTGGTGCCGGATGATCCTTGCCTTTGCAGTGTTATGTTTCATGATGCAGAGTGGAAGGAGACGGACGTGGATATCGAAGCGCAGAAAACGGTCAAGGGCAGCTATCCCGATACCGAGCATGTCAAGTTTAAAACACTGCCGCCCGTAACAGTTGCCAGTGCCACTTACCGCGGCTCTTATGAATTGATCAGTGAAGTTTATTCGGCGGTTTACGCATGGACGGAGGCGAATGGTTATGAATGTGACGGACCGATGACGAATATCTACCATGTAAGTCCTCATGAGACACAGAATCCTGATGAGTTTGTCACTGAGGTGTGCCTGCCGGTGAAGAAGAAATAAGTTAACAGTCCGGAGATGTAGAATAAGTCAGTTCATATCCGCATAAAATGATAAGGTAATTGCATTTTATAAGGCTATATAGTAAAATGTAATTAGAAAAGCTGTGAATCAGCGGTGGGTTGACACCTAAAATCTGATACGTTTTCCGAACGAAGGTGTCGGAGGTTGGCAGGCAACGGAAAAACCTGTTATTTTCCAGACATAGGTGCTGGAGGTTGGCAGACAACGGAAAAATCAACCATGGAAAGGGAATGTTTGGTGCTGCGGCATAAACGTTCCCTTTTCTAATATAATTTATTCAAAGGATAACACTATGGATAAAAAAAGGGCAATTCAGATCATGACAAAAGCAGCAGACCTATACAGAGAAAATCTTGAGGATCAAAAAATCCTTTTTCTCTATGGTGTGCCATCTGAAGTAAAGAAGCAACTTCAGACGGAAGAAAGTTGTCTGTGGTCCATAAAAAGTTACGAGGCAGCATTTCATCGATATAACTTCCTCCATTTGACAGGTGTAAGGTTAAATTGTTCACAGATAGCTTCTGCTATTCATTTTTATGAAAAATGTCTGGATCGTCGCCTGACGGAAAATGATTTTTTCCTTGCAAAGGACGGTTCCACAGGTCAGAAGCTTGATATATTGGAGACCATGATGAGGATAAAGCAGAATGTGACAATGATAGGAGATTTTACCGACAGGGGACCGAAGCTGTTTTCAGAGAAAGCAGCAGGAAATGTGTGCGGCTGTATTGGTTTTGTAAAAGATTGCAATACCAGACTGAATGTGCCGAATACACTTCTGAAAAAAGATATAAGAGATGTGACAGCGGCTCCTGTTCAGAAAGTATTTGCTGTTATTTCTAAAAGCTACACGGAAGAAAAGTATTCCGTGCTTGAAAAACTGGATAAAAGCATAGACTTGCAGAAATATTCTTTTTCGGAAGAAATCGAGAGAATTTTGGAACGGGGAAGTTTATAAAGTGAAAGTTTTAATGATTTGCATTTTGATAGTGATATTATTATAATTAGATAGAAAAACGATGCGGAAAAACAGGTCAGATAGTTACTATGAAAAATAAATTCATTAAAAGTTTAATTGCTGTCCCGGCGGCAGTCACTATATTTATGTCGTTTGGCTGGTCCTTTTTCGAATTGATGGTTCACTGCAAAACGAAAAAGAAACAGACGAGAAAGAAGTGGTTTAGCCTGTCCCATACAAGGATCAATCATCCGAGATATAAATTTGAGAAAGAATACGAGGAAGGCAAGGCATGGTGCAGGGAACAAAATATGCAGGACTGCTATATCAGAAGCATGGATGGTCTTTTACTGCATGCTTTGTATCTGCCGGCAGAGAATGCGGAGCGGTTTGTTCTGTTAAGCCATGGATATAAGGGCAGCAGTTTTGGGGATTTTGCGTATACTGCCAGATTCCTTCATGAGAATCAGTGTAATTTGCTCTTTATAGACCAGAGATGTTGCGGAGAGAGTGAAGGGGAATTTATTACCTTCGGAGCGAAAGAACAGTATGATGTACTGGGCTGGGCGTATTATATTGCGGAGCGGAACAAGGATAAGCTTCCGATTTATCTTTATGGAGAATCCATGGGCGCGGCGGCGGTGCTGATGGCATCGGGGCACAGATTGCCGCGGGAGGTAAAAGGTCTCATTGCAGACTGCGGCTTCCGGTCAATGAAGGGTCAGCTTCAGGATATCGCAGCTAACTGGTTTCATTTGCACTGGGTTGGATTACTGCTGTTCCGGGTGGACTTGTTTTGTCGGTTATTAGGCGGATTTTGCATGAAAGATGCCGATACGGCGAAAGCAATGCAGATCAATAAGAGACCGGTTTTGTTTTTCCACGGAGAAAAGGATACCTATGTGGATACAAGGAATTCGCGGCATAATTATTCCCTGTGCCAGGCTCAGAAGGAGCTGGTGATCGTACCGGAAGCAAGGCATCTTTGCAGTGCATACGAACAACCGGAATTGTACAGAGAAAAACTTTTAGGTTTTTTTGAAAAATATAATTAAAGTTAACGTCAGCTGAATAAGCTGGCGTTTTTTGTGGTCTGCTAAGTCTTGGTTAATTTTGTGTAAAATGTTTGTTAAATCTCTGAGAGGGTGGAAATCCCCAAAATAATGTGTTAACTTTGCAGAAAAGGAAAGGGGAAACGATATATGAAAGAATATTATCCATTAACAGCAGCGCAGAAAATGCATCATAACTGGATTCGGAAATACAAGACGCAGCAGGTGTCTGGCGTCAGTGTTGTGGCATCTCTAAAGGCGGCGCTGGATTTTGGCCTTCTAAAGAAATGTATTCAGTTGGAATTTGAACGTTATGGCTGTATGAGAATCCGTTTTACCAAGCCTGATGCAAAAGGGGAGGTAAAGCAGTATATAGTGGAAAAAGAGACAAGGGATATTCCGCTTAAGGATTTATCCGGCATGAGTCTGGCTGAGGCTGATCATCTGATGCAGCAGTGGGCTTATGAGACTTTCGACGGGGATGATATTCCGTTATGTGATGTGACGATGGTAAAACTTCCGGAAGGTTATAACGGATTCTTTATTCATATGGATCACAGACTGATTGATTCCTGCGGTTTGGTAGTCATGATCAATGATCTGATGCAGCTCTATACGCATTATAAGTTTCAATCCGCATATCCGGAAGATTTGGCGGATTTTGAAGAAGTCCTGGCTAAGGATTTGCAAAGGGCAAATAATGAGAAGCGTTTTGCCAAGGACAAGAAGTTCTGGGATGACCAGTTGGATGCTCTGGGGGAACCGCTTTATTCCGACATTCAGGGACCTTCTGTTCTGGAAGAGGCAAGAAAACTGCATGGTGATAAGAACTTGAGAGCAGCAGATATCGAGCTGAAGGACTTATTTGTGGAAGTCAAGGATTATTATCTGGAACCGGAACCGACGAAGAACCTGATCGATTTTTGTATGAATCATCAGCTTTCCATGACCAATCTCCTGTTATTGGGAATCAGGACTTATTTATCTAAGGTAAATGACGGACAGGAAGACATCACGATTCAGAATTTTATCTCCAGACGTTCCACCCATGACGAGTGGACATCGGGCGGCAGCAGAACAATCATGTTTCCGTGCAGAACCGTGATCTCTGCCGACACGGACTTTATGTCGGCCGCTTATGAGATTCAGAACGTGCAGAACCGGATCTACATGCACAGCAATTATGATCCCGCTTTGATCGAAGAAGAAATGAGAAAACGTTATCATACGCCGGATAATACAACTTATGAAAGCTGTTATCTCACATACCAGCCGATGCCGGTTAAGATGGATAATCCGCACCTTGTAAATATTTCGCAGCATTCCAAATGGTTTGCCAACGGTGCGGCTACCAAGAAGATGTATTTAACGGTATCTCATACTGAGAATGGAGGAATGAATTTCTCCTTCCACTATCAGACCGCTCATTTAGAAGAGCATGATATGGAGCTTCTGTATTATTATATGATGCGTATTCTTTTTAAAGGGATCGCAGAGCCGGATATGAGTATTGGAGATATTATAAATCAGGTTTAAACAACTATTTCAGGAGGAAAAAAAGATGACACAGGAAATGCAGTTTAAGAAAATCGTAGCGCAGTATTGTAAAACAGAGCCGGAGAAAATAACAAATGATATGAGATTCAGGGAAGATCTGGGATTTAGTTCTCTTGATTTTATGTCATTTTTGGGAGAACTGGAAGATACCTTCGATATTGAACTGGAGGAGGAAGATTTGGTACAGATTCTTACAGTTGCAGAGGCGCTTGAAATGATGGAGAGATTAAAGGCAGAAGCGTAGTGCAGTGTGAGAAAGAGTGCCCGAATGCGCTGTCTTTCCCATAAAAGATGTTAACCGGAATGGAGGAATTTACGGAAATGCTTATTAGAGATATCTTGGAAGAAAGTGAAAAAAAATATGCGGAAATTAAGGCTGTAAAGTGGCTGAAAAAGAAGGGAATTTATGAGAGAAGCTACCGTGAGCTGATGAAAAATGTAGTAAAGGTGAGAAAGGGACTCCTTGCAGAAGGCTTTCAGGGAAAGCACATTGCGCTGATCGGAACCAGTTCCGTGGAGTGGATTGAAAGCTATCTGGGGATTATTACGGGCAAAAATGTTGCCGTGCCGCTTGATGCAGGTCTTCCCGGCGAGGATCTGATCGATTTGATCAATCGTTCCGATTCGGAAGCGCTTTTCTTAAGCCCTAAGAATAAGGCACTTTTGGAAGAAGTTTCAGTAGGGTGCCCTAAGCTTAAGAAAATCTGGATGCTGCAGGAGGAAGAACCGGAAGGTTCGGATGAAAAGACAGTTTCCTTAGCATCTCTAATGGCAGTTTCTAAAAACAGTGATGCCGATGCGGACCGACCGGACCCCGAAGATATGGCAACCATTATTTTCACATCAGGAACAACAGGAAAAAGCAAGGGCGTTATGCTGACACAGAATAATCTGGCAACTAACGTAATCGCTGTTAATTATACAAGAGAACCCGGAACGGTAATGCTCAGTGTACTTCCGATTCATCATGCGTTCTGTCTGGTTATGGACTGGCTGAAAGGTTTTTCTCTGGGAGCAACAGTGTGTATTAATGATTCCCTTTTGCATATGGTGAAAAATATGGGCTTATTTAAACCGGATGTGATGCTTATGGTTCCGCTGATGCTGGAAACTATTTACAAGAGACTTTCCGCTGCAAGTCCCCTGATCCCCAAAAAGATGGTAGCGGCGAAGGCGTTCGGCGGAAATCTTAAAATCATCTTTACCGGCGGTGCGCATCTTGATCCGTATTATATTGACAAATTTGCCGATTATGGAATAGAGGTTCTTGAAGGATACGGTATGTCAGAGTGTTCTCCGGTCATCAGTTCCAATCTGCCCGAAGACCACAAGGCAGGCTCCATCGGAAGACCGCTTTCCAATGTGGAGATTGCATTTGAGGATGGGGAGATTCTGGTAAAGGGCAGCAGCGTCATGAAGGGATATTACAAAATGCCGGAAGAAACGGCAGAAACACTAAGAGACGGCTGGCTTCATACAGGAGATAAGGGGTATCTGGATGAGGACGGATTTTTGTTTATCAACGGCCGTGTCAAGAATCTGATCATCCTTTCCAACGGAGAAAATATTTCCCCGGAGGAAATTGAGAATAAATTAGCCCTCGGTAAACTGGTAGGTGAAGTCATTGTAACAGGTGAGGACAACGGACTGACTGCCAGAATTTATCCGGATCAGGATGTTGTTGCGGCAAAACGGATGAGTGAAGAGAAAATCCACACGGAGCTGCAGGCATTTTTGGATCAATATAATAAGAACCAGCCAAGCTATCGTCAGATTACAGGGCTGGTTGTGAGAAAAAATCCGTTTATCAGAAATTCAACCAAAAAGATCAAGCGACAGGATGCTCTGATCGACGAGGCACTCCCTACGACATAAAAGGGAGCATGCCTGCGATGAAAGCCTGGGTCAGGATATCGGCAATGACTTCTGCCGGAACCTGAAAATTCTCCCTGCTCCATTTGTGAAGGACACCGATCGTACTGCCGATCGTGCAGGCAATCATATAGGAGACTTCTTCCTTACTGTGCATGGAAGGTGTTGTGTCCTGTGTAACCTTCGATACATAGTGGTGGAACATGGTTATAGATTTCTCAAAGAATGCATCTCCTCTCGGACTCCGGAGAAGATTGGCTAAAAACGGGTTTGCCATGGTGTAGTTACAGATTGTCAGAAAATAGGATTTACACATATCATGGTCATTCTTTGGATGGAACGATTCCATGAGAGAGAAGATATCATGAAGCGTCTTATCCTCAATGGCAGTTACAAGAGCCGGAATGTTTTCGTAGTGATTGTAAAAGGTACTGCGGACAACTCCGGCTTTTTTTATGACATCAGATACGGTTATTCTATCGATATCTTTTTCTTTCAGAAGCAAAAAGAAAGCATCGTATATGGCTTCATCGGCGACATGATATCTTTCGTCCTGTATTTCATGAATCATTTTAGTTCCCCCTATTCTTGCATTGTTGAATCAATTCTCAGTCTTAGTCTTTTCATACTCTTTCAGTGAAGCAATCGCCTTCGGCGCCAGCGGAATCAATGCAATCATATTAAAAATTGTCATTAGTCCCACACCGATATCGCCCAGATCCCAGACGAAGGTATAGGCAGCCAGACCGCCCACAAAGAGCATAACCAGAGCCAAAACTTTATATAAAGTCTGGGATGTCCAATGATCCCCGAAAAGGTAAGCAACATTGGAACGTGCGTAAAACAGTATCCCGATAAAGGTTGAAAAACTGAATAGCCAAAGGATCACGGCAATAAAGATAACGCCGAAATCTCCGATATGATACTGCATGGCAGTCTGCAGAAGATCCATGCCTGCCAGACCGTCAGTCAGTTCTATGGGGGTCAGCAGCATAATCATAGCAGAACAACTGCAGATTATAATCGTGTCGATAAATACACCGAATGCCTGCAAAAGCCCCTCCTTGGCGGGATGGCTGATATCTGCCGCTGCTGCGGCGCAGGGAGCAGAACCGGATCCGGCTTCGTTAGAGAAAAGCCCTCTTTTGGCACCGTTCATGATGACCGCACCGAAGCCTCCGGCAACTGCCTGACGCAAGCCGAACGCTTCCTCGAAGATCCTTAGGAAAACAGCAGGAAGCTGTCCGATATTTTTGCCGATAATAAACAGGGTAATCAGGAAATAACATACTGCCATGACAGGCACGATGATATCCAAAACTTTAACCGTGGCATTTTTACGCAGTACGATCACTGCCGCAACGACAACAAGCGTAATCGTTGTATAAAGAGGCGGAATATGAAATGCATTCTCAAAAGCAGAGGAGACGGAGTTGCCGATTACCTGACTGATGCCGCACCAGCAGATTAAACCGGAAAGGGCAAACAGAACAGCAATAACAGAACGCTTGCGGGTGCTGCCTTTTTTGATAAAAAAGTGATGGATATAGTAAGCAGGACCGCCCCGGTATCCGCCGTAGAGCGGGTCTTTTTCTTTATAGAGCTGTGCTAAGGTCGCTTCAATGAACGCTGTAGAAGCGCCGAGCAGGGCAATGATCCACATCCAGAAGACAGCACCTGCACCGCCTGCAGAGATTGCGGCAACGACACCTACTAAATTTCCCATGCCTACCCGTGTGGCAGTTGATACGATCAAAGCCTGTACACCGGAAATGGCATCTTTCTGGGAAACATTTCTCTTTTCCACAACAACTCTGAGCATTTCAGGGAAAAGCCGGAACGGAAGAAAACGGGTTCGTATCGTAAAATAGATCCCGGAGGGAATCAGGATGAGTACAAGCAGAGAAAGCCCCAGAGAACTTCCGCCGGGCAGCGGAATCGTGATCAGATCACCCCAGAGTAACTGATAGACAGCGTTGATTGTGTTTATTATGAATTGTCCTATTGCTTCCAAAATGATCATGCGGAGTCTCCTTTTGTAATCCTAATTATACTTAATATTACTGATATTCTTAATTGTGATTTCTATTTTTAATATATAGTATATAATATATATTAAAATCTGTAAAATTAAAATGGATGAAAAACTCGTAGATATGGATTCCGATAACCCTCAAACCTTTGTTTGTTTTAGATCTTAGTAATTATAAACATCTATGGAATCATGGGCGATTATGTTGATTCCATAGATGTTTTTATGTTGCCTTGGTTGCAGAAGCAGACTGCTATATCGGTCTTGTGTTTGCAGGGAAAATGCGATACAATTTTTAGTACATGTGCTGAGAAGGAAGAGAGGATAGATACATGGAATTATGGGATATTTATGACAGAGATAAGAAACCCACGGGACGCACCATGAAGCGGAATGATTGGTGCTTAAAAGATGGGGAATACCATTTGACAGTGCTTGGCGTCGTGGCAAGACCGGATGGCAGGTTTCTGATTACAAAACGTGTCATGTCTAAGACATGGGCGCCCGGCTGGTGGGAAGTGTCAGGCGGAGCGGTACAGGCAGGGGAAGCATCTAAGGATGCAGTGGCACGCGAAGTCAGGGAAGAAACCGGGCTTGATGTTTCAGAAGCGGAAGGTGGCTATCAGTTTTCTTACCGGAGGGATAATCCCGGTGAAGGAGACAATTACTTTGTGGACATTTACCGTTTCGTTATGGACTTTGATGAAAGGGATGTGAAACTTCAGGAAGCGGAGACAGACGGGTTTATGCTGGCAACGGCAGCGCAGATCAAAGAATTTGCAGAGCAGGGAATTTTCCTGCACTATGACAGTATCAAGAGCGTTTTTGAACTGTAGAAAAATTATATTTCGATTTTGCAGAAGATACATTTGAATAAGAAATTTGAGTGCAAACAGAAACAAAACACTTAAAGGAGGATTTTTATATGGAGCGCGAAAGCTTTGGCTCCCGTCTGGGATTTATTTTAGTGAGTGCGGGATGTGCAATCGGTATCGGAAATGTGTGGCGTTTTCCTTACGTAGTGGGGGAAAACGGAGGCGCCGTTTTTGTACTGTTTTATTTACTCTTTTTGCTGTGTATGGGCGTTCCTGTGCTGACCATGGAACTTGCCGTGGGACGCGCCAGCGGCAAGAGTGCGGTTTTAGGATATAAGACGTTGGAAAGAAAAGGTAGTAAATGGCATATTCACGGCTGGTTCTGCATGATAGGCTGCTATCTTCTGATGATGTATTATACAACGGTTTCCGGCTGGATGCTCAGTTATTTTTTTAAATTTGTAACGGGAAAGTTTCAGCAGGGCATGGCCGCGGATGCGGTCAGCGGCGTGTTTGGTGAATTGTGTGCGAACCCTGTAGAAATGACGGTTTGGATGATGGTCACTGTTCTTGCAGGCTTTGTGGTCTGCAGTTTTGGATTGCAGAAAGGGTTAGAGCGTATCACGAAGGTTATGATGCTGGCATTATTGGTATTGATTGTTATCCTGGCGATACATAGTGTTATGCTGTCCGGGGCAGGAGAAGGGATTGCATTTTACCTGATGCCCGATTTTGCCAAGGCGAAAGCGGCAGGGATCGGCAATGTGATTACCGCAGCGATGAACCAGTCCTTTTTTACATTAAGTCTTGGCATTGGTGCGATGGAGATATTCGGAAGCTATATGTCTAAAGAATGTACTTTGGCAGGAGAATCCGTGCGGATTTGCGCACTGGATACCTTTGTGGCGCTGATGTCCGGTCTGATTATCTTTCCGGCGTGCTTTTCCTTTGGGGTGGAGCCGGATGCAGGTCCGTCTTTGATTTTCGTTACCCTGCCGAACGTGTTTGTCAATATGGCAGGAGGGCGTATCTGGGGTGCTTTGTTTTTCCTCTTTATGACTTTTGCGAGCTTTTCCACAGTAATTGCAGTGTTCGAGAACCTGCTGGCTGGCTGTATTGACAATTTTGGCTGGAGCAGGAAGAAGGCGTCCGTTATTAACTGTATCTTTGTGTTGATTGCAAGTATTCCCTGCGTGTTGGGGTATAATGTGTGGAGCGGACTGCATCTGATCGGGGGAAGAGATGTGTTAGACAGCGAAGATTTTCTCGTCAGCAACCTGCTGCTTCCGATCGGTTCCCTTGTTTTTCTTCTGTTTAGTGTGACCAAATGGGGATGGGGATTCGACAAGTATTTAGAGGAGGCTAATACCGGAAAAGGACTAAAATTGTCTAAGCATTTGAAATATTATTTTAGATTTGTTTTGCCTGTGCTTATATTGATTATTCTGATTCAGGGGCTTAGGTAGATATTCTCATAATTTAAAGACTTTAACATGATTAAGGTGGAAGTGAAATAAAGAGTTGTGCTCTCATCCTGAAATGATTTAGGGAAGGAGAGCACTTTTCATGTATTAGAGTGTCGCATTTTTACAAGATAAAGTTTAATATGTGATGTATCATAATTACGGGTTATTCGTAAAAGGGAATGACTGATACTATATATTGGGTTCCTGAGTGGAAAAATAAAGAAGAAAAGGTGATTTCATGAAAAATACGGATGTGTTTGAAAAAGCAAGAAAATTTATTTACCGGAATGCAAGACCAATCGAGTTTGCCAGATGGAAATATCATTTTGAAAACGGTTCCCCGGAGGAAGTTGTGAAGATACTCGCCATGTATCAGAATGAAGACGGCGGCTTTGGACATGCATTAGAGGCAGATAACTGGAATGTCAATTCCACACCGATCACCACGTGGACGGCAATCACGTATCTGCGCGAGATTGGTTTCCCGAACTGTGCGGATGCCATCATACAGGGTATTTTAAACTATCTTGACAGCGGCAAGGATTTTGCAGAAGGGAAATGGTTTAATGTAGTTGTTGGCAACAATGATTATCCGCATGCGATATGGTGGGAATGTAAAGAGCCGGCAGGCGTGCCGGACGATAATCCGACCGTGAGTCTTGCCGGATTTCTATTAAAATTTGCGGATAAGGACAGCAATTTATATAAGAAAGCAGAAGAGATTGCCAGCCTTGCAGTCAATGGATTTATGGAAAATGGTTTGGAGGAATTTCATACCCTGAGATGCTATTGCGAGTTGCTTCATTATTGTGAGGATATCGAAGATCTTACTATATTTGACCGAAATGCTTTTCAAACCGGATTGTATGAGACAATTAACCGGATTGTCTGCCGGGAACCCGAAAAATGGTTTACGGAATATGTGTGCAGACCGTCTATGTTTTGGGAAAAAGGCTGTTCCTATATTGATCAGGATTTGGCAGAGAAAGAAGCAGATATGATGATAGACAGACAGCTTTCCGACGGTTCTTTTCCGGTCACATGGCAGTGGTGGACGGAGTATAAGGAATATGAGATCAGTGAAAACTGGTGGAAATCCTGTCAGATCATTGAAAATATGCTTTATCTCAGAGGGTTTTCTAAGATATAATAAAGTATGTATCTGCCGGATTTCAGCCGTCATTTCCTTTAGAAGATAAAAGAAACGACGACTTTGTTATTCAGACTGTATGAAAATGGCTTATATTTTGAAAAAAGAGAGCTGACAAACAATGATGATATGATTTCTCAAAAGTTTGTCGGCTCTCTTTTTGTTTTTGAAGTTTTGTTTGTCTCATGGTTAAGTTCTTGGCAGAATATTGGTATTGATGTATACTTGAGACAAAGAGATAAGTATCATATAAAAGAGGTAAAAGATCTTGCTGGTTTTACCGGATGATTACAAAATGTATGGGAATACGGGAGGCTTTCCTGTATAACATAATAGCGGCAGAAAAGATAAGAGGTAAAGATATGTTTGGTTTTTTACACGGAGCAGGGAAAAATAAACAGTTGGATGAAATCATACAGCGGGTAGAAATGAATGTTTCCAATAATTACAAGGATGCCGCGCAAGACGGATTAAAAGAGTTTGAAGAGGTATTGCAAAGGCTTGAAGCGGCGGGGAAGATCAAAGAAAAGCAGAAGCAATATTATGAAAGAAAGCTGTCAGCTTTTAAGGAGCAGATGATAAATTTCACACACAAAGATCAAAAACCTACGTGGGTGTAAATTATTTGACGGCAGATCAGAAACAGTCAGGTTGGGAGGTAGTTATGGCAAGAACAGTTGCAATCGGGATACAGGATTTCGGAGATTTGATCCGAAAGAATTATTTTTATATTGATAAGACATCTTTCATCAGGGAATGGTGGGAGAGCGGGGACAGTGTTACACTGATCAGCCGCCCGCGCCGTTTCGGGAAAACTCTTAATATGAGCATGCTTGAGTATTTCTTTTCGGTGGATCATGCAGGACAGGGTAAACTGTTTGAAGGGCTTTCTGTATGGGAGAACGAGGAATACAGAGAGTTACAGGGAACCTATCCGGTTATCACTCTGTCTTTTGCGAATGTGAAGGAGAAGGATTACCGGAATACTCGGAAGAAAATCTGTCAATTGATTGCGAATCTGTATGCGAAAAATTCTTTTCTTCTAAACAGTGGAGTACTTTATGAGACAGATATAAACTATTTTAAGCGCGTTTCAGAGGATATGGACGATAGTGATGCTTCTTTGGCGCTGTATCAGTTGTCAGATTATTTGTATCGTTACTATAATAAGAAAGTCATCATTCTTCTGGATGAATACGATACGCCTATGCAGGAGGCTTATGTGGACGGATATTGGGGAGAATTGGTGGCATTTACCAGGAGCTTGTTCAATGCTACTTTTAAGACCAATCCGTGGCTGGAGCGTGCCGTGATGACGGGCATCACAAGAGTCAGCAAGGAATCTATTTTTTCTGATTTGAATAATCTGGAGGTGGTAACCACCACATCGGATAAATATGCAACCTCTTTCGGTTTTACGGAGGAAGAGGTATTTACCGCACTTGAAGAATGTGGATTATCGGGAGAAAAGGAGCAGGTTAAGAGATGGTATGACGGCTTTATTTTCGGAAGCCATAAGGATATTTATAATCCGTGGTCCATTCTGAATTTTCTGGATAAAGGGAAAATATCAACTTACTGGGCGAACACCAGCTCCAATAGTCTGGTGGGTAAGCTGATCCGGGAGGGCAGCAGCAGTATCAAGGAAAGCTTTGAAAGGCTTCTTAAGGGAGAGACCA
>JAGBEO010000010.1 GCA_017936885.1 Lachnospiraceae bacterium | reverse complement strand
TATAGGTACAACTCCTTTCTGGTGGATGGTTGATTGTTACTCGACATCTCAATTTTACCACAAACCAGTGAGGAGTTGTTTTATTTTGTGAAAAAAATAATCCCGTATTTATGCGGGTTTTGGCGTTTCGCAAACGCCTAATTCAGTTAGTAGGAAAGGAGAACGTTCTATGGTTTGTGAAGGATTATTAAATCTTTTTGGTACAAGTTCAGAGGAGATTATTGAGAAAACGCAGAGGGCTGATGCGGATTACTATCAGCCGCAGATTGATAGCCTGGCTTCACAGAATCAATATTTAATGGATTTATTGAAGAAGAATAATATTCCGTTTGAGACTGCGCCTGAACGATAAACGATTTAAGAAAATAAATGCAGGTTTTTCAATCAAATTTTCTTAAAAGAGAGTATTTCCCTGCTTTTTGACATAATGAAAGAGACCATCATTTATAAGACCGGACACTTATTAATAGTCTGGTCTTTTAATATGTCATAACTCCATTTTCTCTTTGAAATCATTCAACCACGCACACCCCCGACATTTAACTTGCAAGATATACGGTCAAGTGATATAATTACCGAGTTTAATGGCTGGCTTATGAAAAGCCATCCCTACACAAATAATGATAGGAACAAGCAAAACAGAACATAATCATTAAAATATCACGTTTATAAGATCAGAAAGGCATGGTACAACATGAAACAAACCAGAGAAGATGTGAGAAACATTGCGATCATCGCCCACGTAGACCACGGCAAAACAACGCTCGTGGACGAACTGTTAAAACAAAGCGGTGTATTCAGAGAAAACCAGGAAGTGGCAGAACGTGTCATGGACTCCAACGATATCGAGAAGGAGCGCGGTATCACGATCCTGTCCAAGAACACTGCCGTAATGTATAAAGGTGTTAAGATCAATATCATCGACACCCCCGGTCATGCCGACTTCGGCGGTGAAGTAGAGCGTGTCCTCAAGATGGTAGACGGCGTTATCCTCGTGGTGGACGCTTTCGAAGGCCCCATGCCCCAGACGAAATTCGTTCTGAAAAAGGCACTGGAACTGGATCTGTCCGTTATTGTGTGCATCAACAAATGCGACCGTCCGGAAGCAAGGCCGATTCAGGTGGTAGATGAAGTTTTGGAACTGTTTATGGACTTGGATGCCAACGATGAACAGCTTGACTGTCCTTTCGTATATGCTTCCGCCAAGGCGGGCACGGCAACCACACAGCTTACGGTCAAGGGCGGCGACATGACACCGCTTTTTGATACGATCATCGAGCATATTCCGGCGCCCACAGGTGACCCGGATGCAGGAACCCAGGTGTTGATCAGCACCATTGACTACAACGAATATGTAGGCCGTATCGGCGTTGGCAAAGTAGACAACGGCTCCGTGAAAGTCAATCAGGAAGTGGTCATCGTCAACCACCACGAGCCTGACAAAATGAAAAAAGTGAAAATCAGCAAATTATATGAATACGACGGTTTAAATAAGGTAGAAGTGAAAGAAGCCGGCATCGGTGCTATCGTAGCGATTTCCGGTATCACGGATATCCATATCGGCGATACGCTCTGTTCTCCTGAAAATCCGCAGCCCATTCCTTTCCAGAAGATTTCCGAGCCGACCATAGCGATGCATTTCATCGTCAACGACTCTCCGCTTGCCGGACAGGAAGGAAAATATATTACAAGCCGTCATCTGCGTGACCGTTTATTCCGCGAATTAAACACGGATGTATCCCTTCGTGTGGAGGAAACCGACACCACGGAAGCTTTCAAGGTATCCGGCAGAGGCGAACTGCACCTGTCCGTCTTAATCGAGAACATGCGCCGTGAAGGGTATGAATTTGCAGTCAGCAAGGCAGAGGTATTATATAAGGAAGACGAAAACGGCAAGAAATTAGAGCCGATGGAATTATGTTATGTGGATGTCCCGGAAGAATTTTCCGGCACAGTCATTGAGAAATTAAGCCAGCGAAAAGGCGAGCTGAAAAACATGGGTATGGCATCCGGCGGATATACTCGTCTGGAATTCTCAATCCCTTCCCGCGGGCTGATCGGTTACCGGGGTGAGTTCATGACAGACACCAAAGGTAACGGTATCATGAACAGCATTTTCGATGGGTATGGACCTTATAAGGGGGATATCCAATACCGCAAGCAGGGTTCCCTGATCGCTTTCGAGGCAGGCGAGGCAATCACGTACGGTCTTTATAACGCACAGGAGCGCGGCACGCTCTTTATCGGGCCGGGCACCAAGGTATACTCCGGTATGATTGTCGGTCAGAACGGACGCGGCGAGGACATTGAGCTGAATGTCTGCAAGAAGAAACAGCTCACCAATACCCGTTCCTCCAGCGCGGACGAAGCCCTTCGCCTTACACCGCCCAAGGTGTTAAGCTTAGAGCAGGCATTGGAATTTATCGATACGGATGAACTTCTGGAAGTAACACCGAAGACCATCAGAATCCGCAAGAAGATCTTAGATCCTACCTTAAGAAAAAGAGCCGCAATATCCGCGGCAGCCAAGAAATAATGAACCCAAAAAAGAGATTCCGCAGTTAAGTCGGAATCTCTTTTCTATATACTTTGTATTTGCACTGTATTTTCAATCATTCTTTATCTTTCTCATAACCTCGTAAATTTTCTCTGTATCAGCCCAGTCCGTAAAAGGAATATTCACCATCTCCCATTCACAAATCGATTATCTTTCATCTATGCAATATCAATCCAAGGCAATAAGATCAGACATTAAATCCCCAGCACTACCGTTGCCACTCTGAAATAAATCAGCAAAGAAATGGCATCTACAATAGTGGTAATAAAGGGACTCGCCATAACCGCCGGATCCATGCCGATTTTCTTGGCAAGCATCGGCAGCATGGAACCGACTATTTTAGCAACGATAACCGCCAGAGTCATGGTAATACACACTACGAATGCCACCGACACCCCTACCTGATCAAAGAGCATCAGTTTGGCAAAATTGCAGACAGCCAATACCACGCCGCACAGAACCGCTGTCCGAATTTCTCTCCAGACTACAATCCACCAGTCGCTAAACTCCACCTCATCCAGTGACAGACCACGAATGATCGTAGCCGATGCCTGTCCGCCTGCATTACCGCCGGTATCCATTAACATCGGTATATAAGCGGTCAGAACCACATAACGGCTCAGTGCATTTTCAAAGGAAGTAATGATTCCTCCCGTAAAAGTGGCTGAAATCATCAGTAACAACAGCCACGGAATTCTTTTCTTAAAAGTGTCAAACACGGAGGTCTTTAAATAAGGCTTATCAGAAGGCGTCATAGCCGCCATCTTCTCAATATCCTCCGTTGTCTCCTCTTCCAGAATATCCACAACGTCATCGACCGTAATAATTCCTACCAGTCTGTCTTCATTATCCACAACCGGCATAGCCGTAAATTCATATTTCTTAAACTGTCTGGCTACCTCTTCCTGATCCATCAGGGTATGCAGCGAAATGACATTCTTATGCATCATCTCCCCGATTACGGCATCCGGCTCACTCAACAGCAGATATCTCAGCGCTACCGTTCCCACCAAGGTTCTCTTAGTATCCAGTACATAGCAGATATTGATCGTCTCACTGTCCAAACCCACTTTACGAATCCGCTCAATTGCCTCCGCAACCGTCTGATTCTCTTTCAGGTCTACATATTCCACCGTCATAATACTGCCGGCAGAGTCTTCCGGGTAACGCATCAGATGATTGATCGCCTGACGGGTATCCGGCCGGGTATTTGCAATCAGACGCTTTACCACATTGGCAGGCATCTCTTCCATCAGTTCCTTGGCATCATCGGACATCATATTATCAATAATGCGGGCAGCATCCTTATCGGAGAGAGAGGTAATGATGGACTGCTGCTGGTCTATCTCCAGATAAGAGAAAACATCCGCCGCCATATCCTTAGGAAGAATACGGAAAATCTTTATAACCTCGCTCTCTTCCATCTCTTCCAGATAATCTGCCATATCCGCATTGTTCAGCTCCTGAATAAGCTGCCGCAGCTTCGTATACTGCCCTTTCTTCAAAAGATCCCTTATTTCCTCTACGCCCAGATCCTCGTATTCCGTTCTTTCACTTGCCGTCACAAGTGTTTCTTCCACGTCTCTTACTTCTTCCTGGTTGCTGTTCATAGTCTGCCTGCCTTTCCCACGCAGAAACTAATCCCACCGGAAATATTCCAAAGAGTCTCTACGTGTCAGTCACTTTTTTATAATAAATAGGTTCTGAAACAATCACTTCCGCCTTTCCGGCAGTCGCTTCCGTCATCTCATGTATCAGGGAATCTTTCTCTTCATAAGGAACCTTTATCTGTATCGTTACCTGTTCTGCGTATTCTGATGCCTCTATGGGAATATTTCTCTGTCCCAGCAAATACTGCAGCTTACCAATACCATTATAATCTGTCAAAACCGTAATCCCATATCCATAGCACATGGTACACACCTTACTCGCCGCAAGCCCCGCCTGCGTTGCCTGGGTATAAGCCCGCACCAATCCTCCGGTACCGAGTAAAGTACCGCCAAAATATCTGGTCACAACAACCACCAGATTGCGTATTCCCGAGTTTATCAATACTTCTAAAATAGGCTTTCCCGCAGTCCCGGAAGGTTCCCCGTCATCGGAAAAGCGCATAGTCTGTCCCTGCTCCCCCAAAATATAAGCATAACAGTTATGCCTTGCATCCCAGTATTCCTTCTTCTTCGACTCAATAAATGCAAGTGCCTCTTCTTCCGTACCTACTGCCGCCACATGGGCTATAAACCGGGACTTCTTCTCCTCGATTTCCCCCATGCCCCCATATTCGATAATCTTATACGGCTCCAACCTATGACCAGATTCCATCTAACTTTATTCTGCCCAATACAACCCCAGGCAGAACCATCCTTTCCCCAATAATAAAGTAAACCATTCGCCGGGAAGAACGCACGCTTTTGGCGTTCTTCCGTCTGAGATTAGATCTTCTTAGCGAAGCACCCTCTGGTGCGAGCTCTAGAAGATCTTCTCAGACTAGTATAGCATTTTCACAACCTGCACACAAGCAGAATAAAACTGTATAGAATTGTGAACAATTCTTAAGATAGTATAAAAATCCTTTATTTAGCCGGCAAACTTTGCTATAATCCAAGATAGGTTATTTCGCCTAAGGAGGCCATATTATGAATTATGGAAAAAAAGGTGTCCGCAAGAAACAGCAGACACTCAATTCTACATCCAAAAAATGGGGTAAAAAGCTTGGCTTTACCTTTATTCAAATATTCCTGCTGGCCCTGATAGGAGTCGCAATCATCGGCACCTGCGCAGGGATCGGTATTTTTAAAGGTGTTTTGGCAACCGCGCCTGATATTGGAAATATTGATGTTACCCCCACCGGTTTTTCTACCTTTGTATATGATATAGAAGGCAATCAAATAA
Organism: Lachnospiraceae bacterium; assembly: GCA_017936885.1. Taxonomy (GTDB): domain Bacteria; phylum Bacillota; class Clostridia; order Lachnospirales; family Lachnospiraceae; genus UBA3282. The sequence continues at coordinate 162,227 of JAGBEO010000010.1, read as the reverse complement.
AGAAACTGGTGGCTACCGACAGTAACCGTATTCCGGTCACGATCGATATGGTACCGGAAGATCTGCAGAATGCATTCGTGGCAATTGAGGATGCCCGTTTCTATGATCACAACGGTATTGATATCAAAGGTATCATCCGTGCCGGCGTAGTTGGTTTGCAGAACGGCGGAAATTTTTCGGAAGGTGCCAGCACGATTACCCAGCAGCTTCTGAAAAACAATGTTTTCACGGACTGGACCAGCGAGGATTCCTTCGCAGACAGGGTGAAGCGTAAAATTCAGGAACAGTATCTTGCTTTAGAGCTTGAAAAAGTCATGGACAAGGATACGATTTTGATCAACTATATGAACACAATCAACTTAGGACAGAACACGCTCGGCGTACAGGCAGCATCCCAGCGCTATTTCAACAAATCCGTCAGTGATCTGACCCTATCCGAGTGTGCCGTCATCGCAGGTATCACGAAGAATCCGTCCCGCTACAACCCGATCTCCCATCCTGATAAGAATGCCGAGCGTCGTGAAAAGGTTCTCCGTGACATGAAGGACCAGGGATATATCACACAGGAAGAATATGATGAAGCGATGGCAGATGATGTTTATTCCCGTATCCAGATCGCCGATTCCGAAAATGAAGATGCATCTGTCAATACATATTTTGTAGATGCACTGACAGATGATGTATTGGAGGACCTGATCGCCGCAGGATACAATGAAACCCAGGCTTATACCCTGCTCTACAGCGGCGGTCTTAAGATTTATTCCACACAGGATCCGAAGATCCAGAAAATCTGTGATGAAGCCTTTGCAGATGAAAGCAATTTCCCGGCCAATACCAAGTGGTATTTAAATTACGAACTGACCATAGAGAAAAGCAATGGTGACCACGAAAACTACAGTACCGAAATGTTCCGTACTTATTGGAGAGAAAACCGCTCCAATACCTTTAATCTGATTTATGCCTCACAGGAAGAGGCTTATCAGGATATTGAAGCTTACAAAGCTGCCATCATGAGTGCGGGTGATGAGGTATATGGTGAAACGATCAGCCTTACACCGCAGCCGCAGGTATCCCTGGTTGTGGAGGATCAGAGTACCGGCTATATCGTTGCCATGGAAGGCGGCCGCGGTGCCAAATCCGGCAGCCGTACCTTGAACCGTGCAACCGATACAACCAGACAGCCCGGTTCTACCTTTAAAATTGTATCCACCTATGCACCTGCCTTAGACAGTGCCGGTCTGACTCTCGCTACGATTATGAACGATGCACCCTTTAATTATGCAGGCGGACGTCCTGTAGCCAACTGGTACGGCGAAGCATACCGTGGTCTTTCTTCTTTGCGGGACGGTATCAGGGACTCCATGAACATTGTAGCAGTCAAGACACTGACACAGATCACGCCGCAGCTTGGCTTCGATTATCTGATCAACTTCGGATTCACCACGCTGGAAGAGCGCAAAGAGATCGACGGACAGGTATTCTCCGACATACAACAGTCTCTTGCACTGGGCGGTATCACCAACGGTGTAACGAACGAAGAATTAAATGCTGCTTATGCATGTATTGCTAACCATGGTACGTACATCAAGCCGAAGCTTTATACGAAGGTTCTCGACCATGACGGCAATATTATCTTAGATAACACTGCACCACAGTCCAAACAGGTTATCAAAGAAACAACCGCTTTCCTGCTGACAGACGCCATGGTAGACGTTGTCACAAGCGGTACCGGCGGTTCTGTTAATTTCGGCAATATGGCAATTGCGGGTAAGACCGGAACCACATCTGATTACAATGACGTTTGGTTTGCAGGTTATACCCCTTACTATACCGCCACTACCTGGGCAGGATATGATAACAATGTGAAGCTCACCGGTGATGAGAAGAACCTTGCCAAGAAACTGTGGCGTACCGTCATGGCCAAAATCCATGAAGAGCTTCCAAGCGAATCCTTCAGCGTACCTTCCGGCATCGTGACAGCTACTGTGTGCTCCCGCTCCGGCAAACTGCCTATCGCTGGATTGTGTGACGGTACACTGCGCACGGAATACTTCGCAGAAGGCACGGTACCGGAAGCAACCTGTGACGTACACTATGCCGGTCAGATATGTCAGTACAGCAATCTGCCTGCCACAGAGTTCTGTCCGTTTAAAGTGGAAGGCGTGTTAGAACTTACCCCGATTGAGGATGTATCCCTGCAGAGCGGATCTGCCGCTGCAACAGGTGGAACTGCTCCGGCAACAGAGGAAGTTGTGAATGAAGACGGTACTATCTCTACAGTGCCCGTCACACCAACTAATATATGTCCTCACAATGCCGAGTTCTTTGCTAACCCTGATTATGAGAATCTTATTAATCAACAACGTGCGGAAATGGAACAACGTGCCGCAGAGGCAGCAGCCGCCGCTGCTGCTGCAGCTCAGGCCGCACAAGCTGCTCAGGCCCCTGCCGAACAACCGCAGTCGGAGACTGAGCCCCCACAATAGCGAAAACAAGCCGCAACACGAAAAGTGTTGCGGCTTATTTTTTGAATATGTCTCAATTTTGATCTCGTCTTCTCTCTCAGATTCCTTTGATCTCTTTAATCTTTGCTTCCAAATCAACAACGGCATTCTGCGCATTAGCGATAGCTCTGCACGCTTCCTCATACTCATCCTCCGGTGTCGAACCGTGTTTCTCGTAATAAATCCTGCCGATTTCAATATAATTCTTCTTAATCACATTCTCACAGGTACTGATCTGGCTCTTCAGATTAGCGACCTCTGCCAAATCCTTTGCCTTATCTGTCACCTCTTTGCCTTTCGTAGTGATCGTCTCCCCCAGTTTATCTAAGAAATCCATATACCCTTGCCTGCCTTTCTCTCATTCTGCACTCTGAATCCGTCTGCAGTGGACGTGTCCAAATGCATTTTCTTCCTTGTTTCTTTTTATATTGTACCGCATCCGTATCAGCATGACAAGACAATGGATACTAATATCAGGTCAACTAACTGATTACAGTTCACATCAACTATCCGTTTTCATCAAAATTCAGTATATGGAATGCGGTCGGCAACAGCGGATGCACAAAATGTCAATCACCCAGTCTCCAGATAGAATAATTCCAGTTATCACCGGACTGCAGCCAGAGCATCCAGGAATCCAGTGTTTCCTGATCGCCATACCACACCTCATGACTTACACCATTCTCGTCTGTGTACGTGAAAACCTTCGCTGCACTCTCGTCCCGTTCTGCTTCTTGTCCATACCCAGCCATCAGGGTTTCCGCCTGCTTTACGGTAAGACTTTTGACCGTTCCGTCTTCACCCCAGTCGAATCCGCCGTTAGCAAGCGCATAATCCACTTCTCCCGGCACATAGCGCATCTTCTCCATTATTTCTTCCAAAAAGGCTCTGTCGGCTTTCGGTCCCGGTTCACTGTGACTGCCATAGAGATTATAGCACATCACACAGTAGGTCGGTCCTTCCACCCAGTCAATCTGATCGGCATTGATATTCGTCTCAATCACCACCCGGAGCAAGAGGTTTTCTTCCTCACATCTGTCATAGAGATATCCGATGAAATTCATAAAATACCCCCATAAGACATCATCCTTACGGATATTCTCATAGTCAATCTCCAATCCGTCATATCCGGCCTCTTTCGCCAGGGTAATCAGGCTCTCCGCGTGCGCCGTATAACGCTCTTCCTGCTCCAGCAAGCGATACAGCAATTCGGTTGTTTTCAGGGAAGAAGATCCATCCGCATTGATCTGGTCATTCACCACCGTCAGATAACAGTTCCAGCCGCGCTCCCGATAGAGCGCACCGTTAGCAGTATAGAAATCTGTGGTTTCCTGAGGAATAAATACGTCATCATTCTGATCAAAATATGCGGCAAAAAAATTCACGTTCTTAACATGCTCTGCCAGAATTTCCGTCTGTTCTTCCACACCTTCCAGATTCCAGTAAGCATTCCAGAGGGAATAACTGATTTCCCTGATCTGCTCTCCTTCTGTCTCTGTTTCCTGCACCGCCATCTGTACACGCTCTTCGTCCTGCTGCTTTGCCTCTGCGCTGCCCGCTTCTTTTCCCCCGCATCCTGCCAGCATACAAGCAGCCAGCAGTAACAATCCGATTCTTCTGCTTCTTTTTTTGCCAAATGCCATTCTGTACCTCACTTTTATCCTCTTTTTTCCTTTTCCCATCTACCTCTGTTCCTGACCGGCCGGAAAACCGTCTCTTACCTTGCATCTATCATCCGACTCCTTAGAACGTCTCAATAAACCAATTGATGACTGTTTTCCAAATCTTCCCGCTCTTCCAGCAAAACCATTCAAATCCATGCATTTTGTTATCATATAACACTGTTTCTTCCTCGGCACCGGTATTCTGCGTCACCTCAAAATCCACAAACACACCATCATACACATCGTCCGCCAGGTTTCTCTGGCTGTATGCCTCCCCGCCCCATCCGGACTGGATAAATACATAGCCTGCATCTGTGGTATGAATCTCTTCATCCTGCACTGCATAATAACCATCCACAGATACCGTCAGCAGATTGTCTTTCACGGCAATCGACAACTGCCTGTCTGCCGGATCATTGATATTGATATCTTCTATATACTCCTCAGCGCCGTCTTCCACAGAAAGGGGGTCCGTATCATTTAACACAGCCAATTCCACGGCTGCATTCTTTCCTTTTTGGACGGTGGTCGCATACTGCACTTCCAGTTCTTTCTCGGCGATCTGTGCCGCCATATCGTCTTCCTCCACAGATACCGGCTCCACCTGTGTTAATTTATCGATATTTTCCTGATACAGCAGGGTATCCCCGTCTAAAATATACAATTCGTTGTTCTCAATTTTCACACAGATGCCGTTTCCAAGATTCTCATCCGCCCTCACGTACACACTCTGAATTCCCAGTTTATTGCCGGCCAGCCGCGTATTGACGATCACATCTTTATAGGATTCGCTGTCTCTTAAGCGTAATGTCCCCACACATTCCGGTTCACAGGTCAGATAGATTTCATTATCCTGAAACTCCGCCTTACCGTTCAACTCCTCCCAGTTGGATTTGCGTTCCGTATCACCATCTACCCACGCCATATCCTGGTCAGTATCATCCCAGATCCGCATGAGAAGGTGATTCGTATGCCAGTAAGCCTGGGGCTGCGTTCTGGTCAGGTCATAAAGAGAAGATTCCTGTGTATTTAAAACATATCCCTCTCTGTTAAAGTTCATATCGAACATGTCAAAGATTCTTGCCTGATTGACCGCGCTGACCTTCTCGTTCTCACCAAACATACCGGTATTGGAATGCATCAGTACGTACATCCCCGGAACTTCTCCCAATTCCTCTGTGTAGATGCGCTCTATCTCATCATAATCAAAATCGATTCGGGTCTTCATCTGTTCCCTGGACTCTCTGGGAATGCCATATTCGTCTCTGATATAATCCATCAGATAATGATTGTATTCTCTTCCCAAAAAGGGCTGCACATGGGCATACTCCAGTGTATTCAAATTACCCAGAAATCTGTCATAACGGTCATATACATTGATGTACTCCAAACGATAGCCATTGGTTCCCAGCTCACAGAAGGTACCTTTCTCCAATGCTTTCAAATCCTCCGGCATCAGAAATTTGCTGTCCTTTGTCTCGAATTTCTGTGCATAAGTCATAATGGTTGATATATAGTTATATTTCTCCGTGACCTTCTGGGCGAAAATAGCCGTATCACGGCGTCCATCCTCAAACATTAAGAATAATGATTTCTTAGGAAGCTTTTTGCCCTCTCTGTAATAATCCAGAATATCCTGCTGTGTGATGGTCACATAACCGGATGCGGACAACGCATCAATATGTTCCTGCAGCCGTTCCGTGCTGATCAGCGTTTTTGTCTCATTGCGGTCCACCCCGAAATAAGACAATGCAATAAAACCCGTGTCTTCCTCATCTGTCGCCATTTCTATCTTAGTTTCATCATATGGCTCATAGGTATCAAAGGTAAAAAGGGCTTGAATTACCAGAACAAGCAAAACGATCAGAATAACGCCTTCAGCAATACTTCGCACGACTTTCTTAATGTTTTTACGCCGTACCGGGTCCATGGGCTTTCGTCTGCTCATCCTTCACGCCTCCTTTCCTCTCACCTTTCTTTTTCTTCTTCTCCTGTTCTTTCAAATCTTCCGGCGTCATGCGTGTACCCCATGTGGATTTCCAGAACGTAACCCAGGCAACCGGCATCTGCCACAGCAGCACCGCTTCATAGTAGATACAGAACAACATACCGTATATCCAGGTACTGCTTCGCCTCAGCAGAAGCTGTACCACGCTCATGATCAGAGACATCAAAAGAAGTCCGACCAGGAAAGTCGTCGGAAAAATCCTTTGGGTAATCGGTACATAGACCAGATTATACAACACTACCACTGGCGCCGCCACCGGCACGATCAGGCCTATGTAGAAAAAGACCGCCATAAACGGCTCTTTATGCCACATAAACTTCCCTGCCATAATGGATTCCCGAAGCCATGAACGTTTCCAGCGCATCTGCTGCTTCAAAAATACCTTATGCTTATTGGGCACAATGGTGGAACAGATCGCCGTATCCTGATAGCTGGTTCTGTGATGCTCCAACACGAAGTTGGTCATGGCACGGTCATCACCGAAGGTAGCCTTCTGCCCTAAGAACTTCTGGTTCAGCCAATTGTCCATGTTATCCATAATAATCTCTCTGCGGTAACAGGACAGCGGACCGGACAGACAGGTTACTCCATCGAAGTAAGCCTCTGCCGCTTTCATAACACGGAAAGCAATATAGTAGCGCACTGACTGCATCTTCGTCAGCGCATTGGTATAAGTATTCGCCACATCGGTACGTCCCGCTACCCCGCCCATCTTCGGATCTTTAAAGGGCTGCACCAGATTACGAATTGCGAAAGGATCTAAGAAGCTGTCAGAATCCACGAACACGATCAGTTCATGCTGCGCCACCTTCACCCCTTCGCATAAAGCGTCTCTTTTTCCTTTATTCACAGGCTGCACGATATAAGATACACGCTTGGCAATCTCATAGTGTTCATCCTCAGCCTTCAATTTCTCTATCGTTTCCTGTATTTTCTCCACAGACCGGTCATTGGAATGGTCATCTACCACAATGACTTCCAGCTTATCAATCGGATAGTCCTGATTCACACAGCTAAGAATCGTCCTGTGAATCCATTCTTCCTCATTAAAGCAGGGAATGATGACCGTCACACCCGGTGTATAGTCCTTGTCAATCGGTACCGGCCGATAGAAGGCCCCGAACAGATACCGGCTTAACAGAAACGCCGCCGCAATGATACTATACAAATACAGCCATTTATTAAACTTAAAGTAGATTACGCTCTCCGCTCTCATCAGCATAATAAAAGCAGAAATGAAAAAGATCATGAGACTGGCAACCGTAAGCATATAACCATCTTTTCTTCTGGTCGCATACTCTGCCAGCGTCTTATGGAATTCCATACCGCACAGCAGCTTATTATCCTGTGTTTTGATGGCTCGAACCAGCTTGGCAGTCTGCTTCACTTTCATCTCGTAGCCTTCCGGCATGGAGCCGGGTATGATTTCAAAATCAAGATGTATCTTATCTGCATTCTGCATCATCTGCTGTTGGGCTTGTGTTTCCACCTGTAACAAAATTCCGGTGGAAGAAATATCGACTCCCTTACAGGTAAATTTCCCGGCAATTTTCTTTTTGCCGTCTTTCCCCTTTACTTTAACCTTTACCTTATAATCCACCTGGTAACGAATACCGGACTGAATGCTCTTAATATAGTCGTCTGCTTTTCCCTCAAAGCTCTCCAGTGTCTTGCCGCCGCGTCTGTCTACATTATTCCGCACCTGCTGTTTATCCGGCACGTAAGAGAGCATACGCCTGTCGGGCTTTTGTTGTAAGAGAATATCTTCTATCGGAGCCGTATTCTTTTTCTTCGTTTCTTTCTTCTTACTCAACATAGCTTTCCCTCTTTTATCATCAACATGATCCGGTTTCAAACAATGCTTCGGATCGCTGATTAATGCAGATAATCACTTAGCTTTGCAAAATTAAATTTATTCGGATCGCCGTCCGGAAGGCTTTCCACATAGTTCAAATATCTGTCAAGTCCCTGCGCGGTATGAACAGAGTTCGTATTGATATGCATAACAACAACACTGCCGTCCTGTATCTTCATGCGCTCACCGCTGTCCAGCCTGACACCGTTTAACAGCGTATCATACACCTCTTCCACACTGCCTGCATCATAATCGCCCGTGCTGATATCTGCATTGATAATATAGCCATAGCCGCAGTCAAATACGGTACTGACACCCACCTTATTGACCGCCAGTGTGGGTGGTCTGAAATAATCCGTCAGCATACCGGTATCTCCCGTTACATTTGCCAGTATCTGATTGGATTTTACCAAATCCTTCTGCAGGGTCGGCACCAAATCCGGCGTGACATTAATCGTCATATGGGTATTGGTATGGGAAGCAATATCATGTCCTTCCTCCGCAATGGCACGCAGAAGATTTTCACTGCTGCCGTCCATAACATACTCTGTTTTGATAAAGAAGGATGCCTTGATCTTATGCTTTCTAAGGACGTACAGTATCTTACCGATGGTCTGTTCATTGCCCCAGTCATCAAAGGTTAAGAATACCGTATTCGTACCTCCGGTATTGATCCGCCCCGTCTGATCGATGAGTCCCAATTCTCCTTCCGAGAAACCGCCCAGATCTAAATACGGATTTCCGATATAACCATTGCTTAGCATCTGTTCAAAAGATGACTGCATCCTGCCGCTTGTCTGAATCGCATGATAGGTTGCATTGGTTGCCGCCGGATAATGCCATGTATGATCAAGAAGCTGTGATACCGTACAAATCTGCAGAATATGTTCCTCTCTTGTACCGTAATCGGTAGGCAGAACTTTCAACTGATAAACGGCACGCACCAGCCCGGCAACAGAATCCGCATCATCATACACATTCATATTAAAGTAGGTAATGTCGCCGCGGCACAATACCAGACGGGAATCGGAATAATACTTCCGCACAACCTCTTCTCCCGTATAGTGCTTCTTTGCATATTCCGTTCTGGTCGGAGAGGAATTATACAGAACAAGCTGCTTATCCAGTGCAGCCGCAGCCATCTGTACTTCTTCCGTAACAACACCGTAAGGCGGCATAAACAAATCCGTCTTGACACCGATACTTTCCAGTACAAGATCACTCTTATAAATGTCCTCGCATATCTCACCAAAAGACATCTCTTTCATAGACTTGCCAAGATAACCGCCGTTTCCGATTTCACAGCCCGCATCCATAATCTGCTGTATCTGCTCCGGATATCTGTCAATCTCTTCTCCCGTTACAAAGAAAGTGGCGCCCGCTCCTATCTCCTGCAGTACTGCCAGCAGATTGGTCAATTCTTCCTCATCTCCAAGGCCTCTGAAAGTAAATGCCGTCTCCCGATCCGTTGTATGCGCTGCTGTAACAGCTTCTGCCTTTTCCTCTGCATACTGTTCTTCCAGCTCTTCAAATTTCAGCACCAGGTCACCCATGTCCTGACTAGGGAAGCTACTGACGGGAACCGTTTCATATTCCGCTTCATCCAAGGCGTCCAGAAGCCATTCCACTACCTGCAAAAGCCTCTCGTCTTCCGAAAGCTCCTCTTCCTCCAGTTCATGCAGTTCCAGCCCCGGCTGCTTATCCTTAGCCGGTTCCTCGTCTGTCCTGGTTTCTTCGTATTCCAATTCATCCAGATAGCCGTTCAGCTTTATCGTTATGATACTGCCTTTTCCTGCACTTTTTACATAATTTTTTGCCATATCCTCATTAAAAAAGCTGGCATAATTCAGATAATGGGTCGGATACAGCACACTGCCATATCCGCAGGCATCTGCCGCCTCCATAATCTCTTCCGTATAATCGGTTGCATTACATTTCAGGATCGTAGGTACTATACCGATCTTATCCTCATAGACAGCTTGTGCGCGGCAGAAATCTTCCACCAGTTCTTCCTGTGTATAGGTCTCCATATGTGTTGTACCATACAGCGTATAACTCTCCATCTCATATCCGGCTTCCAGAATCGTATCTACCGCCTCTTCATCTTCACCGGCATCCACCGCCGAGATAAAAAATGTGGCCTTCATATCATGTTCATCCAGATACTCCACAATCTGCTGTATGATCAATCCGTCAGTTGTTCCTTCGAAGCAAAGCGCAACCTCTTTCTCCACTGTATTAATATCCGTAATAACCTGTGCTTTTTCGGGATGATCCGCAAGCTTCTTTAAGGCTGCTTCAATTTTTTCCGTTGCAGAATAATCCGTTCCTTCCAATATTTCCGTATCTGTAACTGCATTTTCCTTTTCTTTTTGCAAACATATATAGCACACACTGACGACTAACGCAAGCAGCAGCAAAATCAGCAGAATGAGCACCCATTTTTTGTTTTTCTTTCCGGTCATGCAACTTGTCCCTTTCTTTCATAAAACCTATATAAACCGCATCTCTATCCAATGCTTTTCTCTTTCATTTCAGAATCATCATCACATCGGCGCACAATCGTCCGTCATTTAATTCTTTCCCAGTCGGATGCCTGTCTGTCTACAATTTCCTTTACGACCAGCCCATCCTCTTCCACCACAAAACGAATATCATATCCCGCAAAGCTCATACCATAAACATAGTCCGTTTTCTTATTATATGCCGCCCTCGGATCCTGTGACAGCACCTCATACACAGTCTGTCGTAAATTCTCCGGAAGCTGCCGCCTCAGTTTCTCCGGGAAAATCACTCTGATACAATCCGCCTTATGGGCTTCCCCAAAGCTTCCCCTCGCCTCCGGATGGGAGTCCGTGTAAGGAAGATACGGCTTAATGTCATAAATCGGCGTGCCGTTAAGCAAATCCGCTCCGGATACGATCAGAACCGGCTCCCCGTTTTCTCCGTACCGGACTTCCTCCAGCCGTACACTGGATAAGCCGATGGAATTGGGACGAAACGGAGAACGGGTTGCAAAAATCCCTTTCCGTTCCCTGCCGCCTAATCTGGGCGGCGCCACCGTCAGACTCATACTATCCTTCTTAGCCTTGGAGAATCCCCACAACAGCCATAGATGAGAATATTCTTCTATGCCGCGGACGGCATCGGGATTGCAGAATTCGCCCTCAAAGTGAATTTCTCCTCTCAGGGACGGAACCAGTCCGCTCTGTCTGGGTATTCCGAATTTTTCCGAAAAATCCGTATGAATTCTCGCCACTACCATTAAGTTTCCATTCATTTGATTCATCTCCAGATGATGACAGCCATGAACAGACAAGACAAATTATTGCCACAATATGACTATCATATCATTCCAAGCGCTACCGAAGTGCAACTTTTGTGTCTATAAAGCAAAAAAGACTTTTCAAAAAAAGATTCTTGAAAAGTCCTTGCCGCTAATACTCTTAAAGCTGATAACGGGAATCGAACCCGTGACCTCCGCCTTACCAAGGCGACGCTCTACCGACTGAGCCATATCAGCCAACTGGCTAAAATACATTTTTGCCACGAACTGTAGTATATCACAGCCTTTCAAACTTTGTCAATACCTGTTAAACTATCGTCTTACAAATCATGCTAAGCTGTCGTCTCGCGAATCACTTTTTTGAGTTTCGTTTTAATCCTCTGCAGCGCATTGTCTGTAGATTTATCGTCTTTTCCCAACACTTTGGCTATCTGCTGGTAACCCATACCCGTCAGGTACAGGTCAAGCACCTGCTTTTCAAAGATACTGAGTTCTTTTTCTATGGTTTTCTCAAGCTGTATCACATTCTCCCGGTCTATGACCAGTTCCTCCGGGCTCTGCCCGGACCGCGCCGCCAGCACATTAACCAGCGCTTCCTCTTCTCCGTCATGGTTTGTGCTCACACTGCCATAGAGCGATATATAGGTATTAAGAGGGATATGCTTCTGTCTTCTAGATGCCTGTACCGCCGTGTACATCTGTCTGGATACACATAAATCAGCGAAAGTAGAAAAGCTGGCATCCCGTCCGCTGTCATAGTCCCTGACCGCCTTAAAAAGACCAATCATGCCCTCCTGAATCAGGTCATCGCTGTCTGCGCCTAAAATATACATGGATTTGGCTTTGCTTCTGACCAGATTCTTATATTTATTCATAATATATTCTATAATGGCATCTTCTCCGTCCCGCAGGCGAACCATCAATTCTTCATCACTGTACTGTCTGTAGTCTTCTCTCATCCCGATCCTCTATGCCATAATCCTCTATTGCATTTTCCGATATCTGCTCCCGTCCGCTTCGGTCGTCCACTGAATTGCCTGATACCGACATATCCTCCTTCGCAGCTTCCTGTTCCTCGTAATATTCCACAAGCGCTGCCGCAAAATGTTCTGCTAAAATTCTGTAGCCCTCATGATTACCGTGCACGCCGTCCGGCATATAGTCCGCTACGATATTAACATCATGGGAATCCAATATATTAGAGTTATACAGATCAATAACTTCATAATCATATTCCTGGGCCAGCGTCAGTATCACATCTGCAAAGTTTTTCTGCGGCAGCAGATAGTCACGCTCGCTCATCAGATAATCGTGCAGGATATTGGGAAGCGGTGTAGCAAAGAAGATATCCGCATCGGGATACTTCTCTCTAAGTCCTCTCATCAGCTCATCCAAATCTCCACAGAAGGTGCGGTAAGCCCTCTCATTCAAACTTCCGAACTCCTTGTCCGCCGCACAGAATCCATCATTGGTGCCTCCCATAACAATAATGATATCTACATCCTCCGGAATATCCTGATAACGGTCCACAAAGGCATCCGCCCAATAGCGTCCGATGGAAGAACCACCGATTCCAAGATTATAGACTTCCTCTGCTCCTAACAGTTCTTTCAAATTAGCAGGGTAGGAATACTGCTGATAGTCCTCTTCCGAATCCAGATTGGAAGCTGCCGTTATACTGTCCCCCAGACAGGCTATCTTCTTGCCGGAAAAATCAATCTGACTCTCCGCAATCTTGATCAGGTCTTCCTGATTGACTTCCATCGTTTCCTCCAGGGAAGTATGAAGCTGTCTGCGTTCCTCCAACGTCATCTCCGGCTGTACATAACCGCCGTTTCCCTGCCAGCCGCCCAGCAGATCTCCGGATACCGTGCTGTTATCCGATATACTGCTGTTGCCTGATACTAAGACCCCATCCCGCAGGAGATCATTGCCGGACACCATATTGCCTGAGACACTGCCATTGCCGGATACGGTATTGCCTGTAACACTGCCATTGCCGGACAAGGTATTGTCTGAGACACCGGCATTTTCGGAAACCGTACCGCCTAAGATCATGCCATTTGCTGATACACTATTTTCAGATAAACCGGCATCACCTGATACTGTACCGTCCAGAAGGCTGCCCTTGCCAAAATCAGTTCCGTCAGATGCCGGGCTGTTCTCCACGGCCTGTATGTTTGTGATAAACTGCTCCAGTTTCTGCCGGTCCTTCGTCAATTCCTGAATTTCTGTTTCCATCTGCGTGACACGGTTCTGGGCTTCTGCATTTCTGGCAAGAACTTCGGCAAATTCTTTCTCTTCCTGCTTAGCATTCGTCACATATATGTCATATGCCTTCAAACCAACTACCGCAGCAAGCAAAGCAGTCAGTACAAAAATGCTTATTAATAATATCTCATTTACCTTTCGCAATCTTCTTTTCAAAGTCTTATATTACCTTACGTCATACATTATTTTAAAACGCAATATACCGATTTTCTCTGCTATTGCAGTCTCTGTCTTACAATCTCGTATGCAAGCACGCCTGCTGCCACGGAAGCATTCAGGGAATCAATGTCGCCCTGCATCGGAATAGATGCCACAAAATCGCATTTTTCCTTCACAAGACGTCCCACGCCGTTTCCTTCATTGCCGATCACCAGACCAATCGGTCCTTTTAAATCCAATTGATACATCTGCGTGCCGTCCATATCGGCACATACAAACCATAGTCCTTCCTTCTTCAGTTCCTCTATAGTTTGTCCTAAATTCGTGACCTTTGCCACCGGTGTATAGTTCAGCGCTCCCGCCGAAGCCTTAGCAACCGTTGCGGTAAGTCCCACGGCACGGTTTTTGGGGATAATGACCCCATGGGCACCCGCCAGATTTGCCGTACGGATGATGGCTCCCAGATTGTGCGGGTCTTCTATATTATCCAACAGAAAAATAAAAGGCGCTTCCCCCTTATCTCTGGCTTTCTGCAGGATATCTTCCACCTCCGCATATTCATAAGCCGCCGCATAGGCAATGACACCCTGATGCTTGCCCGTCTCAGACATCTGATCCAGACGTTCCTTTGCCACATATTTAATCAGACTTCCGTGTTTAACCGCTTCTCTCTTGATGGTCAGAATCGGTCCGTCCTGACAGCCATCCAGAATAAAAAGCTTGTCTATGGTTCGTCCTGCCCGAAATGCTTCAATAACGGCATTACGGCCTTCAATGGTAAATTCTGTGTGTTCCATGTGGAATTCCTTTCTCTAAATATCCATACCTAATTTGGTAAGTGCAGCCCGGATCAGGGCCAGCATCCTCTCCTGCTCTCCCCGCAGATACAGATAACCGCAGAGCGCTTCCAAGCCGGTTGCTTTGCGGTATTCGATGATGGAAGCATTCTTGGCGGAGGTGTAGGATTTGGCATTGCGTCCGCGGTGATAGACTGCCTGTTCTTCCTCTGTCAGTTCTTCCTCTAATGCATCGATCATCTTCGCCTGTACCCTGGCATTCACATAGGTGACTGTCTTCTTATGCAGATTGTTCGCAGAACGATTGCCCCGCTCCACCACGATGGTACGGATCACCAGATCATAAATGGCATCTCCGATATAAGCAAGAGTTAACGGGGAATAGGTTCTGATATCCACATCCTTGCAGTCAAAGTCTCTCTTGATTGCCTCTAAAATGGTTATGCTCTCTTCCATTTAACACCCTCACGTGTATCCTCTAAGATAATACCCTGTGCAAGCAAAGTATCTCTTATTTCATCTGCTCTTGCAAAATTTTTAGCTTTTCTGGCTTCCTGCCTCTCCTGAATAAGCGCTTCAATGTCCGCATCTAAGATTTCCTCTTTTTTCTCTACAATCAGACCGCAGATATCGGACAGCAGAATGATTTCGTCTTTGATCGCCTGAATAAATTCCCTGCTTGCGCCTTCTGTCACATGGGTATTGGCAAATTTCACCAGCTCAAAGATGGCAGAGATTGCATCAGCGGTGTTAAAGTCATCGTCCATCGCCTCATCGAATTTGGCAATGTATTCCTTCGCTTCCTCCGCCAGCTTCTGTTCCGCTTCCGTCATGGCATCGCTCCTGGCATTCTCCAGCAGATAATGCAAGTTTGTCACACTTGTTACAATACGCTCCAAACCATTCTTGGCAGCTTCCATCAGATCAGCGCTGAAATTTAAGGGACTTCTGTAGTGTGCGGAAAGCATGAAGAAACGCAGTACCTGTAAATCATACTTCTCACTGATGTCGCGAACCGTAAAGAAATTGCCAAGGGATTTGGACATCTTCTTATTATCAATATTTAAAAACCCGTTGTGCATCCAGTACTTTGCAAATTCTTTGTCATTGGCAGCCTCGGACTGTGCGATCTCATTCTCATGATGAGGGAAAATCAAATCCTCACCGCCGGCATGGATGTCGATCTCATCGCCAAGATACTTCTTGCTCATCACAGAGCACTCGATATGCCAGCCGGGACGACCCTGGCACCATGGAGACTCCCAGTAGGGCTCTCCTTCTTTCTTCGGTTTCCAAAGTACGAAATCAAGCGGGTCCTGTTTCTGATCCTCTCCCGATACCAGCAGGGAACGGCTGCCGCTTCGCAGATCATCTAAGTTTTTATGGGACAGCTTGCCATACTGCTTAAAGCTTCTGGTCTTATAATATACGGTGCCGTCCTCAGCCACATAGGCATGCCCTTTATCGATCAGGGTCTGTATCATGTCAATCATGCCCGCAATCTCATTGGTTGCCTGCGGGTGGGTGGTTGCCGGCTTTACATTGAGAGCTTCCATGTCTTTCTTGCACTCTGCAATATAGCGTTCGGAGATCACGGAGGGGTCTACGCCCTCTTCATTTGCTTTTTTGATAATCTTATCATCTACGTCCGTAAAATTGGATACATAATTGACCGCATAGCCTTTGTGCTCCATATAGCGTCTTGCCGTATCAAATACGATCATCGGTCTGGCATTGCCGATATGAATCAGATTGTATACCGTAGGCCCGCAGACATACATGCTGACCTTGCCCGGCTCAATGGGCACGAACTCTTCTTTTTTTCTGGATAATGTGTTAAAAATTTTCATCGAAATCCTCCATTCCTGCTCAGCCTGCGAATGATATGTCTGCTCTGCATACATTGCGCAAGGCACAAATTTGTATTTTTCTGCTTAAACCGCATCATACACATGCTGCATGATGTCAAAGACGACGCCGGTGCATTCAACTGCTGCGTAATGACCGACATTTCCTTGTCCTTACCGACCGATTATGCCTCTGTCCGAAGCTGTTTCATCTCCCGCTCTAAATCAAGCAGACGATTGGTAAGCTCCGCATTGGCATGCTGCAGACCGACAATATCCTCTCTGACGGGGTCCGGCAGATGAACCTGATCCAGCTTATCCTGCGGCAATGCCTGATCGTTGCGCTTCACCACTCTCCCCGGCACACCGACCACCGTAGAATTAGGCGGCACTTCCTCCAATACCACACTTCCGGCTCCGATCTTACTATTATCTCCGATTTTAAAAGAACCGAGCACTTTCGCCCCTGTACTGATCATCACGTTATTGCCGATGGTCGGATGACGCTTGCCCTGTTCCTTTCCGGTACCGCCAAGCGTTACCCCCTGATAGAGCGTTACATTGTCCCCGATGATCGTGGTCTCACCGATGATGACGCCGTTGCCATGATCGATGAAAAAACCCTTGCCGATCTGCGCGCCCGGATGAATCTCAATTCCGGTCTTGCGCACGCCCTTCTGGGAAACCCATCTCGCTAAGAAATAATGGTGCTTCAAGTATAATTTATGTGCCAGCCGATAGTAAATCATCACTTTAAAACTGGGATATAAAAATACCTCCATGTTAGAATGAATCGCCGGATCACGCTCTCTGATAACCTTTATCTCTTCCCGTACGTGACTGATAAATCCCATTATGATTCCTCTTTCCCTATTATTAAATGTTGGCAAAACAATTCCTGTTAAATACATTACTTTAAAACATATTACCGGAATAAGAACTGCAACAAAAAAACGGACAATTCTGTCTCTGTATATCAGAGACGAAATTATCCGCGGTTCCACTCTGCTTAGAAGCGGCTGTCAGCTTCTCACTCATAACCTGTAACGGGGTCAGCCGGACAAAGATACTAAAAGCAACCATACGAAGACTTCGTTCCCTCTGTCAGACTCCGGGGCGCACTTCCCTTTCCTTCCGCCGGAAACGCTTTCAGCCGATGACGCTTCCTCTCTGTCACATCTGCAAAAGGTACTCTTCCCTTTCTCTGCCTACCTCTTATAGAATATGCAAAACATCAGATTTTGTCAAGCGTGGGTTCCTTGTAGAGATTCATAAAACTTTACAAGGCTTCCCTGTTCTGCCAATATTTTATAAGGAATTATCCGTTCTGCTTCGGGCAGCCGCCGCAGCCCGCACACCCGCTGTCTGATGCCACATCCCGGTCATACAGTTCTGCCGGAGAAGAAAGCATACAGATCGCCTGAGAAGAGATTCCTTCTCCTGATCCGGTAAAACCAAGACCTTCCTCCGTAGTAGCTTTCACATTGACCTGCGTAACCTCTATTCCCAGTGCTCCTGCGATGTTTGCCCGCATGGTATCTATATAGGGACGCATCTTGGGTGCCTGCGCAATAATCGTTGCATCAATATTTTCAATGAGAAACAAATGTTCCTCCAACAGTTTACCCACATGCTCCAGAAGCTTTACGGAAGAAATCCCTTTGTATGCCGGGTCCGTATCCGGAAAATGCTTCCCGATATCTCCCAGTGCCGCGGCACCAAGCAGGGCATCCATAATGGCATGTAGAAGCACATCCGCATCCGAGTGTCCAAGAAGCCCTTTCTCATAAGGAATCTCCACGCCTCCGATAATCAGCTTTCTGTCTTCTGTCAGACGATGTACGTCATAACCCATTCCGATTCTCATAACAATCTCCTAACACTCTCTGTTCTTGTCCGGTCCGCAAAATCTATGTATGTCATACATACATTACACGCAGAGCACAGCTTAACAGATATTATTATACTTCCCCAAGAGAATAACATCAATTCCTTTTTAGTATGCCGTATGACAGAAAAAATATCAAAAAACCAATGTTTCAAAAAGCCTTTTTCAATACCGGCTCTGTTTTCTTGCAGACCGCCTTATCACATTCCTGTAGAAGACAACCGACAGCACCGTAGCCACACTCCAGCCCACCGGCCAGGACATCCAGATTCCCGTTGCCCCCCAATATTCCGAAAATACAAATGCCAGAATCACACGCAGAATCAAATCCGTAAAGGTAGAAATCATAAAATATCCCATGGCCTCCGCGCCGCGGAGCACACCGTCCGCCACAAGCTTAATGGAAATAACAAAATAAAATACGGAAACAATGCGCAGAAATGTACTTCCGGAAGCCATTGCCGTTCCGCCCGAATTCTCCATGAACAAAAGCATCATGCTTCTGCCGAAGAAAAAGTATGCCACAAAAAAGGGAACAGCGACACAAACTGCCATCTTGATACCAGCCACAAATCCGTCTTTAATCCGCTCCGGCTTGCCTGCGCCAAGATTCTGTGCCGTGAAGCTGGACACTCCGTTTCCCAGTGTTGTAAATCCGGTAATGATAAAGGTATTGAGTTTGACTGCCGCAGAATATCCGGCGATCACGCCTGAGCCATAAGAATTGACCAGACTCTGTATAAAAATATTACCAACCGATACAAAGCTCTGCTGCAGGATACTGGGCACTGCCACCAGACTGATATTCTTAAGCAGTTCCAGTGAAAACAGTTCTGCCTTTCTCTCTGTCTGAATCTCACTGACCCTGCCCCGGAATGTGATAAGCGCCAGAATACAGGCAATTCCCTGTGCAATAAAGGTAGCCCATGCCACACCGGCCACTCCCCAGCGGAAAACCGCCACAAAGATAATATCCAGAATAATGTTCCCTACAGAAGAACCGATCAGAAAATAGAGCGGCGTCTTGGAATCTCCCAGAGAGTTAAACATCCCCGTCGCCACATTATATAAGAAAAGAAACACAAATCCGCCAATATAAATCCGCAGATACAGTGCGCCGTCCGCAAAGATGTTCTCCGGCGTCTGAATCATACGCATCATCGCCGGGGTTGTGAAAAGTCCAACGACTGTCAGCAGCACAGACAATAGCAAGCCTGCGATTAAGGTTGTCGTAACGGCTGTTTTAAGCTTCTCGTATGCCTTTGCTCCAAACAGTTGGGAAATAATCACCGAACAGCCGATATTAGAACCCACAGCCACAGCCATAAAAATCATCGTAATCGGATAGGAAGCCCCCACCGCCGCCAGTGCATCCTCACCGGCAAACTTCCCGGCAATCATGCTGTCCGCTATATTATAGAGCTGTTGAAATACCACACTGATAAACATGGGCATCGTATATTTGATCAACGTCTTCTGGGAATCCCCCACTGTCAAATCCTGTATCATGTTAATAACCTTGCCTTTCTCCTAACCTTTTGCATTTTTTCCAAGAAGATAGTATACTGCAAGTATATCAATAAATAAAATCAATATTTTATATTATAAATATAGATAAATTCTATAGCTATACTTGAAAGGAACATACAAATGGCAGCCAATCTTCAATACTACAAAACCTTTTACTACGTTGCTAAATACCGGAATCTGACCAAAGCAGCCAAGGCGCTGTATGTCTCCCAGCCCACTGTGACCCATACCATTCACTGTCTGGAGGAAGAACTCGGATGCAGTCTTTTCGTCCGTTCCAAATCCGGTATGCAGCTTACCCCGGAAGGCAGTCTCATCTACGAGCACATCGCAGTTGCCTACGAACATATTCTGGAAGCAGAAATGAAGCTGCAGCAGCTTCAGGAGTTATCCAGCGGTTATTTAAAGATCGGCGCCAGTGAAATTTCCATTCATCACTACCTGCTGCCCGTGCTGACCGCCTTTCATAAGCGCTATCCCGATATCAGAATCAACATTTCCAACAGCACCACCCCACGGGAGCTCCAAGCCCTGAAAGACAATCTGTTGGATTTCGCCATTCTGGTGATTTCCTCCGACTATAAGGATAAAGACCTTACCATCACCAAGCTTACCGGATTTCAGGACATCCTGATTGCCGGAAATCAGTTTGCCGCACTAAAAAAACAGACATGGGATTTATCCTCCCTGTCTGCTTTCCCCTTTGTCAGTGTCTCTGAGGACACGAATACAAGACAATTTCTGAATACTATTTTCCTACAGGCCGGGCTGACGTTCCAGCCGGACATTGAGCTTGCCACCACAGACTTAATCACTCCTATGGTTGCAAACAACCTTGGCATCGGCTTTGTACCTGAGAAATTTGCCCAGAGCGCTCTTATGCGGGGCGATGTCTTCCAGGTTGCCTTAGACCGTCCGCTGCCGGAGCGGGAAATCTGTCTGGTGCGTAAAAGCGACACCGCCCTTTCCCCCGCAGGTCAGGCGTTTCTATGCTCCATAATATAGTCAAGCAAGGCATCTGCCACTTCTTCCTTGCTCATAATCGGCAACTCCACCATTTCCTCTTTGGTTAAAAAGGTTACCACATTGGTATCCGTTCCGAATCCGGCACCCTGCTGTTTGAGATTGTTTGCCACAATCATATCAATGTTCTTCTTCTCCAATTTCGCACGGGAATTTTCCAACATGTGCTCGGTTTCCATGGAGAAACCGCACAGAAACTGTCCTTCCTGTCTGTGCGCGCCCAGATACGCTAAGATATCCTCCGTCCGTTCTAAGGCGATGGATAAATTATCGTCTTTCTTCTTGACCTTTTCATCCGCCACATCCGCCGGACGATAGTCCGCAACCGCCGCCGCCTTGATGATAATATCCTGAACGGCAGCTTTCTCCTTCACTGCCTGTGCCATATCCGCCGCCGATACAATAGGGATCACATCCACACCGATGGGCGGAACAATATTTACCTGTCCGGATACCAGTGTTACGTTTGCACCGCGCCGCATAGCCTGCGCCGCGATGGCATATCCCATTTTACCGGTGGAATGGTTGCTGATATAACGCACGGGGTCCATCTTCTCCTGCGTCGGTCCCGCGGTCACAAGCACATTCATTCCCGTCATATCCTTCGGGGTCAGTGCTGTTACAATATATTCATACAATACTTCCGGCTCCGGCATCTTGCCTTCTCCGGTATCTCCACAGGCCAGATAACCGCTCGCCGGAGTCACCACCTCCATATGGTAATGGCGCAAAATGTCCAGATTATCCTGCACAATAGGATTCTGATACATTCTTGTATTCATGGCAGGCACCACTATCTTCGGACACTGACAGGCTAGCAGCGTCGTGGTCAGCATATCATCTGCAATACCGTGCGCCGCCTTGGCAATGACATTGGCAGACGCAGGCGCAATCATGATGACATCCGTCTGCTTCGCTAACGACACGTGTTCCACACTGTACTGAAAATTGCGGTCAAAAGTATCTACCAGACATTTGTTGCCTGTCAAAGTCTCAAAGGTAATGGGATTGATGAAATTGGTCGCGTTCTGCGTCATAATCACAGTCACGTCCGCATGTTTCTTAACCAGCATACTGGCTAACGATGCAATCTTATAGGCAGCAATACTGCCGGTTACCCCCAATACAACATATTTTCCCTTTAACATAAACAACCGCCTTTCCGCACACTTGCTTCTGTCGACACTGCATTCAAACTTACCCTAATTTTGTTCCGTATTCTTCTGATAGATAATGCCAAGTCCCTTCAAGGTCAGCTCATTATCACAGATGATCTTATTCCTGCAGTGGGGCACGATGCAGCCTGCCAGTCCTCCGGTGGCAACCACGGTCGCCTGAGAACCGATCTCTTCCCAAATCCGCTCAATCATGCCATCCATCTGCGCTGCCTGTCCGATGACAATACCGCTCTTCATACATTCGATCGTATTCTTGCCGATGATCTTCTTGGGCGCCTCCAAACTGATTTTAGGAAGCTGGGAGGTACGATTGACCAGGGATTCCAGAGAAACCTTCACACCGGGTATAATCATACCGCCCACATAGTTCTTTTTCTCATCCACAACACTGATGGTCGTGGCTGTTCCCATATCAATGATAATCAGCGGCGCCCCATAATATTGAAGTCCGGCAACCGCATTGACAATCAGATCAGCACCTACCTGTCCCGGATTATCCATCAGAATATTAAGTCCGGTCTTTAACCCTGGTCCCACCAGAAGCGGTCTGATATGCAGCATCTTCTCCATAGCCGAACGCACAATATTATTTAACGGCGGTACCACGGAAGAAATAATACTTCCCTTGATATCCTCAATGCCGATGTGATATAAATCAAAGAGTGTCTTAAACTCTACTACATATTCCAGTTCTGTCTTGGAAAGATCCGTGGATACACGCTCCACGAACCGTACCTTCTCTCCTTCAATACACCCAATGACAATATTGGTATTACCGATATCGATTGCTAAAATCATACGGCTGCCTCCTTCTTTTAGTCTGCTTTATTACTCTTTGTATTGTTCTCTCAGAATGAATCATTATTTACAACTCTTGTATCAGTTATGCTTCTCAATGCCATAAATGGGCTTCACTCTGGTCAGTGCAAAACCGACACCTGCTACAATAATGGCAGCCACAACAGCCTCCACCACGCCATTAAAGGTAACCACACCCATAATGACATCTAAAACGGCTTCGCCTGCCACACCTACAGCCTGCGCATATGCATCTTTATATAAGATAAAAATACCACTCATAACAAACAGTGTGTTGGTGAAAGCACCTGCAAGTCCTGCATACGCAAGCGCAATATTGGCAGACCCTTTCTTGCTGCCGGTAACCGTAAGCACTGCCATAAGCACCACACCGGTCACAAGACCGATGAGCGTACATACCAAAGCGCTGAGTGCTTCCGGGAATAAGCGGATCAAAAATGCACGAACGGAAATAAACAAAATCACAGATGCCAGTGCATCAACAACGATTCTTCCCGTTTTCTGTTCGCCTTTTACCACTTTACGAATCAGAATGTAGATAAAATACGGTATCACGCCGACTAAGATTCTCGGCACAAAGCAAATATACAGGCTCTTAAAGATGCCGGATACGCCGACTACATTGTAAGCCAATACCGGCGAGAATACAAACGCCGATGCAGTGGCTGCCTTAAAGGTGTTGTTGATAAAACTGGTGAGACCAAAAACGAATCCTAAAAATGCACCTTTCTTCGGTCCGAGAAATAGCGCTCCAAGGATAACCGGGATGTGAATGATCGTCGCATTGATGACTACAAGCGGGATATATCCCAGCGGTGTGAATGCCATAATCACAATTATGGCGGTGAACAGTGCTGTCAGCACAAGTTCATAAGTCTTTTCATTTTTCATGGTACTAATCCTCCTGTTATTATTCTCATACGAGATACAATACGCTGATATCATACCATATTGATATTTTTTTGACAATGATCTTCTTGTGCAAAACAGCATGTTCTAAAAAAGATACAAATTTTCTGTATCTTAATCTTAATAATTCTCAGCCTTAATCTGGAAATAGGACTGCGGATGATTGCAAACCGGACATACCTCCGGCGCTTTCTTGCCGATTACCACATGTCCGCAGTTGAGACACTGCCAGATGCAGTCTCCGTCTTTGGAGAATACTACCGCATCCTCGATATTCTTTAACAGCTTGCGGTATCTCTCTTCATGCTCTTTCTCAATCTTAGCCACGCCCTCGAATAATGCCGCGATATCATCGAAGCCTTCCTCTCTGGCCTCTTTGGCAAACCGGTCATACATATCTGTCCACTCATAGTTCTCGCCTTCTGCAGCATCCTTCAAATTCTCTATGGTAGACGGCACTGCTCCGCCATGTAACAGCTTAAACCAGATTTTTGCATGCTCCTTCTCGTTCGCCGCCGTTTCTTCAAAAATATTGGCGATCTGTACATAGCCGTCTTTCTTAGCCTTGGACGCATAATAGGTGTACTTGGTATTCGCCTGTGCTTCCCCTGCAAATGCCGCCATTAAATTTGCCTCTGTTTTTGTTCCTTTTAATTCCATACATACTCCTCCTTTATGATCTGTCAGGTTATTTTCATTCTATTCCAAATTCTTCCATAAGTCACTGTTTCTTTTTTCGTATAATAACGAAGCCTTAAAACGTTCTGACAGCACTAGAAACTGTCCTGTAAATGCATTTTCCCTCCCCATCTGCCAAGATTTTTACTTGTCAAACCCGACTCGCCGTGTATACTATATAAGAGAAAGATTCCGGACTAAGACCGTTCCGGATCGCAGACATATCCTAAATATAAGTCTTTATCAGACTTAAACATTTACAAAACGCTTCAAAACGGAGGTAAACATGACTGAATTAAAACCAATCAAAGAAGGTAAAGTACGTGAAATCTACGACAACGGCGACAGCCTGATCATGGTGGCAACAGACCGGATCAGCTGCTTCGATGTGATCCTGAAAAATCAGGTAACCAAGAAGGGAACTGTCTTAACACAGATGTCCAAGTTCTGGTTCGATATGACACAGGATATCCTGCCAAACCACATGATCTCTGTGGATGTAAAAGACATGCCTGAATTTTTCCGGCAGGAGAAATTTGACGGCAACAGTATGCTGTGCCGTAAGTTAGAGATGCTCCCCGTGGAATGTATCGTCCGCGGCTATATTACCGGCAGCGGCTGGGCAAGCTATCAGAAGAACGGCACCGTATGCGGCATCACCTTGCCGGAAGGCTTACAGGAATCCGACAAGCTGCCTGAACCGATCTACACCCCCTCTACCAAGGCTGAGATCGGCGACCATGACGAGAACATCTCTTATGAGCAGAGCGTAGAATACTTAGAGAAGAGATTCCCCGGCAAAGGCGAGGAATACGCTTCCAAGCTTCGCGACTATACCATCGCTTTATATAAAAAGTGTGCCGAGTACGCACTGACACGCGGCATCATCATTGCTGATACAAAATTTGAATTCGGTCTGGATGAGGACGGCAATATCGTTCTGGGTGACGAAATGCTCACACCGGACAGTTCCCGCTTCTGGCCTGCGGAAGGATATGAACCGGGACATGCACAGCCTTCCTTCGACAAACAGTTCGCAAGAGACTGGCTTAAGAGCAATGAGGGACATGACTGGACACTGCCGAAGGATATCGTACAGAAGACCATCGACAAATATTTACAGGGTTATGAACTTTTGACAGGGAAGAAACTCTGATTCCGATATCAATAATCCATATTGGATTCTATAATTTATTCTTAGAAAGCGGAAATGCCTATCATACTTAGCATTTCCGTTTTTTTAGCTTTCCATTTTCCATACGATCTGAAATCTCAGGAAAGCCGGAATTTTTCATATCCGATATCAGCTTCCGAAGACCTTGATCAATACGGCTAAAAACAAAAAACCGGAAACGCCTTATAACGTTTCCGATGTTATTTTTAGTAGCGAGAGAGAGACTTGAACTCTCAACCTCCCGGGTATGAACCGGACGCTCTAGCCAGTTGAGCCATCTCGCCATGTTATGAAATTGATGGGGCCTATAGGGCTCGAACCTATGACCCTCTGCTTGTAAGGCAGATGCTCTCCCAGCTGAGCTAAGACCCCATATTCGCGGGTCATATCCGCAACCCGCTTTGCTAGTATACAATTTATTACCACTGCTTGTCAAGCATTTTATTAAAGTTTTTTATACTTTTTTGTTATTTTTTCAAATTCTTTTTCTTGTTCACTATACTACCCTGCCGGTTCCAGCATATACTGGTTTCTTCCCTGTCTTTTCCCTTCATACAACATCTGATCAGCTCTCTCTAACAGATCGTCGAAATCCTTGCTGTCGGTTTTGACCCATGCCGCACCAATGGAGATACCGATCATTCTTTCTTCTCCTGTAGGCAGAGTAATCGGCTGTTTCTCTAAGTTCCGGTAGAACCGGTCCAAAAGGTATGTAACCTTGTCCCTGCTCTTTATTCCGTACAGAAAAAGATAAAATTCGTCTCCTGAACGTCGCCCTACAATATCATTGTTGTCGGCAAATTCTAACAATCGGGCAGCCGTTTCCTTCAAATAAGTATCACCAAATGCATGACCGTAAGTATCATTGACTGCTTTGAACCGATCCAGATCCATCATCAGCATAACCGCTTCCCCCTCCGGCATTTCCTCAAGGATAACTCTTACCTGTTTTTCAAAGGAAGCACGGTTATACAGACCTGTCAGCGCATCCCGGTCTCTTTCCTTTATAATGGCTTTTTCTGCGGCAATATTATCCGTAACATCCATTACCATACCCATGATAGAATTGGAATCACGAAAAGTTATCATACGAATCCACCGCTTTGTTTCATCCGGCAACATGATTTCATATACGTTCGGATGATCTTCTTCCGGCTTCACCATTGCCTCTGTCAGGAACCTTCCAAACGCCTTGCTGTCCTGCTCCAGCTCCCACAGCCTCTTTTCCGTCAGACCCAAAATACTGCCGAATCTGTGCGACACCGTTACCTTCTGCACTTCGTGGAAAATTTCGAATGCAGCAATAGGCGCATCCACCATATCAATGACCCGCGCCAGACGCCCGGAATGATTAATCAGGTTCTGTACCATGCTGTTAATCCGGTCACTTAAGCTGCAAAGCTCCGGCGTTCCGCTTACCGCCACCACTTTATTCAGATTGCCGTTAGAAATCTCTTCCATATCCTGCAGCAGATTCTCAATGCCTGATATGACACGTCTGTTAAGGAACCTGTTCACAGCAAAATACATTGTCAAAAATACTGCCACCAGATAACACATAATAAATATATTCTCCGGGAATCGTTCCGCATACATATCGTCCTTAGTCTGTGCAATACCGATCACCGTGTCTCCAAACGCCTGCATAACACAGAAGTATTTCACACCGTCTATCTTCACGAACGCCCCGTTCTCATACTTTGACAGATAATCCTCCTGAAATCCCATCTCACTGACCGCAGTATCCAGATACTTCTCCAGCGAATGAGAGATAATCATTCCGGTGCCTGCATCTACGGCAAAGACAATTTCTCCCTGACTTAACGGTACTCCTTCCAATACATTTACAATGTTATTTCTTTCCTGCGCTTTTGTAAAACGGATCGGCGCAATCCCGACCTGCACGATACCCGGCTTGTCTCTTCTTGCAACACCCACATATTGAAACTCTTTCCCTTCCGAACCATTGGGCTGAATCTCCTGTACAATCTCTGTCTCCGGCTGTTCCAGTATCGCAAGAAATTCCCTTGTCTGTTCTGTAGTCGAGAAATCCAACCCGATATATTTCTCAACCGTACCGTAGCGAATGATACCCTTCTCATCGGTCACATGCAGCTCATCTACATCCAACTGCTTCCTGATTTCCTCAAGCCGTTCCTGATCCTCCAAAACATCAGGGCTCTCTTCTATCAGCATGGCAAAAGAGCGGCAGCGCACCAGATAGTCGTCCGCAAGACTCTCTTTCAGATACTGTAGTTCACCTTCATTTTTCTGAATCGTCATGTAAAACTGTTCCATGCGGCTCTCAGCTCTTTTTATCATGGAATGCTGAATATTTCTGCTCAGTATATAATGACTGAATGCCGCGATCACACACATTGCAACTACTACAACTCCTAAGAAATACTTGCTGAAAACTTTTTTCATACACTTTCCCTTCTGCCACCTTGCTATACATCAGCAATTAGCCAAGTCAAACCGCTATTACATTGTATCATCTCTACTGCAACTCGAACGCAACTTTCCATCCAAAAAACAAAAAGACTTTTTAATCAAACTCCTTCCTTACACTCCAAAAGCCAACCAAGATGACCGGAATAGGATAACCATTTTCAGTTGTTACATCCTTTCAGGCGCCGAAAAGCCAAGCAGCTCAATGCAGGTTTCCAGAACTTCTTTGGTCAGTTTCAGCAGGGCAATCCAGCCTGCCTTCTTTCCATCGTCTGTCTCGGTCAAAATCTTTGTCTCATGATAGAACTTGTTAAAAGCATTGGCAAGATCATAGATATACGCACAGATTTTGTGCGGTGCAATCTCCTCGAAGGCCCCTTCCATCATGGCATGGAACTGGGACAATTCCAGCATCAATGCTTTTTCGGATGCATTCGCTGCTTCTCCAATGACTATGCCAGTCAATTTTCCGCCTTGTTCCGTGTATTTCGTTAAAATTGACTTGATTCGCACAATGGTATAGAGAATATAAGGACCCGTATCTCCTTCAAAAGATGTAAAGCGGTCCATATCAAAAATGTAGTCCTTCGACGCCTGATTGGACAGGTCGCCATATTTGATCGCCGCCAGTCCTACAATCTTCGCCGTCTCTTCCGCTTCTTTTGCATCAATCTGATAGCCCTTCGTCTCTGCATTCTCATGAATCTTACGGATCATTTCCTCATTGATCTCACGAATCAGATTCTCCAGACGCATGACGCCGCCTTCTCTCGTCTTAAAAGGCTTGCCGTCTTTACCGTTCATAGTGCCGAAACCAATGTGCACCAGTTCTGTTTCATCGTTGACCAATCCGGTCTTACGTGCACAACGGAACACCTGCTCGAAATACAAATCCTGGCGCTTGTCTGTCAAATAGATCAGTTTGTCCGGCGCATAGGTTTCCATGCGGTCCTGAATGGTTGCAAGATCCGTCGTGTTGTATAAAGACGCGCCATCGGATTTTAAGATCATACAGGGCGGTATTTCCTTGGTGTCCGTCTCTTCTTTCACATCCACTACCCATGCGCCCTCGCTCTCATAAGCGAATCCGTCCTGCTTCATCTTCTCAACCATGCCCGGAATGATATCATGCACATCGGATTCACCCTTCCAGAGATCAAATTCCACATTCAGATTGGCATAATTCTTCTTTAAATCAGACACCGACACGGCGATGATATGATCCCAGATCGCCCGATAGCCCCTGACACCGTTTTGCAGTTTATAGGTGGCTTCCATGGCTGCTGCCTTATATGCTTCATCCTCTTTGGATTTGGCACTGGCTGTGGGATAGATTTCTTCCAGTTCAGAGATGGTAAAAGGCGCCTCTGCCGGATATTCTCCCGTATAATTGTCATCAAAATATACCAGATCGGGCTGTCGCAGCTTTAATTCCGTAATAATCAGTCCCATCTGTAAGCCCCAGTCGCCCAGATGGATGTCTCCGATCACATCGTGTCCGGCATAGCGGCAGATTCGCTTAATGCTCTCGCCGATAATGGCAGAACGCAGATGCCCTACGTGCAGCGGCTTTGCCACATTCGGTCCGCCGTAGTCAATGATAATCTTCTGCGGCTTGTCCGGCATCACCAGCCCGAATTTGTCCGACTGCTCCATCTCATTCATGTAGGCTGTGATAAATTTCTCCCTGACTTTCAGATTCAGGAAACCGGGAGCCACCGCAGCAACTTCTGAAAACACGTCACTGTCCTGCAGTTTCTCCGCCACTTCATTGGCAATCATAATCGGCGCCTTATGGTACTGCTTGGCGCCTGCCATCGCACCGTTACACTGAAATTCGCATAAGTCAGGTCTGTTGGACAGGGTTACCCTGCCTAAATCCGCACTGTATCCTGCGGCTTCAAATGCTGTTTTCATTTCTTCTGAAATTAAGTCTAGAAACTTTTTCATGATAAAACCATTCCTTTTCTTCTATTTATTATTTCTTTGGATTCTGATTTTTCCTAATTATACTATCTTTGGGATGACAACTCAACTGTTGGCTGTATCATTCTATCCCAACCGCGCTTTTTGTCTTTCCCGTTCCTGTCTGGAATAGATACAGCCACAATAATCCTGCCTGTACAGTTCATATTCCCTGGATAATTCGATGGAACGCTGATAGCCGCCCCTTTTCTTAAAATCAGAGGGCAGCCAGGTCATTTTATATTCTTCCGCAAGCCGCTCGCCGATTTCATTTAATTTACCGGCGTTCTTCAGAGGACTGATCGTCAGGGTCGTTGTAAAATAGTCATAATTTCCCGCAAGGGCAAGCTCTGCGGTCTTGCGAAGCCGCAGCTCGTAGCAGGCAAAGCACCGCTCACCCCCTTCCGGGCACTGTTCCAAGCCTTGGGCCATCTTATAAAACTTCTCCGGCTCGTAGTCCCCTTCTATGATTGAGATTTCATATCCTTCTGCCGAATGCTTCTGTGACAACCCAGCCAATCCAAGCGCATCATTATATGCCTGAATCAGTCTTTTCTGCTCCGCCACCCGCTTGCGGTATTCCGGTTCCATAGAGATATTGGGATTGTAATAAAAGACCGTAATCCTAAAATATTTCCTCAGATATTCCAACACGTAACTGCTGCAGGGCGCACAGCAGCTATGCAGAAAAAGTGTCTTACCCGTTATTTCCGGCTTTTCTAATATCTTATCCAGTTCTTTTTGATAATTTCTGATTTGATTCATATGACCAGATTCCTTTTCCCAAATTCTCTCTACGGCCGCTTCCAAATACCTTTTCGCCGGCAAATCATCTTTATGTACACTTTCCTATCACCTTAAAAAGCCGGAAATGAGACATACGCTCACTTCCGGCTCTATCCTTAATTACCTCTTTTAGCAATCGTAGCAATATCAATCAATGTCAATTCGCCCTGGGAAGCCGCGTTCTCTAAACTTGTCACAAGGGCTGTCGCCGTATCCATTGCCGTGATACAGTTGACACCTGTCTCAATCGCTGTTCTTCTGATCAAGAAGCCGTCACGACTCTTATCACGTCCCTGAGTCGGTGTGTCAATAACAAGGTCAATCTTATGCCCTAAGATTAAATCCATAACAGTAGGAGATTCCTGCTGAATCTTATTAACCTTCCTTGCCTTCACACCGGCATCATTTAATGCAGCGGCCGTACTTCTGGTCGCATAGATCGTATAACCAAGCTTCTCAAAACGGCGGGCTACCTCGATTGCCTCTCCCTTATCCGCATCCTTGACGGTAATGATCATCTGCTTATGCTTGGGCAGATTCACGCCTGCACCGAGGAATGCTTTATATAATGCTTCGTTAAATGTCCTTGCAATACCAAGACACTCTCCGGTAGATTTCATTTCCGGTCCCAAGCTGATCTCCGCACCACGGATTTTCTCAAAAGAGAATACCGGCATCTTAATGGCAAAATAATCTGCCGCCGGCTGTAAGCCCGGCTCATACCCGAGATCGCGGATTTTCTTGCCGATGATAACCTCTGTTGCCAAGTCCACAATCGGAATGCCTGTTACTTTACTGATATAAGGTACGGTACGGGAAGAACGGGGATTTACTTCAATCACATAAACCTCATCCCCCACCGCAATAAACTGAATGTTGATCAAACCGATAACGTGCAGTGCCTTTGCCAGTCTTCTGGAATATTCCGCAATGGTCTCTTTAACCTTCTCGCTGACTGTGGGTGCCGGGTAGACGGAAATACTGTCGCCGGAATGAACACCGGTTCTCTCGATATGCTCCATGATACCCGGAATCAGAATATCCGTACCATCACATACCGCATCTACCTCTAATTCCTTACCCTGTAGATATTTATCTACCAGAATCGGATGGTCCTGCTCATAGCGGTTGATGACTGCCATAAATTCTTCGATCTCCTGATCGGAAATCGCAATCTGCATACCCTGTCCGCCCAGTACGTAGGAAGGACGAACCAATACCGGATAGCCCAGTCTGTTTGCCACTGCCTTAGCTTCTTCTGCTGTATAAACAGTACCGCCTGCCGCTCTTGGTATCTCTGTCTCCTCCAGAATCTTATCGAATAACTCTCTGTCTTCCGCTGCATCCACATCCTCAGCTTTGGTTCCGAGGATCGGCACACCCATTTTCATCAGGCTCTCGGTCAGCTTGATGGCTGTCTGCCCGCCAAACTGTACCACCGCACCGTCCGGTTTCTCCACATTGACGATGTTCTCCACATCTTCCGGTGTCAAAGGCTCGAAATACAGTTTGTCCGCAATATCAAAGTCCGTGCTGACTGTCTCCGGGTTATTGTTGATAATGATTGTCTCATAGCCTTCTCTTGCAAATGCCCAGGTAGCATGAACGGAACAGTAATCAAATTCAATACCCTGTCCGATACGGATCGGACCGGAACCAAGTACCAGTACCTTTTTCTTCGGGTGCGTCTCTACCACTTCTGTCTCGGAACCGAATACGGAATAGTAATAAGGTGTGCTTGCCGCAAATTCCGCCGCACAGGTGTCAACCATCTTGAAGGCAGCTACGATACCGTTATCATAGCGCATCTGCTTGATTTCTTCTTCTGTCTTGCCGGTCAGTCTGGCGATCACATTATCCGGGAATTCGATTCTCTTTGCTTCTTTTAACAGTTCCACAGTAAGCGGTCCTTGTTCCAGTGCCGCTTCCATTTCTGTTAAAATCGCTATCTTATCGATAAACCAATGATCTACCATGGTGATCTCATGAATGGTATCATAGTCGATGCCTTTGCGGATCGCCTCTGCAATAATATAGATTCTCTGGTCATCCACGATTTTCAGCCTGTCGATCAATTCTTCTTTGGACAGATCTGAGAAATCATAGCTTCTTAAGCAGTCCACATGCTGTTCCAGAGAACGGATCGCTTTCATCAGCGCACCTTCGAAGTTATTGCCGATGCTCATAACCTCGCCGGTTGCTTTCATCTGTGTTGTCAGAGTACGCTTCGCCGTAATGAACTTGTCAAAAGGCAGTCTTGGAATCTTCACAACACAGTAATCCAGTGTCGGCTCAAAGCTTGCGTAAGTCTTGCCTGTAATAGCATTTTTGATTTCATCCAATGTATAGCCCAGTGCGATCTTGGCTGCGACCTTGGCAATCGGGTAACCCGTTGCCTTGGATGCCAGAGCCGAAGAACGGCTCACACGAGGATTTACCTCAATCACACAGTACTCAAAGCTGGTAGGATGCAGGGCAAACTGCACATTACATCCGCCTGTGATGCCAAGCTCATTGATGATGTTCAGCGCAGAGCTTCTAAGCATCTGGTATTCCTTGTCTCCCAATGTCTGAGAAGGTGCTACTACGATACTGTCACCGGTATGCACACCGACCGGATCAATATTTTCCATATTACATACGGTGATACAGTTGCCTGCACCGTCACGCATCACTTCGTATTCGATTTCTTTCCATCCTGCGATACAGCGCTCCACCAGAACCTGTCCCACACGGGAAAGACGCAGACCGTTTGCCAGAATTTCCTCCAGTTCCACCTGATTGTGGGCAATACCGCCGCCGGAACCACCAAGTGTATACGCCGGACGAAGCACCACCGGATAACCGATCTTATTCGCAAATGCCACGCCATCCTCAATGTTCTCTACCACAAGGGATGGTGCACAAGGCTCTCCGATCTTCTCCATGGTTTCTTTAAATTCCAGACGGTCTTCCGCTTTCTTAATGGTCTTAGCCGTCGTACCAAGCAGGGTAACGCCATGAGCTGCAAGGAAACCGGATTCATCCAGCTCCATACCGAGATTTAAGCCCGCCTGTCCGCCCATATTCGGCAAAAGACTGTCCGGTTTTTCTTTGATAATAATCTGTTCCAACACCTTTGTTGTCAAAGGTTCAATATATACTTTATCTGCAATATCGCCATCGGTCATGATTGTTGCCGGATTGGAATTAACCAGAATAACTTCCATGCCCTCTTCCTTTAAGGAACGGCATGCCTGTGTACCTGCATAATCAAATTCTGCCGCCTGCCCGATCACAATCGGACCGGAACCGATCACCAATACTCTCTTTACATTCGGATTCTTAGGCATCTTTCTCCCTCCTCATCATCTTGATAAACCGATCAAACAAATCTCCCGAATCCTGCGGGCCGGGACATGCTTCCGGATGGAACTGCACGGTGAAAATGTTCTTGCCGGTATAGGCAAGTCCCTCATTTGTGCCGTCATTTACATTGATGAATGCCGGAGTCGCCACGTTCGGGTCAAGCTTATCCATATCCACAACATAGCCATGATTCTGGGAAGAAATGTAGACTCTTCCGGTCTCTAAATCCTTTACCGGATGATTGCCGCCACGATGACCGTATTTCATTTTAAAAGTGTCCGCTCCTGTAGCAAGCGCCATCAACTGATGTCCTAAGCAGATTGCAAAAATCGTAATATCCGTATCGTATAATTTCTTAATCTCGGCAATGATCTCCGTACATTCCTTCGGGTCGCCGGGTCCGTTGCTTAACATGATGCCGTCTGGGTTTGCATCGATAATCTCCTGCGCTTTGGTAAAAGCGGGATACACCGTTACCTCACAGCCTCTTGCTGCCAAAGATTTGGCAATGTTGTCTTTTGCGCCCAGATCAAGCAAAGCTACTTTCAAGCCTTTGCCTGTTAGTTCCCTCACCATACTGGGTTTCTTCTCCCTGATGCCGTTCTCATAATCTTCCTTTTTAAACTGGGAGCTGCCGGAAATCGGCCCGTTATCGGAAAGTTCCTTTGCGGCAGTCAGTGTATATTTTTCTTGACAGGTTACAAGATCAACAACCTTTCCTGTTGTATATGTCTTTAATTTTGGAAGAATCTCTTCTAACTGATAGTTTTCATTGGTGGTGATCATACCGTTCATAGTACCCTTCTCACGAAGGATTCTGGTCAACGCTCTCGTATCAATCCCTGCAATGCCGGGAATACCGTTCTCAGACAGGAAATCCTGAATCGTCATATCGCATCTGAAATTACTCGGGATTCTGCTCAGTTCTCTGACGATAAAACCATCCGGCCACGGTTTCTTAGATTCCATGTCCTCTTTGCAGATGCCGTAATTACCGATCAACGGATAGGTCATACAGACTGCCTGTCCAGCATAGGACGGGTCTGTCAGCACTTCCAGATATCCTGCCATAGAGGTGTTAAAAACGATTTCACTGATGATTTCTTTCTGTGCACCGATATGAGTTCCTTCAAAAACAGTGCCATCTTCCAAAATTAAAAATGCCTTCATTCTGTCACCTGTTTCCTCTCAAAATATTCTTTCGCATAATCGCTTAATTATAGCACAAGAGCTTGTCCTGTTCAATCATTCTTTCCATTTCCGCTTCAATTTCCTCTTTCCATTTTCGCTTCGGTTTTCATCCTGCATCCAGAAAGGACATTTCTGCCTAAATTTTCCGTCCCTGTCTTGGCCGCTGTCTGTCACTCCTCCAACAATTCATAATATGACATTGCCAACGCCGGAACGGCAGGCTGTGAAGAAACCATTTCCGCCGGAACCTTGCAGGTGCCGAATAACTGTCCGTAAATCCGCAATACATCCCCTTCTAAGATTGGCCAGTCATCATCTGTCCTGTCATCCCGAACAATATAATAACGCTGTATGCCATCCTCCTGCGCTGTACAGAGAAAGTAAATATTATCGTCAAAGAGTCCGCCGTCCACCTGCTTTAATACCGTCAGTTCCACAGTGACTCCTGTATTCAAATAAATATCCTGTTGGCGAAGCAATGCCTTATAACTTACCTTCTGGCAAAGATTCCTAAACTCCGGTTCCGTGTAGGCAGAAACATCTATCGGCTCCGATTCTTCAGCTCCTGCAAGCATCTTCATTTCCTCTGCATCCCCATCCTCTGCATCGCTGCCGTCAGCCGGCATATCCGGGGATGTTTTCTCCTTGACACTCTCTGCACTATCCGTCCCTTTTACCTCTGCGACATTATGTTCCTGCGTTCTGTAATCCCGCAGAAGATATGTTCTTTCTTTGGCTTTCGCATTCTGCTCTACCACATAGCACAGATCCAGTGCCATACCGCTGCCGCTTTCCAGATACAGGTAGGTTCCTTTGGAAAGCTCTGCGCAGGAAGCGCTTCTAAATACGGTCGGATCATTCTCCACGCAATCCTTCGTCTGCTCCGGCTCAAAAATCTGTTCCGGGTCTTCCTCTGCATAAGGCTGTTTGGTCAGGGTCTGTTCTTCCACTGCAAACACATACATTTCGTCTGCATTCACCGGATGCAAATACACATTCCTGCCCTTTTCATCTACAGTCACCTCACAGGCATTATCCCCCTGCGTATACTGGCAGCCGATTGCTTCCAAATCAACAGCAACAGACATCTCTTTTGCTTCTCTGTCGTATACAAACAGTCCGTAATAATCATGAAAAACAACTGTCTTCTTATCCGCATAGTCCAAAATCGGCCCATCTGCACCGCAGATATCTTCCTCTGTCACTTCCGGCTCAATGATTTCCTGTTCTTCCGGGTCTGCAGATACCTTCCCATCGTCTGCCTTCGCCGCATCATGATTTCCTGTTTTCATTGGCGCCTCCTCAGACTGTTCTGCTACAACTGCCTCTGCTGCCGCCGTTGATTCCGTTTTCTCAGTTGTCTGCTCCGTCACGACTGTTTTATCCGTTTCTGTTGGCTCTGCCGCAGTTGTCTGTTCCGCTTCCGCTGCAGGAACAGCAGAGCTGCTGGTCCACATAACAGATACCATCTGCCCCTGATATTCATAGAGATACCAGTACACACCACCCAAGATCAGTACTGCCAGCAGCAACAGAAGAAGCAGATTACGCAGCCAGCGTTTCTTCAGACGCATTTTGCAGTTGGGGCATATTTTAGCAGCCTTTGGTATCATGACGCGGCAGTATTTGCATTCCTTTAACTTCACACCCGGTGCAAACTGATAACCGGATGCGCCGGAGGACACTTCCGGCGTACTTTCCGTGGATTTTTTATCTGTTGTATTTCCGGTTTCCCAAGCTGCATTTCCTTCCGCGGTTTTGTTCTCCTGTGGGTTTGGATTTTTGTTTTCCAGCGCTGCTTCGCTATTCTTATCGCCTTTGTTCTTTCTGAATAATCCCATAATTCCTCTCATTCTGCCGCAGATACGGCATCCATGGTACATCACAAGCTCCTCAGAAGCTTTACGCTTCCGAGGAGCTGTATATCCTTGTGTCAAGTCTTTCCTTAGTATTATATTATATCGGGCTTATGGGTTACTTGCAAGGTTATAAATTTACTATTTCCCTCAATTCTGATGCACATTACATTTCATGCCCTAAGTCAGTTTTTGTCATGGGTTCAGTTATATGGCTAAATTTTCTCTAAGCAACTCTCGTCCAAAAGAAAATCCAGAATATTTACTTTTTTATAACCTTTTTCCAAATTGGTAAATGGATCATTATCCATGGTAATGACAATCTTTTTATAACCATCATCAAGATTCTTAAACGAACCAAGTTCCCGTGCTCTTGTAGCAGGGTCGATCACAGAATACGAAACCTGAATATAATAAGTATTATTCATATCTTTTGCCATAAAATCTATTTCTTTATCATTGTTATTTCCTATATCAACAATATAACCTCTGTGAATCAGTTCCAGATATACTATATTTTCAATCGTATGGGTCGGTTCCAGTTGTCTGAAATTCAGCATTGCATTTCGAATTCCGATGTCACACACATAATATTTGTGAAGTGTTTTTAAATATGCCTTGCCCTTGATATCATATCTCTGCACCTTATAAAACAAAAATGCATCGCACATGTAATCCAGATAATTACCTATCGTTTTATGGTCTACACTGGCATATCCGTTACTTTTTAAAGTAGCTGCTATTTTTCTGCTCGAAACATAAGTACCGATTGACGAGCATAAAAGCTTCACCAATGCCAGAAATACTTCTTTATTTCTGATTCCATGACGTTCGATAATATCATTTATCTGAACAGATTCTGCAACAGTCTTTAAATACTTGTTCTTAAACAACTCATCTTCTTCCTGTAACAGATATGGCATCCCTCCATATAACATATACTGATTAAACAACTGATATTTATCAGTTTGGTAGTAATGGCATAACTCTTTAAAACTAAATGGCTGCACATGAAGTTCTACACCACGTCCTCTGAATTTGGTGCTAATATCTGATGATAAAAACTCTGAGTTAGATCCGGTAATATATACATCGCAATTAAAATCTCTTTTTATTCCATTTACCACGTCTTCAAAATTCTTAACTAACTGAATTTCATCAAGGAAAATGTAATAGCGCTCTTCATCTTTTATTTTTCTTTCAATTTCTAAATAAAGCTTTTTTGCATCCAATAGTTCCTCATTGCGGATGTTATCAAGTGCAATCTTAATAATATGATTTTCGGATACGCCAAGCATTTTTAATTCTTCATAAAATAATTCAAACAATAATGTTGATTTTCCGCAACGCCGTATACCAGTAATGATTTTCACGATATCCTTATCTTTTTGTTTCAGCAGAAAATCTATATATTTTTTTCTTTCTATTGCCATAACGCCTCCCTTGTACTCCCCAAATTTTATTTTGAGGCCTTTTTGGGGAATAGGACATTTATATTATACATTCCTTTAAGGTCTTTGTCACGGATTTTATGTATTTGCTGTCCCAACTCTTCGGTTTTAGGATTCACTGTCAACTGTATACGAAAAAACTCCTTTACATGAATCATCACCAGATTTTGACATCTTTATGCCGTCGATAATAAATAAATTTCCAATATAAAACAGCCTTATAGAAAAGCTTTCTTCTCTACAAGACTGTTCTGCTCTACTCTTATTCCCCGGTATGCCTTGATCTGCCCCCTATTCCGTGAAGCAGATCAATAAAGCACCGATGGCTATCGCGCTTCCAAGAATCGGAATGATACCCGTCAGAAGGAGAATGATCGTGGTCCCCACCGCCCACTGATGATTTTCCTTGGACTGTGGTTTCAGGGAATGTGAGGGGTCTTTTTCATCCACAAGAATCAACATGTCCGGTTTTCCTGTTGGTTCAAAAGAATTGTTTTTGTTACACTTCTTCGTATCATAACCCTCTTATTTAAAATATCCCACGCCGGATTCAAAAATCTTCAAATCCTGCTCGCCATAGATATTGATCGCAACGCCGTCGCCCCGTCTCTCGGAATGTGCCATCTTGCCAAGGCAGCGTCCGTCAGGAGATGTGATACCCTCGATCGAAGCATAGGAACCGTTGATGTTCCACTCTTCATCCATAGATACGTTTCCGTTGATATCCGCATACTGGGTCGCAACCTGTCCGTTTGCGAACAACTTATCAATCCACTCCTTCGGTGCAACGAAACGTCCCTCTCCATGGGAAGCTGGGTTTACATAAGTCGTGCCCAATGTTGCACCCTGTAACCAGGGAGATTTATTGGAAACAACCTTAATGTATGCCATCTTAGAAATATGACGGTTTACCGTATTGAAGGTCAGAGTCGGGGAATCCTCTTTCTGTCCCGTAATCTCACCGTAAGGAACAAGCCCCAGCTTAATGAGTGCCTGGAAACCGTTACAGATACCCAGTGCCAGACCGTCTCTCTCGTTCAATAACTTCATGACAGCTTCTTTGATCTTCGCATTCTGGAATGCGGTCGCAAAGAATTTCGCGGAACCGTCCGGTTCATCACCTGCGGAAAAGCCGCCGGGGAACATGATGATCTGCGCCTGTCCGATTGCCTGTTCAAAAATCTCCACGCTCTCTCTGATATCTTCCGCCGTCAGATTCTTAAATACCTTCGTAATCACATCCGCACCGGCTCTTTCAAACGCCTTAGCGCTGTCATACTCACAGTTGGTACCCGGGAATACCGGAATAAATACGGTCGGTTTTGCCACTTTGTTCTTACATACATAGATATCGTTCGTATCATAAAGCTTGGAATCTACCGGACTCTTATCTTTTTCAGCCGTATAAGGGAATACCTTATCCAATTTAGAAGTCCATGCCTCTAATGCCTCTTCCATCGTAACGGTCACATCGCCATAGGTAAAGGCTGTATCCTCTGTCACAGTACCGATCACTGTATATGCCAGACCTAAACTGCCCAAAGCATCCACTGCCGTAACAGGCATTTCTGCGATGATCTCACCCAAACCGTTTGCAAAAAGTTCTTCTGCTGCCAGGTCTTTTTCTACCGCTACACCAAGTTTATTACCGAATGCCATCTTGCTGATCGCTGCTGCCACACCTTTTGCATCCAGTGCGTAAGCTGCCGTGATTTTTCCTTCTGACATCAGTGTCAGAATCTTATCATATACCTGCATGACTTTCTCATAAACAGGCAGATCGTACTCATCTTTGGCAATTTCAAAACGAACCAGCTTGTCCCCTGCTTTCTTAAGTTCGGGACTGATGATGTTCTGTTTCTTACTGATGTCTACTGCGAAGGATACCAATGTGGGCGGCACATCAATATCATTAAACGTACCGGACATGGAATCTTTACCACCGATGGATGGCAGACCGTAACCGATCTGTGCATCATAAGCACCGAGCAAAGCTGCAAAAGGCTGGCTCCAACGGCTTGCATCCTCCGTCATCCGTCTGAAGTATTCCTGGAAGGTAAAGCGGATCGTCTTATAATCACCGCCGTTGGCAACAATCTTCGCCATGGATTCGGTTACCGCATAGATTGCACCGTGGTACGGGCTCCAGCTCGACAAGTAGGGATCAAATCCGTAGCTCATCATCGTGACCGTATCGGTCTTGCCCTGTAATACAGGAAGCTTGGCAACCATCGCCTGCGTTTCCGTCAACTGATATTTACCACCGTAAGGCATGTAAACGCTGCCTGCACCGATGGACGCGTCAAACATTTCTACAAGTCCCTTCTGGGAACATACATTCAAGTCATTTAACAGGGACAGCCATGCTTTCTTCACATCGCCCTGCTGCAGCGCTTCGTCTACCGCAGGAGTAGCGATCTTCTTCAAATAATTGTCTTTTTCCTCCGGCATATCTACTGCAACGGAAGTTTCCTGATGAGCGCCGTTGGTATCCAGGAATGCTCTGGAAATATTGACGATTTCCTTACCGCGCCATTTCAGTACCAGCCTTGGCTCCTTGGTCACGACCGCTACTGCGATGGCTTCCAGATTTTCTTCTGCCGCATAGCCTAAGAACGCATCCACATCCTTCGGGGCAACAACAACTGCCATTCTCTCCTGGGATTCGGAAATGGCAAGTTCCGTTCCGTCC
This sequence comes from Lachnospiraceae bacterium, assembly GCA_017936885.1. Lineage (GTDB taxonomy): Bacteria > Bacillota > Clostridia > Lachnospirales > Lachnospiraceae > UBA3282. Next base: position 120,897 of record JAGBEO010000010.1, on the reverse strand, counting down.
AGACCTGCATATTTCTTCGGCACTTTGTCCAAATCTACCACAAGACCGTCTGCCAGCTCACCGATCGCTACGGAGACGCCGCCGGCACCAAAGTCATTACATTTCTTGATCAGCTTACTTACTTCCTCACGGCGGAACAGTCTCTGAATCTTACGCTCTGTAGGCGCGTTACCTTTCTGCACTTCTGCGCCGCAGGTTTCGATCGAGCTTTCCGTGTGCACCTTGGAAGAACCGGTTGCACCACCGCAGCCGTCACGTCCGGTTCTGCCGCCCAGCAGGATGATGATATCATCCGGGTCGGAAGTCTCACGAATCACATTTTTTCTCGGTGCCGCCCCCATAACCGCACCGATTTCCATTCTTTTCGCCACATAATCAGGATGATAAATCTCCTTTACCAGTCCGGTTGCGAGACCGATCTGGTTACCGTAAGAAGAATAGCCGCTTGCCGCACCGCGTACCAGCTTCTTCTGGGATAATTTACCTTTCAACGTATCTGCTACCGGAACGGTCGGGTCCGCCGCACCGGTTACACGCATTGCCTGATAGACATAGCCACGTCCTGATAAGGGGTCACGGATGGCACCGCCAAGGCAGGTTGCTGCGCCACCGAAAGGCTCGATCTCTGTCGGATGGTTGTGGGTCTCATTTTTGAAAAAGACAAGCCATTCTTCGGTCACAGGGCCATTGCCGTAATCCATTTCTACCGGAACGACTACTGAGCAGGCATTGATTTCATCAGACTGCTCCATATCTTCTAACTTGCCGTCTTTTTTCAGTTTGCGCATTCCCATGAGAGCCAGATCCATCAGACAGACAAACTTGTCGTCTCTGCCTGCGAAAATTTCTTCTCTGGTGGCAAGATAATTTTCATAGGTTTTCTTAATTGGTGTCTGATAATAACCGTCCGCAAAGACAACATCTTTTAACTCTGTTGAGAAAGTCGTATGACGGCAGTGATCAGACCAATAGGTATCCAGCACGCGGATTTCCGTCATGGTAGGATCTCTGTGCTCTTCCCCGTGATAATAGTTCTGGATATGTTGAAAATCCTTGAACGTCATAGCCAGTCCGAGGGAATCATATAATTTCTTAAGCTCCGCTTCCGGCATAGTCTCAAAGCCTTCAAATACCGCCACATCCGCTGGCTCGTCATATACCGTAACAAGCGTGTCCGGCTTCACCATATCGGTCTCTCTGGAATCTACCGGGTTGATACAATATGCTTTTATCTTCTCAAATTCATCATCAGAAACGGAACCCGTTACCAAGTAGGTAACTGCCGTCTTAATAATCGGTTCCTCATCCTCTTTCAAAAACTTCACGCACTGTACGGCGGAATCTGCCCTCTGGTCGAACTGTCCCGGAAGATACTCTACACTGAATACTTTGCCGTCTGTCGGAATGTCTATGGTTTCTTCATACAAAATATCTACCGGCGGCTCGGAAAATACGGTTTTACATGCTTTGGCAAAAACCTCGTCAGATAAATTCTCCACATCATAGCGGATAAATACCCGTACATCCTTTACACCATTAATGCCAAGATAACTGCCGATTTCCTCCTTCAGTTCCTTCGCTTTGACTGCAAAAGGTTCTTTCTTTTCTACATAAATTCGCTTTACGTTTCCCATGATGAATTTCCTCCATATGTTTATGTAATCTGACAAATACATTATGCCAAATTATTCAGTATATTTCAATCGGTGTTTTTAGTTACGCATGTAAGCGATGTATCAACCGATACGCCATATCATTTTCCGTAATCAAATCTTCCGTGTGTGTAAAGAAGACAATGCCGTCCGTAGGCGCCACAATGGTTTCCTTCACGTTTCCCTCATAGGGATCTATGATTTCCGCCATTTTATGCCCATACCGCACATCTTCCCCGGCTTTTACCAGCCCTCTGAAAATACCGCCGCAATTCACATGGATATTAGACAAGTCCTCTTCCATAATCACATGACTGATATAGCCGCTGTGGCTCTCATACCGAATGATTCCCATACGTGTCAGGAACCTCAAAACTGCTGCCACAGCCTGATTGGCGCTTGCCTCATCTACTTCTGTGTTTTTATTTGTATAGAGGGAAAAAGCTGCCGTCATTTCATCCTGCCAGTTATAGTTTAAGGTCTTGGTATCAATGGGCTTCGGTTTTCTGACCACCACATAAGGCAGCCCGAATAAATTCGCCAAAGAGGTGTTCTGATATCCCGTCTCCATCATTCTCACATGCGGAACAAACTCACCCGTCATATAAAAGCTTGCCAGTTGAATCCCGTAGCTGTAATCTTTGATCTTCTCAAACACGCCGCCTGCGATCCTTGCCGCAGTCTCACCATAAGAATTGCCCGGGAATCTGCGGTTGATGTCCACATCCTCTACGCCCCAGAACCGTTTTCCCACATTCATGGCATAGCTGTTAATCACCGGAATAACCAACACTTCCTTGCCGGAACTGATACATCCGTTTCCTTCCAGTTCTTTTAAGACGCGCACCAATTGAGAACAGATATACAACTGCTGTATTTCATTCCCCCTCATAGGCCCTAGAATGCACGCCGCCTTATCTCCTTTGCCAAAGCGGTACCCCTTCACAACCATCGGCTCTCTGTAAGGTGCCTCCACCCGATAAATTTCATCTACAAACATATCCGAAAAACTTCCTTCCCTCTCCTTTTATCAACTATATCAACCCTTCCAACGCATAGGAAAGAACGTAAGCTTTATAAGTTCTCCTCACACATTTCTACTTCCGTAAGTATCCGGGCAAGCAGCGCCCCTTCATATACAAACGGGTACTCTCGCAGCGTAAAAACAATTCCCGCTTTCCCAGCCCTGATTTCCTGTTTGACTGTTCCGGTCATCACGTCCACGATTTCTCCTATTTTCTCGCCTTTCTGTACATAATGCTGATGTGCGATATCCGGCAGAAAAATCCCTGCATACTCTGCCCGGATGAACTCTACCTCACCGTCCGTAGATACGGCAGGCTCTCTTACCGTACTGACCGGTCCGGTCCATAATCCCATCTCATGCATCAGATTGAAAATTCCATCCACTACCTGATTGCCGTATTCCCTGTTCACGCGCATCCCCAAGCCCATCTCCACTACCAGCGTGGGCACGCCCAGCATATTCAGGGAATGTGCCAGCGTGGACTCATGTACCGTAGCAGAAGCATTCAACCAGATCATATCCGTATTCAGAAGCTTCGCAAACGGCAAAAGCTTCTGCACAAACTCGGAACTGATACGCACCTGCGGTATCTCCCTGACATACATGTCAGATGCATGAACATCCAGACAAACATCCGCACCGACAATATCATCAATTACAGCAGCCGCAACTCTCTCCATGAAAGCCCCCTGTGCCGATCCCGGAAAGATTCTGTTCATATCCATTTCCAGATTAGGTATGTTTCTTCTTGCCATATCAATCCCCAACGGATTTAACTGCGGATAAATATCCACAATTCCTTTCAGGTATTCCGGATGTTCCTTCAGTCTGCGCGTCATTTCATAACAGACATACTGTCCCTCTAACTCGTCTCCGTGAATCCCTGATACAACAGCGATTCTGCCTTCCCTGCCGGAAGCATTCTCACAGGCAATCCGATTCTTATAAATAACCAGATGCTCTCCCACCGGAAGTTCTACCGAACATACTTTACTTACCATACTAATCCCCCAATCCTGCACTTTATACTATAAAAGGTGCCTCGTCATCCCGAAAGCACCTTCCCGTAACATCCTGGTTATGTATCCTACTCTATAATCAAGCCCTGCATAATATAAAGGAGCTGCTCATCCACCATCTTCTCTGTAATACCGAAAGTCTGCGCATCAATCTTCATCCCTTCCAGCACATACATAATGTTGCTTGCCGCCCCTTTGGGGTCCTCACAATAGAATTCTCCGCTGGCAATGCCTGCTTCAATCAGCTTCTCTATTACCCTGACACCTGCGTCAAATTGTTTCCGCAGCATATTGTTCTTATCAGTCGATTTATGTTCAAAGAAATATTCGTAGACTGCCACAGTCAAACTATTCTTTTTCTGCAGCAATTCCTTCTTCTGCTCCTTGAGAAACAGCGTCAGAATATCCGCCGCCGTATCCTCCTGCGTGATATTCTTGGTAAACACATCATCCGCCTCGTCAGCTTCCATCTGCAATACCTCCAGCAGAATCTGCTCTGTACTGTCAAAATACAAATACAGACCGCCCCGGCTGATTTCACATGCCTCCACGATATCTTTCATGGTCACATTCTTATATCCCTTATCCACAAACACCTTTCTGGCTGTTTCCAATATATATTTCTTCTTCTGTACCGATTTTTCTCCCATGTTCTTTCCTTCTCCGTTAATCCACAATTATTCCCGCGGGTAATACGCGGCGACCATACCTGTATGCCGGCATACTTATAATGACTTATCAGGTCATCATAGGTTTATCCCAAAACTCAATATTCTCTTTCATCTTCCTGATAACATGCAGGAACACTTGATTCTGCACTGCCTCTGTCCACAGTCTGCCCTTGGTCATACCGCCCATCACATATTTGGACAAAATCCCCCTTAATACATCCATGTCTCTAATACCGGAGCGGTCAATCAATTTCAGTTCATCTGCCGCAGTTCGGATTCTGTTTCTGGAATAGACATATACATAGTTTCTGTCCAACAGTTTCGTCCGCTGCACTTCTTTGATAAAGCTCATCAGCGTACTGTCATAGACCGGAAAGGTAATAGAACTTTCCCTAATACCCGATCCCTCGAAAGTTTCAGACACCTTTTGCCCAGCCTTCTCCTCCAGCCACGGAAGATAACGAATCAGTTTTTCTACATCCGGTTTATATTCGTCCACAATCTGCTGTCTGTAAGCAATATCTTCCTTTTCCATCCCACAACTGCCCTTTCTCTATATATACATATATACCATATACTTGGAAGAATATCTCCTTGGAGATATTCTTCCGGGCATGATTTAGTTATACTTAGGCAGCGTACTTTGCTGCCTTAGTATAACTTCATGCCCTCTTTATTGCCCTGTGACATATCTGTCATTTTATTCTAGCATACTTTTTTTAAAAGTACAGCACAAAATACTTTGAAACTTCTTGTGCATATTGCCAAAACCTGTTTCCCTCAGACTTCTATTCCTTGTAATTATTTTTCCCCGGTCTTATAATAAAAATATCATTGAATCTAATGAGGTTATTACTATCTTAGAAGGGGCATCTGCATTGCTGCAGATGGAGGGGACTATACATGGCTGTAAAAGAATATCCGGCTGGAACACAGCTTATTCAAAGCGAACAAAACATCACCGCTTTGCATGTCATCGCGAAGGGGACTGTTCGTGCCACCTATCCGGGTGGTGTTTTCTACTTATATAAAGGAGATGTCATCGGGGTCTGTGACCTTTTCTTCGATTCCTATTTCATTTCCTATCAGGCGGAAGAGAATACGGCACTTGCTTCTTATCCGTATTCCGTATCTCAGTTATCCAATATCATGCATTCTAACACTGATATGGCTAACCTGATCGTCACTTCCCTGTTCAGGCAGTTTCACGAGATTTTAGACCAGTATGAACTGGCACGTTTCGACTGTGATAACTTCTATCATTATCTTATGGGCAGTTATGAAGATTATTTATCCTTCTGTTCCAAGCATGGATTTTCGCCCAGATCCCTGCCGGGACTGGAATCTTTATCGGAGCTTGTGTTAGAAGAGGATATTGACTCCTGGCTAAACGGCTATTACACACAGCTTCATAAAATGGTAACCGGCAAACCCATTAAAGGTCAGGACCCGGACTTCCTGCTCGGACTCATCTTAAAGGCCAGTCAGGATGTCTATCAGGTGGTCTCCGTCTGTCGTGTTTTATATGATTATAAATCGGAGATCTCCAATCTGCTGATGAACGAAAATCATTTGGACTTCTTCGATCTTTATGCCAACTTACTGTATAAAATCGGTTCTAACGCCGATGATTCCACTACTTTGATTGCGGCACTGAGCACGATGATGATTCAGTTGGAAAGCCAGCCTTCCATCGACCAGGATATGTACCGCACACGGGTAGCCGAGTACCGGGAACGTCTCAATAACTTAAGCGACTATATGGAATCCCAGTCTAACGAGGAAACCAATGCGGATGATGTGCCCGATATTATGGATTCCCTCAATACGATCCTTACCTACTCCGGTATCGATGAGGAAACAGCTTCCGCTTTCAGAAATGCAATCGACAAGTACCGCAAAATGACAGATAAGAACAGCTCCGATGACACCGCAAGAAAACTGCGTCTCACCATCACGAAACTGTTCTATCAGATCTATGAAAAGGCATTTTTGAAAAGCCTGCACGATACTTCCGTTCCTAAGATATTGCAAATGTTCTTCAATTTCGGTTACGTGGATGAACATCTTGCCGGTATGGACAATGCAACCTATCTGTACTCCATCGTAGACAAGCTTCCCACCAATCCCGGTAAGAAAGTCTACAGCATTTATGAATGGCTGCACGCAATCTATACAGGGCAGAAAATGCCCAGCCGCAACGAGTTTGATACCGACTACCTTGCTTATGTCCATGAACTGAAAATGACGGGTAAGATCAGTGCTGCGGAAGAAACCAGTATGCAGAATAACAAAGAGAAACGGGTTCTCTTCGAGATCCACAATATGTTTCCTTCTGTCAATAAGATTTCCTTCGGACGTATCAGCAGTTTCTGTCCGATCTTCTCAGAACACAATATTCTGAAAGATCTGAATACTTCTCTCGTATCGGCAGAGAAAGTTGAAAGCGCCTTTAACCAGATCCGTTCGCTCGACTTTAGCGCTTACTACCGTGATATGATCTACACCAATCCTGATCTTGGCATTGGTAAAGAATATGTCGGTGTGGAGATTCTCCCTGACATTATCCTGATGCCTAATATCGGTATCCGCGGTGTTATGTGGCAGGAAATCGAAGGCCGTAAACGTACTACTCCATCCCGTATGATGGTATCCATCTTCCAGATGGAGGATTTGACCAATATTCTGGTTCGGCTGACTGGCGACTTCCGTTGGGAAATGTGCAAGCGTATTCAGGGTGCCCGTTGGAACGATGTCTCCGATGCTTCCCTTACAAGCGAATACTTTGACTATATCCAGTTTTATAAGAAAAACAGGGATCTGTCCGCTGATGCGAAAGATAAGATCAAGCTCAGTATGCAGAAAGCAAAGAACAGTTTCAAGGAAATGTTTATCAGAGACTATGAAGCGTGGATTCTCTATGAAGGTGCCGGTTCTCCAAGGCTGAACAAGGTATCCCGCGGTATTCTCTTCACATACTGCCCATTTGCCAAGGATGTCCGCAACAGACTGAAAGCCAATCCGCTTTATAAAGACATGATGGATCGTTATGACATCAAACTCAGCCAGAAGATCCACCATTACAATAATCTGTTCCAGAAACTCAAGAACATGGGTGCAGAGATACCGAAGGAAATACAGGAGCAGCGGAATTATCTGGACAAATAAAAATTCCCGGAGATTTCCTATGACACAAAAAAACTGCTGCATATAGATGTTTCCGTCTATATACAGCAGTTCTCTTATTCTTAGTACAGATTTCTATTTACTATTTCCAATTCTTCCGATAGATAAAGAAACACAAGCATCCCAAGCAAAAAGAGCCGCCTACTATGTTCCCCAATGTAACAGGAATAAGATTGTGAACCAGCCCGCCGATTGAGACAGACGCACACTGTTCAGCCGTGATACCGTACAGCTCCTCTGCCTTTGCCACATAGTCAGGATTCGATGCGGCAAAGATTCCTGCCGGAATATAGTACATATTTGCAACACAGTGTTCATATCCAGCTACGACAAATGCCCAAATCGGGAAAAAGATCGCCAACAGCTTACCCGCGATATCTTTAGCTGCTGCTGCTGTCAGAATAGCCGCGCACACTAATATGTTACACATAATACCGGAAATAAATGCTTTATCAAAAGACATCGTGGACTTGGAAAGTGCCACTTTAATAGTATATGCGCCAAGCGCACCGCTTGTATAATCATACTGTCCGCTGTAGAACACCAATGCGTCTACAATCAACGCGCCTGCCAGATTGCTCAGATAGACAACCACCAGATTGCGCACCATCTTAACCGCCTTAAACTTCTTATCCAGCACGCCCATAATCATCAGGCAGTTACCGGTAAAAAGTTCTCCGCCAATCAGCACAATCATCATAAGTCCTACCGGGAAAATGCAGCCCGCCAATGTTCTTGCAAGCCCCACATCGGCTATACTATGTACTGCAACATTACTGCTGGAACCGCCTATGGCAATAAATGCCCCCGCCATAATTCCCAATAGAATCATCTTGCCAAGCGGTAAATTCGCCTTCACCACACCGGCATTGATATTGGTTTCAATTACCTCTGCCGGAGTATTCATATGCTCGTTCATACATTATTCTCCTTCTCTTTACTTTTCTGACCATACCCCTGTATGCGTAATTATGCTACCATATTCGCTATAAAAAATCAATTAATGTACTAAAGTTTGTACATTACTATCTTTTCTCACCATTTATGAGCAAAATGCTTTTAAAAAATGACCTTTTAAGTCATATTTTCCTTGTTTTTCGACTTATTTCGCCAATATAGTGTTATTCTTCTGCAATATATTTATAGACGATTCCATAAAAAACCATTATATTAATTATAGACTTGATTACGGAAGTCAAGTCGGTAATAGCAATTCCGGAAGAATTCCCCTTTTACACAAGCGAAACTACCGATAGCACGGAACTATCGGTAGTTTTGTTTTGTGTGAAATTATCATTTTTGTCTCATTTACATAGTATCCATTTGACCTGTCAATTTATTTTAAGATCAGAATAGAATACCCCGGCATGTCAACGGTTCCGCCTTCATAAGATATCTGCTCCCGTCCTGTGGTCAGCATCGCTCTTATTTCCGTATCTTCTGCAACAGATGCACCGTTCAGCATAATCCCGCTCAAATCAATTTTCACCAGTTCTGCTCCCGTCACAAATACGAGAAGCAGTTCTGAACCTTCATAACTCTTCTTTAACACACAGACAGAATCGGCATTGCCTTCTTCTATCCTATAGCCGCCTGCACTGCTTTCCGCCAGACACTCCACACTGCCTCTTGCGATCTCGGGATTTTGATTACGTATTTTAATTGCTTTTTTATAATAGTTGTAGACAGAAGCATCATCTGCTGCCTGTTCTTCCAAGCTCTCAAACTTCATTTTTACGGCATCCATATCTGCCGGGCCGTCACACATGCCTTCCGCATCCGCATTCATACTCCAGTACATCGGTGCCCGCTTATTCTCATCCTTGCCGGAACCTTTCATACCCAATTCTTCCCCATAGTACACGAAAGCAGAACCGCTCATGAAAAGATTCATGGCACCTGCCATCTTAGTCTGGTATGGAGAATTGTCCCCTGCGTAGTACCCTGCGCTTCTTCCCATATCATGATTTGTATAGAAAGGCGCATCAATATAGTTCTCATTATAGGCCCCGTACATCTCCGTCAGCTCTGCTGCCGTACTGCCGTATCTGGAAGCCGGTGCCCCATTCATGACTTTAGAAATAATACCGTCCTTATCCGCAAAAGCAAAATCAAAAAGGCTGTCAATGCCGCTGCCGTAATAGGGCGCATAATCCGTCATGGGAAGCCATGCTTCTCCCACTAAATAGGCATCTTCCTTCTGCCCTTTCACAGTGTCATTCAACCATGTCAAAAATGCAATATTTGCCTGCGGCGCACCGGAATAAAATTCCTTGACCGCATCCAGCCTGAAACCACCTACACCCATATCCAGCCAGAACTGTGTAATATCCGCTATTTCTTCCTTAAGCGCCTCGCAATCCAGATTCAAATCCGGCATCTCAGACCAGAACTGTGCCTCATAATACCAGTCCGTGCCTTCCACGGCATAGCAGCCGCCGCTTTGCTCTTTGGAGAAATGATAATATTCCAGATACGGACATTCCTCTGTATTCGGTTCTGCATCCCCCAACTCCTGCAAATAAGTGTAAGCCTCTTCAAACCACGGATTTTGGGATGAGCTGTGATTTAATACCAAATCCATAATCACCTTAATACCGCGCTTGTCACATTCGTCAATCAGCTCTTTAAAGTCTTCTAAAGTTCCGTACTGCTCATCTATGCCGTAATAATCCATCACATCATACTTATGATAGGTAGGAGAGGGATTGACGGGCATCAGCCAGATTCCGTTACATCCCAAATCCGAGTCTGTATTATCATCGCCATCGTTGATATAGTCCAGTTTGGAAATCAGCCCCTGGAGATCACCGATCCCATCTCCGTCACTGTCGCAGAAAGAATAAACGAAAACCTCATAGTATGTTCTGTAATTGTCATCTAAGATAGTAAGCGGTATTGTATCTGTTACATCCTCATATTCCGCCGCGTACTCTGTATCCTCCCCCGATACCGTTTCAGATACACCGTTTTCCGTCTTTGCAACGCCCTCAGCCATCTCACCTGCACCGGACTCTGTATCTGCTTCTGCACCTACCGGATTTTCCAACAGCACTGTTTTGCCCTGCCCTGCATCTGCCCCACAGGCACTGAGCGCCATTGCTGCCATCAACCAAACTGCTGCGGCCTTGCTCATCCTTTTTCTCATTTCTCTCATACTCCTCCCGCTCAAATTGTTACAAATAAAAACTGTTATAAACTAAAATTCCTGCAAACCAAAAACCGGCTATACATTCAAAATGTATAGCCAGTCATTTTTATGATCCTTGTCCGATATCAGCTAAGACGATCATTTAACCCTTTACGGAACCGCCTGTGATACCTTCTACATAGAACTTCTGCATGATCACGAACAGGATGGAAATCGGAATGGAAATGATAACACCACCTGCACAGAATACAGAGAAGTACTTGTTAATCATGGACTTACCAAGCATATTGAAAAGTCCGATTGCTACCGTCCAGTCTGTTGCAACACCGGAGTTAAGCATCAGCTTCGCGAATACGAAGTCACCCCACGGCAGCAGGAACGCGTTGATAACCGTATATACAATGATCGGCTTTGACAACGGAATAATAATTCTCCAGAAAATCTTAGCCTCGGAAGCGCCCTCTAATCTGGCTGCCTCGCTCAAAGATACGGAAATCGTATCCATAAACCCTTTACAAATCAGATAACCAAGACCGGCACCTGCGGAATACACGATAATCATACCGATATGGCTGTTGGTCAATCCGAAGGTTTTCAGTGTAAAGTACACAGCGATCATGGACAATACACCGGGGAACATATTTAAAATAATACTAAAGCTCATCAACTGCTTTCTGCCTGGGAAACGAAGCTTACTCATCGTGTAGCTTACCATCAATACAAGAATCGTAGAGATGATACAGGTAAAAATGGCAATGACTAACGTATTCATAAACCATCTGTTGTACTGTACGATGGAATCGGAACGGAAGAATAACTGTGCATAGTTATCTAACGTCCATGTATCCGGGAAGAAGTGGGAAGTGTTGATTCCCTTATAACCGCTAAACGATGTAACAAACAGCCAGAGAATCGGCACCAGCCATATAACAACCAAAAGAAGCAGAAAAACGTGTCTTAAAACTAAATTTACTTTCTTTTTCATTATTGAAACTCTTCCTCCTTATCTCCTTTGATTGTTCTCGTAAAGGTTATTAATGTAAATGCTGCACAGATGATAAATACGATAATACCGATTACGGATGCCATCTTGTAGTTGTAGTACTCATTGGTGAGACGGAACAACCATGTAACCAACAGGTCGATTTCTTTCGCATTGGAATTGGCAAGAAGCTGATCCGATGTTACATATACATCCTGTGTCAACAGATAGATTACGTTAAAGTTGTTAATATTCTTGACAAAGTCTGTGATCAAACTCGGTCCTGTTACGAATAACATATAAGGCATTGTGATCTTGACGAAGATCTGGAACGGATTCGCACCGTCGATTCTTGCGCTCTCGATCTGATCTTCCGGAATATTCATAAGCACACCGGTTGCAACCAGCATCTGGTACGGAACACCGACCCAGATATTGATCAAGACGATCATCACCTTAGCCCATCCGGGATTGGTCAGGAATGGGATATAAGTTAAATTGCTGCTTACCAGTCCTACACTCTTTAAGAAATCGGTCAGACCAATACTGGAACAAAATGTATTGACGATACCGTTATCTGCAAAGAAGTTACGAACCAGCAATAATGTTACGAACTGTGGTACTGCAATTGCGACGATGAAGAGTGTTCTCCACATTTTCGGCAATTTTGTTTTCTTATCGTTAATGAATTTGGCAAGTAGAATACCACCGATATAAGTTGTAAAGGTAGCAAGTACTGCCCATTCTAATGTCCAAACTAATACTTTCTTAAAGGAATATCCAAAGGTTACTGTTACGGAATTGGTAAACAGATTCTTAAAGTTATTCCAGCCAACCCATGTAAACAAAGCATTGGGCGGCATATGCTGTTGATCATAATTGGTAAATGCAACTGCTACCAGCACTAAGATCGGCAGGATATTCATCAAAATAACTCCGATCGCCGGTAAGGTTAATAAAGTAATATGAAATTTTTCATTAAACATCGACCGCACATCTTCACGGAAGTTATTAATATGCTCACCGTTTTCTTTTTTCTGCTGCAGACGATATACTGCTTTCATGTTTGCAATCCAAAACAGTATAAATACCAAAATTAAAAACAACGAAATAATGGAATTCAAAAGGATCAGGAAAGAGTTATCATAATCATTTACAGTACTGGTCATCGTAAGGGGATCAAACACCTGCTCAAACTGTACGGTACCGAGTGTTCCGAACTTCGCAAGGTTTGGTGCTGCATAACCAATACACATAACTACAAATAATACTTCCACTAACAACATGATAATACCATTGATTATCTGCTTTCTGGCAAAATAACCTGCACCCATCACGATAGCTGAAAGCTTAACCCATATGTCTCCTTTAGCAAAGGCAATCCCAATATTTTTAAAATAATTTCCTATAGCGTTTAATGCCTTCTTCATACGAAACTCCTCTCAGAAGTAACTGCTGTGTTAAATACTTTCTCTCTAAGAAAGAACAGGGTGGGCGAAACACCCACCCCGCTTTTCAAAACATCTTTCATTAAAAATCTTCGATTTCGACTTATTCGACAGGTGCTGTGATACCTTCTACTGTTGTATCAAGCAATGTCTGCAGATCTGTTCCATCAGGGTTACCGGATGCAAGGATCTGTCCTAATGTCTCAGCAGGAGACCAGAAGTTACCGCCTACACGCTGAGGTGTTGCGTAAGCTGCCTGAGCCGCAAGTGCGGAGATAGCAGGATTAGCCTGAACTGCATCAGAGGATGCTGCTGCAAGGTTAGCAGGGCCAAGGCCTCTTGCTTCAAATCTTGCTGTCTGGGAAGCTTCATTTGTTAAGTACTCTGCAAGAAGCATAGACCAGCCTACATTAGCGGAATGAGGATTTACACCTACTAATTTATATCCTGAATAAGAGGACATCTGGCAATCCTTACCTGCTACCTGGAAAGTAGGAAGCTTAGTTGCTGCATAGTTGTCTCCCCATGCTTCTGCTGCTGTCTCTGCTCTCCATGTACCGTTTACACAAGCAACGATAGTACCCTCAGCAATCTGAGTAGCCATATCTTCATCACCCATATCAACTAATACGCCGGAAGCTGTTAAATCCATAATTGCCTGTGCTACATCTGTAGCACCTGCTGCGTTCCATGTACATGTATTTGTAACGCCGTCATCATTTAATGATAACTCATAGCCGGCACCCTGGAAGAAGGAGTAGATATACCAACCATTGGAAATATCCATTGCGATCTTCTTACCTGCTGCCTCTGCAACCTCAATCATCTTCTCTAAAGACTGCACATCATCCTCAGTAAATACAGAAGAATCATAGAACATGAAATAACCGTTATCAGCAGTCATCGGATATGCATATAATTTACCGTCAACAGAAGCTGCTTCTACTGCACCTGCTGCGTTCTCTGTAGCTACGTCATATGTGTAAGATGTAACTACTTCCTGTAATGCACCAGCCTGTACCAGTTCATTGATCTGGTCATCAGCGAATGCATATACGTCTGCTGCTGCCTCAACGTCTGTAAGGATAGTATCCTTAGCTGTAGACTCGGACTCAGCGCCCAGTGTAATATCAAATGTAACATCAGGATAAGCTGCCTTGAACTCGTCAAGTAACTGTGTTGTAAGATCCTGATCTTCCTCAGATGCCCATACTGTTAATGTTACGGTATCTGTTGTAGCTGCAATCAGGTTAGCTACCGGATCTGCTGCTGCGTCTGCTGCAGGAGCTGTTTCTTCTGCTGCATCCTCGGCAGGAGCTGCTTCTTCTGTTGCTGCATCTGCTGCAGGTGCTTCTTCTGTTGCTGCTGTGTCGTTAGAACCGCCACAACCAGCGAGACAGCCAGCTACCATTGCTGTTGCCAGTAATGTTGCCAATACTTTCTTCTTCATAACTTTTTTCCTCTCTCTTTCTTTGTATAGTTTCCTAACGAAACCATGTTACTTTTTCTATATAAAGTATGAAAATCACACCTTATATCAAATATGGATGGACAGAGGTTTTATATTCTATACTTATAGAATATAAAGAAAGGACTAGTCCTTTCTTTCGCCGTCCGAAAAAACCGGCACGCCTGTCCTGATTCTGATTTCCATTTTCGTAAACTTTCGTATCTGATACAAATTTACCACTCAAATATGTGCATTGTCAATACGGAAATCGTTTTTCTTAGGTGTTTTGCCATTATCAACTGTTTTTTTTATGCTATTTTGTATAAAAATTACAAATTTGCGAAATCTTTCGAAAATTAATATCCTTCCCTTGCATTCTACCGATTTTTCTTTTATGCTTACTCTTATACCAATCGATTTATTGCGTTTCTGTCACTTAGAAAGTCGGTGAAAACGCTTCGAAACGGAGGAAATTATGGCTACCATCAAAGACATCGCCAACAAGCTCGGCATATCAGTTAGCACAGTATCTAAAGGCTTAAACGGCGCCAGCGACATCAGCGAACACTTGCGTCAGTCAGTACTGGACACTGCTGTGGAAATGGGTTACACCACCAAGCAAATGCGCGGCAAGGATCGCAGAAAACTCTGTATCTTCGTGGAAAATATGGACTATGAAACACCGGAACAATTCGGCTATGACATCATCCTCGGCTTCCGTCAGGTAGCTTTCCGCGAAAACTACGATGTTACAGTTCTTCCTGTTACACCATCTTTCCAATCCACAGAAAAATACGATACCCATATGCTGAAAAACGGATACGTAGGTGCCTTCATGGTAGGCTTTGCTCTTCAGGATGAGTGGATGAAACAGTTCATCACCACTAACATCCCAACTGTTCTATTTGATAACTATATCAAGAAAAATCCCTATGTGGGTTATATCGGCACTGACAGCTTCGAGGGAATCGACGATGCAATCGTGCATCTGATGGAGCTTGGACATCGCCGTATCGCTCTGCTCAACGGTTCCGCCAACTCTATGATTTCCGAACAGCGCCGACAGGCTTATATCGACAGCATGACTGCACACGATCTGCCTTTCAGTGAGGCTACCATGCCCTACGGCTATTATGTGGCAGATTCCGCCAAAGATCACGTAGGCAATCTGCTCTCCATGGGCATTAGTGCAATCCTATGCGGCAACGATCTGATCGCATCCGGTGTAATCACGGAATGCAAACTGCGGGGCTACCGGGTACCGGAGGATATCAGCGTCATCGGTTTCGATGATATTCCGCTTTCTACCAAGCTCAACCCGCCGCTTACTACCGTCCGTCAGGATCGGATTGAGCTTGGGAAATCGGGATTCTATACCCTGCATTCCCTCATCAATCACGTGTCCATCAGTAAGACTATGCTTCGCCCGCAATTGATCCTTCGAAAATCAACCGCCAAAGCGTTTTCTTAGAAGCGATCTGTATATCTGTCAAGGTTTGTAATCCCTGATAAGTTCCAATGCCGGAAGTGCATTTCCGTCATAATCAAACAGTGCCTGGTTCGCCCATTCATTGCCGCAGGGGCCTTTTTCTTCGATATAAGCTAAGGCTCCCTCTGTCGCCCAGCCGGAACCGGGTACCGGAATCCACGCAGGCTCCCAGTAAAAATAGCCTTTGCCTTTACCGTCAGGTACCTGCTTAATCACATCGAATAATGCCTGCAAGAAATCCTTCTGACCTTCTTTCGTCATCGGAAACGGTACCTTCGCCGCAAGCTCAGGCTTCGTCGCATAACCTTTACGCTCGTCAGGTCCTAATTTCTCATACTCCGCATAATCTTCCATGGTAAATCCCATGGAAACCTCTGCAATCATCAGTTCCTTACCGTAACGGACCGCCAGATCATTCATATTATTCTTCAAGTCATCCAAAGAACCATGCCAGAACGGATAATAGGATAAGCCGATGATATCGAAATCCTCCCCCCGCTCTATATAATGATCAAACCAGTCACGGTACATTTCATTGTTGCCGCCGTTATCCAGATGGATCATAATAGGCATCTTAGCATCCACTGCCTTGACACCGCGGATTCCCGCACTGATAAAACGTGCCAGATTATCATACTCAGGCTTCTTACCTAAGGGCCAAAGCGTACCGTTAGTCAGTTCATTTCCTACCTGAACCAGTGTCGGGAACGCATCAGCCTCTTTCATGGCTTTCAGGGTGTCTACTGTAAAATCATAAACCGCCTGCTCCAATTCGTCTACATTCATTCCTCGCCAGGCTTTCGGCACGCGCTGTTTGCCCGGATCAGCCCAAAAATCACTGTAATGAAAATCTAACAATACTTCCATATCATGATCCAGTGCACGCTTCGTAAGCTCAATCGTAGTGGGCAGGTCATTGGTTCCTGCCCCGTAAGGAACACCGTCTTCCGTATACGGATCATTCCACAAACGGAGGCGGACAGCATTCACATCATAACTTTTCAGGATATCAAAGACATCCTTTTCTACGCCGTGATCGTAGAATTTACCGCCAAGGCTCTCCACCTCTTTCAAGGTGGAGAGATCCATACCTTTCATGTATTTCATGGTGGTGTCTCCTTAATCAGTCGAAATCAAATTTTGTAAAGCGTTTCATTGCTGCTTTGTAACGGAAACGTACTAATTCGTTTTTCTCCAGCACGTCTTCCTCTGATCCTACATACTGACAGCGGATGCAGTGGTATTCCTTCTTGTCCTTGTCATAGAACATATCAATATCTAAGTCTCTCATAAAGCAGGAGGGACATCTGTAATTTAATTTGCCTTTGCCAGATTGAGCCATGTTGCAAATACCTCCTTATCTTTTAACTTGGTTGTGTAACCTAATGTGAACATCGGTGAGAACGCATAACCTTCCTTGATGTAACCTACCGCATCTTTCTTCTCACAGCTTATGGATACTCTTGTCTCGATCTCAGGAACAACCGCTACTGCCTCTGTTGCACCCGGCATCTGTGCCTCACGGCACTTATATGCATAGTCGATCTTCTCTGTGTTCGTACCGTCTGTTACGGATAATTTTATATTGCTCATATCCTCAGAATACTCTGTGGTACCGTAGCAGGCTACCATGTATTCGTTGATTTCTACTTCTGCCGCAGGATCACTCATCTCTAAAACGGTTCTCTCAATCTTGATATTGGAACTGCCTTCCTCGAAGTACATCTTAGTCTGTAATTTGACTGTTAAATCATAGAACTCGATGTCTACAGGGTCCAGTGTAAGGATTCTTGTATTGCCTTCCTGTGAGAAATGTGCTTTGGTTCTGCACAGGCACAGGTCTACTTCCTCACCGTTGTGTACCAATTTCGCACTTCTTACCGTACCTTCACCGGCATAGTGTGTGAAATATCCGGCTCTGTATTTCTCCTGAATTAAGAACGGATAGGAGGCATCTGTTACATGCTTCGTACCGATACCTACCGGCCACTCTAATTTCGCTGCGTAAGGACGAAGGTCTACGATGGCACCGCCCTGATCCATGTTAGCGCAGACTCTCATGTAAGGATCGCAATACCAGAACAACTGCTTATCAGATCCGTATAAGATATCTCTCCAAAGAGCGCATTCCGGTTCTGTGAAGGTTCTGTGTGCACGGAAGTAATCTGCAAACTCAGCCATAGTCATGTCATCTAACAGACCTTCCTTCTTTAACTTACCGTAGTAAGCCATGCCGTCCTCATAGGATTTTAAAAGCAGCTCATAAGGAGCTTCCCAGCGTCCCATCTTATTCATCCAGCCGGGTCCTACGAACATCATATTGTATGCATAACCGTTATTGTACTTAGCCAGAGACCGGAACTGATCGATCAGGTTGTACATATAAGGGTACTCCCATGTCTTAGAGTCATAACACATACTGCGCAGTACATTCTGCGGATGGGTACCGAAGTTAGAACCGTTGCCGTCATAACATGCGATCAGGTCACGGGATAAGTGAGGGATCGCTACAATACCGGAATCCTCTGCCTCATTGGCTGCAGGAGCATGAACATTCTGTTTACTCGGAATCCATGGTGCCCATGGGCCGCCGTCCATGAAGGTGTACCAGGAATTATTGCAGGTATGGTAAGCTTTAGGGCCTTCCTCCCAGCAGGTTGCAACGGCACATTTTACCATCGGATATTTTTCTTTGATATAATTTACAAGATCAGCATCCAAATAATAGGAACCTGTAGATTCCGGATAGAAGCCGAATCTGTCTTTAAACTTGCCGAACACATCATCTACGATAGATTTCTTGTCTTCCATGGAAAACATCCAGATACAGAAATCCTTCGTCTTGTATTTCTCACGGAACTCTTCGCAAGGGAGCCCCAGTAAGGATAATGCGATCTCGTCACCGTATTTCTCATGGTCTTCCTTAGCAAGCGCTACTGCCTCATCATTAAAAAGTGAAGCATATGTCATCTGAATCGTGGTCTTAAGACCGTTCTTGTGTGCGATAGACTGCTGTGTCTTGAAGATATCAAGAGACTCTGTCAGAAGTTCCTTTCTTCCGATATCTTCTTCTTTGCCGTGTCCGGTAACCTTCTCTGCGTACTCAGGTACCATCTCCGGACGATGGATGATGTTAACGATAAACTTATCCATTCCCGTGCCCTCCATTGTTTTAAATGATTGAATATGATTTCTATTTCCTGCTGCGCCTAAGCTAAATGCTATGGCATTAGTCATTTTTACTTTGCGCAATCGGTTGTTCATGTGTTTAGAATAACAAATTGCACAGAAGATGTCAATGTTGTTTTTGACAAAATGGAATTTCTATAATTATGTATTTTGCACAAAAGAATGCTTCTTATAACTTAGGGGAGGAATTTACCGGCAAAAAAAGGGGATTTATCTTGCACACACAGAAGCAATATGATTTAATGGTAACAATTCGTAAACGCGGCGGAATGTACAGCATCGACAGCACTGCTGCCGTTTCATACAGTTTACGCTGTAGAGGGCAGTTTTAAACAATCACATGCTTTTAGCCTAAAAAACATGAAATCAGAAAGGAAATCCACATGAAGATCACAATCATAGACGGTCAGGGCGGCCGCATCGGCAGAACCATCATAGAACAATTAAAAGAAAAACATAAGGAATTAGAATTATATGCCATCGGCACCAACAGCATCGCCACTTCCGCCATGCTGAAAGCTGGAGCGGAATACGGCGCTACCGGTGAAAATGCCGCCATCGTCAACGCGGCCGATTCGGATATCATCATCGGCCCCATCGGCATCGTCTTCGCCAATGCACTGTTGGGGGAGATTACCCCGGCGATTGCTGTTGCAGTGGGTGCCAGCAAAGCGTTCAAGGTGCTGATTCCCACCAACCGCTGCAACCACTTTGTTGCCGGATGCGGGGAAGCTCCCATGAGCGAGTATATTAAACTTGCAATAGATAAAATAGAGTCCATGCTGTAAGCGCGGACTCCGCTTTATCTATTCTCCTATGTCTGCCAATTCTAATGTGCTCTTCTGATAACATCTTATTCTGTATATATTCTTACCGGCAGATGTACCTGTGTATATACTGCTTACAGCTTTAATACCAACTGCCTGCTTGTCTTCTCTTACAGATTCATCCGCACATCTCTGCACTTCTCACGAATCCTGAAGGTATCAAAATACTTATGTTCCATAGGAATCCACTCTGCTTCGAAACGTCCCCACATCCCTTCCCCGCTGCGGGCAATAATACGCTCCCGCTGTCTGTCAGGATCGATATCCACGAAAATACGTAAAGCATAGACTTCGCCGAAATAGGGATGGCAGCTATAAGATCCTTCTATAATATTCAGTCTATTGCAGGGGACTCTCCGGCTTTCTTCCATGCTCATGGTACCGCAGTCAAATCTTCGGTACGCTATCCCTTCCGTATCCGACAAATGATCCAATACCTCTGCCTTAAACCTCTCATAATCCACATTGCCGCCAGGCTCCCGATAGCGCATGGGTGTTCTCTGCTCCACCCTCAGGAAAAAGTCGTCCATGTGGAACAGATTGCAGTCATACACTTCCTGCAAAACCGCTCCGAGCGTGCTCTTACCGCCGCCGCAGGGACCGTCAATAGCAATATTGACTTTACGCTGTTCCTTGTCCCGTTCCCATAGCAGACTGTCAATAACACAACAGAGAGAATATATCATATCCGTCATCTGTTCAGGCGGCTCCGTCTTTTTCCGCCTGCGCAGAATCTCCTCAATTTCTTTCTTCTGCCGCATATGCATTCAATACTCCCGCTTTTTTCAGGGCCATCATAATAACAGGAATTAAAACAATCTGCAGGATAATTCCCGGAATCGCATTGAGGACAGCACCCGATAAGAATATCCGGAAAGTAAAACTCTTACCGGTCATCCCGTACAGCACAATGCTGACAAGTCCCCACACTACGCGTCCCGCAAGCATAGCGCCGATCAGGCTCACATACAAATAAGAATTCTTCTTCGGCAGCCTGCGGTAGAGAAACGCTGTCACCACACCGTACACTGCCAGTTCAAATGCCATCGCCGTTGCTGTGGGCATAATGGGCGGCATGCCAAACATAACACTTCTCAGAAGCGGTGTGACAAATCCCACTGCCAATCCATACTGCCAGCCGCAGATAAAGCCGCATAATATGACCGGAATGTGCATAGGGCAGAGCATACTGCCGATCTGCGGTATCTGCCCTGTAAAAAACGGCAGGATAATACCGATCGCAATAAATAATGCCGATAATACTAAATTTTTGGTCTGTTTCATAATTCCTATTACCTCTTTTCTTTCTCTTACTTCATAGCGGATTCTTGAGCCTTGGCCTGCCCCTTGCTTAAAAATCCGGTTCGAACGGTTTCCCGACACATAAAGAAACCAGCAAAGCAATCGGCAGGGCTTCGTGCCCCGGTTACCTTCCTGGCAATACTGTGTTTCTGTTCTTTATTTTTCTATGTGTTCTTTCTATGTTCTCAACATATCAGATCTTTGTCAGCCTGCAATCTATTACGCGCTCACAAAAATACAGATTCAGATGCTTGGCATCCGGCGCTGACTTCTGCCAGCAATTATATGCATTTTAAATCATAGAAACAAGTATGTCAAGATACTGCCTGTTCCCGACATCTTGTAAGCATCCATTTATTGCAGTTTGCGCCAAATTGACAAAGCCCGGCATGTTTTCACACATGCCGGACTTCTGTACTGTTTGCTTTATCAGGCTATTCTGTACTAGATTAAGGATTCATATAACTTGGTAATATCCTCTACGCTTGTCTCCTTCAGATTGCCCGGTCTGCAGGCATCGTCATAAGCAGACTGTGCGAGGAACGGAATATCTTCCTTCTTCACGATTTCCTTTAAGTCAGCAGGAATACCTACATCCTGAGATAATTTCTTAACCGCATCGATGGCAGCCTTTCTGTACTCTTCCTGACTCATGCCGTCAACACCGTCAACGCCCATAGCTCTTGCGATTTCACGGTATTTCTCTCCGGTTGCCTCTGCGTTGTACTCCATAACGGTAGGAAGAATAATCGCATTCGCAATACCATGAGGTGTATCATATAAAGCGCCGAGTGGGTGTGCCATGGAATGCACGATGCCAAGACCTACATTGGAGAAGCCCATGCCTGCCACATACTGTCCAAGTGCCATGTCTTCTCTTCCTTCCGGTGTATTAGCTACCGCACCTCTTAAGGAACGGGAAATAATCTCTATTGCTTTCAAATGGAACATATCGGATAATTCCCATGCGCCTGCGGTTATGTATCCTTCAATAGCATGGGTCAGCGCATCCATTCCGGTTGCTGCCGTTAAGCCCTTCGGCATAGAGGACATCATCTCGGGGTCAACAAATGCCACTACAGGAATATCCTTCGGATCAACACATACCATCTTACGGTTCTTGGCTGCATCCGTGATAACGTAGTTAATCGTTACCTCTGCTGCTGTTCCCGCAGTCGTCGGTACTGCAAAAATCGGAACGGATTTATTCTTAGTCGGTGCAACACCCTCTAAACTTACTACATCCTCGAATTCAGGATTGTTAATGATAATACCGATTGCTTTGGCTGTATCCATGGAAGAACCGCCGCCGATTGCAACCAGATAATCAGCACCCGATTTCTTAAAAGCTTCCACACCGGTCTGTACGTTTTCAATAGTCGGATTGGGCTTAATGTTGGAATATAATTCATAAGCAAGTCCGGCCTCATCCAAAACAATCAGAACCTTGGCTGTCACACCGAATTTAACCAAATCCGGATCGGAACACACAAATGCTTTCGCAAAGCCTCTTCCCTGTGCCTCCGTAGCGATCTCACGGATTGCCCCCGCTCCGTGATAAGATGTTTCATTCAATACAAATCTGTTTGCCATACTGTAATCTCCTTTACCTTCTATAAAATCATGGTTGATAACCATACTTACATTATACTGTGAATTTCATTTCAGGTAAAGATTGATTTTGAAAACCGTATCCTATCTCGTGGAACGCCGCATCCTCACTTCGTACCCTAAGAGCGTGCGCCGTTCCACCGCGTCCCCTTCCAGAAGTCCAAGAAGCAGCTCACAGGCTTTCCTGCCCAGTTCCTCCACATCGAAGCGGATGGAGGTAACAGAAGGCATATGATTCGCCAGAAAAGTACTGTCATAGAAGGACCCCACCTGTACCTGTCCGGGCACATCCGCATCCCTTCGCTGCAAGGAATCCAGCACGCAGTTACACAAAAAATCATCCATCGCCACAATACACTCAAATTCTCCTGCAAGAAGCTGCTCCACAATACCGTCTACCTGTTTACCGTCCTCGATATTTAAGAACATTTCCCTGCTGCCCTGCCACTGCGGCATATCTTCAAAGGCGTCTTGAAAGCCCCGCAGACGGTTTCCGGTAACAATATAGCTTTCGTCGCCGCCGACCAGGGCAATCTTCTTCACACCCTGCCCTAACAGGTTGCGGGTCAGTTCCCGGCAGGCATTTCTATGGTCATTATCAATCTGGATCACCGTATCATCATCCGTACTACCGATTGCCACGAAAGGAATCCCGTTTTCCTTAAGATACCGCATTGGCGCGTCCTCTGTCAGTGTCCTTGTCAGAATCACACCATCTATCTTATGATTCGTCACCGCCCGCTCAAGCTGGGAAATATTCTGTGCTGTTACCATGGAAATCAACACATCATAATCTCTTTCGGAAGCAAGCTTGCAAATACCCATCATGCAGTTCTGGAAAAAGGGCAGTTCTACAATATTATAATCGCCCGGCAGAACAAGCCCGATATTAAAGGTCTTATTCTGTGCCAGTCCCTTCGCGATCACATTCGGTCTGTAATTATGGGCTTCGATATAGTCCAGCACTTTCCTGCGTGTCTGCTCCCCGATTCTTCCCTTACCGGATATGGCGCGGGAAACGGTAGTTTTGGATACGCCCAATTCCTCCGCTATATCATTGATGGTTAAATTTTTCTCCTCCATAACTTCCTCTCATGCTTTATTTTCCGCTATACTGCGCCATCCGGTTTCGCGGCTCCCCTGATCCGCTGACCGGATCACCATATCACAACTCTGATAATGCGCAATCGGTTGCTTTTTCACATTAGCGTAGCAGATAGTACTGGACTATGCAATATCTTTTTTGTACAATAAATATTGTAATTTTTGGATATATTGCATTGATATAACCGTTATATCATCAGCCCGGCTCAAAGGGTCTGATGCCTACGCAAAGCAATCTCAGAAAGGATGGTATTTCTTATGAAAACAGACAAGCTTCTCTTCGGTACGGCATACTATGACGAATATCTGCCCGTAGACCGTATTGAGACAGACATGGAAATGATGGAAAAAGCCGGTATGAACGTGATTCGCATCGCGGAATCCACGTGGAGCACTTGGGAGCCGCAGGAGGGGAATTTCGATTTTACCCATCTGCACAGGATGCTGCAAGCTTCCGCCCGGCACAACATTCAGGTGATCATCGGTACACCCACCTATGCGGTTCCCACATGGCTTGCCCGCAAATATCCCGATATCCTAACGGAAACCCACAGCGGTCCCGAACGCTACGGCCGCAGACAGAATATGGATATCACCCATCCGATGTATCTGAAACATGCGGAAATCATCATCCGCAGACTGATGGAGGAAGTGCAGCCCTATGACCATGTCATCGGCTTCCAGCTTGATAACGAGACCAAAGCCTATGACACCTGCTCCACTTACGCACAGGCTAAATTCGTTGCTTATATCAGGGAACTGTTCCAGGATGATCTGGACGCCTTAAATGACGCGTGGGGACTGGATTACTGGAGCAACCGCATCAACAGTTGGGAAGATTTCCCGGACGTACGCGGCACGATCAACGGCAGTCTGGGCGCCGAATACAGCAAATTCCAGCGCAAGCTTGCCGCTGATTTTCTGGCATGGCAAAGCGCCATCGTGTCCGAATATGCCCGCCCGGATCAGTTCATCACCCAGAATTTCGACTATGAGTGGCGGGACTATTCCTACGGTCTGCAGCCGGACATCAACCAATGGGATGCCGCTAAGGCGCTGACAGTCGCCGGATGCGATATCTATCATCATTCCGCCCAGGATCTGACCGGCAAGGAGATCGCCATGGGCGGCGCCATCGCCCGTTCCCTGAAAAAGGACAACTACCTGGTTCTGGAAACCGAAGCCCAGGGCAACCACGGCTGGCTGCACTATCCGAACCAGCTGCGCATGCAGGCATTCAGCCATCTTGCATCGGGCGCTGATTCCGTGATGTACTGGCACTGGCATTCCATCCATAACGCCGTGGAATCCTACTGGAAAGGCGTCTTAAGCCATAACCTGAAAGAAAACGCCACTTACAGGGAAGCCTGCCGCATCGGCGCCGACTTTAAGAAATACGGTGCGCACCTGAAGAATCTGCGTAAGACCTGCCCTGTGGCTTTTGTGCTGAACAACGAATGTCTGACCGCTTTGCAGTGGTTTAAGATCCACAACGATCTGGCTTACAACGACATCTTCCGCTGGCTCTTTGACACCTTCTATGAAATGAATATAGAATGTGATATTCTCTCCGAGAATGATATTGACTTATTCAGTCAATATGAGATACTTGTGACTCCTGCACTCTACAGTGTCAGCGACACGCTTGTCAGTGCATTGGACGCCTATGTCAGAAACGGCGGAAATCTGATTTCTACCTTTAAAACCGCGTTTGCTGATAAAATGTTAAAAATCTATCATGACGACCAGCCCCATGGACTGACAGAAGTGTTTGGTATGACATATGATCAATTTACCGATGGAGTCAATGTAGGACTGACGGATATTGCATTTCCCCGTTCCGTCAGTACGGCTGCTGCCAGCGGCAGCGTACACTATTGGATGGAATTACTGATACCTGAGACAGCCCGTGTACTGGCATCTTACGACCATTCCCAGTGGAATACCTATGCTGCCATTACACAGAATCAGTACGGTAAGGGTACCGCCACGTATATTGGCTGTTATTTCGAGGACACTGATCTGCTCAAAGACCTGCTGCGTTCTGTTTGCGAACAGGCACAAATAGATGTGCCGGAGATCAGTTATCCGGTGGTTCTTAAAAAAGGAACAAATGATCTGGGAAAAGAAATCCGCTATTACTTTAATTATTCCGACACACCGCGCACTTTGAACTATCACGGTCAGGATGCGGCTGTTCTGCTGCAAAGCAAAGCTGATACCGCAGCATCTGAGACCGGATGCGACGGTTCTGTGACGGTATCAGAAGGCGATATCCTGACATTGCAGGATTGGGATTTTATTGTGCTGGAAGAGCTGTAAACCGCGAGATGTAAAATGGAAAACGAGCGCAGGCTTTCTTGTCTGCGCTCGTTCTAATATAAAATCCTATTCTTTTTCTCCTATTCTCTTTTCTGTCATCGCTTTTTCCTATGCCTTTTCCCGATGCCATATCACTATTTTGAAACACAGCATTGTCCGGTATAAGGGGCGAGCTCCAGACGAACAAAAAATCCTTTGTCGTGATGACATACCGGGCATTGTTCCGGCACCTTGGTTCCGTAGATGATATTCCCACACTCTAAGCACATCCAGGCTGTTTCCACATCGGATACAAACAACTTACCCTGCTCTAACAGTTCCGCAAATTCGCCAAACCGATTGCCGTGCACCTTCTCAATCTCAGCAATGCTGCGGAAGGAAGCCGCAATATTCCGAAAGCCCTCTTCCTCGGCTTTATC
Source organism: Lachnospiraceae bacterium (assembly GCA_017936885.1). GTDB lineage: Bacteria > Bacillota > Clostridia > Lachnospirales > Lachnospiraceae > UBA3282. Next base: position 94,048 of record JAGBEO010000010.1, on the reverse strand, counting down.
GGCAAATTTCTGATACACATCGTCGTGCTCTTCGTATTCATTGTGCTGCGCCATCCTGAGAAGTCCGGCTACATCTTTGGCAAGATCCACCGGATACGCGCCATCAACCGCGATATTTTCGCCGGACAGTTCACTTAAATAGCGGTAGAAAATCTCCGCATGTTCCTTTTCCTGCTCCGCGGTAAAATGAAACACCGCTGATATCACGTGCAGGTTCTCCTTTTGCGCCTGAGCTGCCGCGATCGTGTAGCGGTTTCGTGCCTGGCTCTCTCCCGCGAAAGCACGCATCAGATTATCCTTCGTCTCACTGTTTCTAAATTCCATAGTCTGTTTCCTTTCCGGATATGTTCTACCCTGTCTTATTGACCGATGCCGTATCTTCATACGTGTACCGGTCCATTCTTTAGAACAAGTATTTCCATATCCAGAAAACAATATACTTAAATCTTAAATACAGAGATCTCACTTTTCAATTCTTCCATATTTTTGCCAAGTGTGTTCGCCGTATTGCTTAGATTATCTACATTTGCAAGCAGCTTTGATGCAATCTCATTTACTATTCTTGCACTGTCTGCGGTTTCCTCAATAATATCGGAAATATCCTTTACAGCTAAAACGGTGTCTTTTCTTTCCGCATCCGCTTTCCCGGTACTATTTACAATCTCTTTCAATCCCTTAACCAGCTGTCCCATTCTGGTCTGCATTTCCCTGAATACTGCCACAGCTTCTTCCACTGTCTCTCCCTGCATATCAACCATAATCCCAGCCTGTTCCGCACTCTCCACACTGTGCATCGTGTATGTTGCAATATGAGCTACATTGTTACGGATTTCGCCTGCTGCCACTGCAGAATCATCTGCAAGCTTACGGATTTCTTCCGCCACTACTGCAAATCCTTTTCCGTTTTCTCCTGCTCGCGCCGCCTCGATCGAAGCGTTTAGGGAAAGGAGATTCGTTTGTTTTGAAATATCAGTAATCGCCTCCACAAATTTATTGATCGTTTCCGATTCTTTACGCAGCGCCTCGATACTTTCTCTTACCTGAACAGTAATCGTAATCGTCTCTTTTGCTCTACTGCCAAGCAACTGCACAATATCCATTCCTTTCTGAATCATATTGTCTGTCTCATCAACCAACTTTTCTACCTGCCAGGCAATCCGGCTGACCTCCTGCATCTCCTTAGACAACACATCGGTTTTGACAACACACCCCTGTGCATGTTGAGACTGTCTCTCCATACCTTTATTGATATCACTGATCACGGTTGTAATATTCTGTGAACATATATCAATCACTCTTGATACATGCTCCACATCTTGCGCAGATTCTTCCAGCTGACTAGTCGCGTTGGCAACTTTATGAACCAGTTTTTTGGTATTCTTGATCATATGTGCTGCACTGCATGCCAAATCCCCAAATTCATCATGACCTCTAGCCAATATCTGTATAGTCAAATCTCCATTCGCCACTTCTCCGAATTTACCTGAAAGATGCTTCATATTATTCTGAATACCTGCTACGATTACAATGCCGATGATCAGCACAATCATGCACGCCACAATAACCAGCCATGTTGTTAACACCTTAATCTCCTGTGCCTGTGATGTTACTGTTTCACTCGGAACCAGAGCACAGACAGCGGCCTTTGTTTCTTCGCTTCTGCTGAAAATGAAAAAGTAATCTTTTCCCTGGAAACTTATTTCTTCGCTCCCTTCCAATGCTTCTCCTTCCATAGCTTCCGTAAAGAATTTCTGGTCATAAAACCTAAACTCCCCATCTGTTATGGAACTTTCCGTTTCATAGGTCTGGCTTTTGCAAATGATTTCCCTACCGTCTTTTGTAACAAATCCAATGATACCGCCCTCTCCCATATCAAGATTCTGTAGAAAATCTCTGACTGCCGACCGCTTGATATCTACCACAATACAAGCATTTCCTGCCTCTGCAATCACTTCATAGGATAGAATATATTCTTCAGATGCAAGTTCTAAATTGCTGTCCAACACATCATGATGATCAATCCACTTGTCAAACATACCATCCACACTTACAGAATCATAGTATGCATTGAAAAATCCGTCCACTGTATACCCTGTTTTAGAAAACAACATGGGAATCCCTTCGCGCGAGATAATATGAACATTGCTGATAAATGGATTTACAGTCTGTGAAGTTAACATATCGGATTGGATCCTGCTTGTCATAGCTTTTTTCTGTGCAGCATCTGTCAGTACCCCTTTAAAATATTGGTTCAGGTCTTCATCAAAGGCATATTTCATTCCCTCTGCCTCAATAAATTCACAGCTCATATCCACATATTCTGTTGCCATTTTCACAGTCTGTAACGTGGATTCCTGATATTTCCGGCTCATTCCGTCTTCTGCTTTCCTATAGGCAGTTACACCAATAATGATCATAAAGAGCAATGGTACAAGAAAACATACTGCGATTTTGTTTCGGATGCTGAACAGATTCCTTTTCGAATGAAAATACCGGTTCATATATCACGTTACCTTTCCTGTCTGATCCATACCTGCATTTCATTCTCTCCACGGTTTGCCCATGCATAATACGGAATCAGCATCAACTCTTTTTCTCTCGTTTCCACCACTTCTCTCTGCTTCTGATATAAGGGCAGTTCCTTCTGTGGAGGCAGCATATGTGCATAGCCCTTCGTTTTAATAACTCCCACACCGCCTAATAGATCAGAGTCAAAATGATAGGTAAATTCCGCATGTTTCCCAATGGATAACAAATGAAGGTACTTACCGTTATCAGCTTCCTCCATGCAATACACAATGGGACCACGTGATACTGCCACTTTACCTATATCATTTCTCACATATAGGCAGGCATTCCATGTTTCAATCTTCATATCCAGAGAAACTTCTATTATGTCATTTTGGAATACTTTCGTAATTGAAACAATACCATCCGCCTTCTCAACTGCTTCTTCTTTACCGTTTACTCGCACAACATATTCATTCGCCCAGTTCGGAATACGGATGCCAAGAGTAAATTCCGTTTCTTTTTTACAATTTATTTTAAATTTTATATTACCCTGCCATTCTTCCGCATATGGATTTTTCACACTTCCCCACGGGTAATCGGTTTCCTGCTGTATGAAAACCGGATTCCCATGCACGGTAAACTCACCGTCACAGTTCATAAACAGATTTGCAAAAATCGTACCTTCACGCTGTACATAAATATATTTCTCCAGTGATGCCAGAAGTCTGGCAAGGTTCGGCGGACAGCAGGCACACCCCAGCCATTCCGGCCTCACACATTTTACATGACTCTTCGCCGGATCTTTTGCAGAACTCTCCGGAATCGCTTCCAGAGGATTTACATAGAAAAAATGCTTTCCATCTAATGCCATTCCCGATAATACCGTATTGTACAAGGCTCGTTCCATCACGTCTCCGTACTCACTTCTTAACTCATTCTCCAACATCCGTCCGGCAAAAAAGACCAACCCCACTGATGCGCAGGTTTCACAGTACATGGTATCATTCGGTAAGTCATAATCAAAGGTAAATGATTCTCCTATCACCGTAGAACCAATTCCACCGGTAATATACATTCGTTTATCTACAATATTCCGCCATATTTTCTTACAGGCAGCAAACAGTTTTTCGTCATTCGTCAGCGCAGCCACATCCGCCATTGCGGTACACATATATACCAATCTGACCGCATGTCCTTCTGCCGTATCCTGCTCCAGAAGAGGTTTATGATTTTGACAATAGCTTAAAGGAAATTTCTCTAATCCTGCAATCAGCGGTGTACTTTCTTTTTCCTCTTCTTTCTGTCTCAAAAAGAATTCCGGGTCAGTACCTCTGATATATAAAAAATATTTGCTCAATTCCAAATATTTAGCTTCCCCTGTGGCACGGTATAGCTTAGCTAATCCGATCTCAATTTCTTCATGGCCATCGCAGCCATGAATCTGACCCTCTTCTTCCCCAAAATGTCGCCCGATATAATCCGCTAATTTACAAGCAACCGTGAGTACCTTTTCACTCTTTACCGCTTCATAATAAGCAACCGCCGCTTCCATAAAATGTCCTGCACAATATAATTCATGGCTTTCTCCTAAACGTTTCAACTTACGTTCAGGAGCTTCGATGGTAAAATATGTACCCAAATATCCGTCATCTTCCTGCGCTGCTGCGATCAAATCTACTACACTGTCAGCAAGTGCTTTTAAGTCTTCATCCATATACTCATTTAAGGAATATGCAACTGCTTCCAGCCATTTGTATACATCACTGTCTTGAAAAACCCAGCCATAATGATTTCCCGTTTTCAGACCAGCGGCAATCTTGAAATTTTCTATTGCATGACTTTTTTCATTTGGAATGGAATCATCATTACGCTCTCTCTCTATTTTAATAGCAATTTCATCATTTAATACTTTCCACTGGTATGGAATCATATCCTTTCGGACAACTTCTCTGTAATATTTCCAAAATTTGTCTTGCACTCTAATTTTACCAGTCATTTTGCAAATTCCTTTCTATTATGAAATAAGTAACGCCAGCAAAAAGTCTGGCGTTACTAAATGATATATGCTTTACTACATGCTTCTTTCCCAAATCAACTAATTTCCCAAAATCCCATCAATGGTACTCTGTGCTTCTGCAGCCGCCTCCTCTGGTGTGCTTGCACCTGTAATCACTTTATTAAATGCTAAAGAAATTGCATTGGAAATGTCCGGCCATTCCGGCAAAGGACCTCTGGCTCCTGCATAGTTCATCTCTTCTACGAATGCTTCATATACCGGGTCCCCTTCAAACTGTCCCTCTGCAATGGTGGAATTGGAAGAAATATATCCCATTGCATTCATCATATAAAGACAGGTTTCCTCGCTTGTGGCATACTCTAAGAAAGCGATAGCTGCTTCTTCATTTCCGCCGGCGATTACCGCATAATTTTCACCGCCAAGACCTGATGCCTGCTGTGCATCCATCGGAATCGGGGCTACGTTCCAGTTTAAGTCGGGAACTTCTTCTCTCATAGTCGGCACCTGCCATGTACCATTGATCATCATTGCAAGATTTCCTGCAATAAACTGATGCATGGTATCACCCTGTGTCCAGTTGATCGCTTCCTTGGTCATGGCTCCGGAATCTACCAGATTCTTAACAGCCGTTAACGCTTTGATACCTCCTTCCGAATTGATTTCATAAGAAGATGCGCCTGTTGACCATACCCAGGGTAAGAAGTTGAAGGTTCCCTCTTCATTCTGCAATGCACAGTGTGCAAAACCGGAAACGGTATCTGTTGTGCAGGCTTCTGCAACCTGCTGTAATTCTTCCCATGTGGTAGGGACTTCACAATTGGCTGCTTTTAACATGTCTTCATTATAGAACAATAACAAACAGTTGCTTCCAAATGGCACTCCGTAAAGCTTTCCGTCCAATGTACAGGAATTAACGGGCCCGTCATAATACGTGCTGACATCAAATCTTCCCGTCAGATCTGCGAAGATTCCCATTGCCGCATATGCCGCATGATCCGGATTGTCCAGAATAACGATATCCGGTAATTCATCTGCTGATGCTCCGATGGAAAGCTGTTTCTTAAAATCAGCAAATGGTACGTATTTCGCTTCTACCGTAATATCACTTTGAGAAGAATTAAATTCTTCTACAATATGGCTGAGCGCTTTCTGATGTCCTTCGGTCTCCCAGTAATACCAAATGGTTACATTCCCCGATGCCGCCTGAGCACTTGCCGTATCCACACTTTCTGTGCTTCCTGTTTCATCTGTGGACTCTGCCGCCTCATTTACTTCTACTTTCGTTTCGCTCGTACTTTCTTTTGCACCGCAGCCTACTAGCATTGTACCAACTAAACAGACTGTCATTGCTAATGCTACTAACCTTTTCATGTTTTTTCCTCCTAAAATTATTTTCTTGTGTTGATATCTATATTGTAAATTTTATACGGGAAAATAAAACTCAATAAATCTTGAAAATAGGGGGAAATTCTAAAGTCAATTACTTATTTTGAACGGTAACAACAATGTAACTTCTGTTCCTTTGCCTAATTCACTTTTTACTGTTACCTTTTCCTGTCCGTTGCAATACATGTGAAGCCGCATCATTGCATTATCCATTCCAATATGACTCTTTTCCGCTGTTTTAATCGGTTGTCCAAGATTCAGCTTCTCTACAATTGAGGGTTCCATTCCCCATCCATTGTCACTGATTACAATTTGCAGATAATCTCCCTCCCTGGTTAAACGCACTTCCAGAATATATTGTTCCTGTTCTCCTTTAAAACCATGGATAATGGCATTTTCAACAAAAGGTTGCAAAAGAAGTTTATGAATCTTACATTCCATGATCTCCGGTGATACTTCTATTTTTCGGATAAATTTATTTTTTAAACGAAATTGCTGTAAATAAATATATTTCTTCAGCCATTCCATTTCATCTCTCACACAGACGATGCCGTTGATATCCGTTATAGCATACCTCAATATGTTTGCCAGAGAATTGATCGTATTACTGATATCAAACTCACCTCTGTCAATTGCCATCCAGTTGATTGTATCTAACGTGTTATAAAGGAAATGGGGATTTATCTGGGCTTCCAATGCCCTGATCTCAGCCTGCTGTCTTCTCTCATTTGCTTCCTTTTCTTTCTCCTGCGCATATGCCAGCTTTTCCAGGGTTCCGTTGAACTGAAGCGCGATTGCCTCAATCTCCAGCGGCATTTTCTCTGCAATCGGAACTCTTATCTGTAAAATTCCGGCGCCCGCTTTTTTCATGGAATCAACCACCATATTGACTGACTCCACCAACTGTCCGGACAGTTTCCACGTTATAAACAGTGTAAACCCCAATAAGAGCACACAAATCAGGGCAATAACACAAAACTTATGATAAATTTCTTTCATATAGATGCTCTGGTCTGTCACACTGACAATTTCCCACTGAAGATTTTGATCCATATAGGAATATACTGATATATAATCCTTGTTTAACTGCAGCATTTCACCGGCAAATGCTTTATAAGCATCCATCTGTTTTTCCGTTTCTTTATGAAATACCATGCCTATTTTTTCTTTGTCCATGCAGGAGATGACGCGTCCGTTTCCATCCAACAAAAAATTAGCGCTAATCATTTGCTCCTGCCCTGACGGGGATTCCAGAATCTGCCGCAGCATATCTTCATCCAGACTTAAAATAATAATTCCATTCTGTTTCTCCAAATCCCGGTAATCAATAATGCGGTGTCCAAAATGAAACAGATAATAGTCTTCATTCGCAAAATTAGTGCCATATTCCGTAGCGTAAACATGCGTTTTGCTGTCGCTGGATATTTCTTCATACAACGCGTCCATCGACATACTGAAATTGCCGATCCATGAATTTTTATAGGTCGTTGCAGTTATCTGGTCGTAGGTTACTTCCATACCGGATTCCGTAATGATCGTAATAGAGCGGATATATTCTTTGGAATTTAAGATCGCACCCAGATAACGACGCAACTGGCTGATGGTCACCGGGATATCTTCCTGTGCATTCAATTTATCTACCCATTCCACCACATCATCATTTGTATACATCTGATACAAGACATCTTCGTATGCTTCAAACTGCACCTGCATATTATCATCCAACTGCTTTAAGCTGTTCTGCATCAGCGTTGCCGTATTTCTTCTCAATACATCCGCTGTATTGTAAAGCATAAACAGACACAATAAAATAATCGGGATTGTAGAAGATACAATGAAAATAGAAATTAGTCGTTTCCAAAGGCTGGTCTTCTTAGCTTGCCGCATGTTTTACTCCTTTTCTTATATAGTCCCAAACGTAAATTTCTTATATTTTATGATAAGTTGAATAGTTCCTAACTGTCAACATTACGGTTTCTGTCTGCAAGCATTGCAAAAGCTGCCGTAAAGCAGACTTTCTCTTGTGTTTTTACAAGTCGGCCTATTGATTTACAGCAGCTTTGTCATTAACGTTTCATTTACCGGATCATTTTTTCAAATATCGGAATACTATCTAAAGTCAGCGGAACACTGATCCATTGACCGCCCTCGTATATCTGCTCCGTTTCACACGATTTCCATTGCGTTCCCTTGGGAAGGTATAATCTGCGTTCCTTTATGCCAGCTTCCAGTACCGGCACCACTAAAACCCTATCCCCATACATATATTCGTCTTCTACATCCCAGCATATTTGATCCTCCGGGAATTCATAGAATAAGGTGCGCATGACCGGAGTCCCTTTCTCATGTGCTTCTCTCATCAGTTTTCTTGTATAATCACGCATCTGCTCCCGCCAATCCAGATATTTCACGCAGATGTCATATACCTCTTCCCCGTAACTCCATACTTCATTCGCCGCCCCGGAACAGCAATGAGCTCCCCCGGTCGTCCCATATTGCGGCTGTCTGGGTTCCCGGTCTCCATGCAGACGCATGACCGGACAAAAGGCGCCCCACTGGAACCATCTGACAAACAATTCCCTGAATGCCGGATCACATGGATCTCCACCATGAAAACCACCGATATCCGTTGTCCACCACGGTATCCCTGCAAGCCCCATATTTAGTCCTGCTGCCAACTGGTTTCTCATACTTTCAAAGCTGGATGCAATGTCTCCCGACCATACAAGCGCGCCAAATCTCTGACTTCCTGCCCAGGCACACCGAAGCAGATTTACAATATTCTGCTGTCCAGCTGCTTCCATTCCTTCATAAAACGTACGGGCATATTCCACAGGGTAAATATTCCCGATTTCCAAATCAGTACCCAAATAATAACGATAATTGTCAAAATCGTATACCGTATATTCCGGTTCTGCTTCATCCAGCCAGAATATCCGTACGCCTTTTTCATAATAATTTTTCTTTACTTTCTCCCACAGATATTGTCTTGCCCCCGGATTGGTTGCATCATAATGAATGGTAGCGCCCTCAAAATTAAGTCCTGTACGAAATCCTCTTTCCGTACGTATTAAGTATCCTTTTTCCAGCATTTCTTCATAATTCTCAGCTTCCCTGTCAACTGTAGGCCAGATAGAAACCATCAGCTTCACACCCAGTTCATCCAATTCCTCGATCATGGCATCCGGATCAGGCCAATAGACCGGGTCAAACTTCCATTCTCCCTGTTTGGGCCAGTGGAAGAAATCAATTACAATTACATCAAGGGGAAGATTTCTGCGCTTATATTCCCTCGCCACCTCCAGCAACTCTTCCTGTGTCTGATATCGCAACTTGCACTGCCAGAATCCCAGACCGTATTCCGGCATCATAGGAACGGTTCCTGTTACCTTCGCATAAGATTCCTCGATCTGTGCAGGCGTATCTCCTGCCACAAACCAATAATCTAACAGCTTGGCTGCATAGCTTTCATAACTCATAACGTTATTCCCGAATACTACCCTGCCGATTCCCGGATGATTCCAAAGAATACCATAACCCAAGGATGAAATCGCAAACGGTACACTGGACTGGGAATTTCTGTGCGCCAGCTCCAGATCAGTCCCTTTCAAATTCAGATATGGCTGCTGATACTGCCCCATTCCATAGATTTTTTCCTCTCTGTCAAGAGACTGGAATCGCACTGTCACGTGATAATCCCCGCCGATATTGGGCCGGAATTCTCTGGCTTCCACCTCGATCGCACTGCATTTCGTATCCAGAATATCACGGCGGTTACGCCAGTACTCTTCCAGAAGCAGTTCGTTTTTCCTGTTATAGATCGTAATTTTACCGCCTTTTGTAATTTTCACGGTTACTTTGCCGTTGATCAGGCTTGCGCCCTGTTCATCGATCCGTATCTCACAATCTACCGGCTCCTGCGGAAGCAATGCCCAGTCTTCCCCCGGCATAACTGCATTTTTAGTGGCACGGATTCTTACTGCATCCCTTCCCCATGGTTCTATCCATAATTCCTCCGCATCATAATGATAAATAATGCGCTGCTTTTCCTGTCTTAGCATACTATCCCATACCATTCTCTCAACTTGTGTGATTACAATATCTTCATTTTACCCCTTAACGGCTCCGCTTGTCATTCCCGCAATAATATATTTCTGCATGAAAATAAAGATCAAAGCTACCGGAATGATCGTAACGATTGCAAAAGCTGTCAGGTAGCTCCATGTGGTTCCGTACTGCCCCATGAAATTAAAGATACCCGCCGTAATCGGGCGTTTCTGCTGGTCTAAAATGAAGGTCATACCATATGCCAGATCTCCCCATGAGTATAGAAAGGAAAAGATCGCGCACACAATAACTCCCGGCTTGGCAACCGGTACAAGCACTTTCATAAACGCTCTCAGCCGTCCGCATCCGTCTATATATGCTGCTTCTTCCAGCTCCTTGGGAATAGATGCAAAATAATTCTTTAAAATTAACACGGAAAACGGAATTCCCAGGGTGGCATCCGCTAAAATAGGTGATCCCCATGTATTGTACACATTCATTCCTTTAAACATAATAAACATCGGCGTTAACAACACAGAAACCGGAAGCATCTGCGTAACCAGAAATCCTAAGAGCATCGCTTTTCTTCCCACAAAACGATATCTGGCAATGGCATAAGAAGCAGGAACCGCCAAGACAACCGCAATCAGCATGGCACCGACCGAAATGATAAAACTGTTACCAAAGGCGCGGAACATATTAAAGTCTCCGGTTTCCACCTGTGCCGCATAAGATTTCAAATTCAGCACATGGGGATAAAGCGTAGGCGGGATCTGAAAAATTTCCTGCTCTGTTTTTAAGGAAGTAACCAGAATCCAAAACAGCGGGAACAGCATAATACAAAGTACAATCACCGAAATCACACAAAACAGAACATTCTTTTTCCTGTTTAACTTCTTCTCTTCACCCATTATTCCTCTTCTCCCTTCATCGTAATCTTAAGATACAGCATTCCCACAAGTAAGAGAATAACAAGAAGCACATTTGCCGCAGCAGAACCCATACTGTAATTAAACATTTCAAAGGACAGTTTATAGGAATAGGTTGACAGCAGATGGGTCGAATTCACCGGGCCGCCGCTTGTCATAACATATATGAGATCATAGCATTTAAAGGTATAGATAAAACCTAAGACAAGTACCGATTCTATCGTTGGCCGCAGAAGCGGCAGTGTAATTTTAAAGAAACGCTGTATGCCGTTTGCACCGTCAATCGCAGCTCCTTCATACAGATCCTGCGGAATGGTCGTCAAACCGGTGGACAGCAAAATTGTGTTAAACGGGATTCCAATCCAGACATTTGCAAAAATAACGCACCACATTGCCGTATTCGTGTTGGTAAGCCATTCCACATTTTCTGTTATCATTCCAATAGAACGGAGAATATAATTAAAAATGCCCACATCCGTTGAAAACATAAATTTAAAAATCAATGCGGTTACCGTCATCGGAATCATCCACGGAATCATGAGAAGCCCTCTCACCGGTTTGGCAAAGGAGAAATTTTTATTAAAAAATACTGCCAGCGCAAAGCCAATGATAAACTGGAATACCAGACTAAAAACAGTAAATTTCAGTGTATTCGTAATCGTTGTGCGAAACACTCCGTCCTGAAACAGTGTCATATAATTTCCCAGCCCGACAAAATTCTTATCGCCTTTTGCCAGATTCCTCACCGTAACATCCTGCACGCTCAAAATTAGATTACTTATGATCGGATAGCCGATAAATACCAGCATATACAAAAAAGCCGGCAGGGCAAATAACAGCCCCACATTATCATATTTAAAAAACTTTTTTATTTTTTCCAAAATAAAAACCTCCTTTTCTTTCTCGTATCTGCATTCATTGTATAATTCCTGACGCAGATGCAAAATACGAGAAAACTTGAAAAAGAGGAATTTTCTAATCTCTATTTATATGTTTTTCTGTAATCTGTGGGTAACTGTCCCGTTATTTCTTTAAAGACTTTACTGAAATATTTGGGATCATGATACCCGACACGTTCCGCTATTTCATATAGCTTGTATTGTGTTCCGCACAACAGTTCTTTGGCCTTATTGATACGGTAACTCTTCATATAAGCGCTGAAAGTTATACCCATTTCCTTATGAAATAAGGTGCCTATGTATTCCGGTGTCATATTCAGCCTTACACTGATTTCTTCCAAAGTAATACCTGTCTGATAGAATTCATGAATCATGCTTTTCACCTTCTTAACCGTCAGATGTACCGAATCACCCTTATTCTGATATGGCACCATAAGTGCCAGCAGAAAGTCCGTCGCATGACACAGCTCTTCTTTCGTTCTGGCATTCATAATCATCTCGATCAGCTTCTGGGAATCCGGCTTCTGTTGTTCCATACACCCGATCTCTTTCGCAATACTGATCACAACCCATAAGAAACGCACATAGCATTCTTTGATTTCTTTGGGCATATAAATCTGTCCGTCCTGAAAGCTCTCCCTGAACTCCTGCATGATTTTGGAAACGCCTTCCCAATCATAGGCGCAAATTGCAGATTTGATTTTCTTTTCCAACTCTATCGGATATACACAGGATGCCGTCTGTATCTTCGTGATCTTCGGATAAGAAATCAGTATTTCCTGATCCAGAGAAATGTTCCAGTCCATATACGGATATAGCAGCTCAACTCTGTTTTGCAGAGAGTAAATGCCGTCTGCTTCTACCCAGCCGATCGCAGCTTTGTCAAAACTTCTGTTTAAAATCTGATATTGAAACCATCTCTCTAAATCATGCTGATCATCATAATGATACACCACAATCATAAGAGTATTTTCGTAAACCTACTCGATCATGCAGTAAGCCAGATTCTCATACATGGAAAGTGCAAGCTGAAAATCGGCTTTTGTCTTCTTCCAGTTTATTTCGTAATGGCTTCCCAAATAGGCACAGATTACGATAAACGACTGGTCTTCTTCAATCTGATAATTATTGTGAAGATAAGCCGTCAGTTCCTCATCCATTTCCAGCCTTCCCTGAATCAGGAACTGGAAAATCTGTTCAATCGTACCGATTTGGGCGGGTTTTTTCCTTCTTTCCTTTTCAACCTGCTTCTTTACATTCTCCAATGCCTGCATAAAATCATGATAGGAAATGGGTTTTAACAAATATTCCATCACTCCAAGCTTCATGGCTTCTCTGGCATACTCAAATTCTGAATACGCACTCAATACAATCGCCTTGGTCTGAATACCTTCTTCTGTCATCTTCGTCAGCATTTCCAGCCCATCCATCAAAGACATGCGGATATCCGTAATGACAATATCCGGCTTAAGTTCACGCAGAAGCCGCAATCCATCCTCGCCGTTTTCAGCCTCTCCCACCAATTCAAATTCATCCTTTATCCCGGACAATAATCTGGTGATTCCCTCCCGGATTCGTATTTCATCTTCCACAATGATAACTCTCATACTGATCACTTATCCTTTAAAATAGTATACATTAGATCATACAATATTCTATCATGGAATACTATTTCCAAATAGTGGAGGAACCTTAAAAAGGGAGGATTTTTCTAATCTCGGTGTATATTAATGTTTTCCGTTTTCGCCAATATAAAAGACAACACACTGCGGTGCTGGAAGTGAAATTCGCCTTGTACCGTACAGATTCTCTTCTGCCTGTTCAATCAGCTTCTGGTATTCCTCTGCCAGATAGATCAGAAACCTAACAGGTAAATTCGGGTTATAGGTGCTTTGATGTTCATACAGGCTTATCATCCCTGCCATATTTAATTAATCATTTAGAAGGAACATATTATTCTCAAAAAACGCTTGCCTAAATCATCCCCTCTATGCTATAATACATTTTGGCGGTTCTAGTAAATCAGATTCAGCCAGTATTTCATAGGGGCATAGTTCAAAGGTAGAACAGTGGTCTCCAAAACCATCGATGTGGGTTCGATTCCTACTGCCCCTGTCATAACCCGTGAGTTGTTGCTCACGGGTTTTTATGTATCAGAATTGTCTAAACGGAGGACTCTCATGAAAAAAACACCTGTTTTACTCCTGACCGGTTGTCTCACATTAGGAATGTTAAGTGCCTGCGGCAGCGAAACAGCTCTGCTTACCGCTACAGACTATGAACTGGATGCAGATACGAATCAGACCAGCCGCGGTATATCCGTCGGCGATGATTCCGAAGCTTTTCTGGCAGCCTATGGCGAATACGAAATTTTAACTTCCGTGGACGGCAGTGATTATAAGCTGGTCGCCGATGAGGAAATTCCTTTTACCGAAGATGCCGTAATCACCATTCTGCCTACTTTTTTCATTGACGGACTGGCAACAGATATGGATCAATTCTGTAAAGAGAATGAAATTGAAAAGAATGATCTTCTTTCTTATTTAAGTTCGGAGGAATATCTGCGTGCCCATACCGTTGTCTATCATTACCTGTCCTTTACATGGGAAAACGGTGTGATCGCCGGGATAGCTTCCGAGTCCATGGACTATAATGCGGATGCGGCGTATTATAACGAGGGAAAATAAAATTTTGCGCCCGTCAAAGAATATCTCCCTTGTTTCACGAAATAGTTTACCCTATTGATCTCTATGACGCAAACTGGCTATTATGCAGCGTCGCATAGAATCCATTCTGCGCAAGCAGTGTCTCATGATTCCCCTGCTCAATGATATTGCCGTCCTTCATCACCAGAATCACATCTGCCTCACGGATCGTAGACAGTCTGTGCGCCACGATAAAGCTTGTTCTTCCCTTCATCATCGTAGCAAAAGCCTGCTGAATCTTAATCTCGGTTCTCGTGTCAATGGAAGATGTGGCCTCATCCAAGATCAGCATCGGCGGCAGGCACAGCATAACCCTCGTGATGCACAGAAGCTGCTTCTGCCCCTGAGACAGACTGCCGCCATCCTCACCGATCACCGTATCATAACCATCGGGCAGTCTCTTGATAAAGCTGTGGGCGTGGGATGCCTTAGCCGCCGCAACGATCTCTTCCTCGGTGGCGTCCGGCTTACCCATGATGATATTCTCCCGGACTGTTCCCGCTTTCAGCCATGTCTCCTGCAGCACCATACCATAGTTGGCTCGCAGGCTCTCTCTGGTTACCTCCCGGATATCTGCTCCGTCCACACAGATTTTCCCTGCATTTACATCATAGAAACGCATTAACAGGTTAATCACCGTAGTCTTGCCGCAGCCCGTAGGGCCTACGATCGCCACACGCTGTCCGGGCTTCACTGAGAGATTAAAATCTGTAATCAACTGTTTATCCGGCACATAAGAAAATGCCACATGTTCTAAATCCACCTTGCCCGATACTTCGGTCAAGACCTGTGCATGATCCTTCTCCGGTATCTGCGGCTCTTCCTCAATCAGTGCAAAAATCCGCGCCGCACATGCCAGTGCATTCTGTAATTCCGTTACCACGCCCGATATCTCATTAAAAGGCTTGGTGTATTGGTTCGCATAGGTTAAGAAGCAGGAAAGCTGCCCCACACTGATGCCGCCCCGGATGGCAAATACCGCTCCTGTCACCGCTACGCCCGCATAGACCAGATTATTGACGAATCTGGTGGACGGATTGGTGATGGAAGAAAAGAAAATCGCTTTCAGGGAATACTTCTGTAATTTTTCATTGACCTCATCGAATTGTTCCAGTGCTTCATCCTCATGGGAAAAAGCCTGTACTACCTTCTGATTTCCGATCATCTCCTCGATGAATGCGGTCTGCTCCCCTCTGGTTTCAGACTGCAGCTTGAACATGGTAAAGGTCTTCCTGGCAATAAATCCCGCCACGAAGAAGGATAAAGGGGTTACCAATACTACTACGCCGGTAATACCCACATTCACGCTGAGCATAAAGCCCAGAGTCCCCAAAATCGTAATAACTCCGGTGAAAAATTGGGTAAAGCCCATCAGCAGACCATCTGCGAACTGATCCACATCGGCAATCACGCGGCTTACCACCTCTCCGTAGGAATGTGCATCGATATATTTTAAGGGCAGAATTTCAATTTTGCGAAAGGCTTCGTTACGGATATCCTGCACGATGCGGTAAGTCATCTTATTGTTGCATACGTTCATCATCCACTGCGCTGCCGCTGTAACCGCGATAATCCATGCCATTTGCTTTAAGATTGCAAATACGCCTGCAAAATCTACCTTGCCTTTGTCCAGTATCAGGTCAATGGCTTTGCCGGTTAAGATGGGTAAGTACAGGGTCAGGGTCACTGTGACCGCCGCCATGATAATAGATACTGCCAGATAAAGCCAATATTTCTTAATATAGTGTAAAACTTTGCCTAAAGTCTCTTTCTGTCCTGTTGTCGGTGTGTTGGCCATATTGTATGTCCTCTCTTACTTTTTTGTCTCTGCCCTGTCCGGATATTGTGAATAATATATTTCCTGATAAACTTTGCAATCTGTCAGTAATTCTTCGTGGGTTCCCAGTCCTGCTATTTCGCCGTCGTCTAATACGATGATCTGATCGGCATATTGGATGGAGGAAGCACGCTGGGATACGATAAATACCGTCATATCACCGTCCATATTGCGAATCGCTTTACGCAGTGCCGCATCTGTAGCATAATCCAGTGCGGATGCACTGTCGTCCAGGATCAGGATCTCCGGTTTGCCCACTAAGGCTCTGGCAATGGTCAGTCTCTGCTTCTGACCGCCGGACAGATTTCTGCCCGCCTGTGCAATCTGCGCATCCAGCTTACCTGTTTTCTGTTCTATGAATTCTTTCGCCTGGGCGGTTTCCACAGCCTGCCACAGTTCTTCTTCGGTGGCATCCTTCTTGCCCCATCGCAGATTATCCCGTATCGTTCCCTGGAACAGCACGGCTTTCTGCAGGACAACACCAACCTTCTGCCGCAATTCTTCCATGGAATAACTTCTCACGTCCTTGCCGTCAATCCTTACCGAACCGCCGGAAGCATCATAGAACCGCGGGATCATATTCACCAAAGAAGACTTTCCGGAGCCGGTACCACCGATAATTCCCACGGTCTGTCCTCTTTTTACCTTAAAATCAATGTCTGATAAAGACTCGGCGCCTGCACCTTTATAGGTCAAATGTACATGGTCAAACTCCACCACATAGTCCTGCATACCGTTCTTTGACTGCTCCCGGCTTCCCTCTTCCGCCTTCACACCGCTTTTGGGCTTAACAGAGTTTCCTGCCGGCACCTCCTGCTCCCACTCCATAGAAGAATGAAGCTCCAGCACATTTTCTATGCGGTTCGCACATGCCAGCGCCTTGGTAATCGTTATAATCAGATTGGCTAATTTAACTAACTCTATTAAAATTTGGGACATATAATTAACAAGCGCCACTACCTGTCCCTGTGTGATGCTTCCCTCGTTGACCCGGATGGCCCCGGTATAGAGCAGCACAATGGTTGCCACATTGATAATGATATACGTGACCGGATTAGTCAATGCTGATATCTTTCCTACAAAAAGCTGCATATCGGCAAGCGTCCGGTTCTTTTCTTCGAATTTCTCTATCTCTTCCTTTTCTTTATTAAACGCACGAATCACCCTGGCTCCGGTCAGGTTCTCCCTGGTAGAGCTTAATACCTTGTCCAGATTTGCCTGCACTTTCTTATACATCGGCATAGTGATCATCATAATACCGAATACCACAATCGACAGCAGGGGAATCGTCACCACGAAAGTAAGCGCAGCCTTCACATCAATGGTAAACGCCATAATCATGGCACCGAATACGATAAAGGGAGACCGCAAAAACAGCCTGAGAACCATGTTCACGCCATTCTGCACCTGATTCACATCGGAGGTCATGCGCGTGATCATGGTAGAAGTACCCAGCGTGTCTATTTCTGTAAAAGAAAGGCTCTGGATATGGGCAAACAACTCATGCTTCAGTTTCGTGGAGAAACCTACCGCAGCCTTGGCCGCAAAATACTGTGCCGTAATCGAACAGACCAGTCCTATGATCCCCAGCGCAATAAGCAGTAAGCCCATGCGCAGCACATAGGGTACATTTTCTCCCTGAATACCCTGATCAATAATCGCCGCCATAACAAGCGGCACAAACAACTCAAAGGTTGCCTCCAGCATTTTAAAAAGCGGCGCCAGCACCGTTTCTTTCTTATAATCCTTTAAATAAGCCAATAATTTTCTCATATGACACTTCTGCTTTCCTTAAATCTGTGGTTCAAAATATTCTTCTGACTCTGCTTATGCGCACAAACAGCAGTCCACCAAGGAACTGCTGTCACTTATTATCCCCGCAATGTCTGATCCTTATTGCGCATATTCTTTCATCTGTTCTTCTATCTCTGCACTAATGCTCTGTACCTGCTTAGATGGTGTATACTGTTCCTCCGGATAGAGCATTTCATGAAGCTGTATTACATTTTCTTCCAAACTATCGGGAATGACACAACTGCCCTTGCTTCCAACATTGACGCCTGTCCTGTTTTCTTCAAAGGGGAATCCGTCGCTTACAACCACATTGTAGCCTGCCACACTTCCCAACACGCTCAGGATTTCATTCACATTTAAAGATGTCTCCACCTGCGGCAGCACTGCGTTGACCATATCTGTCAATGCGCTGACAGAAGCGCCCTTAGCCTTGTTCATCATAGCCATAAGCACATCTCTTTGTCTCTCCGCACGTCTGAAATCATCCCCCTTGGTATAACGGATTCTGCAGTAAGCAGTAGCCTGCATACCATTTAACAATTGCTTACCGCTTTTCTCCACCGGTGTATAATCCACACCCATTTCCTCTGCCATGCAGAGCTGGTAATTATTCAGATGGCTGATCTCCGCCTCCGTCACTTCCATCTCAATACCGCCCAGGGCATCAATCGCATCGATCAATCCGCCGAATCCGACCGTTACATAATCGGTAATATTTAAGTCCATATTGGCATTGAGCATACTGATTGCCTGCTCCGGACCGCCTTTTGCATAAGCGGCATTACATTTATTATAAGTATCGTTGCTCAGATTCAAATAAGTATCCCGGAATACGGAAATCAACTTAATCTCCTGCGTATCCTGATTGATACTGGCGATGATAATGGTATCGCTTCTTGTCCCCTTGCCTAACTCTTCCTCTCTGGAATCCACGCCGAACAGGGCAATGTTGCGGTATCCCTTTACCGTATTCTCCTCATCCTCCTGCAGATTCTCAACTACCTCATCGTTAATGGTAATATGCTCTGTATCAATATTTTTGCGGTCCACTTCCCTTGTAGTCGTTGTAACCACATACATCACGGCAATTGCAATGAACAAGATGCAGATCTCTGCAATCAAAAGCGGTATATTTTTTATAAACTTAGCCTTTTTCTTACCGGATTTTTCCGCCTTTCCGGTATCTTCTGTCTTTCCGTTTCCTGATGTTTCCTGCATATTATCTGTTTTCCCAGTTTCTAAAATCTCCTGAGAATCCTGTGTCTGCTTATCCATAATAACTCCTTTGTGCAGGTCCACGATAACCCCCAATATTATCCCCGGAACCTATTAATATCATGTCATACCAAGAGAAACGGTATAACGCTATATCTAAATTATCCTACCACAAAAACTTTATTTTGAACATAGTAAAAGTATATTTTATTAAGGTTTTTTACAATTTTGTTACAATTTCGTCACATTTAGATGAGATCAATGGCATCCTGCACCGTCTTTACCCCTATGATCTTCACACCATCTAAGGGTTTGATCTGACTTCGATTGACTTCCGGTACAATACAGGTTGTAAAGCCTAACTTCGCCGCCTCACCCACTCTCTGTTCTGCCATGGATACGCCGCGCACCTCGCCGCTTAGACCGATTTCTCCGAAGCTAATCGTCTTATCATCGATCACCCTGTTCTTAAAGCTTGACACAATCGCCATAGCTATGCCTAAGTCAATCGCCGGTTCCATGATCCGCATACCGCCCGCCAGATTCACATAGGCATCGCAGTCGGACATCTGTACTCCCAGCCTTTTCTCCAGCACTGCCATCAGCAGATTCACCCTGTTAAAATCCGTTCCGATGGCCTGACGCCTTGGGATACCGAAATTACTGTGGCATACAAGCGCCTGAATTTCTAATAAAATCGGTCTGGTGCCCTCCATGGAACAGGATACAACAGACCCGCTCGCTCCCTCCGGTTTGCCGCTTAGCATAAACTCCGAAGCATTTTGGACTTCTACCAGTCCCTCTTCCTTCATCTCAAAAACCCCGATCTCATTGGTGGAGCCGAACCGGTTCTTGACCCCGCGCAGAATCCGGTAAGAAGCATGTCGGTCTCCCTCGAAATAGAGCACCGTGTCCACCATGTGTTCCAGTACCCTCGGTCCCGCCACCGTTCCTTCCTTGGTCACATGTCCGACGATAAAAATGGAACTATTCAGCCCCTTGGCAAGCTGCAAAAACACATTGGTGGATTCCCTCACCTGCGATACACTGCCCGGTGCTGCGGAAATTTCCTCATGGTACATTGTCTGAATAGAGTCAATGATGGTGATATCCGGTATCATACTGCGTATGGTTTCCTCAATGACTTCCAGACTGGTCTCACATAAAAGCAGCAGGTTGTCCGAAAATTCGCCCAGACGATTAGCCCTGATTTTAATCTGACGCAAAGATTCCTCGCCTGAAATATACAGTACTTTACGGCCGTCTGCCGCCATATGCCTGCACACCTGCAAAAGCAGCGTGGATTTGCCGATGCCGGGGTCACCCCCTACAAGAGTCAGGGAACCGGGCACAATCCCGCCGCCCAATACTCTGTCAAGCTCCCCCATATGGGTTGACATACGTTCCTCTTCCTGTATGCTGACCTCAGACAGATTCGAAGGCTTCGTGCCTTCTCTCTTTCGAATACTGCCCCCTGCACTTTTTGTTTTGGCTGCCACCTTTTCTTCCACCATGGTGTTCCATTCCCTGCAGCCCGGACACTGCCCCATCCATTTGGATGATTCATATCCGCAGTTCTGACAGAAGAACACTGTCGCCATCTTACTTTTTGCCATATCTGCTCCTAACAAATTTTCTATCATACAAAATCAGAACTTCCAAGCAGACACCGCGTCTTTATGACAGATGTGTCATTTTGGAAGTTCCTCTTATCATCCGGCAATCATGCTATCCGCTGATCTGCCTGCTACTGTTTCACGATTTTAACAGCCACTTCTCCGGCATTGGCTAACTCAACACTGATGCTCAGCTTGCCGCTTAAGTTGGTTTTCATCTTACCTACATTCACATCATCTACAAATACTTTATACTCCGCATCCTCTTCCAGACCGACTGTAATCTGTGCATCCTCATCACCTTCTACGAGGAAGGATACACCCTTCTCTGTCTCCGTAAACTGAGTAACACTGGTTCCAGGTTCAGACTCATAAGCAAACATGCCGTTCTTCTCTAACTTAGTCAGTTCCCGAAATGTTTTAACCTTATACAAATCTCCGCCATGCTCATAATCCTCTACCTTTGATTTGGCATCCAGCTTATGATTGCCAAAACTGATTGCACCGCTCTCCTCGGTGCGCAGTAACTCTTCTACGACTGCCATTGTGTTTTCCTCCTAAGTCTTTGCTATCATTTATCATTGCGTACTGTAAACACTATTTTCTTATTCCTAAGTCCTGCCGTCACTTTATCTCCACGCTTTACATTGCCCAGCAGAATCTCCTCAGCCAGTGCATCCTCGATCTCCGACTGAATGGCTCTCTTCATCGGTCTGGCTCCCATCTTCACATCCGTATGCTTCTCAATGAGATAGTCCTTGACAGAAGTGCTGATGGTAAGGTCAATATCCATCTGCTCCCTGCAGCGTTTTGTCAGATTCTTAGATAACAGGGAAATAATCTGCTTCATATTATCTTTATTCAGCGGGTGGAATACCATAATCTCATCAATTCGGTTGATAAACTCCGGTTTAAAGAGACGCTTGACTTCTTCCATCACGTTAGACTTCATCTTGTCATAATTCTGCGCTTCTGTCTGGGCCGCACCGAATCCCAGATTCTTGGGATCGATGATACGCTGTGCTCCCGCATTGGAAGTCATGATCAATATGGTATTCTTAAAGCTTACCTTTCTGCCCTTTGAATCCGTGATATGACCGTCATCCAGTACCTGTAACAGAACGTTGAATACATCCGGATGGGCTTTCTCTATCTCATCGAAAAGTACCACCGAATAAGGATTCCTGCGAACCTTCTCCGACAACTGTCCGCCCTCTTCAAATCCCACATATCCCGGCGGTGAACCGATCATCTTCGATACGGAATGGCCTTCCATATACTCCGACATATCTACGCGGATCAGCGCATTCTCCGAACCGAACATCGCCTCGGCAAGCGCTTTGCTAAGCTCTGTTTTCCCTACACCGGTGGGGCCTAAGAACAAGAAGGAACCGATGGGACGGTTAGGGTCCTGTAATCCCACTCTGCCCCGGCGCATCGCTTTCGCCACTGCCGTGACCGCCTCTTCCTGACCGATCACGCGCTTATGCAGGATAGACTCCAGCTTTAACAGCCGTTCACTCTCTTTCTCCGCCAGCTTCTTGACCGGAATCTTCGTCCAGAGAGCCACTACCTCTGCGATCTCATTCTCGCCTACGACATAGGAACGCTTCTCTTCATCCTTCGCCATCTTCTTGACAATACGGTCATATTTCTTAATGCAGTCTTCCTGTCTCTTCTTCAGTTCCGCCGCCTGCGTAAACGCCTCCATACGGATAGACCGCTCTATCTGCAAGTCAATTTTCTTGATCTCATCCGATAATTCCCGTAACTGATCCGGCTGCTTCGTCACATGGAGACGCACCGCCGCTGCCGCTTCATCAATCAGATCGATTGCCTTATCCGGCAGATTTCTGTCATTGATATATCTGGCTGACAGTGCCACTGCCGCGCTGATCGCTTCCCGCGTAATGGTGACGCGATGATGTTCCTCATATTTGTGTACGATACCGCATAGAATTGCCTCCGCTTCCTCTATGGTCGGTTCCTCCACCGTTACCGGTTGAAATCTTCTCTCCAAAGCCGCATCCTTCTCCACATATTTGCGGTATTCGGCTATGGTAGTAGCACCGATTAACTGAATCTCACCTCTTGCAAGAGAGGGCTTTAAGATATTGGAAGCATCAATAGCGCCCTCGGCACCTCCTGCACCGATAATGGTATGCATTTCATCCAGAAAGAGAATGATATTGCCATCCTCGATTACTTCTTTGATAACCTTCTTAATTCTCTCCTCGAACTCACCGCGGTACTTGCTGCCCGCAACCATACCGGATAAATCCAGTGTCAGCACTCTCTTATTCTGCACCGTAAAAGGCACGTCTCCTGTTGCGATTCTCGCTGCCAGACCTTCCACAACAGCAGTCTTACCCACACCCGGCTCACCGATCAGACACGGATTATTCTTCGTCCGTCTGCTTAATATCTGTATGACACGTGTTATTTCATCTTCTCTGCCAATGACCGGATCTAATTTGCCGTCTCTTGCCAGTGCCGTCAGATCACGACTATACTGCTCTAACGTAGAAGTTCCGCCCTTTTTCTTATTCTGCTTTCTGCTTAAATCCTCTTTATACAGGGCGCTGTCTTCCCCCATGGCCACCAGCACATCCACATACAGCTTCTGCACGGAGATTCCCATGGTGTTAAGCAATCTGACCGCTACATTTTCGCCTTCCTTTAAAAGTGCTAACAGGATATGCTCCGTTCCCGTCCTGTCACTGTGGAAACGCTCCGCCTGTCTGTGTGCTTCCTCCAGAATACTCTGTGCTCTCGGAGAATAGCCGTCTCTCTCGGCAATCAGTACGGAACTTTCCGGTACAATCAGATCCTTGATCATTTCCTTAAGCTGCACGACATCCACTCCGTTATTTTGTAAAACGGTTGCCGCCACTCCTGTATTTTCCCGAAGTAAACCAAGAAGAATGTGTTCACTTCCCACATAACTTTGTCTCAAGCTTCTGGCTGCTCTCTCGGCTAACATCAATGCTGCTTTGGCCTTATCTGTAAATTGTGGCTGCATCAATCATCCATCCCTTTCCCGTAATCTTCATAGATTTCATCTATAAGAGCATGCACTTCTTCTTTGGAAATATTCTTACAACTTGCCTTAGCTAAGGTGACGAGCAAATCATTGCGCACATCCTTAAGTGCCTGCATCTTATCCACATCCACCGCAATCATGGCACCTTTTCTGCGGTCTACTTTGACATACCCCTCCTGCCTTAAAACAGTGTATGCCTTATTGACCGTATGCATATTGATCCCGATATGGTCCGCCAGTTGTCTGACCGACGGCAGACTGTCACCCTCTCTGAACCTGGAAGTGGCAATTCCCATGATAATCTGGTTTCTCAACTGCATATAGATTGCTTCATCACTATTAAAATCTATTTCTATAAACATTCCCAATCAATCCTATTATTTTAAGTCCTTGTCATCCATATTTAAAAATTCGAACTCGAAATCGTCATCATCTATGAGGAAATTCTTCGCCTTACGCTTCGGAGCGGTCTTCACCGGCACTTTCACATCCGGTTCCTCCTCATAAGTCACTTCCCGCATCACAGGCTTTCTCTCTGCCCGCTGCTTTACCGGAATCTCTTCTCTGACGGCTTTCCTGCGGGATGCTTTTTCAACGATTTCCGGCTCTTCCTCTTCCATCGCCCCGGCACGCCCTTTCCGTTTGGACGGTCTTATTTCTTCCTCTTCAGGCTCGTTTTCATCCTCCTCATCGTCTTCGTCCTCTTCCTCCTCGTCCTCATAATCCTCATAGTATGCATCACGAAGCTTAAATGCCATGATGATTACCGCAATCGCTAATGCAACTGCCAAAACCACAAGAACAACGATAACGATGCGCTGTTTCACTACCATATCGGTATCTGCCGGAGTGGTATTCGCCATTGCCTGCTCCGCCGCCTCTATGAGGGGTACCAGCTTTTGCTTGTTTCCCACCTGACTGTCGCGGTTATCATACAGATACCATACGTACTCGCCGCCTTCCTGCTCGTATTTCAATTCAAATTCATTACTGATATTTTCTACCTGTTCCGGCTCTTCTACAGGTTCCGTCAGCGGCTCTTCCTCCACCGGAAGCATATCTCCCAAAGATACCAGATCGTAGCGGACAAATCCTGTCTTCTCTGTACCGTCTGCTCCGGTAAAGGTCACATAATACCACTCTTTGCCGTCTCCACCATTAGATTTTCCACTCACTACAAGCTGTGCACCTTCCGACAGTGTCTCTACCACACCGTCATTGGTAGACGGTGCCGTCCTGATCTTCGCTGCCTTAACAGAAACCGTTGCATACTGCGCATCCATGACAGTCTCTGCCTGTGTTTCCGCGCCTTGCGCACCCGTATTCGCATTCCCCGTATCTGTGGTACTATCCTGTGTATCTGCGGTATCGGAAGCCTGCGGGGCAGCGCTTGGAATATCCCCGTCCTCTGTGCTTACCAGATCAGAACGAATATATCCTAAGGTATCTGCATCTACATATACATGATACCATACCGTACCGGAAGCATCCGTCACCTTATCTTTAATGCTAATCTCTTTCCCCTTTGTCGCGCTGCCGATCGCATTGCTGTTGATATCTGCCGCCTCGCGTATCTTAGCGCTGTCAGTCGTAACCGTACCTGTAGCGTCTGCCAGACTGACCATCGGATTACACCAGATCATCGTCATCATACAGACCGCCGCCGTACATCCCAATAAGAACTGTTTCCTCTTAAGCATATTCATTCTGATAACCATGCCTTTCTCTTTTCTAGCGTTCCCTCGTAAATCGTTTAGAGCCATCCTCTCCGGAAGGTTTCTGTGTACTGAAACCGGAGAAACTGCCCTTATGTCCCATTCTTGCCTGAGATTCAAGATTTCTGTGATAATTCACCTCGCATTTCGGGCAGAGCCGTCCGCCGCGAATGCTGGTACCGCACATCTCACACTGCAAAAAGGTCTTGGAAGATGTGGTAATTTCCAATCTGGATTCCTTTAACATATCACGAATCGATTTCTGGCTCACGCCGGTTGCCTCAGATGCCTGTGCCGTAGTCGCCCCATGATGCTTCTCTATATAATTACGTACTTTACCATAATCATCATATTCTACATGACCGCATTTCTCACACTTATATTCTCCTACTCCCTTAAAAACCATGACCCCGTCACACTCACTGCAGTAGGTCGGTCTGTTATAGGTATTAAGCTCCAAGTAGTCCTTTCGTAACTGCTCTATCTTCTCTGCTCTGTCTTCCACAATGGACTACCTCCCTTCTAAGCAAAATTTCCCGCTTTATGCCTCATCGATAGCCTTTCCGATATCGGTTCTCATATATTTATTATCAAAAGTTACCCACCCCGTGGCTTCATAAGCATTGGCTCTTGCTTCCTTGAGCGTAGCGCCCGTGGCTGTTACACCCAAAACTCGTCCGCCGTTTGTGACGATCCCCTGATCCGTCAGCTTCGTTCCCGCATGGAAACAATAGTAGCCGTCTTTACCGTCAAACTTCTCCAGACCCTTGATCGGAAATCCTTTCTCATAGGATACCGGATACCCTTCCGATGCCAGTACCACACAGACTGCGGCATTATCTTCAAACTGAAGGTCTACCTGATCTAAGGTGCCGTCGATACAAGCCTCCACTACCTCAATAATGTCATTCTTCATTCGTGGCAGCACCACCTGTGCCTCCGGATCACCGAATCTGGCATTATACTCTAACACCCTCGGTCCCTTCTCCGTGAGCATCAGACCGAAGAAAATAACGCCCTTAAAGGGTCTTCCCTCTGCCGCCATAGCATCTACGGTTGCCTGATAAATATATTTCTGACAGAACGCATCCACTTCCTCCGTGTAAAAAGGGCTGGGAGAAAAATTGCCCATACCGCCTGTGTTCAGTCCCTGGTCACCATCCAGGGCACGCTTATGATCCTGTGCGGATGACATGATCTTAATCGTCTTGCCGTCTACAAAAGAAAGTACGGAAACCTCGCGGCCCGTCATAAACTCTTCAATGACCATACGATTGCCGGCAGTGCCGAACTTCTTATCTTCCATAATGGTCTTGACACCTTCTCTGGCCTCTTCTAAGGTCTCGCAGATCAGTACGCCCTTCCCTAACGCCAGACCGTCAGCCTTTAATACCACCGGCATCTGAATCGTCTCCAGATATGCCAGCGCTTTCTGCGGATCATCGAAATTCTCATAGGCTGCCGTAGGAATATTGTATTTCTTCATCAAATCTTTGGAAAAGGCCTTGCTGCCTTCCAGAATGGCTGCATTCTTGCGCGGGCCAAACACCCGTAAGCCTGCCGCTTCCATCTCATCTACCAGACCGCCCACTAACGGATCATCCATGCCTACGATCGTTAAATCAATTGCTTTTTCTTTGGCAAAAGCCACTAATTTATCAAATTCCATAGCGCCGATGGGTACGCATTCCGCAATCTGCCCGATTCCCGCATTCCCCGGTGCACAATAAATTTTATCTACTTTAGGGCTTTTAGCAACGCTGACTGCTATGGCATGTTCTCTGCCGCCGCTTCCTACAATCAATACTTTCATCTGGTATACCTTGCCTTTCCTTTTCATGTCATTTTCTGCTGTTCTGATTTCACTCAGAAATATGTACTTTACCGTCCGCCACAGTCACTTTGCCGCAGGCAATCAGATTAATACACCACGGCAGGATAATCCATTCCGCTTCCTCCATGACTCTGCGCTGCAGCACCTCAGGCGTATCGTCTTCCTGTACTGCCACCGCTTTCTGCATGATAATCGGCCCGGTATCTGTCCCTTCATCTACGAAGTGAACCGTAGCACCCGTAATCTTCACGCCCCGCGCAAGCACGCCTTCATGTACCTTCAGCCCGTAATACCCTGTCCCGCAGAAAGAAGGAATCAGAGACGGATGAATATTGATAATCCGGTTCTCATATCTGCGGATCAACTGTACCGGAATCACGACTAAGAACCCGGCCAGCACGATCAGATCCGGCGCCGCCTCATCCACCGCTTTCAAGAAAGCTTCGTTGAACTGCTCTCTGTCCGCATAATCCTTGGGAGATACACAGACAGCAGGGATACCCGCTTTCTTCGCTCTCTCTAACGCATACGCATTCTTATTATTGCTGATGACCCTGACGATTTCCGTATCGGTAATCGCCCCTTGGTTCACGCTGTCGATAATTGCCTGCAAATTCGTACCGCCGCCGGATACACACACAAGTATTTTAAGCATTCTTTTCCTCATTTCCACGCACATTCATTTTGTGCGGACAGACCTTCTGTCCTGTTTTTCTGCGTACATATTCTCGTATCTATTCATCTTCCGTACAACCGGCAATTACTTCAATATAACTTCTTTCCCGCCGCTTACGACTCTTCCCACTACATAAGCTTTTTCTCCTGCTGCCTGAATGGCTGCGATGGTCTTATCTGCATCCGCAGGATCAACCGCCAGTACCATACCAAGACCCATGTTATAGGTATTGTACATCATCTTTTCTTCCAGATTTCCTGTCTTCTGCAGTAATTTAAAGATCGGAAGCACCGGATAGCTGTCCTTCTCAATCTCTGCTGCCACACCATCGGGAAGCATTCTCGGAATGTTCTCATAGAAACCGCCGCCTGTAATATGGCTGCATCCTTTGATGGTCACCCCTGCCTCTTTCACAGACTGCAATGCTTTGACATAAATCTTGGTCGGTGCAATCAGCGCTTCGCCAAGTGTGGTGCCAAGTTCGTCATAGTAAGTATCCAGGCTCTCCTTCGTCATCTCGAACACCTTACGCACCAAAGAGAAACCGTTGCTATGTACACCGGAGGATGCAATACCGATCAACGTATCGCCGTCCTTGATGTTTTCTCCCGTAATCAAATCCTTCTCATCCACTACGCCTACTGCGAAGCCTGCCAGATCATATTCCTCTTCCGGCATCAGCCCCGGATGCTCTGCTGTCTCGCCGCCGATTAACGCTGCGCCTGCCTGCTTACAGCCCTCTGCCACGCCTTTGACGATCGTCGCGATCTTCTCAGGATAGTTCTTGCCGCAGGCAATATAATCTAAGAAAAACAGCGGCTCTCCGCCTGCACAGACAACATCATTGATACACATTGCCACGCAGTCGATTCCCACTGTATCGTGCCGATCCAGCAGAAACGCCAGTTTAATCTTCGTTCCTACACCGTCTGTACCGGACAATAATACCGGCTTCTCCATATCCTTGATCTTCTCCATGGAAAAAGCCCCCGAGAAACCGCCCAGTCCGCCTAAGACCTCCGGCCGCATTGTTTCCTTCACATGTTTTTTCATCAATTCTACTGATTGGTAACCGGCTTCAATATCAACGCCTGCTGTCTTGTAATCCATTGTTTTTCCTCCAAGTATGATTTCTATTGTGTTTCCCAATTCTATACTATTTGTTCTAATTTCCAGCCCTCGGCTGCTTGCATATTAATTTCCGCAAACGTATTACATAAATCCTTAATTTTTATACAAAACCTGCATAAACCTCTATACGTAATTTTTATAACCCACTTCCTGCAGTTTTGCGTCCTTCTTCTGTACGCTCTCCTTCAGGCTCTGGGAATAATCCTTCAATCTCTTCAATAAAGCCGGATCGGAAGTTGCCAGAATCTTCGCTGCAAGAATTCCTGCATTCTGTCCGCCATTAATGGCAACGGTTGCCACCGGAATACCGGAAGGCATCTGTACGATGGAATACAGAGAATCCACACCGCCCAGATCAGATGTCTTCATAGGAATACCGATTACCGGCATCGGGAAGATTGCCGCACACATACCCGGCAGATGCGCAGCCTTGCCTGCCCCTGCAATGATTACCTTAAAGCCTTTGCTCTCCGCACTCTTTGCGTACTCAAAAAACACATCCGGCTCTCTGTGCGCGGAAATAATCGTCATCTCATAGGAGATACCAAGCTCCTCTAAAATATCTGCCGCCTTCGCCATAACAGGCATATCCGAATCACTGCCCATTACAATACCTACCTGTGCCATATGTTATCCTCCTCGTGATCTTCTTTTATATATAAATTAGGTTCATTCCCTTTTTAAGGCAAAATTTTTCTTCTTACAGTGTACTAAATTTTCTGCCAATGCGCAACCTTCTTTTACGAACGCTGTCCAAACGCTTTATTCAGTTCCTCGCAGCCCGGCAATACGAATTGACCGTCCCGGATAATAGAAATTTCTTCTCCTGTTCCGGTCAGCACCGACAGCTCTCCCAGCTCGTCATAAGGAATGGTAATATCCGTATGGCACTGGAAATAAGCCTTGCTGACATCCGTGTCACGTAAAACCGACACCTCATTATCCTTGGCAATGATTTCCTTTCCGTCAGGATTATATACTTTTACATTCTCCGCATGGGAATAACAGGTGTCTCCCACGGCAAAATGAGGCCCCGTCTTCTCCGCAATCAGAATCGGCATTTTATCTTCTATGCCGTATTTACGCGCCACCACATAGGCAGTCGTATTGGTACCGATGGCAAATTCTCCTATCGGAAGCGTTTCATGGTGGTACAATACGTTGTCCTTAATATATTTGCGGTTCTCTTCCTCTGTCGGGAAATTGGCGCAGCCATAATCCGCAACCATGCCGTCTTCGAATCGCAGCCAGATATCCTTATATTCCAGTTCATTTAAGAACACCCTTGTCACATGCAGTGTTCCGTTAGTCCCCTGCAATACCGGAGAAGTAAATACCTCTCCCACCGGGATATTCACATCCGCCACACAGTTTTCGAAGTTCGTCTGCTTCGCCGGGTCCTGTAATTCATGAAGCTGAATGGTCAGATCAGTCCGATTGGCACCGCGCCCTTTGACTATGACAGTCAATCCTTTGTCCAACGTGTCAATGATCGTCTGCTGAATCCCCCGATACAGCTTATAATCCAATGTATTGATATGCACGATATCATCAAAGATTTCCGCATACTGCGCCCCGATATCCGGCACCGGGAAGGCGATGATGGTAAAGCTTCTCTCTTCCCCCTTAATGTACTGATTCTGCAGTGCCCCTGCCTTACCCGCATATTCCACGGATAGTTTCTGCTGTTTCTCCGACAGCTTGCAGGCAGTCTTCTTCGTCTTCGGCACAAAAGGCTTCTCCCCGAAAATCTCCACCACCGCAGGGCCTCCGTGTTCTTTGGCTTCCTTCTTCCACTGTTCATAGGCACTCTTCATACATTCCAGTTTCCGCTCCACCAGCAGCTTGTCAAGCACCAGTGCCTGATCCTCCTTGTGGTCATAATCAAACTGCTTGTTGGGATTGGCTCCGAAGAAACCGTTCTTGTTGACGCTTCTGCCCTGGAAGATATTGCTGCCCGCACGATAGATCGTGGAACGCAGACCAATCCGGTCAAAATTGAGAACCGCCTGACGGATCATTCGCTCAAACCCAAGGTTATAACGGATGTTGACCGTTTTCTTGATCGAGATATCTTTATTGCCCATCTCAAAGCCGATGCGGTAACCTTCCGTATAAGTATCCGCCATCAGTCTGATTTTCTCTTCCGGCATTTCATTTAAATGCCGCGCCGTCTCCAGTTCATTGTCTGTAATATATTCTCCGAAATAGTAGAGATAGCGCAGATCGGATAAATCGCTCTCCATAATAATACGGTAAGCAAAGTCCCTGTCGGCGCATACAAGCTGTGCGATCCGCTCTGCGGATTCCGGCTCATAATAATCACTCACATACCAATATAGAATCTGCCGAATCGTCTCTGCTTCCGGCAGCCCCGTCATTTCTTCCGTCACAGTGCCATTCACTGCATCTTTCGGATTCTCTCTTCGATCCGTATCAGCTTCTTCCGGCTTGAAGTCCGCATCCTTCTCTGCCAACTCCTGCGCCGCACAGACAAAAGCCTGATAGATCTCCAGCAAAAGTTCCATGCGGATTACCATGGCAAACCGATTCTGCTCGAAAGCTGCCGGAATCATCCCTCTTAGTTCCGCATACAGAAAAGTCATCATCTGTCCCATTGACTCGCCCAGGCAATCTACTGCGTAATCCGGATTCGCATAGCTTGCCTCATAATGCCGGGGCAAAATATCCTCGTACAACGCCCGGTTCTGCTCCTGTAACTGTTCCAGTGACAGTTTTCTTAAATCACCGCTTTCCACCAGCTTCCACGTCTGGTCCATCTGTGCCGTAAAAGAAGCCATCTGCCCAAAGTAAGACCGAAACGGTTCCTCACAGACTGACTCCCCGGGTATTTCCATGATACGCTCCAATGCCAGTGCATAGCGTTCTATCTCCAAATCATTTTTATCTTTCTCATTTATATATAAATCTTCCATACTCCTTTTCCTTCCATTCTTACTGTGATTCGAACAAAACCCTTCTTTTCCAGCCTCTGCATAAACAGATTTAACCCGTTACGCCGCCCTGATCCGCCATTCACAGACACAGTATCAACAGCCTACACCGCATAAGCCCCTGCATACAAAATCACGCTGATCGCCGCAAGCACCAGCACATTCAGCACGATCCCAAGATAGCTGAAAAGATAATACTTATCCCGTTCTGTCTTAGAAAGCACGCCTAACACTATTCCCGCAAAAGCGAAGAACATCACAAGCATGGCAGCCGCCCCGTACTGTCTGGGAATATCTCCCGCCTGCCTATAGCTCATGATAACGGCATATGCCAGAGTAGCAAGGGAAATAATCCCCAGAATCGTAGACATGATACCTTTCTGAGTGTGTTCTTTATTTGTAAAAATATAACTGTTTTTCCTACTCATCCTAACCTTCCATTCCCGCTTTGCCTGCAAATTTTAGGGATGTCATGCATACACAATCCTTTGCAGCCTGTTAAACTTTGAAATGGGTATCTTCGCTCACACCGAAAACACCCATTTGCTTCTCTACTCTTTCGCATATTAGAATAAAATCTTGCTTCTGCCTGCCAGAAGCTTTGCGCCGCCGATAATCAGTAAAATACCGCTTGTCACACCAACGACCAGTGACACAACACCGACTGCAATATTCATTGCTCCGGCACCGCCCATTGTCTTATATGTTTTTTCTTCCATCCTGATATCCATCCTTTCCAAAGCCGCCACGGTTTCCTCTGTCATTTCTATATTTATTTTACACCGTACTGTTCATAATATGCATCAATTGCCGCCTTGAGGGTATCATCTATATAAATATTGCCCTGATACGGCTTATTATAAAGACAAGTTACCACATCTTCCATGCTGACAATCGCATTGGCATCAAATCCGTATTTCTCCTTAATTTCCTCCAATGCACTCTTGGTACTGGTAAGCCCTCTCTCCATGCGGTTTAAGGACACCATCAAGCCCTTGATTTCCACGTCTGCCTGCGCCTTGATAATAGGGAACGTCTCTTCTATGGATTTGCCCGAAGTGGTCACATCTTCGATGATTACTACTTTATCGCCGTCTTTCAGCTTACTGCCAAGCAAGATTCCGGTGTCCCCATGATCCTTGACTTCTTTTCGGTTGGAACAATATCTGATTTCTTTCCCGTAAAGTTCGCTGATTGCCATTGTAGTCGCCACTGTAAGAGGGATTCCCTTATAAGCGGGTCCGAATAATACATCAAAATCAAGACCGTAATGATCATGAATCGCTTTGGCATAATATTCACCAAGCTTACGAAGCTGTGCTCCTGTCACATAAGCACCCGCATTCATGAAAAAAGGAGATTTCCTTCCGCTCTTCAAGGTAAAATCACCAAACTTAAGTACCTGAGAGTCCACCATAAATTCAATAAATTCCTGTTTATACTGTTCCATCGCCGCATCCTCCTATGTTTTGAGCATTATAGCCTTTCCATAGTCTACCATAAAAGGGACAGATTTTCAACGTGAAAAACAGCACCCAAACCATATCGGCCCAAGTGCTGCTTCTTCTTAAATAGAAATCTCTGTTCTTCTGTCAAACACTATTCTACTCAATGCTGAAAATTCCTATCATTTCATTTAAGGAGGTCGCCTGAGCAGAAAGTTCCTCACTGGATGCGGCACTCTCCTGTGCCATAGCAGAATTATCACTTACAACTCCGGATATCTGATTAATTCCCTGCTCTACCTCGTTAAGACTTTCCATCTGCCTGTGTGCCGCTTCTGAAAGCTCATTCATCTTATCCGTAAGACCTACCACACCGTCTACAGATTCTGACAGTTTAGCAGCTGCCGCATTCACCAGATCCATGCCGCGTTTTACTGCATTAATGGAATTTTCAATCAAATCCGTTGATTTCTGAACCGCAGAAACACTCTCCTTTGCAAGGTTTCCGACCTCGTTGGCAACCACTGCGAAGCCCTTACCCATTTCACCGGCACGTGCCGCCTCTATGGATGCATTCAGGGAAAGCAGATTGGTCTGATCTGCGATTTCTTCAATATTGGAAATGATTGCACTGATGGCATTGGAGCATTCGTTAATCTCTTCCATTGCCTTTACCAACTGGGTCATTTCCTGATTACTGAATTCAATGTTCTTCTTCACTTCATCGGCGCTGTTTGCCGCATTAGCGGCATATTCCGCATTGTCACGTACCATGTCGGATATATCGGTGACCGTGGCAAACAATTCTTCCACAGCCGCCGCCTGACTGGTAGCGCCTTCCGCAAGGGACTGGGCCGCCTGTGCAATCTGCCCTGCGCCGCCTGTTACCTGCTCCGCAGTAGAATCAATTCCGCGGATGGTCTTCGTCAGCGTATAAGAGATATTTTCCAGAGCATCCTTGATCTTGCCGAACTCTCCGGCATAATCCTGCTTCAGGGTATACACCAGATTTCCATGGGCGATCTCGCCCAAAATCTCCGCGATTTCATCGATATATTTTATGTAATCTTTCAAACGAATTACCGTCTTGTCTATGGACTCCGCCACGGCACCGATTTCATCGTTGGAATCAATATTCAGCTCCACATCCAGCTCGCCCTTGGCAATCCGGTCCGCCACATCATGCAGTTGATGAATCGGACGGACAATTCCCATAGCGATCTGGGATATGATAACGCACATTACAACTATAATAATAGCAAACAAAAGTAAGGTACTGCCTATTACTTTATAAAGATCCATATTGTATTCCAGATTCGGCATACCGCTCAGTACAACCCACTGACTGTCACCGGCCGGCTGCATGTATCCATAGTTCTTATTGCCGCCAAACCGATACGTATAGTGTCCGTATTCTCCGCCAGAAAATCCTTGTTTTACTTCATCTGAAATCTCAATATTCTGTACAGAAGCCTGCAGCAGACTCTCATCATCGGCAAACATAATCGTTCCTGCTTCTGTCAGCAGGAGAAGGAAACCGGTATTGCCGAGCTTCTGCTCCTCCATCATGTCTATTACTGCTCCCAGAGAAAGATCCAATGCCGCAACACCTGTCATATTGCCGGAGTCATCATATACCGGAGTCACAATACTTGCCACCATTTCTCCGGTGGAACTGTTCTCATAAGGCTCCGTCACGATAGTAGTTCCTTCCTCACGCACCTGATTATACCAGCTTCTTGTGGTAATATCCCACTCTCCGATTGCACTCACATAACCGCTGTCCTCAATACACTGGCTGGAATCCACATCGGCAGCCCAGCATACCAGAATATTCTCCGCATCCGTGTTATGCATGTTCATCATGGTATTCATCACGGAAGTATACTGCTTCGCCTGATCGATCTGCGCTCCGGGCTGGATCTCCTGAAACATGTCCTTTAATTCCTGGTTGGCGCCCAACTGCCTGCTTACTTCCATATACTTGGTGAAATATTCGCTGATCTGATTGGCTGCATTGAGAGAGCTGTTCTTAATGTTCTCATTCTCCAGACTCTGAATCTGTGCACCGGCAATAATTGTAATTAAAACAGCCGCAATTACCAGTCCGGCCACTGTAGGCGTAATCGTACGCACTAACATCTTTTTCTTAATTGATCCCCTGGCCGCAGAATCGACTCCTGCCTTTTGTTTACTCTTTTTTGCTTTTCCCATTCCCCATGTTCTCCTTCCATTTATCTGACACTAGAACATAATTTTCCCGCCTCCATTCCAATGCTATTCCGGTATCATTAATTTATTATTTTATTATACTCCTCTATCTCCACCTTTAGCAAGCTTTTCCTCTTGTTTCGCACGGCATTGTTCGAAATTCAGATTATAATTCACACTTCATTCCCGTTTCTATTCCTACTACAATAAATTTGATATAAACTGCAACCGTAACGAAATTTATACAACAAAAAGTCCATGCATTTGTATTGCTACAAACACATGGACTTTTTCTTTCCATTACTGCTGTTCTTATCTGTTCGCCAGCGCCGCCGCAATATCCTCTTTCATCTCCAGCACAGCAGCCCTGGAGGCTTCTGCGAAGTTCTCCTCGCCGTACTTTGCGTATTTTTCCTGCTGGTATGCGGCAATAATGCCTCTGGAAGAATTTACGATCGCGCCCAGTCCGTCTTCATTGAAGAAATGTACCAGATCTGCGCCTTTGCCGCCCTGTGCGCCATAGCCCGGCACGAGGATGAAAGACTTCGGCATCACTTTTCTGAGCACCTTGCCCATCTCCGGATAAGTTGCGCCCACTACCGCACCGATATAGCTGTAGGAATCGCCCATACAGTCAGCTCCCCACTGTGCCACTTTCTCACCGACCACTTCATATAAAGGTCTGTCCGTGCCGTCATCACACTTCACCATGCGGTCCTGAAACTCGCCGCTGCTTGGATTGGAGGTTTTAACCAGAATAAATAAGCCTTTTTTCTCTTCTTTACATACTTTAATAAAAGGATTCACACCGTCGGAACCAAGATACGGATTGACCGTAACGAAATCCTCATCGAAGCCATAGTATGAATTGGCCCCTACCTGTACCTTGCCCAGATGACCTACCGCATACGCTTCCGATGTAGAACCGATATCACCTCGCTTGATATCGCCGATCACTACCAAGCCTTTTTCCTTACAGTAAGCAACCGTCTTACGGAACGCAATCAGTCCCTCGATGCCAAACTGCTCATACATGGCGATCTGCGGCTTTACTGCCGGAATCAAGTCATAAACCGCATCTACAATCTCTTTATTATAAAGCCAGATTGCTTCCGCAGCACCTTTCAATGTCTCTCCGTATTCCGCAAATGCTTTCTTCTGAATATGCTGCGGCACATACTTTAACATCGGGTCCAATCCGACCACAATAGGTGCTCCTGTTCTTTTGATGTTTTCCACTAATTTGTTAACCATCTTAATTATCCTGCCTTTCTTTTCTTCTCACACGCTCCACGCATACAAATATCCGCAAAAAAGGCGTTGCACCTTACGGTGCAATGCCTTATCACAGTCTGCATTACTTAGAGCGTCTTTCCCTCTAAATCTTTCAGTACATATTGATTCTCAATGTACAGCGGAATCTCTTCCCTGCTCACCCAGATCCATTCGCCAAACTCTTCTGCCAGTACGATATTCGCTTCATCTTCCTCCGCAATAGAACAGATATAAGCGATACCGACACAATGAGTATCCCCCAGCATACTGGACCATGTATACTCAATCTTCTCGATCTTACCGCTCACGGAAAGCAGTTCATTGATCGCACGCAGCACCGTATCATCCGGCGCCTCTCCGTGATTTACTTCCGCGTCAATAAATTCCCACACGAAAGGGTCCGGAATACGGTCATCTACCCATCTTTTAATCAACAAATATTTGTCATCTTTCTTAATAATACCTTTTACACGCAAGAAAGTATTTCTCATATTTCTACCATACCTTTCTCTTTTCCAGAATGTGCTTCTTTTGTTAAAATAGTACCATCGGCTTATTTGAATGTCAATTCTTATCTGGTCTGCAAAAATTCATATTCCCGCTTCGCTTTCTGATCATCCGGGTACGCTTTGAGATAACTGTTCATCAGTGCTGCAGCAGTCTTATATTCTCCCATATATTCGTAGCTTACGATCTCATTAAACTTAAGCGTCTGCATCATGCCGTTATCTTCGATATTCATAGCCGCCTGAAAAGCGGAAAGCGCCAGTTCATATTCTCCCATCTGCATCCGGCACAGCCCCAACTGATTATAGATCTCTGCCTTGCTCTGGTCATTCTCCGTATAGCCCGCATAAATACTGGACGCGTAGTTATAATCTCCCAACGCCTCATAGGTTCTTCCCAGATACAATGCTGCGCCGTAATCTGTCTCAGTTTTCAATTTTGTCAGATAATTTCGGGCGTTCTCATAATCTTCCAGATAGAAGCAAATCCGTCCCATATCATAATCGGAGATAGACTTCTCATTCTCTGCCATGGCATTTTGCAGATAAACCTGTCCCG
The DNA here is from genome assembly GCA_017936885.1 of Lachnospiraceae bacterium. Taxonomy (GTDB): domain Bacteria; phylum Bacillota; class Clostridia; order Lachnospirales; family Lachnospiraceae; genus UBA3282. The sequence goes on along the minus strand of JAGBEO010000010.1, from coordinate 55,743 downwards.
CATCCTTGTATCCGTATTCCTCTAACACCGTATAAATCCGAATCATTTGGTCGTAATTCTGTTTGTCCAGTGCGATAGCGGCATCAAAATCCGCCTGTGCCCCCTCGAAATCATTCTGGGACAGCTTCACACAGCCTCTCAGATAATAGGCATCCTTCTCTTTCGGACGCAGTGCCAGAACAGCATCATATACAGCGGCCGCTTCTGCCGGCTGACCGTTCTTATAGTAGGCAGTGGCCAGATAGTAATTCATATCAAAATCCATATCTTCCACATTACCGTCACTGAGCCGCAGGGCTGCTTCCAGATACAGGATTGCATTCTCATAATCAGTCATCCCCATATAGGCAAGTCCGATTCCGCGGTAGAGTAACCTCGCATCTTCACCGTTCTCTTCCGCTGCTGCGAAATGCTCCAGCGCCGTCTCATAATCCAGGGCTTCCACTGCTGCCATACCCTGTGCCGTATTGCTGGTCTCCTCTTTCGCACCGCAGGCACTCAGCAGCATACCCGCAAGCAGCAGTACCGACACACAATTCTTTTTTTTCGTCCGTGTTTCACTTATTATCTTCATGTCATACCAATTCTTATCTTCATTCTTTCAATACATACACTTTGTAAATCTATTCTATGATACCACAATGCGCCTTCGAATCCAAGGGTTAGCCTGCGTTTTCTTCGATTAGTCATAACGGTGCATCCGACCGGATTATTTACCAGAGATTCCCGCATACAGTATCTTTCAGGACACCGAAAAACTCCCGCACCAGATTATTTAACTGGAAATAAACATTGGACCGCGCGGCAATACCGCAGACATCCTGAAATCCTTCATGCCGTGCCAGCTGCACTCCTCTAAACACATGAAAATTATTGGTTACAATGCCCACACTGACACCATAATCCCCAATCAGCTTGGCACTGTAAGCGATATTTTCAGAGGTGTCGGTAGACTGATCCTCCATCACGATACGCGAAGCCGGAATTCCCTTATCCACAAGATACTGATACATGCCTTCCGCCTCACTGCACGGTTCGTTGCTCCCCTGCCCGCCGGACACAATGCAGATGGTATTCTCATTATGAACCAGATATTCGTATGCTTCGTCCAGACGGAATTTTAACACAGCGCTGGGACCTGCCGGTTTCATCTGCGCTCCCAGCACAATAATATAATCCAGATTCTCCCGGCCTTTCTCATGATACCGGCTTAAGATACAGCCTTCCACAATCACGAAAAGCAGTATTCCGGCTATTACAAGCACACTGATACCGCACTTAAGAAACCGGGGCAGACTGCTCCACCAGCCGAAATGCATCATACACGCCAGCCCGATCAAACACAATCCGCCAAACGCCCACACCAGATAGAAATGGCTGCCCGACTTGATCATAAACACAATCAGACAATACCCGAAGCAAAACAATGCCGCCAATATACACAGAATAATCAAAATCCTTTGTCTCATCTCTTCCTCCATCCCTGCGTTTACGCCGGAACTATCCTCTTCTATATTTCATATAACAGGTAATTGCGAAACTCATCTCATATATAACCGCATATAGCGATTATTCTTACTATCTTATTAAAACATTGCTGTATTATGCTAAAAATTATACATGAAAAATCTTAAATTGGACACGTAAGAAATCTTAAAATTCTCTGAACATTGCCCATCACGTAAAGAGCGCAGACTCTACAGCCTGCGCTCAAAATTTAACGAATATTTTCCTGTATTCCATTATGCCGGCAGTTCTTCACCGTCATTTTAAAGCTTCAATCACAGCTACCGCTTTCCGGTATTCCTGCACTGCACCTGCCATATAATCCGTAATCATCTGCTCATTATAAGGCTCATTGCGCAATTCCTCCGTCAACGGAACCGCATACTCTAAGATACCATCCAGACCAAGATTACCGCAGAGTCCCTTCACCGTATGTGCATACTTAAATGCCTCCGGCCAGTTCTTCTCTGCCGTCGTCTGTTCCAGTCCTTCAAAATTCTTATCATCCAGAAATTTCTTCAGCATTCTCAGATAGAAATCTTCTTTTCCCAGGAAGCGTCCCATGACTTCGTCATAGTTTACTTTCAGCGTTTCTAATTGCTCTCTCATGCTTCATCCTCTTAATTTATCTCTTGCTTGTTTACAAATTGTTGTTTCTCAATCAAATATATTATACATTTTCAGTTTACGGTATTTTCCCTCAAATAGCAAGCCTTTTGCAGTTTTTGTTTTTTCAGAGATATTAATAATCCTCTTCCTTTTTTCATAAATATATGATATCATATATACAAGGTTTGTTATTTAATTAACAATCTTTTTCTTCATTATATTAACTAAGGGAGCATCTTTCGTCTGCATAATCGCATTACCGTACAGACCGCTCCGCATTTTAATGGTTGCTGAAGCAACAGATTGGAGGAAATATGGCAAGATTTACTTTACCTCGTGATCTTTATCACGGAAAAGGTGCTTTGGAAGCACTGAAAACATTTGAAGGCAAGAAGGCTATGATCTGCGTGGGCGGCGGCTCCATGAAGCGTTTCGGATTCTTAGACCGTGCAAAGGCTTATCTGGAAGAAGCAGGTATGGAGGTACAGCTTTTCGAGGGTATTGAACCGGACCCTTCCGTTGAAACGGTTATGAAAGGTGCTGAGGCAATGCTTGCATTTGAGCCGGACTGGATCGTTGCCATGGGCGGCGGCTCACCGATTGACGCTGCCAAGGCTATGTGGATTAAGTATGAGTATCCGAATATTACCTTTGAAGATATGTGTAAGGTATTCGGTATTCCTAAGCTTCGTAAGAAAGCGCAGTTCTGTGCGATCTCTTCTACTTCCGGAACTGCTACTGAGGTAACAGCCTTCTCTATTATTACAGATTATAACAAGGGTATTAAATATCCGATTGCAGACTTTGAGATTACACCGGATGTGGCTATCGTTGATCCTGATCTGGCAGAGACAATGCCGCAGAAGCTGGTTGCGCATACCGGTATGGACGCTATGACCCATGCGGTTGAGGCATATGTATCCACCGCAAACTGCGACTTCACTGATCCGCTTGCATTACATGCGATCAAGATGATCCAGAATGATTTGGTAGATTCCTACAACGGCGATATGGCCAAGAGAGACTCCATGCACAACGCACAGTGTCTGGCTGGTATGGCATTCTCCAACGCCTTACTTGGTATTGTTCATTCCATGGCTCATAAGACCGGTGCTGCTTTCGCAGACCTGGGCGCACATATTATCCATGGCGCCGCCAACGCTATGTATCTGCCGAAGGTAATTGCTTTCAATGCCAAGGATGAGACAGCCAAGGTTCGCTACGGCGAGATCGCTGATTTCATGGGATTAGGCGGAAATACATTAGAGGAGAAGGTTGATCTTCTGATTTCCTACCTCAGAAAGATGAATGATGATCTGAACATACCGCACTGCATCAAAAACTATGGTCTGGACAGCTATCCGGCCAAGCAGGGCTTCGTACCGGAAGAGATATTCTTAGAGAGACTTCCTGAGATTGCCGCAAACGCTTTATTAGACGCCTGCACAGGCTCTAATCCGCGCCAGCCCAGCCAGGAAGAGATGGAGAAGCTGCTGAAGTGCTGTTATTATGACACCGAGGTGAATTTCTAAGTTTCCAACGAAAACACTAATGCAAGACAGCATCCCGGCGTTTCGGGATGCTGTCTTTCATATTACAGTTTGCGGTTCCGTTGTTCAGTTCTATGAAACATAAATCACATTTTGAAATTCCGTATATTCTGCTCCAGTATATCCGCCGTTCCCCTCAGATTGCTCGCTGACTGTTCCACTTCCCTGAAACGCTCTGACACATCGGTAATGACTCTGCCTGTCTCCCGCGTATTTGCCACGTTGCTTTCCGCAATGCCGGATAATCCTGCGATCATACCGAGCATTTCATTTCTTGCCTGTTCCAGTTCCTGCGTCTTGCTTTCAATACTCCTGATATTCCGAATAGATGTATGTATTTCTTCCATAACCTCACCGACAGACTCTTCCGTACTTACAATATACCGGTTCTGTTTGCCGATCACGGACTGCATCTGCTGCATTGCTTCCACCACACGTCCTGCATTTACAATCAGTGTATTTACGATCTGGTCAATGCTGCCGCTGGCATCATTGGACTGTTCCGCCAGCTTCTGGATTTCATCTGCCACAACAGCGAATCCTCTTCCCGCTTCTCCGGCTCTTGCCGCCTCGATACTCGCATTCAGCGAAAGAAGATTGGTCTGTCCTGCAATCTTGGAAATAAAGCCTGCCGCCTCACGGATCGCCTTGGCTGATTCGTTAGTCTGTTCGGTCAGCTCCGCAATCATATCAACCGTCTTTCCGACTTCCCCGCTGATACTTTTCAGTTCCTCGATCGTAGCATTGGTCTTATCGCTGGACAGCAGCATATTGTCCGCACTTTGGTTCAATGCCTCTGCCTCACTGCCGGTTTCGGTAATCAGGTTGCCCATATGGGTAATATTATCCGATGCACTCTTAGTATCTTCTGCCTGGGAGACTGCCCCTGATGTAATCGTATCTACCGACTGCATCACATGATCCATATTGGCGAACGTCTGACGGGAAGTCTGCTCCAACGTATCAGAAGCATCAATCAGTTGATTCGTACTGTCACTGATTCCTCCGATGATATTACGCAGATCCGACTGCAGCTTACCGATTGCCCTCGTCAGGTCACCCACCTCATCTTTACGTTTCATATGTTTCCGGTTCAGCATGACATTCAGATTACCTGTTGCCACTTCCTCTACGCAGGTAATCTCTGCTTTCAGCGCCTTCGATATGGAATTAGACACCAGCCCGGCGCTGATCATTCCGATTAACGCAATCAGCATAACAATGATAACCATATAAAACACAACGCTTAAAACACTATTCAGGGTTTCACTTTTATTCACGCCTGCAAAAACCATACCGACCGGCTCTGTGCTGTCCCCATTCTGGAATACGGGTACATAATAGCCATAATACATTTCACCGTTCACGGATACACTCTTACTGAAATATTCCCGCCCGTTCTTAAGAACCTCTTCTTCAATCTTTGCTCCCGCAGGGCTGCCAAGAATGCGGTCTCCGTTTTCGTCTGTAATGGAGGTCATGATTCTTTGGGTTCCGTAGAAAAAAGTAACCTCCATCCCGGATTTCTCCTTAATGGTATCAAGCAATTTCTCTGAACGGGAAATATTATATCCGCCCTTCCAGACATCTCCGTTTTCAGCCACCGTATAAGAACCGGAATTCTGGTCATAGGCTGCCAGTGTTGCCGATGCCGTCCCCCGCAGGGAACTTTCCACCTGATTAATAATGGAGGTTCTAAGAGATGTTACTGCCATGATAACGATAATAATTCCGAGAATACTGATCGGCAGCAAAGCGCATAAAAGCATTTTTTTGCGAATAGTCAGTTTCATTGCATTATCCTCCTTTTATCACTCAACCACAACCACATTTTCATAATACCAGTCGATTCCACCGGTAATTGTCGCATCATCCAGCGTTGCGCCTGCGCTTCCGATTACTTCGCCTGTATTTGTTGTCATCTCTCCGTCAAAAACATTACTGCTTCCGTTCAAAATTGCCGCCGTCGCCTCTGCAACTTTCTCCTGCGTCCCTTCTGCACAAAAAGAAGCCAAATCCGTCATTTCCACCAGTCCTTCGCTCATGCCTCCGTAATAATTCTCACAGCTCCAGGTTCCCTTTATAATGGCATCTACTGCCGCCGTATAATAGGCACTCCAGTTCCAAATCACACTGCACAGACATGCCTGCGGTACTTCTTTACTCATATCCGAATTATATCCGATTCCATATACCCCGTATTCCTGCGCCAGCGTCATAGGATAAGGCGTATCACAGTGCTGTGCCATCACATCGCATCCCATGTCCAGCAGTTTTCTGGCTGCTTCTTCCTCCTTCTCCGGATCATACCAGCTGTTTGTGACCGCTACATAAATCTTTGCTTCCGGATTAACAGATGCTACCCCGATGGCAAAAGCGTCAATCCCGCCCGTTACCTCTGAGCTGCTTGTATCCATCGCAGCCACATATCCGATTTTATTGCTTTGGGTATTCATTCCTGCCACAATCCCGCTCAGATATCTCGGCTGATAGATTCGTCCGAAATAATTATTGAAATTTGTTCCATTGGACATATACCCCGTACCATGTGAAAAATATACATCCGGATATTTTTCCGCCATTTCCGCAGTAGCCTCCATATATCCCCAGCTTGTAGTGAAAATAACGCTGCAGCCATCCGTGATGCATTCCTCCATTGCTGCTTTGGTTGCTTCCGCATCCGCATCATCCACTATTTTGCGCTCAATCTGGTCATCCGACAACCCCAGATTGCTCTGCATCCCCAATATGCCAAGGTCATGCGTATAGGAATATCCGCTTCCCTCTGCCGGATCAGAAATGTACAAAACTCCGACTTTTATGTTCTCTTTACCGATACTATTGGATGTATCTGATTCTGTCTTACCCGTGTCATCCGATGACAATTCATAACCATCGTTTGTCACATAATCGTCCGGTGCTGCGGTACTGCCTCCGCAACCGGTCAGACTGCTGATGATAAACATCCCTGCCGCCAAAAATCCTGTTATTCTTCTTTTCATACATCTTTCCCCTTCAGCTTTCTATTCAGCTTAACGATAAAGTTACTTTGTTTTATTATATAATGGTATCTTTAAGAATGTAAAGGAAGTTTGCATATAATATCAATATTTCAAAAACAGGGAAGACATCCGCCATGCGGACATCTTCCCTGTTTGGTTTATAGAATCCTCGTATGCTGCCTCGCACTCACTTCTGTTTCCATCCGCATACGCGGGTTTCATCAGGAGTTCTCAAGACACTGTCCTTCTAGGATTACCTGCCTGATGGCAAGATCTTCCTTCTTAAGCAGCACAAGGCTTGCCCTCTTACCGGGTGTGATACTTCCGCACCGGTCATATATGCCCACACTCTTTGCAGGATTTGCCGTTGCACATTTCACTGCCGACTCCATCGGGATTCCCATTTTCAGTACGGCTGTTCTCATACAGTCCATCAGATTCGTGGCGGAGCCTGCGATGGTGCCGTCCTGCAGCGTAGCCAGATTGCCGACCACCTTAACCGCCTGGCCGCCCAAGCTGTAATCACCGTCCTCCAGTCCCGTTGCCATCATACTGTCGCTGATCAGAATAATGCGGTCGTCCCCAAATATCTTGAAAGTCGTTCTGACCGCTGCCGGGTGGATATGCACACCGTCGCAGATTAACTCTGCTTCTGCCTTCGCAGTATCCGCTGCCGCTCCCACTACACCCGGGGCACGGTGGGTATAGGGATTCATGGCATTATAAAGGTGTGTCACATGACTTGCCCCTTTTTCAAAGGCACAGACAGCCGTATCATAATCCGCCGCCGTATGGGCGATGGAGACAACCGTCTCGCCGTGCTTCTTTTCGATAAACTCCATCGCACCTTCCACCTCCGGCGCAATGGCAACCAACTTCACCATATGGCCTGAGGCTTCGTTTAGCCTGTCGAACATTGCGATATCCGGCTTACGGATATAATCCGCGTTCTGCGCTCCCTTTTTACTGGGTGCCACAAAGGGACCTTCCATATTGATGCCGCACAGTCTCGCCCTGCCGGGCTGTCGTCCTTCCTCCCGATATGCTTTAGCCGCCTTGCAGATTGCAAGCAGCGTATCTTCTCCAAGGGTCATGGTCGCCGGTACGATACTGGTTACTCCCACAGACGCCTCATAAGCCGCCATGGCATCGATTGCCTCTCTCGTCCCGTCACAGAAATCATGTCCCACGCAGCCGTGAAAATGGATATCCACAAGTCCGGGAATTGCATAACAGCCTGTACCGTCCACCTCAGTCTGATCAGACAGATTCTCCCCCGATGCCGCGAAACGATCGCCTTCTATATAAATATCCTTGTTTATAAATCTTCCGTCTTCCGTATAAACACCGGCGTTTTTAATAATCATAAGCTCTTCTTCCTTTCGATAGGAATATCCTTCTAACGCTTTCATGACTTAGCATTTTTTCTTATACTTCCACAAGGGATAATGCCGCCTCATCTGCCACAATTGTCACATCGTTATGAAGCTGCAGTACGGAGGCTTGCACCGCAGGCGTAATAGGCCCGAAAAAGGCTTCCTTTATAATAGCTGCCTTATCCTCACCGCTTACTACCACCAGAATCTTCTTCGCCTGCATAATCGTCTTGATTCCCATGGTATATGCCTGTTTGGGTACGTCCTCCATGGATGCGAAGAATCTCTGATTGGCTTTCATGGTAGATTCCGTCAGATTCACACAATGTGTCTCCGCTTCGAAAGCCATACCCGGCTCATTGAAACCGATATGTCCGTTATGTCCAAGACCCAGAAGCTGTAAATCTACGCCGCCCACGTCTGCTATGATCTTATTATAATCCGCACAGGCTTTATCGCTGTCAGGTTCCATGCCATCCGGCAGAAATGTTCTTTCCAAATCGATGTTGACTTTGCTGAACAAATTATCATTCATAAAATAGTAATAGCTTTGGTCATTATTTCTGTCCAACCCCTTGTACTCGTCCAGATTGACTGTCGTCACCTCGGAAAAATCCAAGTCACCCTTTTTATACCACTCCACAAGCTGTGCATAGGTTCCGATGGGTGTGGAACCTGTTGCCAGCCCCAAGACACAGCTCGGCTTCATAATAATCTGTGCGGATATAATATTGGCTGCCTTTCTGCTCATATCATTGTAATCTTTTGCTTTTATTATCTTCATAACTTCCCTGTTCCTCCATATATAATAATCCCTTAGCTGCACACTCCGGGGAAAAGTCAGTACAATTTCTCCACCACTGCCTTAGAGGTCTTCTCGTTATTCTCCCTGGATACTGTCTGGTTTCTTCTGTAATACTCCTGAAATAAAATGTCAATAATGTATAGCTGGCTCATCTTGGCGCTCATGGAGCCGCCTTCCAGCGGGCCTTCATTGGCACCGCAGGTCAAAGTAATATCTGTATAGTTTGTAAGCGGTGATTTCAGGAAACGTGTAATGCCCACAATCTTAGCTCCCGCCTGTCTTGCGATCTTTGCAACATATATATTATCCTTGGTAGAACCGGAATAAGATATAATAAAAATCAAATCATTGCTGTCTGCCATGGAGGCGGACATAGCCTGCATATGCGGGTCTACAATACAGTTTACCTTATTGGTAATCTTTAAGAATTTGTTGCGCGCTCCCTGTGCTGCCAAAAGGCTGTCTCCTATACCGAAGAAATAAATATTTCCGGCAGCTTCCATCATGCTGACAGTCTTATCAACCGCATCGATATCCAACAGCATTCTCGTCTCTCTCAGTGCGCTGATATATCCTTCCAAAATACAGTCCAGCATATTAGGCAGGGAATCCGACTCTTCTTTTGGCGCTTCCCCTTCCTGTGTCTCGTCGGGGGTAATACTCAAAGAAAGCTTCATCTTAAATTCCTGATACCCCTTCATGCCGATCGTCCTGCAGAAACGGTGTACGCTGGCATCCGCCACATTACAGGCATCCGCCAGATCGGTAATAGACATGAATAAAACCCGGTTTGCATTCTCTGCTACATAATCTGCAATCTTTTTCTCTGTCTTGGTAAACTGATTATATAATAACTGTATATCAAGCAATAAACTGTATGATGACACTACTTTTCTCCTTTTTTACCATTGAATTTTTCTTTCCCGCTCCAAATTAAGGAAATCCTTCTTCCAACAACCACATCCTATCCCTCTCCTTTCCCCCTATACTTTCCGTTTTCTAAATTGTATATCCCGTATTACCCCTTGTCAATATTTTTCTAAAAAATATTTCTTTTTGAAAAATATTTTCTAAAAATATTTTCATTTTTAATATCTCTATTGTTAAGGATATATGCTCATTTCATGTTATAATGATGTCAACAGTACTTTAGTATTGAATACATTACCAAAAGGATTGGATTATCGATGAGAAAAAGTTTTGAAGAAATTTTGTCCGATACCCGCCACTCTATCATCGTTTCCTGCCAGGCACTGCCCGGGGAACCTTTATACTGTGAAGAAATGTCTATCATGCCTTACATGGCTAAGGCTGCACAGATGGCAGGATGCAAGTGTATTCGCACCAGCAGCGTAAGAGATGTAGAAGGGATCAAAAAGGCGACAGGACTTCCCGTCATCGGCCTGATCAAACGTACTTATGAAGGATATGATTCCTACATTACGCCTACCATGAAGGAAATCGACGAACTGGCGGCCGCAGAATCCGATATCATCGCGCTGGATTGCACCCTCCGTACCAGAGGTGACGGCACTACGATCAAGGAATTCTTAGATCAGATTCATGAGAAATATCCTGATATTATTCTGATGGCAGATATCTCTACTTATGAAGAAGGAATCAATGCGTGGAAATGCGGTGTAAACATCGTCGGTACTACTATGAGCGGCTATACGCCCTACTCTCCTAAGACCAATGGTCCTGATTTCGAGCTGGTGTCACGTCTCGTCAGGGATGTAGACATTCCGGTCATCGCAGAGGGTAAGATCCATGATCCCGATGAAGCAAAGAAGATGCTTTCACTGGGCGTTCATGCTGTCGTTGTAGGCGGTGCCATAACAAGACCTTTGGAAATCGCCCGGCGCTTTTATGATGGTATTCTGTAAGGATGCACAGGCGGGAGCCATATTATGGACACCGTTACTGTGTTGATTTAACAGAAATCCGGCTACGATGCCATCGTCATCAGTCCTTGGGACATGTAAATTACGGGAACGGTCTATCATCTACGACAACAGCAATATTCCCGTGGATATTGAAAACCATGTGAACGCCGGTATGGGAAGATGCAGAATAGGATTACTGATAATGGTTAGGATAAAAATATGCCGTTCAAATCAGAGGAATCTTTGGTTTGAGCGGCAGTTTTGCTGTACAATACTATATTTCTGAAAAGACATTTTCCGGCTATCTAAAAGCTATTCTTTATACATATTCTTTTTACATTCTCGCTCCACACATTCTTGTCTATAAAACGATTTGCAATAACTATCAAATTTATTTCTATCTATCCGCTGCCGATAATTAACAATCTTCTGTATTTTCTTTTCAATATCATTTCTAAAATTATTCGTTAAAATTTTATCCTTATAAACAACGTATGAGCTTATTATTTCTGCTATAATTTTATAAATATTATAAAGCAAATCCAATTTTTGGATATTATCATTTTCCGCAAAAAAATCATTCACCTCCTGCCCGGCTAAATCCGAGCTGCTACTATTAAGCGGTATTTTCCATTGTCCATGTGCTAACCGGTTTCTCACAGTAATTGCCTGTTCAATATCGTCCAAATAAGAATATACTTTTTGATAATATCGAGCCGCATCTGAATCATTAACAAAGCAAGATGAATAATCCCTCTGCTCCACATCGAAAACAAAACCATAACTCTTACATACGGACATATTCAAGCATTTTCTCCATTTTTCATTCATTTTCTTATCTGAGAGAACTATTTCTCTTTCGACATCTGTAAATGCAACTGATGATCCTTCGTACAATATTTTTTTCAATCGTGCTTCTAACCATGAACACAATAAAAAAGTATACAACCGCGTGCTTCCTAAAACATCATATTCTAATTTTTTGATTTTCCCCTGAGTATTCGCATTTGCTCTTTCATAATATAATTTCCCCAAATTTATTTGTGTCATCTTTTTTACTTGTTCAAGTTCATTCTCAAGCAATTCCAAATTTTCTTGATGTATTTCATACAAACGCTGTCTGTCCATCCCTTGCGCTCCTTATAACAATGTAAATAAAAAGAGGTGAAAATATTCATTCACCTCTTTGAATCCAACTACCGAAAATGGCAGAATATCTTCTGTCGCTTTCGGCGGCAGGATTCGAACCTGCACTACTCAACCAATAAATTTTATTAGGCGTGTTTGCCTATTACACCATCGCCGTGGCTTTTAGCATATCATATGCGTACTACACTTGTCAATTTCTTTCAAAAATGAATTTACGTTTCGGTAACTCCACAATAAAATTGTGTCTTTTGGGCTATCACTAATCTTGTGAACGCAGCGCCATATTTCATAGGCGGTATTCTATACATACAGGAAACCTGCCACTGGCAGCTTTGTTTCATACGATAACATAAAAACAAACAGCATCTGTCCAGTTGACAAATACTGTCTGCTTTCGATTTCCGTTTGTAATTTTTTAATTTATGGATGAAACCCGATAGAAAAAAATACTCTATCTACTATTTAAGTCCACACAACTTTCGGATATATATTTGGATTGTGGCTGACATAATCCAATGCTCGCTATTCCTACGAACAATCAATCAGCTCGACAAACTGGAAGTTGTCGAGTTCTCTTGCCCCAACAATATATCCCTTTGTTTCTTTCTAAGTATCTATTTACGCGATGTTATAATGAATCCGGCATATGATTTCATCGATTCAAAAATGAACAAATCTAATACAGGCATTAGAAAAAAAAGCAATATCAAAAAAGTTCTCATTGCATCATCCATATATATTGGTTCATCTTTTTGGGGATACCATTGTACCAACAGATACCCCACAACAAAAGCTTGACAAAATAATAAATGAATATTTGATTTAGATTTTTTAAAAAAATTTTTTACTTTTATTTTTATATTAGAGAGGGGAATCAATCGAAAAGAATCCATCCATATATACTTACCTAAAACAATCGCCAATATCGTAAAAAAAATTGTGTGATCGTAAAGATTAAATAAAATTCCATATAACATCGGGCACGTAATCCAGAAGAATTCTTTGTCTTTAAAATATTTATCATAATCAAATACCTTTAGTGCTTTAATATTGTGAGTAGCAAAATGATACACAAATTTTATTAATATTCCCGTACTTATTAACCAAATAACCGTAAATAATCCTGAATCTACAAATAAAATATCACTAAAAAAAGTATTAATCGTAATGTAAAAAGCAAAGGATATCGGAAATGCAGTCATCATCACGGTTTGAAATAATATTTTTGCAAAATAGTTAACAAATAATTCTTCTTGTTCCTCTTCTACCAAGTGCATCCGAGAGGAAAGTATTCCTGTACTTTCGGCTGTTATAATAGCCGTATGACAGAAAAAAATTAATGCACCTATTGAATAAAAGAATACAAAAGAAAATATCATCGCCTCGCCTCTATAAATTCCGATTTTCTTAATTCTACAAATTTGAATCTCTGTACACTATATCATTTTTGACATAATCTCTTTTTCTTTGTCCTGTAACACCTTTAATAGTCTTTGTTTACATTCTTTGATTTCGCCTATAAGAACCCTCTTTGAATCCTCAAGTTTTAATTCTTTTTCATATCCTAATTTAATATCTTGCATCTGATTGTAACGTCCATTAAGGGTGTTAAAAAAACTTTTGATTGTGACAGGATCATTTTTCTTGTACAATAACGGCTTTGCCCTTTCGAAATCCGCAATTATTAGATGATATGCATTTTCAATAATATCTTCATTTGTTTCTGTGATCGCAGGAACTCTTATCGCACTAACTTCCCTTATCAATTTTCCAATTTCATCCCTCTGCCATTCAATAAACTCATGAGTTTGCTCCGCTTTTTTAGTTTTAGTTATAAAGGTATGATCCAAATGAGAAATCAAAAATTGAACTAATGCAGCAACAATACCTGCAATTACACCGGTTGCAATTCCACCACCATTAAACAATAGTTCTATCCAATTATACATTGTTGTATATATCCTCCATCCCTACAAATCCCGATTTACCGATGTGTTTGGATGTAATTATACATTGCCGCCACAGAAAGCACAAGCATGGGTGCTGAAAAATGTCAATTCTGTAATAGCATATGTTTGCGTTTTCTCCTTATCTGGGTTCATCCGCGAAGTATACATAAAAAATCAGATTTTTAACATATCTCATCCACATTCGATTATTTATCTGATAGATAGATTCTATATCTCTCTACTCAGTATTATTAACATGTCTAGAGATTTCATTTTAACACTTCTAGACATGTTGTTTCGACACGTCTGGAGCCATTCATACATTATTTTATCTTCTCATTGAATTTATATCCTACACCCCATACCGTCTGAATGTAAATCGGTCTGGACTGATCCGGCTCAATTTTTTTACGGATTTTGTTAATATAGGCTGTGATATTACGATCATCTGCAACGTAACACGCTCCCCACACTCTATCATAGATTTGCCCCTGCTAAATACCTGTCCCCTGTTTGCTACAAGAAGTTCCAGAATATCAAACTCTTTGCTTGTAAAAAATACTTCTTTATCACTCACAAGTACCTGACGTTTTGACGGTATAATCACTAAATCACCAACAGAAATATTATTGGTCTTATAGGTCTCCCTGCAAGTAGTGTAACCATATTCCATTGCCAATTCTATTAACCTTCTGCAAAAATCTTCACTATCCTTTTCCATCTTAACCAGTATAATATCCACATCCAATCTATTCCCTTTCTTTACTTATCGGCCAGTCCTAAAAAAGTATCGCTTTCAATCCACAGGTCAACTCAGACATTCCCCGGAAATTAATCCTGCTTTTCCTGTTTGCATAGTTCACGATTTGCCACAACTGTTGCTGCAGTAGCCGCAATCACATGACTTATAAGAACTGCAATCCAAATGCCGTTTAATTCATGTAATGAATTTGACAGCACCCATGCAAGGGGCATACGAATAATCAAATAATACAATACCATGCAGAGCATACTTTTTGATGGTTTCCCCATACCATTTAAACTTCCCAAAAAACAATTCGTAACTGTGTTTAAAACATATCCAATGCCAACAATCTTAAAATACACGGCTACAATCTCCGCCGCTGCTTCGCTACTAACAAATAAATATGACAGCCGATTGGAAAAGCACACGATCAAAGCAGAAAAAATAATCAATATGACAGTACCATACTTTAAAGCTAATTTTATATAATCTTTGGCCCGGTCATATCTGGTGCCACCTACACACTGCCCTACAATACTTGTCAATGACATATTCAAAGCCATTGCCGGATAGAACAAAATCGTCTCCAGTTTCCCTGTTATTCCATAAGCTGCCAAAGCTGAGATTCCAAATCCAGTGACAAGTGACGTAAGAAAGCTTGTGCTGATTGCAGGTATACTTTGCTGAAAAGCAGACGGAATTCCTTTTATGATAAACGCTGCCACTAATGTCCTATCAAAATAGGACAAGTGAAGCTTAAAAAACTGTTTTTTATATAAATACACAAGCATAAAAATGAGACATATGGACTGAGATGCAACAGTCGCAATAGCAGCTCCTTTAAATCCAAGATAGTGAATAAATAACGGATCTAAAACAGCATTCAGCACGGTACAAAACAACATGGCAATCACTTGAAAAACACTATTCCCAAAGCTTCGTAAAACAGCTGTAAAGTAGCAATACAGATAAACTGCTAAATATCCAAGAACATAAATTGCCAGATACTGATAAGCGGATTGCATAATTTCATCCGGTGTGTGTAACAAAACAAGAATTGGTTTCAAAAACATTTCAAGCAAAATCGTTACGCCAAGAGAAAAAATAATTGCTACTGCCAGCGATGTCATGATCATCTTCTCTGTTTTCTCTTTTTCATTTGCACCAATTGCCTGTGACAGTAGAATAGACACACCATTCGTTGCGCCCATCGCAACGGAATTAAGAATTAAAATGATCGGTGTTGAATTCGTCAATGCAGCATATGCTGTTTCACCTAACAAATTGCCAATCCAAAGGCTATCCACAAGATTGTATGCCATATTTAATAACATTGCCACCATCATCGGCAAGAACATTGCTACCAAACATCTTTTTGTATTCCCAATTATAAAATCTATTTTTGTATTCATTATTATATCCTCCTCTTTAGTGAATGAACATCAGTCATTTAAATCTCAAAATAACTCCCTGCCGCTATGGCAGGGAAATAAATTATATATTGATCTATTTACTGTGCGATATACAGCACAAGCCTTTTCTTAAGAAAAACCCTTAATTAACTGCAACAGGAAGGTACGAATGCGTTCTTCTCTTTCTTCGGGAGCGAGCTTTTGATTAAGCAAAATGCCCAACTGTCCATATACGCAAAAGGACGCTGCTGTTTCCGTATCTTGTATATGAATCTCGCCTCTTTCATTTGCTTTAGCAAGTAAATTTGACACGATAGGCTGCAGTTTCGAACAAATCTTCAAAGACAGCTGGTTATGAAATTTCAAATTACCTGTCTCATGACATATTTTTTGAGCATAGCTATTGTCATTTTCCACCTCTACAAAGGTTGGTATCTTTTCGATAATATCTGCCAGGGTCATTTGCTCATCTAAAACAACGCTTATCTGTTCCACTTGTCTCCCGGCATATTGATCTAATGCTGTGTCAAATAATTCTTCCTTTGATGAAAAATAGCGATAACAAAGTCCTTGAGCAACATTCATTTCTTTCGCAATATCTGAAATGGATGTTTTTTCATAACCTTTCTCATAGAAGACCTTCATTGCCGTATCTATAATCTCCTGCCTTCTTTCTTCTGGTGCTTTTGTTATTCTGGTCATAAATCCGATCACCTCTTTTCCCGTCCTTACCAAGTACAACATATCATACTTGTATAATAATGTCAATGAATTTTATTCATTCACTTTTAGATGATATACCGTTTTCAGAATAATGGATGATTGAGATTACACAACATTTCATTTGCTTATACGAAGATTAACTCTTCCCCGATAATCTCCATCGCACGAGCCTGTATGTTATTCATTTTCTGTATCAAAGCAAACTGATTCTCGTTTTTTAGTTCTTCTGTCACTCCTTCCGCATTCTTCATTTGCTTCACAATTTGTTCAAAGCGTATTGTTGCCTGTTCGTCCACATCTGCTAAATATTTGTCCAGCTTTCCAGTAAGAAGCATGGACTGATACCATCCCGGCTTATACTCCTTCAAATAAGTTCTTCTAAGCATACCATATTTCCCTATGATTCTGGTTTCCTCTGAACGCAATTCCAACTCAGGCAGCAAATAATCGCCTGCTTGTCTATACGTTATTTCCAATAGTGTCTCCTCCTTCGTTATAATACAACTCGAAACCTCTGGTTTCTCATTGAACTGTCAGGCAAAATCAAATATTCACTTCGTTCGTACTTAATTTTCTGCCGACAACTCATGTTACATCATTGCTACAAACCTCTCATCAAACTGGATTTTCGATTCCACCCCTGGCAGATTTTCCTCTGAATCCATTGAAAGTGTTTCGTTTCTGCTTTGGTGAAAATGAACGGAAACACTTGATTTTACTGGTTTCCATCAATGTAACCTTATTATAACGTCCTCCCCATACCCCGTTGATGTCAAGTTATTGTCACAATCTTTTTTGAGGCAAAATTCCCGAAAGATGCATAAGTTCGTTGGGGTTATGGTAGGTTAGTGTCAAGTTATAATAAATTGATGGTAAATTAGTGTCAAGTTGTTATATAAGCATAAAAGCCAAGGAACCCTCCCTAGCTTTTATACTTATGACTATTATTTTTACATTCAAACGAACAGCACTTGAAATGAAACACTTATGATTCGTATTTCAATCAATACCATATTTTCTGAAAATACAATTCAAATCATCCCTTGTAATTTTCCCCGCCAGATAATATGCTTTCACACTTGCTTCCACTACCTCAAAAATAGTATCAAACATAAACCAATCACCTGCTTCATAATATTCCTGTAATTCTTCAAAATCATGTTGCAGTGCAGTTGGAAGATTATCTCTCAAGTCAACTTTTTCATCAATATACATTACACGAACATTCCTCTCCTGTATTGTCAAAAGCCAATCCTTATGCCATCAGTTTTTGGTATATCAGCCGCAATACTTTTTCATATCTGCTTTGAATAATTAATTTAAAGAATTGCTTTTGTATTTCTGACAAAACTGGTATTTCTTCTATCATTAACCATATTCTGCTCATACAACTTTCTATTTTAGGGGTTAGCTTTCGTACCGCATCAGAACACTCCTGATATTCCATACTTTCTATTATATGGTAAGGATTAACCCTCTTTCCTTGTAATTCATAAATACATCTGCGTGCTTTATATGCCTCTGCTTCCATTTTACCTGCATCATTCATAACTATCTGCATCTTTTCATCATCCCATTTACTATTCAAACAATTACCATTATCATAAACAGGGGCTATCTCCTTTGAGCCATCTTTACGCAAAATGATTCCCCAGTTGCTATTATTGCGATCTGTATTCCCAATCAGGGCATCCATTACAAACATATTCCAAAAATGTTCCTTTACTCCTGAAACATCCTGTAAAAATGGATGTTCTTGTAGCGTCATCATGATTTCATACAAATCTACACCAACACCATTTGTTTCATTCCCATTAGAATCTAAAAAATGGGGTTCAAAAGTGACTTTTATCTTATCAAACTCATAGAGCCTATCTCCATCTTGTAAAAAATCTTCACAAGCTACTACAATTTTTCCATTTCTTGTTCCCAAAATTGTATTGTGAACAGGTAATCCGACTAATTCATATATCTTTGAACCAATATATTCGCAGACAGGACTATTGGAATAACTAAGATTAATATTTTTCATCTTCTGCTCTTTTAAATTGCCCGGAAATTTCAAAAGGTAATCTTTCCCATTATAAGTAATTCCCATTTTTCGACCGGCTGTTCCACCATACATTCTTTGATTTTGCTGAAAATCATTAAAATTAATTAATTCCAAAATATCACCTCATCTCAACTTTTTTCTGCGTCTGTACAATTTTCTTTTGAAGTTTTTCATTAATTACTTTTTCGGCATCTTCATCTGTCAACAGATATTTTGAAACATCCTCTATCTTTTGTGTTTCAAATTTTGTCAAAATTTTTATTTCCTGTAATGTTAACCCCTTTTCAATCAAATTTACAACTCCCTGCAATGCAACTGTTGTAGGGGTAAAATTAGAAACATCTAACTTTTTCATTCTCTCTTTTAGGGTTGTAAAAATACTATCAGGTGTCAGTTGTGTTCCGTTGCTTTTTGTAAACAAATATGTTCTATTAGGATACTTATGCAGTTCACAATACCTTACTAAATCAGCCAATATATCTTCATCCAACTTTATACGCAGTTCTTGCTCTTCCACGCCATTTATCAGCAGCGTCCCTTCCGATTTATTAAAATCCTCGATTTTAGTATTAATAATAACCTTTTCCTTAAACCCATATGTGCTGAGCAACCGATACATAACCGATTGCCCGAATTGAAAAAAGTTATCTTTATTCAATAGTGCTATTTGCTCTTCCGCAATCTTTACTGCTTTTTCTTCATCAAATGGTAAATATATTTTCTGTTTTAATTCGTCATTTAAGCTTACACATATATCATGCACTATCTGCTTGTTTCTGCACCCACCTTCCAAATGCTCCCATGTAATGCCCCTGTCACGCTCCTTAATATACTTATAAAATTGGTCTATTGCTGTCAAATATCTTTGAATCGCTTCAATAGTTGTTGCCTTTTTACTTTTTTCAAAATAATATTTACATGCATACTCGATTTCTATTTTTGTAAGTGCTTTAGACATTTCAGAAAATGGTACATTTATATACTTATCAAAGTATTCTAAAAAACTATTGTAACATGCTCTATAGTTAGCCCTTCCCTCTTTTATCGTCTTATAATAGTCATTTAATACCTGTTCTAATGTTTCGTTCATTAATTTCATTGTTCCTTTTGTATAAGCTTCGTTATCTCAAATAAAATCAAAATTTTATTGCTCTTTCTTTCGATTTATATTATATCTCTATTAATTTTAAAAGTAAATTATTATTGATCTTTTTACTATATTTTTCAAAAAACTTCCCCTAATAATTGGTTTTATAAATTCAAACCGGTATACTCTCCGTCACACACAGCGCTCCATACCCCACCTTAGCATTCGGATAACTGCTCTCCCCGCGGATCGGCTTCGCCCCGCGTCTTAAATACGCCTTCACCTTCTCGCCATACAGATAAGGATCATTCCCATCCACAATCCCCCATTGCATCAAAAGCGCCGCCGCCCCCGTCACAAACGGTGTTGCAAAAGACGTCCCCGTGACCGGCGTATACCCGCCTTCCCTGTTCGGTGCCATGATACCGATTCCCGGCGCCACCAGATCCGGTTTCACGAAAGAATCGGAAGTACGGCTGTTCACATACTCCTGATAGAGATACCCCCTGCCGGAGAAATCCGCATAAGCATCATAGACCGTATCGTAAGCTCCCACCGTAATTACCTTAGATGCCGTAGATGGGATAGTTAATGTCACATCCGGCGTTGTCCTGACAAACCGGGTGTCCGCATTGCGCACTGTTCCCGATGGCAGATAGAAGGTATAATTGCCGGTAATCGTCCGCACAGGCTGCAACAGAAAAGTCCAGACTCCCGCACCGACATAGCGGTTATTCTCTCCGGGCAGCAGATCAAAATAAATCTCCTGACTGGTCAGATAGGGGGCCGGTTCCCCATTGTAAAGCAAAATCTGTGTCTGATCCAGTTGATAAGTCTGTTTACCGGGCTGGTCAGTGTCTACGGTAAAGGATTCCCCCGACGGTGCCACCATGGTAACCCGGTACCTGTCTGTATATTCCTTCCAAAGCTGCACATTTACGCCTGTTTCGTAGGCTCCTATAACAAGCTCCACGCGTGTCACATTCTCGGCGACAGGATTGTCAATTATGTCGACTATTCCAGTCAATGCATTATTTCCCCGACCGGTAACTGCCACACTGCCGCCCACATGACCACCGGAAGCGCCTTCATTTCCGCTTCCCACACAGATTGCATTTCTCCCGATCTCCGACACGTTATCCAGAAACCGTTCCAGCAGAGAGGTTCCGTTGTGGGCGCCATAAGTATTTCCGAAGCTTAAGTTAACAGCTACCGGCATCTGCAGTTCTATCGCCTTATTAACCGTATAAGTCAATGCCCGCATCAGTTCTGTTGTCCGTGGGAAAGAATCTGCTCTTGGTGTTCCGAGCCGCACCACCAACAAGTCACTTTCTCGCGCCACGCCTGCGTAGCCTGCCCCTCCTGTCCCACCGTTGCCTGCCGCGATCCCGGCAACGGCGGTTCCATGTCCTGACGTATCCACACTGGGCACAAGCAGGTAGCCTTCTGCCTCCGAAGCGGCATTTAACGCTTCATTGATCTGCTGCCCGCTAAATTCTACCCCCGTCTTGAAGCCTTCCGGCGGCGCATATTCTGCCCGCCTTTCTTCCGGCAGCAGTTCTCTTTGGGCAATCTGTTCCCATACCTGCCCGGCATCTAAGGTCTGATCCCACAGATAGCGGATTCTGGTGGTTCCGTCTGGGTTCCTGAAATCCCGATTCCGATAGGCGATTCCGGAATCAATCACCGCCACCAATACCCCTCTTCCGGTCAACTGCTCTGACAACAGGCTGCCCGGAGCAAAACAGGAAGCCGTATTGCCCGCTATATCGCTGAAAAACAGTCTCTTCGGTTTCTCCACATACTCAATCTGTTCCGTCTCAGCCAAAATCGCCATCTCCGATTCCGGTATGGTCAGAATCGCATATCCGGCAATCAGTTCCTCCACCACGATTCTCCTTGCTGTCAATTCCTGTAAAGAACCGTGATATTTTACAATCACTTCCCACGTTTTTTCTTCCGTATCATATCCTACATTAAGCTCTAAGGACTGTTCCCGCTGCCCCACCGGCGTATTGAGTGCGAGATTCAATAAGTTCTCATTTTTCTGGGAATCCATTCTGTCACACCAGCGTCAGTATACAATCATGATCTGTATGGATGTCATTTTCTATATTGACGCTATTATAGTTTTATTATCATTTTATGCTGCCACACTCTCAGGTTACCCCGTTTCCCCCTTTTCAAAAAGCTTGTTTCCGGCAGTTAAACTACGTTTGTATGCTTATTTTTGTTTTGACTCCTTCCCTATCATGTGCTAATATAGTTTCAATAATTGCACGAACCGCTTAAATTTCTGCACGAATTGAATCATATTGGCGTAACAAAAGCGCCACAGGAAATCCAGTTGTGAAACAAAGCATTTTATGCAATTATGATTTGCAGATTGTCATGGAAGCTTTTGAGGTACAAATTGCCTCACCATATCAATACATACAGAGGAAACACTATGGATAAAATACTGACTGTGATGGATCAGGAAACAGAAGAACAGGTTGCACGCCATGATTGGATTGAAACCTATGGGAACTTGTATGAGAAGAAGACTTTCGGTACGCTGGATTATCCTGTCAGCGTTTATTATCTGGATTTGCGTAAATCCTATATGAACCGAATCCGCTGGCACTGGCATGAGGAAATGGAAATCATCATCATCAACGACGGTATTGCTGAGGTGTCCACGGATGATTCAACCTACACCATAGAACCCGGACAGGGTGTTATCATCAATCAGAATGTCATGCACTCTATCTATTCGCTGAACGAAAATAACTGTACCTTTTACTCTATTGTATTCCATCCGGATTTTATATTCGGACATAAGGTCAGTTCTCTCCATGCACAATTTCTGCTGCCGATACAGAATTTTCAGTTGTTTAAGATTATGGTGTTAAATGAGAAGAACACATGGCATGAACGTATGATAGATGCGCTGAACGATGCCATTGCTGCTAATATGACGAAGCCTTTCGGCTATGAGATCGCCACCAAGGGGCATCTGTGCCGTTTCTGGGCGGAACTTGTCAGCAGGCTGCCGCAGATGAATACGGTTCCTGCTCCTTCCCCCCACACTTCTTTAGATGAGCAGCGCGTCAAGCAGGCAATGCTTTATATCAGAACCCATCATGCAGAACCTATATCTTTGGAAGAAATTGCCGGCAGTGTCCATATCAGCAAAAGTGAATGCTGCCGCTGTTTTTCCCGCACGCTGCAGATGACGCCCTTTGAATATCTGATGAAGTACCGTATCTTCGAAGCAACGAAGAAAATGACGGAGCACCCGCAGGCATCCATGTCTATTGCGGATTTGGCATCCTCCGTGGGCTTCAACAATACGAGCTATTTTAATAAGCTGTTCAAGAAATACTTAGGATGCACTCCCACCTACTACCGAACACACAAACTCCCGGCAGGCGCAAATGATAGCACCAGCCCGTTTAGTATTCCCCTGATGTAGCATCATCTGCAATAGAATGTCTGTAATGCCCGTACCAGATATCCTACATCCTTCGCTCCCGCAGTCTCATATGCGGAATGCATGGCAAGCTGAGGCAAGCCGATATCTACCGTGTTCATAGACACCTGTGCCATCAGTATATTGCCTAAGGTGCTGCCGCCCACCATATCGGAACGGTTCGCATAAACCTGATAAGGAACCTCTGCTTCACGGCAGATATCTTTCATCACGGCTGCCGAATAGGCATCTGTGGCATAACGCTGGGAGCCATGATATTTGATCACAATCCCTTCATTCAGATACGGTTTGTTCTCCGGATCTGCTTTTTCCGGATGATTCGGGTGCAGGGCATGTGCATTATCCGCAGAGATTAAGAAGCTGTCTGCCAGCATACACCGATAGGCTTCTTCCTCCATCTGCAGCCCTGTTCGGATGCGGGCAAGCACATCCCCAAGGAAAGTAGAATCCGCGCCCTGTTTCGTACCGCTCCCCACTTCTTCATTATCAAAGACTGCCAGCATATTAATGTAGTTCCCGCTGCCGCTGTCACTCTGCAGCAAAGCTTCCAGCGCCCCATAGACACACTCCAGATCGTCCAGCCTCGGCCCGCAGATCCATTCTCCTTCTAATCCCGCTCTTTTACATTGATCCCTGTTATACAAGAAAATGTCCTGCCCTAAAATATCATCCGCTTCTACGCCCGCTTCCTTCGCCAACAGCTTCAAATAACCATCCTTGTGCATGGCACTGCCGACCAACGGCTGCATATCGGTCTGCGGATTATACTCTACGCCTTTATTCATATCCCGGTTCATATGAATTGCCACATTCGGGATAACTGCAATATCACGTTCTATATTGACTAATTTAGTCACAAGTTCATTCCGGCTCCGTACCACCACTCTGCCAGCGACAGACAACGGCCGGTCCAGCCATGTAGATAAAATCATGCCGCCGTATTTCTCCACGTTCCATTTCAAGTAATGATTTTCTACCGCAAGCTCCGGTTTTTCCTTTAACTTAAAACATGGAGAGTCACTGTGGGCTGCCACAATATGAAAGCCTTTAACCGGCAGTTCCCGACAGAAAGATTGCGGGATAGAAAAAGCAATCAGGGAAGAATCACTCCGCTTCACATAATACTTTCCTCCCGCTTCAATCTTCCATGGTTCTTTTTCAAACCTCTCCTGATATCCCGCCAGTGCAAGACGATTTCCCAGTTGTTCCACCGCCTGATAGCAGGTGGGACTGCTGTCTATAAACTGAAATAAAGAATCTATATAGTCTTTCATATTTTCCCTCTTTTCCTGTTCTCTGATCCGGACTCATGCCTACAGAAATAAGCTACCGCAAGGATTGTGCTCTATATCTTCAACTATATCTCCATCTTCTCCCCGCTTTTCAAAAAATATGCCGTTCCATGATATTCCCCTGCCTCATACAGCTTAGAAATAATTTCCCGCATACGCTGGTCAAGTCTGTGATACCGGACAGGCACATCCGCGCAAAGTCCTTCCCAATAGCTGCGCTGCCTGTTGTTAAGGCACTGCAGGCTTCCGAATTGACAGGATATATAACTGAATCGTTCTCCGTTTTCCTCACACTTACGATGCAACACAACTGTCAGTTTTTGTCCCTGTTTAGGTGTGTAACAAATTTCTTTCCACAAAATCTGTTGTAATTGCGGCATTCTCTGCTCTTGTTCACAATATGTCACAGGTGTCAAATTCGGCACAGATGTCAGTTCTGATTGACTATTTAAGTCACCGCATATTTTTCGTATACTTCGTCTTCCGTAAGCATCCTGCTCCTGTACATATGCTTTCGATGCCAGGAAAAGCGCCTCCGAAGGTTCCTCCCTGAGAATCACCCTGCTTTCATACAGATACTCCATCATAATCTTCTGCACCTTAGCACGCGACGTCGGATAATCCAGCCGATCCACAATCTGATCCAGCGTATAACCGCTGTCTGTCAAATGACGGATGGCACCACCGCAGGCTATATCAGTTGCAAAATTCGATAATGCTGTTTTAAAAATCTGATCCTGCTCCATTGTAATAATCCATTCCAAACAATTCGCCGCAAAGAAATCCCTCTTTACAGCTCGTAACTTTCCAAATCATCCGGCACCCAGAGATTGCCGTGATAGAAGGCGCTTCCTTCCGCAGTATAGAGTTCTTTGCGCCGGGCTATATGGCTGTCCTCCGTATGATACAGTATCAAATTCGGAATTTCCAGTGCTTCTGCCTGTTCGCATGCCTCTTTCACGGTAGTATGATGCTTCTCATAAGGTTTGAAGATGTCCGCTTCACCATACATACAGAAAGCTTCCAGCATCAGCCATGTGCTTCCTTTTACATACTGACTATTACAGTCATTATATGGTTCGTCACCGCAGCAGGTTAATTTATGCTCTCCGTCATAGTATATACTCAATCCAAACTGCTTATCCTTGGTGGAGCGGATGTCAAAGAATGTCACCGGACATTCCAGAACCTTAAGTTCCTCACCATCAGTCACCACCTGAAAATGAATCCGGCTGTCAAGATGCTTCGTAATTTTATTCTGCAATAGCGCCAGTGCCATATTACGGAGAATACCGATTACCTCATCATGTCCGTAGATTGTCACATCTCCTGCATAGTCCCCTTTATTGATACCCTGTCCGATCTTGCGAATCATCCAGACAATCCCCATAATATGATCAATGTGCTTGTGAGTGATAAAGATGTGATGAATGGATTTCCAGTCAATCCCCGCATTGTCCAACTGCTTCAGTATGGTGTTGCCTCCGCCGCCGTCTATTAAAAAGGTCTCTCCCTTATCCTGCAATGCAAAACAGGTATTATAGCACTCTGTGACCATCGCCATTCCGGTGCCTAACATGGTAAGTTTCATGATTTTTCCTCCTGAAAATATGCCTTGGCAACATACCGATTTCATCGGGAGACAGCTTTAGAACTACTGCCCGCGCTTTTACAAATATCCTGCAGACAGCACCTGTCACAATAGGGCGTCGTTCTGGCGGTGCATACCTCTCTGCCATGATACACCAGCCTATGGCAGAAATCGCTTCCTTCTTCCGGCGGAACAATCTTCCACAGAGCCATTTCCACCTTCTTCGGCTCCTTCATATGATCCACCAGTCCGATTCTGTTGCAGAGACGAATACAATGGGTATCCGTAACAATGGCAGGCTTACCGAACACGTCACCCATGATCAGATTAGCGCTCTTGCGCCCCACACCCGGCAGCTTTAACAGGGCATCGAAATCATCCGGCACCTTACCGCCATACTCTTCCTTCAACATTTTCATGCAGGCGCTGATATCTCGCGCCTTACTGTTGCCCAGTCCGCAGGGATGTACGATCTTCTCAATCTCTTCCACCGGTGCTGCCGCCAACGCGTCCACGTCCGGAAACTTCTCATACAGCTTCTCCACCACCACATTCACTCTGGCATCGGTACACTGTGCCGCCAGCCTTACACTGACCAAAAGTTTCCATGCCTCGTTATAATCAAGGGTACAGCCCGCATCGGGATATTCCTTTTTCAGTCTTTCTATTACTTCAAGGGCTAAGTCTTTCTTTCTCATGAGTATCTCTCTTTCGCTTTTCTTAAAACATTTCAGTTTCAGCTCTGCTGCATCACTCTGCCACAGTCTCTCAGTACGTCTCACAAACACTTCGCAAGACGCATACTGGTTCTTTAATCCCTGACATATGCCGCAGCGATCTCTCCGATATACTGCACATGATAGTCCTTATTCGGATACCATTTTGTTTCATTGCCACTATCTGTAAAACACTCCGGCTTCATCTCCTGAACATACGCCTTCTTACAGACAAGTACCATATCTGCCTGTTCAAAAGCAGTGGTTCGATACTCATAATCCGTACCATAAGCCGCAGCAGTATCTGTGATGACCATAGGAGTCAATCCCGTTTCCTTTGCCTTATCGCAGTCTCTTCCGCTGTGGGAACCGCAGAAAGACAATGCCTTACGATAATCTTCTTTAAAGAAACTGACTGTAAAATAGTCACTATGATCCAGAAACTCTTTCGTATAGCGCTGAGGTCTGATCACCGTAGTGAATGTGTTTTTGCCCCACATAACACCGGCAAAGCCCCAGGAAACTGTCATCGTATTCCATCCGTTCTCGTCTCCGGCTGTAATCAGCGCCCACTCTTTTCCTATTTTAGCAAAAGGATTGAAGGCTAATGCGCCCAGATCCTCTCCTGCTATTTTCTGAAATCCGATCTCTTCCAAACGACTCATATTCTTCCCGCTCCTTTTCTCATATTTAAACCATTGGGTAATTACACAACACATCACAACATTAGGTTAATTTGCAGATTGTGAACCTGCATCAACCCCTATAAGACGCCGGCACCTGATGAAATTCCTTCCGGTCTGGTATATGCCCTCCGGCATTTTCTGCATTCTTACGCCTTCCTGCACAGAAAACATCCGTCTTCATGGGAATAGATCATACCGATCGCCTGTAAATAAGAATAAATAATCGTAGTCCCCACAAATTTCATGCCCCGTCTGCGCAGATCGCCGGAAATGGCATCGGACAGCGGAGAACTTGCCTTATCATTCTCATAGACTATCTTGTGATCCGTATAACTCCACAGATACTCCGCAAAGTTCCCGTATTCCGCCGCAATCTCTTTAAAAATCCGGCTGTTATTGACTGCGGCATTTATTTTCAGCCGATTGCGGATAATCCCTTCATCCCGTCTTAAAGCTTCCAGCTTAGCTTCATCATAATCACATATTTTATCTATGTCAAATCCGTCAAAGGCCTTGCGGAACGCTTCCCGCTTATTCAGCACGCATTCCCATGACAATCCCGCCTGAAAAGATTCTAACAGAAGCATTTCATATAGACGGTGGTCATCATAGACGGGTATTCCCCACTCTTCATCATGATATTGTATGTATAACGGATTCTTGGGATTTGCCCAACGGCATCTCGGTTTTTGATCTGCGTACTCCATTTTCTTCTGCATCTTTCCTCTTATAACAACCTTTCATCTATCATTCATTATAGTTTTCAAATTTCCTCTTCCATGATATTCTTCCGCGATATCCTTCTAAAGCAAAATTCTATGGCATCCGTGCCGTCTTGTCAATCAAAGAGACAGGGCAGAGCATCCGCCTGCCAATTATTAAAGTTCACACAAAATGCCGGCAACAGTAAAGGAGAGCCGCTCCACACTGCCGCGGGCTGCTCTCCTGTCTGTTTCGTTTCACAATTTTATATCCTTATTATGATCCTGTGATACTGATGACGTGCATATAGGCATCAGAACCTCTTGCACAAGACACAGTAAGCTTCTTACCGCTGACTAACACTTTGCAATTGCTGACACTCTGCACCCCATCCATTTTCAGTTCCATCAGGCCATACTGGGTATCCAGATAAAGTATGTCTTCCGAGGATTTGCTGTTCACCGTTCCTGTCACTGTAGAAGCAGAGGAAGTATCAACTGTTGCCCCCGATGAAGCATTCTTAACACCCACGATACTCACCGCATGCAGATAACCGTCAGAGCCATGGTAGTAAGAAACCGCCAGCTTATTGCCTTTCGTAAGAACCATCCCCAGTTTGGCATCTGAATTATTTTCAATCACAAATTGTGTCTCCCCTTCATTTGTATCCAGATACAGAAGGGTTTCTGTCGTCTTCTCGGACACAGTCCCGGTAACCGACCCGGAGGCTGTCTTCACAGCGGAAGGATCTGAAGGGGCAGGGGTAAGTCCTGTGCTTGTAGTGCTTGTACTGCCTGCTGCCGTTGTTGCTGTGGCAGTTGCAGGTTTCGCTGCATCTGAGATACTAACGGCATGCATATAAGCATCCGAACCTCTTGCGCAGGTAATGCTGTAATACTTGTCCGCCACCAGAACAGAGCAGCCGCTCATATTGGTAGTGGCATCCAGCTTAATCTCCATCTCACCCGCATCCGTATTAAGATATAAAATATCACCTTTCGTCTTCTGCCCTATGGTTCCCATCACCGTAGAGGTGGAAGAATCCAATGTTACGGCAGGTGTCTGCGCTTCCGTCGTAATCTTAACTGCGTGTAGATATCCATCGGAACCATGGGAAACCGATACACTGATCTTGTTATCCGGAAGCAATATTTTGCAGGCACTGGTGTCAGTTGCGCTATCCAGCTTAATTTCCATATCGCCGTCTTTTGTATCAAGCTTCAACAGCCCGGAAGTGGTGCCTTCCAAAACCTTCCCCTGTACTGTTGCCATAACCTCTTCCGCCTGTACGGTCAACTGATTGGACGGAATCATCATTCCGAGTACAAGGCAAATACCTATGCCGATTGTGCGAATCCTCTCTTTTTTCATATAGTAACCACGCCTTTCCCTTAACCTGTAAACTTGCACGCACACACTACACTGTACACAGCACAAACAGACGTGTAAGCCAGCCCTGCAGCAATCAGGTTTCCGGCTTGCGCCTGTAAGAATAAAAGCCAGGCATGACAGCCTGGCTTTACTATCACTACTGCCCAAGCACTTTCCTATTCTGTACAACAAGTGCAAACATTCGGATTACATAAATATCTCCTAAAAGTTTACATAATTGTTTGTTCGACCTTATCATACAATATTAGCAAGCAAAAAGCAATAGCCTTACTATATAAAAATCAAGATTTTATGTCTACCATTCTACAAAATGATAACTGTCAAGAATCTGAAAATATTTCGCCAGCCTTTCATAAAGCGGATCGGCTTTTTCACCGAACTCATCCCGAACCAAAGCTCCAAGGGCAATGATATCCTTCTCTCCGTCCAGAAGCGGCCAGACAAAGCTGCCTATCTCGTCAAGATGAATGTGCGTTACCTTCGGTTTGTGTAAAAGCTTCTGGGCTATACGGTTCATCGCGCCGGTATTTTCAATGTCCAACGTTACAATCCCTTTTTCATCAGCCGACCAGCTCAAACCTTCCGGACGCCTTGGCTTTCTTTCCAAATAGTTTTCAGATGCAGCCTGTTTCTTTCCCATAACAGCCTTACGCTTTCTTTTTTCTCCAAATGGAGAACTTTAATACAGTAAGAATAATCAGCGCAAATACAATCAGACTTCCTATATTTGCAACTACTGTCGGCAGATTCAGTTTACCGGACAAATCAATTGCCGTATCGATGCCGAATACTGCCAGCAAAGCAAGAAGGATACCAACCAGTCCTTCACCCGCAATCATACCGGAACAATACAAAATACCATCACTGATAATCCGCTCTTTTTCTTTTTCCTCTTTATGCATACGGTCAAAGGCAAGACGAATCAGACCGCCAACCATAATGCAGGCATTTAATTGTACCGGCAAATATACACCGATTGCAAAAGGAAGCACGGGAATGCCAACCACTTCCACTGCTATTGCCAAGAATACACCGATAAATACCAGTGCCCATGGCAGGTTATTCTCCATAACACCCTCAATAATCATCTTCATCAGCATTGCCTGTGGTGCACCCAGTTCCTCTGTACCGAATCCCCATGCGGAATCCAACAAATACAGCACACCGCCGATTGCAAAAGCTGCTGCGATTACGCCGATCAACTCACCGATCTGCTGTTTCTTCGGGGTCGCACCCAGCAGATAACCTGTCTTCAAATCCTGTGACGTATCTCCGGCAATCGCTGCCACAATACAGATAATAGAACCGATGGCGATTGCACCCTGCATACCATGCACACCGCTGTCACCAGTCATCTTCAGGATAATCGTAGCAATCAACAGCGTAGCGATAGCCATACCGGATACCGGGTTGTTACTGCTTCCCACGAGTCCTACCATACGGGATGATACCGTGGCGAAAAAGAATCCGAAAATAACAACAATAACAGCTCCCAGTAAGGTTACCGGAATCGCCGGAACCAACCATACCAGAATAGTCAGCACACCGATAGCAACCAGAATAATCTTCATGCTAAGATCCTGCGCTGTACGCTCGGAACCGCTGCCCATACCGCCTTTCATGCCCTTAACGGCATCGCGGAAGGTACGAACGATCAGCGGCAGTGATTTGATCAGACTGATAATACCGCCTGCTGCCAGTGCACCTGCACCGATATAACGGATATAGCTTCCCCAGATCGCACTCGCACCGCCTGCTGCAAACATTTCTCCGATAGGCGCCGTTCCCGGATAAAGAGTCAGATCCGCACCAAACAGTACGATACAGGGAATCAGTACCAGCCAGCTCACCAAACCGCCCGCAAACATATAAGAAGAAATCTTAGGTCCGCAAATATAACCCACACTCATCACTGCAGGATAAATCTGCGTGCCGATCTCACCGGCAAAACCTTTCACACGGAACGAAACCTCACTGGGTACTACCTTAAGACCGTCAATCACGAATTTAAATGCTGCTGCCAGACCCATACCTGCAAATACAGTAGAAGCATTAGCTCCGCCTTCTTCACCGGCAAGAAGCACTTCCGCACAGGCTGTTCCTTCCGGATAAGGCAGGATGCCATGTTCTTTGACAATCAGCGCATTTCTAAGCGGCACCATGAAAAGCACACCAAGCAGACCTCCCAGAAGGGCAATCAACGTAATTTCCAAAATACTCGGCTTGTCCATCTTACCTTCTGCTGCCCATAAAAAAAGAGCCGGAAGTGTAAAGATCGCTCCTGCGGCTAATGACTCACCCGCAGAGCCTACTGTCTGTACAATATTGCTCTCCAAAATAGAATTTTTACGCATAATCACACGGATTACACCCATAGCGATTACTGCTGCCGGAATGGACGCTGACACTGTCATACCCACTCGAAGCCCCAGATACGCATTCGCTGCACCAAATATTACAGCCAGAAGAATACCCATGACAATCGAAGTCACCGTAAACTCAGGGGTAACTTTTTCAGCCGGAATATATGGTTTGAATTGATTTTTGTTTTCCATATTCCCTCTCCTTTTTGTATATGATAAATTATCATATAATAAAAATCGGTTCCTTGCAAGACAGCGGTTGAAATATGCGTTATTTGGAAACGAAATCCTAATCATTCAACCCTGTCATACGAAATATTAGTAGAAAATCTTACCCTCTTCTACCACCTCTGCCTTACCATCCTGTACCTTCACTATGGTAACAGCACAATTTCTGTGAACTCCTGTCCCCCAAAAATCTTTGATTTCTGTCCCGCAAATATTGGCAAGCAGGGCTTTTAATGCACATCCATGCGTAGAGACAAGAATTGTTTTATCCTCATATTCCGGGTTGCCGGTCAGCTCTCTCCAAAATGCTCCCGTCCGTGCGATAATGTCCCGGAAGCTTTCCCCTTTGGGCGGAGTGGTATACAACTCCGGAGCGTTGAAAAAATGAAGGAAATCCTGATCAGGAATATTGAAGCCTTCTGTGCCGAAACACAGCCCTTCATATTCCCCGAAACTGATTTCCTGTATTCTGCTATCCGTATAAAATCTGCAGGTTCGATTACCCACAATAATTTTAGCTGTTTCCACGGCTCTGTTTAAAGGAGAAGAGAAAACAGCATCAAAGCGTACTTCCGCTAAAGCCTGCCCCGTGATCTCAGCCAAATGTCTGCCGTATTCATTTAAAGGTATATCCGTTTGCCCCTGTAAACGTCTCTGCTTATTTAGAGCAGTTTCCCCATGCCGTATCAAATAGATTATCATTGTTCTTCTTCCTTTTTCCTTTTGTATTGTCCGATCAATTTATGATGGTACCAAATCATGATGATTAGCGGGGCAACGAGCCCGATACAAGTTGGTACTGCAGCCCATGCACTATCGCCTATCAGATGTAAGATCACATAAGAAATAATAATAATCACTCCATAAACCATCCACATAACACCATGCCTTACATTCCATGCATACACATCCGATAATTCCTCTTCTTCTGGTGGCTGCTCTCCGGAATAGAAGCCTACCGGTTTTTTACTTCTTAGTTGGGAAATGCCAATTCCTATCATGATAAAAGCTACCATTACAAAAACAAAAAGTGCAATCATGCGCCCTCCTTAGGCTTCTTGCCTGTCATAACAAAGTCAGTTCATAGTGTACGTCCATCTTGGATGTTCCTTCAATCGGGCGGGTTTCACCGCCTTCTATGAAGCCGTTGGCTTCATAAAATTTTCTTGCTGATACATTATCCTGAATTACCCATAAAAATATTTTCTTCTTATGATCCCTCTTTGCCTCAAAAATCGCGTGCTGAATCAGTTCTGTTCCTATTCCTTGCCTCTTAAAAAAGGGTTCTATATAAAACTCACTAAATTCTACCGTA
Source organism: Lachnospiraceae bacterium (assembly GCA_017936885.1). Taxonomy (GTDB): domain Bacteria; phylum Bacillota; class Clostridia; order Lachnospirales; family Lachnospiraceae; genus UBA3282. The sequence continues at coordinate 22,131 of JAGBEO010000010.1, read as the reverse complement.
TCATCTGCAAAGTTTCTGTTCAAAATTCCTTTTATGATTCCATCGTCATAAACTATCATGTTCTCTATCAACGAAGGATTTTTTCGGTAATCTTCAATGATATCAATTACCCGTAACTCATTAAATGACACTAGATCATTGCGAAAGATGGGTCTGTATGCAACTCTTTTCCCAAAGATAATAATTTCGGCTATACGCGGTATATCCTGCATTGTGGCTTTTCTGACCATGGTATTCCCCCTCATCTCATTTCCACCATTTATTAACGATATCTTTCGATTGTCTCATCACTCCAAATATGTACTTCAATATACCGCTCTGGACCAAATGCTCCATCACTGTTCCAATCCTGGGGCAGTCCGTATTTATCAATGATTCCCAATATTTCATCATAAGTATATAACTTTTTCCAGTATTCTTTTCCATCATTTACTCTGTCGCTGAACGTAGGATGAGAATCTCCGTAGGTAAAAGAAAGTGTCCTTATATCAAATTCTTCAATCGGAATTTTGATATATGCACAATCATCATACCATGAGCTGAGCCATGCGCTTTGTTCCACAATCATATAGTGTGGTGCATTGCGGACAATTCTACCGCCTTTTTTCTGAAATTCTTCTCTCAAGATTCGTTCGTAATATAACCTTTTCTTCATATAATCCGAAGGTCTTTGGGCACAGAATGAAGCTGGCTTTGTCAGACGAATTTGATCCAATAGAAAATTTGCTTCTTCTATCGCCAGATCTGATAAATTCATAAATGGCTTAGTATTTCTGTTGTAATAGTGATATAGATTCATTCGTGTACCTCTATTTTTCTAATCATTGATTATTTATAAAAGCATTAAAAGCGCTAAAGGAAAGACCTTCGGGAACTTCATAAAATTGCGTTGTCGGACTATCTTTCCCTCCGCGCAGTTCTATATAATAATCCACAATTGCCTTAATAGCTTCTTGTTCCGAATCGTACACGTATATACCTTTTTTTTCGAAATTAGGATGTTCCAAGTGATAGGTTTTACCATTTGTATAGAATAAAACAAAACAATGCATATGTTCCTCTTCTTCTAAATTTCCGTAATCATCCGGTTCATATATCCTGCAACAAAACATTTTGTTTCTAATATTTATTTTATCCAGCAAAAAGTGCATAACAGCAACTTGTTCAATACATGTCCCTATTTTATATTCAAGAATTTCTTCAATCGACATGGTTCGATATAATTTTCTGAAGTTATTCATTTCTCCAATATGCTTATTACCTTCTATATCAATCCAACCATACTGGATATTCTCATCGATCCACTCATATATATCTTCTGGTGTTTTTATATTGTCGATATTCATCTGTACACCTCCCGCACTTGCCCTACTGTTACAAATTTAACCTAAAAAGTGCTCTGCCTCAACCCGTTAAGGTTCAGATAGAGCAATCCTTTTTCTCACTCTCAATAAATATTTTAAATCAGCAGTAATATGTTGCAGTCCCAAAAAAGAAAACCCATTTCTGAATAACTTCCTGGCTTCGTGTTTCGATAATTCTCATAATATTTCATAAAGTTTTAGGTGGTATATCTGAATTATTATGTGCCAGCAAACATTTACCTGAAGCTATAATCCATATCTTAGTAGCGTTTTCTGAAGGATTACCTTCATTCGCCTAAAAATATACCCAATAAGAACCTATTTTAAAAACCTGAGGCATTCATAAATCCCCCTTCTCTTGAAAACTCAATTATCAGATGTGCTGTAGATTTGATAATATCCATATAATAATTGACTTCTTCCTCGGAGTAACCATTCACTTCCAAACGATACGATGGCAAATAACAAGTCATATTGTGAAAACAATCCTTCTCATCCGGTGTCTCAACATACACCTTTACCTCACCATTTTCCAACTGTTCTGAATGAACAATTTCTGTATTATTCTCTAAAGTTATAAACGGATACATCATAACTGTTCCTCCTTCCTTAAATTACAAAATCAAGAAACTCTGCTCTGGCTCCATATCATAATATTATGAAATCATACCTTACAGAAATTTGAACTAGTTCTCTCGTAATACATATCCGATAATCCGTACTCATAAATATTTTTGTATCTAAACATAAAGATATGTAGTTTATTGTAGCATAAAAGTTCGGAAATTTCATTAACTTTCCGGCAAAACGAAACAAAGCATAACTATATTTTTATTTATAAATCTTCTATCCGATACACCCTGACTGCCGAATTTTTATCAGGCCTGCCCATATCACACACAACGTCTCCTACTGTAATAAGCCTGACGTTCCCATCCTTACCATGATAAAAATACTTAATTCTGCCCTTTAAACGATGGCAGGAAAGAAGTTTCATATCAAGATCATATACATAGACATAGCTGCCTTTGATGGCATAAAGAAATCCTGCATTTTTTGAACTATAGTGGATAAACAAACAGTTCGCATCTCTCAGCTCTTTGACGCCCTCTTCCACCTGATGATTTTTCAGATTTACTTTTTTATTACCCACGTATATACAATCATTGGCTTCGCAATAAGTAATCTGAGACAAATATCTGTCCTCCAGACAAATTCCTTCCTTTCGTAAAAGGTTTATTTCTTTATCAAAAAAGCGAATATCATATATTGTTTTTTGCGGTTGATTTACATAAATTATGCAAACGTTTACAATTCCATCTTTCGTAATGATCGGTCTCCTGCATATACACACCCCATATCTGCAGTCAGGCTTTTCATATTGATAGAATGCTATGACCTTTTTCTCCGCATAAGTTTTTCCGGAGGTTTCAAGATCCACCTTTTTCAGCGTATTGCTATCTTCCGGTGAATTCAAATATTCATAACGCCCCGCATCAATGGCATGTTCCGTGTAAACCGGCGTAATATCGACAAACTCATTCTCATCATCCGTGATTTTTTCTTTTGGAACTTCCATCAATGCTTCCAGTACCTTTTCATAGGTCTGCAGATCATATAAATTATAAAATCCCTCTTTATTCATCACTTGGATTTCTTTATGTTCGTAATCCATCCATAAATGCCTGGAATTTTCTCCAAAAACAGCAGAAGGATACCGGAAATCATAAATTTCACGCAAACCTTCTTCACCGATTTTCATACAATGTACATGATGATATAGAAAATCTCCTTTGCCATCCGGGTATACCATCCGCAAAACTCCCGTTCTCTCATCATAAGACTCAAACAGCCCCGGTATTTCCATAAGGAGCTTTGCTTTTGTTCTGTTTTTGACCCGGTTCTTCTTTTTTTCTTCTTCGATTTCCCTGATAATACGTTCGGAATCTTTACGCCACAATTTATCTGACTCTTCATACATCCTTGCATCCGAATACATCTGCACACCAATGAGGCTGGAAAATACTGCAATACTCTCTCCTGCCGTCATTTCCTTTTTTACAAGATACCGAAAGGCAGATGCTTCTTCTTTCGTAAACGCTAGACCGTCAATCCATTTCGTACTGCCGCTACAGGTATTTCGTGAGATCGCCGCACGATACGAAGCAACGCTCTTTCCTACCATAATAAGATTCATGGAAAATTCATCATCATCAAAATAGCTGACAGCTATCACGGGAACCTCAAGTCTCTTTGAAATTTTCTTGCCTAAATTACATAATTTCCCCCATGCAAAGCTGCCCTCCGCTTCAAATACAGAGGTCCAGTCTTCCGCTGTCTGCACACAGATATATTCCTTGGGAATCATGCTTTCAGGTATTTCTTCTCTTTTTGCTTTTATATGTAAATTAACAAAGGTTGTTCCCATAGCTGCACCAATCCCTTATTTAAATTCAGCCACCAGGGTCGCTTCTAACTGTTTTCTTCCTGTTCTTTCTGCTGCAAATAGAATAATGCTTTTTGTGTTTCTATTTCTTCCCGCAGTTCTTCTTCTGTTGGCAGATAAAGTTTGTATTTTGTTGAAAATAACTGCTCATTACCATGAAGAATTGAATATCTGGCGATATCTTCATCTGTTTCTGTACTCATCACAATACCAAGTGTAGGATTATCGTCAAAGGATTTCTTCAACTCATCATACATACGGATATACATATCCATCTGCCCAACATCCTGATGCGTGATTTTTCCCACTTTCAAATCAATCAACACAAAACACTTCAAAATGTAATTGTAAAAGACCAAATCTATATAGTAATCTTCTTTCTCTGTCCTGATATGCTGCTGTCTGGCAACAAAAGCATACCCCTTTCCAAGCTCCATCAAAAACTTCTGCATATTAGAAATGATACTCTTTTCTAATTGTGTTTCAGTAAAATCAGGATTTGTTGATAATCCCAAAAATTCCGCAATTACAGGATTTTTGATAAACTCCAGCTTATCATCCTGATAATTATAGGTTTTTTCCTGCATTTCATGTTCTACTGCATCTTTGTTCTGGGACTGAAGCAATCTGTAATAATACTGCGTGTCTATATTGCGTTGTAGTGTCCGCACACTCCATGTCTGCTCATAAGCTTCCTTCTCATACCAATTACGTGCTACACTATCTTTTACCTGTATCAATGTTCTATAATGTGACCATGATAACAATTTTTCAGATTTTCCACACAGTGTGTGGAAAATCTCGGGAAAGTACTTATAAAACGTATAAAAGCTATACAAATTAGTTTTTGTAAAGCCTTTCCCATATTTGGCTGTCAGCTCCTTTGAAAGCTTTTTTATAATGTTCGCACCGTACTCCGCACGATTTTCACCTTCAAATTCCTCTTCCGCAATTCGACAACCAATCAACCAGTTTCTTTGCGAAAGAATCGTATTAACCGCGCGATATGCCTCTTTTTGCGAAACATCTATAATATTCTGAATATCGTTTAATATATTGTCTGATTTCTGATATTTTCCCATAATATCAGTGTTCTCAAATTTTTGAATTTCATTCATCTATCAACACCTCTTCACTGACATATCACATCTTCCATGTATTTTATATTTTAAAATCATACATACTTCTTGACCTGTATCGTGTCGTTGGTTTTCTGTACCATTTGTTCAATTATAGTTGAAAAAAATCATAATACTTTTTTATAAAACTCAGGCAGTTAATTTTATCACAAACTCACCATATTGACATTAAGTTTTACAACAAAATTCAGTTTTTCTTTCTGGGCTTTCAAATTTATACCTAATTTTTCTTAAAGCAAAAAAAGACAGACGATGACATTGCCAAAGTCTGCCTTTTCTTTCAACTATTTTTTCATCTGCATTATTTCAAAAAATGCAGTATATCAATGTTTTTACCCCGCCTCATTCATACGGCTCAATTTTGCACTTTGATCTGCCGCAATGCAGGCATCCAGAATCTCCTGAATATCGCCGTTCATAACTTTATCCAGCTTATAGATAGTCAAATTGATCCGATGATCCGTAACACGTCCCTGCGGGAAGTTATAAGTCCTGATCTTCTCAGAACGATCTCCTGTTCCGATCTGGCTTCTTCGCATCTCCGCTTCCGCATCATGACGCTGCTGCTGCTCAATATCATACAGTTTTGCACGCAAAAGTGCAAAAGCCTTGGCTTTATTCTGGATCTGGGATTTCTCCGTCTGGCTGTATACCACAATGCCGGAAGGATAGTGGGTCAGTCGAACCGCAGAGTCCGTGGTGTTAACACATTGCCCTCCGTTACCCGACGCCCTCATTACGTCTATACGTATATCTTTATCTTCAATAACGATATCAATATCATCATCCACCTCTGGCATAACCGCCACGCTGATAGTAGAAGTATGAATACGTCCGCCCGACTCTGTCTCCGGCACACGCTGTACACGGTGAACGCCGCTTTCGTATTTCAATACGGAATAAGCGCCCTGCCCTGTTACCATGAAGGTTACGCTTTTCATGCCGCCGATACCGATTTCTTCTACTTCCATAGTCTCTACTTTCCAATGGCGGCTTTCCGCATAATGGACATACATACGGTAAATCTCCGCCGCAAAAAGTGCCGCTTCATCACCGCCCGCGCCTGCACGGATCTCCACGATTACGTTTTTATCGTCATTCGGATCCTTCGGAAGAAGCAGAATCTTAAGCTCATGTTCCAGCTCTTCCACACGTTTCTTAGCAGTGGACAACTCTTCCTTTAACATCTCTTTCATATCCGGATCGGACTCTTCATCCAGCATCATCAAAGAGTCTTCGATATCCTGATTGCACTTTTTATACTCTTTATAAGCCTCCACGATAGGTGTCAGATCACTCTGCTCCTTCATCAGGGCACGGAAACGCTCCTGATTGTCTGCCACGGTAGGCTCGCTTAACTCATTCATGATCTCCTCGAATTTTCTGAGAAGATCGTCCAGTTTATCAAACATAATTACCTCCTTATCAGAAATTCCCTATTTCCGACTGCCGGCATCACACATATATAGCTCTGGCTTGTAGCACCTAATCAAATAGGTTCCATCAACATAATGCATCTGCCAAATTTTGCACTCTTTTCTAATAATACATACCGCAAACCACTCGGTCAAGTCCTGCGAAGTCCTGAACCACTTCCATTCCCCGGAATCCTTCTTGCGCAAGAATCTCTGTCACATCCGCCGCCTGATCGTATCCGATCTCATAATAAAGCATCCCGCCGGGGTTCAGATATGTCTTGGCCCTTTTTGTAATTTCCCGATAAAAATATAATCCGTCCGCCATGCCATCCAGCGCCATAAGCGGCTCATGCTCTCTCACTTCCGGCATCAGCGTATCAATAACACCCGTCCTTATATAGGGTGGATTTGATACAATAATATCAAATTTCTTCGGAACTTTCTCACTATGATCCCGAATATCCAAATCTCCTACAGTTTCTCTGTTACGATCCGCTCCGTTCAAAGCCTCCAATGCCTCAAACAGATTCCCTTGCAGGAAGACCGCGTCCATCTCCGGCTTATTTTCTTTTAGTCCGGCATAGTTTTCCCGGGCTACTGCCAATGCCTCCGCAGACAAGTCCACCCCCACACCGACACAATCATTGGAATACTGCAGCAGACTCAAAAGAATACAGCCCGATCCGGTACACATATCCAGGACACACATACCGTCGTGAAGATTTTTCATCACTTCCTCCACCAGTATTTCCGTATCCTGTCTGGGTATCAGCACATGTTCATTGACTTTAAAAGTCAACCCCATAAAATCCTGCTCTCCCGTCAGATGCTGCAATGGGATATGCTGTCCGCGTTTTTCTATCAAAAGCTGATATCTTTCATCCTCTTCCCCGGACACTTCTCTGTCACCATGAACAAGGAGTGTATTTCTGTCTGTCCCGCAGACATATTCCAAAAGCAGCCTTGCATCCAAAGCAGCCTCATCGATATCAGCAGCAGTCAGGCGTGCCACACCTTCCGCATATACCTCCCGATAGGTCATCTTTTCCTGATGCTTCATACCCATCTCCATTCCGAATGATTTCTCGGCAAAACCTCGCATTCAAAACATACCGAAAACTCATCAGTCTTCGTCTTCCTCATCCCCGTCCGGTTCGTCCACCAGCCAGGAATCATCGATCTCATATCCAAACGCCTCATATAAATAGTTTTTCCAGTCAAACACAGCCTCCACCGCAGCGATGGCAACCTCCACCATACTCTCGTCCGGTTCTCTGGTGGTCAGTCTCTGCAGCCACATACCCGGCGCGGAAATAATTCTTACCAGAATATTATTACTTTTGCCGGCCAGCCGTATAATTTCATAAGAAATCCCTGCAATGACAGGAATCAATGCAATACGGATCAACACACGGTAGACAGGATTCTCCACTCTGATAAAGAAGAACAGTACCACACTGACCAGCATAACAAAAAGCAAAAAGCTGGTTCCGCATCTCTTATGCTGCTTGGAGCTTCGCATAACGTTTTTCACAGTCAGCGGACGGCCTTTCTCAATACAGTTAATACACTTGTGCTCCGCACCATGATACATATAAACCCGCTTGATATCTTTCATCAGGGAAATACAAAGCACATACCCTACGAAAATCACAATCCGAAGCACACCCTCTATAATCGCCATAAAGGAAGCGCTTCTGATATATTCTTCGAAAAGCGATGTCACAAAATAAGGCAGTACCATAAAAATACCGACGGCAAGCACTAAAGACAGCACCATAACAATACCGCTGAACACCTTCTCCGCCTTATCCTTAAACAATTTATTAAATACCTTATCAGCCGCCGTCTCCCGGGCCTCTTCGTCCTCATAAAAGGAAGCCGAGAAATTCAGACTCCGCATTCCCAGAATCAGGGAATCCAAAAACTGAAAGACACCTCTGATAAAAGGAATATCCATCAATTTGCTTCCATGCATAATTCCCGTATAATGTTCTATCTCTACTTCAATCTCTCCATCCGGCTTTCTGACCGCTACGGCATATTGTTCCTTATTTTTCATCATAATGCCCTCAAGCACTGCCTGCCCGCCGATCCCGGAGTACTTCATATTTTTCTTCTTACTCATTCCACTCTCCATGCTATCATACTATCTTAACACTTCCGATCATGCCCTTTTAGCAAGAAAAGGTTGAGATATTCACCTCAACCTTTTTCTATCACTCTTATTTGCTTTCCACACCGTATTTCTTATTGAACTTATCAATACGTCCACGTGCCTGTGCAGCTTTCTGCTGGCCTGTGTAGAATGAATGACATTTAGAACAAACTTCTACGTGGATCTCCGGTTTGGTAGAACCTGTCACGAATGTGTTACCGCAGTTACATGTTACTGTTGCCTGATAATATTCAGGATGGATTCCTTCTCTCATCTCTTTCACCTCTTCTAAACTCAAAAGTAAATAGCATATAGACGTTACCGTCAATGTCAACTTCTCATCCCATGCCGTCTTAGACCGACAGCTTTTACATTGTAGCATAGGAAGTAAGGGGATGCAAGCCCTTTTTTATAAGAAGCTTAGATAAATTTCATTTTCTTAACCATATTTACGAACTCGAAATTGTTCCGCGTTTTGGAAAACATATCCAGAAGTCTCTCCACCGCTTCATCCGGCTTCTGTCCGTTCAATGCCTTACGGATAATATTGATTGCTTCCAGTTCCTCCGGTGATAACAAAAGATCCTCGCGTCTGGTGCTGGATTTTGGAATATCGATGGCCGGGAACACTCTCTTCTCGGAAAGCTTGCGGTCAAGTACGATTTCCATATTGCCGGTTCCCTTGAACTCCTCGTAAACCACATCATCCATCTTACTGCCTGTCTCCACAAGCGCCGTGGCAAGAATGGTTAAGCTGCCGCCCTCTCTCATGTTGCGGGCTGCGCCGAAGAAACGCTTGGGCATATGCAAAGATGCCGGGTCCAGACCACCGGATAACGTACGTCCGCTGGGTGGAACCACCAGGTTATAGGCTCTCGTCAGACGGGTGATACTGTCAAGCAGGATCACTACGTCCTTGCCATGCTCTACCAGACGCTTGGCACGCTCGATTACCATCTCGGACACTCTCTTGTGATGCTCCGGCAGTTCATCGAAGGTAGAGTAGATTACCTCTACGTTAGGCCCTTCGATTGCTTCTTTAATATCCGTTACTTCCTCAGGACGCTCATCGATCAGCAGGATGATCAAATGGGAATCCGGTGCAGTCTTTGTGATGGATTTGGCTACTTCTTTTAATAAAGTAGTCTTACCTGCTTTCGGCGGGGATACGATCATACCTCTCTGTCCCTTACCCACCGGACTCATCAAATCCATAATACGCATGGCAACCGATGCTCCCGGCGTCTCAAGCTTTAACCGCTTATTCGGGAAAATAGGTGTCAGATCCTCAAAATTCGGACGCCTCATCGCCACTTCCGGGCTGTAGCCGTTGATGGATTTTACATATAATAAGGCACTGAACTTCTCGTTCTGTGTCTTGATTCTCGTATTTCCTTCCAGAATATCACCTGTCTTGAGCCCGAAACGGCGAATCTGGCTGGGTGCCACATAGACATCATTTTCACCGGGCAGATAATTCTCACAGCGGATAAATCCGAACCCGTCACTCATTACCTCCAGAATACCGCTGGCTGTAACGCCGCTGTCCAGCTCTGCCGGATATTTATCTTCTTCGCCTGCCATAGCTGCCTCTACCTTCTTCACCGGAGCAGTCTGTGCTGTGTTCTGCACCCCTGTACCGGACTGTGCAGCGGCGTTATTCTGCGCGCCTGTCTGGCGCTGTGCACCGGTGTTGTACTGCCCGCCTGTGCCGCGCTGTGCTGCCACGCTGTGCTGTGCCCCCGCACCATGCTGCGTGCCTGTATTATTCTGTGCGCCTGTACTGTTCGGCGCCGGCACCACGGATTTAACTGCCACCTCTTTACCGGCAGCCTTGTCCTTCTCGTCCTCGGCCAGCATTGCCTCCACAATCGCGGCTTTCTTCATCGTAGAAATCCCTTTGATCCCCCTCGCCTTCGCGATCTCTTTCAGATCAGCAAGCGCTAATGATTCATACTTTTCTCTCATAAATTCCTCCCGTATTTTAATATCCTTGCTTCATACATATCACTTTATATCTTGTTCCTGCTTTCGCAGTTTAGCAATCTCTATCTTTACCCGGGCAGCCCGACAATCTGCACTGCCATTCTGCAGGCTTTACTACCTGTGCTCCACCCTGTCAATCTGCCGGACACATCTCTTCTTCCTTCTGCTATTTATAATCCACTGTTTCTATATTATTGCTTCTGCCTATTGTCTCCGCAAGTGATAAACCGCAGTTACTTTTTTCTCAATCTTTCGTCTAGGGGTTTTTACCTGATATGACTTAGAAAATGGTTTGCTATGTATTTGTTCATTATACACCATGTTTTCCGAAATAGAAAGAGTTTTTTCATAAAAAAGGCGGCAAGTGGATATTGCAGAGAAAAGATAAATAATATATGATGGAACATATGCAATATCGGAAAACAGGAAAGAAACGAGGTACTCCCATGACAACAAATGAAAAAGCATTAGCATTGCACGAAAAGTGGAACGGCAAATTAGAGACTGTTTCCAAGACTCCCGTTAAGACCAGAGAAGACTTATCTCTCGCTTATACACCCGGCGTAGCCGAACCCTGTAAGGTAATCGCCCAGGATCAGGAAGCAGCATACACTTATACATGGAAATCCAACACAGTCGCTGTTGTATCGGACGGCAGCGCGGTTCTTGGCTTAGGCAACATCGGCCCTTATGCCGCCATGCCTGTTATGGAGGGCAAGGCCGTATTATTTAAAGAATTCGGCGGTGTCAACGCGGTTCCCATCTGCTTAGACACACAGGATACCGAAGAAATCATCAAAGCAGTAACCTACTTAGCGCCGGGATTCGGCGGCATTAACTTAGAAGATATCAGTGCACCGCGCTGCTTCGAAATAGAAGAACGATTGAAACAAATCCTGAATATTCCGGTCTTCCATGATGATCAGCACGGTACCGCCATCGTGGTACTTGCCGGTATCATTAACGGTCTTAAAGTCGTAGGCAAAAAGAAAGAAGACTGCAAAGTAGTCGTAAACGGTGCAGGCAGCGCCGGAGTCGCCATTACCAAGTTACTCTTAACCTACGGTTTCCCCAATGTCATCATGTGTGACAAGGTCGGTATTGTAGGCAAGGATACAGAAGGTCTCAACTGGATGCAGCAGAAGATGACAAAAGTGACCAACCCTAACAATGAAAAAGGGACACTGGCAGATGCCTTAAAAGGCGCCGATATCTTCGTGGGCGTATCTGCTCCCAATATCGTAACACCCGATATGGTATCTTCCATGAACAAAGATGCCATTCTCTTTGCCATGGCCAATCCGGTACCGGAGATCATGCCCGATGTGGCTAAGGCTGCCGGTGCAAGAGTCGTCGGCACAGGCCGCTCCGACTTCCCGAATCAGGTGAATAACGTAGTAGCTTTCCCCGGTATCTTCAAAGGTGCTCTGGAAGGACGTGCCGTGCAGATCACAGAAGAGATGAAATTGGCCGCAGCCCATGCCATTGCCGGACTGGTGCCTGATGAAGAGTTAAACGAGGACAACATCATGCCGGAGGCTTTCAATCCGAAGGTAGCCGAAGTAGTAGCGGAAGCTGTCAAATCTCATATTACGAAGTAATTAAAAGTTCAGGTTTCATATTAAGAAGTAACTGTAAGCTCAAATTTGATATTAAAAAGTAATTGTAAGCAACAAGAAAGCATACCACAATTTATCTGCATACCAAGCGGGTAAAAACACACGTTATTAAAAACGGACTCTATTTATGATACAAAACAACTGGCAGGGTAAGCCTTACTACTCTCTAGATGCATACTGTAAGAATACTTACGGAGAAAAACTGTATAAAATTGCCTTAAATGCAGGATTAAGCTGTCCCAACCGGGACGGCACGCTGGGTACCGGCGGCTGTATCTTCTGCAGTGCGGGAGGAAGCGGCGACTTCGCGGTCAAAACCGGGGACTATCCTTCCGTGACCGAACAGCTTGCCGCCGGCAAAGCCCTTTTTCATACCAAGCAGACAGGACACCGCTACATCGCCTACTTTCAGGCATATACCAATACCTATGGCCCCCTTCCTTATCTGCAAAGGATTTATGAAGAAGCACTGCAGGAGCCGACAGTGGCAGGCATCTCCATTGCCACCAGACCGGATTGTGTCTCGGAAGATGTGGTGACTTTATTAGTCAATCTTAGAACCAAATTTCCTGACAAGTTTGTCTGGATCGAATTGGGGCTGCAGACGATTCATGAAGAAACCGCCCTGTTTATCAGGCGCGGATACACTTTGGATACTTATGACAGATGTATCACCACATTACATGAAGCTGCCATTCCGATGATCACCCATGTGATTTTGGGATTGCCGGGCGAGACAGCAGAACATGTGTTATGCACTATCTCCCATCTCAATTCGATCGGTACATGGGGTGTTAAATTACAGTTGTTACATGTATTAAAAGGAACTGATTTGGCACCCTTCTATGAGCAAGGCGCTTATGTACCGCTCACAAAGGATGCCTATCTGGATTTAGTCATTGACTGTCTGGAGCATCTTGATCCGCATATCGTAGTGCACCGGGTAACCGGAGACGGTCCCGGAGAACTGCTGCTTGCTCCCTTATGGAGTCTGAACAAACGCGATGTGCTGAACAGCCTACACCACACGATGAAGGTACGCTGTGCCTATCAGGGACGGCAGTTTCCATAAATATATTGTAGTAGAAAGGCATCTTTTATGACCCAGGAACCATTAACTCTTTATAAATTAATCATACTTTATATGCTGGATCGTGTTACTTTCCCATTGACGAAAGCACAGGTAGGTGATTTCATATTGGAGAAGGAATACACCAATTTCCTCACCCTGCAGCAGGCAACCGCCGAGCTGATCGATGCGGATCTGGTCATTGCCAAGACAAACCGCAACCGCACCTATCTGGAAATCACGCAGGAAGGACGGGAGACCCTGTCTTTCTTCGGCAACCGCATCAACAGCTCTATCAAGCATGAAGTAGATTCCTTTCTGCGTGACCATGAACTGGAGATGCGCAACGAAGTATCCATTCTGGCTGACTATTATAAGTCCACCTCCGGTGAGTACGAAGCCCATCTGCAGGCAAAAGAAAAAGGCGTTACCATCGTCGAGGTGACTTTGTCTGTCCCCGATGAAGATACCGCCTCTGCTATCTGCTCCAATTGGCAGAAGAAAAATCAGGATATCTATCAATATCTGATCAGTCAGTTATTCTGATTTCTGCACTGCCGCATGATACAAACCGCCACTCCGGTGACGGTTTTCGTATATTCAATCTAGTGCTTTGAAATGATCTCACTCCAACTGGAGACTCCAATCACCCGCAGCGCAAAATCCGTATATTTCGCCGATTCCGCCGTATCCACGTATTTGAATGCATTGTAGATGGATTTGCGGCCCCCGCCCTGGGTATTAATCCCAAGCGCCAGTCCCTGCGCCACTTCCGATGCCGCATCTGTCTGCCGGGAAAACAGCATACTGTCAATATATTGATTCGACTCGATAATCTTATAAGCATACACAAAGGATGCCGCCTGCAGATCCTGTCCTGCGGATGAGGTATATCCCATTTCACTCAAAATAACATGTCTTACTTCTCCACCATCAGTCAGATACTCTTCCTTCTGCAAATAATCCGTAAGCACGTGAATATTTTTGATCGTAAGTACCGGTGTCGTCTCCGAGTTCAATACGTAGGAGCCTGCCTTGCCGCTGGTACTCCATGCCTTGGCACTGGTCAGCGGATAATTATACGGATGCTGCGCCACGCCCCAGTCAATGTTGCCGCCTTCCGAAATATATCGGTTAAAGCTGTCCAGAATCTCTTTGGAGCCATAGCCGTTATTGGAATACAAGCTCTTGCCCCACTGCTGGTCTAAGGAAATGTACACTCTTGCATTGCCGTTGATACTAAGGATCGCATTGTAAAAGATGCGGAATGCCTTGCCGTATTCCTCTACGTAGCTGTCCGTGTCCATATATTCAATATAATTCCACTCGCTTCTGGCATTGATCTCATTGCCGATGACCCAGTTCATGACCTTACCGTGTCCGCTGCCGGAATAACGGCTTGCCAGGAAAGATGCCACTGCCGCAATATATTCCGTACCAGCCTCATCGGTTGCATTAAAGGCATAATAGGGCGCTCTTCCACCGCTTCTTGCCTTGGGATGGATCAGTTCCATATAACCCGGATGAATGTCATTTAAAATAATGGCAGTCGTGGTAATCCCTTTATTGGTCAATGTGGAAAAGATATAATCATACTCCGCCACCACCTGTCCGTTAAAGGCATAATTTCTGCCGTTATAGGTATAATACACGGTCGGGTAATACGCATTGGTAGTATTGCCAAGGATTCTGCTGAGCGGAATGTTGTATGCCGCATGTTTTACACCCAGATCGTCCAGCTCAGAGCCTTTCAGCTTCTCAGGATCTACTAACAGTCCTTTCTTGGATGCAGTATTGCCGAAGGATGGATTATATTTGGCAATCGCCTCCGGATTCGTGATATAATGCGGCTTGCTGACTGCCATAAACTTACCGTCCTTCTTAACAGCCACCACGAATTTGGAAAACAATCTGGAACTTACCGAATTATAATTGAGGTTGACCGAGAAAGTCAAATCAACATCTTTCTGCTCTTCTATAATATACTCGTCACTGGTCAGCCCGGATTCATAGCTCTTTTCTTCAAACAGATAATAATAGCCGTCATCACTAATGGCCAGACCGTCTGCCGCCATTGTCACGTCCACCTTCCCGGTTTCCGTATTGATCACACAGCTTTCTATCCTTGCAAAATTTTCCGCATTTTCTGTCGTAAGTTCCACCTGGGGCGGTCTGTTATGGACGCCGTCTATCATATAGCGCGCCGCATCCACCATTGCCTGTGTGGTATCCTTACCTGCATTCTGCTTCACGCTGTCTTTTCTGTGCCGGGTCTTACTGTACTGTGCAAGTTCTACCGCTTCCGTATGTACCATGGCTTCCACTGCCGCATGCTCCATAGCCCTCTGCGTAACATGATAGTGGATACCAAACCCGCTGCCCGCTCCGATCAATAACGCACCGGCTATGCAGGCGGCAGCGATGATCCCAAGCTTCTTCTTATCCATGGGCTTCTTCTGGTTATCCGCTGTCTCTTCAATGGTATATTTTTCTTCCACTGTAATGGTGCGTTCCACGGCACCTTTTTCATTGACGGTCACCGATTGCTCCATTGTTACGGATTCTTCCAACACCTGACCCTTTTGCTTCTCGGCTTTGATCCTTGCTTTATCTTCCCGTAACTGCTTCTTCATCCGCGCCTTCTTGGCTTTGGCTTTTTTCTTATTCTCAGCTACTTTTTCGCGGTCGATCACTCTTTTTTTCTTCTTTTTCTTCGGATTGTCCATTTTATCATTTCTCGTCATGGGCAGCTTCTTCCTTTATCCTTTTCATATAGTCTCTGATTTTGGCCTCATAGCCGTTGCCCGTAGGCGTATAGAATCTTTTGCCGGTCAGTTGATCCGGCAGATACTGTTGTTCCACATAATGGTTGGGATAATCATGTGCATATTTATAACCGGTTCCGTGCCCCAGCCTTGCTGCCCCCTTATAATGGGCATCCTGCAAATGGGTGGGTATGGGCAGATTGCCGCTTTGCTCCACCTCCCGCGCAGCGGCAAAAACAGCTTCGCAGGCTGCGTTGCTCTTCGGAGCACATGCCACATAAGATGCCGCCTGGGACAGAATAATCTGTGCCTCCGGCATACCGATTCTCTCCACCGCAAGGGAAGCACTGACCGCCACATTCAGCGCCATGGGATCTGCATTTCCCACATCTTCTGCCGCACAGATCATAATACGGCGCGCAATGAACGTCACACTTTCTCCTGCATACAGCATACAGCTTAAATAGTAAACCGCTGCATCCGGGTCAGAACCTCTCATACTCTTAATAAAAGCAGAGATCGTATCGTAATGATTGTCTCCGGTCTTGTCATACCGCAGCACCCTCTTCTGGATACACTCCTGCGCCACCTCTAAGGTTACGTGAATCTTACCGTCATCGCTGCGGTTGGTAGTCATTACCCCCAGTTCCACCGCATTCAGCGCATGTCTGGCATCTCCGCCGGATAATTCCGCCAGAAACTCCATCGCCTCCTCATCGATTACGGCATCATAACCACCCATGCCTTTGTCCTTATCATAGACAGCCCTGGTAATCAGCGTTTTGATATCCTCTTTAGATAACGGTTGTAATTCAAAAACAATGGAACGGGAAATAAGCGCTCCGTTTACCTCAAAATAGGGGTTTTCCGTAGTGGCACCAATCAGGATCAGCGTGCCGTCTTCCACAAACGGCAGCAAATAATCCTGCTGTCCTTTATTAAAGCGGTGAATCTCATCGATGAACAGAATCGTCCGCTTACCGTACATGCCGCTTAGATTCTTCGCTTTCTCCACTACCTCTTCCATATCCTTCTTGCCTGCCACCGTGGCATTAATCTGGGTAAACTCCGCACTGGTGGTATTGGCAATCACTTTCGCAAGAGTGGTCTTACCCGTGCCGGGCGGCCCGTAGAAGATGATAGAACTGAGCTTGTCCGCCTGAATCGCACGATACAACAGCTTATCCTTGCCGATAATATGCTGCTGTCCCACCACCTCATCCAAAGTAGTCGGTCGCAGTCTTGCCGCCAGAGGCGATTCCTTCTCCTGATTCGTACTCCGCATATATTCAAACAAATCCATAATTCTTTGTTATCCTCTTTTTCATCCTTGGGATATTTTGTAACACAATTTTAACATACACTTTTTATATCTTAACATTTATAACAGTCAAGCGCAAATACAACATCTTGATTCCAGCACACCAAATACTGGCTTATGTCTGCAAGCCGCAGCACAATAAACCATGATTACTGCATATACATTCCATACAGCTTCGCATGGTCTTCCACAGGACGCCATTTACTGTTCGCATCTGCCGTGACACAGACATAGCCCTTTCCGCCTGCACTGACCGCATAGCTTACCGCACAATGCCCCGACTGCACCACATAACCCGTCTTGGCACAGAGTACTTTCTCACCGCCCTCTTTGTCCTCAATACGGCGCAGAAACAGATTGGAAAGGCTGATTCCTTCCGGGTGCTCTTCTGTCACTGAGGTGGTGTATCTGTGGGCAGACATCACTTCCCTGCAAAGTTCATTGTCCATGGCAGCCTCCATGATCATTGCCATATCATACACCGTCGTATAATGATTATCATCGTAAATCCCCGCACAGTTAGTAAAATGCGTAGTCTTGGAAAGTCCCAGTTCCTCCACCTTCTCATTCATCAGCTCCACGAAGGCTTCCTGACTTCCCGCCACATAAACCGCCAGTCCCACCGCCGCATCCGCTCCGGAAGGAAGCACCGTCCCGTAGAACAGGTCTCTTACCGTGATCTCTTCACCGTCCAGGAAACCAGCAGCGCTGCAGTCGTTGACATATGCGTAGTCGGTGATTTCCAGCGTCATCGTGAAAGGATCATCCAGCTTGGCCTCGTCAATATGTTCCGCCGCCGTCAGCACCGTAAGAATCTTCGTCATGGATGCGGGAACAATCCTTGTATGGGCATTTCTCTCTGCTGTAATGCTGTCATTTTCTGTATCAACCAAGATCGCATACCGGCTGTAAAACGGCTCTCCCGACTGCAGGGTATCCCCCAACTGCACCGTATCTGAACCGGCATTTGCCTGATAGGATTTCTTTTCTTCGGTATCTGTTTCCTCTGTCTGCGCAGGATCTTCGCTGTTGCCTACTTCTGCATCCGATGCCATAGTTTCCATGCTTCCATCCTGATCTGCTGCCCCGGCAAGCCCGGCATCTGCGGTGCCTTCCGTATTCTCTTTATCCCTCTGTCCTGCCCCGGAGACATGGCGTACTATCTGAATCCCGCCAAATAGCACAAGAAAAACCGCCAGCAGACAGACCGCTAAAGGTGCAAACTTTCTCATAAGCCTGCGGCGCCGCATCTGCTTTCTCTTACTCTCCCGCATCTGTTCTACCCGCTGTCTGTGCCTTGCCCGGCGTGCTTCTTCATCGCTGTATCGTTCTGTCACTTATGAATGCTCCTTTCATGCCCAATGCAGTTTTAGATAATTGCGTAACGCATTCGGCTGCCAATGCAGTTTCTATCATATCACAAATGGAATTATATTTGATAATATTTTGAAACACATTATAACCATATATAAAGCAAACGGCAAAATAACACCCGGTTATCCTGTCCATAACCGGGTGCACCAACAGCATCATAATATAGTTGTCCATATATTTACCGCAGCATCGTTCCTCATTTATTTTGATCTTCTGTTTATTCCATATACTGTGCCACATTGCTGCTGTCTACTTTTTCAAAGGGAACCCAGACATACTTTCCGTCTTCCGTAATACCTTCCGTTCCTTTCGTATCTTCCTTCTTTACGATCTTAATCGCCATATCAACAGCCGCCTGACCCTGCCCGAGCCCTGACTGATATACGGTAAACGCCATATCACCGTTCCGGATTGCCGCACAGCCGTCACCCGTAGCATCTACTCCCAAAATCGGAATCGTACCCGGATCAATCCCTGCATTGCTGCATGCTGCTATCACACCGAGAGCCATGGAATCATTGTTGCAGATAACACAGTCCACCGGCACATCTGTTTTTAAGAACAGTTCAAATAATTCCCGTGCCTGCTCCGTATCCCAGTCTGCACGGTCTTCAAACACATAATTGATCTTCTTTCCACTTTCTGCCAATGCCTGCTTCACACCGTTTGATCTGCCGATTGTCGCCGAATGTTCATTCGGTCCTTTGATCAGCACAACATTAATTTCATCCTTATCAGTCAGTGCGTCCAACACATATTCAGCCTGAAACTGCCCTGCTACTTTTTCATCCGAACCTACATAGATATACTTGCCTGCTTCCAAATGTTTATCATCCGGGCAACTGTTAATGAAAATAATCGGTATATCTCCTGCGCTTGCTTTCAGCTCTACTACGGTATCCGTAGACACCGCACTGCAAAGGATCACGTCATACTCCTCAGCCACCGCCGTCTTAATATGCTCTACCTGTGTTTCGATTGATCCCCCGGCATCCTCCACTACAAGTTCCACGCCTTCCTGTTCCGCTTTATCTGCGGCAGCATTCACCAGAGTCTGGCGGAAAGTATCCATTTCGTTCAGACTAAGGAAGATTCTGACGTCCTTCTTTTCTCCGGCAGTCTTTTCACCGCAGCCTGCCGCCGCTGACGCAAGCAGGATCAAAAGTCCAATCATAACAACTGTTTTTTGTATAAATCCCTTTTTCATTCTGCCTGCTCCCCTCTTTCTGTCTTGAATTTGGCAACCTGTTCTTTCAGTTCCTCTGCTGACATCGCCAACTCCTTAGAACAGTCAGATACACTTCCGCTGTTGCCCGTGATATGATCTGCCTGCTCTACCATAGTCTCAGAAGTTGCAAGGATTTCCTGGGAGCTTGCCGCCTGCTCCTGCGATATAGCCGCCACATTGCTTGCCACATCATCTACTTTACCAACTTTCTCAATCATCTGCTGCACCAAAGTGCTCACGCCATCAATATTTTCAAAAATCCGGTCAAAGGTTTTCAATGCGTTTCCAACCAGACCGCTGCTTTGATTGATGCTGTTTACACTTTCAGCTGTCTGTTTTACTGTATCCTTCACCAAGGCATTAATCTCATTGATCAGCTTCTCTATATCATGTACGGCACCCGCACTGGTATTGGCAAGCTGACCGATCTCCGATGCCACAACCGCAAATCCTCTTCCCGCCTCTCCGGCTCTTGCAGCTTCAATGGAAGCATTTAAGGACAGCAAATTTGTCTGGGCCGCAATTCCACCGATTACACCTGTAA
Source organism: Lachnospiraceae bacterium (assembly GCA_017936885.1). Classification (GTDB taxonomy): domain Bacteria; phylum Bacillota; class Clostridia; order Lachnospirales; family Lachnospiraceae; genus UBA3282. The sequence continues at coordinate 1,700 of JAGBEO010000010.1, read as the reverse complement.
TTTTCGTAATTTCTTCTGACGCCTTTCCCACCTTATCAATAGCAATCTCCAGTTTGCGGACAGATTCATCGATCTCCAGCATTGCCTCATTGACATGCTGCATGTCCGCCTTGCCCTGCCTGGAAATCTCAACCGTTTCATTCATCTTCTCATCTACCCGCATACCATCGTCACGGGTATCCGCCACAACCATTGCCAGCGTTGTGGCATTCTCCGCAATCTCATTTACGGAAAGGGAAAGCTGCTCCACTGTATTATTCAACTCCTTCATGGAATCACTCTGCAGTCTGGAAGCGTCATACATCTGTCCTGACACTTCATCACTGACATTTGCCTGCGCATTCAACTTATCAGACACACTATGTATGGAGGAAATCATATTCCGCATGGAAGCGATGAACTTCTGCACATATCTGCTCATGATGCCTATCTCGTCCCGGCTTCCCGATTGTACCTGAATGGTAAAATCTCCCTCTGTCATTGCCGTTATGACTCTGGTCAGTTCTTTCACCGGACGGATTACCATATGAACCACTCTTTCAATCAAAGCAGCCAGCAATATAGTGGAAATCAACCCGATCACAACCATCAGAGTTCTGACCCCTTTAATATCCGAATAAATAACCTCTGTGGGAATATACGATACCAGAATCCAGTCTGTACCCGCGATTTCTTCAAAGGCTGTCATATTATGGTCAATCTCCGTCATGGCATAATCCTGCGCCGACAATTTCTCACCCACTGCCCGCATGAAGCTGTCATCGGAATCGCTCAGTTTAGAAGAGATCAAAGCAGTATCCCGATGTGCCAATACGCTGTCATCCTCACTGCTTACCAGAAAAGCCTGCGCCTGGTCCATCTCAATAAAGCTGTTTACGATAATACTGATTCTTTGAAGCGACAAATCCGCAGAAATAACCTTCAGCACACCGGAATCATCCTTGAGAATACCAGATGCACTGATCACTGCTTCGCCTTCCGTATTCGTATAGGCATTGGTAAATGCCATATTCCATCTGGTCAGGCCTTCCCGGTACCAGACCGACTGTGTCGGATCTGCTTCGATCTTTTCCGATCCTTCCGCCACCATCAGATTGCCATTTTCATCCGCAATATACAGTCCGTCAGGATAATTGTCATTAAAGCCATAATAACCATCCAGCATTTTCTGAAGCTGTTCCTGATTCGGATTCGTCTGTTCCATGGTTCGCTTCGCCATCTGAAATGCGGACAGATTCTCATTCAGCCATGCCTCTATCTCATTCGCCTGATTTTCTATGGACGAGCCAAGGAGATCCTGAGAATATTCTGTAATGATATTTCTGGTTATCAGATAGGAAATTCCCACTAACAATACCACAATAATAAGCACTACGGGAAGGATAATCCCCAACAACTTTACCTTAATAGAGACCGTTTGTGTTTTCTTTTCATTTTTCATACAATTCCCCATTCCTCACGCAATATTTATAAGTAATATTATACAACTTATTTTAATAAATAGGGAGTTTTTTCGGCATTGTATCTATTTTTATACAATTATTATTTGCTTTTTCGGCATAATGCATCCAGATATATATTTTCAGTCAAACAAGATCTCCTCCACCGTCACAAACTCATACCCCTGTGCCTGTAGTTCATCAATGATTTCAAAGGCTGCCGTCACTGTGGTCTTATACTGGTCGTGCATCAGAATAATG
>JAGBEO010000030.1 GCA_017936885.1 Lachnospiraceae bacterium | reverse complement strand
ACCGTCACAAACTCATACCCCTGTGCCTGTAGTTCATCAATGATTTCAAAGGCTGCCGTCACTGTGGTCTTATACTGGTCGTGCATCAGAATAATGTCATTCTCTCCCGCCTTGGCGGTCACCTTCTGGACAATACAGGATATGTTGTCACTGCACCAGTCCAATGGATCAATGGTCCACAATACCGGAAACATTGTCAGTTCCGCCTCAATGCTCTTGTCCCAGCTTCCGTAAGGCGGTCTGACGTACTGTATTTCTTCTCCCGTTATTTCTTTGATCACCTCATTAGTTTTGACAAGTTCTTCTATATAACGCTCCCTGTTTTCCTTGCCAAGTTGGATATGGCTGTAAGTATGGTTGCCGATCAAATGTCCCTCGTCCTGCATGCGCCTGATCAGTTCCGGATATGCCTCTGCCTGCTTTCCCGTCACGAAAAAGGTTGCCGGTACGTCTCTTTCTTTCAGTCCGTCTAAAAGCTGTTCCGTATAGTAAGGATGGGGACCGTCATCAAAAGTAATCGCAATTTTCGGGCTGTCCGTCAAAGTCTTATCCGTGTCTTCTTTTTCATTGCCGCCATCCGCATCTCCCTCAATAACATTTGTTATATAATTGGCAGTGCTTACGATCCTGTCCCTATGTGCCACCATGCCAAGCGTTCCTCCTAATACTGCGGCGACAAGCAGGATCGTGCCTGCCATCATTTTGCCTCTCACACTCATATTCCGTCCAGCCTTTATCTGCCTCTTCCTAATATATATTTATGCAAAAGCACACAAACTATGAGAAACGCCATCCCGAATAAAAGCACTATTATGACACAATAAAAGAAGCAGCAGATTACTCCGCCGCTTCTTTTTTCAATAACACCTGAAACGCTTTAGTATAACCTTCCCCAAAATCACAGTCCAGTTTCAGTTCTCCTCCGTGCATCTGTACGATCTTCGCAGTAATGCTCAGTCCCAAGCCGCTGCCACCTTTCGTAGTCCGCGCTTTATCTGCTCTGGAGAAGGGTTCAAAGATATGTTTGGCAAACTCCGGCTCTATCTTTTGACCGTCATCCGCAACTGTGAGTACATCCTCCCGCAGACGTACCAGCACCTTACCGCCTTCCTTTCCGTATCGCACGGCATTGGTCAGCAGGTTGGTAATCGCCCGTCCCATTTGCAGCTTATCCATCTCATAGCTGACAGGCTCCTCCGGTATATCCATCTGCAGTTCCATCCCCTTATCTTCGAAGTCAGCATATAAGAGCGCCGCATTTTCCCTGAGAAGTTCTGCGATATCACCTGTTTCTTTATACAGGACAAAGCCTTCACTCTCCAGCTTCACATATTCAAATAACAGTGTGATCAGATCGCTCATCCGCATGGACTTCGCATAGATAGCATCCAGATACTCCTGTCTTCTTGTCTCCTGCACAACGCCCTCCGACAAGGCTTTACTGTATCCGCAGATCGTTGTGATCGGTGTCTTGATATCATGAGCGATATCGGACAAAAGTAAGTTTCTCCTTCGGTCAAAAGCAAGCTGCTGTTCTTTTTCTTCCTCCAGCAGTTCATTGACTTTCTTAGTCACCAAATGACAGTAATATAACGCACCTACCACATATGGCAAAAGGCTAAGTCCCAGCAGGATCAGGAATATTCCCAACAAAAAAATCCAAAGCATACCGACCCATCTGCCCTGATAAAGAGGTGAATTCACACTGATCCGGAAGGAATTCCCCATAGCATTGCTGAGCATACTCTGTGCCCATCCCGCCGCGCTGTCCGGCAGAATCGCTGCCGCAAAATACAATAACATCTGTATCAAAAATACAAGAATATTTCCCTGACTGCTGATCTCTATCTGCTGATATTCCAAGATCCGTATGAGCACAGGCAATATCCCCACCCGGCAGAACAGACTGATAAGTTCTTCACAGATAAAGATACAGAACATCGTGATCAGAAAACGCTGAATCAGAAACCATTTTAATGTTTTTTTCTTTTCTGTTAGATTATTCTCCTGCATTCTGTCTACTCTTTCTCCAACCGATATCCTAATCCGCGTATCGTCTTAATATATTCTTTGCCATCATGATCCAGCTTAGCCCGCAGTTTCGAGATACAGACCATGATGTTGTTATCGGATGCCATATATGCTTCTTCCCAGCCCTGTTCGAAGAGCTGCTGTTTCGTAAACACTTTGCCCGGACTCTCCATGAAAAGCTTCATGATTTTATATTCCACGGAAGTCAGTTCTATCGTTTCCCCGTCCCTGCACAGCAGGCAGGCTTCCAGATCCAGGCGCAGATCCCGCACAGCCAGTTCCCCGGTTGCCCCTGTCCTATTACCTTTGGCACCCAGTGCGTAGAAACGCCGGATATTGGAATTTACTCTCGCCACTGCTTCTAAGGGCACGAAGGGTTTGGTAATATAGTCGTCCGCCCCTAGATCAAGTCCCAGTATTTTATCGGAGTCGCTGCTTTTTGCCGACAATATGATAACAGGGATATTATTGCTCTCACGGATATTACGTAACACCCGATATCCGTCAAGACCCGGCATCATGATATCCAGAATCGCCAGATCGATCGGCTCTTTTTTCAGAAGTCCCATGGCTTCCATGCCGTCGGCAGCTTCATAGGTCTCATAACCGTCTTTTTCCAAATACAGATGCAGCACATCCCGGATTTCCGCTTCATCATCTGCAATCAATATTTTATAGCCCATTGTATTGTTTTCCTCGTCTTTCTGTTCGTATTCTTTCAGAGTCATACATTAACTACAGCCTGACAGCAATATTCTGCCGGGCTATTATGGATAGATTATTATCTGTTTTCCGTTTCTACATCCTCTAACATAGGGATCATGCCCTGTCCGTCCGCCTGTTCATGCAGTGTGCAGAGTGTACGGTATAAGCACGCATTGGTCAGATTCTGGTAAGGTGCGATATAGAAAATTTCTAAAATACCACATGTTATCACTCCCAAAATATGCCACGGGATAAAGGACAGATCCAACACAAACGCATGCCATTTCTCGCCGTTCATCATATCTTTACTAAGCTGCAGCACCTCTTTATAATTCATCTCCGGATGTTCCGCTGCGATATAAGACACCATGCGATACTGATACATCTTGTAAATACCGGGAATGATAAACAGCAAGCTCCATAGGAATATATACAGATCCCTGAAAAACAAAGTCTTAACGATGTTCAGATAAGAATGATCGAAGCCATATGCAATTTCTTTTACTTCTGCCTTATCGTCAATACTCTTAAGCATAAAACGGTCTGTTCCGACTATGAGCGGATTACACAGAAATACCTGAACAGCAAATATGATAACAAAAAGTACAATGAACACTGCCGCGAAAACAGCCACTGCAAGGACAACCATCGCGATATAGTCCTCGTGATCCGGTTCTTGGTCTATAGCAATCGTAGTTTGTGTATCTTCTTCCGAAGACTGTATCTGCTGCGTATCCTCTGTCTCATACTGCCCGATCAAGAAATTACCCGACTCCGTTTCAATGACATCCACTCCGTTCTCTACATCAGCAACGGTCGAAACATTGTTCTGATATGCGTTGCCGGAACTGAAACTGAAACCGGAACCGACACTGCCGGATCCACCGCCCAACAAAATAAGTAATGCCGATACCAACACGATCTTCCAGTAATTTCTTTTTAAGGCTTCTTTCGCCTTTTGCTTCAATTCTTTTCTTGTCCACATAATATCATTCTCCTCTCATGAATACGCATTTTGGCATTGCCTGCAGTTGAATACAATCTTTTACATTGTATGCGGTTTGCGCATTCCTGTTTCGTTGTTGATATTAGATTACCATCCTTTTCTTAAAGGAAAATACGAGGAACCTTAAAGAAACCTTAACGCTTCATTACATTAATTGGGGCATAAATTCATATAGCGCAGATACAGACTTTCAAATCCTTCCTGCTTCGCAAGGTTCATACTCTCTATAGAAGAAAGCCGTTCTTCCAGCGCCTTTGGATCGGTGCATTTTCTGTACAAATCGCGCGCCAGTTTGCAGGCACCCGCCAAAGAGGTGTTTCCCACAGCCTGTACCTTCCCCCGCAGGCTCTCCGGCAACAACCCGATCTGAAAAGCTGCTTCCACATCCAGATAATACCCAAAGCCGCCTGCCAGATATACCTGATCGACAACCGGCGTGCCTAACGTTTCCCACAGAATCTCCACTCCGGCGCGCACCGCCGCCTTGGCAAGCTGCAGATTGCGGATATCTTTATTTTCTATAGAAAGAGACACTTGTTTCCATGGAATCGTAACGCCTGTTTCAAAATAAGGATCTGCTAACAGTCCGGTCTCATCCAATATTCCTCTCTCCAATAAAGACGCCGTAACCGCAATCATATCCGTACCGATTACCTGTGCCCCCGCACCGCCTTCAAAAGCCGGACCCGCTGCGGTAGCTGTCACAATCATACGGCGACCGTCCGTGATCGCCATCTCTCCATTGGTGCCTAAATCGATAAAAAGGCGGACGTTTTCGCTTCTCCCAGATTCTTCCGATAACCCGTCTGAGGATTCTTCCGGCAGGCCCGCTCGGCATCCTCCCAGCATATTAAGCACATACAATCCGGTCACGATATCACCGCCCACAAAGGTACTGATTCCCGGCGCGATATAGACGGGCATATCCCATGCGGGATATCTGATTTCCTGTAAACCGATCTCCACCGGCGTAAAGGGACTGAAACCGAGAGAAGATACGTCATACCCCAGCAAAAGGTGCTCCATAGTCGTATTTCCGGCGATACACATACAGACTATTTTACAGACTTTTTCCATAACACCAGTTACTTTATCGTCCGTATCAGACAGCGTTTCTTCCTTATACTCCGCAAACTTCACCATTCCGCGCTCCAGCACATCCCATACCATCTTTCGCAGAGTTTCTTTGTGTCCCTCACAGGAGGCTTGGATTCTGGACAGCACATCTGTTCCATAACTTCTCTGGGGATTCATCTCGCAATAGGTGTCAACCACCGCTCCGGTCATCAGATCACAAAGCTGCATGGCAATGGTAGTCGTTCCCAGATCCACTGCAATGACGTAACACTTTTGATTAGTTCTGTCTGACTCTACATCGTCAGTTTGCATTTTCTCAGATTCTATATCATATGCTTTTCTATTTTCAGAGCATTCTTTTTCTTGACTCATTCGGTCATTATTTCCCGACAAATCTATCATTTCAGAAACAATTGCCACTTGCTCATCTTCTACCAAAGCCAATCGAATGACACAGTCGTCTTTTGGTCGCGAAAGACATGCCAGGCGATACCCCTGTCTGAGTTCTTCCGGCTCCATCACGCTTCTTTCCAACGGTGTAGGTATGGTAACACCTTTGATATATTGGATTTTGCATCTTCCGCAATCCCCTCTGCCGCCGCAAAAACTGCCGCTGATCAGACCATTTTTCAGCAAAGTTGACATAAGTGTCACAGAAGAATCATGTGTCACAATAACAGAGGGTCCGTTAAAATCCTTTGTCTGCCCGTTGACACTGTTATTCAATTTTCCGTTATACTCAGTAACTACTGTTACCTTAATTTTATCAGACAAATTGATTTTTCTCCTCGTCATAATGATAATCAATCTTCGCTAATTTAGACACAATTTCTGTCTGATCCACATCCAGATCATCACAAAGTACCGCAAGGCTTCCGTAAAAATCGCGAAGTTTCAAATTTACAAAACTCAATAACATAACAGGATCGTTAGGTATCATCATATTCATTCTCCCTTCTAGCGTAACTCCATCTGCACGGAATACTTCTCTCCATCACTTGTCACATGCGCCATACCACCGCAGATCAGCGGCATCATCGGCGGCAAGTGTCCGATATCCACATCCATCATAACAGGCACATTGTAATTTTTCAGCATCTCATAGACTGCCTGATAATGGTCGATACCGAATTCTTCAACACCCATTCCGATTCGCGGTCTGCCGATCAGGAAACCGCTGCAATGCTTAAACCACCCTGCATGTTCCATCTGCCACATGGCACGACGGATGCTCATCAGATTCAGATCACAGGCTTCGATAAACCAGAGAACACTGTCATCTTTATATTTCTCTGTAAACGCCGCTACGTTATCATATTTTGTGCCAAGCAGATTCACCAGACAATCCATACAGCCGCCCAGAAGTCTCCCGGAAAAATCAATGCTTATCTGCGCTTCTTCACAGTCCGGTTTTGTTTCTCCTTCTGTTTCCTGCCTGCTCCCTTTTACAGACAGGCTTTCTATATTCGTCCTGCCATCCGGCAAGATATATTTGATCTCCGTCTTTTCAGTCAGGTTGTACGACTGCAGCGGATTTTCTTCATTCTTGATTGATTCCAGCTCCCACATATCGTATCCCTGCATAGTTAGTTTCCTGCCCTGCAGCAGAGCCATCGCATCCTGAAGCGCCGGATGTCCCGGCTCCATACCGAAAGAAGAGGCGCAGGGGCCATAGATTGCAGCCGTATCACATAGCGTAGCCAGCAGAAACGTCATATTTGTATTATCTGAAAATCCCATATACCACTTAGGCTTTGCTTTGCTTATCTTCTCAAAATCCACATAGTCAAGAATCTCACACATCAGCTCACCGCCGCCGCAGGAAATCAGGCAATCATTTGTCTCATTGCAATAATACTCTGTCAGCTCTGCACCGCATTTATCCGGTTGATTGCTGATTCCGATACCGCTGTCCGCATAACAATTGGGGCCGAACTTAAGATGAAATCCTTCCTTTGCCCATTTCTCCTGCGCATGCAGGAAAGCCGTTTTATACGGTTCCGTAGCACAGCCAAAAGAAGGCGCCACAAATCCGATCGTTCCGTTTGATTGTAAAAACTGGGGATATCTCATATTTTTCCGCTCCTTTATCCTTACATTTCTTTGCTCATTGTACCATAGATTATGATAAAAAAGATATCCTATTACACAAAGACTCCCAGGCAAACATTAATACACAACATGTTTACCCGAGAGTTCCTATATTTTCTCTATTTGGCTTTCCGGCTGCCGCACAGTCTATCATCCGTTCCGGCGCATCACCTGACACAAATCCCCTGCTTTATCCTGCATATCACACTTTCTTACGCGCTGCGAGTACCCCGTTTTCCAACACAATCTGAATCGTATCCTTAGCTTCCACCTGATCTGCCAGAATTAGCTTGGCGGATAAGGTCTCCACATACTTCTGAATATACCGTTTCAGCGGCCTTGCACCATAGATCGGATCATACGCATTCTCTACGATATAACTCTCTGCCTCCGGTGTCAGCTCAATCTGCAGTTCTTTGTCTGCCAGTCTCTTATTCAAATCCTCTATAATCAAATGAATAATACCGCCGATATTATTCTTGGTCAAAGGCTTGAACAAGATCGTTTCATCCAGTCTGTTCAAAAATTCCGGCCGGAAATGATTTCTCAAGTCTCCCATTACCGCTTCTTCTGCTTCTGCCGTAATATTGCCGTTCTCATCAATACCGTCCAGCAGATAGCCGGCACCGATATTGGAGGTCATAATCAGAATCGTGTTCTTGAAGTCCACCGTTCTTCCCTGAGAGTCCGTGATACGTCCGTCATCCAATACCTGCAAAAGCACATTGAAGACATCCGGATGAGCCTTTTCAATCTCATCAAAAAGTACAACCGAATAAGGTTTTCTTCTGACTGCTTCGGTCAACTGTCCGCCCTCTTCATATCCCACATATCCGGGAGGCGCTCCGATGAGTCTGGACACAGAATATTTCTCCATATACTCACTCATATCAATACGCACCATATTGGTCTCATCATCGAACAGCGAAGCTGCCAATGCTTTGGCAAGCTCTGTCTTACCGACGCCCGTAGGGCCTAAGAACAGAAAGGAACCGATCGGTTTGGTAGGGTCTTTAATCCCCGCTTTTGACCGGATGATTGCCTCCGTAACCTTGGTAACGCCCTCATCTTGACCGATCACACGCTTATGCAGTTCATCATCCAGATGCAGGGTTTTATTTCTCTCGCTTTCCGTCAGCTTCGCCACCGGAATACCCGTCCAACGGGATATGATCTTGGCAATCTCTTCATCCGACACACTCTGATGTACCAAAGACAGCTCTTCCTTTCCGATTCGTTCTTCCTCGATCTCAAGCTGCTGCTTTAAGGACGGCAGCGTGCCATAGCTGAGTTCCGCCGCTTTCTCATAGTCACCGTCACGCTGGGCGATCTGAATCTGGCTGTTTACCTCATCGATCTGCTCACGGATCTTAGACAGCTTCTCCACAGAGGCTTTTTCATTTTCCCACTGTGCCATACGGTTTTTCAGTTCCTCTTTTAATTCTGCCAGCTCTTTCTGCAAACGGGCAAGGCGCTCTTTGCTCAGGTTATCGTCTTCCTTCTTGAGCGCTGTTTCCTCAATCTCAAGCTGCATGACCTTACGGCGCAGTTCATCCAGTTCTGTCGGCATGGAATCCAGTTCCGTCTTAATCAAAGCACAGGCTTCATCCACCAGATCGATCGCTTTATCCGGCAGGAATCTGTCGGAAATATAGCGGTTCGACAACACTGCCGCACTCACTAACGCATTGTCCATGATCTTCACGCCGTGGTATACCTCATACCGCTCTTTTAATCCACGAAGGATCGATATGGTGTCTTCCACCGTCGGTTCGTCTACCATAACAGGTTGGAAACGCCGCTCTAATGCCGGGTCTTTCTCAATATACTGTCTGTATTCATCCAATGTGGTAGCGCCGATACAGTGCAGTTCGCCTCTGGCAAGCATAGGCTTGAGCATATTGCCGGCATCCATGGCACCGTCTGTCTTACCGGCTCCCACGATCGTATGCAGCTCATCGATGAAAAGAATGATCTGTCCGTCACTGTTTTTCACATCATCCAGTACTGCTTTCAGACGTTCCTCAAACTCACCACGGTATTTGGCTCCGGCTACCAGTGCGCCCATATCCAATGAAAAAATCTTCTTATCCTTCAGTCCTTCCGGCACATCGCCCTGCACAATACGCTGTGCAAGCCCTTCTGCTACCGCCGTCTTACCGACACCCGGCTCACCGATCAGCACAGGGTTATTCTTCGTCTTTCTGGAAAGGATACGGATCACGTTGCGAATCTCATTATCTCTGCCGATCACAGGATCAAGCTTCTGGCTTCTTGCCCGCTCTACCAGATCCTGTCCGTATTTCTCCAAGGTATCATAGGTCGCTTCCGGGTTATCGCTGGTAACCCTCTGGTTGCCTCTTACAGTGGACAATGCCTGTAGGAAACGTTCCCTTGTGATGCCAAACTCTTTCAAAATCTCCTTGATTTCCTTATTCGGATGTTTGATCATGGCTAAGAACAAATGCTCTACGGACACATATTCATCGCCCAATGCCTTCGCTTCACCCTCGGCACCGATCAAAACCTTATTCAGATCCTGCCCTACATATATCTGTCCGCCCTGCACCTTGGTCCGCTTTTGCAAGCCCTGCTCCACACGGTTTACGAAATATTCCTTCTGTATCTCCATCTTCTCTATCAGCTTCAAAATCAGGCTGTCATCAATGGTCAGCAGACTCAATAACAGATGTTCTTCTTCAATCTCCTGATTACCATATTCATAAGCAAGTCTCTCGCAGCCCTCCACCGCCTGCATGGATTTCTGCGTAAATTTCGTTAAATTCATAATATACACCTCCTCACTGCTACTTCATGATCAGCAGTTTATTCTGTGAATAAATTAGAAATAAACTTGTTTCGCTTGTTCTACTTTCGATATAACACTATCGATTGATTTAACAATAGCACCATTGTTAGCACTCGTCAATAGTGAGTGCTAATTATTTTTGTAAAAATTTTGTGAAGTCTCAATAAAAGAAAAATTCACCTCAGCGGATTTTCCCGATTCTCGAAAGGATCCGACAATCTTCTGTAATAATCCTCTCTGGCTTCACACTGCATCCGCAGTCTTTCATCCGCTGATAATTCCTTGATCTCTACCACACATTCCCTCACATCATTATTTTCTTCTGACTGCCTCTTCACACAATCTCCGCATCCATTCGGTAATAAGTAAAATCTGCCGTATCCAGCAGCTTGCCACCATCATCCGTGATCTGTGCCTGATACACGCCGATGGTACCGCCCTGGCGCACCACCTTCGCCTCGCAATATACGTACGCCGTATCTTTGACCGGAAGCAGATAATTCATCTTACCGTCTATGGTGGTCACGTAATTTCCGTAGGTCGCTGCCGCAATGCCGGCAACAGTATCCGCCAAAGCATAAGCACATCCGCCGTGCATGCCGCCGTAGATATTGCCGAATTCTTTTTTCATGGGAATCCGCCCCTTGGCATATCCTTCCGACACATCCAACAATTCCAGTCCTAACAACTGGGAAAAAGGATTTTTCTTAATAATTGCCTGTACCTTTTCTTTATCAAGCATATGATCCCTCATTTCTAAGCGCCTTGTCAGTAAGAATCGGCGCAGTAATCAAAGTTTTTCAAAGAATTACACTTCTTGTCATCTGCCACCAGGCCTATTTGCTGTCGCTCAGAAACAAATAGCTGGTCTGCTTCCATACCTGTCCTTACGGCTTACAATTGCCGCAAGGATCATCGTACCCGGCGGCTACGGCTTCCTCTCTGGTACTAAAGATAGCTTGATTTTCTGCTTTTGGCAAGGTATGACAGGATGCTCTGTGCAGCTTGCCGTTTCTCTTGTTGCCGATATAATTGGCTCCGACAGGCGCTTCTCCGGTTTCAAAGTTACTGCCGTTCCCCCCTCCTGCGCCGGTAAGCTGTTCCTGCTTCTCCTCATTTTGTGCCGTTTCGTCAGGCTGCGTTGCCGTCTGTTCCATGGCGGCACTTTCTGCCGCTGTATCGCTACCTGCTGCCTCATTTTGTCCTGCCCCGTCCGCGGCACTTGTCTTATGATCCGCACTCTGGGTACTCTCTCCTGCTTTCCAGGTTTCTGACGGCGCACAGTTCCATTCTAACTGCTGTCCGTCCGAGGTTGCCACAATTGTTCCCTGTTCATCGGTACGGAACACCTGTACTCCCATAGCTCGCAAATTGTTGAGCGTCTCTGCATGAGGATGTCCGTAGCTGTTGTCCTCTGCACAGCTAATCACCGCATATGTAGGGGAAACTGCCTGCAAAAATGCCTTGGAAGAAGCCGTACGGCTTCCGTGATGTCCTACCTTCAACACATCCGCATCCACCATGATATCCCCGTTTAGAATATCCGTCTCTGCTTCTTCCTCTGCGTCCCCTGCAAACAGGAAGCTATTCTCTCCATGAACCAGACGCAGTACAATAGAACTGTTATTCGTATCACCATATGTCTTCCGCGGTCCAAGAATCGTAAATTCCGCCCCGCCCAAGGTATAGGTATCCCCCACCCGGGGCAGCGTATTCCGGTATCCTTTGGCGTCCATCGTGTCAATGACATCCCGATAGGTTGCCGTATCGTTGGTAATATCCGGCATCATAATCGTTTCACAATCAAATTTATATAAGATAACATCCAGACCGCCGATATGATCCGCATCGGGATGGGTGCCAATCACATATTTCAGTTTGCTGACTCCCTGCTTCGTCAGGTAATTCTGTACCGCAGTACCCTTGTCGTTATCCCCTGCGTCGATCAGCATGTATTCCCCGTCACATGCAATCAGTGCGGCATCTCCCTGCCCGATATCCATGAAATGTACCATCAGTTCGGATGTTTCCCCTGTCTTTGCAGCATCAGCCTCTTCCATTTTGGCAGTATTGGAGGCAGCTTCCGCAGCCACAGACTCTGTTGCCCCTTGGTTTGAAGACGGCATCGTCATAATTGCTGCCAAAAACAATATAATAACACCCGGTATGCATATCTTCTTTTTCACACGCTTACCACGCTTTGCAATCAGGCTTAACACCAGCGGATTGCACAGCAGCACCGCAGCCAACATCAAAAAGCCGCTTAAAAAGCGGTCAGTAAAAAGCACAAGCGCCATAAGCAATAAAAAAGCGGACAGCACCCATAACACGATATTCTTAACTATTTTCATCCTAAACCTCCATGTCAGAGCAGTCTGCCACAATATAAATTCTTCACAGGCATTTTCTCATCTGCTCTTTCTCATTTGCTATGCTGTTGAAATAATATGGGATGAATTTATTATACCATTTTTTAATTTACACGCACCTATCCAAGATAAAAATTTGTGGAAGAAAAGTATTTTCCCTATCACTTGCAAAAAAGACATCCTATGATCCCAATGGTATCCCACGTGATCATCAGATGTCTTTTCTTTCTACGAACCATACGCCACACAATATCTTACTAAATCCTCACATCCACAGGGGTATATCCGGCTGCATTGCTGCCCTTCTCCGTATCGGCTTCCTCTGCCTGATCTGCCGTCTCCTCGTTTTGGGCTCTCACGCTTTTCTGCTCCATGCCCGCAGCCTCCCCGTTTTCCCCTGCCACGGTTTTCTGCTCCCGATCCGCTGTCAGAGAAGCATCCTCTTTGGCACCGGTCCTTCGCACGTCTTTCTCTGCTGCATCTTCGGTATGTTCCGCAGCTTCTTTCTGTGCAGCGGCCTCCAATTTCTCATTTGCATCACTCAATGTACTCATCTGCGAAGCCTGTGCTGCCTGTGCCTTCGCCCGCAAGGATGCCATTTCTGCCTCTTTACGCTCCGTATTACCGCCCCGCGCCGCATCCAGCTTAATCTCTGCTTCCAGTGTCGCTGCCCTTCCTTCCATCCGGGCTGCGACACTCCCCTGCATCTGCGCCGCCCTTCTGGCTCCGTCCGCAGAAATCAACGCCTCCATAGCGACTGTAGAGAACCCTGTCTGACTGCCTGCCCCTGCTGCCGTGCCAGACCTGCCATCACCGTTTAAACCTTCCTTATTGCCTGTCAATTCATCCACAGACTGCATTTTTTCCTGACGCTCTTTTTGTTTCTGTTCCATCTGATGCTGTCTCAACTGCATATTCAGGTCACTGATCTCCTGCTGCAGCTCCTGCCGTTTCTTCTGCTTCTGCTCAATACTCATTTCTGTATTGGCAGACAGCTCTTTTAACTCTTTCTGTGCCTTTGCAATCTTGTCCTGAATCCCCTTTGCCACCGGATCATCCGCCGCATTTTGGCCCATCTGTCCGGGCTGCACCTGATAGCTGCCGTTTACCGCTCCTATTGTCATATTTTCCTCCATTCCGAAGCATTCCCGCTGAGGACGCGAACAGAATTTCAAGTTCTGCCCTGGGATTTGCCTTCCTTTTTATTTTCTATAACATACATCGGCCTTAGCTACACCAGCCATAACCATCTATGTTGTGAACCGTAATTTTTCAGATGTAAAGCAGCCCTCTGCATTGCTGTCTGCCATACATCTGCACTATACGCTCAGCATCACACTCAGGCAAAATTCCTCCCCCGTTGCCTCAATATCAATCTCTCCATAATATTTCCGGGCAACCTCACGGATATTGCGCAATCCGTAACCGTGGCTTTCCTTATGATCTTTCGTGGTATAAGGCAGATTTGTTTCCATATCAATCGTTATTTTATCGGTAAAATTATTAGCTACCTCTATCATGTAAGCATTCTTACGCATATAACTTCTGATTCTAACATACCCTGCGCAGCTTTGCCACTTCTCCGCCGCCTCTATGGCATTTTCCAGAGCATTGTTCAGAATGATACTGAGATCGAAAGCATCCACCGCCCCTGTTTGGGGATACCGAAAATCACAGGTAAAAACTATCCCTTTAGCTTCCGCCTCCCTCTGCTTTTCCATCAGAATCACGTCCGTAACCGGATTCCCGGTACGGATTTCCTCCGTCACGTGGCTGTACTGCCGCTTCAGCGCACTGACATATTCCTGCATTTCTTCCCTGATCTGCTCCTGTTCATCCTTTTTAGCCACCTGAAAAGACAGTTTTTCCAGCACTTGTACATGATTGCCCATATCATGCTTCATGCTGCGGATCTCCCGGTACAGCGCTTCCATCCGGCTGATATGATGTTTCATATCCTCCATCTGTCCCGCCAACAGCTCATTTTGCTTCTCTTCCTGCTTTTTTTCCTTAATATTCTGGAAAAGAACAATCACACTGACAACCGATATGTACATCGTCAGATAAAACAGAATGTTAAACCAATGATAACTAAGCGGTGCATCATAGGTGCTGTTTCCGGTAGCCTCATAGAGCTTATCCATATACCGATACACTATATACGCCATCAGTCCTGCCGCAGAAGGCATCGACATCAGCACGAACTCCCGAAGCTGCAGTTCTTCCTGTTTATAGCGATATGCCCTTTTCATCCATCTAACCGCACCAAACAGCAAAACAGCTCCCAGTGCCACTTCTATAACGCTTGTTATTACAAATAAAATATATACGGTACATTCACTCTCCCAATACCCCGGGTAATACGTGGACAGTCTGCCCAGCACCACACCGATACAGCTTTCGATCCGAAAGGCAAACCACCTGACAGAGAAAAAAGTCACCGCCAGAAAAAGCTTCTGCAAATACCGTCTCCTGTCCAGAAAGCAAATCGCCGATAATCCCAGAAAGATACTCAGACCGCTGACTGGAAATAAAGATTCTTCGGCAGGCGTATAGTAGGACGGCATCATAGGGATCATATATATAACGCCCGTAATCCATGCCAGTTTCCGGCTCTTCACAAAATCCTTTATCCAATATCCATAAGCGGTTGCCGAAATCAGATCCATACAGATACTATAGATCAGCACTGCCAGTTCATACATTTGATCCCAGCCGTACATTCCTTCCTCCCCTCCTGCTTACAAAACCTCAAATACGCTTTTACAAACTCCCCATACTTCTGCTTAGCGATCATCGCCTGCCCTCTCTCCAGGGTAACGGCATGGGCATTATACCGCACCACATATGCCATATTCACAAGATACGCCCTGTGTACCCTGAAAAAAGCTTCTCCTGCCTGTTTCTCCAAAGCTGTCAACTTGCCGTAATATTCTGTATCGCCTGTTATTGTATGTAAAAGCACTTTTCTGTTAAATACCTCCGCATAGATAATATCTCGCAGGAAGACTCTGGTACTCATACCGCCTTGCTTCACCACGATACATCTCTGCCTTTTCTCTTCCGCTTGCACCCAGTGACCGGCTCTGTCCACGTCATTTACAGGACAATTATGATACCGTTCCATGAGTTTTTGCTGTTCGATGCTCCACTTAACCGCATTGGCCAATACTTCATAGAACTTCTCCTGTGAAAAAGGCTTCACCAGATAATGAAAAGCGCCCACGTCAAAGGCTTCAAAAACCATATCTGACATTACCGTCACAAATATAATACAGATCTGCCGTTTACGTTCCCGCAGCATTTTGGCAGTTTCCATGCCGTTGATACCGGGCATCTGAATATCCATAAATAAAATATCCGGCAGGCTCTCCTCTGCAAGCAGGCTGTTTCCTGCATCGTAGAGACAGATATCTTCTGCCGGACATCTACGCCGCACCAGGTCGGCGATCATTTCTCTTACCTCTGACATATCATCACAAATTCCGATTTTCATAAGCACCCGCTTCCTTACCATGCTTCCCGCATCTGTCTTCTGTATCAGTATAGCGCATCTGCCCTATGTTCCGCACCGGAAGATGTTGTAAAAGGCATTTATTTTGTTGTGAATATGTTTCCTATCGCTGTGCACGGTCCTTTTTCAGCAGTTCATAGAACTCCTCGGCAGGCATAGGCTTTGCATAATAGTACCCCTGCACGGTATCACAGCCGATGCTTTGGAGTACTTCCACCTGTTCTTTCGTCTCCACGCCCTCTGCCAAAAGACCAAGCCCCAGCTTATCTGCCATCGATACCACTTGGGCTAAAATCAGCTTTCCTTTCTCTGATACCATCATATTATCCATGAATTTCTTATCAATCTTGATCACATCAAAAGGAGTCTCAAGAAGAATACTCAAAGAAGAGTAGCCGCTTCCGAAATCATCCATCAGGAGCGTAAATCCCTCCCTTTTCAACCGGTTGGACATTTCACTGATCTGCTGGTCATTCACGGTCTCCGTGATTTCCAGTTCCAGATATTTCTTCTCTATCTTACTCTGTCTGATCAGATCCTCCAGAACTTCTATAAAATCATCTCCCTGCAAATGATTTCTGGATACATTCACAGAGATGGGACATGCCTCAATGCCATCCACCATACACCGCTTCACAAAGCGGCATGCTTCTCCCCAGATATAATAATCCACATTTCTGATGAAGCCGTTCTCTTCAATGACCGGTATAAATTCATTGGGATAAATCATACCTCTCTCAGGATGTTTCCAACGTACCAGAGCTTCCGCACCCACAATACTATTGTTACTAATGCTGTATTTAGGCTGTAGATACATCTGGAACTGACGCTCCGTAATTGCCGTTTGCATATTTTCTTCTATAAATCTTCTCGCATAGAGAAGTTCCTTAAACTGCTCTTTATAGAATACAATATTGGTCATAACATTTCCTTTGGCAGCCTTACGGGCCATAGCGGCACGGTCTTCCATCTGCCGCAGTTCCATACCTCTATCTTCTACCGTATAGATACCGAAGGTGTATTGCAGCTTAACATGCTTCAATTCACCCAACTCCGTCTCCAGGTGCTCTATAAACTCAGCCAGCTCCTTCTCCTGCGTATGTTCTGTGACAATCATAAATACATCACTGCGCAGATTCACAAAGTACTGTCTTTCATTGCAGATGACCTTAAGCTTCTCCGTGATAAAATCCAGAATTTCATCACCGAATTTCTCACCATAAATATCATTGATAACCTTGAATCTTCTCAAATCAAACTGAATAAATACGATCTCTTTGTCTGTCTCATGGATCAGACTCTGTACATTTCTGCGGAATCTGTTCAGTTTATGGACTCTGCGCAAAGCACTTTGCAGTTCCTCCTCTTTAGGAAGCTCTATCCTATCCAGACCGCCATCCTGCTGCTTTGCCTGATATTCCTGCAGCATATCATCCAGAATTTCAACGCTGGCATGCAGTGCCTTGGGACAAATTTTGAATTTAAGTCCTTCCTGCCGGAACTTCGCCATGCCGTCCGGTTCAGAAATATCTACCCCTAAAATATCCCGGCAGTGCATAACGCCGCCCATACGCTCTTTAAAAAGCTTAATAAACTCATCTGTCTTCTTGTTGCCAAGTATTTCCTGCTCCTGATCCTGCGGATCATAGAATCCGAAAATCATGCCCAAGATCATCATAGACGCAGTCACACATCCGCAGACATCCCCCTGACGCATGCCGCTGCCGAAGCAGGTACTGAGCTTCATCGTAGTTTTCAGTTCCATTCCCAGATCATTGGCATATGCCCCAAACAATGCCTGGGAACAATGATAATTCTGTTTTAATAATGCATTTGCTCTCTCTTCGTGTGTCATAACCAACCTCATTTCTGGTACTATTGTACTACTATTTATACAAAAAAGAAACTGCCATTTTAGCAGTTTCTTTAAATCGTTCCGTTTTGTTTTTCCTCTTTCTATTCCTACAATTATGATGCGTCTGTCCGCTAATTTGCAATCGCATTTCCGGTATAGAGCTGATAATACTTTCCTTTGGCGTCCAGAAGCTGGTCATGGGTGCCGCGTTCAATGATACGCCCCTGCTCTAAGACCATAATGCAGTCGGAGTTTTTAACAGTAGAAAGTCTGTGGGCAATCACGAAAGTGGTTCTGCCCTTCATCAGCTTATCCATACCATCCTGCACAATACGCTCGGTACGGGTATCAATGGAGCTTGTAGCCTCATCCAGAATCAATACAGGCGGATCGGCAATCGCCGCTCTGGCAATGGCAAGCAGCTGCCGTTGTCCCTGACTTAAATTGGCACCGTCTCCTGTCAGCATCGTATCATAACCGTCTGACAAATGCCTGATAAATACGTCTGCATTGGCAAGTTTCGCTGCCGCAATGACCTCCTCGTCTGTGGCATCCAGTTTACCGTACCGGATGTTCTCCATCACCGTTCCGGTAAAAAGATGAGTATCCTGCAGTACTATTCCCAAGGATCTTCGAAGATCCGCCTTCTTAATCTTATTGATATTGATCCCGTCATAGCGGATTTTACCGTCCTGAATATCATAGAAACGGTTAATCAGATTGGTAATTGTGGTCTTACCGGCACCGGTGGAACCTACGAAAGCAATCTTCTGTCCCGGCTCCGCATACAGCTTCACATCATGCAGTACAATCTTATCGTCGTTGTAGCCGAAGTCTACACCATCAAATACCACATCTCCCTTAAGCTCTACGTAGTCTACCGAATGATCCGCCTGATGCTCATGTCTCCATGCCCAGCGCCCGGTACGCTCCGGTGTCTCTACGAACCTGCCGTTTTCCTCTTTCACATTCACTAATCTGACATAGCCCTCGTCCGTCTCCGGCTGTTCATCCATCATCTTAAAGATACGCTCCGCACCCGCCAGTGCCATCACAATCGAATTAAACTGTTGACTCACTTGGTTAATGGGCTGGTTAAAGCTCTTATTAAAGGTTAAAAAGCTGGCAAGAGCTCCCAATGTCAGTCCGGATATACCGGATAACGCCAGGGCACCTCCTACAATGGCGCACACCACATAACTTACATTACCAAGCTGCATATTCACCGGTCCCACAATATTGACGAGATAGTTGGCACGATCCGCACTGTGATACAGATTATCATTCAGCTCCGTAAACTTTGCAACAGACTCATCTTCATGGCAGAACACCTTGACAACCTTCTGGCCGTTCATCATCTCTTCGATAAAGCCGTTCACCTTACCCAAATCCTGTTGCTGTTGTAAGAAATAGCGCCCGCTTAATCCCGCCACTTTCCGGGTAACGACCAGCATCACGGCAACCATGATCAGCGTCACAACCGTTAACGGCACACTCAAAATAATCATGCTGATCAATACACTGACAATGGTAATCGCACTGTTGAATACCTGCGGCATACTCTGGCTGATCATCTGTCTGAGTGTATCCGTATCATTGGTATACGTAGACATGATATCGCCGTGCGCATGGGTATCGAAGTATTTAATCGGTAATGTTTCCATGTGGGAAAACAGATCGTTACGCACATTCTGCAGCGTTCCCTGTGTTACATTAACCATAATTCTGTTCCACGCAAAAGATGATGCTACGCCAATGGCATAGAAACCGGCAACTTTTGCGATTCCCATAGCAAGCGGATGAAAATCCGGCACCTCCTGTGTCAGCATCGGTGCGATATAGTCATCAATCAGTTTCTGAATAAACAATGTTCCCTGTACATTGGCAAGCACACTGACTAAAATCAGAATAGCCACCAGAATCAGATGGGGGGCATACTTCTTCGCCACATATCCCATCAGTCTCTTAAAAATCTTACCCGGGTTTTCTATTTTCTTTCCCTGCATAGGCATTCTGCCCCTGTTTCCTGGACCTGGCATTATGCTTCACCTGCCTTTTCATCAAAATCTCCGCTGCCGCCGGTCTGCGACTCGAATACTTCCCGATAGATTTCATTGGTCTCAAGCAATTCCTCATGCGTACCAAAACCATCGATCTGTCCGTCTTCCAATACAATGATGTGATCCGCATTCTGCACACTGGACACACGCTGGGCTATGATCAGCTTCGTGGTATCCGGTATTTCCTCTGCAAAGGCTTTGCGGATCTTAGCATCCGTGGCAGTATCTACCGCACTGGTACTGTCATCCAAAATCAACACCTTCGGCTTCTTAAGCAGTGCCCTGGCTATACACAGACGCTGTTTCTGTCCACCGGACACGTTGGTTCCGCCCTGCTCTATATAAGTATGATATCCATCGGGCATCTTCTCAATAAACTCATCGGCACAGGCCAGACGGCAAACCCTCTTACACTCTTCTTCCGTGGCAGACTCATCCCCCCATCTCAGATTCTCTAAGATCGTACCGGAAAAGAGTACATTCTTCTGCAATACCACCGCTACCTGATTACGCAGACTGTCCATATCATATTCCCTCACATCGCGACCGCCTACCTTAACAGAACCGTTTGTCACGTCATACAGACGGCTGATTAAGTTCACAAGACTGGTTTTGGAACTGCCGGTACCGCCGATAATGCCGATGGTTTCCCCCGCCTTAATCTGCAGATTGATATCCTTAAGAATCGGTTTGCTTCCGTCTTTATGATACGAGAAGTCCACGTGCTCAAAAGTAATCTCACCGCTTGGAACTTCATAAAGGGGATTCTGTGGATTCGTCAAATCACTCTTCTCATTCAATACTTCACTGATACGCTTGGCAGAAGCTTCGCTCATGGTCAGCATGACAAATACCATGGAGAGCATCATCAAACTCATCAGAATATTCATACAGTATGTAAG
The DNA here is from genome assembly GCA_017936885.1 of Lachnospiraceae bacterium. Taxonomy (GTDB): domain Bacteria; phylum Bacillota; class Clostridia; order Lachnospirales; family Lachnospiraceae; genus UBA3282. The sequence goes on along the minus strand of JAGBEO010000030.1, from coordinate 19,125 downwards.
CAGACTCATCAGTTCACCCGTGGTTAACGTACTGTTTACAATCTGTTTCGCACCCAGCCAGCTTATCAGCATAATACAGGTATATACCGTAAACTGCATAACCGGCATATTTAATACCACTTTAGCTTCCGCTTTCGTAAAGATATCGTAAATGCCCTGACTTGCCTTTTTCAATTTCTCGGTCTCATAGTCTTCCCTTACATAGGCTTTCACCACACGGATCGCACTGACATTCTCCTGCACGGAGGCATTCAGTTCATCATATTTGGGGAATGCCTGATGGAAATATTTCAACGCTCCCCTGATGATCACGGCAATCACAACCCCAAGCAGGCAGACGGCGATCAAATAGACACTGGCAAGCTCTGCGTTAATCATAAATGCCATCGACATCGCACAAATCATACTGACAGGTGCCCTGAATGCCATACGCAAAATCATCTGGTAAGCATTCTGCACATTCGTAACATCTGTTGTCAGACGGGTTACCAGACCCGCCGTACTGAATTTATCCAGATTAGAGAAAGAAAATGTCTGAATATTTTCAAACATCACCTGCCTTAAATTTCTGGCAAATCCCGTGGAAGCTCTTGCACCAAACTTACCGCCCATCACGCCACAGAACAACCCGCACAAAGCTGCTGCCACCATGAAAGCACCTACCACATAAATATGGTGCATATCACCGGCATCTACCCCCTTGTCAATAATAGATGCCATCAGAAACGGAATCAGCGTCTCAAAAATAACCTCCAGGATCATAAAAACAGGCGTAATAACAGAAGCTGTTTTAAACTCCTTTATATGCGCCGCTAACGTTTTGATCATCTTATCCCTCCTGCTCTAATATTCCTTCATATTATTATCAGCCAAATAAAAAAGGATAGCAAGTGACTCCGTAAGATTTCACAAAGATTTCATAAAAAATTTATCCAAACCAAAAAGGAGAAACCGCCAAAATCAGCGTTTCTCCTTTTTATGTAAACATATATTCTTCTAAATCATTAAGGTTCTTCTATTTCTGCAGAGTAAACTGACTCACTAAAGAATTCAGTGTTTCAGACTGTGCAAACAGCTCCTCACTTGTTGCAGAACTTTCTTCGGCGGTTGCAGATGTATTCTGAACCGACATGGAAATCTGTTCGATACCACTGTTGACCTCCATTGCTGCTTCTGCCTGCTGCTCACATGCCTGATTTACCTCATTTGCTGCCTCTACAATTTCCTGAATCTTCTGAATAACCTCTGCCAGAGCGGCTGCTGTACTGTCCACAATCTCACTTCCGTTATCCACTTCCTTCAAGGCGTTGTCAATCAACTGATGGGTATTTACTGCTGCCTCCGCGCTCTGTGCTGCAAGCGTACGGATTTCATCCGCAACAACTGCAAAGCCGCGACCCGCCTCACCTGCTCTTGCAGCTTCAATAGCAGCATTCAAGGATAAAAGATTGGTTTGGGACGCAATACTTTCAATACTGCTGCTGATTTCCGCAATCTGTCTGGACGCTTCACTGATGTTCGCCATAGCACTGTTCACCTTAAGAATATACTGCTGGCTGCTCTGCGCCTGATCACCCACCAGTTTCGCCTGTTTGCTTGCTTCGGCAGTCTTCTTTGCATTTAATTCTATCTGATCCGTCAATGCATTGATCGTAGCATTCAACTCTTCTACCGCACTTGCCTGATTGGTGGCGCCTTCCGCAAGATCCTGGGCACCCTCTGCCATATTCTGTGCTCCCGCACGCACCTGACTTGACGCAATCAGAATCTCTCCCAACGTACCGCTCAGTCTTCCCTTGATCTCCTGCATAGCGGATAAAAGCGGCGTATAACAGCCCACATAAGCCTCTTTATTTCTGCTGGTAACCGTAAAATTACCGGCTGCCAGTTCTCTTAAGCAGTAATCAATATCGGGAATAATTTCTCCCAACAGACCCACTACCTTCTTTAAGCTTCTTACCAAATCGCCCAGCTCGTCCGCCGAATCATATTCAATGGCAATATCCAAATCGCCCTGCGCCAGCTTCTCGGATACTTCCTTCAACTCCTTGATAGGCTCTGTAATGACCTGTACGAGCGTCTTTAGATAAAACATAACTATAACCAGCGCAACAAGACCGACCAGAATCATAATAATCAGCGCACCAACACCAATCGTGGATGCAAGCTTGTAGGCCTTCAGCGCATTGTTGTCTGCCGTCTCTGCAACAGACCTCATCGCCGTAATAACATCCTCTGCCTCTGCGTTATAGACATTGTTAAAATAATCTAATGTTCCCGGATCATTGGCAGATGCCATCGCCAGAACTTCTTTTCTGGCAAGCGCTTCTTCCTCCAGCGCAACGCCCAGGCTTTCCAGCAGTTCCTTATCGTCAAAGCTTTGCTCCAGCATCTCATAGCATTCATAGATACCGTCCGCATCTGCCTGCGCCTCCTCCAAATACTGTGCCTTCAGCGTCTGATCCTCCGTTGCTGCCGCCCAGAGTACATTTTTCAACAGACTGTTGACATCCTTACGAATCTCAAGCTGTAGTTTGCTGTTCTGATAAGGTTTCTCATAGAAACTGTCTATCTGCCCCACCAGTGTCATCGTAGACACGATGCCATACACAACCAAAATAATCAGACAAACCATTATGGATACCAGCGCTGTTAGAATTTTTTTCTTCACTGTTGCATTTTTTAAATAGTTTTTAAAGCTTTTCACTTGAATCCCCCTCCCATAGCCACGCCTTTTTATTTCGTGCTATACATTTTATTTTACTGTATCGCAGTCGTTTTTTCAATCTTTTTTATTCCGTTTTGCTAATTTGTATTTGCAATTTGGTTTCATCTAAAACAATTTACAAAAAGTTCTATTTTATGCATGGGATATTTTTATGAAAAGACATGATGCCAGAACAAACTGAAAAAGGAACTGCTCCAAATGAACAGTCCCTTTTCCCAATTCCCATCAGGGCAGATTTTTTCTGCCAGCCTTTAGGGTATTATTTCTATTTATTCTTTTGTCTTATCTTTATTGTTCAGAATTTCGAATACAACCGCTGCTAACAGTACGACACCCTTGATAACCTTCTGCCAGTTGGCATCGATACCCATAAGGCTCATACCTAAGTTGATCACACCGATCAGGGTAGCACCGATTACCATACCGAACACGGTACCGGAACCGCCGTAAGCAGATACACCGCCGACTACGCAGGCGGAAATGGCATCCATCTCGTAGTTGGTACCGGCTGTGGAGTTCGCTGCCTGGAACCTTGCGATAACGGTAAACGCACTGATAACTGTCAGAATCGCCATATTCAGGTAAGCGATAAACATGATCTTCTTTGTGTCAACACCGGAAAGTCTTGTTGCTTCTGCATTGCCGCCGATGGTATAGAAATAACGGCCGATTGTTGTCTTGGATGTAATAAATTGATAGATTAATATGATAGCTACAACCCAGATCAGTACAGTAGGGATACCGCCTGCGTATGCCAGCTTGTAGGCAAACAGCATAATAACCGCAACGGAAATCACCGTTTTAACTATCATAGACAGAACGGAATTTACTTCATACCCCTTCTTAATTCTGTTCTTTCTGGTCATAATGTTAAGAATGACAACAAGTATGCTCACAATAACACCAACAACCAGACACGGAACATTCAGAACACCGATCGCCGTCTCGAAGATCTTACCGGAAAAGATCTTTAAATAAGTCTGTGGGAATGGTGCGATACTTCCTGTAGAGCTGTTTGCACTCAGCAGTGCCGTACCCCATCCTCTGAATGCAAGATAACCTGCAAGGGTAGCAATCCACGGTGGAATATTCAGGTAGGCAATGACATATCCCAGTGCCACACCGTAAATAATACCAACTAAAAGCATGATCAATACGGAAATCCCCGTACCCATTTCGTTCGTCACCATACAGATACCGCCGATAGCGCCGATAAAGCAGACGAAGGAGCCGCAGGATAAGTCGATATTACCACCTGTCAGCATACACATCAGCATACCTGTCGCCAGAATGTATACATAAGCATTCTGCGTAATCAGAGCATTAAAATTCAATGGTGTAAACATCTGTCCTTTTGTCATCAGAGTAAAGAAGAGAAATACCAGGACCAGGACAAACATCATCGTATTTTTTCTTAATACCTCTAAAGCCTTTTTCATCTTTATCCTCCTCCTTATTTCTTTTCTTTCTTAGACATTACATCAAAGATAATCGCAATCAAAAGCACCAAACCTTTTACGACCTTCTGATAGTTAGCTTCCATACCCATGATACTCATGCCCTGATTGATAACACCCATCAATGTGGCACCGACTACCGTACCAACTACGGTTCCGACACCGCCATAGGCAGATGCACCGCCGATAAAGCAGGCTGCGATCGCATCCATCTCATAACCCTGACCATAGGTAGGCTGTGCGGATGTCGCTCTCGCAATCGTCAGAATACCTGCAAGTCCTGCAAGAAATCCCATATTTGCATAAGCAAAGAAATAAACTTTTTTCGTATTTACACCGGAAAGTCTTGTTGCTTTTTCATTGCCTCCGACTGCATACAGATAACGTCCGATTGTAGTTTTAGAAGTAATATATGCATAAGCTCCCAATACAACTACAATCCAGACAAGAGCACTTGGAATTCCCTTGTAATTTGCCAGCTTATATGCGAGCCAGATGATAACAGCACTGATTAAAACAGTCTTTATCATTTCACCCGCAAACGGTGCTGTCGCATAGCCCTTTGTTTTTTTCCTGATTCTGCTCTTAACCGTCAGTAATATGAAAATTACAGCAATCAGAATACCGACAGCCAAACATGTCATATTCAGTGTCTCGCCGCCTAGAAAATTAGGAACGTAACAATCTGCACCGCCGCCGAACACGTTTAAGAAAGTTGTATTGGAAACAGAGACCGTATATCCCTGTAATACAACATTCGACAAACCTCTGAAAGCATACATACCTGCCAGAGTCGCTATAAAAGGCGGTACTTTTATGTAGGCAATCCAAAAGCCCTGGAACATACCAACCAACAAACCTGCAATCAACATAACGGCAACTGCCAGCCATGGGCTCATGTCTTTGCTCATAATAACCGCTCCGATGCCGCCGACAAAACAAACAATAGAACCAACAGACAAGTCCACATTACCACCTGTCAGAATACACAGCAGCATACCGGTTGCCAGTACGAACACGTACGCATTCTGTGAAATCAAGTTGTTAATATTCTGTGCATAAAGGATTTTGCCCTCTGTGCTCCAGTAGAAGAAAGCAATGACCAGAATCAGGGCAATAACCATGGTGTACTTCTTTAAAGAATCTGTTATCTTCATTTTTTCCATCTTTATTCTCCCTTCCCTGATTTCAAAATATTTGCCATAATAATTTCTTGCGTTGCATCCTCTGCCCTTAACTCTCCGACAATCTTAGCGGCATTCATAATATAGATTCTGTCGCTCATGCCTAATACCTCAGGCAGTTCGGAGGAAATCATGACAACGGATTTGCCTGCTGCAACCAAGTCATTGATGATACAGTAAATCTCGTATTTCGCACCTACGTCAATACCCCTTGTAGGCTCATCCAGAATCAGCACATCCGGCTCCGTAAACATCCATTTTGCAAGAAGAACCTTCTGCTGGTTACCGCCGGAAAGGTTCCCTACATTCTGTTCTACGGAAGGACATTTGGTACGAAGCTTCTGTCTGTACTCTTCTGCCACCTGATACTCTTTATCTTTATCAATCACCTTGTGACTGCTGATGCTTTCCAGATTTGCCAGTGTGGTATTGATCTTAATCGGATTTGTCAGCACAAGTCCGTTTCCTTTTCTGTCCTCCGTAACATAGGCAAGTTTATTCTTAATTGCCTCTTTGGGATTCTTCAAGGTAACTTCTTTGCCATTTAACTTCAATGTACCCGTGATACCGGTACCATAGGACTGTCCGAAAATACTCATGGCAAGTTCCGTACGGCCTGCACCCATCAGTCCGTAGATACCTACAACCTCACCCTTACGGACATTCATGGACACATTATCAACCACCTTACGCTCAGGATACAGCGGATGATATACGGTCCAGTCCTTTACTTCCATATTCACATCACCGATCTTTACACCCTCGCGCTTCGGGAAACGGTTCGTCAGCTCACGGCCAACCATTCCCTGGATGATTCTGTCCTCAGAGATCTCAGTAGTACGCTTATCCATGGTCTCAATGGTAGAGCCGTCACGGACAACCGTAATTTTATCTGCCACGTAGGCAACCTCATTTAATTTATGAGTGATAATAATCATTGTCATACCCTGTTTCTTGAACTCTAACATTAAGTCAAGCAGGGCTTTGGAATCGGTCTCGTTCAAAGAAGATGTAGGCTCATCCAGAATTAAGAGCTTCGCATTCTTGGCAAGTGCTTTCGCAATCTCAACAAGCTGCTGCTTACCTGTACCGATTTCCTTTACAAGTACCTTGGAGGATTCTGCCAATCCTACCATTCTCAAATACTTATCTGCTTCCGCATAGGTCTTATCCCAGTCAATGGCATTTTTCTTTCCCTGCTCATTTCCGAGAAACATGTTCTCGCCAATGGACATGTAGGGCACCAGTGCCAGCTCCTGATGGATAATAACGATTCCTTTTTCTTCGGAATCTTTTATTTTATTGAATTTACAAACTTCACCATTATAAACAATATCACCTTCGTATGTACCATAGGGATAAATGCCGCTGAGTACATTCATCAAGGTGGATTTTCCTGCACCGTTTTCGCCGACAAGAGCGTGAATTTCGCCTTCTTCAACCTTCAAATTTACATTATCAAGTGCTTTAACGCCAGGGAATGTCTTGGTAATATTTTTCATTTCCAGTAAAACTTTTGCCAACTGTATCCCTCCCAATCATTTCTATCATATTCTAAATTATCTCTTAGCATTAGCAGGCGGGATAAAACCCGCCTGCCAAACTATGCATTTTCATTATGCTGTTTTGTTTCGAAAGAAAATTACTGTAAATCACCCTCTGTATAGTAACCGGAGTCAATTAACAGCTCTTTGTAGTTGTTAACATCTGCGAATACAGGCTCGCAAAGGTAAGAAGGAATAACGCCTGTACCGTTGTCATATGTCTCTGTATCGTTAACATCAACTGTCTCGCCGCTTAAGATCTGACCAACCATCTTAACAACCTGAGATGCAAGAGTACGTGTATCTTTGAAGATAGACATGGACTGTTTGCCAGCAAGCATGTTCTTAACGTTCTCGATATCGCAGTCCTGACCTGTGATAACAGGATACTCACCATTGTAGTTAGCTGCTAAAGCGTTCTCAACACCAAGTGCTGTAGAGTCGTTGGAGCAAAGCCATACATCGATCTGTGTGCCATCTGCATAGTTAGAGGAAAGAATGTTCTCTGCTCTGGACTGTGCTGTCTCTGTTGCCCATGTAGGTGTAGCTACCTCGTCAAAGGATACCTGTCCGGAAACAACTACTAACTTACCAGCCTCGATGTAAGGATTCAGTACATCCATAGCACCATTGTAGAAGTAACCGGCATTGTTGTCACCAGGGTCACCGGCAGTGATTTCCATGTTGAATGGGCCATCAGCATTCTCAAGATCAAGAGCTTCAACAATGTACTCGCCCTGCTTTGTACCTACCATGTAGTTATCAAATGTTGCATAGTAAGAAACTGCATCGGAGTTCATAAGCAGACGGTCATATGCGATAACCGGAATGTTTGCTGCTTTAGCCATATCAAGAGCCTCACCTAAAGAAGAACCTTCGATCGCTGCGATAACCAGTACGTCAGCACCGCCGGAGATCATGTTCTCAATCTGGGAAACCTGTGTCTGAACATCGTTAGATGCATACTGTAAGTCAACTTCATAGCCTGCTGCTTCAAGCTCGGCCTGCATATTAGCGCCGTCCTGATTCCATCTCTGTAAATCCTTAGTCGGCATGGATACGCCAACTTTTGTTCCGTTAGCCTCTGCTGCAGGAGCTGCCTCTTCTGTTGCTGCCTCCTCTGCAGGTGCTGCTTCCTCTGTTGCTGCCTCTTCTGCAGGTGCTGCTGTCTCAGCAGAATCAGAAGAACCGCCGCATCCAACTAATACAGATGCAATCATAGTTGTTGCCAAAATCATGCTCAATAATTTCTTTTTCATGGTTTGTTTTTCCTCCCTATTCATTGTATTGATTGATTTTGTCGCAAAACGGACCTGTCGCCCGCCTGCAAATACAATGTATCACAAATCAAATAGGAATAATTTACGACCTTCTGCAAATTTTTGAGTTTAAAAATAAACAAAAAATCGGAGTGCTAGCACAATTTCGCACTGCACCGCACCCCAACCGCAAAAATGTCCTATTGCATTTACCTGTTCATTCTGTCACGGCATCTTATCAGGCACATTCAGGTAGACATCCTCTTTCAGGTGGAAGCCGCTTCCGATGATGACCTCATCCATGTTATCTCTGTCTACCCGGATTGGCTCCAGCCCGATATAGGGAATCTCATATTCCCCATTGCTCATCCTTGTCACATCATCCCCGGTCACCTCATGATCCCGTGCCAGAGCCACGGCAGCCTCTGCCGCTCTGGCTGCCAGCTTCTCCACCGGCTTATAAACCGTCATAACCTGCGTCCCTTCCACGATCCGCTGACAGGCCGCCAGATCCGCATCCTGTCCCACTACCAGAATATCTCCCGCCTTGCGCTTCTCGGAGAGGGCACGCACCGCCTGGGTCGCCAGGTCATCATTGCCGCACATAATAGCATCCGCATCGGCAATCACTGAAGGGTGCTCATATATATAGTTAGCAGCTTCCTCTGCTTTCCATCCGTCTGCATGTACCGCGTCCAGTATCGTCACATGATTTTTGGTCATGATTTCACGGAAAGCCCCCTCTACGATCGGCACATTGTTATCGGTCGGACTGCCGCCTATCATGACTACATTTCCTCCGGAAAGCCCTTCATCAATCAGCGCTTCCGCCATCATCGTTCCTACCATCTCATTGTCAAAGGAAATATACAAATCCACATCCGAATCAACGATCAGTCTGTCATAAGCCACGATCTTGATTCCTGCCGCTTTGGCCTTCTCAACCGAGTCCTGCAGAGAAGCCGAATCAATACAGATAATCACGATCACGTCCATGCCTTTCTGGATAAAATAATCAATCTGTTTCTTCTGCTCTTCCACATCTCCGTTGGCATTCTGTACATTGACCTCCGCTCCCAGCTCTTTCGCCACCGACACGAAAATATCCCTGTCTCTCTGCCATCTTTCAATAACAAAGGAATCAAAGCTCATACCGATCTGGATCTTCTTCTCTTCCTGCTCCTTGACCTGATTCTCCTTCTCGATACTGCCGCAGGCTGTCACCCCCACAAGCAGACACAGCACCAAAAATATGCTCAATCCTCTTCTCATCTTAATATCGTTTCACCTCTCAACTCATTCCCTTTTGTATTCCGTAGGTGTCACCCCCACATTTTTCTTAAAGGATCTGCTGAAATAGTTCGGGTCCGCATATCCCACCATAGAGCAGATTTCTTTCATGGAACACTCCGTTGTCGTAAGCAGCTCCTTCGCCTTTTCCATCCTGATTCTTGTCAGATATTCCACGAACCCTTCCCCGGTGTCCTCCTTGAATATCTTGCTGAAATAATAGGGGCTGATATTCACCGTTCTGGATACATCATCCAGCGAAATATCCCTGCTGTAGTTCGCCTGTATATACTCCTTCGCCGTCTCAATCAGGCTGCTGGATTTCTCCGCGCCTTTGCGCAGTATGTTCTGGCATGCCTCGCTGATTTTTAACACAAACCAGTTCTCAAGCTCCTTCATATCCTCCGTATTCATCACGGTAGGCAGATAATCCTTGCGGGTGTTGAACTCGTAGGTCATGCCGCCGTTCTCATAAGCAAGATGTTCCGCCCACAATACGAACTCCAGCACTTTTAACCGGATATCCATCATACTGTCCGGATTGTTCTCCACCATCCAGCGGAAGAAATTCTCCGCCACTGCCATCGCCTGGTTTGCCTCGCCGCTCTCCACTTTCTGAAAGAGTTCCTTTTCCAGATGAATCGGGTAATTATCCTCATATTCACACCTGATCGGCAAGTCATCCGCATGGGCAACGCTTCCGGTTGTCTTGACCAGCGTATCCAGCGCCTCCTGATAAGACTCCCTGACCTCCCGCAGCTTCTTGATGGCACCGATGCCGATCCGGAAGCTGCTGTCTGTCTTCTTTCGCAGATTTCTCACCATTTCCCTGGATTTCTCGATGAGCGCAATTCTTTCATTATATTCCAGCCTGTCCTCGCTGCAGGGCACCATAACCGCGATTTTATTGGCCATTACCGTTCCCACGATACAGCCCGGAAAACCTTCCTTCAATGCATCTCTGACTTCCTGACTGTGCTGCTGTATGCGCACACTGCTTCCCACAGCATTGGTCATATGATTTCCCTCCTGGGTATCTCCGCATACGACAGCAATCATATAGGCATAATCCTGTTCTATGCCAAGCAGTGTCCTGTAACTGTCGATATCCTCCGTAAACCGTTCCTGCAAAAGAATGTCATAAATCAGACCGCTTTCAATGATCGGTACGACTGTCTCCAGTTTTTCTTTAATTAACAGGTCATTACTTCTCTTGGCGCGCTCCCTGTTGATCTGCTCCATGGCTTTGCGCAGGGCAGCAATAATCTTGTTTTTCTCCATGGGCTTTGTAATGTATTCCAAAACCCCAAGCTTGATCGCTTCCTTGGCATAATCGAATTTGTCGTAAGCCGACATCACAATAAAGATCACATGCTTGTTATTGTCCCTGATCTCCTTCATGGCATCGATCCCGTTAATTCCCGGCATCTGAATATCCATGATCGCAATATCCGGTCTGAAATTCTCCGCCAGCTCAATCACGCTTCTGCCGGTCTTGGCATACTCGATCCGGCACTCATCACCGAATTCCTTCTCTATGATAAACTTTAAAGAATCGATCACGATTCCCTCATCATCCGCCAACATAATTTTATACATTTTCTACTCTGTTCCTCTTTTCCCATACATTGATCAGCAGGTTGGAAGCTTCTTTTAAACTACTCCTGTCTGGTTTCCTGTCTGTCGTTCAGATATAAGAACACCTCTGTTCCCATTCCCTCTCCTTCGCTGGAGATCGCCATGACATCTTCATTCTTGGTAAAAAGCTTCATACGCGATATCACATTATCCATACCGATTCCGTTGGACCCTGCTGCCATACCTTCCTCTCTGTAGGTTCCGCTCATCACTTTATCTATCGTCTCACGGCTCATACCGATTCCGTTGTCCTTCACGCTGATACACACCGAATGTTCCACCCGGTAGACGGAAAGACAGATCTTCCCTTCGCTTCCCATCTCACGGATACCATGATTCACACAATTCTCCACGATAGGCTGCAGGATCATACCCGGCATCTCCACGGAAAGCAGGGACGGATCGATCTTCTTCTCATAATGGATATCTCCGGCAAATCTCACGTTCAGGATGTACACATAATAATCCACCATCTCGATCTCATCCTCAATGGTAACGGTCTCCTCACTTTTCTTCATGTTATATCGGTAAAACTGTGCCACCTTCTGTACATAATCATAGGTTCTGTCTGCACCTTCCATCATGGCAAGCTGTGCACCGGCATTCAATGTATTAAACAGAAAGTGGGGATTGATCTGAGCCTGCAGATACTTAAGTCTTGCATCCTTTAAATGCGCTTCCATCATAAGTTCCCGCTCTTTCAAGGCGCGTTCTGCCTCCATGCTCTCCCTGAGCCGCTCGATATACTTGCCGATACTGACCACCATCTGATTGAAAGCCCCCGTAACAACCCCCACTTCATCCTCCGATTCCACCGGCAAAAGCTCAATATCAAAATTGCCCTTCGCCACTTCATCTGCGGAGCCTGCCAGTTTCTTAAGGGGCCGGATGCTGGTGCCTACAAAGCTGATAATGATGCACACGTTACTTGTCATAACTAACACCATGGAAATCAGCGATGTAACTTCAAACAACCGGAATCTCTGCAAAAGTGCACTGTACTGCTCGGAATTATTTCTGAATTTCTCCATGTTCAGGCTTGAAATGTAGGTATTGATATATTCGTACATCTGAGTTGCCTTTTCATAATGTATCCTGTACTTCTCCACATTCCGTCCGCGCTTGGCTTCAATGGTCTGGCTCACCTCTTCCAGATAATCCTCGGACATGTACTTAATATTACGCTCCATCCGGTCAAAAGAGATTCCCGTAATTTCTTCATTCAAATCCTCCAGCATCATGCGGTAATCCTGTTCACTCCGGTAATAATCCTCCAGTGAATCACTGGTCTTGGAACTGAGATAATCCGTCATGTTATCCTGCACCACCGTGAGGGAGTCCGACAATTCATTCAGATGAAGATTGTCCTGATATACCATGTCCAGCCTGTTGGAAATATTGTTGATACCAAGCAGTAATATGACATTCACGATCATGACTAACAGATTGGTGAAAATATAGATGCTGCTGATTTTGACCTGTAGGGAGATACTGCTCAGTTTACGGAATTTCATCGGCATTTTCTCCTCTCTTCAGGTATTCTGCCACATTGTCCTTGCAAATCAGTCTGATGTCCGCGGTAAAATACTGACTGGTATACCCCAACTCATGATATTCCTGCAGCGCATCGATACAGAAACCTCCCATCTGCTTCGTGTCAATCGCCACCGTAGCATAGATAACATTCCTGTCAATCGCATGGATGATGGTGTCAGAATCATAATATCCCAGAATACTGACTTCTCCTACCTTATTGTAATCTACCACGGCCTGATAAACACAGGTTGTGGTCAATTCATTCAGGCAGATCATAATATCCGGCACGTCCTGCTCCATGAAAATATCACGGATAGACTCTTCCACGGAAAAAGCATTGGTATCATCCACAGAAATCAGGGACAGTTCTATCTCTATATCTTCACTACGTTCCTGCTCGATCGTCTCCTGAATACCGGAACAGAGTATGTTCTGATCCAAATCCTGGGCATAAGCATTGACAAGCACCGCCACTTTAACCGGACGGTTCTTACTCCCCAATATTCCGTCTTCTTCTACGGCTGCCTGTACCATACCGTCTTTCTCCACGATAAGCCCAATGGCACCTTCTGCCGTCTCTTCTTCCCTTCTCTCATTGATGATCTTAAGCGCCTGTTTGCCGTACTCACGTCCCATGTTATAACTGCCTACACCGACGAAGCTGCATCTGGCGCTCTTCGTATTATCTCCATACAATGTAACTACGGGAATCCCTTCTGCCGCCGCTTCATTGATCAATCCAGTCAATTCATCGTTCTCATTTGCCGTCACAATGATCCCATCCACTGCGGACGCCGTTGCAATCTGCATTAATTCTTCCACACTGTATTCCTCAAACAGAGTATCTCCCAGCCAGTCCACGTAAGCGTTCTCTTCCAGAGCCCGCTCGCAGGCGCCCTGATAAATGGACTTCCAAATAGAAGATTTGCTGTCCTCGGTAATCATGATGTAGTACTTATCGTAGGACTCCTTCTCTGTTTCCTCCACAAGTCCGCTCTGATAGAACCAAATGACATAAACTGCCATCACCATCGTCATAACGATACAGACTGTGGTCAGAATCATTGTCCACATATACGGATTTCTATTCCATTTTCTCTTTTGCTTCGTCTCTTTTTTCTTCAATGCTGTCTTACCTGTCATTTTCCGTGTCGTTTACCATGATTGCCATTCCGAATCACGGCTGCTTCCAATCCTTGACGTTCTATATATGAAAAACCTTCTGCACTTCTTTGTTCGTCCCAAGCACCAGCATCGTCTGATCCTGTACCATGCGGGTATCCGGTGTGATGGATAAATCCAGGCGCCCCGCCTGTTTTAACGCCATGATGTTGAGATTGTATTTCTTACGGATATCCAGTTCCCCCACTGTCTTGCCGACCCAATCCTCCGGCACCTGAATCTCAAAGATGGAGTGTTCCTCATCCAATTCGATATAGTCAAAGATATGGTCTGAACTGTAGCGTATCGCTGTCCAGTTAGCCAACTGTCTCTCCGGATACACGATCTCATCCGCTCCGTTTCTTAACAGGAATTTTGCCTGCACATCCCCTGCCGCTCTGGAGACTACCAGCCTGGCTCCCAGCTCTTTTAACAAAGATGTGGTTTCCAGGGAACTTTGAAAATCATCCCCGATCGCCACGATACAGAGATCAAAATTGCGGATACCTAAAGACATTAAGAAATCCTCATTGGTACTGTCCCCGATCTGCGCGTTGGTAACGAAGGGCAGCACCGCGTCCACACGTTCTTCCTTCTTATCTACTGCCATAACCTGATGATGCAGTTCATATAATTTCTCGGCGATGTGCCTGCCAAAACGTCCTAAGCCGATTAATAGTACAGATTTCATACGAATCCTCCATTCCGTAACGATTTGCCCCCAATATCGGAAAGCATTCGGGCTGTGCTTCTATTCTTATAACAACGTGCGTTTAACCAACCATAATCTTCTCCTGCGGCAGCTCCGACACATAAGGCTTCTTTCTGGAAAGCGCCGCATACACGATGGTCATGCCGCCCACACGCCCCATAAACATAAGCACAATCAGCACAAGCTTGGAAGCCGTACCAAAGGTAGGCGTGCCACTTAAGGATAACCCAACCGTACCGATAGCGGAAGCCGCCTCAAACAATGCAGAAATCATCGGTATTCCTTCCACATATCCGATGAAAATTCCGCCCGCCAGAAACAGGGTAAGATACATCATCAGAACCGTGGCCGCATAGTGCGCCGTATCATTCGGAATCCTCCTGCCGAATATATGGGCATTGGGTCTGCGCTTAAATACGGCTATGGCAGTTGCAATAAGCACCGCAAGGGTGGTGGTCTTCATTCCTCCCGCAGTGGAGCCCGGCGAACCGCCGATCAGCATCAGCAGAATCATAATCATCTGTCCCGACTCCGTAAGCTGTGTCAAATCCACCGTGTTAAATCCGGCCGTCCGCGCCGTGACAGACTGAAACATTGCACTAAAAACTCTCTCCTGTAATGTCATGCTCTCCCATTCGGGTCTGCCAAACTCACAGCAATAGAAATAGATGGCCGGTAATACAAGCAAAATAGCCGTTACCACAAGAATCACCTTGCTCTGCATCCGGTATCTGCGCAAATGCCACTTATTTCTCTTCATATCATCCCATGTCAGGAAACCGATACCGCCCACGATAATCAGGAGCATAATAACCAGATTAATACAGGGGTCTGCCGAAAACGCCGTCAGGGAGGAATACTGTTTCCTAATTCCCATCAGATCAAATCCCGCATTGCAGAATGCGGAGACGGAATGGAAAACAGAATACCAGATACCTTTCGCCACACCAAACTGCGGTATCATGCCGGGCATCAGCGCCACGGCTCCTAACGCCTCTATCAAAAGTACCGTTTTAAAGATATAATTGGTCAGTCTCACGATACCGCCCATCTGCGGCGCCGCGATAGCCTCCTGCATGGTACTTCGCTGCATCAAATTGATCTTGCGCCCCGAAAGTCTTGTGATCAATATTGCTATCGTAATAACCCCCAATCCTCCAATCTGGATCAGGCACAAAATAACCGCCTTGCCAAACACAGACCAGTAAGTTGCCGTATCATGGGTCACAAGCCCGGTCACGCAAGTCGCCGAAGTAGCCGTAAACAGGGCATCAAGAAAAGAAGCTCCGCCCGCTTGCTGTGTTGACCACGGAAGCATTAACAGGATGCTTCCCAGAAGAATCACTCCCATAAAGCTGAGCATAATGATCTGTGACGAGGAAAGCCTCTTTTTTCTATACACTGCTTTCATATCAAATCCTTTGCCGTTATTATTCTTTTAGCATTGCCTAATTATGATGCAACATGCTGTCAAACTTACTTTTCCCCTGATCATCAGGGTGATTTTTGACCTATTTATGATACCACACATGATATCTGACCGCAATCTAAATCCCCCTGCGCCGTCTTTCCCGCGATCCTTTTGACAGGCATTTCCCTGCCTGTCTGCATCATCCTCCGCACCGTGACCGGCAGCACACGAAGTTTCGCTTTTTTCCCTTGAAAAAGCTGTTTATATTGGCTATAATTTTTATATTAGAATATGATCCTGTGTCTGCTTAAGCATATAAAAGGCTACGATACAAAATACTATATGAACAAAGGAGAATGGAAAGATGAGATTAGTAACCCGTTCCGACTTCGACGGTCTTGCCTGCGGCGCCCTGTTAAAAGAAATAGGGCTGATTGACAGTTGGAAATTCGCCCATCCCAAGGATTTGCAGGATGGACTGGTAGAGATTACGGAAAATGATGTGTTGGCAAATGTTCCTTTCGTGGAAGGCTGTGGGCTTTGGTTTGACCATCACTCCAGCGAGCACGAGCGCAACCAGCTCGCCGGAAAATATAAAGGAGAGAGCCGTATCACGCCTTCCTGCGCACGTATTATTTATGAATATTACGGCGGCAAAGAACGTTTTTCTCATTTTGATGATATGATGGTTGCCGTAGACAAGGTAGATTCCGGCAATCTTACCATTGACGAGATTCAGAATCCGGAAGGCTGGATTTTGGTGGGTTTCCTAATGGACCCCAGAACCGGTCTTGGCAGATGGCGTAACTTTACGATCTCCAATTATCAGTTGATGGAGAAGCTGATGGAGTGCTGCCGCACTATGAATACCGAGGAAATTTTAGCCCTGCCTGACGTACAGGAGCGTATTGCGATCTATAAGGAGCAGGATCAGAAATTCCGCGAGATGGTGAAGGCTCATACCCGTGTGGAGAAGGATGTGATCATCTCCGATCTGCGCGGCGTCGATCCGATCTACTCCGGCAACCGCTTCCTGATCTATAGTATGTATCCGGAGCAGAATATCTCTGTCTGGATCGTAAACGGCAAGGGCGGCAAGGGCTGTTCTGCTGCTGTGGGATACAGCATCTTAAACAGAACCTCTCATGTCAATGTGGGTAGCCTGATGCTGAAATACGGCGGCGGCGGACATAAGGCTGTAGGTACGTGCCAGTTTGCGGATGAGGTGATGGATGAGCAGTTGCCGAAGCTGATTGATGAGATTGTGAATTATGATAAGTATTATCCGGAAGCTAAATAAATTTATTGTTTCAGATTATTGTATGGATTTTAATTTTGTTACATAATAAAGGGGCGGCTGCATGATTGGAGTTTTCATGCAACCGCCCCTGTTTGGATGCTAGTCTTTAAACACTATCTTCATTTACTATTAAAATGGTTATATCATCGGTTGAAATTTTTTCCAATGCCTTGGCAATCGCATTTTTGATTGATGTTTCGTCATCACCGAAGACTTCTTGATTATCCTTTCTAACTATTGTTACTACAGCAGTATAAATATCTTCACTTTCATTGTAGGTAAGATCTAGATTGACTTCAGAGAAATCATAATAGGATGCCAAGTCATCTGCAAGCACTTGTTCCAAATACCGATCGTATTTCTCTTGCCGTTCAGACTCAGGTGTAAGACCAATTTCCGAAATATTTATCGTCTCAACTGTTCCGGATTGAAATTCATCCGACGTAGCTGTCTTTACCAGAATCATCGTTCCCGTACATAGTATCATTGCCCCTAAGAAAACACATAATGCTATTCTGAATGATTTTTTCTGCTTCATACTGCCTTTCTCCAATCATCCCTCAAATTCCAAGTTCCTGAAAAAGCCTCTCCTGATAATCGGCGTCCTTCGCAGCTCTTACTAAATCCTCCACTCTCGACTGTGCCGTCAGCATAACGATCAGTTGGTTCATTCTTTCGCGTTCTTCTGCTTTGCCTTCTGCCTTACCGTCCGCTCTGCCTTCTGCTCTGCCCTCGTTCCTCTCATCTTCCATCCACTCTCTTAACCCCTGACACATATCTACCTTCCCGCCTTTCTTGTGTTTGTCCTTTATTTTAAACATCTCTTCTTCCCCCGCGTAACCGGCTACCATATCATAGGCGTCTTCCTCCAGAAAGGCATATGCCGGATCATGCTCTATCAATTCTTTCAGTTTCCTTTTATCCTTCGAGAACCGGATAAAATCAAAGACCTGCTTTACATCCGTCTGAAATATATCCGTATCTTTAAGCTTTCTCACCTCTATCACATGGATACGGTAGTTGGAGACCTTCTCCCTGAGACTGTCCGGTATATCCGTGAAATCGATCAGCCCGTGAAGGTCTTTAGCCCCGTCCCATTCCTTATCACCGTAATAAAGAACCAACGTAACCGTCGGAAAAAGCCTGCTGCTTTTCTGAAAGCCATACAGATACTCTCCGGCTGAGAGTCCCTTTGCCTTTCTTCTGACCTGTCTGCGTATTCCGGCAGCCTGCTTCTCGTATGTTCCCGCGTCATAACACATGGTGCGCAGCGGCAGCGCATAATCGATCTCTTCCTGATTTTCTATCCCCACAATGGCAAAATTAATGCCAAAGGGTGTCTTACGCACCAGATCCCGATACAGTGTCTTCTTACGCCTGTATCTTCGTCCGATGCCTTTCCGTCCCCTGTGATAGACTCTGGTGTCAAGTTCCTGCAGATCCTTTCCTTTCACAAACGAAATGCCGTCACAGCCGATGCCGTTGATGATATCTGCATACCGCTCGTTGTCGGAAAAGAAAATGTTGCTGTAAAAATCCTTCTCCATCTTCTTCCTCCTGTAGCTTCGCAGGAGGTCTTTGAAGTCTCCTGCTTTCATGATTATTGGGTAAACAAAAGCATAGACTTCTAAAGATTCTCTGATATGCCGTGCTCGGAACGATACCGGCATTAAGAAGGCTTCACGCCTGATAAAATAGAATAACTGTATGCTTTTATAAGATAATAGCATACTAAATAACGTTTTGCAAGACATATATCAGTTACGTTTGTGTCAACACTTTATTGGCAACTTACTCATCAGTTTTTCCAGGATGCCTTTTTTGTTTTATTTTTTACAATAATGCTTTTGCAAATACTCTCCTTGATGCTGTCTGGATTGCATCAAGCATGGGCACGTGCATATT
>JAGBEO010000029.1 GCA_017936885.1 Lachnospiraceae bacterium | reverse complement strand
TGATAAATATGCATGTGCCCATGCGTGATGCAATCCAGACAGCATCAAGGAGAGTATTTGCAAAATCATTATTATAAAAAAAGAAAAAGGCATCTTAGAAAAACTGATAGGTAAGTTGCCAATAAAGTGTTGACACAAACAATGTAACAAGAATACTGGAAACGGATAAAAAAATGTGATATAGTAAAAACATTGAGTAAAAAGGAATTTATCCGAAGAATTCTATAGATTTTAAGTTTGGAGGGAATAACTATGGTATATCGTCCAAAGGGTGTATGTTCTAATGCAATTGACGTAGAGGTGGAGGACGGCATTATCAAGTCTGTCGAATTTACAGGAGGCTGTAACGGTAATCTACAGGGCATTGCAAGTCTGGTTGCGGGTATGAAGGCAGAAGATGCCATTGCAAAACTCAAAGGAATTAAATGCGGATTCAAAAATACTTCCTGCCCGGATCAACTGGCATGTGCACTGCAGGAAATCTTAGATAATTAGGAGGTCTTTTTCTGATGAGTAAGAAGATCGTACTTACCGGCGGGGGGACTGCCGGACATGTAACCCCTAATATGGCGCTGATTCCTAAGCTTCAGGAATTAGACTACGAGATCGTGTATATGGGATCTTATGACGGAATTGAGAAGAAGTTAATGGAAGACTTCGATATTCCATATTATGGAATTGCAACAGGTAAATTCCGAAGATACTTTGATCCGAAGAACTTTTCCGATCCGTTCCGCGTGATCAAGGGAATGGCGGAAGCGAGGAAATATTTAAAAGAAATAAAACCGGATGTATTATTTTCCAAGGGCGGATTTGTCAGTGTACCGGTAGTGCGTGCGGCGTATTCTTTGGGAATCCCGTGTATTATACATGAGTCAGATATGACACCGGGCCTTGCCAATAAGCTTTGTATTCCGGTAGCGAAGAAAGTATGCTGTAATTTTCCGGAAACCTTCAGTCTTCTTCCGCCGAATAAAGCGGTTCTGACCGGTTCTCCGATTCGTCAGGAATTGACCACCGGCAGTAAAGAAGCCGGTTATAAATTATGCGGGTTTGATTCTTTCAAGCCGGTTATTATGGTAGTAGGCGGCAGCCTTGGTTCCGCGGCGGTCAATCAGGCGGTCAGGGATGTGCTCCCGGAATTATTAAAAGATTTTCAGGTAGTTCATCTGTGTGGAAAGGAGAAGGTGGATAATCTGCTGCTTACCACACCGGGCTACAAACAGTTTGAGTATATTAAATCAGAAATGAAGGATATTTTTGCAATGGCGGATATCGTGATCTCCAGAGCCGGAGCTAATGCGATCAGCGAGCTGTTGGCACTGAGGAAACCGAATATTCTGATTCCCCTTCCGTCAACGAGCAGCCGCGGCGATCAGATATTAAATGCCAAGTCTTTTGAATCACAGTGTTTCAGTATTGTGATTGATGAGGATGACCTGACCAGTAAAGTTTTATTGGAAAAGATTCAGGAGCTATACTTTAACAGACAGACTTATATAGATGCCATGAGCAAGAGCAAGCAGCGTGATGCGATCGGCACCATTATTGGTCTGATCGAAGATGCTGTAAAAGAGAAACAGAAATAGAGTAAGATATAATTCCTACAAAGACTGCATGATGAGCTTTGTAGGAATATTTATTTGCAAATTTGTGCTTGTGCACAAATTCGCAGGTTGAGTAAGAATGGAGGATATAGTATGCACGGAGAGAAAAAGTATTCTGTCAGAAAGATACTTATTATACAATATCTTATATTTGCGGCAATTTACTGTGTGGTGGATGTTCTGCTTGGACTTTGTGAAATGGAGTACAGGACATGGGTTCAGGTCATTGCACTTTCCTATCTCTGGCTTTTTCCGGTGATCGGCACAGGTTATCTGATGTTTGCCTGGAGGGAGCGGAAGAAAGAAGAGAGAATTGCTGCAAGGTTTGCAAATGGTATTGCACAGGACCGGGCATTTCAGTGGTGTACAGGGGTGTTATTGTCAGCCTATGGGCTGGGGATGATTCTTCTGTCCTTGTTTCTGTGTGTACTTATGATATTTACAGTTGATTCAGAGAAGCGTATGGACAATGGTATGTTAGAGGTAACCAGGTCAGAGACTCTGTTCGAGGAATCTCATTCCTATTATGAGACGGTTGCTTTCTTTTTCAGAAAAAAGGTAAGCTGGCAGGAATATCCAGACAATCAATATGAGGAAAGCAGAAGCAATAATTCTGTCGTACAGGATGCCGAAATTTCCGAAAATGAAAAACAGGAAGAAACAGGCATAGAAAAAATAAAGCATCCGGACAAACAGAAGCAATTCATGGAAGAATATCAGGAGAAAAAGGAAAATGCCAGATATCTTAATGTATATGAGGGAGATTACCCGCTGGCAGATGCCGTCTGGTTGATTTATGAGAAACATTATATGGACAATCCCAACAGTGAGAGTGAAGCTCCTTCTTTTACTTACAACGCGAAAGGTAATTTTTATGCAGAAGTGATGGGAAAAGAACATTCCCGCGTGCTGTTGGTTTATAACGGTATGTCGGAGAACGGTAAGTGTCAGTTGTTCGTGGCAGAGGAAGAGCATTATGATATAGACGGCAGTCAGTTGGATAATACTACTTTGCTGGAATTTTATGCTGTAAATCTGGAAGAAGGACAGGTCTATGAAGCACATAAGACTACATGGGGCGGAGCCGAATCGGAAGAGTATAAGAAGGCAACCAAAGAATAGGGGCAGTTGGATAAGGACAGACTCTTGAAAAACATAGTTTTCAATGCTAAACTGATTAGGAAGGCAACGGAAAAAATAAAAGGAGATAAAAATAATGAGCAAAGTTACGTTTGACTATTCTAAAGCAGCTCCTTTCGTTAGCGATAACGAAGTGGAAATGATGAAGAAACTTGCTTTAGATGCAAAAGAAGTACTGGTTAACAAAACCGGAGCAGGCAATGATTTCTTAGGATGGATCAACTTACCTGTTGATTATGATAAGGAAGAGTTTGCAAGAATCAAAGAAGCGGCAGCTAAGATTCAGAGTGATTCCGAAGTACTGTTAGTCATCGGTATCGGCGGTTCTTACCTTGGCGCCAGAGCAGCAATCGAGTTCTTACGTCACAGCTTCTACAACGTGGTGGACAAGTCTGTCAGAAAGACACCGGAAATCTACTTCGTAGGTAACTCTATCAGTTCTACTTATATTAAACATCTGATTGATGTAATCGGAGACAGAGATTTCTCTATCAACATGATTTCCAAATCCGGTACAACGACAGAGCCTGCGATTGCATTCCGTGTATTCAAGGAGATGGCTGAGAAGAAATACGGCAAAGAAGGCGCTGCCAAGAGAATCTATGCTACTACTGACAGAGTAAAAGGTTCCTTAAAGAATCTGGCAACTGAAGAAGGCTATGAGACATTCGTAGTGCCGGATGATATAGGCGGACGTTTCTCTGTACTGACAGCAGTTGGCTTGCTTCCGATCGCTGTATCCGGTGCAGACATCGATAAACTGATGGAAGGTGCAGCAGAAGGCAGAAAGATGGCATTGGAAGCTCCTTTTGAGGAGAATGATGCGTTGAAATATGCAGCACTTCGTAACATTTTATTAAGAAAAGGCAAAGCAATTGAGATTCTTGCCAACTATGAGCCCAGTGTACACTATGTATCCGAGTGGTGGAAGCAGCTCTACGGCGAGTCTGAGGGTAAAGACCAGAAGGGTATCTTCCCTGCCAGCGTTGACTTAACAACAGACTTACATTCCATGGGACAGTTCATTCAGGACGGTGCCAGAAATATGTTCGAGACAGTTATTAACATTGAGACAAGCAGAGAAGAAATTATTATCGGTGAGGAGCCGGTAGACTTAGACGGCTTGAACTATCTGGCAGGCAAGAGCGTAGATTTCGTCAATAAGAGCGCTATGAACGGAACCATTCTTGCCCACACAGACGGTCAGGTTCCGAACTTCATGGTGAATGTACCGGAAGTAAATGAATTCTTCTTAGGTGAATTATTCTACTTCTTTGAGTTTGCGTGTGGTGTCAGCGGATATTTATTAGGTGTTAATCCGTTCAATCAGCCGGGCGTAGAAAGCTATAAGAAAAACATGTTTGCGCTTCTCGGTAAGCCGGGCTATGAGGCACAGAGAGAAGAACTGCTTAAGAGACTGTAGTAACAGAATTCCATAGATTATGGTTTAACAGCAGGAATAAATCAATATGTGATAAGATAAGGAATAAATCCGCCGGGAATTCATTCTCGCGGATTTATTTTTATGCAATAAAAACTATTGATAAAAAATATCATTATCAAAAAATGTATTGACACTTTGGTTAGTTAGTGCTAACCTTATTTCTGTAAAGAAGTTAGGCTAGACTAACCAATTTTGTGTGATTACATATATTAATTTCAGAAGCGGATAATACGGAAAGGCATTGTTATTCATACGAAAGATCAGGCGCGAAAGGAGGCATGCCGGCTGTGGGCAGAAACGGAAACGGAACACAGGAAAATGGTGTTTATTATCGGGTAACGGAGCAGAAAGAATATATTCTGGCGAAATTAAGAGAGCGCGGACTTCGTATTACGAATCAAAGAAAACTTATTATTGATTGTATTTTAGAGAATGAGTTTAGCTGCTGTAAAGAAATATACTGTCAGGTGTGCAAAATCGATCCGTCTATCGGAATCGCGACAGTGTACCGTATGATCAATACCTTAGAGGATGTAGGCGCGATTAACCGCAAGAATATGTATCATGTATGTTTTGAAGAGGAATCTACGAAAGTACATAGCTGTATGGTGAAGTTTGATGACCAGACGAAGGTAAACTTAAGCTCTGAGGAGTGGAACCGGATTGTGAAAGCGGGACTTAAGATGTGCGGTTATCTGGACAATCGCAATGTGGAACTGATTGAGATGAGGGAGTGCAGTGATGCTGCGGGAGTAGCGGCAGTTGTATAAGAGCAAAGGAGAATGTTGTGATGCCATTAACATTTGCAAAAGAGGGAGAAGTTAATTCCATTAAAAAAGTCGGCGGCAAAGAGGAAACCAGACAATTTTTAGAAAATCTTGGTTTTGTGACAGGAGCTGACGTAACGGTAGTTTCTACTGTAAACGGAAATCTGATCGTTAATATTAAGGATTCCAGAATTGCCATCGGTAAAGATATGGCTGCCCGTATCATTGTGTAATTTCAGATTAGAAGGTGATAAGGCAGAGATGCCGACCACTTTTTTAATAAAATTTTTTAAAGGGGAGTAAGTTGTAACTAACATCTATTCTGTGTGTGGAGTAGAGAGTATAAGAGGATAGGAGAACAGTGATGAAAACATTAAAGGAAGTGGCTTGCGGCGAAACCGTAACAGTGAAGAAGCTGTCCGGTGAAGGCCCGGTCAAAAGACGTATCATGGATATGGGTATTACCAAAGGTGTTCAGGTTTATGTGCGCAAGGTAGCACCTCTTGGCGATCCGGTAGAAGTAACCGTCCGCGGCTATGAATTATCCCTGCGTAAAGCAGACGCGGAAATGATTGAAGTAGAATAGATTGAGGAGGAAAAAATGTCAGTTAAAATTGCACTTGCAGGTAACCCTAACTGCGGTAAAACAACTCTATTTAACGCTTTGACAGGTTCTAACCAGTTCGTAGGCAACTGGCCGGGCGTTACTGTTGAGAAAAAAGAGGGTAAATTAAAAGGAAATAAAGATGTCATCATCATGGACTTACCGGGTATTTATTCTTTATCTCCATATACATTGGAAGAAGTAGTAGCCAGAAATTATCTGATCAATGAGAGACCTGATGTAATATTAAATATTGTAGACGGTACAAATATTGAGCGTAACTTGTATTTGTCAACACAGTTGATGGAACTTGGGATTCCGGTTGTGATGGCAGTCAATATGATTGATCTTGTAAATAAAAACGGCGACAAGATTTCTTTAGAGAAATTAAGCCAGAACTTAGGCTGTGAAGTGGTAGAGATTTCTGCTTTGAAGGGAACCGGCGTAATGGAGGCAGCAAATAAAGCTGTAACACTGGCCGGTAAAGGTGCACAGCCTGTTGTGCATCAGTTTGACAGTAAAGTGGAAGAAGCAATCAGTGATGTATCTGCTGTGTTAAGCGGTGTACCTGAGGTGCAGAAGAGATTTTTCGCCATCAAGTTGCTGGAGAAAGATAATAAGATTGTAGAGCAGATGAGTTCTGTTCCGAATGTAGATGCACAGATCAAAGCGCTGGAAGAAGCCTTTGATGATGATACGGAGAGCATTATTACAAATGAGAGATATGTATACATCTCCACCATTATTAAAGACTGTGTAGCTAAAAATAAGAAAAACACAATGACAACCTCTGATAAAATTGATAAAATTGTTACGAACAGATGGCTGGCGCTTCCGATTTTTGCGGTTGTTATGTTTATTGTATACTATGTATCTGTTACTACGGTAGGTGCATTTGTAACCGATTGGACTAATGACGTACTGTTCGGTGAGATTGTTCCTCCGGCGGTCGAGAGTTTGCTCACATCTATCGGATGTGCAGACTGGTTAAGCGGGCTGATCCTTGACGGTATTGTAGCCGGTGTGGGTGCGGTTCTTGGTTTCGTACCGCAGATGCTTGTGCTGTTTATTTTCCTGGCATTCTTAGAGTCTTGCGGATACATGGCACGTGTTGCGTTTATTATGGATAGAATTTTCCGTAAATTCGGTCTGTCCGGTAAATCTTTCATTCCGATGCTGATCGGTTCCGGATGCGGTGTACCCGGTGTTATGGCATCCCGTACGATCGAGAATGACAGAGACCGTAAAATGACTATTATTACCACAACCTTTGTACCTTGCGGCGCAAAGCTGCCGATCATTGCCCTGATTGCAGGTGCATTCTTCGACAATGGCGGCTGGGTAGCATGGAGCTCTTACTTTATCGGTATTGCAGCGATTATCTGCTCCGGTATCATCCTTAAGAAAACAAAGATGTTTGCAGGAGATCCGGCACCTTTCGTTATGGAGCTTCCAGCATATCATATGCCTACAGTCGGTGCAGTTTTAAGAAGCATGTGGGAGCGCGGCTGGTCCTTCATTAAGAAAGCCGGTACGATTATCCTGTTATCTACTATTGTACTTTGGTTCCTGATGAGCTTCGGCTGGGAAGACGGCTTCGGTATGGTGGAAGAGTTAAACAACAGTATCCTTGCTAAAATCGGCAGCGGTATTGCATGGATCTTTACTCCGCTTGGATGGACACAGGCAGGCGAGGGCTGGAAGATGGCAGTTGCGGCAGTTACCGGTTTGATCGCGAAAGAAAACGTTGTAGCAACCTTCGGTATGCTGTTTGGTTTTGCGGAAGTTGCAGAAGACGGTGCGGAAGTATGGGGCAGCCTGGCAGCAGTTATGACTCCGGTTGCAGCATACGGGTTCCTGGCATTCAACCTTCTGTGCGCACCTTGTTTTGCGGCGATGGGTGCCATTAAGAGAGAGATGAACAATACGAAGTGGTTTTGGTTTGCAATCGGCTATCAGTGCTTACTGGCTTATGTAGTGGCTATGGTTATTTACCAGCTTGGCACGCTCTTCACAGGCGGCGGTTTCGGTATCGGTACAGTCGTATCGATTGTGTTGGTAATCGGTTTCCTCTATCTGTTGTTCAGACCTTATAAAGAGGCTACAGAACTTAAGGTAGATGTAAAGAAAAGTAAAAAAATTGCTTAATCGGTAATTTGACAATTTGTGACAGAGCAGTATCAATATGATTCATTGCGGTAAACTGCTCTGGCATGGAAATAAATCTGGAAAGATTGGAGTTGATAATATGGGAACAGCTATTGTATTAGTGATTGTTGCAGGTGCTGTGGGACTTGCGATACGCAGTATGATCAAAGATAAAAAAGCAGGTAAGTCACTTCAATGCGGCGGTGATTGTAAACACTGCGGCGGATGCCATTAAGAACTCCGGTATATATGACATACAAATAAAACATAGGGAAAGATATGAGCGGGATATGGTAAAAGTCCCGCTCGTAGTCTTTTGTGGTATAATCGGGATTGTAGATGAAAAAGAATTTATTGTAGTAGAGAGGAGAGTTAGACTTCATGGGTAATGTAGTTATTATTGCAATACTAGTGGTTATTGCTGCCTATGCTGTTGTATCTTCCCGCAGGCATTTTAAAGGGGAAGGCGGCTGCTGCGGAGGTGGCGGCGGTGATATCGCTATCAAGAAGAAACTGGAAAATCCGAAAATCGGGGAATACGTCATACATATAGAGGGCATGACCTGCGATAACTGCAGAGTCCGGGTGGAGAATGCCATTAACAGACTGGATGGAGTCTGTGCGAAAGTATCCCTTAAGAAAAAACAGGCAGTAGTCTCTTATGAAAAAGAGATTGATCAAGAAGAAATTATTAAAGCCGTGCGGGCAGCAGGCTATCAGGCGGAGGGTTGACCTTCGCCCGATGTGTTCCATGCAGGTCTTGGTATTTAGATGGAATTTTGCACTAATACAGGGTATGCAACCGTCAGTTGACAGATTTCCAAGTGCGGTTGATAGCTATTTTTTGCTTCAATCACTATGATAAGAGTAGAATTTATTTTATAATTATCATAACGTCAGCGTTCGGAAGATTACATGGAGTTCTGTATGCTGATTCGGAGAAAGGAACAGACAATATGACATTAGGAGAGAAAATCTACAGGTTAAGAACGGAGAAGGGGCTTTCCCAGGAAGCGTTCGGAGAAGTGCTGAATGTGTCCAGACAGTCCGTTTCGAAATGGGAGACAGACCAGTCAGTGCCGGAGCTTGATAAGCTTGTGGCAATCAGTGAGTTCTTTGAGGTAAGTACCGATTATCTGCTGAGGGATGAAGCGAAAGAAGATAAGCCGGACGATAGTGAGAGTAAATCTTCTTATAACATAGTATACCGATACAAGCGTGCCCGCTATGAGTACAAAAGCAAAAAGATGATCGGCTCCCTTCCCCTTGTACATGTGAATGTCGGAACAGGGCTCTACCGTGCCAAAGGGATTATCGCCATTGGGAATATTGCACAGGGCTGCATCGCCATAGGTTTTTTGGCGATGGGCGGATTGTGTATCGGTATCGTTTCTTTAGGCCTGTTTGCTTTGGCATGTTTTGCGATAGGCATTCTCGCATATGGTTCGGTTGCCGTGGGAGTGATCAGCTTCGGTGCGTTTTCCATCGGTATTTTCTCTATCGGTGCGCTGACTGTCGGACAGTTTGCATTTGGCGCCAACGCAAAGGGCGCACAGGTAGCAATCGGGGATGTAGCCAGAGGTAAAGTGGCATTAGGCTATTCCCAGGCAATAGGCGATTACACGCAGATCAGCAACAGAC
The DNA here is from genome assembly GCA_017936885.1 of Lachnospiraceae bacterium. GTDB lineage: Bacteria > Bacillota > Clostridia > Lachnospirales > Lachnospiraceae > UBA3282. The sequence goes on along the minus strand of JAGBEO010000029.1, from coordinate 80,992 downwards.
AGCCCTTTGACTACGAAAGCGCCTGTCGCGCTATTGACGCGCATGTGTCTTCTAACTGGCTGTTTTTCAAGACATGGGCGAAGGAGATGATTAAATTTTTCTGACAGAAGCAATGCTGTCCTTCTGCAGTTCAAATTGAATCCACATATTCACTATGCTATAATAGGCTCAGCGTATGGTATGCGCTGAGTCTTTAATATGTATATATAAGAAACGCTTTGAAGAAAAGGCGAAACGGAGGATATTATGAAACTGGTTGTATTAGAGAGAGACAGCGTGGGAACAGACATTGACGTAAGCTGCTATGAAAAATTCGGAGAGGTGGCGTATTATCCGAATACAGTAGCTGCAAACACTGCAGAACGTGTGAAAGATGCAGATATCATCATTGTAAACAAAGCGCCGATGAATGAAGATACTTTAAAGGATGCACCCAATGTGAAGCTGATTTGTCTGTTTGCGACAGGCTTTGACAATGTGGATTTGCATTACTGCAAGAGCCGCGGTATTAAGGTGGCTAATGTGGTTAATTACTGTACACCGGCAGTGGCCCAGCATACGCTGCTTCTTGCCATGGTATTGTCTGAGAAGCTTGCTTTCTATGATGACTATGTGAAATCCGGTGTCTACAGCGCACAGGAGAGATTTTCTAATTTTGACAGACCTTTTACAGAGCTGGAAGGCAAGACATGGGGAATCGTCGGCATGGGAACGATAGGACGTAAGGTTGCCTCTCTGGCAGAAGCTTTTGGATGCAAAGTAATCTTTTATTCCGCTTCCGGTAAAAGCACTTGTATGGATTACGAGAGAGTAGAGTTTGATACCCTTTTACAGGAGTCCGACATAGTATCACTTCATTGTCCGCTCAGTGACAGGACAAGAGATCTGATGAATAAGGAAGCTTTCGCTAAGATGAAAAACACAGCTATACTGGTCAACGTAGCCCGCGGTCCGGTAGTTAATACACAGGATCTTTACGATGCGCTGATAGAAGGACAGATTGCGGCGGCGGGACTTGATGTTCTGGAGAAAGAGCCTATGGCGAAGGATAATCCGCTTGCAGAGATTAAGGACAGCACGAAGCTTATCATTACACCGCATATGTCCTGGGCGAGCACCGAATCCAGAATCCGTTTAGTGGAGGAAGTGGCGAACAATATTGAGGCTTTTCTTGCAGGAAAAGACAGAAATATTGTGAACCCATAGCAGAGAAATACGTGTAATGAAATTAATTCGGACACAAAATTGACAGAATGGTATTTTATTCGAAAACCGGTGGCTGAAAAGACAAAGCTGCGGCTGAGAGAGGAGCAGGGTATATGGGAATTATAATTAAAAACGCGCTGGCGGTTCTGCCGCAGGGTGCGGAAGATGTAATAAAAGAGACAAGTATTTACATAGAAGGAGACAGAATCGCAGCGATTGGCGATGCGCCGGACGGATTTAGAGAGGATAAGGTCATTGACGGCAGGGACAAGCTGGTAATACCGGGTTTGATTAATTGTCATACCCATTCTTATATGTCTTTTATGAGAAATGCGGCAGATGATCTTTCCTTTATGGACTGGCTGTTTGGAACGATAGATCCGATCGAGCAGCAGATGACAGACGAGGATACTTACTGGGGAGCAAACCTTGCGATTATTGAGATGATGAAAAGCGGCACCACATGCTTCAACGACATGCAGATGAATATTCATCAGACGACCAGAGCAGTGAAGGAGTCCGGTATGCGTGCAGTGATCTGCAGAGGCCTGGTAGGCAGCGGCAATGACGAGGCGGGACAGATGCGTCTCCGTCAGGCTTACGAAGAGAGAGATGCCGCCAAAGACTGTGACAGGCTGACTTTTCGTCTGGGACCTCATGCGCCTTATACCTGCGATGATGAATTTCTTAAAATTGTGGCAGCGGAAGCCAAAAAAGAGAATATGGGAATTCACATGCACTTATCCGAGAGTGTCAGTGAAATCGAACAGATACAGGAGAGATATGGCTGTACACCCATTGCTTTAGCAGAGAAATGCGGTATTTTCGATGTGCCTGCAATTGCAGCCCACTGTGTTCAGGTAACGGAAGAAGATATTGATATTCTGAAGAGAAAGAATGTCAGTGTAGTGACCAATCCGGCAAGTAATATGAAGCTGGGCAACGGTTTTGCACCGATCGACAGGATGCTTGAGAAGGGTGTGAATGTCTGTCTTGGTACAGACGGTGCTGCCAGCAATAATTGCCTGAATATGTTTCATGAATTGAGCCTGCTTACTTTGATTCATAAGGGAACGGGCAAAACACCTCAATGTGTCAGCGCCAGGGAGGGATTCAGGATTGCCACGATCAACGGCGCTAAGGCATTGGGTCTTGAACAGGAAATCGGTTCTATCGAAGTCGGAAAGAAGGCAGATTTAGCGATTCTTGACTTAAACGTGCCGTCTCTTACACCGAGAAATAATCTGATTGCGGGCTTGTCTTATTCTGCCAATGGTTCCGAGGTGGATACGGTCATTATTAACGGTCAGATTACAATGGAGCATCGTAAAATTTTAACGATGGATGAGCAATTGGTATACAATAAGATTCAGGATATCATCGTGAGAATGGGATTAGATCAGAAGCAATATTAGACAGATATCCGTAAATAGACCATATTTCCTAGAAAACCGGGATATTTAGTGATGGCATAAGAATGCAAAATTTGGTATACTGATATTACCATAAAAACGAAATTTAACTGAAAGGAGATTACAATATGTTAGCGACATTAATACCCCTTTTTGATAAAGATATGAAAGTATGTGCTTATTCACTGTTTTCCCAGAAAGAGAATTACCTGTTGAATCCGACATTGCAGGGATCATCAAAACATGACGGTGCTGCCACCGTGAGCGGTCTGGATATTATACAGAAGATCGGTATCGATACCCTTTCTCCGGGAACGGATGTATTTGTTACGGTGGGCCATATTGCCATTTTCTCGGATATCGAATCACAGAGCAGTTCTATGCGGGGCAGGCTGGTGCTATTGCTGGATGATGCGATTAAGAATGACGAAGCTTATCAGAAGCGCCTGTCGCAATTGAAAGAGGAAGGTTATAAGCTGGCAATCCGCAGGCTTCCGGTTGCTTCTTATGAACAATATAAAGAGATTCTTGCGCTGATGGATTACATCATTTTGGACTGCAAGAAGGTAGATGTGAAGAAGGCTAAAATTTACTTCCGTCAGCTTTATCCGAACATCAAACTCTGTGTAGGTAATATAGATAACCAGAAGATGTTTGATTATATTAAAGAAGATGAAAGCTATGACCTTTTTGAAGGTAAATTCTATCGTATTCCTATTACCAAAGGAGAAACGGAAGTTTCACCCCTTAAGGTAAATTATTTAGAATTGATGAATATTGTCAATGATAAAGACTATGAATTGACACAGGCAGCGGATATTATCGGACGTGATACGGCGTTGGTTGTAGAATTGCTGAAAGTGGTAAACCGTATTGCGATCAATTCCGAGGTTACATCCATCAGACATGCAGCCGCGATTCTCGGACAGAAGGAATTAAAAAGGTGGATTAACACGGTGATTACCAAAGAACTGTGCGCAGACAGACCTAATGAGATCGCCAGACTTTCTTTGCTGAGAGCGAAGTTTGCAGAATGCCTTGCCCCCAGCTTCGGATTAGCCATGAAGTCATCCGAATTATTCTTAATGGGACTGTTCTCTGTGCTGGATATTATTTTGAACATGACGATGGAAGAGGCTTTGAAAAAGGTCAACGTATCGAAGGAAATCTCGGATGTTTTGATTCATCATAAGGGTGAATTCGCGGAGTTATATGAGTTTATGGTAGCATATGAGAATGCGGACTGGCAGGAAGTATGTCGTCTGTTGATCGTAAAGGATATCAGTGTTGATACGGTATATGATGCTTACACGGAAACAATGTGCTGGTATAGAGATATGTTTTTCTAAGACAGTGTTCTTCGTGAAACAGAGTGATTTGCCTTGCAGGGTTAAGTAATTCACAATATGTGGGTTTCTATAAGTGATGATAGGACAGACGACCATCACTATAATAAAAATTCGGCTGATTAATGATAAGGAGGAAACTATTTAAAATGAGTAGCGAAATCAGAGATATTAATCTTGCCGAATCCGGTGAGAGAAAGATTGAATGGGTGAAAAGAAACTGTGATCTGCTTCGTACATTGGAGAAAGAATTTACCGAAAGTAAGCCTTTTGCGGGTAAAAAGATAACTTTATCCGTACATCTGGAGGCTAAGACAGCTTATTTGTGTCTGGTATTGGCAGCAGGCGGTGCCGAAATGTATGTGACAGGTTCTAATCCGTTATCTACCCAGGATGATGTGGCAGCAGCCCTTGTAAAAGCAGGGCTTGAAGTTCATGCATGGTATGACGCCACACCGGAAGAATATGAGAATCATATTCGTGCAGTATTGGCAGTAGGGCCTAATATTATTATTGATGACGGCGGTGATCTGGTAAATATGGTGCATAAAGAAATGCAGCACCTGATTCCAAACATCATCGGCGGCTGTGAGGAAACCACAACCGGTATTATTCGTCTGGAAGCCATGAATAAGGCAGGGGAGTTAAAATTCCCGATGGTTCGTGTTAATAATGCGGCATGTAAGCATTTCTTTGATAACAGATACGGCACGGGACAGTCCGTATGGGATGGTATCAACAGAACAACAAATCTTATCGTAGCAGGTAAGATCGTAGTCGTAGCGGGCTACGGCTGGTGCGGTAAAGGAACCGCTATGAGAGCCAAGGGCTTAGGTGCAAGAGTTATTGTGACAGAGATCGATCCGATCAAGGCAATCGAGGCAGTTATGGATGGATTCGATGTGATGCCGATGAAAGAGGCTGCCAAGGTGGGCGATTTCTTTATAACCGTAACAGGTTGTGACGGTGTTATCGATCAGGAAGATTTCGCTGAAATGAAAGAAGGCGCAATTCTGTGTAATGCAGGACACTTCGACTGCGAAATTGATATGGCATGGTTAAAGGCGAATGCGGTAGAGACGAGAGAGCAGCGCAAGAACATTATGGGCTACAAACTGCCTACCGGACAGTGGATATTCGTACTGGCAGAGGGACGTCTTGTGAATCTGGCAGCAGGCGACGGACATCCGGCAGAGATTATGGATATGAGTTTTGCGATTCAGGCATTGTCTGCTAAGTATTTAGTGGAGCACGCAGGCGAGTTGACAGAGAAGCTGATCGATGTGCCGGAGGAGGTTGATAAGGATGTGGCAAGACGTAAACTTGCATTCCTTGGCAAAGAGATCGATGTGCTCACGCCTGAGCAGGAGAAATATCTGAATAGTTATGCGCTGTAAGATAGAGTTGTTATTGTAGCTTTAGAGAAGCGTCAGCAAATTGTGTGAAAAGAAGAAGCGGGTATTACCTTGAAAAAAAGGGGTGCCCGCTTTTTTTACAAATAAATATGAGGAAATGTATAAATTTCAGTTTTGCCCTTTTGTTAACGAATACAGGAAATCTATATCTTCCTCAGATGCATCAAAGTAAAAGGTTAAATATTCCTCCGAAATAGAAATATTTTTAATGCTTTCTTCTGCCACGGTCATTTTAATGACGGTAGTCTCATTGGCAGCTTTTTATTGTCGGCTGTGATTGTGGAAATTGCATCGCATACGCAGGAACAAATCTGGTGGAAGTATGTGGATCAGGATAAGTATTTTGAAGCAGTAGAAGGGGAAGCAGCGCAAGGAATAGAAGAAGTTCCTTATTACAAGGTGGATATTCCCAGACCGTCTGCTTCGGATATGAGCAGAATAGATCATGGGATGTCTGTGTCAGGAATTTGAGCGGATGAGAGGTCAGCTTGCGGAAAATAATGAAAAGTTGTGGAGAAATATTGAGGACGAAAGGATTCTCCGGGCAGCGATTTCACATGATATAAGATCGCCCTTATCAGTTCTGAAAGGATATCAGGAAATGCTGATTGATTTTTTGCCTAATGGGGTAATTGATGTTTCAAAGGCAATGGAAATGTTGTCGGAAAGCATGAAACAAATTGAACGCATGGATTCTTTTGTAGAAACTATGCATAAAATGAACAGTCTTGAGCAGAGAAAATTATTACCAGGTTCAATTACAGGAGAGGATGTGAAAACAGATATTCAGGCGGAACTTGCTATACTGGGAGCAGATAAAGAAAAAAAGGTGATTTTGGATGTGCCCGAGACGCAGGAAGTTTTCAAGGGAGATAAGGAAGTGGTTCTGGAGGTAATAGAAAATCTGTTGTCGAATGCTTTGCGGTATGCAAAAGAGAGAGTAGAAGTAAGGGTGTATGTGTCAAATTCGGATTTGAAGATATGTGTGAAAGATGATGGAAACGGTTTTGAGGAGGATGCAGATAAAATCACAGAAGCATTTCATCAGCAAAATATAAAAGACAGTCTGAAACAGGCGGAGCATTTGTTGTGGCGATATTTCGTCGGATTGCGTAGGCAGTCCGGCGTTTTTTCTTTGTTGTCTTTTTATTGTTATTTGCTGCTTACACTAAAACCATAAAAGAAAAAGAGGTGAAATATGTGAGAGTAATTGTGATAAGAGAAATGAAAAATTATTTGAAAAGACCGTTATTCTGGATTGCTTTGTTGCTTGTGATATTTGGTGTATTTCAGAATCTTGGACCATATCTGACAATTCACTATGTATCCTCAGAGGAAGAACTGCTTAGCAATTTTTCGGAAGCGGATTTCCCCGAAACGGTTCATGACGGAGATGTTTCGGAAGGATATGTGCCGTCTGGGGAAGAATGGCGGCGGGAAATATGGGAAAAAAAGATGAGAGAATCCCTAATTTTAGATTTTCAGATGAGACAGACGGAGGCAGAATCTGTCATAGAGGAAATGAAGGGGATGGATATCGTGGAAGCCTGCAGTTATCTTGAGAAAAACTATCGTTATTACGGGGCAATTTATATCTATGAGGACACGGCATATCATAGGGGGACAAAGAATGAGATCAATGCTTACATAGATAGTAAGTTGGAAAATAAAAGTTTTTCTTTTTATTTTTCCAGAAAATTTGCAGATTTTGCCGGATTATTCATGGCATTTTTTGCAACAGTCATGCTGGCGGTTTTGTTCTTGCAGGACATGAAAGAAAACACTTATGAGCTTTTACATACAAAGCCCATTAGTGCCGGAGAATATGTAATCGCAAAAGTAGGGGGAGGATTTGGAATTTGCCTGATCGCACTCACAATCCTCAATTTGGTATTCGGGCTTGCCTGTTGTATGTTCACAAGAAGCAGTGGATTCGAAGTGAAGATCGTTGATTTTATTACAGTCACTTGCTTTTATATTTTGCCGAATATGCTGATGATTGTATGTGTTTACGGATTAATCTCGCTGTTGTTTAAAAATCCGTTGCCTGCCGTACCGCTCTTAATTCTGTATATGGTGTATTCCAATATGGGAAGCAGGAGTGAGGAGAGTGTGTTTGGTTATTATGGCAGACCATTAGCTATTATGGTACGGTTTCCCGGACAATTTTTCGACACTACACCGCCACCAACGGCATTAGTGAATCAGAGTTCTTTGCGAAAACCAACCGGAAGTTGTATGTACACCCTGTGAGGTTACGCTTGAGGATGCTTATATTTACGTTACAAATAAAGAAATATAACACGGTTTCTATTCTTATTATTCGGCAAAAGAATATTATTAAAGAGAGCGGGCATTTACCTTACAAGAAGGGTGGATGTCCGTTGTTTTGTATGGTCTAGGACATATCTTTTGTCTTGGACACCTTACAGAGTATTGTTATGGGAAGAAGATGCGGAACCATATCAAACAATTGGCATTTCAGGGATTTTGTAGTATGATAGCTTTAAATTGTATAAATGTATAAAAAATTTCAGAAAGCCGAAAAAAGGAAAGAGCAGCAAGAGAGAGTGGAGTCATTAGAACATGAATATAGATGAACACATTAGGGACAGCATTATAGATTTGGCAAAACGATATCATATCAATAAAGTAATCTTGTTTGGGTCGAGAGCAAGAGGAGATAATAAAGAAAGAAGCGATATTGATTTAGCCGTAATAGGGGGAAATATCACAGAGTTTCGCCTTAGTATTGACGATGAGATCCGCACCCTTCTGATGTTTGATGTGGTTAATCTGGATGAACCTGTTCAGAAATCGTTATTACAATCTATTGAAAGAGAAGGAATTATTTTATATGAAAAAGTTTGATAATTTTACCAATGCTTTAAATAATTTAAGATTATGCAGGGACTATAAGGCACCCTATGATATCGTAACAGAAACAGGTCTGGTTAATTTGTTCTCTATCTGCTTTGAACAGTCATGGAAAGCAATGAAGGAAATTTTGGAAAACCATGGGTACAGCGAGAGCAAAACTGGATCGCCCAAAATGATCATCAAATTGGCATATAGTGCAGGAATGCTGTGGGACGAAGAAGGGTGGCTTGAGCTTTTGGACAGACGCAATGAGATAGCGCACTCTTATAATGAAGAAGTAGCGGTCACGATTATTGAGAAAACGAAAGAAAAATATCTTGCCTTGTTTGAAGCATTAGAAGATGAACTAAGAGAAAACTGGTTATAAGAAGAAATAAAGGAGTATTTTTAACATGCAGGAAAACACAAAAACCTATAAGTCAGGAGAGTTGATGAAGAGGTTTCTTCCATACTATAAGAAATACTGGAAGATTGTAGTAATCGATCTTTTCTGTGCAGGGCTGACAACGATTTGTGAACTGGTGCTGCCGATGATTATCCGGTTTATTACCAATACGGGCATGAATGATCTGGCATCGCTTACTGTGGCGACAATTCTTCGGCTGGGAACGCTGTACTTGTGCCTGCGTATTGTAGACACCATGGCGAATTTCTACATGGCATATACAGGTCATGTAATGGGTACTAAGATTGAGACAGATATGCGCCGTGATGCCTACGCCCATTTGCAGAAACTGTCAGATACTTACTATAATAATACGAAAGTCGGACAGATCATGGGACGCATCACCAACGATTTATTTGACGTGACGGAATTTTCCCATCATTGCCCGGAAGAATTTTTTATTGCAGGCTTAAAGGCGGTCATTTCCTTTATTATTCTGGCGCAGATCAGCGTGGGGCTGACGGTTATCATTTTTGCGGTAGTACCGGTTATGGCAGTAACCTGTATTATTATTAACCTGCGTATGCGTGAGGCATTCCGCAGACAGCGTGTGCAGATTGGAGAACTGAATGCACGTATTGAGGATAGTCTTCTCGGACAGAAGGTTGTAAAGGCTTTTACCAATGAGGAAAAGGAAAAAGAAAAGTTCGAGGAAGACAACAAGAAGTTCTTTATGCTAAAAAAAGAGACATATAAGTTTATGGCGGCATTCCAGACTACCACGAGGGCATTTGACGGATTAATGTATCTGGTGCTCTTGGTTGCAGGCGGCATATTCATGGTGAAAGGAAAGATTGCGCCGGGCGATCTGGTGGCTTATGTGATGTATGTGACGACTTTAATTGCAACCATTCGAAGAATTATAGAATTTGCAGAGCAGTTTCAGCGGGGTATGACGGGTATTGAACGTTTTGTGCAGATTATGGACAGCGATATCGAGATTTTCGATGAACCTGACGCGGTGGAATGCGTGAATCCGAAGGGAAATATTTCTTTCCGTGACGTAAGTTTTGAATATCCCGATGACCATAATGTAGTGTTCAAAGGATTGAATCTGGATATCCATTCCGGAGAAAAAATTGCGATCGTGGGGCCTTCCGGCGGCGGTAAGACTACGTTGTGTAACCTGATTCCCAGATTTTATGATATCGATAAGGGTGAAATTCTGTTAGACGGTGAAAACATTCATCGCTATACATTGAAAAGCCTGCGCCAAAATATCGGTATGGTTCAGCAGGATGTTTATTTATTCTCCGGTACGGTATATGAAAACATCGCTTACGGTAAAGAACATGCCACAAGGGAAGAAGTGATGGAGGCGGCTAAGCGTGCCGGTGCCCATGAGTTTATCATGGCACTTAAGGATGGTTATGACACTTATGTGGGTGAGCGTGGTGTGAAGCTTTCCGGGGGACAGAAGCAGCGTATCAGCATTGCAAGGGTATTTTTGAAGAATCCGCCCATTCTGATTATGGATGAAGCAACCTCTGCATTGGACAATGAGAGCGAGTTCCAGGTTGCGAAATCTTTGGAGGCTCTTGCCAAAGGCAGAACAACGATTACGATTGCGCACCGTTTATCCAGTATTCGTAATTCAGACCGAATCCTGGTGCTGACGGAAGATGGCATTGTGGAGGAGGGAAATCACGAAAGCCTGCTTGCATTGGGTGGAATTTATCATCATTTCTATGTGACGGCAAATGAATTGAAATAGGAAGAATACTTTGCCTGAACGAGTTTCTGTCTGAAACAGAACTTTATTTGAGTAAGATTATTTTCTCATAAAAGGATTGCGTGAAGTGTCACGTATAAGGTATAGTTAAAGAGTAGAGAGTAACTGGATATATAGGAAATCAAAAAGGAACGATAGTATGGGAGCATTAACACCGAAGGATCAAGATAAAATGGCTGAAGTGTCACAGATCTGTATGGCGCATTCCGCAACTGCCCTGAATATGTTGATTAATAAGGAAATCAAGATTCACGTACCTATGGTTAAAGTGGTAAACAGCGCAGATATTAAGAATATTCTGACAGCGTTTGGTATGGGAAGCGTAACGGTGCAGATAGATTTTAAAGATGATTTTGATGGCAATAATTTATTGATGATGAAGGAAAATGACATCAAGATTATTATGGATCTTATGATGGGTGGTGCCGGTGTGGCTGCAGAGGGTGAGTTGAATGAAATGCATTTGTCCTGTGTGGCAGAGGTAATGAACCAGATGATGGGGGCATCCGCAATCGTACTTACAGAGATGATACATAAAACGGTGGATATCAATCCGCCGAAGACTACGTTTGTCCAGACACCGGCAGACGTTGACCGGATAGACTTCCTGCCGTTTCCGGGAGATGAGATGACGCTTGTGGTGTGTCATTTTGAATCTGTGGGATTATTGAAAGGTATTATGATTCGTATTTATCCCATGAAAGAAACGCGTTTTATCTGTGATCATTTCAGTACCAAATAGTTCGACTGATTAAGACAGAATTTGATTGGAAGGTTTTCACAAAAAATGAAGCGCGCCATGTCGGCAAAATGCTGAAAATGAATTTGGGTTCTCCAAAATGCTTACGACCAGAGAAAAAAGATGTTAAACTAATATATATTGAGGGATATATCGGCAATCATTTGGTTTAGAAATTTTGGAGGAAGCTATGTTTGAGAAGGGCGAATTAATTATGTGCGGTGGACACGGTGTCTGCCGCGTTGTTGACATTGTGGGAAATCCGATCGACCGATTGGATAAGAAAAGAAAGTACTATGTGTTGGAGCCGGTTTTTGAGAAGAGCAGTACAATCTATACGCCGGTGGATAATGATAAGGTCATCATGCGAAAGATCATGAATAAGGAAGAGGCAGAAGGATTGATTGATCGCATTACCATGATTGACACCGTTTGGATTCAGGAAGAAAAACGCAGGGAGCAGATGTATAAGGAAGCAATCCGCACTTATGACTGCCAGAGTCTGGTACAGATTATTAAAACGCTGTATCTTCGCAAGCAAAACCGCCTGAAGGAAGGGAAGAAAGTGCTGTCTTCCGATGAGCAGTATTTGCGTAAGGCAGAGGAACTTCTTTACAGCGAGATGTCACTTGCACTTTCCATTCCGAAGGAGAAGGTGGAAGAATACATTACTGAGGCAGTTGACAAACAGAACAGTGTTGTGTAAAAGAAAATGATGCGAAGGCAGGAAGCGTAAACTTTCTGCCTTTTTTTGTTGAGATAAAGTATGCTAATGTATGGAGAATAAGAGGATATTATAGAAAAATGCAGGGCAATTTGCATTTTAATGCAATAAAAAAGTAAATTAACAGGACACCTTTTTCAGTCTCAAAACGTGTTATTAGTGAAAGAATTTCAACAGAGAAAGCTTGAAAAACAGATTATCATGTCATGACGGATATAATGTAAATGGGAGAGGAGTGGATCAATGACTATAGAAGAAATTGTGCGTACACACAGCAATATGCTTTACCGGATCTGTATTGTGATGCTGGGCAATGAAGCGGATGCACAGGATGCGGTGCAGGATACTTTCTGCAGATATCTTGAACAGAATAAAAAGTTTACAGATAAAGAGCATGAGAAGGCTTGGCTGATCACGGTCGCCACAAACCGCTGCCGTGATATGCAGAGGTTGCGGTTGAGACATCCTAAAGTGGATCTTGAGAAAATCACGGCAAGTTATGAGGCGCCGGATTATAATGAGGTTTTAACCGAATTGATCAAACTGCCGCCTTCCATCAAAAGTGTAGTGTATCTGCATTACATAGAAGGTTATAAATTAACAGAAGTGTCAGAAATGTTGGGAATATCATCTAATGCCGTGAAGAAAAGATTACAACGTGGCAGAAAGATGTTGAAGTTGAGGTTAGAAAATTAGCTATTGTTCAGACCGCATCAGTTGTTGCAGTTTACACCAAATTTACTGAAATCCTAGTGGGAACTGACATGGGGTGTGTACTGTAATGAAAATGATGCTTTGCAGCAATTATAACATTTCAGAATGGAGGATATTTATGAAACTATCAGATTTGAAATTATCTGTAGAACAAATACATATGGATGAAGATCTGCAGCAGAAGATCATAGAAGAATTAACCGAAAGATATGGAGAGAACGGAGTAAAACGTACACCACGGCAAAAGGGTCATAATCATAGAAATGCACAAGGTTATCATCGATTTGGCAAAGTGGCGGCGGCCATTCTTATAGTAGGCGTTGCACTTGCCGGTATAAGCGTTCCGGTGCGTGCGCTTGTCAATTCTCTTGTGGCAGAGCGTATGGAGGAGATACCCCAGGAGGAAGTTACAGCCATTGTGGAGCAGACGGATCACCAGGCAGTGGAAGCGGACGGTTACTCCAGAGAATATACAGAAGGAGAGAAGGAACGCAGGGGAGAGCTGTACGAGGCATATAGGAAAGGTACTTTTCCGGAAGGGGAACTTGTGCAGGTAGATACCGAGGAAGAGGCCAAACAGCAGGAGTTTTGTTATCTGAAGACAAACAGCGCTTTCTATCTTCCGGCAGACAGGGAGCTGACCGATGAGGAAATTCTGCAGATGATAGATTTTGAGGAAAAGAGAAATTATGCACTGCGGCAGCGTTACGAAGAAGAAAATGCTGAGGAAATTGCGGCTGAGAAAGCAGAAAAGGAAGAGCAGATTGCTCAGGTAGTGTCAGAGGGCGGCATTACAGAGCAGGAGGCAATCAGAATTGCAACGGAATATTTGCAGCAGATGTATGGGCTGGACGGCAGCGGCATGGAGTTGAATCATTATTATGAAGAGAGCATGAATGCAGGGACTCTGTCACGCGAAAAATCCAATTATGGTGTTAATTGGAGTAATAATGGGAGCCATCAGTATTATTATTTCTGGATTGATGCGGGCAACGGAGATTTGTCGGAGTTCAGTTATAGTGACGCAGAATGGGATACGAGAGAACAGGCGGAGCCTTCTGTAAGCGAAGCATCTGCCAGAGCATCTGCAATCAAAGAGCAGGCAGTGGATTTTCTGGAGAACAGAATCGGTATCACAGAGTCTTATGATAAGGTTGATACTTGTTACAGAGTATATAACGGTGAGGAAGTCGGAACATTCGTCTACGTTGTTTTTTATAAGTCGGATCAAACTGCATATGTGTTAACATACCACTGGGATGGAACAGTAATAAATTATAACAGCACTTCCGCAGACAGGTGGGAAGAGCGTATAGAACAGGAAGCAGAATATATAGCGCAAGATCTTTCTGAATACAGAGGAGAGAAAGTGACGGTGGAACTCATCCACCAATAAAAAGGGAAAGAGCAGTACGCATTGTGATATGCGCGCTGCTCTTTGTTATCCACAGAGAAATGTCTGCATAATTACTTATCATGATGCGGATGTGCGCCGATTGTGTTAATCGCTGATATAACAGTGGTCAAAATCTCTACCTCTGCCTGAGGTGAGGAATTGTTCAATTTCTGAAAAAGCGCACCGGTATCCGTCCGTACATATTGCGGTGAAAGCCTGTTTAATGCATAAGTTGCCATGTCCAATTTACAATTTTCACAAGAGCATATATCGGGCATGGTAGGCAATAGCTTTTTTAATTGATATTCTACGGCTTCCTCCATAATGTTTTTTAATCCTTCCATAAGAACCCTCCTGATTTGTCACATATTGACAAAAGTATACACATTCCATGTTAGTACATTTTGGCAAAATAAGCAACGGTTTTTTAGAAAAATGAAAGCGTACTTGCATTTTCCATACAGACAAGTTATTCTAGTAATACCGCAAAAAGAGCACATTTTAAGTATGCCGGCAGGATTGATTAGCGGTAGAAAGAAGTGGAAGAGAATGATTTTAGATATAATATTAGACAGCTTAACAGACAGCGTGAAGCTTTTGCCGTTTCTGTTTTTTACCTATCTTGCAATGGAATATTTAGAGCACAAAGCGGGGGCAAAGATGCAGGAAGCAATTCGTAAATCCGGTAAAGGCGGGCCGGTAATAGGAAGTATATTAGGTGTTTTTCCGCAATGTGGATTTTCTGCCGCTGCTTCCAATTTATATGCGGGCAGAATTATCACAATGGGCACGTTAATAGCGATTTATCTGTCTACATCGGATGAAATGCTTCCTATCATGATATCTGAGAATGCGGGATTTACGATGATTGCGAAGATCCTTATATTAAAAGTGATGATAGGAATGATTGCGGGATTTGTGATCGACTTTATATTCCGCAGACAGGAGAAAAATTTACAGATAGAACACCTCTGTGAACAGCATCACTGCCATTGCGAGAAGGGTATCTGGAAGTCTGCACTTCATCACACCATTGAGATTTATCTGTATATTCTCATTATTTCCCTGGTACTGAATCTGGTTATCGCGTTAATTGGGGAAGAGGTACTCGGTAATCTGATACTGAACAGACCGGTAATCGGAGAATTGATTGCAGGGCTTGTAGGTTTGATCCCGAACTGTGCCGCATCTGTGACTATCACACAGTTGTATCTGAAAGGCGTGTTAAGTGCCGGAGCAATGATTGCAGGACTGCTTGCAGGCAGCGGCGTTGGTATTCTGGTACTTTTAAGAGTCAATGACGACCGAAAAGAGAATCTGCGTATTATTGCACTGGTCTATGCGATCGGTGTTGCCGCAGGCGTTCTGACGGAACTGCTGGGTGTTACTTTTTAAAAATTGCCGGGTTAAGAACATAACCCATATTTCGATAATTAAAAGAAACAGGAAAAACGATAAAAAGTCAATATCAACCTATAAACGAGTCAAAAAAAGCCGTAGGAACAAACAGGCAGACATGATAAAATTTACCATTATAAACCAATGGAGGATATTGTGTGATGGAACAAGGATATAATAAGACTTTAATAGCCTGTTTTACAGGATATGTTGTACAGGCGATTGTAAACAATTTTGTACCGTTGTTGTTTCTGACATTTCACAGCACTTACGGCATTCCGATGACTCAGATTACGCTGTTGATTACCTTTAACTTTGGTCTGCAGCTTCTGGTAGATCTGCTGTCGGTTACTTTTGTGGATAAGATAGGATACCGTGCATCCATGATCATAGCCCATATCTGTGCGGCCGTGGGATTTGTGCTTCTGACAACACTGCCGGATGCGTGTGGCAATGCTTTTGTGGGACTCTTAATCGCCGTTACCGTATATGCGGTAGGAGGCGGATTGTTAGAGGTGTTGGTCAGTCCGGTTGTGGAGGCATGTCCTACCAAGAACAAAGAGAAAGCGATGAGTATGCTTCATTCGTTTTATTGCTGGGGTCATGTGGCAGTGGTTCTGATTTCTACTATATTCTTTAAGCTGTTTGGGATTGAAAACTGGAAGATTATGGCACTGATATGGGCCATTGTACCGTTCGTCAATATGATAGTGTTTACGAGAGTACCGATTGCTTCCTTGATCGAAGAGGGGGAGACGGGCATGACTATAGGGGAACTGTGCAGGAAGAAAATTTTCTGGGTTCTTATGCTTATGATGGTATGCGCGGGAGCCAGTGAACAGGCGGTAAGCCAGTGGGCATCCACGTTCGCGGAATCGGGACTTGGCGTGAGCAAGACCATGGGAGATTTGGCAGGACCGATGCTGTTTGCTGTTTTAATGGGAAGTGCCAGAGCCTTTTATGGAAAATATGGTGATAAGATCGATTTAGATAAATTTATGACAGGCAGCAGTCTTCTGTGTATTGTTTCTTATCTGTGTATATCTTTGGTGCCCAATCCGGTGATCGGCTTTGCGGGATGTGCACTGTGCGGGTTATCCGTGGGTATCATGTGGCCCGGTTCTTTCAGCAAAGCGACAGCATCCCTGCCCCGCGGCGGAACAGCGATGTTTGCTCTGCTTGCTCTTGCCGGAGACGTGGGATGCTCCGGAGGGCCGACGGTAGTCGGTATGGTATCCGGTGCTGTGAATGATAACCTAAAGATGGGTATACTGGCGGGAATGGTATTCCCTGTTCTGTTGCTGGCGGGAATTTATATGTGTAAGCTTCTCAAGAACCGCTAGCGATACCCTACAATAAAGTTACAGCTTTCCCTGCTGTCGGTTTCACTACCGGCAGATCAGGGAACCAGCCGTCTAACAGTTTCTTTAAGGGTTTTGTATCCATTTGTACAGAGACCGGCGGAAACGCGTCATCAAAATGGTCTAACAAGATGGTACGCGGTTCAATTGCCTGTATGATGGAAAGTGTCTGTGTTATCTGGGTAGATGAACCCTGATAGGGAAGTACCAGCATATCTACATATTTAGGATATTCTATTAAAGAATCCAGTTCCGGACTTCCCAGCACGAGTATGACTTTGCCTTCCGCTTCTATTTGATAGGTTAATGTTTCCTGATGCCGCTGATATCTGTGGTAATTCCATCCTAAGTACAATAAATTGGATAAATAGCGAAGAGTGCGCGGCCTAAGCAGCGTTTTTTGAAACAGTTTCTTGTCGAATTTAATATGCCTTCCCCGTAATACTTTTACCTTAATGGAACCGAAAATAAGATTGTCTTCCGGATGGATGATAACGACCTGATCACCATCTACGCCTCTTTTTGCTAAAATGCGCGCAGAAGATGCAGAGCAGTATACGGTGGCATCGGAATTTGCCATAATTTTAGGGACGCTGGATAAATGATCAAAGTGTCCGTGTGTGATCAGAATCGAATCCTCTTTTATATAAGATAATAAGGAAGGATGATTCTCAGCGCCTTTTAAGGTCAGAAAAGGATCGATCAAAATTCTGTCTTCTTCGGATTCAATCAGTAGTGATGCTGTGCCAAACCATGTAATTTTCATGTGATAACCTCGCTTAAAAAACTATGATAAACTATACAAAAAAAGAACCGACCCCAAGGCTCCTAAGTCCTCAAAATCAGTCCTTTAAAAGTGCACCGCCAGGGGCTCGAACCCTGGACACCCTGATTAAGAGTCAGGTGCTCTACCAACTGAGCTAGCGGTGCATGTCCTGTCATTCAAAGAAATGCGGTTTGCTCAACACGCAAGTGTTATTATAGTATATTGTTTCGTTCATTGCAAGTATTTTTTTCAAAAAAAATATTTTTATTGGAATTTATAATTTTCCTGTTGCACTTGAAATAATAATAATGAAATGATACAGTATTCACAACTTGGGATTTATCTGTTGAAATGGAGAGAAATATGATTTTTGAAAGTCATGCACATTACGATGATGAAGCTTTTGATGAGGATAGAGATGAACTGCTGGTATCCCTTAAGGAGCACGGGATAGGAACGGTGATCAACGTTGGGGCAAGCCTGGACAGTTGTAAGACTACGGCAGAGTTGATGGAGAAATACTCCTTTATCTATGGAGCTATAGGTGTCCATCCCAGCGAAACAGGAGAATTAAATGAAGAAAATTTTGAATGGCTTCGCAGTCGGTGTGATTTAAGTAAGACAGTTGCAGTGGGCGAGATTGGTCTGGATTACCATTGGCCCGAACCGGAGCCTGCTGTACAGAAAGTGTGGTTTGAGAGACAGCTTCAAATGGCGCGGGAAGTGAAGCTTCCGGTGATCATTCATTCCCGGGAGGCGGCGAAGGATACGCTTGACATAATGCAGGCGCTCCATGCGGAAGAAATCGGCGGTGTCATACACTGCTATTCCTATACGAAAGAGACGGCGCGGGAATACCTGAATATGGACTATTATTTTGGAATCGGCGGTGTGGTTACTTTTCAGAATGCCAGGAAGTTAAAAGAAGCGGTGGAATATATTCCGATGGAAAAGATTCTGTTGGAAACAGACAGCCCTTATCTTGCACCGGAGCCTAATCGCGGAAGGCGCAATTCCTCTTTGAATCTGCCTTATGTGGCAGAGGCGGTCGCGCAGATTAAGGGTATATCTTATGATGAGGTCGTGGAGATCACTGAGAAAAACGCCAGAAATTTATTTCGCTTGCAGCGCCAGCACAGTCATGATCGTAATATTGCAATATTGTAAATAATGTAAAGGCAAATGTACCTCGGTTCTGGTGCATAGCAGTTTAGAAAGAAGGTCTCAGCATGGCAGACTTAGGAAATTTAAAGAATACGGCAGAGATCGTACGGAAGCACCAATTCAATTTTCAGAAAAAATTCGGGCAGAATTTCCTGATTGACAGCAATATCCTTGATAAAATCATTGAATCGGCAAAGCTTACCAAAGAGGACTGCGTGTTAGAAATCGGTCCCGGTATCGGCACGATGACACAGTATCTGGCAGAAGAAGCCGGAGAAGTGGTGGCGGTGGAAATCGATAAGAATCTGATTCCTATTCTGGAAGAGACACTGTCGACATATCCTAATGTAACGATTATGAATGAAGATATTCTGAAAGTGGATATCAACCGGATCGTGCAGGAACATAACGGCGGAAGGCCTGTCAAAGTGGTGGCGAATTTACCATATTATATTACGACACCTATTATCATGGCGCTTTTTGAGAGTCATGTGCCGTTGCAGAGTGTAACCATTATGGTACAGAAGGAAATGGCAGACAGAATGCAGGTGGGGCCGGGTACGAAAGAATACGGTGCACTTTCTCTTGCGGTACAGTATTATGCAAAACCTGAGATCATAGCAAGGGTACCGGCATCCTGTTTTATGCCAAGGCCTAATGTGGACAGTACGGTTATCCGTCTGACACGTTATGAGAAACCTCCGGTGGATGTGGAGGATGAGGCATATCTGTTTGCAGTTATAAGGGCATCCTTTAACCAGAGAAGAAAGACGCTCGCAAACGGCTTGACGAATGCGGGAAATCTGGGAGTTAACAGGCAGATGGTAGAAGAGACGCTGGAGGAAATGGGGTTATCCGCTATGATACGCGGCGAGGCGTTAACATTGGAACAGTTTGCCGAGCTGAGTAACCGGCTGGGCGGGAAAAGAGTATAAAACAAAAGCTTTGTACAAATACAATATAAAGTAATTGTATATTGAAGCATCGCCATATATTGGTATATTCTTGAAATAAGATACCAAATCGGAGGTGCTTTTTTTCTGCGGATTCTGTTTACATTGATAAGAGGCTATGGTAAACTAAAACAGTGAAAATAGGGTTATTAGACAGAAAAGACAAAGCGTGAAAATACAATAATGAGGTGAGCACCTTGGATAAGTATGAATACAAAGTTCGTGCCGACGAAATTAAGACATTGATTGCAGAAGGAGAATTCGCGGAAGCGGTCAAAATAGCGGATACCATTGACTGGCGCAGGGTCAGAAGCGTGATGATGTTGTGCACGATCAGTGACTTATATAAAATCAACAGAAGATATCAGGAGAGTAAAGATATTCTATTGCTGGCATATGAGAAACACCCCACAGGGCGGCTGATTGTATATTCTCTGTGCGAGCTTTCCATTAAGATGGAAGAGTATGTACAGGCAATAGAGTATTATAAGGAATTTGTACAGATCGCACCAAAGGATACCGGAAGATATATTTTGCAGTACCGTCTCTACGAGGCGCAGGATGTGAGTCTGGAAGAGCGTATTGCAGTTTTGGAAGAGTTTAAGAAGCGTGATTACAGGGAGAAATGGGCATATGAGCTTGCCTATCTGTATCACCGGATTGGATTATCCACCAAATGTGTAGAGGAATGTGATGAGATGTTCCTTTGGTTTGGAGAGGGTAAATATGTCATTAAAGCGCTGGAATTAAAAGCACTGCATGAACCGCTCAGTGCCGATCAGCAGCAAAGATATGATGCCTGGATACAGGAGAGGGATGCGGAGCAGGAGACAGAAGAAAGCGAAGCTGAGGAAGAAGAAAGTGTGTCCGGAGATGAAGAGATCGACGGAGAGCTTAGAGGTGCCGATGCGGAAGAAGAACCGGAAGAGGAACTGTCGGTTGAAGATGCGCCTACTATGGAGCTTCCGGAAGTTAAGACTGTAGATGTGGGCCAGTATAATACCATTAATCTCCAGATGGCGCTTGCAGAGAGTATGAAGGAGATTTTGGAAGAAGAACCTGTTAACGAAGAGGAACCGGATGCGGAAGTCGTTGAGACGGAAGAACCTGTTGAAGAAGAGGTTGCGGAAGATACCGCGGATATCGGTACTCAGCCAGCAGATGAGCAAGATTCTGTTGAAGAAGAGACAGACAGTGAGCCGTCCATTGCAGAGTCCATCATTGCACCTTTGCTGCAGGAAACAGAGGAACTTCCGGCCACGGAAGAAGTGGAGTCAGCACTGAAAGAGGCGCCTGTTGTACCATTCCCCGCTAAGAAGCAAGAAGAGCCTGTGATGGCAGAAGAAGAGATAGAGGCGGCAGCACCTGTAAAACCGCTGGTGATGGAGACGGATGAACTGGAAGAGATCGGGACGCAGATACCGGGAGAGAAAACCGCCGCATTTGACGCGCAACAGATTATGCAGCAGATCCGGCAGGAGATGGTTAAACCTTCTGCGTATGATAATATCCTGTCACAGGAATATGACGGTCAGATCAGCTTAGTGGTACCTGACGCTGAGCGTGTTGAGAAGCAGATTACCGGTCAGCTCAGTATCGATGATATTATGGCTGAGTGGGAAGAGATGAAGAAATCTAACGAACAGAAGCGTATGGAGGATGTTCGCCAGCATATTCTTGCACAGACAGGCAGTTTATTTGCTAATTTTGATGAAGCTACTAAGAATGGTCTTCTGGAAGAACTTGAGAAGGCATTTATGGCTGCAATCATGAAAGAGGCTAAGAAACCTCCGATTAAAAAGGTAATTCTGCCGGAAGATATGCCGGAGGAAGAACCGGCACCGAAGAAAACGGCTGTAAAATATAAGGAGAAGCCTGAGCAGACAGAAAGTGCGGAATCCATTGAAGATTCTGATGAAGTAGAAGAGTTAGAGGAGATTCAGGAGCCTGATATTGCGATAGAAGAAGAGCCGGCAGAGCCTGTTACGGAAGAGGCGGTTGAATCTGAAGAAGCGGACATAGAGGCGGAGAACACAGAATCGGGAAGAGACCGTGAACTGACAAAGGAAGAGCAGGAACTGTTCGGACAGTTCGTCCATCATCGTAAGTCTAAGAGACAGCTTGTACATACGTTAGACAATATGAGTCTGGCAGCCTGTACAGGCAATGTTGTGATCACCGGCGAGGAAGAGATCACGACATTGACTTTGGCGAAGACCCTGATTCGTGAAATGCAGTATAATGATAATAATTTCTCCGGAAAGGTAGCGAAGATATCCGGCCAGGTACTAAACAAGAAGGATGTTGCGGAAACCTTCGCCAAGCTGGATAACGGTGCATTAATTATTGAGAAAGCATCTGCTATGAAAGCCGAGACGGTTACGAAGATGATTAAAGTGTTAGAGAAGGATAATATGGGGTTATTGCTTCTCATGATAGACACGAAAGAGAAGATAAACCAGCTTCTTACAGAGCATACGGCCCTTTCCAATAATTTTAATCTCCGTGTGGATATTGAACCGCTGGATGATGAGGCATTGGTGGCTTATGCGAAACAGTATGCGGAGGAAATGGAATACTCCATTGATGAATTTGGTGTTCTTGCTCTGCATACGAGAATTTCGGAGAAACAGACCAGCGATCACGAGGTAAGTCTTGCCGAGATAAGGGAGCTTGTGGATGAGGCGATTTATTATGCAAATAAGAAGACACCGGGACATTTCATGGATATTCTGTTTGCAAAGAGATATGATGAAGAGGACATGATTATATTACGAGAGAAGGACTTCATGCATTATAAAAATTAACGGGGGCGGACAGTTATGGCAACTAAAAAAGAGAAAGTAACAGAAGAAAACAAGGTATTTATTTCAGAGGCAGATCAGTATGTATTTGCACAGGGCACTCACTATGATATTTATAAGAAATTAGGTGCGCATCCTTCTGTAGAAGACGGAGTGAAAGGTATGTTTTTCGCTGTATGGGCACCGAATGCAGCCAGTGTAAATGTTATCGGTACGTTTAATGATTGGAATGAGGACATACACCGGATGGAGAAGCTGGGACCGGGGGGTATTTATCAGCTATTTATTCCGGGTGTGGGCGAGAATGAGTTATACAAATTCCTGATTCGTACGCCTGCGGGTGAGAAGCTTTATAAGGCAGATCCTTTTGCAAATTATGCGGAGATGCGTCCGGGCAATGCTTCTAAGACTTATGATATCAGTAAGTTTAAGTGGTCTGACAGTGCATGGATGAGTGCCAGAGACGGTAAGGACTATAATAAAGAACCGATGGCAATCTATGAGTGCCATATCGGTTCTTGGATGAAACACCCTGACGGTACGGAAGAGGGATTCTATAATTACAGAGAGTTCGCTGACCGTATTGTGGAATATTTGAAGGAGATGAAATATACCCATGTAGAGCTTATGGGTATTGCGGAATATCCTTTTGACGGTTCCTGGGGATATCAGGTTACCGGTTACTACGCACCCACATCCAGACACGGTACGCCGGATGATTTCATGTATTTGATTAATACGTTACACCGTAATAAGATCGGTGTTATTCTGGACTGGGTACCGGCACATTTTGCGACAGATGCGCACGGACTGGGCAGATTTGACGGACAGTGTATTTTTGAGCATCCGGACCCGAGAATCGGAGAGCATCCTGACTGGGGTACCAAGATTTTTAACTATGGTAAGAACGAAGTCAAGAACTTCTTGATTGCAAATGCCTTATTCTGGATTAAAGAGTATCATATTGACGGTATCCGTGTAGATGCGGTGGCATCTATGCTTTATCTGGATTACGGTAAGCAGGACGGACAGTGGGTTCCGAATAAATACGGCGGCAATGAGAATCTGGAGGCTATAGAATTCTTTAAACATCTCAATTCCGTTGTGCGGGGCACTTATCCGGGCTTTTTGACCATTGCGGAAGAGTCTACCGCGTGGCCGCATGTAACCGGCCCGATCGGGGGAGATAGTCTGGGATTCAGTTTTAAGTGGAATATGGGATGGATGCATGATTTCTGCGAATATATGAAATTAGATCCGTATTTCCGTAAGAACAACCATTATGCCATGACTTTTGCCATGACTTATCATAACAGCGAGAATTATATCCTGCCTTTGTCACATGATGAGGTGGTACATTTGAAATGTTCCATGGTAAATAAGATGCCGGGATATATGGTGGATAAATATGCTAACCTGCGTGTGGGTTACAGCTATATGTTCGGTCATTCCGGTAAGAAACTCTTATTTATGGGACAGGATTTCGGACAGGAGAGAGAGTGGAGCGAGGCCAGAGAGCTTGACTGGTATCTTCTGGGAGAAGAACAGAACAAGGGCATGCATGAGTATGTAAAAGAGTTGTTAAAGCTGTATCACAAATATCCGGCTCTATACTCGATTGATAATGACTGGCAAGGTTTTGAATGGCTGAATGCGGATGATGCCGACCATAGCGTGTACAGCTTCTTCCGTAAGGATGAGACAGGCAAAAATAACGTTATGTTCGTACTCAATATGACACCGATGATGTGGGAGAATTATCAGGTCGGTGTACCGAAGAAGAAAAAGTATAAATTGCTGTTAAACAGTGATGATAAACAATTTGGCGGCAACGGGCATGAAATCCCGGCAGAGCTGACCGCTGTGAAGGGAACCTGTAATTATAAGGATTATCATATTACCTTTGACCTTCCGCCTTATACGGCAGCAATTTTTGTCTTCTAGCAGTTAAGAAAGTGGATAACTATGCCGAAATAAAGGGTGAATGTGGAAAACATTCGCCGGGCGAATACAGAAAAATTAAGTTGGGCGAATGTGAAGAACATTCGCCCTTTTGTCTTGTATAATAATCTACGTTGGAGAAGTGTATGAAGATAACATTTGACCAGACAAACACCAATCGGAATGTAGACAGGGCAACAACAGCATATCGAAACACTCGGATGCCCAAAACGGAGCATAGGAGTGATTACGCATTAGACATTTCTGGCACAGTTATGGATAACAACGCTTACAAAGGTCACGGAAAGACCGCAGAAGAGGTTATGCAGGATGCGGGGCTTATTGATGTAGCCGCGCAGAGAGACTATATGACAGTTATGTCTAATACTATGTCTGAGGAGGATTTCAGCAGACTGCAAAAGGAAGGCTATCATCCGGGTGACATGGAGATCGAAGAGGTTGTTACCATTGTCGATACAATAAAAGCAGAACTTATCAAAGGCGGTACGCAGGTAGCGGGTTACACCGATGATCTGGATGCGGAGACTCTTTGCGAGATTACGGGAAGTGAAGCGTTTGCAAGAGAGCTGGAGAAGCAGTTTAGGGAGCATGATATCCCGGTTACGGAAGAGAATGTGATTGCTGCCAAACAGGCGTATGATAAGGCATTCCGGATGAAAACGCCGGAGGACGGCGCTGTAAAATATATGGTGGAAAACCGGATGGAGCCTACGATTGATAATCTGTATCTGGCAGATTACAGTTCCGGCGCAGGCGGCGGGCTGCAGGGTCATGGATATTATGCCGCAGACAATACCGGATATTACGCCAGGAAAGCAGAGGACTATAACTGGGAGCAGCTAAAGCCGCAGATGGAGAGAGTGCTGGAAGAGGCAGGGATAGAGATTACAGAGGAAAGCCTTGACGAAGCCAGATGGTTAGTGGAAGCAGGAATTCCGCTTACCACAGACACACTTAGCAGTCTGCATGAGATAGAGCAGGTAACCATGCCGCAGGATATGGGGCAGATTTTGTCAGCCGTGGCGGCGGCTATTTCTGACGGTAAGAATGCAGGAAGTGCCAATCTGGCAGACGGCAGAAGCAACCGGGAGAAAGCCGCCGATTATGTGAAAGCTTTTGCACAGATCAGCGATGAGGCTGTGGACCGGACCGTAGCGGAGGGTAAGGAGCTGACGCTGCAAGATCTGGAAAAAGCACAGGAGCAGATCGACAAAGATGACACGGCAGGAAATATACAGAAGCAGACCGTGCAGGAGAACCTGGCGGATAGTACGCCGGAGCAGATCAGCGCAAGACGTCAGTTGGAAGAAGTCAGGCTGATGATGACCATAGAGGCAAACCGCAAGCTGTTAGAAAGCGGCTACTCCATTGATACCACAGATTTAGAGAAGCTGGTGGAGGTTCTCAAGAAGATAGAGCAGGAGCAGAATCAGATACTCTTCGGGGAGCCGGATGGTGCCCGTGCAGCAGAGAAAGCGGCACTGTTTGGGGAAGTAGGGCAGAAAACGGCGGAGATTCCTTTCCTGCCGGCAGCAGTACTGGCCAGGTATCTTTCCGAAGAAGAACTGTTTACATTAGACAGTGTACATTCCCATGGTACGGCGCTTAAGAATGCTTATGAGGCAGCCGGGAAATCCTATGAGACATTGATGACGGCGCCCAGGGCAGATATGGGTGATTCTATTCGCAAGGCGTTTCGTAATGTGGATGACATTTTGGAAGATATGGGTATGGAGACCTCTGAGGAAAACCGCAGGGCAGTACGCATTCTGGGATATAACAGTATGGATATCACCACAGAGAATATGGATGCCGTGAAGAAATATGATATGGAACTGAGACAGACCATCCGCAGGATGACACCGGCAGTTACCCTGCAGGCGATCAGGGACGGTAAGAATCCGTTGAAGATGTCCATGGAAGAACTGAATCAGTATTTGGACGGCAGTGATCAGCAGGCGGCTGCCAGGGAAGAGAAATTCAGTAAGTATTTATATAAATTAGAGAAAAATCATGCCATCGGGGAGCAGGAGAGAGAAGCTTATATCGGTATCTACCGCATGTTCAGACAGTTAGAGAAGACGGATGATGCCGCTGTAGGAAGCCTTATAAATGAAGGGGCACAGCTTTCCTTCCAGAATCTTCTTACCGCCATGCGCAGTACGAAGAAACAGGGTATGGATTATACGGTAGATGATCAGTTTGGTGGTGTGGATGCGCTATCCTATAAGTCTATTACTGATCAGA
This sequence comes from Lachnospiraceae bacterium, assembly GCA_017936885.1. GTDB lineage: Bacteria > Bacillota > Clostridia > Lachnospirales > Lachnospiraceae > UBA3282. Next base: position 54,328 of record JAGBEO010000029.1, on the reverse strand, counting down.
TCTTAAGCGGATTCCCTGATTTGGCTAAGTCCGGTACGGACGGCGGAAATCAGCAAGGGCAGCGGCAGGCAGCCACTGACGCACAAGCACGCTACTATAATCAGTTGGCAGGAGAAATCGCAGACGGACTGGAGCCGGAAATGCTTACCCGGATCTCTTTGCAGCCAAACATGACTATGGAAGAATTTGCCGGACAGATTGACCGGATGCAGCCGGATACAGAGCTTGAAAAGGCTTATGAACAGGAGCAGTTACAGCAGTATAGAAGCTTGAGCACCGTGGAAGATGCGGTGATCAGTGAGCTGCTTGCCTACAAACAGGCAGTTACGCCGGATCATGTGACAGCGACTATGGGAATGCGGAAAAATCCGGGCTTTCTGCACAAAAAACTGAATGATTTAGATAAGTCTGCCGATAAACATAGAGTAAAAGATGCAGTCAGCGATATGGTAGAAAGCCTGACCGATCAGGACAGTGCGTCAGCAGCATATGAGAAGATGCAGGAAACCTTTGGTGAGATCATAGAAGAAGCGAAAGAGGGAGAGGTTACCTATCTTGATCTTCGTACCTTGCAGAGCTGTCAGAAACAGTTGGCGCTTGCGGGAAGTCTTGCCAAAGAAGAAAATTATCAGATTCCGGTAGAGGTTCACGGAGAACTTACGGCGATCAATCTGAAGATTCTGCATGGAAGCGAAGGCGGCAAGGTCAGTGCCGTTATGCAGACAGAAGAGTATGGTCAGGTGGCAGCGCAATTTTATGTCAGGAATCGTATGGTATCCGGTTATATCGCATGTAATACCAGCCATGGGACGAAGGAACTGCAAGGCCGGGAAAACATCCTGAGGGATGCGCTTGGGGAAGCAGTATCGGCCGGAGAGCAGCCATTGGAGATTGGCAGTATAGGAATTGTATACAGCGAAGAGATGAATGCGGAAGGTTATACAAGAGAGGATCTGGAGCATGATACACAGGTTCAGACAGCAGACCTTTACAGAATTGCCAAAGCATTTATCATGACTGTCACAGCATAAAGGAGGAACCCAGAATGAAAATTAATTATAATGCAGCAGCGATGCGCGCCAATAATGCATTGAATGTGTCCGACAGCAAGGTATCCAAATCTTTGGAGCGTTTATCCTCCGGATTAAAGGTAACGGCAGCAAAGGATAACCCGTCTGGCTATGCAATCGGGCGCAGAATGAATACACAGATTACAGGTGTAAATGTAGCAAAACAGAGTTCGAACAACGGTATCTCCATCATTGAGACCGCAGATGGTGCGCTGGCAGAAGTACATGAAATGCTGCAGAGAATGAACGAGTTGGCTATCAAAGGCGCAACAGGTACTTTAACGACGTCGGACCGCGCGATGATAAATCAAGAGGTAAAGCAGTTAAAAGCGGAAGTCACAAGAATTGCCACGGATACGGAATTTAACGGTCAGCCAATTCTGGACGGAAGCTTCGATCTGAAAGGATATACGAATACGCAGCTTGCGAAGGTGGACTATTATTCGGATGAGGTATTGGAGAAGAGGTATACCATCGAGCAGCTTACAGTGGTTTATAATGATGACGGTACCATTGATTTGGATGGGACGAAGGCTAATCTGAAACTGGGTCCGGAATTTCCGGAAGGAGTGGAACTGACTGAGGTAGGCCAGGATAAGATTATTCTGACCGGACATCAGGATTTTCAGATTACACTGGCGATTACTCCTGATCCTGTGACCGATGGAAATGGTAATATAACAGGATATAAAGATGTGGATTGTACGGCTACAACCGATGTGACCGGTACACCGATTAAGCAGAGCATCATCATTGATATTACCGGAATCGGCGCCATGGATACCCAGATCGGAGCCAATGAAGGGCAGCAGTTGGAGATTCGTATTCCTACTATTTCGCTCAGCAGACTGGGGATAGAGAAGACCGAAATGACCACGCAGGAGAGCAGTAATGATGCCATTAATGACATCAAAGGAGCGATTCTATATGTGTCAGATGTACGAAGCAGATTAGGTGCTTACCAGAATCGTTTGGAACATACGGTAAGCAATCTGGATATTACAAACGAAAATATGACAGCGTCTTATTCTCGTATCATGGATGTGGATATGGCAGAGGAAATGACCAACTACACAACGGAGCAGGTAGTGTCTCAGGCAGCAACCTCTATGCTGGCTCAGGCAAATGAAAGGCCGTCTCAGGTTCTGCAGTTATTACAATAGGTCAAAAAGTTATTCTAAGGCGTCAAAGATTGACGCTTGTCTGGCGGTAAAATGTTTCAAAATGGAGGATGATTATGACCAAGGAATTGAAGCAGGAGTATACTCTGCGGATTACGCAGGCTAATAAAACACAACTGGTCACGATTCTATATGAGATGGTTTTAATTTATATTGATGAGGCAGAAGAAGCACTGTCAGTGGATGACCGGACAGAGTATAAAAGTGCAATCCGTAAGATTCGGGGATGTATGGATGAGTTGACGGCATCTTTACATCTTGAATATGATTTGGCGCAAAATTTGTTACAGCTCTATCTCTATGTAAACAGAGAATTGATTCAGGCATCTGTGCACTACGATAAGGACAATCTGGAGCATGTCCGTATGGTGATCGGAGAACTTCGGAAAGCCTATAAGAAGATAGAAGAGCAGGATGTGTCAGGACCTGTTATGGGTAATACACAGACAGTATATGCCGGGCTTACATACGGTAGAAATACTCTTACGGAAAGTATTACAGATCCTGCATCCAACAGAGGCTTCTGTGTTTAAATTATGAAAACAGAGACAGCGTGCGATACGCTTCTGTATGTTTTTCTTCAGGCAGCAGTTCCATTTCTGCTGCCTGTTCTAATAAATATTTATACCGCTTCATGACAGCATTCAGCTCATAGATGTAACAATCGATCAAGTCGGGGTCGGTTACATTATCAAAGCCGGAATAAGCGTTTTCCAAAGCACGTTTTGTCTGTGCAAGTTCATCCCTTATTGTCATTTTGTTTCTCTCAACGATGGTGTCACTGTCCGCCAGCAGACAAGGGCTTTGATGGAAAAAAATTTTCATAGTAAAGAACCATTCCTTTCTACAGCTGTGAGATAATCTCCTTTTACGCTTCCTATCTTTTAATATCCGTAATCTCTCATGTAAAATATTTCCACTTATAGAAAGTATAGGTAAAATTACGATAAATATTCATGTAATATTGGAAAAGTACTCAACATATTATGTAAGCAGATAAGATATGCACAGGAGAGGTACGGGATGGAAAATATAGGTGGAATGGCAGCGATCATGGGAGTCTGTGTAATTGTGCTATTGATCGGGGCAATGGGAAGAAAGGTAGAGTGGCTGGTGAATTTTATTTTAAGGGCAGTCATGGGTACTGTCGGGATTTATTTTCTGAATTATTTGTTGGCGGCACAGAATATTTCTATGGCGGTAGGCATTAATCCGCTCACTGTTTTGACATCCGGATTCCTTGGATTTCCGGGGCTTATCGTGCTTTACGGTATACATTTTTTTAAAATGTTGTAGATTTTTCACAAAAAAACTTTTTTTCAAAAATATGGGTAGACAAGTCATAAAGATGTGTATATAATTCAACTCACAACTCAAGAAATTCTTTGTAAAGCGTTGCTTTATTTCAGTGCTTCATGGCATCGGGAGAGTCATCCCATTTATTTCATTGAGTCGATATTATTTATGATACGGAGGTGGTTCTATTGGACTGAGTTATTATCAATCACTATTACTTTTGTTGCTTTTGCTTGCGGCACTGGCAGATTTGAAAACAGACCGGATTCCGAATGGTTTTATCCTTCTCGGAATTATTCTGGGCTTGTCCGGCAGTCTGTGGACGGACAAAGATCTATGGAAGTCTATCGGTTCTATGCTTCTGGCGTTTCTGCTTTTATATCCCATATATAAAATCGGTGCATTGGGTGCCGGTGACGTCAAGCTGTTCATCATGATCGGAAGTTTTTATGCGGTAAAAGAGTCTATGGTCATTTTGGCGGGAGCTTTTGTGATCGGTGCGGTTTTTTCGCTTATTAAGCTATTGGCAGAGCATAACGGGCGGGAGAGAATGCAGTATTTTTTATCCTATTTATCGGAGGTCATGCTTACAAAGCAATGGAAATTGTACGGAGAGGATTTGATACAGGATTATCACATGTACCGGCGCAATAAGATTCATTTTGCAGTACCGATCTTATTCAGCGCGGTGCTGAAAGTAGGAGGGTTGCTTTGAAACAAAAGATTATGGCGATCTGCGATACGGAGGAAGCATATGCATTCCGTCTGGCAGAGTATGTACTGGAAAAAGGACGATTTCCCTATGCGCTTCATCTGTTTACCGAGGTGGAGAAATTGCAGAAGCTGGCAGAGCGGGAGGAAATAGAGATTCTTCTGATTGCGGAAAGTGCATTAAGACTTCTAAAAGAAGAATATGTAAAACAAAAAGTGATGCAGATGTTTGTCCTGCAGGAGAATGAGAAGCAGGAAAGGGAGGATTTGTGTTATATCAGCAAGTATCAGAGTCCGGATCAGATATTGCAGAGAATTTTCATTTCGGTAGAAGATTTGATGGATTGGACAAAACAGGAGGGGACAGCGAACTGGGAAGTAAAGCTGATCGGAATGTATTCCCCCGTTAAAAGGTGTTTGCAGACTTCTTTTGCATTGACGCTGGGACAAATGTTAGCGAAGAAGCATAAAGTGCTCTATCTCAACTTTGAATACTATTCCGGGCTGGGGCAATTGCTCCGGCGGGAATTTTCGGCGGATATGATGGATGTCATGTATTATTTCCAGTGCGCGAAGGAGAAGTTAGCCATGCGGCTGCCGTCAATTTTGCAGAATATAAACGGGTTAGACTATATTCCTCCCATACAGTCGCCTCTGGGACTTAGGGAGGTAAGCGGCAGACAGTGGGCAGAGCTGTGCAGGGAAATCGCCGCAATGGGACAGTATGAATACATCATTCTGGATCTGGATGATGGGATGGACGGGCTGTTTGATCTCCTAAGGCAGTGTTATAAAATCTACACCATTACCAAGGAAGACAGCTTTGCGGAGGCTAAGATCAATCAATATGAACAGGTACTAAAGTTTAATGAACTGGAAGAGATCGCAGAGAAGACTGTAAAGTGCAGATTCCCGGTATTTCAAAAACTTCCGCCGGATTTAGAGCTGATGACACATGGAGAACTGGCTGAATATGTGAAGTCTATTATGGAAGAGGATATCTATGGAAAATAGAGAGGACTTTAAAAGAAAATTACAGGAAAAACTGGCAGAGAGCATTGATTATTCCCGGGAACATTCAGACGAGGAGATACAGGATCTGATTGATGAAATCATGCTTCGGGAAAGCAGGGAAATGCCGCTTACGTTATCAGATAAGGCAAAGCTTCGCAGAGAACTGTTTCATGCCATCCGAAAGCTGGATGTTCTGCAGGAATTGGTGGACGAGCCCCGTATTACGGAGATTATGATTAACGGGCCCCACAATATTTTTATTGAAAAGGACGGCAGGCTTTATCAGAGTGATTTGCAGTTCGACAGCGAAGAGAAGCTGCACAATGTGATTCAGCAGATTGTAGCGGACTGCAACAGAGTGGTAAATGAAGCCTCGCCAATCGTAGATGCAAGACTTAGCAATGGTGCCCGCGTGAATGTGGTGCTTAATCCGGTGGCCCTCAACGGACCGATCGTGACGATCAGGCGATTCCCGGACAATCCGATTACAATGGAGGATTTGATTTCATACGGTTCCGTTACATCAGAGGTATGTGTATGGCTGCAAAAGCTGGTGCAGGCGAAATATAACATCTTTATCAGCGGCGGCACCGGTTCCGGCAAGACCACATTCTTAAATGCTCTGTCTAATTATATTCCGGCGGAAGAGAGAATTATTACCATAGAAGACAGTGCGGAATTACAGATTCGAAACATTCCTAATCTGGTGCGGATGGAGACGAGGAATGTAAATGTGGAAGGCTGTCAGGAGATAACGATCAGAGATCTGATTAAAACATCTTTGCGTATGCGCCCGGACCGGATTATTGTGGGTGAAGTACGGGGCGGGGAAGCATTCGATATGATGCAGTGTTTAAACACCGGTCACGACGGCTCCATGTCTACGGGGCATGCTAACAGCTCCAAGGATATGCTGAGCCGCCTGGAAAATATGATTCTGATGGGGATAGAAATACCGCTTAACGCAATCAAACAGCAGATTGCTTCCGGTATTGATATCATCATCCACTTAGGGAGACTTCGGGACAAATCCAGAAAAGTGTTGGAGATTGCGGAAGTGATAGGGTATATGGAGGGAGAAATCGTATTAAAACCACTGTATTACTTTACAGAGACGGGAGTAGACTCGGATGGCAGGATTTTAGGGAGCTTGCAGAAGAAAGGGGAGTTATCGTATGTCGAAAAACTACAGTCTGCCGGATTATGCTGAGTATCATTTCGGCATAAAAGAGGGGATTCTCTATTTTTTGGAGGGAATTGCTCTGATAGCAATGATCGGATATTTCTTCTATCAATCCTGGATTGCATTTTTGTGCCTGTTTCCGGTTATGATTCTGTTCTTGCGGGAAAAGAAGAAGGAACTGGCTAAAAAGAGAGGGCAGGAGTTAAGTGTGCAGTTCAAGGATCTGATTCTGTCCGTATCAGCCAATTTAAAAGCAGGATATTCCGTGGAAAATGCATTCCGGGAATCTTATCGGGATATAGAGATGCTATATGGTGCGGATAGTCCGATTTGTCAGGAAGTACGGCATATAATAGCAGGACTGGAGAATAATGCAGTGCTTGAAAAATTGCTTTACAGCATGGGGCAGAGAAGTCACCAGCCGGATATTATGCAATTTGCGGATGTTTTTATGATTGCGAAGAGAAGCGGCGGCAATATGACCGATATTTTGGCGAAGACAGCGGCAGTCATTGAACAGAAGACAGAGACGGATAAAGAAATCCAGTTGATGCTCAGTGCCAGGAAGATGGAGCAGAAAATCATGAACATGGTGCCTTTTTTAATTATCTTCTATGTGGGTACTACTTCTAAGGGATTCTTCGATGTGCTGTACCACAATTTGATCGGAATTATAATCATGACTGTTTGTCTGGGATTTTACGGTGCAGCCTATCTGCTGTCTAAACGGATTGTGAATATTGAGGTCTGAAAGAGAATGGAGGATAAATGATCTATTTATATACAGCTATATTAGCAGCATATTTTATATTATTTGTCTTGTCACGGAAGGAAGAAGAAAAAGGCTTTTTTCGAAAGACGGCATCTTACATATTATGTAAGAAACAGAATCTGCAGCGAAGGATAAGAGGCGGTAAGCGCAATTGGAAAAGCGACTTGTACAGGCGGCAGTTAGGAGAGAAGCTGAAAATACTGCAGCCTTCCATTGCGGTAAGCAAACAGGTCAGAGACCATTATCTGTCACAGTACAGTCTGATACTTACAGTAGTCTTCTTAGGGGTTTTGCTCTGTCTGGGTGCATGGATCAGTGCACATAGTCATCCCTTACTGACGGATGGTAATTATATAGGGAGAAATTCATATGGCTTGGGTGAAGTACCGGTAGAACTGTCCGCACGGATTGAAGGAGAAGAGGAAGAAATCTTTGAATATCTGGTAGAGGAGCGCAAGTACACAGAGGAAGAGGCCGAAGTACTGTATGAGAAAGCAACTGTAATTTTGGCAGATATTATTCGGGGAAATAATGAGAGCTTGGAGGATGTACGACAGGATTTGGACTTGGTTACAAGTCTGGAGGGATACCCTTTTGAGATTGCCTGGGAGAGCAGCAGCTATGCTCTTATTAATACAGATGGGGCAGTGAACAATAAGGAATTGGCAGAAGGTGACATCGTTACCCTGACGGCACATTTTAGTTATGAGCAGTGGTCGTGGGATTATCAGTTATATGTGAAAGTCAACCCAGTTATATACACTGACAGAGAACTGTTGCGCCAACAGGTGGAGGAACTTATGCACGTACAGGCGGAGAAGACAAAGCATGGAGAAAATATGGTACTTCCTGAGAATGTGGGAGAAAAACCTATTGTCTGGCAGGAGATCATAGCAGACAGCAGCGGATATTTCTTATTGTTGATAGTGCTTACCGCAGGAGTTATGTATTGGGGGCGTGATAAAGATCTGGACCAGAAGCTGGAACGGAGGAAGAAAGAACTTTTGTTGGATTATCCGGAAATTGTCAATAAACTTGCGCTCTATATGGGAGCGGGTATGACGATTAGAAATGCTTTTTTCAAAATGGGCGAAGATTATAAGAAACAGAGTAATAGGAGAAAAAGATATGTATATGAAGAGATTATTATGATTTGTTATGAACTGCAAAGCGGCAGATCGGAAACAGAGGCATATGATCATTTCGGGAAGCGTTGTCAGGTGCAGTCCTATATGAAACTCAGTGCGCTTTTATCACAAAATATCAGGAAAGGCAGTAATGATCTGTTGCAGATGCTGAGGCAGGAGGCGGATAATGCTTTCGCGGAAAGAAAAGGTCTGGCTAAAAAGCTGGGCGAGGAAGCGGGCACGAAGCTGCTCTTACCGATGATGATGATGTTATGTATTGTTATGGTAATCATTATGATTCCGGCATATTTTTCTTTTATGTAATGTTTGACAAACATTGTTAAGGTTTGCATCAATGAGTTCTTTGCCGGAAGGCTCTGCGGTTCGCGAGCAAATCTTTCTTACCGTAAGCATACAAAGAGTAAGCATTCTCTCATACAGCTTTTTGTAATTCTGAATAAGAAAACAGGAAAAGATTCAGATGCAGCAGGTAAGACAAATAAATACAAATTTAGAGGAGGAAAAAGCTATGCAGATGAAAAAGGAAAGAGGAAAACTGAAGAATTTTAAGACATTCTTACAGGAAGAAGAAGGAATGGGAACCGTGGAGATTATATTGATTATTGTGGAAAAGCCTAACGCAAAACACAGGTATGTTTTATGTGGAAATTAAAGGATTCTTTATGAGGGAGTAAAGATAAGTGTTTGTAATATTTGGTCTGGTTTTATGAAAGGAAGGTAAGGATGGATGTTTACAGCTAAGGATAAGGAGATGCTAGGTAATCCGTACTTCAATATTATAACGGAGAACCCTGTGATGTATGAGGTACAGTCAAAGAACACTGGTCATTATTGGGTGATAATGCCGCTTATAGACCATAAGTTTAAATATGTCAGATTGATGCATAAGTACAAGAAGGAGCATGAATACCATGAGCAGACAACAACGGCATCAGTTTTGGATGCAGTATTAGAGATTATCTGTCATGATGACTACAAGCTTCACACCAAAAATCCAATCTTTGAACAGTTCGTTCAGCAATATTCTTAAATTGGTGATTCCACCGAAAGTCAATGATATAATGAACACAGATTATAAGAGGGATAAGTACCCTATTCACAGTATGGAGAGAGCATATGATTCCGTGGATACCAAAGGAAATCGAAGGAAAAATTACATTTATACATCATGATGTGAAAGTCAAAGAAGGTATTAAGCTTACCGAAGAAGAAAAGAAAATATTTGATAAGTTTAGAGATTCTATGAGAAAGCAGGCTGAATCAAGGATGGACTAATTAAATATATAAAATGCAGTTTACGAGCCAAGGCGAATGCCCTGGCTCAAACTTTTTTGAAAAAAGGTGTTGACTCCTACGTTACGTAATAGTTTATGGTATAGTTACACGTGAAGGAGATGAAAGCCATGATGACAGTAAATGAAGTAAGTAAGCTGACAGGAGTGAGTATACGCACCTTGCAGTATTATGATAAAATAGGACTTTTGAAGCCGGCAGAGTATACGGAGTCCGGGTACAGACTGTATGACGATGCAGCTCTGGAAAAATTGCAACAGATTTTACTGTTTAGGGAGCTTGAGTTTCCGCTTAAGGATATAGAAGATATTGTAAACAGATCAGACTTTAACAAGACGAAGGCACTGGAACAGCAGATAGAGCTATTGGAGCTTAAGAAAGAACATATTGAGAACCTGCTTACGATGTGCAAGTATCTAAAAAAGAGAGGAGTGAGATATTTGAATTTTACAGCATTCGATTCAAGTAAGCTTGATGAATATTCAAAAAAGGCTAAAGAGCAGTGGGGACAAACTTCTGAATATAAGGAATTTGCGGAAAAGAGTAAGAACTGGACTAAGGAGTATGAAGCCGGTCTTATGAACGATTTCATGAAATACTTTGAGGAGTTTGGAACCATGAAGGAGATGGATCCTGCCTCTGAGGAGGTTCAGGCTCAGGTAAAGAAAGTGCAGGACTTTATTACAGAGAATATGTATACTTGTTCAAATGATATTCTTCGCGGACTTGGGGCTGCATATGCTGCTGGTGGAGAGTTCACAGAAAACATTGATAAGATGGGCGGTGAAGGAACTGCGGAATTTATCTATGAAGCTATAAAAGTATATTGCGGAAAATAATGTAAATGAGCCAAGAGACTTGTTCTCCTGGCTCATGCTTTTTTCAGAAACTATCAAGGAATGAGAGAGCCGCATCAAAGGCGGCCTCTTCTGTTTTTGTATCCTCTTTTGGAGAGGCATCTGCGTTTTGGGAAGATAGCGTAAGCTTTCCGGAAAGTCTTTCTGCTATAAGGTCAGCCAACTTCTCAGCATCATTTTGTGCATGGTCTTCATTTATAAGGCGGCGTACCGCTTCAATTACCATGTGGCTTTCGGAGCGGTAGCCGTATTTCTTATAGTCTGTAATGGCATCGTATGCAGCAAGATCTGAAAGATTGTCTTGAAAACGAACGGTCTTCCTTTTGACGTTCATTACCTGCCTCCCATCTTATGACGGATAAGTTCCTCATATCCTTTGGCATTGATAGATACATCATCAAGGATGAGGGCATTTTTCTTATCTGCCTCGGAGAGGAAGTGCTTCATGATGGTTGCGCCGCCTCCGATAAAGATAAACTGGGTAAGGTCAGAGTTAAAGTTTAAGGCTCTGATCTGATCCATGAGGTTTGTAGCATAGGATGTAAGACCTGTCTTTATGATATCAAGGTAGTCTTTAGGGATATCGCTTGTCCCGTAGATCATGACTTCCTTGATTGTGGTTTCATCAGCTTCCTGCCCGAGGTTCTGGCGAAGTGCTTCGTTGATATCATTCATGCAGGTTATGGTACCAAGTGGAAGTGACTTACATCTTGTCTGATCAGGGATAAACTCTGTTAAAGGAAGGATATCCACTGTCCAAGAGCCGATATCAATGACAAGGGCTGATTTGTGGAAGTCTTTCATGAAAGAAACAATCCCGGCATATCCTTGAGGGAATACATCAACGGAAAGAAGTGTCACAGAGTACTGTACATCTTCGTATTTGAAAATAAGGCGGCGGTTTTTGGTGTAGTATTCCATAAAGTCTTTTTTCTCTGCACCCATACGGGTAAGGGGAACGCCCACACCAAGATGTACGTCTGCAACAGTGGTGCCGGTCTTTTTAAGTTCCTCAGCGATAGCTGCCATTGTAAGGACTCTCATGTTTTCATCCTCGGTCTTTGATTTCTGGACGGATACTTTGCCGTTCCCAATGGCATAAAAGCCTTCTGTGGTTTCGATTACCCTTGTAGCAAGGGGCGGTTTCCCAGGGAGCTTCTTTACTCCTGAAGAAAAACAGTTGTGTGATGTCTTGGTATTTCCGTATCCTACATCTACTCCGATTACATATGCTGCCATAGTTTAAAATCCTCCTTGTAAATTAAAGTTTTTCAATAAGTGCAAAATCAACATCGTTTTGTTTCTCGTCCTGAAGCCTTTTAAGAGCAAAGGTAAGCTGGCTTTTTTCCATGCGCAGGCGGTCAATCTCTTCTTTTTGGAGCCTTACGGTTTCTTTAAGGGCTTCATTTAAGGTCTTATCCCTACGGGAAGTAAGGACCTTTCCCTCCTGGGACTTTAGCGCTTTCATAAGCTCAGCGTTTACCTGCTCGTTTTTATAAAAGAATGAGCGGGAGAGCCCTGTTAATTTAGTTAGTTCCACGATAGAGATATGTTCGTTTGCTTTTACCATGCGACGGATTGTATCAATCGCAAGGATCTTTTTTTCTTCGCTGACTTTCCTGTTGGAAAGAAGCATGTTGTCGTAGTTGTTCATTATTCCATCCATCCTTTCTTGAATTTCTTTATCTTTTCGTTACGTGCATCAATTACCGGTTTTGTGCTTTCTGCAAGTACCTTCGGGCTCATCTGCCTGTAATATGCCACGCTGCTTATGGACTTATGCCCAAGAAGTGCTGCTATTGTGGCATCATCATTTAAGAGGTCACAGAGCTTTTTGCCATAGGTGTGCCTGAATAGGTGTGTGCTTGGAGTTAGGGGATTTCCGTTTGAATCCCGAAGATCAAGCGTGTTTATCATGGAAGAGAGTCTATAGCGAAGCGTTGTATACTTCATGGGCTTTGTAGGGTCCTTATCTGATACAAAGATGTATTCGCAGGATCCATATTTTTCTGTTGTCTCTTCAATACAGGCACGAAAGAGGGCGGCTAGTTCAGCATTTAATTTCTTGTTGTAGCCATTTCCGGTCTTTGACTGAGAGATCCTAACATAGGGGTCGTCACCAAGAAAGACATCCTCTATCTTGATGGTCATGGTATCTGAGATGCGAAGCCCTAAAAGTTCATGTATCAAAAGAAGCCTTGCAGTCTGCTTATCAAGGAGCTTGTATCCAAGGTGAAGAGCCTTTATGTCTTCATCCGAGTAACTTTTATAGATGGTGCGCTTATGCTTTTGAAAGTCACTTTTTAAAAAGATTCCCCGAAGATTGTCGTATCCAAGGAGCTTTCCAATGATGTTAAGGAGGCTCTTTAGGTTACTAAGCTCGCCTCGATAGTCTTTTCTTCTGTTGCATTCGAGGTAGAGGTAGGACAGGTATTCTTCAAGAAGAGCCCTGTTAAAGTCCTTAAGCGATTTTATATCCGGGTAGTTTTTATCCAAAAACTCCGATAGGTTATTTATGGCTGTAACTTCCTGTATCACTGTCCTTACGGCAAGGCGCTTTAAGTGGTAGAGAGCCCCTTCCTTAACTTCATGCTTAATCTCATCCTGCCTTATCTTTGTAAAATTAACTCTTGTGTCACAGCCGATTGGAGAAGCTCTAAGCATAAAGGGCATTGATTCTAACCTCCAGATATCCCTATCCTTGTCAAAGTCTTTTGGATCGTCCGGTAAAAAGTAGTCATAAACTGTGCGAAGGTATAAAAGATCAGGGTGCCTTTGCGAGCCTTGAAGTTTTCGGTCACGCTTTTTCTTATTTGTAACAAGAGGCTTTCCCTGCTTTATCAGGTATTTTTTCAGCTCCTTTTCCATGTCATTAAAAGGTATGTCTGTGATGCTTTGAAGGTTGGGGTAGGCATCACTTATAAAACGGGCAAAATTATGGAAGTGAGTTGCTTCACTTCGAAGGGATGAATAGGAAAGCGAGCTTGCCCTGTCAAAGATGAATGCAGCAAAGGCCTGTCTTAGGGATTCATTTGGCATCCTGGATAAGTCAAATGATGCGTCGGGTTCGTAGCTTGGTCTTAGCATTACATCAAGTGTTAAGTTCTGATAGCAGGGAAGATCCCCAAAGTATAGCTTCATGAAAGATTGTTCTCCTTAAAATATTCGTCCTGCAGAAGGTCTATGTGACCTGGCAGGTGGTCAATATATTGCTTTGTCATGTCATCCCTTGTATGACCAAGGAAGGCTCTTGTTGTTCCGATGGCAGCTCCCGACATATGAAGGTCTGTTGCGATGGTGTGTCGATAGTCATGGGATTTAAAGTTTATATCCCGTGTTTCCTCATATAGAAGGAGCTGTTTTTGCATCTGCTTTACAAAGGTAGCTGCCTGGTATGGCTTGTCCTTATCCTTGCAGGATGGGAAGATGTAGATGGATCCGGTTTCATCAGAAGCTATGTGCTTTTTTAATAGCCTTGATACTTCTGAAGGGATCGGGATCTGTTTTTCTGAGCGTAACTTGTACTGGTAAATGGAAAGCCAGTTGGTGCTTCCGTCAGAAAAGAGTGCATCCTTTCGTAGTGAACAGACTTCATTGATGCGAAGCCCTGTGGAATAAAGAGTTAAATACATAAGTCCAAGGGTTTCGGGGAAGTCTGAGAGCACTGTAAAGATCTTGTCTATGGTATCTTCCGGAACCGACCTGTCATGATGCAGATAAGCAGCCTTTTTGTAGAAGTAGTCAAAAGGAAAGGACGGCACAAGCAGGTTTTCTCTGACAGATAAAGCTGTAAGGAAAAAGGAGAGCATGGTAAGCGTCCTGTTATAGGTTTCCGGTCTTACTTCTTTTTGGTCCTTGTATTCAATAAAGCTTTCAATGTCTGAATAGGACAGTTCTGAAAGCGTGGAATGCCGATTTTCTATAAATCTAATGAACTCCTTTGCTCCGTAGTACTTTTCGTGTAAGGATTGCAGGGAGTATTTTGGGGATAACACAAGCAGGTATTTCATGTAGTGCTGAAAATAGGTGCGGTTATCCTCTGATATATCCCCGAAAGTAAAGCACTCGATCCCTCTTGTAGGATTCTTTCTGTCAGATAAGGTGAATCTTTCTAAAAACCAGCAGGTCGCAGAAAAGTCAGGCTTTTTGTCTGATAAAAACAGAAATCTCCTTGCCCGATAAAGAACCTGCGGAGCATTTTTAGAGATAGCATCCATGTTTGTATCAAGGTATTCATAGAAAGCATTCTCTTCTGCTAAAGTTATCTGCTTTAAGTCCGGGATCTGATTCTTTACGCAAAAGTCATACAGATAGTAGAGCGGAGTTATAAAGTGCTGAACCATGTAGTGATTCTTGCGGTTTTCTATTTCAGACAGATCTGATAAAAGAATCCGAAAGATCTGCTTTTTCATAAGGATGGGTGCAGGCAGGGAAAAGTCAAAGAATAAAAATTCCTTGCGTGCTGTGTAGTAGAACCTCTTTGCAATCTTTATGTCAGGATAGTAAACAAGGTAAAACAGCCTGTTTTCATAGGCGGGCACTCTTACAAAAGTAATCTTTTCGATTTCAGATAAGACCATTCGGTCAAGGTATTTGATATATTCGATTACCTTTGAAGGAACTGATAATTCAAGGTATTCCTCATATGCTTTTCTTGTATCAGCAGTAATCTCAGAAAGAGAAGTAATCCCAAGGGCATAAAGAAAAGTAAGTGCCTTTCTTCCGATAGCGTTTTCAGCATAGGAAAGAGAAGTAAAAGGATGTCCTGCGCTTTTAAGGTAAGTAAAGCAGATAGTTTCAAGGTCTCCCTTGTAGGCTGAAAACTGTTTTGGGGAGAAAGCAAATTCCTGGCGCGAGTGGGATATAAAAGCCTTTAGGGTATCGACAGTTACTTCTGATAGAGAAGATATTCCGCGTGATGATAAAAAGTCGTATAGGAAATCAACCCGCTTTCCAAGAATAGAAGGCGAGAGTATGAGCTCTTCATATAGACTATTTTCACTTCTTAAGACTCTTAAAGCAGCCATACTGCCTCCTTTCCCATAAATACGTATTTTTATCCATTTTCCTCTTAGGTGCCAGAACCCCTTTTTAGGAGCCTTGTCAAGAAGTAAAGACTGCGTGCGTAAGGCTTTACAAGGCAAATAAAAAGGTTAAGATCGGCTTAGAGGAAATCTGATACATTAACGCCTGATGTGTTATTTTTCAGGTAGATGTCCTGAGCATCCTCAATTTCACGCGGTGTTACATGCAGGTAATTTTCAGTCGTAGCAATATTTTTGTGTCCTAAAGCCTTTGAGATTTCGACGATTGGCCAGTTGGCTTTGCGTCTTTCATCGGCAAAGTAGTGGCGGAGCATGTGGTTTGTGACCTTAACACCGCATTTCTTTCCGATATTTTCCAAGGTCGAATAAAAGGTGTTTGCAGTAAGGGGCTTACCCCTTGTAGCTCCATGAAGGACTATAAATAGATAGTCCGTCTTTTCAAAAAGCTCAGCATTCTCAGATAAATAGACATTTATCAAGGAAAACGTGGCATCTGATATCTTCATGAATCTTTCTTCTGCATTCTTGGCAAAGGCTCTGTTGGAGTTTGCATCACGGTATCTTACAAAGATCCTTTTTCTTTCAAAATCAATGTCTTCCGTATATTTGATTCCAAGAGCCTCACCGATTCGAAGCCCGGTTTCTTCCATGATTATGATCAGGAGCTTGTCTCTGTTGCAGGTGCAGGCAGAGAGGATTTTCTGAATGTCTTCCTTTGTAGCAATCCGGGCGGTATGTTCGTTTTTCTTTAAGTACCCGTCATAGGTAAGAAAGGATGAGCTTACCGCAGTTCCGACCGGTGTAACGTATGAGAAGTTTCTGTCATCAAGGACGGATAGGTACGGGAGCTCTCCATTTCTGTGAAGGAATGAATATAGCCCGAATACTGCCTGCAGGTATGAGTTTGCGGTATTATTCTTAACTTCCTTGTAGGAGCCGGTGTGGGCTCCGGACTTTATATACATAAGGAACTCATAAAAGTGCTCCGACTGATCTGCAAATTTCATGGCAGCTACAGAAGAAAGCGTTAAATCCCTATCTGCTAAGAAATCCATATAAAAGGGAAGGATCCCTGCAATCCTGATCACAGTGTTTGCAGCTCTGTTTTGCATGACCTTGTGTTTTAGGTATTTGGTGCACTGGGGCTCGATCTGTCCTGTTTCGGTATTTTTTATGTAGTAGTATGTTCGTCTGCCTTTCTTGACAGAGCCGGAAGTATATTTCATAGACTCGCTTCCTCCTTTCATAAGGTATGTGGGACATAAAACACGTAATCCGAAACAGGGAATACAAATTTTATGTAAAAATGTATAAAACCATAATAAAACTTAACTTCAAACACATAAAATATGTTCTATGCAATAATAAAACACATAGAACACAGTATGTCAAGAGAAAAATATGTTTTATAACAAAATAAAACTTAAATAGAACTTAAATAGATGTGTAAACTGATGCTTATAGAACATAAATAGCTGGAAAAATAGTGTGTTTTATGTTAGAATAAACGCTGTACTATTGTACTTATTTTTAAGAGGAATATTTGATGCGTAGAAAAGAACTGACAGATTTTCCATTTGATAAAGAAGTTTTTAAAGAAGTAATCATAAAGGCAAGGGGCGATAGGAGCCAGGCTGAGTTTTGTCAGGATACCGGGCTTTCATATGCCTACCTTAATAAGTACGCTAACGGGAAGCTTTCAGATGCTCCGACTATCGGAACCATTAAGAAGATTGCTGTTGCTACAAAGACGGTAAGCTATGAAGAGCTCCTTACTGCCGCAGGTTATGATGCTGAAAAGTATAAGGATGATAGACCTGTTGGTGCAGCCAGGAAGGATTTCTTCCATCCTGTGTTTCTTGGCATGGCAAACAGCAGCTATGATTGGAAAATCGAGTCCAAGGGATATAAGGATAACGAGCCTTTTGAGATCATCATAGAAAGAAATGAAGTAAATAAGTGGTTCTTTGTGCCTGTAACAAAGGCGAATATCACAAAGGATGAGATCCAGAGCATCATCATGAACCAGCCGAAGTTCACACCCGGCAGCAAGGTAAGCTTTGTAACAGATGATGCAGGTATCTTCGAAACATTAAAAGCTATCGAGCTTCCGCTAATCTCCCTGTACATATCTGTAGTCAGGGTACTTGGGCAGGAAATTATAGATGAAGTCAGCATAAAGACCAGTATCAGTACGGATATTACGATAAAAAATGAGGACAATATACGTCCATTTGCCATAGGAGAGAACTAATGAGTGAGATAGATGCAATCAAAGAAAGACATTCCGTAAGAAATTATGAAGCAAAAAAGATTGAAGCTGATAAGGTCGAAAAGATCAGAGCTAAGATTGAAGAGCTTAACAAGGAAGGGAATCTTCATTTGCAATTTATGGAGGATGCCGGAAAGACCTATAATAAGCTCTTTAACAAAGTTGCAGGGCTTGGATCTGCACCGAGTGTTATTGCCTGTGTAGGAATCGATGATGAAACTTTGGAGCAGAGAGTCGGTTACTATGGAGAAAAGCTTGTGCTTTTCATACAGGAACTTGGGCTTAATACCTGTTGGGCTGGAACCTTTAATGAAAAAAATATTGGTGCTGAGGTTGGAGCTGGCGAAAAGCTTGTAATCAGCATTGCCGTAGGATATGGGAAAGATAAGGGTAAGCCCCATAAGTCAAAGAGTCCTGAGCAGGTAATTGAAGCAAAGGGTGATAGGCCCTATTGGTTTAATAAGGGTGTTGATATGGCACTTTTAGCACCTACCGCTATCAACCAGCAGAAGTTTACAATCCGACTAAATGAGGATGAAAGTGTGGATTTCGTGGATAAGGGCGGCATATTTAGCCAGGTAGATCTCGGAATTGTAAGATGTCATTTTGAAATAGGAGCAGAGAAAAGCTTTCCGATTTAAGGATGTGATGGTATGAATGTGGAAATTACATGGAATGGTGGCTTTAATCATAAAGAGGAACTTTTAGCATTGGCTGAAAAGTCAGATACATTTTATCTGGTATCACCTTTCTTGGCTCCTGATATAGAGAAGATCATTGAGGAAATGCCAACCATAAAGAATCTTTATGTGTACACAAACATTGATGGCTTTGAAATGGGCGTAGAAATCATAGAGGCTTTATCAAGGCTCCAGAAGTACTGCGAGAAGGAAAGCATTTCTCTTAGTATGTTTTATGACGACGGGTTACACGGGAAAGTTTATCTCTTTTATAAAGGAGAAAAGGCAACAGGATTTGTCACCGCCTCAGCGAATTTTACAACAAAGGGACTTACTAAGAATATTGAGTACGGCATTTTAATAGAGGATGAAATTCTCCAAAATGAAATGCTTAAGAATGTGAGAAACAATGTTGCACATACACTTTCAGCGGCATATCTGTCTTACCTTTATGGGAAGGCACAGGAGTTTAAGAAGAAGCATCCAAAGCAAGAAAAACCGTCATTTAAATCTGCAAAGTTTGTGCGGTCTGAAAAGACAAAGGAAACAAGGTACTTTCTTAAGACAATCGGGAGAGATGGAAAGCCTCATCCTAAGAAGCCATTTGTGGATGATGTGAAGCTTGGATTCAAAAAAGCCACATATCATAAAGGTGATGTTATGGTGATTCATGCCAAAGAGCATGGCTTAGTAGTTGGAATTTATATGGTACTCGAAGATATACCTGAGGAATATACAGAAGATACATGGGATAAATGGCCATATAAATATATGCTTCGTTGTCTGACACCGGATTTTAGTAAGAAATGGTGGCAGGAAGAAATAAAAACATTAGAATTGCCGGAGGATTTTATAATACACCGTCTGCATGAAGAAGATCATGTGACCATGCGAGGCAAGGACAATTTGAATGCCATCAGTTATGGAAGTCCGTTCCAACTCACAAAGGAATTTGCAGATTATGTGCTTAAAAGGCTAAATGAGACGTTATGAGTACGCTTTTTAGGACACCCTATCTGCTACCATTACAGTAGAAACATAAAACACATGTAAAATCATGGGTCAGTGTACCTAACTGGAGGTAAGCTATGGGAATATTTGATGATGAGGATGATGTAATTGACGATTTTTTCATGATGGAAATGCTGGACGAAGAAGAAAAGAACGATAAGAAGAAAAAGAGTAAGGATAAAGGTCCGGATAAGGATAAAGACAAGAAAAAAGGATTGTTCGGAATCTTTTAAGGGAGAATATGAGATCGAAACCATTAAACGCGGGAACAATAGGAATAGCTATATTTAACCTCTTTGCAGCATTTATATACAGTATAGCTATTGTAGACAAACTGCATATTGAAGGTGGTATAAGGATATCGGTGCAGATTGCATTTATTATCATCTTTGGAGTTTTGGAATTTATTCCAAAGATAGTAATAATTCCGGCAGGAGCCGCAGGGTTTATGAATTGCTTTACTGCATGGAGTTTGCTTGCGCATATAGGACATCCGATTGTAAGGATAATCATTAGGATAGCTGCAATCGTAGTCTTTATACTTCTTGAACTTTCACTGTTTACAGACGTGACACTTGAAGGAAGGGATGAAAGCAGACCGCCTACAATACAGCAGATTAAAGCAAGCGGATATAAGAAATACACCAAAGATGGTGTTACATCATACAGGAAAGAATAAATGGAGTTAAAAAGTGAGAAGGTCTTCTATGAAAGAGAAGTAAATGAAGCCCTTATGGATGCGGACTGTGAATGTATTCTTTGGGGAGAAGATTTTTATGATATGAAGATTGTCCTGTATCCTAAGAAGATTTCAGCGATACCGGGATATGAAGATATAAAGAAAAGTCTTGTTAATGCAGCACTTGTGTATTTCGACTTTTCAAGTGAAAACTATATAAAGTCAAGCATTGTAAGATTCGACTGGGACAGGCAGGTTGTATATATAGCAGAAGGAAACTTCAATGCCATATGGAAGTTCTTTCAGAAAAGCGTTGACCTTGGAATCAGAATCCAAAAAGAAAACGGAAATGAGGTTCCGGTAGATCAGAAGGAAGACATTGTTGATCTTACGCTTCTTGAAAGAAAAGGAAGTAAGCCTGTTATAAGTAAAGGGCAGCTTACATATATAGCCAAGGAAGTTTCTGAAGACGAAAAGAAGGCGCTTGGAAGAAAACAGAGCCTTTTGGATAATCAGAAATATAAATTTTACTATGCTGCAGGCGGTGATGTGTATCATGATAGAGACTGCGAGTGCATAAAAGCAATTGTGCCTGAGAGCTTTGAGGCATCTGATACCGTGCCGGATGGCATGAGACCATGTAAAAAGTGCAAGAGGAAAATGTACTTAAGGGAAGCATGTAGCCCATATATAAAGCAGATACCGCAAGTAGATTTGCTTTTGACAAGGGGCGGCATCATGGACTTTCACCTTGAAAAGTTTGCTTTTGAGGAAGGGCTTAAGTTTAGGATTGATACGGCAGGAGAGCTGACTGTAAAGGGTAAGGAAGATACCTGGATCATTAAGGGCTTTGATAAAAACTTCCTGTCCCTATGGCATAACAATTATGTAAAGACAGCTCCAAGAGAGCGGTATATAACCCAAGGCTTTCATAATCAGAAGCTTGACGGAAAGAAGCTTTATTCCATGCTTGAATATATTTGTGGGTATACCTTCGACAAGCATCTTGAAGCAGAGGATAGAGCTGAGCAGGCAAGGATTGAGGAGCAAAAAGCTGAGGAAGCAAGGATAAAGAGAGAAAAGAGCCTTATCGGTCGTATTGAGGCATTCTTTAAGAAGATATTAAAAAAATAAAATCGGTTTACGAGGAGAATTGTTATGTTTAATGAATCAAAGTCGTTGATTGTTGTCTATAAGGACGAAATGCTTTTGAACGAATTGAGAAAACTTGTAGAAACAAAAGATGACACCGAGACTGGAATTGTAGGTGTAAAGGATGGCTCTGTAAAAATCGTTTCATGGAACGAAAAGATGTGGCTTGGACAGAAAAAGAATGGAACAATCAACAATAAGGTTCTGTTTATCGGTGATATTAAAAACACGGATCAGTTAATACCTATACTTGATGTGAAGTTTGATAAGTATGGGGTGATGTATGGATGGGCTGGTAATCAGGCAGTCCTTACGTGTGACCCGAAAAAGCTTGGCTCAACCGAATACCAGGAGTTTTTAAAAGAAATAGAGAATCTTGATATACCGGAAGCCATCAAGAAAGCAAATCGAATTGAAGAGGCTGATGAGATAGAAGAAATAAAAGAGGAAGATGAAACTGAAGAGGAATCTTCAGTTGAAGCTATGGAGGAACAGCCAGAAGAAGGAAAGAAAGTTCCGGCATTTCTTAAAAATATGAAAAAGGTAGCAGAGGTAGGAGCTGGGAAGATTGGGGAAGCTTTTGAAGTAGCTTCAAAGAATACAGAAGAGTTTAAGAGAAATATTACCAAGGACAGGGCGGCTATGAAGAGACAGCTTCTGTTTTACGGTATTATCAATCTTTATAACAATGATTTGGAGAAATTCTTGAACTCATAAGGGGTAAATGCTTATGGATGAAAAGGAATATCTTTATAGAGGGTGGGATTTTGCAGCCAAGCTTGCTGGAGCTGAATTTGCTACAGACCAAGCGGCAAGTTATGTGGCTGAAGTCGAAGCCGCTATTAAAGAACTTGAAAATGGAATAATCAGTTTGAAAAGTAATCAGACGGATGCTTCACTCGGAGGTTTTCTTGCCGAGGAATGGCATGCCAGAACATTCAACATAGATGCTATTGCAGATAGTTCAGCACATAGAGCAGAGAGACTTGGCGTAACCGGATATGGATCTGTAGATATCCAGACCAATTTTGGTGAGAACTATAGTGGCAAGTATATGGCGACTGCTGAAAAGAGTGCTACCGCGCAGGCAACGCTTAATAGGGATACGGGAGCAGCTTTGTATGAAGGTCAGAAGAGACTTATCCCGACAGACCATCTTGATGGCGCAAAGGCACATGCTCATCAGCAAGCACTACGAAATTCTGAGATAAGACCTGATGTAGCAAATGCTTACTCGGATACTGAGAATCAGTTGGTAGATAGAATTAAAGATGCTGATGGTCATGAGTCAAGAGCCTTAAGTAAGTCTGATGACCTTAAGATGGCAAGAGATGTAAAAAACGATAGATTTACTGCTGAGAAGTACGGCGTTGATTTGGAAAGCGTAATCAAGGCTGACTACATTATTGACCATGCACTTAAAGCAGGATGTACTGCGGCAGCTATTTCTATGGCAATGCAGATAACTCCAGAGATCATAAAGGCGATTGATTACCTTGTAAAGAATGGCGAACTTGATCTTAAGCAAGTACAGAAGGTAGGAACAAAGGCCATATCTTCAGGAGCAGAGGGATTCCTTAGAGGCTCTATCGCATGTACATTGCAGATTCTGTGTGAGCAGGGAGTCCTTGGCGAAGCATTTGTTAATGCAAGTCCTACGATTGTGGGCGCTGTAGTTGCGATTGTTCTGCAAACGGCAAAGAATAGCATTCTTGTTGCTGCAGGCAAGATGAGCGCAAGGCAGATGGGAAGCTCTTTTGTTGAGAGTGTCATCGTAAGTGCAGGCTTTATTGTCGGTCTTAAAGTCGGTCAGCAGATTGGTGGAGCTATCGGACAAGCGATTGGTGTTGCAATTCCTGGACTTGGCTATGCGATTGGAAGTCTTATCGGATGCACATGTGCAGTTGTATATCAGGTTGGCAAGAAGCAGCTTATATCCTTCTGTGTTGATACCGGATTTACCTGCTTTGGTCTTGTAGAGCAGGATTATCAGTTACCGGAGGAAGTTCTTAATAACATGGGACTTGATCTTGCTGAGATTGATTACACGCCGATCGAAACAGCACAGATTGAAAGAACTGAGCTTCCAGATATGAGCAATATTGATAGAGCAGATCTTGAAACTGTTGATATCAAAATGGTTAGACGAGGCATTATAGGAGTAAATAAAGTTGGCTATATAGTTTAGATTTGCAAAGATATGAATAGGAATATTGAAAGAATGGTTGGTAAATAATGAGATATATAGGCTCAAAGAATAGAATATTGAATTTTATTGATGATACGATAACTGGTACATATGGTGATTATTCTAATGCTACAGTTGCTGATTTGTTTGCTGGTACAGCTTGTGTGGGTGAAATGTTTAAGAAAAAAGGCGCTAGAGTTATTTCTAATGATTACATGTATTTTTCCTATGCGCTACAGATTTCAAAGATAAAAAGGAACAATGTACCGCGAGACTATGAGAGAATTCTCAATGAATTAAATTCATTGGAAGGAATTGAGGGCTTTATATTTAGAGAATATACCTTGTCAGGTGAGGGAGAAAGGAATTATTTTTGGGAAGAGAATGCAAAAAAAATAGATGCTATTTGTTTGTATCTTGAAGAAGCATTGAACAATGGAATTATTAGTAGGGACGAGTTTTACTATTATAAGGCAAGCCTTATTGATGCAGTTACAAGAGTGTCAAATACATCAGGTACATACGGGTCCTTTTTAAAAATTGATGATGATAGAAAGTATAAAAAGATACATTTAGAGAAATTACCTGCATTTAGTAATGGAAAGGAAAATGAATGCTATTGTGAAGATATAACATCAGTTATTCAGCATGTTCACGGGGAAATATTGTATTTGGATCCGCCATATAACAATCGTCAGTATCCACCATACTATCACATACTCGAAACAGTCACATTATATGATAATCCAAATATATATGGTAAAACTGGAAGAAGACATTATGAAGAAAAACTCTCACCGCTATGTATGAAGGATAAGGCTGTATCTAGTATGGTTAACATAGTGAGAAGAGCTGATTTTGAGCACATTTATATAAGTTACAGTACAGATGGGATTATGCCATACGAGGAATTATGCGAAAAACTTGAAGAGATAGGCGAAATCCAAGTATTTTTTAAACCGTATAGAAGATATAAAGCCAATAGCAATGGAAACATTGAGGAAGATAATGGAAAGCTTAAGGAGATAATTATTTATGTCAAAAAAAGATGAACCTAAGAAGCCTGGAAAAAACGGTGTAGATATGGGTGAGAGGGGGATTTATGATAAAAGAAATACATTAAATGATCTTACTGGTAAAGAATGGCTGTTTTTTACTAACTCTGTTTGGATTACAGGATTTAGTCCGACTGCAAAAGAAAATGTCGGGTTGAAGTATAGAAAAATACATCCGTCACCAAAACCGCCAGCATTAATGAGAGATATAATTAAGTTTTTCACGAAAGCAGATGGAAAGATTTTGGATCCATTTTGTGGCGTTGGAGGAACACTTTTAGGTGCTTCATTAGCTGGTGGGGATCGAGTGGCCGTTGGAATTGAATTGGAACAAAAATATATTGACGCATATAAGAAGGTTTGTGAGAAGGAAAAGATAGAAGAAAAGACAATAATACATGATGATTCAATGAATATGATGTCTCATCCAGAAATTGCCAATGAGACATTTGATCTAATTTTAGCGGATCCACCATATTCAGATATGATGGGGAAGAAAAGGACTGGTCAAAGGAAAAAGTTATACAACGATGATAGTGCAACTCCATATACGGATAAAGATGTCGATCTTGGAAATATGGAGGAAGAGGACTTTTATAAAGCACTTAGAGAAATCATGCAGTTGTCATTTAACCGGTTGAAAAAACATGGATATATGGTTGTTTTTTGTAAAGATTTTCAACCAGAACCTGGAAACCCTCATCTATTACATGCAGATATAATTAATGAATTATGTAAGATTGAAGGATTGGAGTATAGAGGAATGCGAATTTGGCATGATCAAGCAATGTCTCTGTTTCCATTTGGATATCCATATTCGTTTATTATGAACCAGCTTCATCAATATATTTTGGTATTTAGAAAAGAGGTCTGATTTATGGCAAAAAAAGGACAAAAAGAAGGATGTAATTATAACGGTGATGGAGTGTTATTGCCAAATTACGGATGGGTTCAAAACACATCAAATCTATCAATGGTAAGGGATATGGTGGAATTGGTGGGAACTGAACCTATAAATCATAATGAGTTTATGCGAAGAGTTTATGCATATAGGATTCAGATGGAACCTGATTTAGCAAAATGGACATATGATGCAAGATGTCGTGCAAGAGCTATAGTAGCTACAGGTATGGTACATTTAGATAGAGACATTCAGGGATATGTCATAACTGATCTTGGTAGGGAATTAATAACCGCTCCCAAAAGTACCATAATCAAGAAAAGAAATAGGGTTCTTTCTGAAGAAGAGAAAGAAATATTTAAAAAAGGTATTCTATCAAATCCTCCGGTAATACAAGTATTAACATTGTTGAACAATAGTAGGAGGAATGGAAAATCCCTATCAAAATATGATATTGGTGCTCAGCTTGGCTACGCTGGAGATCGTGGATTTACACATTTGGAAGCGGAATATGTAGCAAGAATTGGAGCAAGCTTTAATGACAAAGAAGGCGATGCTGATAAATGGGCAAGGACAATACTGAGCTGGCTACAACAGGTCGGGTGGGTTGTTCCTGATAAAAAACTCGATTATTATGGAAAATCGCTTCAGACATATACCACAACAGAAGAGGTTGAAAACGTATTAAGATATGATGCTAAATCAGTGACTAAATACGTGCCACAAGAGATGTTATGTTCAGAGAAGAATCCTTTTTCTTCTATAGTACAAAAGCGAAGATATGTGATTTTGAAAGCATTACAGAAAAGGAAGCTTACGCCAATAACTGATTTAACAGCTAAAATAAATCAGGATGGAATGGCTATTGATATAGAGACTGTTAAATTTGAACTAACGAGTCTGTCACAAGCTGGATTTCAGATTTCTCACGATCATGATGTTTATTGTATGCAGGATAATCTAATTCTTGATGAACAGAAAAATGTTTCTGCGAAAATTGATGCATCTTCTCAGGATTCACTTGAAAAGAGCATTGAACATTATGTGGTGGAATACGCAGATTCTATTCCTTCTAGATTGGTTGATAGTTTGATAAGATATGGCAGCACTGGAAGAGATAACTGCGCTGAGTTCGAAGGTGCAGTGACAAGATTTTTTACCTTTATGGGGTATGAGTCTACTCAACTTGGACAAGGAAATGGACGAGTTGCAGATGTTATTGCACGTTATAGAGATAATATGATGCCAAGATCATATGGACTTATCATAGATGCAAAGGCATATTCAAAATATAATTTTAATGCACCAGACGTACGTAAAATGAAGGAATATATAGCTTTGCATCAGCAGGAATTAATGAAAGAAATGATTCCGAGGCATGCATATGCATTTGTTAGTATGGATTTTGTGCCAGAGGAAAATGCGTTAAATGAAATAAGCAATGATACTGCAGTGAATGGTACGGCAATTGATGTGTTCACACTGTTGGAACTTGGAGCAAAAACATCTAAACAAGAAGTTAAAATTGCCGACATATTTGACTCATTTACGACGAATAAAAGATATTTGTGTCCGCAGTAATACGAAGACAGAATGTCATACTAAATTTTTGAAGGAGGAAGCATAATGGCTGAACAACAACCGCCAATTCGAACTGGTCTTTTGGATTTTTTCAGAAAAAGCCAAGGTTGTCAGTTTGTTATACCTGTGTATCAAAGAAATTATACTTGGACAGCAGGAAAAGAAGTGGCTCAATATCTTGAGGATTTAACGAGTGTCCTTAAGGGAGAATACAGTAACCATTTTCTTGGAATACTTATTTATCTAGATACACCTATTGATTCATTCACAAGAGAGTATTCTGTTATTGATGGCCAGCAGCGCCTTACAACCACATTTATCATACTTTATGCAATCAAGGCGATACTAAAAGAGAAGGGCGATGAAGCTTCCATTAATAATCTGGATGGTCAGTACCTTACAAATCCGTATGCAGAGGATAAGATGAAATACAAGCTTAAGCCTCTCGTTGCAGATGATGAAGTATATCAGAAGATAGTAGAAGAAAAGTTTGATGAAATAAAAGAGGATGAGTCAAACGTTTACAAAAACTACCTTTATGTTATTAGCAAGCTTAAGGCGTTGCTTGGCGATGGATATTCAGCAAATGATATATTAATGGCACTGAATAAACTTTATGTGGTATGTGTTCCGATTTCTGAAGAGGATAATGCGCAGAAGATTTTTGAAAGTATTAATGCTACAGGTGTTAAGCTTACTGCGTCCGATCTGATTAGAAACTTTATACTTATGGATCTTCAAAGTGATGTTCAAGAAAAGTATTACAAAGATTATTGGAAGAAGATTGAAGATTATATTTCAAGTGATTCTAAGAAGTTGGAATCATTTTTCCGTATGTATCTGGCAGTAAGAACGCATTCACTGCCGAATAAAAGTGCTATATATCGCAATTTTGTATCTTGGGTAAAGGATAGTAAGGTAGAAACGGAAAATCTCCTTAAAGATATTGTTCAGTATGCTGAGGCATATTATAGCATCTATCGTAGAGATATTAATGAACTTGATAGTGCTATAAGAGAGTCTATAAAAGAATTTAGGCGTATTCTTTCAGAGATGCCGGCTCCAGCACTAATGGAGTTATATTTGATCTATAAGAAGAAGGATATTACAGAGGAAACATTTAGCCAATTGGTACAGATGATAAATTGTTACCTTATCAGAAGAGCACTATGCGATTTGGATACGAGTAGTATTACAAGAATGTTCCCGACTTTTATTAGAGATGTTTTCGAAGAGTGTAACGGGGATTATAAAAATATAATAGATATTGCTGGAAAGAATCTCGTGACAAAAAATGTTGGCAATGCAATGTATATGCCGACAGATACGCAAATGCGCGAAACCATTACTACAGCAAATATGTATAATCTAAGAGCAACCCTGCGTATATTCTTTGACAAACTAGAACTCAAAAATAATCCGGCTCCAGTAGATTTGTCATCACTGAGCGTAGAGCATGTTATGCCACAGTCAAAATCAAAAGAGTGGATGAAAGCTTTACAGATCGATGAGGAGACATATACATACAATCTTCACCGTTTGGGAAATCTTACTCTTGCAGCAAAGAGCGATAATAGCGCAATGGGAGATAAACTCTGGGAATACAAAAATGAAATATTAAAAAGCACAAGCCATTTAAAAATCAATGAGGAAATTCTCAAGATAGAAAAATGGACAATTGAGGAAATTGATAAGAGAACCAATGAGCTTATTGAAAAAATGATAGAGCTTTATCCGTATCCGGAGATTAGCGAGGATATTATTCAACGAGAAGAGATATTCCTAGATTATAAGGAAGCAATAGCCGTAGGATACCTTTCTTTGGAAGATGGAAGTGTTGAAGTGGATTCTGGTTCTACATTGTTAGAGAGGGATGATGGCGGAAGCTTCCAGGGGGTAGAGGATACAAGGCAGGAACTTATTGATGAGGGATACATTGCAGAAGTTGATGGAAAACTACAGTTTGTTAAGCCTTATATATTCTATTCTAACTTCAAAGGAAGTACGGCTTTATCATCATCAGCATCGGTTCTTGCACATGGTAATAAGAATGGATGGCATTATTGGAGAGATAAGAGTGGAAAGCTCTTAAGAGATAATGCGGAAATAAAATCCCATTTTTCAGATACAGATAATGATTAATTGACGTCAAAATGACGTCATGAAAGATTAAGGGTGACGCCGAAATGACGTCGCTCTTTCTTTTTCCAATTTTTCCGTACACTGGGGGTCATAGGGCACTCCCTATTCCGGATGCCATAGGCAGATGGTTTGCGTAAAGTTAGCCTGCAACTTTAGGCGTATCCTGTTATTCTTTTTTTCTTGTTTTTCATAATTTCTGTCCGGGGTCGTACATGCCCTATTTTTCAGGTTTTAAGGTGGTACGGCACCGTAATTTCCCAAAATTCATTTTTACAATTTTATAAAGCCTGTTTTTAAAGGCTGTACGGATGCGTACAACCCAGTGTTTGTGCGGCTTTGAGCTTGTTACGGGTGCGTATTTTATGCCGTTTTAAAGCAGGGAGATTATACGGGTGCGTAGTACGGGAGCGTACAGATTTTTATAAGAATTGTTTCGGATTTGCTTTCAGTATGTCCCACATATAGGTAGAAAGCACGAAAGGAGGTTTTTGGATGGATTACGCAGTGCTTAAAAAAATAGCAGAGTACTCAGATGTTTATGAAGTGGCGGCTCTTGGGATTAGCTCTGTAGAAGAAATGAAAGCAGCCTTAAAAAAGAAAGGGGCTACTGGTGGAACCTTTCAGAGAAGAACGGAGTACCTGACAGGGCAGCCTGCTTATATCTCTATAAACGGAGATGAGCTGTCATATGACTACCAGACTTTGGCAGAGGATCTTCAAACATTGACAGAAAAACTTATTCCAAAGGGCTATGGGCAGGATTCTGAACAGGAACTGGAAGAAGAGATTGAGATGCTAAAAAGGCAGATTGCTGATCTGACATCTGAGCTGCAGGAGTACTCACAAAAGATTACGCAGCAGGAAGATTATATCAGCAAGCTTAAGGCAGAGCTCTCAAAGAGGGCTGGGGGATCCTTAAAGACAGAACTGGAAAGAAAAGTACTTGTGGCAAGCAGCATATCTGTGGGTCCAAAGGTGCATCCATCAGACGAATGTTTCCTTGTGGATCCTGACGAGTTATTGGATGTAGATGCTTGTGTTGCAAGGTATGGCGGAGAGCTCGATTCTTTCTATGAAGAGATACCGACAGATACCGAAGATGCAGGATTTGAGCCGGGGCATGAGCTGACAGAGAAAAATCATGCACTTAGAACAATGAAGACTGTGGGAACAAAGAGGTTCTTTTCAAAGAGAGTCAGAGATAATGCTGAGGTCAAGAAGGTGGAATCAAGAGTAGGGCAGTTATTCCCGGCGCATGGGGATGGTAAGAGTGAGCGTCAGAAAGAGAGGGATAAGATTCTTCGCAACAGATTCATTTCCTTAAATAACATTATCAAGTCTGACAGGCTTACCAATCAGGAAAAGCTCATGATGTATGCCATGAACTCTGAGTATCATAACACACATATTGAGAGGCTTTTGACATATGCCGGGGCTCATTGTATCAATGCAGATTTCCTCATTTATATATTGGAAGATCCGGATACCTGCTCAACATATGAAAATACAGTGGCGTTCTTAAGCCAGTTCGCAGATGCGAGCGAGTATAGGATGAAGCTCAACCTGGCTCGTGAACTTATCGAGGGAAAGTGGTATATCACAGCAGACTATAACGGACGAAAGACAAAGTTTCAGCTTGTACCCATTGATGAGATCAATGAACTTCGTAAAGCAGTAGGTCTTCCAATAAGTAAGTATTCTTATAAGGAAGAAGAGGAAGATGATCCTTTCCCTGATGATGTAGAAGAGGAAGTACCTAAGAAGCCGGATTTTGTTGAAGATATTGCTCCTGGTTCTTATGGCGATATTGATATTCCCGATGATGGATTTGAGATGCCGCCAATGGACAATGAGGAATTACCTTTTTAAGGGAGGGATATGATGAGGCTTTTTATGAGTTTGACGGAAGAGGAAGTAAAACAGTTCGATAAGGCATGTGACAAAGCAGGCATGACAAGATCCCAGTATCTTAAGTGCCTGCTTAATGGCAGGCGTGATATCAGACCGCCAGTATTACAGTACAGAGAAATGATACATGCACTTGAAAGCATAGAAAGAGATCTAAAGGTTATTGCAATGAAAGATGATCTTTCTGATACAGACAGGCTTCTTATCATGCAAAAACTTTCGGATTTAAAAGAGTTGTTTTCAGGGAGATTTCATAAGGAGGTTTCGGATGGAAATAAAGGATAAAGAATATACGATGGATGAGGTCGTTGAGCTTGTAAATGCTCAGGAAGAAGACTTCATTATTAATATCAAGCTGGAGGTGGATGATGGCGACAGTGAAGGAAGTGTATAAGAATCAGCTTGATATGGCATCAGTAAGGCTGGTTAAAGATAAACCTCTTATGAGTAAAACACCGATTCGTTCCCCAGAGGATGCGGTTAAAGCATTGGGTGAGTATCTGTGTCAGATGGATAGAGAGGTTATCTGCGTAATTAACCTTAGAACGGACGGGATTCCTATTAACTGTAGTGTTTGTAGCATGGGTGCGATAGATCAGGCAATAGCTCACCCAAGGGAAATCATGAAAACAGCGATTCTCTCAAACGCGGTAAATATAGTAATGATGCATAACCATCCAAGTTCTAATCTTAATCCAAGTAAGGAAGATACAATGCTCACAGACAGGATGGTCACAGTTTGTGAGATCTTAGGGATTCCACTTGTGGATCATATTATTGTTGGAGGCGATAACAGTGAATATTTCAGCTTTAGAGAGAAGGGAATCCTTCCCATGAAAGCGATAAAACTTGAAAGTGATTATAACAAACTGGATATGAACACGCCGAGTGTTGCAGAAGAGCATGTGACCATGAGGCCAAGACGGCATAGGTGATATTTTCCCTGGCAGAGATGTCAGGGATTTTTTTATTTATGTTTCGGATTAGGGCTATGCATGTCCCACTAACCTTATGAGAACAATCAAAGGCGCTTAAGAAGGGAGGTATTTAATGTACAAGTTTGAAAAGAAGATCAAAGCGGCAGAAGAAAATGGTATCAGGTTCTCAGAAGGGCAAAAGACATACATAAGATGTGCTCGCATCAATGGAATAGACTTGCTTGACCATCTTTATGACAGGTATTCAAGAGATTACTTAAGTCATCCACATGATGAGAAGAGTAGCGAGTATCTTGCAGTTATCAGCGTGATCCTATCTGTCTCTGAGTACTTTGATGAAAACCTATGCGAGCTTGTTGACCAGATGATTGAACAAAACAAGGTTTATCCGGTAAGGAAGTGATCATATGGCAGAAAGACAAACTCGTGAAGAGAAGATGAGTGCTATCCAAAAGAAATTAGAGGATGGCGTCAGAGCAATCTTTACTTCTGAAAAGTATCAGGAATATATCTCGGCTATGTCTAAGTTCCCGAGGTATTCCATCAATAACTGCATACTTATTGCAAGCCAGTTACCAGAAGCAAGCCTTGTTTGCGGTTTCCGAAAATGGCAGACCGAATTTAACAGGACAGTCAATAAAGGAGAGCACGGGATTATGATCTTGGCTCCCATCAAAGGTAAGACTGAGGTTGTAGAAGAGGTCTTCGATGAGAATAACAAGGCTGTTGTTGATGAAAACGGGAACCAAAAAACAGAGAAGGTAACAAGAGAGTATCAGGCCTTTAGGCCGGTATATGTTTTCGATGTTTCACAGACAAGCGGAGATCCGCTGCCTACTCTTGCATCGGAACTAAATGAAACTGTTGATTCTTTTGAGGAAATGAAAAGTGTTCTTATAAGTATCAGCCCGGTTCCGGTGTCATTTGAAACAATAAACGGCGGTGCCAACGGATATTATTCTCCGACTGCAGGAAAGATTGTGATTGATGAACGTCTGCCGCAGCTTCAGATGCTAAAGACGATGGTTCATGAAATTGCGCATGCAACCCTTGGACATGGCAGTAAAGAGGATAAGTGGGACAGGCAGACCAAAGAGGTTCAGGCGGAATCGGTTGCATATTGGGTAACACAGATGATTGGGCTTGATACTTCTGACTATTCATTTGGGTATATATCCGGTTGGAGTAAGGATAAGGAAGTCTCCGAACTTAAGGAAAGCCTGGATGTGATCAAACAGACAGCGGATAAGCTCTCTTCTTCTATAGAAGAAAAGATAAGGGAACTTAAGAAGGAAAGGGAATCTCTTCCTATGGTATCAGAGGAAAAAGAGCCGTATATACCGACACCACACAAAAAAAGATAAAAATATTTGTTTTGTATTTCGGATTAGAAAGATACATGTCCCACAAATAGGATGAAAGGAAAAAATCCAGCACACAAAGATAAGGAGGTAGCGATATGGATTATTCTTTTGGAAATGCTCATGTGGAGGTAGAAAAGAACTTCACAAAAAACGAGCAGGTAAAGGCGACTGTAAAGGCAGTTGCAGAAAAAATCAAGGAGAAGGAGGAAAAGGACAATGCTTGATTTCGAGTCATTTCAGCAGTATGTGAAGGACAACATCAAAGATTTTCTGCCTTCCGAGTTTGCGGATGCGGAGGTAAACTTGCAGACCGTAAACAAGAATAACGGAAAGCAGCTCCACGGCATCACGATTCGCACAGGCGAAAACCCTGTATGCCCTAATATCTACCTGGATCAGTTCTATGAGAACTATAAGGAACAGGGCATGGATATTGATGTAGTCATGGAAAGGGTAGCGCAGCTTGAGCTTGAGCACATGAACCCTTCCGAAGACTTTAGCAGCATTGCTGAGAAGTTTAAGGATGTAGAGTTTATCAAGTCTCATGTTGTTGTTGCAATCGTAAATGCCGAGAAAAACGCCGAGATGCTCCAGAACACACCTCATAAGCTGACAGAGGATCTGGCCATCATTTATAAGGTATATCTTGGTGGCGGCTCAGATGGTATCGGAACTATTACCATCAAGGATGAACATATGAAGCAGTGGGATATTTCGCTGGATGAACTCCATGCATGTGCAATGGAAAACAGTAAAACTATCATGCCTGCTAAGGTTCAGGACATGGGAAGTGTGCTTGCCGAGATGATGGGTGGTATGCCGGAAGACATGATGCCTATGGTTGCAGAAGATAAGATGATGTATGTCATCAGCAACGAGCAGAAGGTAAACGGTGCTGCAAGTATTATCTACTCAGATGCACTTGAAAAACTTTCTGAAAAGCTTGGTACAGATTTGTACATCTTACCTTCATCGATCCATGAGACAATCGCCATTTCTGCAAACTTCGGTACACCAGAGGAACTCGCACAGATGGTAAGAGAAGTAAACGCGACTCAGGTTTCTCAGGAAGAGCAGCTTTCTGATCACGTTTATAAGTACGATGCTAAGACAAAGACCTTGTCTTTAGCAGACGTAGATGGCTTAAGTCAGGATATCTCAAAGGTATCTGAGGATAAGCAGAGCTATGATGCAGCAAACACAGAGGTTTCAAGACCTCGCCACCACAGATAAGGAGTAAGGGTATGGAGATTACAGATATCAGAATGAACCTGCTTGATAATGCAGGCGGTGTAAAAGCCATCGGAAGCTTTTCGCTTGATAATGCATTTGCTGTCCGTGGTATGAGAGTCATGGAGGATAAGAAGGGAAGAAATTTTGTTGCCTTTCCCTCCAGAGAACGTGCAAACGGTGAGTATGAAGACATTGCTTTCCCTCTTAGCAAAGAGTTCTATCATGAGATCACCGATGCCATCATGAAAGAGTTTCATCGTAAGCAGGAGGAAGTTGCCCAGGAGGCTCAGGACAAAAGCCACAATCAGGATGAGTCCAAAGGTCAGGAGCAGACTCAGGCGGAAGATGCAGCTAAGCCCCATAAGGGACGTGGACGATAAGGAGGATCCTTGTTATGCAGATTTCCGAAGTGAGACTTAAAAAGAGGGAAGGTGATGATAAGTTCCTTGCCAGTGGTTCCATCACCTTTGAAGGAATGTTTGTTGTATCCGGTATCAAGGTTATGAGAGCAAAAAGCGGAGACCTTTTTGTGGCATATCCTTCATGGAAGAACTCAGATGGGGAGTACAAGGATGTATGTTTTCCTATGACAAAGGCTCTTCGAGAGGATATCAACATGCAGGTGCTTTCCAAGTACGAGGAACTTTAAGATGTAAGCGGGGCTGCCATAATAGGCAGCCCTGTTTTTTTGGAGGTATTTATGGCAAAAGGTATTGTTGCAAAAATCTGGAATATAAAGGATGGCTCAAAGGGAAGAGGCGCCGGAGCACAGATTTCAGATTCCATTGACTACATAACAAATAGCGAAAAATGTGATGAGACCCTTGGAGGAAGCCAGGCTCAGATAGGAAGGGAGCTTACCTATGTCACGAATGATGTAAAGACATTGGAGGGGCTTTATGTTGGATGCCGCAATATCTCAGATATCGAGAATGCTACAAATGAAATGATGCAGGTAAAGGAGTTTCACGGAAAGCTTGGAGGCAGGGTGGCACTACACGGCATTATATCTCTTGACGCAGCAGAGTCGGATAAGAAGAATGCCGGGAAACTTATGATGCTTCTAAATGACCTTTTAGAGGAGATATTTCCAAATAATCAGGCAGTGTATGCGGTTCACACCAATACAGAAAACCTTCATATTCATTTCATTTTAAATACTGTTGGGCTTGGTGGTAAGAAGATTCATATGGATAAGTCTTTTATGAGTAAGGTGTTTGATCCGGCTCTTAACAGGCTTGCTGAGAAGTATGGTTTTACGCTAAATGAAGCTTGGGTAAAGGAAAAGCAGGAGGATAAGGTTTCTTTCGGAGAGAGAGTAGTTAAGCTAAGGCAGGCTGTTGATGAGGCAGTAGAGCGGTCTGAGGATTTCGAGGAGTTTTTAAAAGACTTAAAAAAACAGGGAATCGTGGTTAATTGTGGAAAATATCTAAGTCTTAAGGCAGAGGGGATGACAAGAGGTATTAGAAGCTATCGGCTTGGCTCCTTGTATACGGTTGAGGCAATCAGAGACAGAATCCTTAATAAGCGAGAGGAATTGATACGTAGTGAAGTTGGAGAGCATGTAGGAAGAAAGAAGGACCCTGCATCAGTCTTTGTAAAGACATCTCCTCTAAAAAAGTTTAAGGATATGTCAGAGGATGAAAAAAAGGAATGCATTAGGGCTTTAAAACTTGGCAGGAATCCTTGGAGAGAAAGGCAGGAGTCAAACTGGCAGCTTCAAAGGCTCTCTGATGAGTTTAGGCGCACGGCGGGTGTATATGAGCTTATAAGGGTATATGCGCCAAATACTGGTAATGCTCAGGATGCCTTGGATAATATTGTAGCCCGTCAGAAGGAAATAGCAGCAGAAAAGAAGGCTGTCAGGGAAAACCTAAAGACCTATCAGCCAATCATAAGGCTCTACAAGGAGATAAAAAAGTATGCAAGAAAAGCGTACCTATATGAGTTTGCTGCCTGTGGTGAGTATTTATCTTCCTACATGGAATATAAAAAGCTCTGTGAAAGATTAGAAAACGGATATGGAAAGAGCGTTCTTGAAGTATCTGCCTATATTGAAGATCAGGAGAATCAGATACTGTATGCCACGGCACAGTCAAAGGAGCTTTCTGATGAATATAAAACTATTTTGAGATTCAAGGAAAATGAGCTCAAACAGGGCATTTCAGAATATACATCCCTTTATGATGCAATCGGCTTTTCAAAGGCAAGGATGAGAGCCATGCAGATGGGTGTTTTTGAGAGCTGTATAAAGTTCATTGCAGCGGATGGAGCTGACGGGGCATACATAAGAGTTGTTATCACACCGGATATTATTGACGGGAAACGTACAGAAAAGGCTGTTGTTACTGTCTTTGATAGATCAGGGAAACAGTTATCTGAGCTTTCTTCAAAGGACATGTCTATAAAAGACTTTAACCGGAGCATATCAGAACTAAAGGCAGAGTACGGATTATATAAATGCCATTCATTTGATAAGAGGGAGGATGCAGAGAGTTTTGTAGAAAAGCAGCAGGAAGAAAAAGCGAAAAAAGTAAGACGCCAGGTTTCGGATTAGACCAAGGTGTGTCCCACATAAAGGGTAGAAAGGAGGATTTTATGAGCGAGCTTAGGTATGAACCTAAATCGAAGGCTCCGCTCAAACTTGAATCTGATTTCTACCCTGTTTTTTCGCTCTTTTCTGATAGGGAATTGAATGCGAAGTTTATGCAGCTAAAGGCAAATATCTGTGATCTTAACCCTGCGCTTGTAACAAAGTGCATTACGGGAACGGAGCAGGATTTCATAATGCTCATGGACAGAGCAAAGGACTTTATTAGGGAGCGCCTCAGGGGGATTTCCGAGGAAGAGGAAAGGAAGCTCTTAGAAATGTTCCGGCAGTGTGTGTTTGGGTATTATGTCTTAACTCCGCTTGTAGAAGCAAAGGAAGTATCTGATATCAAGGTACTTGATTATGACCATATCGTAGTAAAGGCAAATGGAAGAAGATATGTGGCAAAATGCCAATTCTTTGACCAGACAGATTATAAAGATTGGTTTTCAAGGATCCTTCGTATTCACAGACTTGGAAAAAGTGAAGAATATGCCCTTTCACACTGCACGGACAGAAAAGGGGTAAAGGATTTCTATCTTCGTATTGATGTACAGCTATCCTGTATCACTTCCACAGAGAAGAACAATATTCATATCCGAAAGATGCCAAAGACAAAGCTTTCCTGGGAGTACCTGATTGAGAACGGAATGCTTGATGAAGAAATGATTGCGTATTTGAAGGACAGAATATGTGCAGGCTACGGATTTTTGATATCAGGCAGAGGCGGATCCGGTAAATCCACACTCCTTAACAACATGATTGACTGCATTCCATTTGGGGAGTCAGTGCTTGTATCGCAGGAGTCGGATGAGCTGTATTCCAATGTACATCCTCAGATTCAGTTTGAGCATACGATGACGGTTCGGAAAAAAGACACAGTAACAGATTTTTCATTGGAGGACGAGCTTCGGCTTGGTCTATTGCAGGACATTGATAATTTCATCATCGGAGAGATCAAAGGCGGTGAGGCATTATATGTATTCACCACAGCCATGAGCACAGGCGCAAGATTTTTTGGAACGATTCATGCCAATGATGCGGCAAGTAGTGTGATAAGGCTGGCTCAGTGTGCAAGGTATATTTCGGATTATCCTATGGAGACGCTTTGTGAGATGCTTACCTGCACGCCCTTTGTGCTTATCCATATGAGCCACTTTTCGATAGATGAAATCCTTGAAGTAAGCGGCTTTGATGAAAAAACAAAGAGACTACAGTTTAACGAGATTTTCAGGAAGGAGGACGCATGACTTACTTTTCACTTGCACTTGCAACCATTCCCGTTCTCGTATTCCTGGCAGCCCAGGATTTGAAGGAACGGATGATTTACAGTTTCCCGGTGCTTTTTTTATCAGGAGCATGGGCGGCTCATTCAGTAATTCTCTATAAGGATAATCCTATATTTGTGATAACGGCATGGAGTGCGACGATTGCGCTATTTGCGGCCTACAAAATCAGTGGCATGTGGGGAGATGGAGACAGTGACATGTGGCTCCTTTTTACGGGCGTCATTT
Organism: Lachnospiraceae bacterium; assembly: GCA_017936885.1. Lineage (GTDB taxonomy): Bacteria > Bacillota > Clostridia > Lachnospirales > Lachnospiraceae > UBA3282. The sequence continues at coordinate 15,550 of JAGBEO010000029.1, read as the reverse complement.
TAAGCACTTTTGACCTTAAGAACATGCTGCAGTTTGGCTTTGTTGTCTGCATATTACTTGTGGGTGTTCAGGGGATTGCTCTTATAGCTGGTCTTATAGAGGCAGCTATCAAAAAGAGAAAGCTTGACAGGCACTCTGATATAGCGGTTGTTCCAGGGTTCGCAATGATTCTTATTATGGTCATTTTATATGGAATCAGTAAGGAGGTGAGCATTATATGAATGATGAGATAGAAATCATAAAAAAGCAGCTTCCTGATATGGCTGGGATTCTAAATGCTATCCCCGGCGAAAGATTTGAGATTAAAGGAGCCCAGACACTTCTTATTGTTCAGAGGCGTATGGAAGATACGGAGCTTCAAAGGGAGTTGTCCGTGTATACACACCTATTTTCAAAGGAGGGCTCGCCGGGCGTAACAGAACTTTCAAACGCAGCAGTTTCTTTTGTAAAGATCAAGACTCTTTGTGAAGCAGGAAAGACTGATTTTGATCAGGTATCAATAAGAGAGCTTATAAAGGAATTTCATGCTCAGAAGACCAAGGTTGTAAACATCATCCATTTGTCAAAAGTAAATGCCCTTACAGCAGAGGATTATCAGAAAGAGGTGATCCAAAAGACGCTTGATAAGTCAGAGAAGTATCTGAAAGCTTTTGAGGATGAGATAAAACGGGCAGAAAAGAAGATCGAAAAAGAGCCTGAGAGTCTGATAGAGGCAAAAGAAGAGGTTATTCCTTCTGTGGAAGAAGAGGTAAAACCTCTTAAGCCAAAGAGACATGTTTTTTCAGAAAAAGTCGAGAAGCTTGCAGGATTTTTTGAAAATATCCGGCATAAAAGGGAAGTCAAATCCTTCTTAAAAGAGGAAGAGAGTAAACTGGCAGATTCAAGATGTGAAGAGATTCCTTTTTATGATGGAGCTCTTAAGTATACAGAGAGCCATGTATGTAAGGATATCCCGGAGTTTTCAATATTTCTTCGTAAGGGAAATGTTTATTTCGGATATACGAGGAATGCTACAGCAGGGGTGTATGACAACAGGGATCAGAGCCTTTTAGAACTTATGAATGTAAGTAAGGACTTTATCCAGTTTCTAACAACAGACCTTCTTTCCGGGGAATATATCCTAAAGCCATTTGAAGACAGTGAGAAAAAGGCGATGCAGCTCTACTTCAACTATATCTGCGTGTGCTTTGAAAAGCATATAGGTAAGAATCTTTCTGTACAGGAGTATCTGCATTTCAAAGATTACTATAACCGGCTGGTGCTTATGATGTTTGACCTTGAAGAGAAGGAAAGAAGCGATTACTACAGAGCTCTTGCAGTTGCTGACAGCTATGTCGGTTACATGAAAGGTTATGACCTTACTGTATCAGATGATAAGGAAGACATTATAAGAAACATAATAGCAGGGAAAAGCCTTAACTATGTCGGAGACCTGGAGCTGATTCTTGAAAATCATGTTGTATGTGATGAGGCAAGAGAGAAGCTTTTGGAGCTTTCAGAAAGCATTCGATACTTTCATGGCATGGTTGAGACAGTTGAAGTAGAGACTTCTATTCCAGAGAATCCCGTTGATTTTAAGGGAGCAAAGATAGTGGTTGAAGTATTGGATGAAGCTGGAAGACTTTCTGATGAAGCTTTGTTTTCATCGGACAACCTTGAAATGGCAGTTACTGATTACCTTAGAAAAGATGTGCCACTTAAGAGAATTGGCATCGAAAAGGAAGGGGTAAGAACCTATTTCTTTACAGGAAAGACAGGAGCTATGTCAATTTCAGCTATTACAAACGATGTCAGGAATGCCTGGACAGGGGAAGAAAGAACTTATTTTGAAGCGATAGAACAGAAACTAAATCAAACAATGATACGAATTGGAGGATATGCGATATGAAGATAGATTCCGGAATTATAAAGATGCTTATTGTAGTGTTTGCAGTCACGATTATAGCAGCACTGATCTTAAGGCATGTGATGGAAAAGAAGGGACTTTATGAATCTTCCCAGAAGGTAGAAACATCAGTAGAAGAAACTTCCGAGGAAACGGTGGATGATGAGGAAACCAAGGAAGATGATAATGAAAGCAAGGCAGTAAGTGCGGGTAACGGCTATGAGAAGATTTCAGCAGATAAGGCAGTTAGTGAAAACACTTGTGTTCAGGTTGAAAAAATCTTAACGGAGGTTGTAGACGATGGGAAAGGGAACCAGAAGCTTAAATATACCAGTTACTATATGTCAGATGTAAATCTCACGGCTCTTTCCGATTCAACGGCAGATTATACGCAGTGCATTACAGAAGACGGGTTTGATGATTCTAAGATAGAAAAGGTTAGTTTTGCAGATGCCTTTGGTTTTAGCTATCAAGGATGTACTGATATGGCAGAGTTTTTTGAACTTGCAAGGAAATCATCGGGTTTTGACTATGACATGACGGATGCTTCCTATGACGAAGAAAAGTATGAGCTCATGAAAGAGGAAAGCTATGAATTTAATGGAGATTGCAGCATTCTCTATTCCATGCTTGGTGATATGGATTATGACAGATTGATTCAATCTACATGCTATTACAGCCTTTCTGAGCTGGAGGATGGCACCAAGTACCCTACGATGTTCACTGCTATTGTGCAGTACGTAAAAGGGGACATTACTTATACAAAGACCGCTTATCTTGGATTCTCATACTACAAGGAAGGAGAGACCGGAGGATGTGGTTGCGGATCTGATTCCGGTTGCGGTACTTGTGAAGAAGAAAGCTGCGAAGGGACAGATGGATGTTGCAGTGATTCTGATAGCGCTTGCCCTTCATGTGGAGGAGTAGGTGGCTGCACAGAGGATTGCACGGGAAATTGCTGTAAGTAAGGGAGGAGCTTATGAAGATTATAAGAAAAGCATTGGCAGGGCTTAGCATACTGCTGACGTTTGTTCTTTTCCCTGCCATGCCTGTATTTGCAGGAAGCTGTCATAACGCTGATTGTGGATGCAGGGATTATGGTATCAATAGCTGCTATGTCGGTATGACCTGTTGGTATAACGATGGCGATGGATGTTCCGGTCATAGTTGGTATCTTTATGAATCAACATCGGCTACGTGTACGTCAGGGGGAAGAGTTGTTTATAAATGCTCTATCTGCCCGGGAGAGAGAATCTTTACAACGCCTCCACTCGGACATGATTGGGGGCCTTGGACCTGCGTAAATTCAAGGCAGCACATGAGAACGTGCAGAAGATGTGGTCTTACCCAGTATGAAAATCATTCTATGTCGAGCTGGCATTCTCACGGTGATGGTAACTATAGCAGGAACTGTCCGATATGCGGTTATTCACAGTCGAAGGGGTTGTTCTTGTCAGTATCTACAACCGACTGGACTGCAGGAAATGTAACTGTAAATGTAAGCGGCTATGATGAAGGAGAAGGAAATTCAAGTATTACGCTGTACAGGGTAAATTGCATTACCGGAGCAACAACTACCGTGGGTAGTTATGGTCATGGCGGTGCTCATGGGTGGACGAATGATAGTTTCACTCAGACAGATGAAGGAATTTACTATTTCTATGCTATATCCACGGATACACAGGGTCATTCCATTCAGGCAAGTACAGGCAGAGTTCATCTTGATCACTCGAATCCGGTGATTATAGGTGCTGAGAATACCGAAACGGATTGGACGAACATTGCACCAGTGATATCAGTAAGATCAACCGACTATTTGTATGGAACAAGTACAGTAGGATCGGGAGTAAGGAGTCTTACGATTTATGATGATACCGGGCATACAGTCAGAAGTGGTGGAAGTTCTACAGTTTATACACTTGAAGAAAAGTATGAAGGCGAGCATATCTGGAAGATAGAGGCTGTTGATAATGTGGGGCATGTGACAGATGTTTATGTTACGACTAGATATGATATCACGCCTCCGGGGATTGACGGAACAGAGATTACCTTTGTTACAAAAGAAGGGAAAGTTATTTCCGGTTACTGCCAGGATAATATCATTGATCAGCACATAGATGATGAGATTGTAAGAAGTGAACATGGCGCAAACATGAGCAGTGGAATAAAGAGCGTCATCCTGTATAAGGTAACAGGCACGGATGAAGAAGTAATCTATTCCGACACGACTTATCATAGATTTGACTACCCTGACACACATTCATATTTTGATGTGTACTATGACATTAATCTTACGGATGATATGGTGGATTATTATATTCTGATCACAGAGGATTTTGCAGGGAACAGGACAAAGAAAAAGCTGACAAGTCAAAGGACTCTGCTTACACTCTTTCATACCTCAATAGATAGAGGAGCATATTAAGACAAGGCTTCGGGAGAAATCCCGGAGCTTTTATGCTATAAGACCGTAAATATCAATGAGCTTCCAGAAATAGGAGCCGCTTCTTTTTTCTTCTTCCACACTGACATTATGGCGGTTTCTCATCTGGTATTCATCATGTCCCACAATATAAAGAACAACATCATAAAGAGAGCCGATGCAAGTCTGATAGTGATAAGGGTCGCTTAGCTCATGTTTGTGCATGATAGTATAGCAGTCTTTTTCATATATAAGATTCCAGCAATGGCCTGTATTATTTGACATAACTTCTATGTTTTTTCCGGCACGGTTTAGGATTGTAAAGTATTCTTTTTCAGGGAAATAGACTATCTTTCCACGGAATTTGTTGGTTGGACTAAATGGAACAAAGCCAGTAAGCTCCATTGATTTTAAGTCATCAAAAGTAAACATTATGATTCCTTTCGTTGATGTGTTTTGATTTACAGTTGTTAGTTGGAAGATGTAGTTATTACGAGCGTAATAACTGCGCCAGGAACTGACGCAAGCAGTACTATACCAAAGATGCTGGTAATATGTAAATAGTAAAATGGAAAAAATATGACATTTTTGCAAGGGTATTTCAGTTTTGTGATAGTCTTGTGAATCATTATTTCCTTTGTTGTAGTCTAAAAGATTTAATAGTATAAAAAGGATACAATAATACAAATATAAATAATCTGTGGTCAGGAAGGAGAATTGGTGTGGCAGGAAAGAGTACAAATCCTCGAAAGTTTACAATGAATATTTATTATGGTGATGAGAGTAAAAAATATATTGATGAATTTTTTAAATATATGGCCAGAATTAAGGTAGATGCCATAATGGATGAAATGGAAAGGCAAAAGCTCAGTAAAGAGGAGAAAATAAAAGTCCTAAATCAACTAATTGAAGAGGAAAGTAAAAAGGAGCATAAATCAAACCTATATAAGGATACAGATATGGTAAAGTGGATAAAAATCGATTAAGAGTTTAAGAAAACTATATTACCTCGAATCGTGAGAAATCATGGTTCGGGGTATTTTTTTGCAAATTTTATTATTTTCGTTTCGGATTAGAGCTTTCGGTGTCCCACATAACTTACGAAGGGCAAGGAAGCCCTACCAAACGAAAGGAGAAAACGGATATGAGAAAGGTAGTTTCAAAGCTTGATGAGATGCTGATCGGTATGAAGGTGAGACTTGCGCAGAAGAAGCCTGCTGTAGACCAGATCATCATTATGTTCATCATCATTGCAGTAGCAGCCGGAATTGCTGGTCTTTTGTACATTTTCGGTACTAAGACTCTGCTTCCAAATTTCCAGAACAAGATCACAACCCTGATCAATCAGTGGTTTGACGGAAAGTAAGGAGGAGCTATGACAAAGAAAAAGGAACGGGTGGAGAGAAGCAGGGAGGAAAGAAAGGCGGAAAAAGAGAGAAAGCGCCTGATCAAAGAAGCAAACAGGATGCTTATCTCCGCACCGAAAAAATCTGCAAATAGCATGGGATTCCTTAGTTTTGATCCGTCCGGTGCCTTTTGCTTTGACGGCGGCAGATGGGTCAAAGTATTTGAAGTGACAGGAAGCATAAAGGGAGCTGTAAAAGCGGCACTAAAAGTAAAATCCAGAATCCGTATCACAGAAAGGATTGCCCCGGCAAAAGGAGAATCACATACAGCGAGGGCATTTGTCTCACTTATTGCAGAGGGTGATATCTATGAGCCGGTACGGGAACAGTTTGAAGCAGATGAAGTGATATTACAGCAAATGATAGGGGTACGGTCCTTAACCGTAGACGAAGCGATAAAGGTAATTCTTATGCAGCTTGGTGGAGAAAAGAGGTCATTTTCCTATGCATCATTCGTCCGTGCAAAGCGGGATTTACTAAAGGAGATATCTCCGGAGATTGTGGAAGAAAGAGATCATTTCCAGATTGAAGGATCATTCGGAATGACCATGTTTTTCATGGAATACCCGGATGAGGCTTCCGGAGATACCCTGTCACTTTTAAAAGAACTTGGATGCCCGGTATTTGTGACATTTGATCTTGTCGGGATAAGTGACCTCGACAAGGAAGATTATGTAAGAACACTTGAAAAAAGATACTCACGGACTCTAAACCGTGACTCGGTACAGGAGTTTTTGAATGTATCAGGACAGCTTACGTTTCTTTGTGATTCAAAGGATGCAATGGAGATCATAAAAAAGACGGTAGATACCATCTTTGCAAGAGCAGGTTTTTTGATTTCTCCGGTATTCGGAGGGCAGAAAGATAGCTTCTTATCACAGATCTCTCTTGGACTTTTGGATTACAAGAATCTAAGGAATGTCGGCGTAGAAACAATGAATGAGATTTTCAGGAGGGAATATGGCGGTAATCAAAACGAAGTACGAGCAGACGAAGATGTATGACACTCCTGTTTGCGCAGAGGTAAATAGCGTTCAGGATATCTTCTCTGTAGAGGCTATTGAAGAGAGCGGCATATTTACCCTGCCTGGAGGAAAGTATTCAAAGACATACATGCTAAGTGATATCAACTTTGCAGGTGTGACTGATGAGGAGCAGAAATCCATCATTGTCAGTTTTTCAAAGGTATTAAAGGGTATTCCCTGCAGGTTTTCATATAGCATTGCCAATGAACATGTGGATGAGAAGAGCTTTCACGAAAAGGTTCTTTATAAAAAGCGTGGGGATGCGGATGACAGACTTAGGGATTCCTACAATCAGGTAATCAGAGAAAAGCTATCTGATGCCAAGCAGGGGCTATATCAGACTATCTATCTGACGCTTACCATTTCAGCGGATGGAGTGAAGGATGCCAAGGCAACTTTTATGTCTATAGAAGGTGCGATAAGGTCAGCGTTTATAGGACTTGGGCTTAACGGTATGCAGGGATCATCTATGAAGTCCCTTTCCATAGATGAAAGAATGCAGCTCATCTATAACTTCATGCATACAGGACTTGAAAGCGGATATAGGTTCTCCTTTCAGAAAGCGGTATCTATGGGGCAGGATTTTATCAATATCCTGTCTCCGGCCGCAATCGAGTTTGATAATGAGGGCTTTGTATTAAACGGAAGTTACGGGAAAGTGATGTATATCGAGGATTATCCAAAGGCTTTGGAGTCTGACATCATAACTTCTCTTTCCAAAATCAATTGTACAAGCTATGTAACAGTCAATAATGAACTTCTTGATATTTCAGGCTTTAAGCAGGAGATTTCAAGAAAGTACATGGCAGTGGGAATGAAGATTGAGGGGGAGAAGCAAAGAAATCGTAATAATAATGACTATCTTGCGGATGCATCGCAGAAGCTTTTGAACGAGAAAGAAAAGCTCGATCAGTTTATGAAGGAACTGGATAGCTTAGATGACCACTACTTCAATACAACAATTCTTGTGTTGTTTTTAGCTGATTCAAAAGAAGAACTGGTGCAGATAGAGGATAAACTTAAGAATATTGCGTCGCTTAAAAGCCTTACGCTTAAGAGCTGCTTTGCAATGCAAAAGGAGGCGCTTAACTCTGCACTTATATATGGAATACAGGAGTTTAAGAGAGTAGTGAATCTGTCATCAAGCTGCCTTGCGATGTTCATGCCTTTTAAGACTCAGGAGCTTAATGATGAGAACGGCGTATATTACGGCATCAACCAGCTTTCACAAAATGCGATCTTTGCGGACAAGAAGAAGCTGAAAAACCATAATGGCATGATTCTTGGCCAGTCCGGCTCTGGTAAGAGCGTGTTTTCCAAGAGCGAGATGATATCGGTTTATCTTAACAATCCCACAGACCAGATCTTAATTGTAGATCCTCAGTCGGAATACGGGCCTGTTGTGATGAAGATGCATGGTACAGTTATCTGCTTTGACTCAAAGAAGGAGTTTTACCTTAACCCGATGGATGTGGATTTTGATGGAGTGGACTATGCCGGTCTTCGGGAGATTATTTCGGAAAAGGCAGACTTTATTTTAACGCTGATATCCTCACTTCTTAAAAGAGATATGGAAGCAGAGGAGCAGGGCGTTGTTGATAGAGTCATTGATAAGGTGTACTCGGCAAATTATAGCATGAGAAAGCGCCTTAACGGTGAGACAGAAAAAGCAGCCGAATATGAAGTGCCGGAGTTTATGAAGGAAGAAATCACACAGGTAAGTCTTTCAGAGGATTTATCCAAGGAAGAGCAGGTAAGAGCTTATTCACCGACACTGCAGGATGTATATCAGGGACTTTTGGATGAAGGAACAGACCTTGCAGATCACTTAGCGGCAGCTATGGAGATTTTTGTAAACGGGTCACTGAATCTGTTTAACCACAGAACAAATGTAGATCTTAGTAACAGGCTGATTGCATTTGATATAGCAGGGCTCAAGGACAATCTTCGTATCACCAGCATGCTCATCATGATGGAAACATTAAGGGGCAAGATCAAGGTAAATGCCAAGGTCGGCAGGTGGACACATCTTTATATTGATGAGTTCCATGAGCTTTTGGCAGTTGACCAGGTAGCAAACTTTATTTTGAAGCTTTGGAAAGAAATCAGAAAGATGAGCGGTATCTTAAATGGCATAACTCAGAACATGTCTGATCTTTTGAATGATGAGAATGCCGGAAAGCTTTCAGCGATTCTTTCAAATACGGAGTATTTTGCACTTTTATCCCAGTCATCCGTGGATAAGAAAAAGCTTATGGAGTTCTTGCCGAGTATATCTCCTGCCATGTTCAACTTTGTTGACAATGCAGAGAGCGGAACGGGGCTTCTTAAGATGGGAAGCGTAACAGTTCCTTTTGATATGAGGATGAGCAAGGAGTCAGAAATTTATGAAATCGTAAACACAGACGGAGGTGGCTATGGGGTTTAAAGAGGAAGGAGCACGGTTTACAAGTGATGTGAAATTTAAAGACTATGCCCTTAACTTTGCCGTAGGTGAAGCCTCCAGGTTTTCTAAAGGAGATGGGGAGGATGCATCTGCAAAAGTGGATCTTACACTAAGCGGATTGGCCTCCCTTTCTGCAAATAAGCATAAAGCAAAAGCGAAGGAAATGAAGAAGTTCCATAAATTAAAGCAGAAGGAGGCTTTTATAGATGAGAAGAAAGCGAAAGGAACGGATAGCGAGAGGAAAGAAGCCAAAGTTGAGAGCCCGCCCCAAAAGACTTTCGGGGCAGAGGCATCAGCACAGACTCCTTCGAAGCCAGAGAAGGGTACAGAAAAAGCAGATGCAGGAAAGTCTGTATCAAAAGATGTTTCAAAGAAGTCAGTATCCAAGGAGAAAAGAGCGGCAGCCAATAAAACAGCCGTAGCCAAGATGCTTAGGGCAAAAGGCATGATAGGAAATGACCTTGGCTCTGATAAAGCAACAGGGGATGCAATTAAGGACGGAAATACCGGGGCAGTCAGAGTAGTGACAGAGATTCTTAATCCGGCTACGTACTTAAAGGGGCTTTTTGCCAAGATAGCAGCTCTTATTGCACCGCATGTAATGGTTGTTTTGATGTTTCTTATCGTATTTATGATTCTTGTATCTTTGGTGGTTGGCATGTTTACTTCCATAAACAGCGTAAGTACCACAGTTACAGGATTTGTATCAAGGTTTTCAGGGCGAGGAAGGATTCTTTCAGAAGAAAGCCTAACAGATGAGGAAATAGATGCGATTGTGGATGATTCAGGAGCTACAGGGAGACAAGAGGAAGTTATCAGGTTTGCCCTTTCAAGAGTTGGCTATCCATACTCGCAGGCAAACAGAGCAAGCGGCTATGCATATGACTGTTCATCCCTTGCTTACTATAGCTGGCAGGCAGGTGGTGTGGACATAAGTTATGGAGGCGGATATCCTCCGACTGCTGCGGCTGAGGCAAGTAAGCTATACAGCAAAGGAGAGGTCGTAAATTCCACAAGGCTCGATGTAAGAGATATGGAGCCGGGAGATTTAATCTTTTACGGCGGACATGACAACGGAAGATTTCTTGGCATATACCATGTGGCAGTTTATGTAGGAAACGGTGAAGTGGTGGAAGCCCTAAATGAAGACCACGGCGTTGTATATCAGACACTTAGAACAAAAAACGTGATTTTAGTATTAAGACCATAAGGAGGAATGTGAAATGGCAGATGAAATTGCTCAGGTTATAGATCTTGAATATAAGGGGATTTATTACCTTTTGAAAGGAACAAAGGCGATGATTGCAGCTATGGTAAGCGGCGTTAAGTCCTTACATCAGTGGCATCACCAGAAATGGCTTAATAAACCCGGAAGCTGCTCCTGGCAGAAGATTCAGGAAGCAAGTGAAGGGATGGCTCCTATTTTGGAGTTTCCCAAGGAAATGTTCGAGCCAACAATCAATATTACAAATGATCCTGATGTAAAGGGAGAAGGCTTTATCAGCCCGTTTGAATATTATTGTCAGAAGAATAATCTCAGATACTGTATCATGCCGGATCTTAATCCAAATGATGATTACGTTCCTGTTGCCGTGCTTGCACAGGACTTCGGAATCCATGATGAACAGATAAAGTCCTACATGAGAAAGCGTGTTGCAAGTGAGGAAGCACAGGATAAGTCATATGATGAGAAAATCGCTGATGCGAAGGATAGACTTGCAAATGCTGAGACTCAGGAAGAAAAGGACGAGATTCAGAAAGAGATTGAAGCACTTGAACAGGGTAAATCGCAGAACAGTGAGCTTTTGGCAGAGTCCAAGGAAAAGATGGATAGAAACAATGTCCTTGATTTTGCGGAATATCTTAAGCAGGCGGAAGGTACAGAGTTTTTGGATAATCCTGAACTTGCAATGCTGCAGGCGCAGACGTGTGGGGTGGTAAGAGAGTTTATGCCCGAAGATTGTATGTATCCTATCCGTGATTCAGGGCTTGTTCCAGAGTCGAAAGAGCTTTATTACAGCCAAAAGACCGGGGATGACACACTTCTCACAGTAAAGAGGAGCTTTGAAGTGGATGATAAGGGCATGGTCTTTTCTGTCTATGAAGTCTCAGATCCTGTAACGGGAGCAAAGTTTGAACCTGTATCTGACAGAGGCCTTACGATGGAGGCATGGAATGAAAAACTTCCTGAAATCCTTAAAAATGCAGGAATGATGAAAGATCAGCCTATGACGGTTATGAGAAGTGAAGAAAACCTTCATGACTATATTCTTGGGTTTGATACAAATTTTACCAGTGCCCAGGAAGGTGGGCATGAAATTTCAGGCGAAGCACAGATCATGATTGACCAGGCAAGAAATGATGCGGCTCAGCGTGAGGCATATGCAAAAAGCTTTTATTCCACTGTCACGGTTCCATCGGAATCCATCATGCCAAGTGAAAACAGGATTTTATCTTTAGAGCTTGATGATGGTCTTGTAGAAGGAGTGTCTCTTGTAGGCATCGATTCTGATAGTGCAAAGATTTCAATCCGCTCTGATGAGAAGTATTCCTTTATAGGCTCTGATGGAAAGGAAAAGACTCTCACTGGAGATGAAATCCTTAAGGCACTTGAAGGAAAAGCAAAGACAGAAAGTGCTGCAAAGTCTATTACCAAGGCTGCGGCAAGATAAGGAGGGGGCTATGATCACACTAAGTATCTTAGGATTTCTTCTTATAGCAAGTGCCATGAATCAGGCTTACGAATAGGAGGCAGGTTTATGAGCGATTTGTTTGTAAGAGAAAGACCGGTAAAAAAGCATACAAGGAGCGTTAAAGAGACGCTTATCATATATGCGATTGGTGTTTTTGTTTGTGTATATCTTGGCTTTCTTTTGGGAGCTGTGTGGATGGACGGGAATAATCTTAATGAGTTCATGAATAATTTTCAGTCCTTTATCATAGAGCAGCACCATTTTATAGTAGGAGTCACACCGGCAACACCGAAGTTTGTATTAACCTTTGTGATCGGATGGTCTATGGCATTTATCATAATCTTTACAAAGATAGAGCATCCTTTCGCCGGAGAAGAATTTGGTAAAGCCAAATGGGGAGATGCCAAGGAATTTACAAAGCTCTTTGCAAACCATGATGAGAAAAACGTTGTTGATGTTGTTACGGGGGATGTTCATCTTGATCATCCCCTTCGTGTAAACACGGCAAATTACTGGATTGCAGAGGGGGTATATCTTTCGATTCATAATGAGAAAACCTCCAACCTAAATATGCTTGTGGTAGGACCGCCTGGATCCGGAAAGTCATTCAGGCTTGCCCGTCCGATGTTATCCCAGCTATGCGGAAACTTTCTTGTGACAGATCCAAAAGGGGAGCTCTATAAGCAGACAGGGCAATACTTTGAGGATAACGGCTATGAAGTTATGGTCATGAACGTGGAATCTGAAGATGGTATGCCAATGAGTATCCATTTTAACCCGTTTGAATATATCAGAAATGAGTCTGATATCATGAGTATTGCCGGAATCCTTATGAAAGCAACTACTCCGGCAGAAGAAAGCGGCGGAAATGATCAGTTTTTTGAGCAATCGGCAGAAGTGCTTCTTACGAGTATCATTTATCTGATTCACTACTATTATCCGAAGGAAGATCAGAACTGGAAGACTTTTGTAAAGCTTCTTGATGCTACCTGTGTATATACAAATAAGGATGGCTCCATTGATAACAGGGAAGGAGGCATTCTTGATATCGCAAAGAAAGCACAGAGCAACTGGAAAGAAGAGCGACATATGGAGTCGGACTTCCCCGGGTATGTTGCAATCGAAAAGTATTATAACGGAGCAGCGGAGACAACAAGCTCTATTGTGGCATCTTTGGATGCACATTGCAGATATATGAAGCTTGAATGCGTAATAGACCTGTTATCCGAGGATGAGATACAGATTGCAAAGAGCTTTGGGTATTCAAAGCCATGCAAGGAAGCATCTACAGGTAAGAGAATACTCTTTATCGTAACAAGTGAAGATAAGAGGTATTATGACTGGATCCCTTCAATGGTATATTCTCTGTTCTTTGATGAACTTTACCATCTGACAGCCATTGATCCGAGCCTTCATGAAACGCTGCCACAGCATTTGACGTTTCTTATGGATGAGTTTGCAAATGTCACACTGCCGGATTCCTTTGTTGAGAAGCTTTCTACCATGCGTAGCCGTAACATGAGTGCGGTTATTATTGTACAGAACCTGATTCAGCTTAAGAGAAAGTTTCCTAAGTTTGATATGGACAAGGATCTTATCGGTAACTGCTCTATTATTGATATCTTAGGAGCACCGGATATGGATTCCTGTGAATATCTGTCAAAACACTTTGGAACGCAGACCATTCATAAGGCAAGTGAGTCCGATGCTAAAGACTATAAAGGGCAGAGCTCTAGGTCAGAGGATGTTATGCAAAAGAGCCTTTTATCAGCAGAGGATATCTTTGCCATGAAAAAGGACGGGGAGTGTGCCATCGTTGTAAAGGGTGCAGATCCTTTATATCAGACTAAGTGCCGTATGGAGAGGACGGATTTTGTAAAGCTTTTATGCAGAAAACATAATCCGTATGATCCTAAGAAACGTCAGGAGATACGTAAGGAAAAGCGGGCAGATCTATCACCGGTATTCTTTTCAGGAGAAAGAGCAAAAGCAGAGGCTAAAAAGCTACTGGCCCAGGGAGAAGAGATTATCCACATCACAGTAGATGAGGCAATCGCTTATCATGAGGCTGTTAAGATGAAAGTAAAGCCTGAAAATATCGTGCTTTCTGTAAATGAAAGGAAGATGCTTCAAAAGAATGCGGAGAAGTACCATGAGAAACATGCCATGATGAAGAAAATCACCTTGGATGAATTTCGGAAAAACGCTGACGGAAGTGATTGTGAAGAATCTGTATATCGTGAACGCTGCAGAGTGGTTAGAAGTCTTATCAATGATGGCTTTTCTAACATCCATGTCAGGTTTTTAAAGCCCTTAGTCATAGCAGGCTATAGCTTTGAAGAGATTAAAGAGCTTTTCAATCAACACTCAGATACTGAGGAAATAAGAGATTTCATCAAACAGATGGGGATTGCCTGAGGTTAGTACCTATAAAAAACTTCTTGACGGGTATTATAACGAAGTTTATACTTACAAGAAATATTTGGAGGAACTGATAGAACATGACAAATACACGTCTCGTCAATAGAATGGTCACTAACATGCTCGTGAATTATTATCAGGGGCTTAGTTTACCATGCGAGATGAGGCAGCGTTATAAGATGAATCTATAAGTATCCAAGATATACTGAATACGTAGATAAAGGCCTTATCAAGCGAAATGTTTGATAGGGTCTTTTTTTACTTGGAGGAGTGAATCTATGAAGATTGCAGAACGAAATTATGAATTACCTAATGGAAAAAATGTAATTATCAAAAGTGCGGGTGCTGAAGATGCTATGAAGGTAAAACTGCATAGGGAAGCTACATCTGCTGAGACTCATTTTATGGCACGATATCCGGAAGACGGGCAGTTTGATTTAGAAAGACTAACAAATATGCTTAAAACCATAGAAGAAAGCGAAAGAGATTTTATGGTAAGTGCGTATATCGGAGATGAAATGATTGGAGACCTTGGAGTAACGTTGGTAAGACCACATATCAAATATTTACATCGAGGGTATCTTGGTATGTCGATACGCCAAAAATATGCAGGAATGGGCCTTGGAAGTTTTATGATGAAAGTTGCCTTAGAGCAGGCAAAAGAAAATGGTTTTGAACAGGTAGAGCTGGGAGTTTTCAGCGATAATGACAGGGCAAGACACCTGTATTCTAAAATGGGTTTTAAGGAATATGGCATGAATCCTAGAGCTTTTAAGCTAAAGGATGGAACATACAGAGATGAGATTATTATGGTCAACTTCTTGGCTGACATAGATGAGGAGGATTGAAATGATTATAAAAAACGAGATACCGATTCTTGAATATGATGATAGTTCAAAAGAAGTGATAGCCCCAGATCATGACCTGCATGAATTTAAGCTCCCGGAGAAGTGTCTATTTGCTTTTCTTGGAGATGTAGTTCATAGGTATGCCAATGATAACAATGCGGAGGTGGCAGAGGAGCTGATTACAGTTTCTCACAACATAATAATATATGTTTTACATGAAGAAAAAGAAGATATATGTCTGGTTCAGTCGCCTATTGGAGCAGCATCAGTCGGTCATTTTTTGCGGACAGTTCATACATGCTATCCTTTTCTGTTCTCTGCTCCTGCGTTTGCTCTCGTTTGATTTCTCCCTCCGTATCTTCTTGGCACAAGCAGGACAATACCTTGATGCACCAGAGCCCGGG
>JAGBEO010000028.1 GCA_017936885.1 Lachnospiraceae bacterium | reverse complement strand
TTTACGTGTTTTTCTCGACAATTAACATCATAAAGAAAAACTGTATGATTGGGAAGCAGGGATTTTCATCCCTGCTTCCTCTTTTCGTTTACATAACTATTCCTTGTTGCCTTTCTTGCCAATGAAAATTATACACTAACTTTTTCAAATACAACCATCTGCGTTTTTCACATACAGCTTCTGCGCTACTTTGGGATCACATCATGCACTCGCCGCGTGATGTCGTAGATGACGTTAAAATAAATGGTATCAGCAAAAGAGGGCCATTCTCCGGAATAGCCCTCTTAATCCATTACTCATCGCGTTTCAGCAATCTGCTTATTTCATCAACCATCTCATTAATCGCATTTGCCTGCGCAGCCACCTCACCTATATCTTTTGCATTGCTCTCCGCCATGGCATTAATGGAATTAAACTGTTCATTTTCATTTCTGATACTTTCGGCAATATCCTGATTGAAAGATACTGTCTTTTCAATTACCTGGGCCTGCTTGCTATGCGCATCTCCCATAGTATTGACCACACTGACCGAAGTATTAAGAAGCTCTGTCATATCCTGCATACTTCGAAATACATTTGCAAAATACTCGTTCTGAGTACCCAGCTTCTCAGAGTTTTCTTCAACCTGCAGGGTAATTTCCCTGACATTATGCTGCACCCGTTCAATGACCAACTCTACTTCTTTCAAAGAATCCTGTGTGCTGTTTGCAAGATTGCCGACCTCCGTTGCAACTACGGCAAAGCCCCTTCCTGCTTCACCCGCCCTTGCCGCTTCAATGGAGGCGTTCAATGCAAGCAAATTGGTGGAAGAAGAAATATCGCTTATCAGCTTTAATGTCACGCCTATTTCCTGCACTGCTTCTGACAGCTTTTTAGCTATGTCGGTGGTAGCCTTCATGGATTCTGATACTTCGCCATTGATGGTATGTAAATCATTCAGCAGTTTTTCATTTTCCCTTGATTTATCAAGAAGATTTTGAGAAGTCATTTCCACCTTTTCCACATTATCAGCGACAACGCCTTCCCAGTTACTTAATTCACCAAGATTTTCCATACTTTCAACTGTTTTGGAGCTGAGCACATTACTGTTTTTGACTAGCTGCTCACTGGTAGCCGCCAACTCTTCCGCCGAAGCGCTTTCATTTTCAGAGACTTGTGAAAGTGCAGCCCCCGCAGTATGCAGTCTTTCCGATAACATTTGCACCGAATCCAAAACGCTTTCGACTTCTTTTCCTTTCTCCTCCACCATTCCGAATAAAGCAGTCGCACGATAACAAATAAAACTGCATGCCGCAAATAATATTACATAAACGATTCCCGTAAAAATCCATCCGATTACATTATGAAGCTTTAAGAAACCTGCCGGAAATACAATCATCATTCCCGCATTGACAACAATAGTAACAATCACACTGACCTTAAGCAGCTTCTGTTTATAATACGGAACTAACAACAATGTTGCCACAAAATAATAATGTGTCAGACAAACATAACCGGCACAATCACTGGTGTTGCTTACCGCAGCCGTAACCGCACCGATTACAGGGGGAATACAGGCATATACATATTTCGCTTTCTCACCCAGTTGCTTTTCAAAGACCTTCGTTAATACCCCGCATACCCCGGTTAACAGAAACACGCATTCCCGTATACCGCCGTTTAAAAAGATCATAACAAAAGCCCAACCCGCAATTGCTACTCCGAGAATGTAAATAAACATAATATTATTTACAAGCTTTTCCTCGTTTTTCATTGATTGTACCTGCATAACTTTTCCTCCTAAAACACATTTTTATTTAGCCTAAAATGCCTTTCAATATGTATATATGATAAAAGACCTTATCACCTATAAAATTACTCACTGTCTGAGATAAGATTCCTTTTTCTTTTGTTATTTTGTACAAATACAGTAGCAAAATTATAACATTATTGTGCGTTTTTTGTCAATTTTATATCTGCGATTCGATATTTTTTGTTATTATTTTCAATTTGTATGTCTCCAACACTCTCCCTCCGGTTGCATTTGCCCTGTTTTTATGATATATTCTACTCTATCGTGGGTAATCTTAAAACCATGGTATTTGTCCGGATTACCCGAATACTTATACAGAAAGACGAGGATTTCATATGCCTATCAAAGTCGCAGATTCATTACCGGCAACTACTATATTAGAGAATGAGAATATATTCGTTATGACGGAGTTCCGTGCCATGCATCAGGATATCCGTCCGCTTAATGTGCTGATTCTGAATCTGATGCCGACCAAGATCGTGACGGAAACACAACTGCTGCGCAAGCTTTCCAATACCCCCTTGCAGGTCAATGTGGAATTTTTGCAGACAGCAAGCTATAAACCGCAGCATGTAGATTCCAACCACTTAGAATCCTTCTATACTACTTTTGATCAGGTCAAAGACCGTAAATTCGATGGCATGATTATTACCGGTGCCCCGCTTGACTATGTCAAATTCGAAGATGTTACTTACTGGAAGGAAATCTGTGAAATCATGGAATGGGGTAAGACACACGTACATTGTACCCTGCATCTTTGCTGGGGTGCCTTTGCGGCGCTCTACTATTTCTACGGTTTGGAGCGGTACGATATGGAAGAAAAGCTATCCGGTGTGTATGCTCACAGAATCGTCAAGAGAACCTCTCCGCTCTTCCGCGGATTTGACGATATCTTCTACGCTCCCCAGTCCCGTGCAATGGGTATCACGGAAGAAAAGATTGCTTCCGTACCGGAACTGGAGCTTATGGCGGTTTCCGATGAAGCCGGAGTTACCATTGTCAAGACCACTGACAGCAGACATTTCTTCATCACCTGCCACCCGGAATATGATGCCGATACTTTATCACAGGAGTATTTCAGAGATTTGAATAAAGGCATGAACCCGAAGATTCCCGCCAACTATTTCCCGGATGATGATCCCGCGAAAGCACCGATTGTCAACTGGCGTTCCACGGGTCAGCTTCTGTATTCCAACTGGCTGAACTATTATGTATATCAGACCACGCCCTATGACGTGCGTAATATTTAATCCCGGCAACGGGCAAGACTGTTAACTCATACTTCCAGATATTCCTGCATGAACTTCTCTTCCGACACGATCCGTATTCCCAATTCCTTCGCTTTCTTATTCTTAGAAGACATGGATGCCGTATCGTTGTTGATCAGACAGGTGGTCTTGCCCGTGACACTGCCGGTTACTTTGCCCCCCTTTGCCTCAATCACATCCTTTAAAGCGTTTCGGTTCTCATAATGTTCCAGACTGCCTGTAATCACGAAATTCATCCCCGCAAGGGTCTGACTTCCTTCCTCAATCACTTCTTTTGCAACCGTAATTTCCTGCATCAGATGCCGTAACTGTCCCATGCGCTCTTCATTTCTGAAAAAAGCATAAATACTAGCAGCAATCACGTCCCCGATTCCATCTATTGCACTAAGCTCTTCTAAGTCCGCATTAATAAGAGCCTCCAGATCATATTGAAAATGTCTGCACAGCATCTTCGCATTAGCCACACCGATATTCTCGATTCCAAGCCCGTAGATTACTCTCGGAAGCGTTGTATTTCGTGCACGTTCAATACTATCCATCAGATTCCGGTAGGATTTCTCCCCGAAGCCATCCATCTGCGTGATTTCCTGTTCATACCGGCTCAATTTAAAAAGATCCGCAAACTCATGCAAATAACCTTTGGCTAAGAATTTCTCCAAAGTAGATTCTGACAAGCCATCCACGTTCATCGCATCCCGGCTTACAAATAATGTGAAAGACTTGATCTTCTTCGCATCACATGCAGGATTATTACAGTAAAGCGACTGTACCTCATTCACCTGCCGGATTTCCGTGGGCTGCCCGCACACGGGACAAAGCTTCGGAACCTCCAGCGTATCACTTTCTGTCAGGTTCTCAGCGATCTGCGGAATAATCATATTCGCCTTATAGACCGTGATATGATCACCGATTCCCAGTTTCAGTCCCCGCACAATACTGATATTATGCACGGATGCACGGCTGACTGTCGTCCCCTCTAACTCCACCGGCTCAAAAATTGCCACCGGATTAATCAATCCCGTCCGGCTGGCACTCCACTCCATATCAGTAAGCACCGTCTCCCTCAATTCATCCGCCCATTTAAAAGCGATGGAATCCCGGGGAAACTTCGCCGTCCTTCCAAGAGATTGTCCGTAACCGATATCTTCATAAGTCAATACCAATCCGTCAGACGGTATATCATAGGTTTCAATCTTCTTTTCAAAATAACCGATTGTATCCAATATAGTATCAGGTGTTACCTTACGGTATTCCACCACATCAAATCCCTGTCTGGTCAGAAAAGAAAACTGCTCCTCTCTGGAATTTACAAAATCCACTCCGTCTGCTTTCACCAGACTAAAGGCATAGAAATTTACATTTCTGTGAGCGGTAATTTCATTGTTTAGCTGTCTGACCGAACCGCTGCATAAATTACGGGGGTTTTTATATTTGGCATCTGCCTCCTGAATCCCGCTGTTAATCTTCTCAAAATCACTGTAGCTGATAACCGCCTCTCCGCGCAGAATTAATTCTCCCTGATAGGGGATTGACAGCGGTACGTTCTTAAATACCTTCGCATTATTGGTAATTACCTCTCCGACCTCACCGTTTCCGCGGGTAACAGCCTTTGCAAGTTTTCCTGCATGATAGGTCAGCACAATGGTCAGTCCGTCTAATTTCCATGACAAAAGTGCCGTTTTTCCGTTTAACCATTCCCGCAGTTCTTCTCTGTCCTTCGTCTTGGCAAGAGAAAGCATCGGTTTTTCATGTCTTTCCTTTGGCAATTCATCCACTGCTTCATACCCTACATGTATGGTCGGGCTGTTTGCCAATATAACACCCGTTTCTTTTTCCAGCTCCATCAGTTCATCATACAGCCGGTCATACTCAAAATTACTCATAATTTCCATATCTTGTGCATAGTATGCTTTCGAGGCACTATTCAAAGTAGTGACCAGCTCCTTCATACGATTCATCTTTTTTTCATTCATAACGAATACACCTGCCGTTTTCTATATTTTTATACACAATAAAATATTTCTGTACCAATCTCTGCAGCCACAACATCTTGTCTGCCGCATTATGATATCCTTAATCCGCACCTTGCATAAAGGCTCTGCATTTCCGTCTGTGTTAGTTCCCGATATTCTCCCGGTTTTAAATTTGCAAGATTTACGTCAATAACACGTGTTCTCTTTAAAGAAGTGACCTCATAGCCCTCGTTTTGGCACATACGCCGGATTTGCCGGTTGACACCCTGCGTCAGAACCATCCGTATTGTTTTAGGTCCGGTCTGCTCTATCTCACAGGGACGGGTCACCAGATCCAATTCCTTCAAATAGACACCCTGCCGCATATGATTAAGCGCCTCCGGTGTCCATGCCTTCGTCACCTTGACGATATACTCCTTCTCATGTCCATTGGCGCCGCGCATCATGGCATTAATTAAATCCCCGTCGTTGGTCATCAGCAAAAGTCCCTCGGAATCTTTATCCAGACGTCCCGCATATGTCACACGGATCGGATATTTAATTTCTTCTGCCACAATCTTATGGGCATGGGTATCCCGCTCCGTACAGGTCACCCCGACAGGTTTATAATATGCCAGCACGACTTTCTTATCAGGACTGCTGACTTTTTTTCCACGAACCGTAACTTCATCCGTTTCCGTCACCTTGCATCCTGTTGCCGCCACACTGCCATTGACCAGAACAGCCCCCTGTTCGATCAGCTTATCCGCATCTCTTCTGGAACAAATCCCACAGGCAGCCAGATATTTATTCAACCGTATTTCCGTCATTGTCCTGATTACCAGCCTTTCTGTCTTCAAGCGGTATCGCTTCTTTTGTATCCTCTGTTTTCTTGCGTTCTACACCATGCTCCAAGAGAAATTGCCGCCATACGCCATAATGCTGTGCATAGAGGTGGACACCGTCAAAAGTTAAATCTGCGTTTAAAAATCCATTCTCATCTGTGAACAGAGGATTGCAGTCTAAATAAAAAATATCCGTTCCGTTTGCCAGCAATGCGGAGGCTGCATTCTTATCATTAATATTAATATTATTAAACTCTGTCTCAGGATTATTCTTTTCTTCACTCACATGCAGATTTGCCATAATATAAATAATCGCATCCGGCTGCCATTCCCGAATCTGTTCCACCACTTCACGGTACTGCTTCAGATACATTTCTGTATTACCATATCCGAGTTCATTCATACCGAGCATCAGATAAATCTTGCCGTAATGCTCCTGCTGCAGCACCTGATTTAAATCTACCTTTTTGCCCGTCTTCTGGTAAGTAACCCCATCTTCTCCCAGGAGCTTAAAGATCGTCATACCGCTGTCACAATAAAAATCCGCGCCATCCAGTCCGGCATAATCTGATATTCCGAGCGTTCTGGAATCCCCCAGAAATACCGCATCATTAAAATAACTATCGTTCTCTGTCGTATAATCATACTCGGTAGTCATGGCGACCTTGCCTGCGTCAGAATAGTAGCGGGAATCAATCTGTCTGGGTTCATAAAATTCAAATCTGGTTATCCCCGGGCTGCTGTCCTCTTCCTTCTCTGCGGCCGGTTCTAAATCATCACGCTTATCCTCTGCCGGCTTCTCCGGAACCTCTCCGGTTTCCTGACCGGCTTGGGATGATTCTCTCACATCCTCCGCTGTCGCACTCTCATCCGGCAGTTTCTCTTCCTCCGCGGCTTCTACCCGATCCGTCTCTGTGTTTGTTTCAACTACTTTCGCAACAGCAGCTTTTCCTATGGGTATCATGTTTACACCGATTTCATCCGAACAAAGCATAGCCACCGCAGTAGTTAGTATCATCAGCAGAAAAAAAGGACAGTTATACAGCGTTTCTTTCCAGCTTCTTTTCCCAGTTTTACTGTCTGATTTTTTATGATCCGCTTTATCCTTTATTTTGTTATTTGTTTTCTTTTCTGTTTCATTCTCATTTTTTTTCATCGATTGCTTCTCTGTCATTTTATCTTTTATCGTATTCTCAAAACTGCCATCCTATGATTCGATATAGATTCTAAATATGTATCTCATTTCCGAATTTCTAAAATCTGAAATACAGAAACGGATTGTTACTGCCCACTATGATTTCATGCACGGAAAACCAGAAGATCACCAGCAGAATCAACACCGTAAACCATCTGTCCTTCCACTTATAGTACCACTTTCTCGGATACGGCGTAGCAAACAAAACACATGCAATTAAAAGAATGCCGTATTCCCGCAGATATCTCATACACTGTGATACCCCCACCATGATTTCCCCGCTGTGGACTCCTGCCATATTCCCCAGATAAGCGCCAAGCTGTCTGACATCGGTAATGGCAAATATAACCCATGTTATGGGAATCAGCACCAGTGTATATACATGTCCCAGTAATTTCGTCTGCTCCAGCCACTTTCCAAAGCTTCTCTTTTCCATGGTTAACAGTACGAAAAACAAAATTCCCCACAATACAAAATTCCAACTGGCACCATGCCATAGCCCGGTAAGCGACCAAACCACAAACAGATTGCAGATAGTTCTGAGTGCACCGTTCCGGTTGCCTCCCATCGGAATATAGACATACTCTTTAAACCATCTTCCCAGCGTCATATGCCATCTTCGCCAAAATTCCGAAATGGATTTAGACGCATAAGGATCATCAAAGTTGCGCGGGATTCTAAATCCCAGCATCTTGCCAAGCCCCATCGCCATCACCGAATATCCCCAGAAATCAAAATAAATCTGGAACGAATAGGCTATCGCTCCAAGCCATGCCACTGATATATGTAAGTTTCCCGCTCCCGCCGTCATAATCGTATTCCATAACGTACCGATTTGATTCGCCAGCAGCACCTTAAGCCCCAGACCTGCCGCAAAAAGTTTCAAACCGTTTTCTATATCCCTGACACGAATTTTCCTCTTCTGCATCCGGTCGGCAATCTCTTCATATCGGACAATGGGACCGGCAATCAACTGTGGGAACATACTTACATAGGCAGCAAACCCGGTCAGATCGGCACGCTGCTTTATCGTTCCCTTATAGCAGTCTATCTGATAAGATATCATCTGAAACGTATAAAAGCTGATACCAAGTGGCAACGCCAGGGATAAAAGGGGTACATATTCTCTCCCCAGCAGTCCATTGACATTACTTGCCGCGAAGTCCCAATACTTAAACACAAACAAAAATCCCAAATCAAATATCAAGGCTGCTATGAACGCCCCTTGACGTCTTCTGTCGGCTTTCTTCTTGCGGTCATTCTGCGGCGCCTCAGGTTCCCAGAACATATATTCAGCAAGACCGTAATTGACCAAAACCGAAAAAATAAGCAGCAGAACAAAATAAGGTTCTCCCACTCCATAAAAGATCAAGCTTCCTGCCACAAGTATGATATTACGGTATTTCGCAGGAACGATCAGATATATCATCATAAAAACAGGTAAAAACCGAAATAGAAATCCCACACTGGAAAATAACATAGATACTGCTCCCCTATACAAATTAAGGCATTTCCCCTTAGGAATGACCCTAGATCTAGTATATTCCAGGCGGGATTATTTTACAAGGACAAACACCACATTTATGCAACACTCATGCAACAATGATGCAACTTAGATGCAATCCGGCTCACAGGAGAAAATAACAAAAGACTGTTCTCCTAATACACAGGCATCTTCTCTCCATGTTCCTGTGCCGATTTCGTACAATTTATTCCATGTTTTCTTCGCCATACCGGATAAATCAATTTCTTCTTCCTGCCCGGAAGGATTGCACATCATCAATAAGCTGCCTCTTTGATAAGCAAAACTTCTCTGTTTCCCGGACGCACATACAATCTCTAAGTTGGCATGATCTTGGAAAGCCGCATGGTTTCTTCGGATTGCCAGAATATCCCGAACCATATGAAGCAGAGAATCTGCTCTTTCTTCCTGCCCGGCTACGGTTGGAATATTCTCCCCCTGTTCTACCGGAAGATACAGCATCTTACTGTCTGCCGCTGAAAAACCGCAGTTGATGCCGTTATCCCACTGCATCGGTGTACGGGAGCCGGTTCTGGTATACCCGCCCTCTTTACAGGGCAGATGCTGGTAATGCATCCCGATTTCATCTCCGTAATAGAGAAAAGGTGCTCCCGGCATGGTGAACAGGAAGGCATACGCCAACTTTAATTCTCTTTCCTCTAAATTATAGGCAGCCCGGATCATATCATGATTTCCGGTGATGAGACAATAAAGCCCCTTATCCTTAACCGCCTCATATTTGGGCAGATATTCATCCAGAAAATCCAAAATACTGCGCTTACTGTCTTTCTTAAAGAAACTGTCATCCCGCCCCGAATCATCGTAATCGCGCATCAGAAAATTATAGCCGTTGCCAAACCAGTCTAAGAAGAAATCCATCTGAAAACCAGCCATGCCAATAGCGGATGCCGGATTATTCCACTCGGATACCAATGCCACATCCGGGTACTGCTCCTGCACTCCCGAAATAATATCTCGCCATACCCGACAAGTACCGCTCTTTTCTTCATCATCGTTCTTGACAAGGGAATCTGCCATATCCACACGGAAGCCGTCGCAGCCTTTTGCAAGCCAATAACACATGATATCTTTCATCGCCGCTCTGGTCGCCGCACAATCCGGATGGTCAATCGGCTTCTGCCAACTCTCTTTCGGCTCCAGAAAACCGTAATTCAAGGCAGGCTGACACTTAAAATAGTTCAGAATATAAGCACCGTTTCTCTCACATTCCCCCGCTATATAAGGGAACCCTTCCGCTCTCTGAAACCAACTGTCCGTCCAGATATAACGTCCCGAATATTCATTAGATTCCCTCTTACTGCTCTGTATAAACCAGGGATGCTCCTCCGAAGTATGTCCCGGCACCAGATCCAGAAGGATATGCATGTCTCTTGCATGAACTTCCTCAAACAACCTGCACAGATCTTCTTCTGTTCCGTAACGCTCTGCCACCTTCAGGTAGTCCCGCACATCATATCCTGCATCCTTAAAAGGCGAATCATAACACGGATTCATCCAGATTGCGTTGCAGCCCAGTCCCTTTATATAATCCAATTTCTCTATCATACCATTAAAGTCACCGATACCGTCTCCGTCAGAATCCAGAAAAGACTGCGGATAAATTTCATAAAAAATTGCATTTTTTAACCATTCTACCATATTGTACCACCTGTTATTTTATAATTATTTTCTTATATTATTATTGTAAATCCCCTGCATAATCTGCTGCGTTACTTCCGCAGCCCTTTCGGATAATGATTTTTAATCTGTCCTCCGGAGGCTTTACCGAATCCGACAGGATAATCCAAGTAGGTCAGCAAGATCCAGCCTTTCTCCGCTCCGCAGGCAAGGCTCTCGCCGTGGAGATACCGCCTGGCTTCTTCTTTCGTCAATTCTCTTCTCTGCTCCGTCTCCTGCGGCCGTAATGCCAGCGCCAGTGCATGTGACGGTTCCAAGCGGTTCTTCTTATCCGCTGCCAGATGCAGTCCGGGTCTTACGACTTTCAGCCCTTTTAGAGGAATCATCTGCTCCGGCACCAGATAAATCTGTTCCCCGAAAAACTGCAAAATCCCGCCCTGACTGTCAATCCAGTCTTTAGACAGTCCCAGTTCCTTATGCAGGAATTGTGCCGTTTCCTCTTCTGTCTTTTCTATCTTACCATTTTTTATCGTATGACTGTCTGCCTTATTTTTCCCGGCTTTCTTCCTGCCGTCACAACGAACCATATTCTGCAGACGTTTATTGCACATAGTCTCCTGAGACAGCATACCGTCTGTATTCTCCTGCCCGGACATACCAGAAGTTTCCGGGAACAATGTTCCCGCCTTACGCAGTGCTGCTATATAATGCCCCTCGCCGTTTAGCTTATGCGGAAAAAGACGCATGGTATTCTCCAGACCGACCACCGGATCATCCGTCCAATCGGGACGTCCTCCTTCAAAGGACTGATCGTGGGGAACTTTTTCTATGGTAAATTCCGTATGTTCTTTTATAAAACGACTGATCACACCTTCATTCTCATCCGGCGCAAAGGTACAGGTAGAATACACCAGCACTCCCCCGGGTTTCAGCATCCCGGCTGCTTCATTCAGAATCATCTGCTGTCTCTTCGCACACATCTGCACATGTTCAGGGCTCCACTCGGAAACAGCCGTTTCGTCCTTGCGGAACATTCCTTCCCCGGAACACGGCGCATCCACCACGATCCGGTCAAAGAAAGCCGGAAAGAACATCGCCATGCGCTCAGGCGGCTCGTTGCACACCACACAGTTCTTAATCCCCATGCGTTCTATATTCTGTGCCAGTATTTTAGCACGGTTTGGTATGATTTCATTGGCAACAAGCAGCCCCTGTCCCTGCATTCTGCCTGCAATCTGCGTACTTTTGCCTCCGGGCGCCGCACAGAGGTCTAAGATAACCTCCCCCGGCTGCGGGTCTAAAATTTCCACCACTGCCATGGCGGAAGGTTCCTGAATATAGTAGGCTCCCGCCTCATGCAGAATATATTTGCCCGGCTGCTCCTTTGCATCATAATAGAAGCCTTCCTTCGCCCAACTGATTCGATCCAGTTCAAAAGGCATCTTGTCCGTAAATTCTTCTGTATCAGTCTTTAACAGATTACAGCGCAGCCCGTAATATCTGTCCTGCTCATAACTTTGTCTGAAAGCTTCATACTCTGTCCCCAAAAGACTTTGCATGCGTTTCTCAAACGCTTCCGGTAATTGTATCTTCTCGTTCATCTTCTTATCCATCCCGAAGAGCCGCATTTTTGGTTGATGAGTATATACTAATGTTTCTCATCTTTTCTGTCAATGGCATATACAATGCTGCATATATGGTTCATCCTTTTTCTGTTACAGCAACCTTTTTCTTGCGTACTACAACCAAACCGTATATAATACTCATATTATATCAAAACCAGACTATAATAACTAATTTCTATTATATTAAGAAAGGAAAATGCACAAAATGCCCAGAAAAGACAGCCGCAATACAAAAGGACGAATTATAGAATCCGCATGGGAACTTTTCTATGAACAAGGATATGAAAATACCACGATAGATGACATCGTGGATCACTCTGAAACTTCAAAAGGATCTTTCTATCACTATTTTGACAGCAAAGACTCTCTGCTCTCCTCTCTGTCCTATCTGTTTGACAAAAAATACGAAGAATTGATGCCCTCATTGGAAAACTATCCTTCCTGTTTTGAAAAACTAATCTATCTCAACCATGAATTATTTTTAATGATTGAGAACCGGGTTCCTCTGGATCTGTTAGCCCGTCTTCTCTCAACCCAATTAATCACCACCGGAGAAAAGCATCTGTTAGACCATGACCGTACCTATTACAGACTGCTTCGCAAAATTATTATCGAAGGGCAGAAAAGCGGCGAATTACGACAGGATTTATCTGTCAATGAGATTGTAAAAGGCTACTCTCTCTTTGAGCGGGCTATCATGTATGACTGGTGTATCTGCAACGGGGAATACTCCCTGTACCAGTATTCTGGCACATTATTGTCCACCTTTCTGGAAGGTTACAGCACTGCAGGTGCCAAAGTACAGACTCCATTCTAGACTTTAGTTCATATTCTATTCTGTCTTTTCTTATGATAGACTTGCAAAGGATTTATATAAAGCTACTTATATAAATAAAGTACATATTACGAATAAAGAGGAGAAACATTATGACATCACAGATTTGTATTCTGATTTCCATTTTGGTCTATCTGTGCCTGATGATCTACGTTGGAGTACGCTACTCCAAAAACAACGCTCAGGCGGATGACTTCTATTTGGGGGGACGTAAATTAGGACCGCTCGTTACAGCTATGAGTGCGGAAGCCTCCGATATGAGCAGCTATCTGCTCATGGGTCTGCCCGGACTCGCCTACATATCCGGTATCGCCGATGTAGGCTGGACTGCAATCGGTCTTGCAATCGGTACCTACGTTAACTGGCTCTTAGTATCCAAACGGATCAGACGATACTCCAGCAAAATCGGTTCCTTCACCATTCCGGAGTTCTTTGCCAAAAGATACGGCGATGACAAACATCTCTTAACCTGTATCGCCGCTGTTATTATCGTTATTTTCTTCGTACCTTACACAGCTTCCGGCTTTGCAGCCTGCGGTAAATTATTCAGTACCTTATTCGGTATGAATTACATGGCTGCCATGCTGCTCAGTGCTGCTGTCATCGTATTATACTGTACCTTAGGCGGTTTCCTTGCAGTAAGCACCACTGATTTAATTCAGGGTATTACCATGACGATCGCGCTGATTATCGTAGTCGGCTATGGTGCTGTGGTTACCGGCGGATTCGATGCGGTCGCAGCAAATGCCCAGGCGCTTCCCGGATATTTAAGCATGGTACAGACCTATGTGGCTGACACAGCATCCTCTAAGCCATATACCCCTCTTACCATCGTATCTACATTGGCATGGGGCTTAGGTTACTTCGGTATGCCGCATATTCTTCTTAGATTCATGGCAATCGAAGATGAAAACAAACTGAAATTATCCAGGAGAATCGCTACTGTATGGGTGGTGATTTCCATGGCTGTCGCTATTTTGATCGGAATTGTCGGCTACAGCATGTCCCAGACAGGCGTAATACCGATGTTAGAGGGTAATAACTCCGAGACAATTATCATTCAGATCGCATCCGTGCTCAGCACACATGGTGTAATTCCGGCATTAGTTGCAGGTGTTATACTTGCAGGTATTCTTGCGGCGACCATGTCAACCGCAGATTCCCAGCTTCTGGCTGCCGCTTCCAGTATCTCCCAGAATCTGGTTCAGGATTTCGGCAAGAAGAAGTTAGAGTCCAAAACCTCCCTGCTTATCGCAAGAGCAACCGTTATTGTGATCTCCCTGATTGCAGTCTTTATTGCACGCGACCCGGACAGCTCCATCTTCAAGATCGTGTCCTTTGCCTGGGCAGGATTTGGTGCGGCATTCGGCCCTGTTGTACTGCTTGCCCTGTTCTGGAAACGTTCCAATAAGCAGGGTGCTCTGGCAGGCATGATTGTCGGCGGTGTTATGGTCTTCGTATGGAAATACGGTATCGCAACATTAGGCGGTGCATTTGCAATCTACGAATTACTTCCTGCATTTATCATCGCTTTGGTTGTAAATGTGGTGGTATCTCTTGTTACTGCCGCTCCTTCTGCAGAAATTGTAAAGACATTTGAAGAAGTGAATCAATAGAACTGAAAATAAATGATCGTATAAAATCTAGAGAACTATGAAACGCCTCCGGGTTACTTTTCCAAACAACCTCTCAAAGAAGGTTATGAAGAAAATATAATCCGAAGGCGTTTTATGTTACCGCATCCCTTTTACAGATACCGCACTGCCCACACGCTCTGATTATTGCCCACACCGGTAAAACACATGGTAGGATTGCCGGCCTCATCATTAAGCTGCACTACCACACAGTCATAGATCATATTTCCGAGGGAAATAATAATACGACTCTCATCTTCCAGCCGGTACTGTCCTACTATCTGCTCTTGCGTCTGCTCATTGTCCTGCTTATGCTTTGCAACAATCTTTCCGCCCGGTTTCCAAATCATCTTAACGGCATTCTTTACCTCTGCCGAGATATCCAGTCCATGCTCCACCACATAATAGGTTCCGCAGATTTCCGCTTCCTGATAGGATTTGGTGCACAGCATTTCACCTTCCGTGGCGAAAGGTGCAACCGTAAGCCAGCCGTTTTTCGTTCGGAACAACTGATGAACCCGCGGCTCATGCAACTCACTGTTCATATCAAAACGCTGGTGGTATACAATATACATCTTACCGTCCTGATCGATAAAAGCCGAATTATGTCCCGGAGACTTATATCCGTATTCCATACTGGGGAACAGATAATTACCGATCAGCTTAAGTCCATAGGGATCGTGATGGCTGACGCGTCTGAAGGTTTTGCCCTCCATATCCACGTAAGGACCTTCTACTTTCTTAGACCGGAACAAACGAATCTGGTAACCGCCGTCTCTGGCAAGCCACCCAAAGGACACAAACAGATAATAATAATCCGATACCGCATCATACAGAATATAAGGCCCTTCAATGGACTTATGCCCGCCGCCCAACAGTTTCCTGCCAAAATAAGGATCAACCCGGTTTCTGCCATTTTCCTGCGTCCTGACCGGATATCCGCTCCTCTCATCCAGTTCCAGCAAAAAGATCCCACCCGACCAGGAACCGTATACCATAAACAATCTGCCTTCTTTATCCCGGAACGTATTCGGATCAATACAGTTGGGCCATTGTAAATTATTGTATTTTCCGTTTTTCTTCAGATAACGGCTAATGTCTGCCTCTTCTCCCAGCACCTGCCGTACGTTCGTAAGATCCACTGTTTTCTCATCAAACCCGGAACATAGAATGGTATCCATATAAGTATACGGGCCTTCCGGTCTGTCAGCCACTGCCATACATATGCTGGATTTCACATAAGAACCGGAAGTGCAGAAATACATAACATATTTACCCATCACAGGATTGTAGGATACATCAGGTGCCCATACACTATATTCCTTACCATTAAATTTGCCGCAGAAACGAAATGCCTTCCTTTCTTCATCAAACAGATTCGTGAAAAGCGGATTGTGAGCATCAACGCCCTCAGCAATGCTCTTCCAATACCGCAGATCCGTAGACACAGCCGCCGTCATATGCGTACCGAATATATAATATTCCCCTGTCTGCCCCACATAGACAGACGGATCATGTACTGAAACACCGACATGAAAATTTCCCTTTTTCATGTAACATACCATACCTTCCCAGTCATATCATTCCCAAATCGAAACATCCTGTTTTTTGAATTTCCATGACAAACAATTGTATTTTTATTTATATTTATATGTTTCTAAACTATTTCAATATAATATAAATTATACTTCTTTTTGTTTGAATTCACAAGATTTTTCAATATTTTTATCCATTATTTTTATCTTTTTATAAATTTCTTTACAATTAATTGACGGAATGGGATTTTTTGACTATAATTTAACTAGAAATGAATCATTTTATATTTTTATTTTAGTATTTTATAAAATTATAAGTTTTTATGAGACTATAAGATTGATATAGAAATATAAAATGTGCTGTATCGGAGGTACATAACATTGTTACACATTACTTCACTAAATGACGGATTAGATATCTTTAAAGCCTTAGGTTCCGATGTCCGCATTGAGATACTTAATATCCTGTTAGACAATAATAATATGAGTATGAATGAGCTGGCATCCCGCTTAAACATTACTAACGGTGCTCTCACCAGTCATATTAAGAAACTGGAAGGCTGCGGTCTTATTACGACCTCCAGTGAATCTGTAGGACACGGTAATCAGAAAATCTGCTCGGTACATCTCGATAAGATCCTGATTGATCTGGAGAGACAAGAGGATTTCCAGAATTTGTACAGTACGGATTTAAAGGTTGGTCATTACTCCAATTACCGTATCTGTCCTACCTGCGGACTTGCCTCGGACAAGGCTCTGATCGGCGAGGTCGACGACTCCAGATACTTCGACCACCCGGATCGTTACAGTGCGGATATTCTTTGGTTTACTAAGGGATTTGTGGAATATAATATTCCAAACTTTATCCCCAGCTTCCAGAAAATCACACAGCTTACCATCTCAGCGGAGTTAAGCTCCGAAGCGCCCGGTGTCAATAACGTATGGCCTTCGGATATCAGCTTCTATCTGAATGATGTATGTATCGGCAACTGGCTCTCTCCCGGAGACTTCGGGGATTCCCGCGGATTATTTACCCCTGACTGGTGGTTCCCTAACTGGAATCAGTACGGTCTGCTCAAATTACTCGTTATTAACAAAAAGGGAACCTATATTGACGGTTTAAAAATATCAGACGTTACCATTGATAGCTTTCATTTAGATTACCGAAGCAGTATCCGGTTCCGCATGGCAGTTGATGACGATGCCGAACATATCGGCGGGCTTACCATCTTCGGCAAAACCTTTGGAAACTACGGGCAGGACATCAAGGTAAATATCCACTATGCTCCGATGGATGAGGTACAGTAACCCCGGCTTATCAAAATATAAAAAGTATATTTTTATTGGCAGAAATTATAAATAACAATTGCAATCATAAATAGAATCACATGCAAACATAAGAAAGATAAGAAAGGCTCTACAGGATTTCCTGCAGAGCCTTTCTTATCTTTCTGTTGCATATTCTATATCATAACGCACGCTATATAATATGTTATATTAATACTTTACACCCCATACACTCTCGTTGTTGCCTACTGCACTAAACGTCATAACCTGCGTTCCTGCCTCATCATTCATCTGGCAGAATACACCGCTATAACTTGTATCACCATATGTGATATTCATGTAACAAGTGTTATCTTTAGTTTCCCAACTGCCTTCTACTCCGTCACCGTATACCTTACCGTCTTCCTCTAAATACAGAATGAACGGCTCTGCAATGTTAGCATCAATCGCCGTACCCTGATTAATCACATAGTATCTTCCTGCCACGTCAGACATTTCATATCCGGTCTCGCTGACTGTCTCGCCGTCTGTTGCATAAGGCAGCATACAGGGCCAGCCTTCTTCATTGACAATAAACTGATGAACACGAGGTTCATGATCTTCGGTCTTATTATCAAATCTGGTGTGGTTGACAATATATTTCTTACCGTCGTCATCCACAAATGCCGAATTATGTCCGGTAGCCATGTATGCCATCTCCAGACTCGGAAGATAATAATTTCCGGAAAGCTTCAAACCATATGGTGCCTGCTCCATATTCTGGGTATCTAACGGGAACTCACCGTTCATATCCACATAATCTCCGTCTATTGTCTCAGAACGGAATACTCTGATCTGATAACCACCCTCTCTCGCCAGTCCGCCGTATGATACAAACAGATAGTAATATCCGCTCTGTTCATCGTATAAGATATACGGCCCTTCCATAGAGGTATGATTACCGCCCATCAGACGCTTGCCGAAATAAGCGTCTACTCTGTTCTCCTCATCTGCTTCCGGGTGAATCACTTCGCCATTCTCTTCATCCAACTCTAACAGATACATACCGCCGGACCAGGAACCGTATACCATCCACAGTCTGCCGTCCTCATCATATAACACGGTAGGATCAATGGCATTCGGGTATTTATCGAAATTGTATTCATTGCTCTTTTTAATATATGTATCTTTCGCCGTATCCTTATCTACATACTCTGTCACATCGGTATTTTCCAATGTCTCTGCCGTAAATCCGGAATAAATCAAAGCACCCTTCCACTCATAAGGTCCCTCGATATTCTCGCTGGTTGCATAACACAGATTAGAAGCATTCCATGTGGAAGATGTGCAGAAATACAAATAGTAAAGTCCTGTTGCCTCATTATAGATCACATCCGGCGCCCACACATGCCATCCCCTGTCATCCGTAGGAATAACGCTCTTCTTACTTCCTGCATATGCAAAAGCATCTTCATTCGCCATCAGTTCATAATAAATCGGATCTTTAACCTTATAGCCATCACCGATGGATGTCCATGTCCGCAGATCGTCTGATACCGCCGTAGACATATGAGAGCCAAAGATATAATATTTACCGTCTACCTTAATAATAGACGGATCATGTACACTGGCTCCGGCTTCGATCTTAGCTGTGGCAATGCCGTCATAGCTGACCGTATAATCCAAATCCTCAGGAGCTTCCCCAGCCGCTTCTTCAGTATTCGCAGCCCCCTCTTGTGTCTGTGCCGCATCATCACTGCTCGTACTCTGCCCGCTTCCATCAGAACCGCAGGCTGTAACCCCAAGCATCATAGATGCGCTTAAAGCACAGGCAAGTAACGCCTTCTTTTTCATCATAATCCCTTCTCCTTTTTCTTTATGCTT
Source organism: Lachnospiraceae bacterium (assembly GCA_017936885.1). GTDB lineage: Bacteria > Bacillota > Clostridia > Lachnospirales > Lachnospiraceae > UBA3282. The sequence continues at coordinate 197,538 of JAGBEO010000028.1, read as the reverse complement.
TTATCGTCTGTCTTTTCTTTTTTCAATGCCTTTCATTACTATGCATCTCATGAAAAAATGACGAGCATTTCTGATAAGCAGATAACTGCTTGCACTTTTACTATATCAGAAACACTCATCATCTTCAATCTTTTTCTTTATATTTTAATAAAATATTTTACAAATTTGTATATTCATTGGTAATATCACTTCATTTTTGTTCTTATATCCGCAAGACGCTCCAATGCACTCTGCAATGTGGCGTCCTGTTTGGCAAAATGAAATCTGATATAACGGTTCTCAGGTTCCTTAAAAAAGCTCGACCCCGGAACGGCTCCCACACCTGCCTTGCGCGCCAAATCTTCACAAAACTGCAAGTCACTTTCATAACCAAACTCACTGATATCCACCATCACATAGTAGGCACCCTCCGGTTTGGTAAAAGACAGACCAATCTGCGCAAGCCCCTCTGTAAAAAGTGCTCTCATATGGGTATAATGCTGCTGCAACTCTTCATAATAAGTATCCGGAAAATTCAGTCCTACTACCGCAGCTTCCATAAGCGGTGCTGCCGCTCCTACCGTCAGAAAATCATGTACTTTCTTAACTCTGTCCGTAATCTCCGACGGAGCAATCACATACCCCAGACGCCAGCCTGTAATAGAATAGGTCTTAGATAAGGAGTTACAGATAATCGTCCTCTCCCGCATCCCCGGCAATGTGGCAATGCAGATATGTTCATGGGGCTTATAAAGAATATGCTCATATACTTCATCCGTAATCACATAAATATCATATTTGACCGCCAGATCCGCGATAATCTTCAATTCTTCATAAGTAAATACTTTGCCGCAGGGATTCGAAGGATTACACAGTACCATAGCTTTTACCCCTTCCTGCTTCATGGCACTTTCCAGCACATCGCCGTCAAAGCAGTAAGCAGGCGGAACTAACGGCACATAAACCGGCTCCGCACCTGACAGAATCGTATCCGCGCCGTAATTCTCATAGAAAGGTGAGAAAATCACTACTTTATCACCCGGATTGCACACAGACATCATCGCAGCCATCATGGCTTCCGTGCTGCCGCAGGTGACCGTAATCTCTGCATTCGGGTCCACCTTCATGCCCCGGAAATGCTCCTGTTTCTTCGCTACCGCTTCCCGGAAATTCTGTGCCCCCCAAGTCAATGCATACTGGTGAGGCCCAATCCCGGATACTTCTGCCAGTCTGTCTGTAATTGCCTTGGGCGGATCAAAATCAGGAAACCCCTGCGATAAATTAACTGCTCCGTATTGATTGGAAATTCTGGTCATCCGGCGAATCACGGAATCTGTAAAATTTTCTGTTCTGGTACTCAGTCTTTTCATGATATATCTCCTGCATCTGTATATTTCATTTGGTATCGCTTGTTATTTATATATTCTCATCGAACTGCTCTCTATATTGGAATCTCAAACAAATCATTGCAAAAATAACTGCTCCGTTTATTCTTCCATCTATTCCTTACTACATTACAACATTCACTCATTCGTGGCAATATCAATTCTGCGCAGTTTCTCAAACAGAATCTCTTCCTCCGTGGGCAGATCCTCAGACAATTCTATCTGCTGTCTGACCTGATACATCTGCTTGTCAATCGATGCAATCTGTTCCGCACATGCCGTAAGCTGATCCACAATCTCCTGCTGATTCGGGATCTCCTGCTTGTATTTCAACTGATGCTCTAAACTTGCCCAGAAATCCATTGCAATCGTACGAATCTGTACCTCCACTGCCATATCTTTGGTCTGATCCGAGAAAAATACCGGTACACTGACGATCATGTGATAGCTGCGGTAGCCGTTTGGTTTGGGATTCTTAATATAATCTTTCTCCTTAATCACCGTGATATCATCCTGCTTCGCCAACGCCTGCGCCAAAAGATAGATATCATCCACATAGGAACACACTACACGGATTCCAGCCACGTCATATAAATTATCTTCCACATTTTCCACCGTAAAATCAAGCCCCTTGCGTGCCAGCTTATCCATAATGCTGGAACTGCTTTTTAATCGTGAATTGATGGAAGTAATCGGGTTGCGCTGATATCGTACATTAAATTCCGAATTCAGCACATCGAACTTCGTCCGCACCTCCTTGATCGCACAGCTATAACGCATCCGCATCTCTCTGTAATCCACCACTGTATCCGCCATCTTCCTGCGATGGTCGTAGATCGCTTTATCCACATTTGGAATGATCATTGTCTGCGTTTCATTAGAATCCTGACTTATCTCATCCAATGGAAAAAAAGGATTTCCACTCATTTTTCTTACGTCCTCCATTAATAACATATGTTTTTATTCACTTGCAGGAAATCCTGCATTTCAAGTCTGTAATCCTGCATGTCTTTTTTTCTTTACTCACACATCATATATCATAAATCAACCAAAAACAATAAAAGGATTCTTAATTTTTTATAACAATCTGCACAAAAAAAGGAAGAGCTATCCTTCGGGTACAAGATATCTCTTCCGTGTCATTCTATTTCCCTAATATACTATATCTGCAATCTCTAACTAAAGAAGTTAAAATAATTTCCTTTACTGCCATAGCTGTTAAACAGATTGCTGTACGCAGTGCTTGCCTGTGCTTCCATGCTGCGCTCTGCGTAAGCTTCTACGGAGTCTGCACGAAGCGCCGCCCGACTTGCGAAAGAACTGCTGCCGCCCCATACTTTCTCAAGCGTCTCAATATCCGCTGCCGCAAGCTTCTTTTCATCAATCACAAGCGTTCCGTCTGTCTTTCTGGTCACACCCGTAGAAGCGAGTTCCGAACTGCTTAACCGCGCCAGGTTGTTAAGCTGTGTCTGATAATTCACATCTGATCTGCTGCCGGATTCTTTCATATTCGCCATCATGCTGTTATATTGCTTCACAAAGCCTCTGATGTTTGTAAGTATTTCCTCCGTATCCCCGCTTGACTTGGCTTTCTCATAGACAGAATCCTCACCTTTGTCACTCAGCTTATCCGCATAGTCGCACACCTGCCCTGCATGATACTTCATATTATAGTATAATTTCTCTGCATTTACACTGCCGGTCAAATTCCCTGAACTGCTTCTGTTAATCCCATTCGTTTTACTGTCCTGTAAACTAAGGCGTGAGCGTCTGCTGCCGTTTGTTCTGCTCAACGCCCTCTGCAGTAATGAGGATGTCCCGCTGCTTTTGCTGTTTCCACTCAGCAGGCTGTTCATATTCCTTCCATTCAGCAGGCTGCTCATATAATTTCTGGGTACTCTCATGTCATATTCCTCCTGTTATTCACGTATTACGTAACTTATATATTCTATAACTCATACATTCTGCATAAATTGTGCAAGTAATACATTCTATCATTCATGTATCACTAATTCATGCATCACTGCCTTACACAGAGTATATCGTTTACGAAATCCCAAAATAAAGGGCTTTGTAACCAACTGCCGCCTTTTCGTCACCAAAAGTCTCTTGGGAAAGGTAAAACAAATTTATAAATTCTAAGCGTTTATAAATTGGGAATAAATCTTCACAAACTCACTGTATTTTTGTTTCGACAAATAGATTGTATCCCCCTGATTGACCGTAATGCTGGTGTTATTATAGCCGCTGACCGCAGAAAGTGCTACCAGATACCCTCTGTGGCACCTGTAGAACCCGTCTCCCAATACTTCCTCTAAATGATTCATGCGCTCATAATATTCGATCGCTTCCTGCTTCGTATGAAGAATTACCTTCCTCCCTACATTTTCCACATACAGAATATCCTCCACTGGTACTCTGCGATGGTTTCCGGCAGCCTTGACTAACAGGTACCTCGGTGCGCTCTGCCGCTTGTCCGTTTCCTGCATGGCACGGACTAACACATCTTTCAGCTTCGCCTCATCTACCGGTTTCATCAAATAATGAAAAGCCCCCACGTCGAAGGCTTCGAAAACCTGCTCCTTTACCCCTGTCACAAAAATGAGAATGACATCCGCCAGCTCCTTTAAACGCTTCGCCGTTTCCATGCCATTCATTCCGTCCATTGCTATGTCCAACAGTACAATATCCGGCCGGTAGCCTTTCTCTACAGCCTCCAATAGCTTCATCCCTGAATCAAACTCACTTCTAAGCGCCTGAGAAAACTCTTTCTCAAGTAAGGTTCGAATCCGTTCTCGCCCTCTTACTTCATCATCGCAAATCGCTATTCTCATGCTTCCCTCATATCTTGCAGCCGGTCGTTATACATATTATGATACTTCTCTCCGAATCCGCAAATTTATTGCATCTTAGGCACACTGCAAAAGTACCGTACAAATCAGCCGGCTGCTCTAACTCTTTTCTTTCTTTATTATTTATCGGCACACTTTGCTCATTTTTTCTTTGGCATGTCACGAAAACTTCATTTTTTGTCACCAAAAGTCAACCTTACAAGTCACCCCTCAGCAAACAACCACATCAAATTTCGTGGTCAAAATATGCCAATTCGCAGCCATAGCTTTTCCCATCCTTTTTCCATGTTATACTTATTTCATAAGTATTTTTATTTCCGCACAGCCTTTCTTTTCGGTTCTGCCGGAATTTGCTTTACAAGACTGCACTCAGGCAGCAATCAGACACTGAATCGGGAGTGAAAAATTACTGCTGAAACACTCCAAAAGACAAGGAGCATCCCATGAAAAAAAACAGTTCCATCCGCAAAATTATCTCCACCCACTGCTTCGTGCTGAAGCTTGCATGGTCAATCAGCAAAAAACGGGTTCTTTTAGAATTTCTGCACGATACGTTTATGAACATAGAAGAATTGGTTTTTTCCGTCTATTTTATTAAACTGATGCTTGATATGGTGACTCAGGGAGTATCTTTTTCCCGCGTCATGTTTTTTATCTGGGGGATTATCGGCTGTGCCATTGTCAATCGTCTGCAGCATCAATGGTTTCGGAATATGGTCATTCCGGTCACTGATGTCCGTTTCTATGATGGTATTAACCGGCTGTTGTACCAAAAGGCATGCCATGTCGATTTACAATGCTTTGAAGACAGTGAATTCTATAATCAATACATGTTGGCAATCCGTCAGGCACAGACGCAGATTCCGAACGTACTACACAATGTCAGCCACGGTCTGACCTGTTTTGCTGCATCTGCCGCATCCTGTGTACTCATCTTCTATCTTGACCGTTATGCAGTTCTTCTTTTGGTTCTGCCGATTTTTGGAAATTTTATTTTTAACAAGCTTTTGATAGAACGGGTATTCCAGATGGATCGTGATAACATTGCATTTCAACGAATTGCAGATTATGTCAACCGTACCATTCATCTGTCGGATTACGCCAAGGAAATCCGTCTTTCCAACGTATTCAGACTTTTACAGAAGCAGTATGACCGTTCCGTCAATTCCATACACCAAACCATTGACAGATATGCCCCGCTCAATATGCTATTTTATTATCTGCGCCAGTTTCTCACCTTCGCCACACTGTTTGAAGGCGGTGCAATCTATGCCGGATACCGGGTTTTAGTAAGCGGCAGCATGACTTTTTCGGCAATGGCAGTATTTCAGGGCGCTCTTTGCGCTGCTGCGTGGGATATTCTGGATTGCTCCGAGGCAATGATGCAGAGTGTGAAAGACAGCCTCTATATCGAACAAATTCAGAATTTTCTGGAATACGAGCCTAAAATCCCGGAGGACGCAGACGGTACCGTGCCCGTCCTCCCGATCCGCTCCATTGAATTTTCCCATGTATGGTTTGGTTATAAGAAAGGGGAATGGATATTAAAAGATATCAGCTTCCAAATATCTCCCGGACAGTCTACCGCTATCGCCGGATACAACGGTGCCGGCAAAAGTACACTGATTAAGCTGCTGCTGCGGTTCTACGACCCTGACAAAGGCACAATCCTGCTAAACGGCACGGATATCCGCAGCTATCATCTGAAATCCTATCGGGCATTATTTTCCACTGCTTTTCAGGATGGTAAGATATTCGCAGATACCGTACAGGAAAATATCCTGATGGGACGGCATGGCAGTAAAGAAGAGGATACAAGGATTGTCTGGGAATCCCTTAAGCTTGCGGGTATGGCAGAGGAAGTGTCTGCCTTTCCACAGAAAGAACACACTGTTCTGACACGGGAATTTTCCCCTGACGGGCTGGTTCTCTCCGGCGGACAGAATCAGAAAATCATTGCCGCCCGCGCCTTTGCCGGAAACAAGCCTGTTGCCATCTTTGACGAACCAAGCAGTGCTCTTGACCCATTGGCAGAAAACGAATTATTTCAGAATATACAAGACTACAGCAAAGATAAAATTCTGTTCTTTATATCCCACCGGCTTTCCTCCGTCCAGAACGCCGATACCGTGTTCTTTATGGAACATGGCAGAATCACGGAACGCGGAAATCATAAAGAACTGATGCGCCGAAACGGAAGCTATGCAAGCCTGTATAAGATTCAGGCACAGAATTATCAGGCCCATGTAAAGACAACGGAAGATATAAGCTGTGCTGATGACACTGCCGCAGACTATGGCTATTCCCCGACTCAACAATAAATTACTTTGTAACGGAGATTACTATGAATAAATTAAATTCCAAAACCGACACACAGAAATTAACATTTCATGATATCCTGATGCAGCAGCTCTACTTAACCAGACTCTGCTTCAGAACCGCTCCGGGTGCCATGACGCTGCATATTTTCGAAGCAGTGAAACTTCAGGTGTCCATCTTTTTCGAGTTTACGTGGTGTACCAACTATGTACTGGAAGTGGCTGAGCGCGGAGAGCCGTGGAGCAAAATACTGTGGTGTATGGGCATTTTGATCGCTGCCATCATCCTCTCCACCGTATCGGCAGCTATCTACGAGCACTCTGTCCAGCCCAAAATGAAGCCGGCCCTTTACCGCGCTTTCCGCATGGAAATCTATAAAAGTTCCGCCCAGATTGATCTTGCATATTACGATGATACGGCATTTTATCAGAAGTTTATCCTCGCCACCGGAGAAGCTGACGCCTGCATTGACCGCTATCTCGAAACACTTTGGATTTACTGCGGACATACGGTGCAGTTTATTCTGGCATTATCTTTCTGTCTTTCCCTGGATCCATATGTCCTGATCATACCGCTGCTAGCTTCTCCGTTTTTATTATGGAGCTGTATGAAAGAAAACAAAGCAGTGATTCAGGCGCGTATGGAACGTGTGCCATACGAACAGAGACGAGAATACCAAAACCGCGTATTCTATCTGGCAGATTATGCCAGAGACTTAAGACAGAATCCCAAAATGCAGGAAAAATGCGGCATGGATTTTCAACATTCCAATGACGAAATCGGGAAAATCAACCGGCACTACGGCAAGACCATCACGCTTTTTGGCTTTTTAGCTGAAGCCTTCAACATACTGATTGTTTCCTATGGCATAACCCTTTCCCTGCTTCTTTATCAGGCCATGATCTTAAAATCATTGTCATTAGCAAATCTGGTTACTGTCTTTTACGCTGCTACCACGGTCACCGACAGACTTACCTATCTGGTGATGAGTTGGAAAACGATTGCGGAGAATTCCACCTACGTGGCGCAGATACGCACCCTCTTAGATATCCCGCCGACAATCCTATCCCGTAAAGGACAGAGCGTGCCAAAACATCCCTGCGAACTGCGGCTCTCCCATGTCAGCTTCGCCTACGTACCGGATCGTCCGGTGCTTCAGGATATCAGCCTGCAGATTAAACCCGGACAAAAAATTGCTCTGGTAGGCTACAACGGCTCCGGTAAGACAACACTTGTCAAGCTCCTGCTTAGATTGTATGACCCCACAGAGGGACAAATCTTCTTAGGCAACACGGATATCCGGGATTATGATGTGATGGAATACAGAAACGCCATCGGCTCCGTCTTTCAGGATTTTAAAATCTATGCGGCTACTTTAAAAGAAAATGTACTGATGGATGTTGCCTCCGACACGAAGGAAGAATATTATGACGTAGAAAAGGCATTATACGATGCACGCTTTACGCTGCGCGACCACAGACTGCTCTACCAAATCGAGACACCGCTCACAACAGAATTTGAAAAAGACGGTGTGAACCTTTCCGGCGGCGAGGCACAGAAGGTTGCCATCGCCCGTACCCTCTACCGGAGACAGAATCTGATTATTATGGATGAGCCAAGCAGCGCTTTAGACCCGCTCTCCGAGTATCTGCTCAATCAGGAATTGAATGAAATTGCCAAAGACAAAACCGTTATCTTCATCTCCCACCGTCTGTCCACGACACGGGATGCAGACTGCATCTATATGATGGATCACGGTCGAATCATTGAATCCGGCACCCATGAGAAGCTGCTTGCACTGGGCGGCAAATATGCCGCCATGTGGAACGTGCAGGCTTCCTTATATCATACATCCATTTCATGAGTGCAGCACAATACTCCTTTAATCATTGAAAATGTATGTGTATGAATATGCATACATAAAATTCAGATCGGGCAGTGGCTGCTGCTTCGGTCTGAATTACTGTTGCGGTATAAACAAAAGAACACTGGTCACAAACATGCCGTCTTTTATCTCAAACTCTACATTACCGTTATATTTTTCTGCTTTTTCCCTTACATTGCGAAGCCCGATGCCATGATGGGCGGGATTTTCTTTGGTGGACAGAAACCATCCGAAACGGCGTTTAGGCGCTCTTGTGCAGGGGTTGCGCACTTTAATCATAAGAAATTTCTGGATACGGCGGATTGTGACGGAAATCATTTGCTGCATTTCTACGATGCTTTCTTTTTCCCGTATTCCGGCAGTTTGTTCTTTATAATCCACTTTACACTTCTTGCACGCATCCATGGCATTATCCAACAGATTAAATAAAATCACGCAGAGATCATCGGAAGCGATATTGCTGTTCCTTGGGAACTCCACATTCACATCCATGGTAATCCCGTTTTGCTTAGCCTCTGCAATGGCATGGTTCAAAATCGCATCAACAATATCCACCCCGCTCCAAATCACATTGGAAAGCTGGTTAATCGGTGTGCTGACAGAAGTAACATAGTCCATTACCTCTGTCTGTCCTGCTTTCTGTGCCAGATAATAAATCATCTGCAGATGATGGTTCATGTCATGGTACAGTCGTTCATTTTCCCTGTAGACCTCACTGAGCAGATGATAGTTTTCCTCCAACACCTGATTTTTCCGTTCCAGAAATCTCTTTCTCGCCCAGACTGTTTCTATACGCGCCATTCCTCTCTCCTAAATATATCCGCTTATATCATGTGTGCGTCAAAGATGCTTTCACTCTCAAATCCCTATATCTTGTCACGCCAAAATTCATTTAGCTTCTTCTTCAGTTCCGACAGCCTGCTGGATGCAACAGCCAGCACCCCTCCATCCGTCAGGATACAGTCAGAATGCTCAATCCCGGAAATATGACGCAGATTGACAATACATCCCCTGTCAATAAAGATAAAATCATCGCGATTAAGTTCCTCATAGACCTCCGCAAGGGTTCTGCGGACTCTGTATTCTTTCCTATGATCCGATTGCGGCACCGTCAGATAAAATACGGCATTCTTGCCATCCCGCATAATATAGAGAACATCCTTTAACAAAATCCGCTCCATCCGGTTCTGGTTGCTGATCAGATAGGAATCCACATTCTGAATCTCCAGTATGCTGACTGCATCACGAACAGCATGGGGCAGTCTCTCCTTCAACTGATTCTTCGGAATATAACGGAAAATATTCAGTTCATAGGCATCAACCGCGTACTTGTAATGGGCTGTCACGAACAGAATCAGCGCATAGGGCAGAAGCTTGTGAATCCTGCCTGCAAGCTCCATACCGGAAATACCCGGCAGCTCAATATCCAATAGCAACAGATCAAAGGCACTGCCTTCTTCTATTTCATACAGAAGATTCTCTCCTGTTGAAAACGCTGAGATCACAGAAAATACTTTCTGTTCCTCAAGACACTGCCTTGTTTCTTTCTCTATCTCTTCCAATAAAAGCGGTTCATCATCACAGACTGCGATCTGTATCATACTATCCTCATTTCTCTCTGTATTATAATACCATATCAAGCACTGCGCCTGCCGCATCCACAACGCCGCAGCAGCCTGCTGTCATTGCATCATCCACCGTCACATCTATTGTACTTTCTGCTGCATCCATACTGTCAGCTGAGCAGTCCAAATCACTGTGAAACATCGTCTCCATCGCCCTGCGGTATGCCTCGTCAACGATTTGTCTGGCGCCCTCGCCGGTAGTAGGAAAAGGTGTCGCGGCATCATTTCTCTCCCTCGCCTGCCGCTTGCGTTTATGTTCCAGATATTCTTCCTCCCGGCGTTTTCGCAGTTTCTCCTTCCGTGCTTTTTCAGCACACTTCTCCTGCGCTTTAAGCTGTTCTTCCTTCTTAAGCCCTTTCACTTTCTTCTTAGCTTTGCCTAACACCTTCTCCATCTGACGAAGGGATGTCCTGATTTCGTTCCTGGAAGCACCGCTCTTTTTCACGCTCATCATCTTAAATTCCACATAACGGCTGACCGTTTTCACTTCCTGCACATTACGCGCAGCCGCAATACGGGCCAGATCAGAGCCGGCATAATAACCACTGTGCTTATGAATGGTAATTGTGCTCTTTCCTTCCTTATATTTCGTCACACCGGTTTTTGATTTCATATAGCTGTTTATCGCATTATTTTTCATGCGGATATGATTGTTCGTCACCACATTCATCTCTTCACCTGCTCTCTGCATACAAGCTACACTTCTTCGTCCACAGCCGCACCCTTTAAATCTTCCTCCAAAAGCTTCATCTTATGCAGCATATCCTTGATTTCAGCCTGCACTACATCAGAAGAGCCTGCCACATCCATACCTGCTTTTGCCATATTTTCTAACAGGTTAGCGCCCTCTCTGGCATCCTTCTCCTGCTCTCTTCTTGCGTTCTCCGCTTCATGACGTTCTGCGGATGCTTCATCGATGCGGGCTTCCAATTCTTCCTTCTCTTCCCGCCTGTCCTCGATTTTTTCTTCCTGTTCTTCCTTCTCTTCGGCTTTCTCCTTGGCTTCTTCCCGCTGTTCTTCGTAGGTCTCATCCACATGGTCTTTCGCTTCATCCACAAGCATACCGATCACATCTTTGCTCGCCTGCTCCATAATCTCATCAGCTTTTTTCTGCCCGTCTACCATCTCATGATGTTTAAGCCGCTCCAGCTTGATTCCGCGAATAGAAGCATACCCCGCCTCAATCTGCTGCCGGGCGTCAGTGATTCTTCTTTCATAAATACTCTGGCTGTTATCTATATCCAGACAGCGCTTCTGGTACTCCGTAAGAGAGATCTTATATGCTCCGGTAACCGGATCTTTAATTTCCTCAAGACGCGCCTGTTCTTCCTCTGTTAACTGTACTCCTTCAGGGCCGTTGCCTAACCGCATCATATCCGCTTCTTTTTCCAACAGTTCCAAATCCTTCTGCTCCTGACTGTCCGCTTCCACACCGTACTGTTGTCTGAGGGCTTCCTTCTGGGCTTCACCCTGATTCACGATCTCCCAGTCGGCATCTATATCCGCCCGCAGTTCATTCACTTTAGTCCTGATATCGGCAATATTCTGGTCTATCTTCTGATCTCCTGCCCAAACATCGGAAATCAGCTTAAGCGCCTTCTTCTGCGCCCGCTCCTTGCGCAGCGTAACTGTATCCTTACAAAAGCCCAAGTCTCCTGCATAGATGCTGTTTTTATTTTGTGAATGGGAATTGCGCCCTGCGCGTTCTTTATTCCTTGACTGCGCGGCACTGCTGACATTTATAACTTGATTTTCATTGTTATTTGCTTTGACCTGCATCACCTAAAACCTCCTTGTCTCCGGTAACTTCTTACGATTTTCGTACGAATAAAATCCGTTTTATCCGTTCTATGCTTAATTTATCGGCTCAATTCTGCTTTTTACCAAGTGCCTGCGTCCGCAATTCATGCCTTATTTTCTCCCATTCATGGCATCCTGCACATTTCCATAACCGTTTTCATAACAAAAAATCTGCAAGATTTATCTTCCTGCAGATTCTTTGTATTATCATATTTCATTTTATAGGGGGTTATCAGAACTGCTGATTCATGTTCTGCTGACCATTCCACTGTTGATTCATGTTCTGTGCATATGCGTTACCGGAATACTGTCCTCTGCCACCGTATGTGATCTCTTTCAATGCCACATACAATTCCGCATCTGTCATATAAATATACGGATTTACCCAGAAAATTGATAAGATACCGCAAGTAAAAATACTTAAGATAACCCATCCTAAGAAAGATAAGTCAAGCACGAAGGCATCCCACTTATTGCCCGTCATCATCTGTTTGCTTACAGCAAAGGCTTCCTTCGAGCTAAGTTCGGGATGCTCTGCCATGATATAGGGAATCATCCGGTACTCATAAGATTTGATAATGCCCGGAATAATAAGCAACAGTGACCATAATGTAATATACAGTCCTCTTAAAAACATAGTCTTTACTACATTCAGATATGAGTGATTGAATACAAAGCCCAATTCATTCAGATCCGCTTTCTGATAGTGGCTGACTACGAAGAAACGATGCGCTCCCACTCTCAGCGGCGCAAAGACGAAAATATCCAGCACACACGCCACCAGCATAATAGCTGTGAAAATCGCCATAAATGCAACCATAAATTCCATAAATTCTGCCAATTGCGCAGAACTCATGCCTTCTGTAGATGATGTATAATTACGGCTGTAATTAAAGGATGCGCCCCCACCGCCGCCTATTATACTTAAGATGAATGCCACCAGCACCATTTTCCAATAATTGAACTTGAAGTATTTCTTCGCATTCTCCTTCAATTCCGCTCTTGTCCACATAGACAATTCTCCTCTCACCTGTGTAAATTAGTTTGACTATCAAGCCATTTCTATTTACTTTAATATATTGTTGTACAGATTGCAATATGAAACTTTATTTTTGGTACTTATTTCATAGTGCCGCACAGGACTGATTTTGGTTCGAAAAAGTAATTGTAATCTCTGTTCCTCTCCCCACTTCACTGACCAGAGAAATATGGGCATCATGAACTGCCACAATATGTTTCACGATAGCAAGTCCGAGTCCGGTACCTCCGGTGGACTTGGAACGGCTCTTATCCACTCTGTAAAACCGTTCGAAAATACGCTCCTGGCTCTCTTTCGGAATTCCTATCCCCGTGTCCCGAACCCGAAGAATCGTTTGCCCCGCCTCAATACCTACATTGACAGATACCGAACCTCCTATATTGTTATAACAGATGGCATTGTCGCACAGATTGTAAATCAGCTCCTCAAGCATCTGTTTGTCGCCCCGTACGGTACATGGGCTGCCTTCCATTGACAAAATCACACCATGCTCATCTGCACGGATCTGCAGCATCTCCACACTGTCTCTTGCCAGCTCATAGAGGTTGATTTCCTCAAAGGGCTCCACCTGCTTCATCACATCCAGCTCCGACAATCTGATCGTATCATTAATCAGTGTCAGCAGACGGTTGGCGCTCTGATGAATGCCGGATGCGAATCTGACCGCATCCTGCCCCGATGCCATACCGCTCTCAATCAACTCCGAGTACCCTGAAATAGCAGCTAACGGCGTTTTCAGTTCATGGGATACGTTGGCTGTAAATTCCTGCCGCATATTGGCATTACTCAGGATGGCCTCATGCTGTGCTTTGATCGTTTCCGCAAAAGGCACCAGCTCCTCATATACATTAGCTCCCTCAATATGATCCATGTCCGCCGCCATCTGTTCGATAGGCGATACCAGACTTTTCGTCAGATACCGGGACAAAACCAGACAGACGATCAGAAGCAAAATAAGGGTCACCAGGAATACCGGCAGAGACTGATACAGAATACTCCAGATACTATGAGATTCTCTCGCCACCCGCAGAACACTTCCGTCATCAAGCAGCACCGTATAATAGAAGGTATTCATTCCCATGGTGGAAGAACGCCGTACAGTCTGTCCCTCCCCGTTTTGGATGGCTTCCTGCACCTCCGGCCGCTCCAGATGATTATCCATCGCCGTCACATCGGCATCGCTTTCATAAAGCACACTACCGTCAGCACCAATCACCGTAATACGCATACCATCCTTATTTAACCGATTCTGATCAGTTTCTGTCCCGTACGGAATGCCGCTTGGGGCAAGCATATAAGCGTACACCCTCAGATCCTCTATCACCTGTGCCTGTAAAATATGATAGAAAACAGTTGCCATCAACAACACTGTGATGACAACTGCAATAGACGATATCAGCATTAATTGTTTATTAATTTTCTTCTTCACGTTAACCATCCATTCTGAAACGCTTTCTCATCCGCACTCAAAATCTATTCGCTCACGCAGTCTAAGATATACCCCACGTTACGAACTGTCTTAATCATCGCTCCTGCCGCACCTAATTTCTGCCTGAGCGTCTTAATATGCATATCCAGTGTTCTTGATTCTCCTTGAAAATCCGTCCCCCATACCTGATTTAAGATTTCATCCCTGCTCGTCACAATGCCCGCATGAAGCATCAGCATTTTGAGCAGTTCATATTCTTTATAAGTCAGTTCGCAGAGCTTATTGTCCACATACACCGCATGACGTTCTCTGTCTAAAAAGATCTTGCCGATGGAGAGACTCTTATCCCCCTTATCTTCTCCGCTTCTTCTAAGCAAAGCTTTGACGCGGGAGATCAATTCCATAACACCGAAGGGCTTCGTCAGATAATCGTCTGCTCCGATATCCAATCCCTTAACCTTATCCATCTCCGTGGTTTTGGCAGTGACCAGTATGATGGGGATTTTCTTGGTAAGGGAATCCTCCCGGAGTTTCTTAACAATCGTTAATCCGTCCTCATCCGGCAGCATGATATCTAACAAAATGAGATTTGGCACCTTGTTCTTAAGCGCCCGGTAAAAGCTGTCTGCATTCTCATACACCGACACATCATAGCCGCTGTTTTTCAGAGAAAAACTTTCTATCTCACTGATATTTCTGTCATCTTCCACAATATAAATTATGCTCATCCGCACTCACCTGTTTTCCGCATTTTTCTTATTTTTTTCTTTCTCGGGAAGCGCATACTCCTGTATATAACTCTCATACAAATGACGGTATTTCTCCGTATCCCGCTCTTTGATCTCTGCATGATAACCGTGCATTTCCAAAGAATCTTCTCTCACCTGCACCATATTGACCGCTATATGCATACAGTGTGCCGCTATTCTTTCGTAACTGGTCACAATATCTGATAATAAAAATCCTAATTCTATGGTACATTTTCCTTTGCGCAGACGTTTCACATGACGCTTTCTGACTTCTACGCTCAAGTCTTCCACAACCGCCTGTAAGGCTTCCACTTCATAGGATAACGCGGTATCTTCATCACGAAACACCTTGAGAGATGTGGAAATAATCTGCTGTATCGCTCTTGTGAAAATTTCCAGTTCTTCCTGTGCCTTATTGGAAAACTGCATCTCTTTGCGCCACATCTCTTCACAGGCTTTGGCTATGCTGACCGCATGATCCGAGATCCGTTCGAAATCCCCAATGCTCTGCAGATACAAAGTCAATGACTGGCTGTCCCGTTCCGACAATTCCCTTCCTGTAAGCTTAAGCAGGTAAGTTCCCAGCACATCCTCGTAACGGTCCACATCTTCCTCCATCTGTATCACACCTTCCGCGACCTCTTCAACATATCCTCCCAACAGACTGACAGCTTTATTATACGACTCCTGCGCCGTATCCGCCATATGGGAAATAACCCGTCGGCACTGTTCCATTGCCAGCGCCGGATTGTTCATAAAACGACTGTCCAGCACCTTGATATCTTCATCGATATAACGTGCTCTGACATACTCTGACGGGTCCTCCTTAATCGTCATATATGCCAGTTTCTCTAACAGCCGGGAAAAAGGCAGCAGCAGGCAAGTCGCAAACAAATTAAAGACACTGTGTATCACGGCAATCCCGAAGGGCTGCGCCGCGGCGTCCATAAAGGCAAAGCCGATCACCGCATTTAAGGTGTAAAATACGATCATAAACACAATCGTACCGATCAGGTTAAAATACAAATGGATAATCGCTGCTCTCTTCGCATTCTTAGAGGTTCCCACCGCTGACAATAAAGCAGTCACGCAAGTTCCGATATTCTGTCCCATAATAATAGGCAATGCCGTACCATAGGATACAGACCCGGTCGCGCACAGCGCCTGCAATATACCGACAGAGGCAGAAGAACTCTGTATAATCGCTGTCAGCACAAGACCTGCTATCATGCCAAGAACCGGGTTAGAAAATACCAGAAGCAGATTTCTGAATTCCGGTACATCTGCCAACGGTTTCACCGCCGAAGACATAGTCTCCATACCGAACATCAGTACCGCAAATCCGATCATGATGATAGCCACGTTTTTATATTTATCCTTTTTGGAAAACAGAAGGAATCCTACACCGATGATGGCAAGAATAGGAGAAAAGGATGTAGGTTTTAATAACTGCACAAAGAAATTACTGCTTTCAATTCCCGTCAGACTCAACAGCCATGAAGTAACCGTGGTACCCACATTGGCACCCATAATAACACCGATGGCATTGGACAGTTTCATAATACCCGAATTTACGAAACCTACTACCATAACAGTAGTTGCCGAAGAAGACTGTATCACTGCCGTAACGCCTGCTCCCAGTAAGACCGCTTTCCATTTACCGGAAGTAAGCTTCTCCAAAATCTGCTCCATTCTGCCGCCGCTGGCTTTGGATAATCCCTCCCCCAGCACATGCATACCATATAGAAACAGAGCCAGTCCACCAATCATCGTGAGTATACTGAAAAAATCCATGGCAACCTCCTGCACACTGCATCGTATACATGCAGTTATATAGTAACATATTTATAAGTCTGCGATCACACAAACTTATGAGTAAAAATCTATTTTCACTCTTTTATATGATTTGAAATTATCATGGATTTATCCCTGCCACAATCAGCCTTTTGTAAAAAGAATGTAAAATCTATGTAAAATGCCGCCCTGCTAATACTATTATGCGGCATTTCCCGTAAAATTATGCATACTATCTCAAGCTTTAGAGTAATCTCGTATCTCTCATATTTCCGGTTTCCTGAAAGATTTCCCACTCTCCCACATTGACTGCATGATCTCCGATTTTCTCAAGATACTTTGCAATCATCAGGACATCAATACAATCATCTGCATTGGCAGTTTCCTCTTTCAGGTGTGCTACCAGATCATCCTTCACCCGGTTAAAAAGTTCATCCACCTTGTCATCTCCGGCAATGACATTCTCCGCTTCTTCTTTACTGCGCCTCAGGAAGGCTCCTACGGCATTATGAAGCAGCGCTTTGCTTTCTTTGACCATAAGGGGCAGATTCCCGGAATATACCGATACATCTTTCATCTGCAGCCGTAAAACCAGTTCTGCCATATCGGTTACGATATCTCCGACTCTCTTGATATCCGTTACTACTTTAAGACTTGCCGATACCGTCCGCAAATCTCTCGCTATCGGGTGTTGCTTGGTAATCAGAGAAAGACATCTGGACTCAATGTTTTTCTCCATGTCCTTCACCATTCTGTCCTGCTCTAATATGGCAAGAATCGTATCCTCATCCTTCACTTCCATAGCAGTAAACAGTCTGTCATAAACAGCTTCTACCTGAAAACACATTTTCTTAAGTTCATCCCTCAATTGACTCAATTCCTGTTCAAATAATGTTCTTGGTGACATACCCTTCCTCCATTCCGAAGCGCTTCATCGCAAAGAAACCGCCTCTTTCTCTAACCGAATCTTCCAGTGATATAATCTTCCGTCCTCTTGTCTCTCGGTCTGGAAAACAAATTATCCGTAGTGTCGAACTCCACAACCTCACCTACTAAAAAGAATGCTGTGTCGTCCGACACACGTGTGGCCTGCTGCATATTATGGGTGACTACCACGATCGTGTATTCCTTTTTCAAGGCTATCATCAACTCTTCTACTTTCAATGTGGAGATTGGGTCAAGCGCGGAAGTGGGTTCATCCATTAACAGCACCTCAGGTTCCACTGCCAGCGCACGGGCGATACATAATCTCTGCTGCTGCCCGCCGGACAATCCTAATGCTGACTTCTTCAGACGGTCTTTGACCTCATCCCAGATTGCTGCTCCCCGCAGGCTGCGTTCCACGATTTCATCTAATTTCGCCTTATTCCTGATTCCGTGTATTCTAGGTCCGTAAGCTATATTATCATAGATACTCATAGGAAAAGGATTCGGCTGCTGAAACACCATCCCCACTCTTTTGCGCAACACCGTCGTATCCACCTTCGGTCCGTAAATGTCTTCCCCATCCAGATAGACGTTACCCTCTATCCTGACGCAGTCGATCAGATCGTTCATACGGTTGAGTGTCTTAAGAAAGGTAGACTTACCGCATCCCGACGGCCCGATAAAAGCAGTCACCGTGTTGGCGCGAATCCGCATGTCAATATCCTTCAATGCATGATTGCTGCCATAATATAAGTTCAATTTGTTCGTGCTTATCTTCGCATTCTCCATATTATTTATGTCCTCTTGGTCTGCCCGTACTTTTACCAGGCAGACGATTCCTCTCACATTCTGTTTCACTATCTGTGTTTTAATCTGTCTGCGCTTTCTTCTTTCCGTATCTTAATTCTTCTGCGCTTATTTTATCTGCGTTTTGATACATCTAACTTCTGCGCCAAAACTTTCGTTATAAAATTGATTACCAGCACAATACACAACAGCACCACCGCAATGCCAAATGCCACATCATACTGTGCCTTCGACATGCTTAAATACAACTGTATGGTAAGCGTTCCGCCGGATTCCATAATTTTATGTAACAGCCCTGTTCCGGCCTTCGGCAGCAGATAGCCACTTCCCGCCGTAAACAAAAGAGCGGCTGACTCTCCCACAATACGTCCGATGGCCAGAATGACTCCCGTAACAATCCCCGGCATTGCACAGGGAAGCAGGATAGTTCTTATCATATACCATTTGGTAGCTCCCATTCCCACTGCACCGCTTCGGTAGCTGTCAGGCACCGTCTTAAGCGCCTCCTGTGTATTTCTTGTAATAAGCGGCAGCACCATCAGCGTCAGGGTTAGTGCTCCGGTTAAAATAGAATAGCCAAAGCCCAATGTGGTGCCGAAGAACACCATGCCAAACAGACCGAAAATAATGGATGGAATACCGGAAAGCGTCTCTGTGGTAAATTCAATCATCCGCACAATCCTCCCGGGCTTAGCGTATTCATTCAGATAAATTGCCGACCCGATACCAATCGGTGTTGCAATCAACAGTGTCAAAATGACGATATAAAGTGTATTTACAATATTTCCCGCAATTCCCGTGGTTCCTTTCAGCGCACTGGTCACTGTTGTTAAGAAATTCCAACTGATGCCCGGCACCCCTTTTATAAATACATACAAAATAATGACCGCCAATAAAATTACAGAGAAAAAAGCTGCCAGATAGATCAGCGCAAGGAGCAAATTGTCTTTTACTTTCCTAGTCATTGCCTTTCTCCCCTTTCTTCAAAATACTGTTCAATACTATATTAATCAGCATGATAAAGATAAACAGCACCAGCCCGATGGTAAACAATACCTGTCTGTGCAGGCCGCTGGCATATCCCATCTCACTGACAATCGCAGTGGTCAGAAACCGCACCGAGTTAAACGGCAGCGGCAAATTAACCGAGCTGCCCGATACCAGACTGATTGCCATCGCTTCTCCGATGGCACGCCCTACTCCCAGCACGATAGCAGTCATAATCCCAGACTTTGCCGCCGGTATCATGACCCTGAAAATGGTCTGAATGTGAGATGCTCCCAGGGCCAGTGAAGAGGCTTTCAGTTCCGGCGATACTGCTTTTAAAGCGGATTCACTGATATTGATGACCGTTGGCAGAATCATAATTGCCAGCACAAGTACGGCTGAAATCAAATTCGCACCGCCGGTAAACTGATGGGTTTCAGATCCCTGAAACAGCGCCTTCTCCCATCGGTACATCAAAGGATTCAGGATCATCAGTCCCAACAATCCATAAATAACCGAAGGAATTCCCGCCAAAAGCTCCACTGCCGGTTTCACCACCGCCGCCAGACGCTTAGGCGCCACCTCTGCCAAAAACACAGCGGTTAACAATCCCATCGGCACACCCAGCACAATCGCCATAACCGTACCGACAACGGATGTCAGAATAACATAAAGAATACCGAAAGACGGTTCTGATGCCGTCGGTTTCCATACGGTGGAGAACAAGATATCCTTGATCCCCACCTGAAAAACAGCCGGTGTACCATTTGCGATCATATATAATGTAATAGATATTACTGCGAGCACCGCAAAGAAAGCGCATATCGTAAAGATTATCTGTGCAATGAGTTCTACTATCTGCACCTGAAGCGTGCTGCCTGTTAATGAATTTTTGTTGTTTTTACTCATCCTAATTCTTCCTATCTGTTCCCGCCTGCATTATGTATGAATGCATCCGGCATCAAGTCTGTTTAATCCGGAATAATCAGTCCTACTGTCTTAATCAAGTCTTTGCCTTCATCAGACTGTAAGTATGCAAAGAGTTCCTGTACCGCATCGCTCTGCGCACTGATCTCACCGTTTGTTGCCATCACGAAAGGTCTGCAAAGTGAATAAGTGCCTGCCTTGATGTTATCTTCTGTGGCTGCCACACCATCTAAAGATAATGCCGCTACTGTGTCATCCAACACATCTAAAGATACATATCCGATTGCTCCCGGTGTGGACGCCACCTTGGCCATAACTGCACCCGTAGAGTCTAATTCATTGGCATAAGCACAGGCATCCTCGATCTCAAGCAGTTCCTCGAAAGCGCCTCTCGTACCGCTGCCCGCTTCTCTGCCTACTACGACAATCGCTTCATCATTACCGCCTACTTCACTCCAATTCTTAATCTCGCCGGTATAAATGCCGACAAGCTCCTCTGTGGTCAGATCCGCTGCTTTGTTTTCTTTATCTGTAATGACTGCAATACCATCAATTGCTACGATATTTTCCACCGCGCCGGAAGTCTTCTCTTCCCCTTTTAAATTTCTGGAAGAATTGCCGATATCTACGCTGCCGTTTAATACCGCCTCTACGCCTGCGGAAGATCCGGTAAACTCTGCTGTCACCGTCACATCAGGATACTTCGCCATAAAGCTCTCTGCTACCGCATTGGCAAGCTTCTCCATGGAAGTAGAACCGGCCATGGTAATGGTACCGCTGACTGTCTTATCTGCAGTGTCCCCAGCGGTCTGTCCCGCATCTTCTGCCGCCTCTGCAAAGCTGTCTGTGGTCTCTGCGGCGATATCTGCACCGGCTGTTTCTGCAGGTTCCTGCTGTGTCGTCTGCACCGTGCTGTCTGTGTTTCCGCAGCCGCTTAAGCTTCCTAACATAAGTGCTGTTACACCCACCAATGCCATCATCTTAGTTACTCTGTTCTTTTTCATAATTCCACTCCTCTTTTTCATAATGTTTTATAAGTATGCAGGAAACAGCCGTCACTATTTCAACAGTTGTTTCGCTTCATCTGAACCACAGTCTACCAGCCGGAGCACTTTACAAACTATCACGTTCCGGTAATTTGTTTGTAAATCTTTTTTTACCTTTCTTTTACAATTTATGCTTCCCTGCGCAGCAGATATACCATACCGCATACATATCCGAATACAAGTGCACATACGGAACCTGCCGTAATCATATAGGACAACTGTAGCTCTCCGGATGCCTGCATACAAAGGGCTGTAACACTTCCTGCACATCCGCCAAGTATAAACCATAATAACGTGTGCAGTATCAGGCTTATCATTGCCACGTTCTCCAATTCCATATTTCCCATTTTACCGATTATCGACATGATTATTTTCATATGCTTTTCCTCCCTGCCGTTTTTCACCCGCTATTCTTCTGCGCTTCATTCAATAAAGCTGTTTCTGTCCGGGAAAACTTCCTACATCCGGACACATATTACATGATAAATTACATAATAATAGGATACGCAAAATGCTCCCTGTTCACTATCAAAACACTGCAAAATCAGGGTAAATTTTATGTAAATTCCGTAAGTAAACGTTTAAGTTCCTCTTTTTTCAATTTAAGAAAAGATTTTAGTTGTCATTATGCTTAATTTGGGTGTGCTTCATTTGGCATTTTTGTCAAATTTGATATTTTTATAAAATAATAACTATTTTTTTCCTTTCAGATATGATATTATAACTAAAACGATTAAGTTGCCCGAAAACGGGCACCATGGAGGAGTTATATGTCAAAGAAATTATCATCTATTCAGACAAAGATTTCCTGTATTCTTATCCTGTTTATTATTGTGGCGGTTATCATTGCTGTGGTTGTTAACTATAATTCTCTTACAAAAACATCCAAGGAGTCCCTGATTTCCTACACGGAGGATTCCCTGACAGAAATAGTGAAGACACAGGGCCGCAGTATTGATGAATCAATCGAGAAATACAATGCAACCATGAAATACCTGGACAGTTCCGAGAACTTCTATGTATTCAGCACTAACAACGGGCAGAAATATGCCAAAGAAGTACGGGCTGCCTTACATAATTATTTAAAATCTAATCCAACCCACGAAAGCATTAACTATGTATGCGGTGACGATCTGATGCTTTACTGCAGTTCTAATCTGGATGCTGAAGTAGTCTCCTATGCCGATGAACCTTTCGTACAATATATTATGGAGAATAATGCGCCCGCACAGAGTGATGTGTTCTTCGATGAAGAAACCGGCGAACCGATGATCTCCATCGGTGTTCCCCAGACAAGCCATTTTGATGATATTACCCTGGCGGGTGTTCTTTTTACTAATATTAAAGTATCCCTGTTATCTGATACCCTGGCTGATATCCATGTGTTTGATTCCGATACCAGTTATGCTTATCTGCTGGACAGTAACGGCGTGTATATCTATCATCCTGATGAAACCAAGATCGGTACCACTGCCGATAATGCTCTGATCACGGATATTGTGGCACAGATCAACAGCGGTAATCCCCCGGAAACTGCTGTTACTACTGATGAAAGTACAGGACAGTATCTGGCTTACAATGTATCCGACTTAAACAATTGGATTCTCTGTCTGGCAATCGACAAGGATATCGTCCTGGAGCCCATCGCCCAGATGCGTGACAGCGCTATCCACACCAGCGTGATAAGCTGTATCGTTATTATTGTAATCTTTATGGGACTGGGCTTCATCTTTGCAAGCACTATCACCACTCCTATTAAAGTAGTTACCAAGGTTATCCGCAAAACAGCTGACTTGGATATCTCTCATGATGAATCCTATCATTCACTCTTAAAACACCATGATGAGACCGGTGAAATGAGCCGTGCCGTACAGAAAATGCGGCAGTCTTTCAGCCAAATGATGAGCGATATTTCCTCCGCTTCCACTTCCATCAGTGAAAGTGCAGGCAGATTGCATGACATAGCAAACACCGTCAATGATAACGCCAATGACAACTCTGCTACCGCAGAAGAGCTGTCCGCTACCATGGAAGAGACTGCTGCAAATACCGCGGCAATCAGTGATGAAATACGTGAAATTGAAGAAAACACCTCCGCCATCAACCGTAAGGCCTCCGAGGGTGTTACCCTGTCAGAGGAAATCATGAAACGTGCAGAAAAACTAAAGGCTGACACCGTATCCGCCAGCGAACGGACAAAACATATGTATGAGTCTGTGAAGGATGATTCCGAACTGGCAATTGAAAATTCCAAGTCAGTTTCCAAGATCAATGAACTGGCTAAGAACATTATGGATATCGCAAAGCAGACTTCTCTTCTGTCCCTGAATGCTTCTATCGAAGCTGCCAGAGCCGGAGAACAGGGACGCGGTTTCGCGGTGGTTGCTGATGAGATCGGCAAACTGGCAGATCAGTCCTCTGAGACTGTGGGCGATATTACACAGATTGTTTCTGAGGTAATCGCTGCTGTACAGAAAATGGAACGCAGCCTGACTGCTACCCTGACGTTCTTAGACGAAACGGTACTGGCTGACTATGGCAACTTTATGAATGTCAGTGAACAGTATTCAAATGATGCGAGATTCGTCAACCAGACTATGAGCGATATTGATACTTCTATTGACAACTTAAATAATACGATGCTCAAGATGTCAGATGCGATCAGCCAGATCAATTCTTCTATTACCGAGACCACTAACGGTGTCAATAATGTAGTGGATAACAACGCTAATATCGTGGCTCTGACTACGGATACTTACAACATGGTAGAGAAGACGATTGCTTATTCGGACAGCTTGAAAGAGATTGTAGACAGCTTTACGCTGTAATTTCCAATTCTTTTTAATAATTTAATTTAGTTTCCTCTTATTAGTTACCACCAATAACTATATAATGGAAAGACGGCCATCTACTTTTCCTCGATGACCGTCTTTTTATTTGTTTGCGTTATTTGTTTATATGGTTATAATCCGAGATACCTTAGGAATGCTTCGCATCCTTCTAACACATCTTCGTATGTCACATCAAAATTCCCTGTGTACCAAGGGTCTGCGATCGCCCTGCTGCTTCCGGCATATTCCAACAATTTATGGATCTTATGTTCCGGGTCACCGCCTGCTATCCGTTCCATGTTGCGGATGTTGGCATCGTCCATACCGATTAAGTAATCGCATTCGGTGTAGTCCTGTTTCGTCATCTGGCGCGCCCTGTGAGGCACCAACGGGATACCTACCTGGCGCAGCTTATTGACGGTTCCGTAATGGGGCGGGTTGCCGATTTCTTCGCGGCTGGTTGCTGCGGAGTCAATTTGAAAATTGTCTGCTGTGTGATGTTGGGTTAGAAGGTGGGTCATGACGCTTTGGGCCATGGTGCTGCGGCAGATGTTGCCGTGGCAGACAAATAATACTTTTATCATTTTTCTGTAACTCCTTATAAGTCCTGTATTTCTTCTCAAATGCTTGATTTTACAGGGTTTGTGGGCTGTTCCGAAAATCTCTGTTTCCAGAGTATTTTCTCAAATCGTCCCATACTTTCTCATATTTGTTCCTGCAAAATTGGTAAATACGTTGGTAAAATAAGCTGTCTTACCAACGGGCTTTTCAGCCATTCGCTACTCGATGCAATTCCTCCTTGGCATCGTCAAAATTCACATGGGTGTAGGTGTTCAAGGTTACGCTAATGTCTGCATGACCCATGATATACTGTAAAGTCTTGGGGTTCATCCCCGACTTTGCCATATTGGAACAAAAGGTATGTCTGCATACATGAGGGGTTACTTTCGGCATCTGGATACGATAAATCTTGTTATACTTTTCAATGATATGTTCCAGATACTTTTCCCAGTGAAGCGCAACCATAGGCATATCGTTCTTGTCCAAACATAAGAAACGGATATATCCATCCACCATCGGCTCTACTTTCGGAGCTTCCCGCTTGGCAATTATCCTGCTAAAGCACGCCGCAACTTCTTCTGTCATAGGCACATAGCGAATGCCGCTTTCGGTTTTCGGCTCCTGAATCACATATTCCATCTGTGATGTACGCTGTAGTTGGTGGTCTACCTTAATACGCATCTCCTCAAACTCAATATCAGGTATTGTCAATCCACAAAACTCTGAAATCCGAAGCCCCGTGTGGAAAAGGATATAGATTGCATCATAATATCTGTTGAAATGATTATCTTCTTTAATGAATTTCAGCAAATCCCTCTCCTGCTTCCGGGTAATCGCTTCTCTCGTAACAGAATCATTGACAATAACCGATGCCAGTTCAAATCCGAAAGGATTTTTGCGAATTAGGTCATCATCTACCGCCATCTGAAATGCCGGTCTGAGAACGCCTCTGATAGAATGAATGGAGCTATACCCTCTGCCGTCTACCTGCTGAAGTTTGATAAGCCACGCCTTTGCATCCGACAAACGTACCTTATCAATGCGCTGCCTGCCAAACGCTTCTTTTTTCAGGATGTTAATGACCGTCTTGTACCCGGCAACGGTATTATGACGAACGCCGGTTTTCAAAGACACATACTTCTCTACCAGCTCCAATACCGTGTAGTTACCGCCATTGGTTACAATGTGGTCAAACAAATCAGCTTCAATCTGCTTCTCTTTTTCCCGCAGCGAAGGCTCCCTCTTTTTTCCTTTGGGCGTAGGGTCATTCTTATCCAAACGCCAACTGTAAACATTTTTCTCCTTGCCGTCCTCATCAATATAACGGAACCGATACCTCCCATCTGTGCGCTGGTACTCGCCCTCACGCAAAATCCGATTACGGTTATCTCGTCTTTTCTCACTCATCGAAACTCTCCTTTCAAAAAAGGAGAGCCAAACTTGCAAGGTTATAATACCACAAATTTGACTCTCCGTATAGCTTTATCATAGGATAACGGCAATCTGCTATTTCTCTTTTTGAACTTTTTATACAACCGTTGCCTGATCCAGATACCGCTCGAATTTCTCACGCTTAATCAAGGCTCTGTTCCCATTCATAACATAAAAATCCTCATTGGGATGTGCATCAATGAGCATTCGCAGCTTTCCCTCGCCGATATGGTAGTATCCGGCAGCTTCTTCAATGGTCAGCGTATATCTACACCAGACCGGAATATCTGAATATCTTTTTGTATCGTCATTCATCCTGTTATTTGCCATAGGCATTTACCTCCATAACTGTCGTTGTCGCGGCAGTCGCCAAATGGATATGTAAGCATATCCGCTTGGCTCGTTGCCCGCGCACATGAAATGAGCCAGACAAGGAAAGGGTCGGCAACGGGATAGCAACGAAGTCGGCAACGGGGTCGTTCCTGCCCGGATTTTTTCAGAACGGAAGCTCCATTTGCTCCGTGACCGGCTCGAATCCGTCCGGCGTTTTTTCCCCTCCGTTGTCGATGCCCGTTGCCGGTTGCTCCCGTTCCCAGCCCTTTTGTCTGCCGTACCCGGCGAACATACGGGGATTGGAGAAATACTTCCAGCCGGTGACACACTGGTTCATTATCTCGTTGATTTCCCGGATTTCCCATTGCTTCGGCTCGTCAAAGGCATGGTTTAAGGCTTCCTTGTAGAGCTGCTTGGAGCAGACCGCCCCGCCGGTGTAGCTGTCAAGGAACGCCTGAATCTGCCCCGCCTTGGTGTCCTCCGGCATAAAGTCCCGCTGGTGTTCCTTTAGGTAGCGTCCCATTTCGGGAGTGAGTGCCAGCTTCCAGCCGCCGCTTTTGTATATTGTCATGGCTTCCGCCCACATCTGGCTGATATAAGCCCGTGAAGCGGCTTCATCCTCCAAAATGTGGACTTCCGCCTGTTCGGGGCATACCAGAACCGGCAGGAAGCGGCGGTTGCCGGAACGGTCAAGGGGCAGGAAGTCAAGGGCGTTTGAAGTGCCGCCGAACACGCATTGCCTTGGTCTGTCCTCCGGGTGGATGGCATAGGGGGTCTTGTAGACCTCTTTCTGGCGGCTTAAAAATGACTTGATTTCCTCAATGCTCTTTGCGTTTGCGGTGGCAATCATTTCCGACATTTCGATAATCCAGAAGCCTTGCAGCTTGCGGTAGACGTTTTCATCGTCCAGCTTCCGCAAATCATCGGAAAACCATTCGTCCTTTCCGGCAAGCAGCCTAAAGAAGCTGGACTTCCCGGCTCCCTGACCGCCTACCAGACAGAGCATGACCTCAAATTTGCAACCGGGGCAGAATGCCCGGTGAATGGCTCCCAGCATGAAAAGCCGCAGGGCTTCATAGGTGTAATCGTCTGCGTC
Source organism: Lachnospiraceae bacterium (assembly GCA_017936885.1). GTDB lineage: Bacteria > Bacillota > Clostridia > Lachnospirales > Lachnospiraceae > UBA3282. The sequence continues at coordinate 169,736 of JAGBEO010000028.1, read as the reverse complement.
AGCTCCCAGAAAGCGCCGCAGGCAGAAGCGGATTCGCTCTGTCCCGTCCCATGTCAGGCTGTTTAAGTAATCTCTGACCGGGTGGTAGCTGTTCTGGTGGGCGGCAAGCTCGCAGGCGTCCGCAATCTTTTTCTCACTGGTAAGCCCGTAGGTTTCTTCCAGATACAGCCGGATATACCGCATATCCGTGTCCGTGATTGCCTTGCCGGTGGTGCGCTCATAGCCCAGCGGCTTTATGATGTCGTTGCGGTCAGTCAGCATATTGTAGGCGATTGCGCCGGAAAGGAGCGGATCACACTGGAACACGGTCAGGCAGTTCCGTATGCTGTTGCGGAAGCCGCCTTTCTCCGTAGTTTCCAGCATGGACTTTACCTCGTCAACGCTTCGGGGCGGGGGCGCTGCGGCGATGGCTTCGGTCACGTCCTGCCTTATCTTCGGCGGTAAGCTCTGCCATTCTTCGCTCAAGGCGTTTCACTTCCTTTCCATACTCGGTAATGAGGGAAGCCCGCTCCTCCATGCCGGAAAAAAGCAGGGTGTCCAGCAGGTATTCCACCTTTGCCTTGTTTTGCAGGGCTTCCGTAAACAGCGGGTTCCATGTTTCCTCCGGCGTTTGCGGGGCAAGGTCTTTCTCCCAGCGGCGCAGGAAATGATAATAGTCGGACAGTACACGAAACGCATACCGCTCCATGCGCCTAAATTGCTGCTCCGGCGTTTCGGGCGGCGCTTTGGGTCTGGGGCGACTCCTGCCGGTGGGCGCTCTGTCCTCGTAGGGAATAGAGAAATCCTGCGCCAGCATGACGGCGGCTTTCCTTGTGCCGATTCCGGTCAGGCGGGAAACAAAGTCAATCACGTCCCCGTCCGCCTGACAGCCGAAGCAATGGAAGCGGCGGTCAACTTTCATGCTGGGGGTCTTGTCGTTGTGAAACGGGCAGGCGCACATTCCGTTGCGGTTCACCCGGATTCCATAATGCTCGGCAGCCTGCCTTGTCGTGACAGCCTGCTTCACGGCTTCAAATACATTCAATAAAAGTCCTCCTGAAAATCCTGAAATAGAAAAAGCACCTGTCATTCTCGGTTGAAAATGGCAAGCGCCGGTTGATAAGGTTTGATATTCGGTTGTCTGGTCATAGCTCCATATCCTGTTTTTTCTGGGGGCGGGGCGGCTGACTCCGGCTCTGTGCCGCCTGTTGCCGCTTGGTGCGTTCTGCCCGTCCCTTTAGCTCGCTTTGGAGCGACTTCCGCCCGTCCGCTTCCGGGGGCTGGCGGTACTGCTCCGGCGGCAGCACTTGGTTTATCCAGTAACGCACGTCCCGCAGCACGTTTAGGTCTGCCTGAACCGCTTCCAGCTTCTCCGTCTGCTCCGGCTGGGAATCGGAAAGCGTCTTGCGCTCGGCAGTCAGGTCTTTCCGGCTGTATTCCTTGTCTTTTGGGTTCGCTTTGAAATAGCGGACGGCGGCATTATAAGCGTCCAGCTCGTCCCGGTGGGCGGCGGCGAATTTCTCTTTCTTCCCTTTCCAGCGGATAGCGGCATACTCGGCATGGACAGGCTGTGCGGCTTCGTAGCGGTCAATGTGGGAGAGCATGGTATCAATGGCATTGATCCGGCGCTCGGATTTCTTCATTTCCTTTCGGATAGCTTGTGCGGTCTGGCTGATTTCGTCCAGCCGCTTGTCAAGGCTCTCCACGGTGGAGATTTGCTGCTTTTGCAAGAAGTCAATCGCCGCCATGACCTTGTTAAAATCGGAGACAGCGCCTTTAAGCTGCCCTTTGGCTGTCCAGTCAGAGCGTTCCTCCCGCCGCAAGTCCATATAGCGGGAAAGAAGCGCCGGCAGGGTCGGCTCCCTTGTCTGGGTCAGGGTTTCCATAAGCGCCGCCTTTTTCTCTTTCAGGTCGGAGAGCCAGCCCTTTAAACTCCGTACCGTCTGCCGGATTGAGCGCATGAGCCGGTTGGCGGCTGCAATGTCCCGGTTCAGGTTTCCAATGCCGGTCTTAACGCCTTTCTTCTCCATGTGGCTGGCGGCGGCTCCCATGTGGACGGTGGGAATCTGGTCTATGCCCTGTTCCGCATAGGATTTTAAGTTCAAGCGCACCGGGCTTTCCAGTTCTTCCAGATAGCGGTTGGCGGTGTCCTCCCAGCCCTGCCGCCAGATCCCGCAATACTTCTGGTCGTTCCAGTCCACGGTGTCCTCCTTGTGGCTTTTCCAGCGCCCGGACGGTAGCCGGATTCGCTCGCCGTTCCCGTCAAGGTCATAGACCTTGCGGGACTTGGGAAGCCATTTGCCGGATTCGTCCATAGCCCGCATGGTAAAGAGGATATGGGCGTGGGGGTTGCCGTCTCCTTTGTCGTGGACGGCAAAATCGACAATCATGCCTTTGGAAACGAAAAACTCCCGGCAATAGTCCCGGATAAGGTCAGCCTGCCGCTCCGGGGGGATTTCCCTTGGAATGGCAAGAATGATTCTCCGGGCAAGCTGGGCGTTCCATTGCTTCTCGGCAGCTTCGGCGGCGTTCCATAGGGTGTTGCGGTCTGCGTACTCCGGCGGGGCATGGGGCGGCAACATGATTTCCGTGTGGACAATCTCGCTTTTATGGGAATAGTATTTCTGCTTCTGGTCGTATTCGGAAAAGAGCCGCTCGCCGCTCTGGTAGGCAGCGGAAGCAACGGCTGACTGTCGATTGCTGCGTTGTATAATCCGTACATCAAAGTGGGGGCATGGCTTTCTTGGCATGGATTCCTCCTTTCTTCCGTTTCCGGGCATAAAAAGAGCAGGGAACCTAATCAAAGATTTCCTGCTTGGTGGTGCCGCCGGTGGGCGGCGGGTATTTAATTAAACTTTAGATCATTCGCTTTTGTAAAAGGCTTCTATTGCTTGTGCGAAAAAATCAGAAGCCCCTGCACCATATTTTTCATCTATCATCGGCTTGATTTTTTCGTTTCGATAGTATTGTGCCTGTGCCAGCATAAGCCCTTCTTCGCTTTTTATTTGCGTAAGCTGCTTCATAACAAAACCAAATTCTCCAACTACCTCCTTGACTTCAAAAGAATTTACATCGCACGCTCTCTTTGCGATTAGTTTTTGTAAAATTGCCTCCATGCGTCTGTTATAACTTTCGGCTACTTCTTTACTAATAGGTTTGTTGGCAACTGATAGGAAATTGTCTTTTCCGCCATACCACTCAACAACCTTTGCATAGCCTTTCTGCATTTCTTCTCTGGACATTACCTGCATATAATGCTCTTTCCATTGTTCAATACTTCCAAACTCTTTAATTGAAAGTTCTTTCATATTTTCCGGCATGTGCTCCAACATAGTCTGAAACATTTCTTCAATTTCTGTTCTGCTGAAAACTGCGAAATCCATTTTATTATCTCCTTTCAAAATTCTGTCAATGCTGGCAATCAAACGTTCCATGCGTTCTTTCTTTGCTACCAGCATTTTTCTCTGCATTTGCAAAATCTGATTTCTTTCAAGTGCCGGATTTTCCATAACAGTTTTGATTTCTTTCAATGGAATATCAAATTCACGGAAAAATAAAATTGACTGTAATGTTTCCAATGCCTTATCGTCATAAAGCCGGTATCCCGCTTCACTTTTATCTGTCGGCTTTAACAGCCCGATTTCATCATAATAGTGGAGCGTGCGCACGCTGATACCTGTTAAATCTGATATTTCTTTTACCGTCCTCATAGCTGCCTGCCTCCTGCTCTTGATATATTCACTTTAATCTATGACGCTCCGTGAGGGTCAATAGGCAATTTCAATTTTTTTGAGTATATCACGTTTCGGGAGATACCGGAAGAAACATGGGCAGATTCATCAAACTTGCTGGCTGGAAGCGGCTTGCAAAGCAAGGTGTTTTCAGGCGGCAAGTCCACTAAGGGGTAGCTGGCGGCAGCCAGCGCAGGGGAAGTGTAGCTTCCCCTGTGATGATTGGAGCGGATTGAAAATCTGCGGAAATCATCTGCTCCCTGCAAGGGGCTTCCGGCAGGACGCAACACACTACCTTTCAGGTGGTGTATAGTTGCGCCCTCTTTCAGAGGGGGAAGCCACGCTTGCCGCTCTGGAAGCCATTATGACCGTTCCCGGTCTGGTTCTTTTCTCTTGGAATGGGGTGTTTTCTCCCTTGTCTGCGCCTTTGCTTCCGCCAGCCTGCGCCGGATTGAATTGTCCCGCTTCTGGATAAACCGCTGTCTGGTGTCAGCGATAAAGCGGCGGCACTCCGGCTCCGGGATAGCGTCCAGCTTTCGGATTGTGCTTTCCACACACTCTCGCCTGCCTGTCACGAATGACCGGCACGATTTCCCGAAGTCCGGCAAGGGTTTCCTGTTTCGTATCGGTGGCATACTGGTAAACCATACCCAGCTCGTCCTTTGAAAATTTCATATTTATTCCGTATCCTCCTTTTCTGTGCCGGTTCCGGCAAATATCTGTTCTATGAGCTGCCGGGTGCTGTCCCGATGAAAGAGCAGCTTCAAGAACAGCTTGACCTGTTCCTCCGTTACAAGCTCCGGGTGGGGCAGGTATCTTTCCAGCTCCGCCCCTCTGGTACAGAGCCGGTGCGTCCGTTCTTTTCGGGTCAGCGTCATTATCTGGTGTTCCAGAATCTTTTCCTCATGCTGCGCCCTCCGCAGCTTTGCTTCGGTTTTCTCTATCTCCTGATTGAGTTTTTCCAGCTTTTCACTCATAGTGTCAGCCCTCCGTTCTGGGAATGAGTATATATATCTTGTTCGGCTCTCCAAAGCCCTGACGTACCCGCACAATCAGCCCGGCAGCTTCCAGCTCGTTCAAGGAACGCTTCACGGTCATGGTGCTGCGGGAGAGTGCCGCCGACAGTTCCACAATCGGAAAACAGATAAATAAAATTCCGTTCATATCCTCTATGCCGTTTGCCAGAATATCGTCCAGCATACGGGCATACATGATTTTTGCGGTGCTGCTGATCGGGAGCCGCAGCATGGCTCTCGGCAGCGGCATACTGGGCGGCAGGGGTGTGTCAATCGTCATAAATTCATATTCCATTCAGTCCGTGTCCTCCTTTTTTCGTTTTGAGCGTTTGGAAAGATAGCGGGGGCAATCCACAATGACCGCTCGGAAGCTCTGTTTGCAATCATGCTGGCATTTCCGGCAAAGCTCGTTGTAGCTCCTGCGTCCACGCTCGTTTAAGAAGAAAGCAAGCTCTTTCTTCAACTTCTTTGACATTCTCGGCATGGTGCCTCCTTAATGAAAAATCCGCCCATGTTGGCGGTAACAGCCGCCGGTGGACGGATAGCAGATTTTCGTGTTGTGTTTCGGGGCGATTTTCAAGGAAATTCAAGCCTTAGAGCGCCCCAAAATCCCCCGTGGTATTACGGGCAGGGTAGGCTATACCTTGCCCGATTGTTGGTTTTTGGTATCGTTTTGGTGTCCATTTTGCCGGTTCTCCCCGGTGTCGTTCCTGCCCCCGATTCCCACGGCGGCGTTTCGCTCCCCTTGGTACGCTCGCTGCGGTCAGGGTTCCTCCATTTCCCTGCCGCAGGTCACGGCGCTACATCTCCGGGGCGCATATCCCACACAAGTCGGTCATTCGGTTGAATTGATTCACCGATGAACTACTTGTATGATAGAACATTTTTGTACCCTGCTCCGTATGTCCATAAAGTAGGAAATCCGGCTGAAAATCGAAAATTTCCACGTTCCCGGAAATGGTGTGGTATAATCTTTAGAGGGCGGCGGGGGAGCCGCCGGAAAGGAGCCATTCGCTTATGAAATCACGCCTTAGCATACAGGAACGACTAAAGGATTTACGCACAGAGAGAAAGCTGAAGCTGGAAGAACTATCAAACCTGACCGGCATTTCAAAGTCTGCCCTCGGCAGCTATGAAGCGGACGATTACAAAGAAATCAATCATGGAAACCTCGTTATTCTGGCAGACTTCTACGGGGTCTCCCTCGATTACCTGCTGTGCCGGACAGAAAACAGGGAGCAGATAAACACGCCTTTAATGGAGCTGCACCTGAATGATGAAACAGTAGAGCTTTTGAAAAGCGGAAAAATCAATAACCGACTGCTCTGTGAGATTATCACCCATGGAAAGTTTGAGCGGCTGATGACCGATACGGAAATTTACATAGACGGTCATGCGACTGCCCGTTTCCGGGATATGAACGAAGGGCTGGAAGAACAGCGGCTTGCCCTCATTCAGAAGCACCGCTATGTGGACGGGGATTTATATTCGGAAACGCTTCTTGCCGCCCAATTAGAGGAAGAAGATTTTTTCTGCCATGTGACGCATAAAACATGGGATTCCATTCTCCACGATATACGGAAAGCCCATGAACATGACATTGACAGTACGCCAGATTTCTCTCTCGCAAAGAAAATGGCGCAGGAGAAAATGAAAACTGCCGTTGTGGGAATTGTGGTTCCTGCAACGGCAGCTTTGAATTATATATGAATTTGAAAATCCTCAAACTCGAACAGTCCATTTCCCTGTTTGAGTTTTCCGGCTCTTTCTAATTGTTCAAATCCGGCTTCAATATCAGCTATCAATGAAACGGGAATGTCTAACTGATGATGTCCGGGCAAAACCTTATTGATTCTGTATTCCCGTATCCGCCGTATGGATTGATAGAATAGCTGCGGGTCGGTGGTTGGATAAAATGCGTCAAGGCTGCCCTTGTATATTAAATCCCCGGAATACAGATAGTTTCGTACTGGCTCGTAAAAGCAGCAATGTCCGGGCGAATGCCCCGGCGTATGAATGACCTGAATTTCCCGCCCGCCTAAATTCAGGGAATCGCCATCATGCAGGATCTTTTGCGGCATACCTTGAAAAATCTGATAAGCGTTAATATCAAAATCTGTTGGAAAATCACACGGGAGGCTTGTCAGATTTTTCTTAACGACTTGCAGCGGTATCGGGAAGCTGACTGATAACCAGTCCTTTTCTGCTTCATGTACGGCAATATTATCAAAATACTTATGCCCGCCAATGTGATCCCAATGAACATGAGTAGTAACGACCATAACGGGCAGGTCTGTCAGGCTGTCTACAACTTTTTTGATATTGGAAATGCCTATACCTGTGTCGACAAGAACAGCACATTTTTCTCCGCATAATAGATAACAATGTGTTTCTTCCCAGTGCTTGTATTCGCTGATAGCAAATGTATCCGGGTCTATTTGCTCTACGGTAAACCAATTCTCCATTTTTATTCTCCCTGCGCTCACTTGCGGATAACTTTTCTCATTCCGGAACCGCAAAATTCATGTGGAATAATCTTGAAACCGAATTTCTCATAAAAAGGTTCTTTTCCCTTTTCTGCAATCAACTGTATACTGGCTCGTCCTCCGTCCGACAGCTCCCTGTCTGCATATCCTATAAGCATATTGATAATCCTGCTCCCAATCCCTTTTTTCTGATAAGTAGGAGCGACTACAATATCGGCTATCATCAAATACATACCGTCGCCTATCAATCTTCCCATGCCAATAGCCTGATTATTTTCAAAAAACAGTCACTGTATATAGACTGTTGTTCAGTGCCGCCTGCGCCTGTTCTTTTGAAAAATTAACCCAGCCAACGTTTTCCCTTAAACGGCAATAATCTTCATAGCATAGGGCGTTTTCCCGGTAATCCATGTGCTGTCCTCCATATATTCCATGTTCGCTTTATGAATCTGCTTCATCCCGTACCAATGCAATCACATCTAAAATACCACAATTCAGGGCTTCGCAGATACGGAGCAGCGTTTCCATGCTGATATGCTTTCCCTTTCCCATGTTGGCAATCATATTTGTGGTAAGACCGGCGGCAAGCCGTAAGTCCTCTGTTTTGCTACTCTTTTCATTCTTGTATTATAATTGCAAGTCTGGCTCTCCAGAAATATTGGTAAATCATTGGTAAAATTGAGCCAGAGATGCAGAAAACATTTGATTTATAAGTATTTTATCATGTCCGTTAAATCCTGCCGTGGCAGACAAATAATACTTTTATCATAAACGAAACCCCTCCTAAAATGCCGTATTCTGCCCCGATTTGCCGCAGTTTGCCAAATATAAATTTTGCTCTGAGATTGTTAAAAATGTAACAAAAAAAATGCCAAATCAGGGCAAAACGGGGCAAATTGATGCCATCAAAAGTAGTAAAAACGTAGTAGGAATTGGGGAGTTTTACTACTGTGGTATTTTAGCATAAATTTGATATGTAGTGGTGTAAAAATCAATATCATTTCTCAAAACAACTTTCTTACTATATTTTTAATGCTTTTTTCATCTATTTCTGCATTTTTTAATATCATTATATAAATTAATGCTCTGGCCACTTCAAAAAGCACACAATGAATCTTTTCTATCTCTGGTGGATTTCCATGAGCAATTCCATTCCTAAAATCTGCAAATATTTTTCCTGCCTCATTTTCAGTTGGAAATACCACGCCATTAGCGGAGCTCATCCTATCTATAACCGGTTTCACCAAATCCATATGCATATTTAATGCATTCTTGTATTTTTCTCCCAAACTATAATCTATTTTCGACAGAGCATCAACTATTTTTAAATAGTAGCTTTGGTATGATTTAGCTTTGGTTTTTGACATTCTTTCAAAATTTTTCTTCAATTTTGAATTTACATCACCATAAAAGCATTTTTCAAATTCATCACGCGATATTCTATCTTCCGTTGCTAAAGCAAACAACATATCCATCTTATCTGCGGATTCCTGAAACAATCCTTGTATATATGCAAATTTTTCATTTTCATCTTTCTTACTTGGATACAATCTCGCATACTCACTTTCCAAACTTAATGCACACGATAAAAATTTTTCATATGTAAGCTGTGAACTCTCTTTCCCGTTTTTTGGTATATAGAAATTATCATAAATTTTTTGAGGACGCCTTTGGGCAACACACTTAAATAAATCACCAAAGTTTTGACGGCAGTCATCAATAATAATCGAATTTCTTTCTGTATTATTATAATCTCCAAAATCCTCCAAATTAACTATTACTTTTGCAACTGTAGTATATTTCCCATCGATTTTCCTTTGGATATATATTTTATCAAACACGATATTTCTCCTAAAACTTATAAATGAAAAAAAATCATACACCTGTAAATAAATTGCTGGTATATTTTTTATTGATAAGGTCTTGCTGTATTCGATGCAAAACCGAGGAATTGCTTCCCCCATTGAAGTTTCAATAAATTTTTTATTATGCCAAATACTGTAATCTATTGATAATTTCATTTCCCTATTTTTTATTTTAAGATTTGTCTCTACATTAAGTTCATCCCAATTTCTAGGAGTTATTGATTTCATTCTTTTCGATATGTCATAACCATCTTCCGAAATATATGCCCTTCCCGGTCCTGCAAATACATTTACTGGCTTACCTTCAAAGCAAACCCTGTCAAATGACGAAATATCTTCATATAAACCTGTATTACACGTTGAAATTATCAAAACTTGATATGCAAGCCTACTGCTAGAATATCTACAATTCAAAAATGCAACTTCTCTATTTCCTGTTGTAATACCTTTTATAAGTTCTTTTTCTTTAATCTCACTTGGAAAAAGTGCTGAGTATGTATCATAGGGTATCAGTGTCACCTTATCATCAATCAAATGATAAGGCACGTTCTTTCTATCTATCTTTATGTGCCCTGTATGCTCCATATATATAATCTCTCTTTCATATCTAATAGCATCTACGCTTTAATCACATTAATTTTATCATATAAATGCAAATATGTAATGTAAAAAACAAAAAAATGCCCTGCCGAAGCAGGGCAGACAAACTCTCTTTATTCAGATTGCCCGGAACATTTTCTGTGAAATGGGCTTCTCTTCCTTATTCTTTTCCAGCTCCTTTCTGGCGTTCTCCAGTTCTTCCATCCGTTTCAACTCATCCGTGGCATCCTCCAAGCCAAGGTACGTGTAGGTATTCAGCGTGACACCGATATCGCTATGCCCCATCAGGTATTGGAGCGTCTTGGGGTTCATGCCGGACTTTGCCATATTACTACAGTAAGTATGGCGGCAGATGTGTAGAGTGACATTCGGTATCTGCACCCGGTACATATCATTGTATCGCTTGATCATGTGGTGAAAACGGTATCCCCAATGCATGGCTACTTCCGGATAGCCGTTCTTGTCTGTGAACAGGAATCCGGCATATCCATCCACTACCCTCTCGCATTTCGGCTCTACCCTGTCCTTGATGATCGTCCGGAAGCACTGTGCCACATCCTCCGTCATGGACAGCTTCCTTGTTCCGATCCAAACTTTTTAGCTTTTTCTCGGTTTCAATGATTCCCTTCCGCAAACCATCGTACTGCTCCTAAGTAATCTCCCTTTTTGCCAGTGCCTCATTTGCCTGTTCCGCTGCGACTTTTAGAGTTTCCATTTTTTCTTTTGTTTCCGAAACCGCCTGTGCAAGGAGCCTGTGCTTCTGTGCCAGCAGTTCCGTGTCGCCGAGATACAACTTTAAGAGGATATTCACATCCCAAAGCTGTGACCTGTGTGGTGCGGATATCGATGTTGACGGATTTTAAGGCGGTAGTGGGCTTCGTTGTATTGCTGACAATCTCCACCATGATGCCCTGTATCCTTGATGCCACACCCCTCACCTTCCTCAAATCACAAAAAAGGAAGACCGAAAACTCGCTGAAAAAATGCATTAAAAAAGGCACTTGCTGTTATGGCATGTGTCTATGTAAAAAACATATTCAATTTCCAACTGATTTTTTATCTAATTCACAAAAAGAAATTTATCATACTAAAATTTTTACTGTCTAGCATGATCGTATAATCTAATCAATGCATTTACCCCTGTCAAATACTCGTCATCTACTTGTAAAAGTGCTTTTTTGTTTGTTTCAAATTGTTCTGGAAATCTCACAAACTCTTTTGCCATTCTCTCTATCCCCGCCACACAAAGGTATGCAGGTGTATTTTTACCTTTAACTCCAAGAGAAGGAATACTACCATCAAACAAAGGCTCTTTAACACAGACATTAAATAATTCTTTAACTGCTTGATTTGTAAGCTGAATAAAGTACGGTATTCTAACCACCTTATATCCCAGCTTTTCATAAAATTCAATTGTATCCTTATCATCTTTGATTTTTTCTGGATTTGTATAATGTTGAAGTCCATCAAACTCCACTATTAACTTTAATGATTCACTTCTATAATCTGGGCGTTTTCTCGTTTTTATACCCTTAGGCAAATTATCAATGACTTTATCATGAATCCAATCGTTTGTATCAGGAAAAATCACCTGTAAATATTCTTCAAGACCAGTCCGGCAAATACCAGTATCTGCATCTTTTCTAGCACTAATAGCCTTTTCTTTTGTTTCTCTCAAAAATCCTCATTGTTTGCCCATCTTAATATACCTCCCATAAATTTTAAATTAACTGCTAATTTTCATGATACAAATATAGCAAAAAAGAGCTGTTTTTTCAATTAATGGTAATTCATATCTTTCTGTGCCCCAAGTACCGCATAGGAACCGTAATTATTCCTGCTTTCGGCATCCTTCCTTTCCCACAAAAAAGGAAACACAAAGGATTCCTAAAGCAACATGTGTCCTCACTCTCTCCATAAAAGCTTTTGTTATATCAGTTTGAAATCCCTCTTTTTTGTTTTTTAAAGAATCATCAAAATTTGAATATTCCTAGTCAAACAAAAAGATTCTACAATCACTCATTTTTCTTTATATAATCTAAATTTTTCTACTTTCTCTAACGTATTTGAAGACTGAAAAATATCCACTATATACATCTTTTTATATTTACCTGTTGATTCATTGTATCTTCCTATCTGTAATATTTATCATACAGGAACATCTTTCAAAAGTTGTAAATCGGTTGTAAAAAATGACCACCTAATCTTACAATCTACCTAAATCAAAGGGTTGTTCTACCTGGTATTTTATCACATACAAGAACACTTTTGTTAGAAACCTATCCCTTTACTACTTGATTTGAGCTAATGTAGCTTTTATTTCCCTAATTTCTTTTGTTTGTTCCTTTAATGCCGTAACTAGCTCTTCTCCTTCTGTTGTTACAGAAAAAAACGTTGCATAATTTTTAAAATCAATATATAGTGGCTCTTTATATCTGTTAACACCATCTGAAAACGATATCCAACCATTTATCGGCTGCTTATCTTCCTTCTTTCTATATTCATTAGAACCAATAAATAAATCATAATGTTGTCCAATCCCTATAATACATTCTTTTCCTTTTTGCTTTTCTAACATTTCTTTAAAGCTTGTTTCTGTTAAACCATCCAAAAATGCTTGTCCTAAATCAATCTGAACATGATTTGCTATACGTTTACCATGATTTGTCAAACGCAATCCGTAGAAACATCTTTTCTCATAAATAACTTCAACCGTAATATATGGTCTATTTTCATCAATATATTGCTTTCTCATTTCTTCAAGCTGTGCCTTAGCCGCATTAGCAGATTTGATATTTGCCCAACAAATAGAGCATGTCGCAACAACATATACAAATGTAATTATAACCATTAACCAATCTGTGATTGTAGACATATTGATCTTCTCCTCTTTTACTACAGTTTCCCTTGCAAAAAAAACTCAAACACTTATCTACACATAATACGCTTCTTATAATAGTTCATTAAAAATCATATCAACCCACAATCCTTAAGTATGCTATCGATTGCTTCCCATATTGCGAGCGATGGATTTTCCTTATAATATCGATATCCTTTATATTGTTGTAATACATATCCACTATCCTGATTTCGTTGCATAATTGTTTTTGCCCGATTCACTGCATCAATAACATTTGATAATTGAAGTTTTCCCAAGCAACGTTTAAAATTTGCTTCATGTTTATATTCATCCATGTTTTCAAAATGTTCATCAAATGCTCTGTTCAATGGCGCAAGATAATTTTTTCTATGAACAATAGTTCCATTACAATCAGCCTTATGTAAGATAATCCATAAATCAAAAGTCAGATTGCTATATCCAAATTGATAAGAAATTTGTTTTCCCAATCCTTTGACTGCTTTCATATTGTCCATGGTCTCCATAAACTGTTTTACATGAATTGGTTCATCACTTTCATAATCTGATATGTGCCACACTTCTGTTCTTCCAGTTATCACCATTGATTTTGCTCGTTTTAAAGGATTTTTTTGAACCGGACAATCAAAGGACACTTTGATTATCGATTCTTCCGTTTCATTAATTCTATCCTGCAACCATTTCAGATACCATTGTTCTGTCTCGCCTTCTACACTAAAATAATACTTTTTTGTATTCTTCATTTTTGCCATAGCTTACACCTCACCTTCTGCTACAATGATTTCTTCAAAGATAGGTGTAAAGTCAATGTCCTTAATTGCACCATACTGACTAATAAAGTAATTTTTCATATAATCCTCATGCATACGAACACCTTTATCCCCAGATGTCCCAAAATCAGAAAGTGCATATAAGGTACTACAATGACTATTATCATCACGCTCTACAAATTTAATCTCATCTCTTCTGAACAAATTAGAATTAAGAAATATAGGATTATGTGTATTGAACATTAACTGAGCATGATGGATGTTAATATCATCATTGTGGAAAATGTTGATAATACTCATAAGTGCCATAGGATGAATAGATGCATCAAATTCATCTACAACCAATGTACCGCCTGTTAAGATTGCTCTAATTACTAATGGAAACATATTAACAAAACGGATTGTACCATAGGATTCAAATAATTCCGCCGCCATTGCTGCCGTTTTACCATTTTTAACGTCCTTAAACAAAGAATATAGCTTTGCTTCCGAATCCTCATCAGTAACTACATATCCTACTGCATTAGAGTTAATACCGAATAACTTTGCCGCCTTATCCGTTGTCTTCTCAACATATACTGCTTTTTTTTGTGGATCTGCAAATCTTTTAATCAGCTGCATAGAATCTGCTCTATAAATTATCATAAATTTATTCATAAACCAATCGATAACTAATTTTGCAAACGCTTGTGAAAATATCAGCTTAAACCCATTGGTTAAAAATAATTCCTCTTGATTCAAACTATTCTTTGCTATTTCTACTAATCCATCTGTATTCTTGTAAAGTGTGTCAGTTATATATGGTTTTATTTCTTTCAGTTTCCCTACTGTAAGTGCTTCACCTCTACAAAAAATACATTCTCCATTAACAGTCATTTCCTCTTTCAATATATTTCTCCGATATTCACTATCAAGAAAGACTCCTAAATCCAAGCAGATACTGTATCCAATCCTTAGTCCATCCTCTATGAACTCTACAGCAAACTCTACCGGCTGCGGCTCCGTATAGTTGTTATTAGGAATAAGTTCTAACGCTGCCGATGCCGGATTTGGAGAAGACTTTTCCTCAGAATTTCTAATATTTCCTCTTAATACAATAGACCGGAATACATCCATCGCTCCGATAATGTTCGTCTTACCTGCTGCATTTGGTCCATAAATAACAGAAGACGATAATCCTTTCCATGCTTTTCCTTTAATCTTTTCTATGCATAAGCTGTAATCAAGCCCCTTTTGCTTTGGAGCGGCAAGCATTGAAAACCTAACTTCTTCTACAAATGATTTGTAATTTTTTGTCCTAAATTCAAGTAACATATTTCATTCCTCCATTTTGCTCACTATTTGCAAAATTACACTTTAATTATACTTTCATTATATACCTAAGTCAAATTGTATATTCTCGTTTTGCATTTTTTTTGCAAAATAAATTCTTTTATCACAGAAATAAAAGTCGAGAGAATGTTCTTCATTCCCACGACTTACCGTATCATGCTTCATTTATTCTTTTTAAAAGTTGTAAAACAGCTGCAAGTTACAATAAATAATCAAAGAAATCCTTATTTTGTCAGCCTTCCCGCCTACATGTTAGTATCTTGCCGTGGCAACAGAAAAGCACTCGTATCATATAAAAAACTCCTTTCGTAAGGCAAAAATATGCCGTGTTTTGCCCCAATTTGCGAACCTTATCACGTCCACGATGATTGTTATATTTATCACAGAATAAGCAAAATGCGGCAAATCGGGGCAAGTTGAGGACATGAAACGTAGTAAAATCGTAGTAAGAACGAGGGTGTTTTACTACCATTTTTTATGAACGCCATTAGAATTTACGCTATATTGCTCGATCAATGATTTCCATTTCATAAGCACTTAAATATGGTCGAATTTCTTCCCTATGTTTATCAATTATTTTTATCGCCATATCCTCAGAAATTTTATTTATATCTACTTTATGTATTCTGAGAATAACTTGTAATTTTTGCACTGCTGACTGAGGTATCCCATATTCAAGAAGAATTCTCAAGCTCGATTGTACGAACTCGTTTTCAATCATTTCAGCTACGTAGGAATAATCACCAGATGGCAAATTAAGTTTTTGAGTGGCATATTTTTGTAACGAATCAACTACATTAATCCATTTTGGTGCTCGATATTGTAACCAGTTTTTTTGCAGAGCAAAAATCTTTTCTATAATATGATCTGTTCTTGCTTGCATTTCCAGTGGAAATCTCAAAAACATATCGTCTACAGATATATAATCTATTTTCCTTTCTTCCGCCAGTTTTTGCGCTCGGTATTCAATATCTTTTTCAATCATTTGATTAACAGATGTTTGATAACAACTTCCGACTATTTTGTTTACAACCCATCCTTTCGCATCAAATGATTTTCTTTCTTCACTTGTAGCCAATATATTCCAACACAAATCAAAAATATATGATAAACGTTTATATAATTTTCCATCGATTCTGTTCCATATAATCAATTCTCTATATGATGGAACAGCTAAATCTGTAAAGAGACGTTCTAATATCTTTTCTTGTCCTTCGATCGTAACACCATTTCGTATTAAAATTTCTTGCAGGTCTGGATCTTTTAACTTAAATTCAGCATATCGTGTTAAATTATCATTAACATCTTTGATTTCATTCTCATCCAAATTTACTAAAATTTCTGATGAAATTGGATTTTGCTCGAAAAATGGGAAATCAACATCTGTATTTTCTGCTTTGGGCGGTTTATGTAAGTTAATAATTCTTCCAATATAATGCTCCATCATCCTTCCTGCACGACCTTTTATATTGGAATAATCAAAAAAATCAATTTTCTTTGAACCGATTTTATTATCATAGAAAATCACATTTTTTGCACTAGTATTAACGCCTTCAATAATTGTATTTGTACAAAATAAATATTTAATCTTCTTCTGATTAAAATATTGAATTACAGAAGAAGTAATATGTTTTGGCATAGCACCATCGTGTACCGCAATTTCATATTGTAAGCAACGAGTTAAAGACCATCTATAAGAAAGATTGTCGCTTATCCAATTCACCAAAGGCAAATCTTCTACAGAATTTTTTCCTTGATCACATAAATGATTACAATATGAAAATGCTAATTTTCTTGCCGCAGAAGGAGACGCACAATAAATCAAAGTCTGCTCGTCTACTGCGTCAAGAATCTCAAACACATCTTCCTCGACTACTTTCCCACCTTTTTGAATTTTTACGTTCTCATATTGATTTTCACTCTCAGTCAATACCATAGAAAACTGTGTTTTATAAAAAACAGCACTATACTTTTCCACAAAACCTTCAGGAATGGAATCAATATTGGGACCAAGCATGTAAAATTTACACTCTGGATTCTTCATCAAACGTACAAAAGCAATATTTAATATGCTACTCCTGTTATCCCCTCTCTTATTGCTAAGTTTATAAAATTCATCAAGTATAAGTAATTGAATCGGAGGCATATTGGGATATTCTAATACTCTTTCAGCAGTTAGAAGGAAAATATTACCTTTGCTTTCAGAATAGGTTTGTGTTGTTTTAACAATAATTTTATACCTATCTGAATAAACTTTCAGTTTTCTTCTCGTCTCATCAAGAAGTGCCAATGTAGGTTGAATAATAACTATATTTTTATATTCCTCGCTTGCAACAATCTCTTCGATGAGCATACTTTTCCCAAAACTTGTCGGTGCGCTAACGATCACATTGATATGAGCTTTTATCAGCGCATCTATTTTCTTTTGCTCAGAATGAAAATACTTTTCCTCTAAATTATTTGAACGATGATACGACATACGGATTTCATCACTAAAATCCCCGAGTGGAAGATCCAATTTTTGTATATAGGGATAAAAACCTGCTGACGATATCAAATCAGTAAAAATTTTTTTATAACTATTCGAAATATTATTCCAATTGTCTAACACTCGAATAATTAATGCTCTGCCTTCTGACTGTCTGTTTTCATTCAATGTGTTCAACAAGCGACTTATCTCTATAGTTAATTCAAAGCATTCGTCATCTACAAGACTTTGGTGATTTTTCAATTTATCTATTAGTTCTTGTCTCATAAACGCTTCTCCTATATATTTTGCAAACTATAAATTTTTGATAGCATTCCAGAAACAATTTTATTCTTTGATTCTACTGGAAGTAAAATCAATAGTATTTGAACACGTTGTTTATTGTTAAAAGTATTATTGTCATCAAAATACTTTTTTAACTCTGAAACATGTTTTAAGTAAATAGCATCTGCATCTGTTCCCTCGTTGATCGCTGCTATAATATCTGACGCAATATTATCCTCGTAAATGCACAGCAACGGAATAACTATCATATCAAGCTTTTCTTCCAGACGTGTCGCATTACTCAATTTACCAACCCACTCTTCTCGAAACTCATTATTATGTATCAAAGCCCGACTAATAATAACAAACTGTTCTTTTAAATAATCATGTTTAAAATGAGTGTTCAAGTCACAATAAGTGCTTTCAAGCCTTTTTTTCCATTATTATAGAATTTAGTTTCTCCAATCCACAGTTTATTGTCAGCAGAAACATGCACCGCATCAAAGCCATGGGCCTCATGAGAAAAGGAGTCCTTAAAATAAATTTTTGACACTAAAGCCACAGTGTTTTTGAATTCTCTAAGCAAAAAGTGCAGAATCAATTCACTAAAAATCCCTTTGGAATTATAGATCTTCAATATTTCCTGGTCCCAATCCTGACTTGGTATTTTTTCGTCTAAATAATGTTTTATTTCATCAATCTTTTTTATTTTGATAACACTTTTTGCTGCTTCACGTAAATATGGCATTATTTTCACAGGTGACGATGGAATTGGTTCTTGCCCCATTGCATATTCAGGAAGATAATTCATAACAGATTCTATAAATTCATTCTCCATATATGAATATGCACCTTCGTCATTTAAATCATGATTTATCAACATTCCATCAATATCATCTTGTCCAAGCTTAATAACAACGACTTTATTGCTATTGTATTCGTTTTTAATTTCCATTTCTTTTCCCCTACAAATATAGTGTCTGCTAATTAACTGCACTATAAATCATTCTCGCATGGCAATACCAGCAATGCCCAAAGCAGTAGACATATTTTTTCTACTGCGATTATTTTATCATTTCTTATTCTTTAACACTATTCTTATCTTAATCTCCTATTTATTGGTTCCTTCTATCAATTCATTTCCAAATAAATTTATCTGATTGAGTATTTTCCATTATTATCTCATTATCTACAGTGCTTACACTATTTTTGCTCGATATTTCTTTTTAATTCATCTACTCTTTTACTTCTTTCTATATTGTCATATTCCAATATACATAGTAGAAGCATTTGGTAAGTTTCATCATACCATTCTTCCAGCTCTTCATCGGAAAGATTTTTCACATATTCAATCGCATTGCTGCCATCAATATTGTTATGCCGAATATTCATTTTATTCAACAAGTAACCTGTATTGCTTTCTAAATATTTATTGATTCTCTTTAATTCACCCCTCATTGGCTCAAACTTGTCCGCCAACGTTTTTAATATTTTTCGTTTTCCTGCAATATCACCCTTTAATAAATGATGATTATATTCTATGATTTCATTAGCCAACTCTGGTTCAACAATTTCTGCAACTGATGTCATTGCTGCATCTTTTTCAACTAATATTACCTTTTCTTCATCTTCAAATACCCTTGCTTCATATCCCAAATCATTAATAAGACCAATGGTATTTTGTTGTAAATAAAGATACTCATCATCAAAATCTTCACTATCCCCCAAATACTTTTCCCGACAGAGCCATACAATGTTTATTACATACTCTAAATAAAGCAATATCTGTTTATCACTTAATCTGTTAATAATATAAATTTTTGAAATTTGAAGCCGTTCTCTGATTTCTGCACAACTCGTATATCTTCCCCTTGCTTTCCAATCACACATACAATGTGTATCTACAATCTCTTCAGGAGTACAACCGTCTATGGATGTCTCCGATAAAAGTTCTTCTATCTTCCTTATTTGATAATTGATATCACCTTTTTCATTAAGGATATCAAAAATATTTTTTCGCTCCATTCCTTTTCCCCTTGTATGATTAGCCCTATTATTCCATTTGTAGTACAACTTCTTTCTCTTATTATACTATTTATTAAATAAAAAGAAACAATAATTTTCTACACTACCTGTAGTATAATACACTAATTCTTGCGTATGGTTCTGCGATGAAAACGATAATTATAAATTTTATTTTGCAGACAGAAAGTTACTGAATAATCACAAAAATTACTTGGTTTTGAATCGAACAATTTTCTGCAATATATCTTCTTAATGTTCAATTATATACAACTTTATTTCCCTTATATCATTTTTTTAATTCATCTAATGCAATTATAGTAACTGCTATTCTGATTTCCCAAAGTCTAAACCACTCTGAATATTTGCATAATAATTTATTCAATGACTTATCAACATTTACAGTACTTCTAAAACCTCTCTCAATAAAGCCTCGCTTGCTTTTGAAAATTTTCTATTCTTCCATACTGCAAAATTAAGCGGAGTTACACTATGATGTTTGCACACATCATAATATACACCTACAGTAGAAGCAGCTCCATATGCAAATTATCTTGTAGATTATGTATCCAATCCCAGATATTCTTCTCATCTGTAATTAATTTATCACTCTCCACGAATTGAGTAATATCACTTTTATGAACCACCGCAAATAAATATATACAATAAAGCAAATCATCCCGAAATTTACTAAGAAACGTATATGCATCCGCGAAGTTCGCATTCATACAACAATAACGGATGCTTTCCATTGTTCTTGTCGCTGAATCCAGAACTATGTTTCCAGCAACTACTCCCGCCTTCCCGAACACAGACATATCTCTGCCGAAAGCCAAGTAACCTAACTCATTAAAAAAATCTCAGATTTCCGTAAGCATCTCTCAACGGTTCTATAATTATGACGCTTTAATTAAATTTATTTTTTGCAGTAGAGATACACAATCCATAAAGCCCTGTTTATATGTCATTCTACCGTATAAAGCACCGCTTTCCGTATAAAAAGACACTAACCGATCCACGACCAACCGCTGTTCCCTGTCTAAATCCAATTCATTGAACCGCTCTATCTGCTCATCAATCTTATTTTGTATTTTTATATACTCTTCATTTTCTAATAAAATATTATCCATTCGTTCATTAACGGAATTTTCTATAATTATTTCAAAAATATCTTTCTCTTCTGCCATATGTCCCCACTCCTATACTTTAAATCATCTCTTGCAGCAAATACATATACCATCTCATATCTGATATACCGTACATACATCGTACAATTGCTTTTTCACATAGTAAAAGAGGAATATTCTGTCCTATCACAAGAATATTCCCCATGCCTTAATAATTTCCCTTTTTTGTCATCCTAAAGTTTATATACTCTATTCTTTCCTTTTCCACAGAAAAAAGGCGTCCGCTTCCAGCAGAACGCCTCTAAATTCTATATTTACTTCTGTCAATGAAATCTTTTTTGGTCATTATAATCTCATGTATAAAATTACCTAGCATGACAATTTGCCAACTCTTCTACCTGTTCCAATGGAAGCCCAAAATATTTTGCAATTTCTTCTTTCTGCAATTTACCATCTTCCAACATCTTTAACGCAATTTCTTTCTTTTCACCATCTATCAATTCTTCCATTATTTTACACATAGCTGCCACTCCTTTCTCATCTTCCTTAAAATATCTAGTTTTATCTGCTAATATCTTATAATGCATATCTGACGGATTTTTACAAGAAAAATCATGCATAAGCCACCCCAACGGTGTACAGTCTTGATATGCTCCATTTACATATATGATATGTGCTTCATCATCAAAAGTTTTTCCTGCTTCCTTAACAACACGATCCACATGATAAATCGGTTCATTGCCACCCATAACATCATTTTCAGTAATAAATATGACATAAGTTTCTGGTAAATCGTTAATATCAGATCCCGGTAATAAAGAATTCGTGTCTATTACACTGCTATTATACCGTGCTCTTTTTGCTCCTGCTCCTTTATCTGCTCTCTGTACTTCAATATTGTATTTCTTACCTAACATATCAACTGCGTATATATCTAATCTTACAGACCGCCCTACCAGATTTTTTATACTGTATTGAGCGTGAGCCTCCTTTACCTTTAAATCCGATTTTCCCATTATGATATGTAAAAGAAGCTCAATACACTCATAATCATCCTCAAAAACTTTACTCATAAAATCGTCATCGAGCAGACGGAATTCTCTAATTTTTTCTATAAGTTCTTCACGTTTATTATTCATCTTATCCAAAATTCTATTCCACCTGCCCTTGCTTAAACTCTCTTATATTCATGCTATCATAAAGCCTCCATACTTTCAATAAATATAATCTCAACATTTTCTAAATATTTGATATCTCAATTTTCTACATTATGTTCCACAAAAAGCCATGAGGATTTTATTCCTCACGGCTTACCGTATCAGAGCCTGCTTAAAAAGTTGTAAATCAATTGTAAATTCAAGTTCTAAAACCCAGAAATACTTATTCTATCAGCTTTTTATCCACAAGTTAGTACCTTGCCGTGGCAGACAAATAATACTTTTATCATATGCTAACCCTCCATATAATTATTTTATACAATTCATAATTACACTTATCATCATTTCTTTTTCTTCTGGATTTGATTCCGCAATCATAATCGTAAGTGCAACAAGCGTATGATCGTCAATTAATTTTTCCCCATTTCTAAATAAGACACCATTCTTATCCAGAAAATATAAGAACATTGTTGCAGCTATTCGTTTATTTCCATCGGAAAAACTATGATTCTTCGTGACAAAATATAATAAATTTGCAGCTTTTTCTTCTAAAGTAGGATATAAGTCTTCTCCTGCGAAGCTTTGATAAATTGCCCCAATGCTTCCTTTAAATGAATCATCCTTTTCATTACCGAATAATGAACTGCTGTCGCCAAATTTCATATTATCAATTACTTTTCTACATTCCTCATAAGTCAGAATATATGTTGCTCTATTTCCTTTTGGCCGTTCCATATTCTGATGATCATAGGCATCTAACAGTTCTAGTGCCTGACTATATCTTTCTACTACTGTTAATACTTGTTTTGTATCCAGACTATTTTCTACTCTTTTCATAACTCGTATTACCTCATTTAATTGATTCATACGATTATGATTTACCGCGTATCCTTTGAGTATGTATTCTTTTAAGACACAATTTGCCCAACGTCTAAATTCGATGCCTCGTTTTGATTTCACCCTATAACCAACGGAAATAATAACGTCCAAATTATAGTGCTCTACCATGTATTTTTTGCCATCGGAAGCAGTTGTCGCAAATTTTGCGACAACTGTATTTTGCCCAGATAATTCTTCTTTCAAAGCATTATTAATATGCTTACCAATCGTTTTTATGTCACGTTCAAACAGCTCTGACAACTGATTTCTATTAAGCCAAACAGTTTCCTCTTTTACCATAACTGGTAAAGATATCATTCTATCCTCTGTCTCAAATAGAATAATCTCATTTTTGTTATTCATTGACTTCTCCAATCCATATATTCATGTCACATTGGAACATCCTTCAAAAGTTGTAAAAATCGTCCACTTAATTTCATAACCCACCTAAATCAGAGGAATCCCATCAAACTGCCACTTCTTGCCGTGGCACACAAATAAAATTTTTATCATAACGCTAAAACTCCTTTATTTCCTGTATTTTCAAGACTTATAGCCGTTTTCACTGTTCTTGATTTCATACACTTTTTCTTGTATTGTCACGTATTTTCTTGTATTTCCCCATGCAAAAGTGGTAAAAATTTTCATTTTACCACTCGCTATTTTACTCACTCACAACACGCTGTAGTTCGCTTTGTGCGTCCTCAAAATTCACATGGGTTAAGTGTTTAAGGTAACGCTTATATCAGAATGACCCATGATATACTGTAACATTTTCGGATTCATTCCGCTTTTTGCCATGTTAGAACAACAAATCAAGGTCTCTTTCCATAGCAAACCGCCATTTATGACACCAGTGGATTTTTCTTCATCACTAATTTTTCCATTACCTATAAATGCTTCATGAATCGGAATGATAACAGAAAAAAACGAATCTTCTCGTTCTCATCTGGTATTTACTTATATCATCATCAGAAATTGATCTATCCGGTCCTGGCGTGCTAGTAATTTCTATCTTATCTGCTTCTATTCGCACTGTGACCAGTTCATGTATCTGATAAGATTTGTGATAAATTGCATTTGAAAGAAATTCTTCAATTGCTTCATAACTATAGTTTTTAACTCTTATAGCTTCTGCTTGTCCGGTAACCTTAAAAATCTTCTCTGCGATTACATTATTTTTTATATAATTCAGAGCATTTCGTAATTGTTCATCTATCGGTCCAGCGAAAATACGTTCCTCCATTCCCTGTCCTGTTGGATCCGGAATATTAACAACTTCTATTTGGCTATAAGGGAAAAACATTTCCAGATGATCATTAAAAAACAAAATTCCAACATTTAATGGTTTATAATATTCCGCTGGACCATCTGCTATCCTTAAATTTCTTGCCAACTGCTCTGTATCCAAATTATCAATATCGTTAAGTAAACTACTATGAACACTCTGCAGGTAATTCTTTATAATCGGATATTTTAGATCCTTCATCTCAGCCTTTGAATTTATTCTATCGTCAAACGGAATATTATGTGATAATGACATCAATTCTTTTACATCTATATCGGTAGCTTCAATTGTGCTAGACAATTTTCGTATATAATAAATCTTTTCACTATTCTTTGAATCAGGTTCAATTCCTTTTACTGGTCTAACTACTTTCCCGTCTTTTTCTTCTGCACCTATAACAATATATCCACCGCCCCAATTATCAATATCATTGGCAAATGCACTAATAGTCTTTAATGTTGTTTCTGGATTCCAGCCTTCTTAAATTCGATTCTTGCCCATTCTACAACATTTTCTGTTAAAAGTTTTCTATAGTAATGGGAATCGCCATAATCTACCTCCACAACAACTTACGATTTCGCTTACGACTTAGCTTACGATTAAATTATATAGTCGTAAGTATTTCTCGTCAAATATATTATTTCTAAACTAAAAAATCACCTTTCCTTTCTATAGTAGTGACTTGGACACCTCTATTATACACTGGAAAGATGATTGTGCTATAAGCACTTGCCCACCACCCGCATCGCAAGTGGTTTATTGTTTCGCACATCTCCATTTCTCCGTTGGGAGAAACTCCGATGCACTCAACAGGTTAAAGACCATAAAAAATACACATCATGTTTTGATGTGTATTACATATCCTTTTTGGGTGGTCGCTGACTTATTGCACTGTGAGGATTAAATGATGAACCTTGGTATCCTCACCAAAGATTTCTGCTATTAACTCAGAAAAGGGCTTAATCATTTTTTCATTATTTGAACGGTCTTCTTTATAACGCTCTAATATTTGCTGTTCATGCTCTTCTTCATATTTTTTATAGCTTCTTCTTTCATTTTTCTTTTTCAAAATCATTATCCTTAAAAATATTCATTGTATTCTTCCTTATAAATATAATATTTTATTGAGTATTCATATCATCCAGTGCATATTCACACGCCTGTATCACAAAACCTGAGAACGATACATCCTTATCCATAATTGCATTATCTATTCTATCAATCAATTCCAATGGAAAACGTATAGATTTTGTCTCTGTTTCTTTGCGATCAGATTTAATTTGAAATGCCATTAGAATACCTCCTATATTACATATCATATTGCCATTTAATTGTTTTTAAAGTATTATATTTAGCAATTTATTTGTATTATATTATGTATTGCAATCCGTATTTCATAATGTTATACTGGCTTTGAACTAATTTTCACACAAAATATATATCCATAATAGAAAGGGAGAAAAAGAAAAAAATGAAAAAGAAACTTATTGCAATCATGCTTGGCGGGCTGATGATGGGAATGACAGCCTGTGGAAATTCTTCACAAGAAGCTGTGGAGACTATGAGTGAAACTGTAGAAACAGAAGCGACGGAAGAAGCTGTTGCAGAGGAAACAGAAGAAATTACAGAAGAAACAGAGGAAGCAGATACCGCGGCATCCGAAGAAGAGGTTTTGGATGAAGTAACTGAGGAGAATACAGAGGAAGACACAGAGGTTGAAGAAGCCGACTTTACTCTCGATGAAGCATATGAGAAACTTATCCAGTATCTTAATGCTCGTCCTGTGATTTTAGATCAATATTATAATATGGAAGATATGAATGCCTTCTATTGTGCTGCTGAATGGAGTTGGGGCTATAGTAACATGGATTATACAAATATCGTAACAAAAGATGGCTTTCAAGGAAAATCTGATGATGAAGAAACTGTTGTTTTAAATGTTTCTGCCGCATGTGAGTTTTATTACAATTTTGTCAACAATGATGGAGAAAGCATGTCAACTGTTGATTATATCAATAATCATACTTATGACGAAATTGTTAATAAGTATTTTAAAGCTGTTGAAAATGGAACTTATGATGGAAATACTTATCTTTCAGATGTAATTATGGCTGATGCTATCTATCTTGCCAAATTTATGGAAGAAAATAAGGATTCTATTTCCTCAGATGACCTTATTACAGAAGCACCTTTTAGTAAAGATGAAGTCAGCGGTGTGAAAGTAGCTTATGAACTTCCTATTCGTGTAGGAGAAAATGAAGCAAAATTATCTGTTCTTTTTGATAAGGATGGAAATATGTTAAATATCGTAGGTGAAAGTGAAGAATATGAAGATAGTCTACATGTAGCAGATTTTGATCTTCAATAAATTCTAATTAAAGCAGACAGTATATTCCTTTAAATATACCAAAGCAACCAAAAGACAAAACAATAAGAAAGTGGGGGTATTGAAATGTACTACAAAGATATAAAAAATCAGATCAGCACATCCATCAGCAAATTAAAGAAAGGGGATGAATTTTATCTCAGAGATATTATCGACAATCCACAGGCTCATATAGGCGGAGAATTTCGAAAGGATGTTGATAACGGAGTGTTCCCCAATGTTGAATTTGTAGACTGTGAAGGGGATGCTGACAAATATAGAATCAAGTAAATTGCAATAATCAAGGGATATTCCAAAGTAGTGAATTGGAATATCCCTTTTTCTATTATCTGCTTTATTGTTTCAATCTACTTTCGCCAGTCAATCCCCACTTGCAGGCAAGAGCCTACGGTATAGGGATTGACTGGCTTATGAAATAACTGTGCGAGCTTGGGTCTTATTAAAAAGTGGTAAATTCGTGGTAAAATGTTTATATTGTTGGCTAGATAGCTTGAATTTTCTGGAAATGTTGGGGATGGATTAGCGTTTTGCCGTGGCAGACGAAAAGTATCTTAATCATGTTAATTTTTCCTCCTGAAATGCTCTGATTTGCCATGTTTTGGCACGATTTGCGGGGGCATTTTCTGTAAAGATTGTGAAAGATGTAACAAAATAAGCAAATCGAGGAAAAACGGGGCAAATTGATGCCGTCAAAAGTAATAAAAAGTAGTAGGAATCGAGTGCTTTTACTACTCTGGTATTTTAGCATAAATCAAATATTAAACACATCACTATCTTTTTAAACAACTTTAATTTTTTCAGTGTTTCAAAACAAACGAAAAAATTAGTTAAAAACTAAATATATCTTCTAGCCTTAATCGTCTGATAAGTCAGTATATTTGGAAAGTAATCCTGCCACCTTAAGAAGTATTTCCTTAGTATCCTTGCTAAATATATATTTTCCAACGGATGCACGATATTCAGTTCTTGTATATTGTTTTATAAATATTACGTTATACAGTTCTTTGATTTTTCTCTCCAGTGATACCTGTGTTTGCTTTTCATCTGGTGTTCCAAATGTTTCATTACTATTTAATAGTTCATTAAAAAAAACATCCTCTATATTATTGAATACCTCCAATAATGGTTTATAATTTTTGCCATGAATAAAATCTTCATAAACATCCATATCATGAATTTTTATACCGATCATTATTGGAATAACATACAATAAGCAAAACTCAATACCACGCCCTTCCGAAAAAGAAAAGCTATATCCCTCACCATGAGTTGCTTTATATGCCGCAACTTTAGTCAATCTTAAATATTTAGCAACTTCCCTAAGTTCAAAGTGATATGTCCGAATTACTGCATCACAGACAGCATCATAAGTATAGTGTGAATTATTAAAATTCAATGATGTGTAAAACTTTTGATAATCGGCTTTCGGCATAGTTATGCGCAAATCAAAAAATCTATCCAGATATTTGCAAGCATTAAAATTTTCACCATAATACCTTCGTATCGTATGCTGTAGCTCTTTCATATTTGTGGAGAAAACAAATGTAATACTATCATTTTCAAAATAATGCTTTACTCTCTCAAGCAACTTTACTGCATACTCTGGCTTACACCTATCCAATTCATCAATAAAAATTATTAGCCGATTTCCTCGTTCATGCATAATACTATCAAGGAACTCGCAAATTGCTCTATGTATATCTTTCCCTTTTTTAAGCATAACAAGGGGATCTTCACCCCGTAGCATTTCAATGATTTGCCCAAAATTCTTTCCAGTAAAAAGTTCCAACACAGAAGCACCTAACTGTAAACAATTTGGATTCTCTTTAAGCGAATAATCTATATCCACACTTTTCATTATACTAAAAACCAATGATAGCATTGGATCTTCATCGTTATCATTTTCCCATGCATCATAGTATACGCATATCTGTGGTTGCAGTTCCAACTCCTCTAAAGACCGAT
Organism: Lachnospiraceae bacterium; assembly: GCA_017936885.1. Taxonomy (GTDB): domain Bacteria; phylum Bacillota; class Clostridia; order Lachnospirales; family Lachnospiraceae; genus UBA3282. The sequence goes on along the minus strand of JAGBEO010000028.1, from coordinate 141,503 downwards.
ACTTTGAATGTTTTTGAATAATCCTTTGGCATACCGATTCATTTCCATCGGCAATGCACCTATTGTGTGCATCCATTATCATTTTGGTTTGCTTTACAAAAAATGTCTTCCCACATCCCCAATTGCCATCTAAAGCGATAGAACAACAATCCTCTATCGAATTCAAAATATCTATGAAACGAAAAATATCTGTGTCTCTTGAAATAGTATCTTCCAAAAATGTATTCAAAAGATTTTCAGGTGTCGGCTTTAACTCATAGGATTTCATTCTTCTTCCTCCATCTGTAAAAGTCTATTGTATATTATAGCAAAACCTCAACTTTTTAACAATTATAGCATTCTGACACTTTTACGAAAAACCATTTAAAAGAAGCCCTGCCGAAGCAGGGTACACTCTCTCCATAATCAAATCGCCCGGAACATTTTCTGTGATATGGGCTTCTCTTCCTTGTTATTTTCCAGTTCCTTTCTGGCATTCTCCAGTTCTTCCCTCCTCAGCAGTTCGTCCGTAGCATCCTCCAAGCCAAGGTGTGTGTAGGTATTCAGCGTGACTCCGATATCGCTGTGCCCCATTAGATATTGGGGCGTCTTGATATTCATGCCGGACTTCGCCATATTGCTGCAGTAGGTATGGCGGCAGATGTGGGGAGTGATATTCGGTAACTGCACCCGGTAGATATCATTGTATCGTTTGACCATGTGGTTGAAGCGGTGCTCCCAATGCATGGCTACTTCCGGGTAGCCGTTTTTATCCGTGAAAAGGAATTCTATATGCCATCCACCATCTTCTCAAATCTCGGTTTCTCCCTGTCCTCAATGATTGCCTGAAAGCAACGGTACACATACGCAGTTATCTCACTAATCGCTATTGACTCCCAAGTAAGATCATTCATTTTTAGTATAACAGACAGCGGAGCGTATTTCATAAAATGGCTTTTAGTAAAATACATACAAATCTTATGCTTTGTTTTATCTAACCCCATCTCTGTTTTATTTAAAACAAAATTTCCCAAAACCTCTATTCTAGGGTCATCAAAATTGTTGATTGAGCAAAACACAGAAAGTACTTGTTTTATAAAATGAAGCGGATACACTTCTTTTATGCCTATTCCATGTATGTTTTCTGGAAGAGGATTCTCCAACGTACAATGTATGACATGGGAAATCAAACTATAATCATTTCCGTACCATGCACCCGTATTATTATTGCATTCACTACAAAGACAATATTTCTCCATTCCTTGTTGTTGATTTGTATGACGCAATCCAGCAATATCCCAAGGCATATGTTCATTATCTTATTACCCGTTACAGGCTTAACAGGTGTTGAATTAAATGCTGTTCTGGGTGGAATATGTTCAAATGTTAATTCATATTCTTTTATACATAAAGCACATTTCCCTTGAGGTCTTTTTCCCATTTTATCCACTTGTGTTTTCAACTATTGATTCAATTTGCTTTTAGCATATCTATTTTATATCGTTTAATCTGCTTAGCTTTTCGTCTATAGCAACATCTGTCCAACATGAACTAATATTATTCAATTTACAAATCTTTGCCTTTTCGTCTCCAAATGCACTCCGCGTTTTTTCAAGATTTTCTGGTCTTACTCGTTTTCCTACAGGGTTTGAATACCAACCATAAAAATATATTTTATCTATTTCTTCAATATTTCTTCTTTTTGCTACTACGACCAATACATCTTTATAGTTTGGTCTGTTGGTAAATTGCGTTGGAATATTTCTGTTTAAAACCTCAAAAAAATCATTCGGTTTAAATTTGTGGTTGGGGTCATATTTTAACTCTAAATATGCAATTAATTTATTATAATCGTCCAAATAACTTTTTACTCTATATCCTCTTTCTATTTGCAATTCAAACACTAGAGGTTCAATTCCAAGTGTTGTTAAATATAATCTGAACGGAATAACATCAACTAAAAATATACAACTAAATAATTTTTGATTATATTCAAAGGGAAAAGTTGCTCTCAATTCTCCAACCTTTTTCATATCTTGGTGTAAAATTTTTAAACCAGTAAATTCAAACATTTAGGTCACCTCTTTATAATATATTTCATCATATCGGAACATCTTTCAAAAGTTGTAAAAATCGCCCACTTAATCTCCTAATCTACCTAAATCAAAGAAATCCCATCAAATTGCCACTACGTGCCATGGCAGATAAATAAAACTCTAATCATAAATTTCTCCTATCACAAAATGCCGTGAAATTCCCTATTTTGCAAGGTTTGACTGACTTTTCCCGACATCGTATTTTTAAGTGTAAACTACACAATCGACATATCTCGGAAAGGTTTAGCATTTCACAGCCATGTGTAGCATTAAAACTGTAGTAGAAACCTCTGTGCTTTACTACCAAGATTTAGGGGGTTCACTATCTAACAAAAGTGGGGCAGAACACATCCTCCCGCCCCTATTTTTTTCTTCTATTGTTTATAAATCTGGACTCGCTACTCGCATTCTTCAATTTCTTTGATGTGTTTTTAGGTGCAAGTATTACTACCCTTTTTCTATTACTTCTCAAAAATCTGACAAGCTCAGTATAATCTCCGTCCCTGCTCACAATCACAAATATATCTATGCTTTTATTCTCATTAAGAACCTTTTTCGCATCACGGATGATTTTATTATCGATTTTATTCTTCTCTCTTTCGCCTACCATAAGAATTGGCTTATAACCATATTCTTTTATGGCAGCTTTCCATCCAGCCGTTGACGGGTCTTTCTGCATAGCATAATATCGAACCTCTGCAACATTACCAATATCCCATATCTCATTCTCAATACTTGTAGCATATGAGTATGCAACATTCTCGGCATCAATGAAGACCATAGTATTCTTCTTTGTTGATGGCGCATCATAATAATCATTTTCATCATCATCAAATCCATACTGTCTTCTTTCCATTTCCTCGATGTATGCCCAGTCATCATATGTACCCCCCGATGTCATTGCATCGATTAGTTCTTGTCCCTCAAGCCCCCATAAGAAGTCCCATTCACTCACCAAATCACCTTCTTTTATTTAAACTAAATAGCCCCGAAAAAATTACAATTCTGAAATACATTTCATTCATAACAAATTCTCCTACAATATTTATCTATTCCTAAAACCAATAATTGTAGTAATCCAGGCAACAACAATACAAATTCCAGTTATAATTCAGGCTATTATTTTTCACAACTCTCTTTATCTTTCTACCATGTTACTTTATGCCGACTCTTGGCATCAGTTTTCATATATTTATAGTTGTTCGATGTAAAACGCATGCGTATCAATTTTCGATTTCCATAAAACTATCCATCAATTTCACAACCACATCACATGCATCCTTAAATTCAATACCTGTTGCATATTCAAAATCCTTTTGATAATTATTCCACTGATTCTGCATAACTTCACTATTCTTAACCGTATCCATAATGCTACGGTACTCCTTAATCACCGCTGATGAACCACGCTTTTCTGTGGTGGCGTTCAGTGCAGCCTTTAACGCATCCGGCTCAATGTTTGCATATTGCAGCTTAGTCAATATGTAGATATCGTAGTAATCTCTTGGTCTGGTATTCTGGTCACCCCTGGATATTACCCTCTCCAGTTTCTCCGCCATAATTGTTTCCAAATTATACGCAAGCACAGAAATACTTCTGTCCTCCAAGAGAAGTTTAAATTGATACGCTATCTCTTTCGGTGTAATCTTGTCCCCTGTCGTAATATCCAATTTCAACGGAACAGCCATTGGTGGATAATTTGCAGACAAAGAAACTCGATACCCGGTATATACATCGCCCTCACGGATTTCTCCGATGCTGCGTAAACGAAAGGTCACATCATCATTTAATTCTATTTTGCAAATTTCTTCAAACATTTCCCGTACAGTCTGCTCATTGACAGGCAGCCCTTTTATAGTTGCATCCATATCCATAGTTGCTCTGGTATCAAGCCCAACCATCGCTGCAATCAGGAATCCACCTTTCAAAATAAAATTCTGCTGATATCTTGAAATAGATATTCGTTCCAGCAATCTCTCCAACATAAAATTTTGCATTACAAGTTGTGCGGATATATGTTTTTCTTTTGCAAGATTTTTAATAATCGCTTTTAGCTGCATTGCATTTTTCATAACAGCACCTCCAGATATGCTCTGAGTTTTTTCTCAACCTTCAAGGTTTTTGCATACTCTGACAAGACAGGAATATTTTTATCCGTTCTGGTTGCATACCGTTTAAACGCCTCCGTCACTACCTGAATATCCACATGACTATGTGGACGTAAAATATCACAGAGGGTACGCTCCACACTATAAGCCCTTACTGCATTTTCTCCTGGAGTAAGAACTTCTGCCACTCCCAAATCATACAATGCCTCCTTGCATTGCACACATCGAATATTTTCTTCTTTAGGCTTTGTCAAATTATAATTTGCCGGAAAAGTCATATGATATCTGTTCGGTGTCCTGTCTGTTAAATCCCAAAGAAACAATGCTGTTTCATGAGAATAGATTCCTCTTTTAAATCGACTCTGCAAGTTAAAAATCTCATCATCCCAAACCTCCGGCAAAATATAAACACCTCTTGCTGACTTTTCAATCATGCCCTTGTCAACAAGGTATTTGATATTTCCACGAGAGATACCTGCTGCAACCACCATTGCAGTAGTAACCGTACCATTATTCTCTTTTGCCATCTTGATAATTTCTTCAGTCGCTCCCACAATAGTTCCCTTTCTTTTTATTGACTTCTATGCTTATAATTATATTTTTGCATGGCATAAAAGTCAATATAAATACTTCTTTTTTCTCTGTCTTTATTACTTAAATTGTATACTTAACTGCATGGTTCACCATGACCTATACCATACTCCAAATGCCCCAACGGCTCTGCCGGTGGGCGTTTCACGGGTTATGCCGCCTCTTGGTGGCATAACTCCTTTAACCTGCACCATTTTCAACCCTAAATTTTATCCTGTATTTCAGCTTTAAACAGCCCCTATTTTTTCTAAATCAGCTTTTACCTTTTTTGCCACAACTTTTTCGTGCTCCCTAGTTATCCAACAGACATCAATAAGCGTTATCATTCCAGAAAAGAAAAAGATACAATACTTACCTGTACTGCATCTTCTTTCTGCTTAACATTTCTCTACTTTTCCTGCATTTGAGCTTCATTCTCACATAATCATCTTACTACTAATTACTTGGTGTAAAATTGGTGTGCTTTTTCTTTGTAAAGTCTCTCAAACCCTTGATAACACTACATTTTTGCTTGCATCATCATTTTATGCCGGAATAAAATTTTATCATAACGCTAAAACTCCTTTATTTCCTGTATTTTCAAGTCTTGTAGCCATTTTGATTATTCTTGATTTCATACATTTTTTCTTGTATTGTCACGTATTTTCTTAATTTTTTGTCTGCAAAAATGGTAAAAATCATGGTAAATTACTCTGTTTTACCATTTGCCTTTTGCAGGCAAACATCCTATTCGCTTACTACACGCTGTAGCTCACTTTGTGCGTCCTCAAAGTTGATATGCGTACCAATCAATTATCCAGACTCCCCTCATTCAGCAGAAAATCATAGACACCCATAATCAGCACCCCATCGTCATTGTAATACGGTGCAGGTGCATCTTTTGTGATGATAATCTTCTTGAAGAAATCACCAATCAACATCAGGGAGCGCTGTTCCTGTTCCATCTTTGCCTGATCCGGAATCGCATATGCCGACTGGATATAATAACGTTTAGAGCCTTTGTTGCAGACAAAGTCGATCTCCAACTGTTTGCGGATTCCGTGACCTTTCTCATTAGTTTTATTCAGAGTAATAACACCCACATCCACATTGAAGCCCCGTATCTTCAGCTCATTGAAAATGATGTTCTCCATAGTATGAGTTTCTTCCAGCTGACGAAAATTGAGACGGGCATTGCGTAATCCCAAATCAGTAAAATAATATTTTACCGGTGTGTCGATATACTTCTTACCTTTAATATCATATCGGACAGCACTGTCAATCAGGAAGGAATCACAAAGATAGTCAATATACCTTTTGATGGTTATGTTACTGATGGTTTTCTGCTTAACAGTTTTGAAGGTAGCCGACAACTTTGTCGGGTTTGTAAGCGAGCCGATAGCAGATGAGAGAATGTTCAGAAGCTCCTCCAATTCTGCTCGATTGCGTACATTATGTCTGCCTACAATATCCGAAATATAGGTCTCCTCAAATAGCGACTTCAGGAAATTAATCTTTTCCTCCGGGCTTGAAATATTCATGATAGGCGGCAGTCCGCCGTAAAGCATATATTCGTTCCAACCGTCCTGTTTTGTCCCCGAATAGACAGACATAAATTCAGCAAAACTGAGAGGATGCATATGAACTTCATCTCCCCGTCCCCGAAATTCGGTGATCACATCCTTGGACAAAAACCGGGCATTGCTTCCTGTCACATATACATCCACATTTTTCATACGAATCAGACTGTTTAGTACGGATTCAAATTCTCCCAGAAGCTGCACCTCGTCCAGCAGTACATAGTGCATTCTATCATCTTTAATCTGCTCCTTGAGATAGGGATACAAAACATCCGGATCACAAAAACGCTTATTCTCAAAGGAGTCAAACGCAATTTCTATAATGTGCTGTTTATCCGTTCCTTCTGCCAGCAAATGATCCTTGAACAGATTGAACAACAAGTAGGACTTTCCGCAGCGACGGATGCCAGTCACTACCTTGATAAGTCCATTGTGCTTCTTGCTGATGAGCTTATTCAAATAAATGTCTCTCTTAATTTCCATATCATAGCCCTTCTTTCTATTGAAAATTTTTGCGAGTTCTCGCAGAAATATTCAGTAGAATTATACCCCGCACGGATTAATTTTACAACTCCTAATGAAAATAAATCCGAAACCAGTTCCAGCTTTACGTACTCCTAATAAATAAAATAAGGCAAAGACCGTTGAAAACATGAAATCAATATTTTTATCCAAATAGCTTTTGCCGACTGACAGCCATAATCTATACCCGCTTTATCCTCTTAATTCCTTATGATTATAATGACAGTCGCAGTAAGGACCTCCATCTGCCAAAGTATATTCTCTGGTAAACTCCGTATTATTCATTGCCGCCATATCATAATCAAAGGTACACATGGCTGAAATATATTCGGCAAAGCCCCATTTGGTCATAAAATAGCAGATACCACAAGTGTAAAAAGTTGCTGTGTACTGATTGATTGTTTCACCGTCTTCTACGGTAAATCTCCAATCATAGGGATTTGTAGTTTTCTGGCTTCGCTCTGCATCTGCCTTCAAGGCCTCTCTGCCCTTCACTGTGTAAGAATTACTGTGCTTCGCTGCATATTGCATAAAAAAATTGTCAGACATTGCCTTCCGATAATAATTGCGAACTTGTTCAACAGTTGGTCTTGGAACCAGATTCATTAAAACTGCTGTAAGCATGGAACAGCTTAAAATATTGGTCACAAATCGACTCTCTTTATCAAACTCATCTACCTCCGAAAGAATCATCTTGTAATCTTTATGAGCTTTTTTCATGACTTCCTTTGGATTGTGGACATTCAGTTCACTGATCAGGGCTTTTTCAAAAGTAACTTTAAATGCTATCCACATCAATTTTGGCATTAAACCGTACTGCATTGTTTTTTCATCCTTCCTAATACATTTTTCTTATCAGAAATTCTCTTCCATCAATTACGATTGTTCCAACTACAAAAGCCGGGATCTCTCTATTCCAACAATAATGTCATTATTGCAGAAGCCATTACTAACAGAACAGCAAATCCTACGGTTCCCATTATCCACTTCAAATCTTATCGATGTAGGCTTTAAATTCTTCAGTCTCCGGAATCATCCATGCCTTCGTGTATTCGCCCCTATCCGGTTTTCTAAAATTCTTTGTCCAGCCCATCTCTTTACCTCTATTGCTTTTCAGAGTTAGTGGAAGCTAACTATCATTAGTATACTTCATACACTACAGTAATTCCAGTCTTAATTATCAAAATACTGTAAAATAATACTATATATAAATCATACTCCGTATATTTAAGTCAGCTCTTTCCACGCTTTCCCCACAACATAATCATATTTTCCTTACTTCACTTCAAAAGTAATAAATGTACTTTTGGTAACTCCGGGTATATCATCCTTTCCGCAAGGCTCTCCTGCTTCCTCATAGGTCATAACCCGGCTGCTTACTCCAATATCGACGGACTGAGATGTACCGTCAGCATAATAGACTGTACATGTAATGACGGTATTGTCAAGCAGCTTATTGATTCCGTCGTTCTCTTCTTCAAGTGTATTAGCTTCCCCCCACATCAAATCCAGAATTTCTCCGTTATCCGGACATTCATTACAGATATTTATCCAAGTATTTTCAGCACTCTGCTTATCATAATCCAATGTAAAAGATTGATATAACGTGGTTTCGTATAATTCAGGCTGTTCCTCCAATGTTTCATCATAACCGCCTCCGATGCTCCCCGTATTCAATTCTCCGTTATAAATCTGCCCATCCACTATAATTCTGTCATCAGAATTGATCGGCTGTATAACCTGAAAAGCACCGTGGTTAATGCTGTAGCCGACACGTTCAATATTTTCTCCCTGACACAAAAATTCCGTATTGATACAATAACTGACACTGCCGTCTTCATCGCCGCTAAACACACTGGCGCGACCCGAATTACCTACATCTGTTGTTAACGGTACAGGTTTGCCTGGCTCTAATTCCTTTGCATATGCGGTCATGGTAAACATATTGCCCTGTACCAAACTATCTAATGCTGACTTGTCATTATCTCCGCCGTTCTCCTTTACCACCGGATTATTGTAATCCTTTCCAACATAATTGCTGACTCCGACGCCTGTAATAAGCGCCACACAAGCTGCTGCCGCAATAATTGGTTTTATATATTTTGTCATTTTACCTTGTTCGGGTTTTATCTTTTCATCTCTTTTTGTTTTCATAGCTTCTGCCCTCTCTTTTTTAATTTGTGCAAAGGCGGCATCCGCTTTCTTCTGAACTACTGCAGGCACTTCAATATCGCTTGTAAAGATTCTGATTTCTTTATTTTCCATGAGGATTACTCCTTTCCATACTCTCTGTAATACCATGCAAGCTTTTCTCTTCCCCGTTTCAGTCTTGTCTTCACGGTACTTTGGGGAATTTTCAAAATGGCTGATATTTCATCGATGTGATACCCCTCACTATAGAATAAAGTCAATACACTTCGATACTTTTCGTCTAAGGAAGACAGAGCTTCTTTATATTCCAGATTATATCTGTCTTCTGCTATGGGCTCATCATACGTTGCCAGATCCACGACATGCAGCGCTTTATCCCGAATGGCATAACATTTATTGATTAAAATCCTTGTCATCCATGTCTTGAAATATTGTTCTTGCCGCAATGTATTTAATTTTTCCCAACAGACTAAAATAGTATCCTGAATCGCATCAGCCGCATCTTCATCGTTCATCAAAATAGCCAGCGCAACTCTATATAGGTCCTTCATATAGAACTGCATCAGTTCAGTAAAAGCATCCGCATCCCGCCGCTTTGCTTTCTTTATTAAATTCACCGTTTCTTTATTCTGCATGAAACAGTCCTCCTGTGCGCACAGTTAGCAGTTGGAAAAGTATTAACGTTTTCCTCCTACATATATTAGACAAACAGACATGCTTAAAAGTTTCACTCCGATATCCAGACCGTCAGAAAAACAAATGAAAAACGCCCTGCCGAAGCAGAGCGCCATCGTGTTCTTTCCTTATGTCACGGACATTACGCCCGCTCTCATCACAGCCTAACTCTCTCTCATCTTATACTCTTTATCCTCATCGATCTAAAGTTATTTTTGTTCCGCCTGCTTTTGCAATTCCTCACGAAGCTTCACCAAATGCTCATATTCCTGGGGATACTGCTTGCGGATATGTTCGCGAATCTCAGCACGATGCTTAGCAAGCAGATCCATCGCATGGGGATTGATCTTATCAAGCCTCTCTTCTCCGAATTGACGCCGTTCCTCGATATGTCTCTCCAAAACAGCCTCCTGCTGCTTGGAAATCCGCCCCTTATGAGTAAGTTCCTCCAATCGGATTTCCAAATAATCCAAAAACTCATTTTCATCGAAAAGACCGATCTTACCCCAAGATGTCTGCACACCATGTCCATCCAAAAGTTTCGCCACCTGCACTTCAGACGTTTCCGCTTGAACCAATTCATCCGCTGCAGAATCTGCAAGTTTCTGCATATACCTTTCCGCCTCATTTCCAAAAGCCCACTCAAACTCAGGAAGCTGTTCCGTCGTCTCTGCGGCAAATTCCACAGCGGCAGGTGTATCTTCCAGTTCATATGGTTTATTGACGCCTGCATCGCGAAGAGCCAGGGAAATCGTCCGGCGCACTGCGCCTTCCTTCAACAGACTGCCAGCCCCAAGGGCACGGATCTGATCATTTAACGTTCCGTCATGTTCTGTCAAATAAAAACGAATTCCTCTGTCCTTGAGTTTTTTGTGAAGAAGCAGCAGCCGGTCTGCCGCCGTTATATCCAGGCTGCCAATGCCTCTTGCATCCACGATGACCTGTTTCGTATCTGAATCGATTGCATTCAGGATATCTTTCTCGAAACGATCTATATTGGCAAAAAAGAGATTGCCGCTGAAACGATAGATGACCGTATATTTAATAGGTCGTGCAGCACTGTTTCGATCCAATGCAAAATAATTGCCCTGCCCGGGAATACGTCCCAAAAATGTTGCCGGCGGTGTTACCGCGCGAAGGGCAACTTCTATAAAAGAGAGCACAACGCCGATTACGACACCGTTCACTGTTCCAAATAGCAGTACGCCTAAGAAAGCAACCATAAAAATGAACCACTCATTCTTACCGGTCTTCCAAAGCTTTTTGGCAAGCGCGGTTTCTAAAATACCGATCAGTGCCGTTATCACGATACCGGTCAGTACCGGCACCGGCAGATATTTTAAAAACGGCGTGCCAAACAGAAGAACAAACAGCATTGTCATCGCTGCCGCTATCGACATCACCTGGGAGCGGCAGCCAAAAGAATCCGCAATTCCGCTGCGGGAAACACTGCCGTTGATCGGACAACATCCAACCAAACCGCCCGCCAGATTCATGCCCGCATAGGCAAGAAGTTCCGCATTATTGTCCACTTCATCTCCGTATTTCATGGCATAATTTCCCGTTGCCAGAAGTGTCTGTGCCATGATGACCGCCGCAATGCTCAAAGACCGCATGAGTAAGTCTGCCGTATTCTCCGTTAAAAGCCAAACGTCCGGCATCATAAATCTTGGAAGGCCACCGGACACTTCCGGCAGCAATTTCACGCCATATTGATCCAGCTGGCAAGTCAGTTGAAGAGCCGCACCAACGACCATCATAATAACTGTCATCGGAACTTTGGGAATCCACTTTTTACATAATAAAATAATCAAAATGGTTCCAAAACCCAAAATTGCTGACAATACATGAAATTCATCAAATTCCTGCACAATATGTTCCACAAGAAGGATCTCTTCTCCTGTCCCGGCACTTCCGCCAAAAAGTTTGGGCACCTGCATGAGAATGATCGTCGCACCTACGCCGGAAATAAAACCGCCCATGACAGGCGTGGAAATATATTTGACCACCCGCCCGGCGCGGAGAAGATAAAACACAAGAAACCAAAGTGCCACAAGAAAGGAAATCAGCGGTACAAGCTGCAAAGCCTCCTCTGATTCCGCCGCGATTCCCAGTTCAGCCAAAAGACCGCCCACCATAACTGCCGGCATGGCATCCACACCTACCACAAATTGAGGCGAGGTGGTCAAAAAACCATACACTAAAATCGGTAACAGGGAACCGTATAACCCATACACTACCGGAAGTCCGGCAAGTTGGGCGTATCCCATAGAAATCGGCAGCGATACAAGCGCCACAATAATACCGGCTGTACAGTCTTTGGCAAATGATATATTTTTCGAATTTTTCCTGAGAACTGTGATAAGACGCACAATTTCTCCTTTCCTAGTGCAATGTTAATTTATTACTGATCTGTATTATTCTAACATAGATTAACTAAAAAACCAAAAATGCCTCAGCCCTTCAGCCAAAGCGCCACTTTCTCACATTCTTCTTAAGCTTTTCTCTGCGCATCGCAATGCTATAAAGCATCATAATCCTCTAGGAAATGATGCTTGATGCCATCCTTTTTATAAGCGATCACTGTACTTAGATTCACATTTTCCACGCTCTTAAAAATATTGCTTTCCACGAACGGATTGGTCCTCTTAAGTTCTTGTATCAGTTTCTTTACTTCCAGTCTCTTGGAATTGCTTTGTCCGTCGTCCTGACAGGAGGAACAGGTATCCGTAAACTTACATGCACACTGTATAAATTGCAAATGATTGGCGTCTCTCCACGCTTTAATATCACATTCCCTGATCAGATACAGCGGACGGATCAGCTCCATGCCTTCAAAGTTTGTACTGTGAAGCTTGGGCATCATGGTCTGCATCTGTCCGCCGTAAAGCATTCCCATGAGGATCGTCTCGATCACATCATCATAATGGTGTCCCAATGCGATCTTATTACAGCCAAGCTCCTTCGCCTTGCTGTACAGATATCCTCTTCTCATTCTGGCACACAGATAACACGGTGATTTCTCCACATGAAATACCGATTCAAATATGTCCGACTCAAATATCGTGATCGGAATATTAAGCTTTCTGGCATTATTCTCTATCACTTTCCTGTTTTCCGGGCTATATCCTGGGTCCATTACGAGAAACCGGACATCAAAGTCAAACTTATTATGTCTTTTCAGCTCCTGGAAAAGTTTTGCCATCAGCATGGAATCCTTTCCTCCTGATATGCAGACGGCAATCTTATCTCCTTCCTTCACCAGTTCATAGTCATTGATAGCCCTTGTAAATTTAGTCCAGATCTTCTTATGGAATCTTTTGCGGATGCTTTGCTCCACTTCCAGGTAGAAGGTATCCTTTTTATCGTCCTTCTGCTCCTGGCTTACAACCGCCATCAGCCATGCGATATATCCGCCTTTCAGGTTGTATGCTTCCCTTCCTTCGGCTCTCAATAATCGGACCGCTTCGACGCTGGTTTCGCCCTTCTTGCAATAAACAACGACCTTACTCCCGCTAAGTTCTGATACTCTGCCTGCCAACTGTTCAAGCGGTATGTGTATGGCGTCCGGCAAATGTCCGTAAGCATAAGACAATTCATCCCTGACATCCACTAACACATAACTGTTTTTGTCCCATAACGCTAATTCCGACACAGTTATTTCCGACTCTGATATATCAAAGATCTCTTCTGCATTTTCCATGTTTGAATTCCTCAACCTCTTTTCCGTCATTTTTAGAGATATTTACAGATATATAAAATTTATAGGTATATATAATATAATTTATCATTTACAAAATCACAAGTATTATCTGAAACCTTTATAAACACATTTGCACCGAAAAAGATATGAAAAATATTACACAAAAAATGAAACGGTTCTGTCGCAAAACCGTTCCATATTTGTATTTTTATATTTCTTTTTCAGGCAACTTCTTCGCCGGATTTGTGATCTGTTATATCGCTCAAAACCTGATCGTCACGTTAAAAGCCTTTTCCGGGTCTGCGGCAGTCTGGATTGCCTCAGATATCTTCTCCAAAGGAAATTCCTGCGTGATAATAGACTCCAGATCCCATCTTCCACCTGTCATGATCGCCATCACGTCCCTCACATCCTCCGGGAAATAACCGCCGGAGCCAATAATGCTTTTCTGCGCATAGGTCATGTGCAGCAGATCGAGCTGCCGCGGCTTATTATTCACGGCAACCGCCACAAAACGGCTGATGATTTTTCCGTGTTGCATATAAGAATCCAGAATACTCTCGGCGCCTGCGGCATCGATCCAACAGTCAATATTGGGAACCATTCCGGTCAAAGAGGGCGCTGTTCCAAAGTAATCCGCCGCTTTTTGTACAAAATCTTCCTTCTCCGTGTTGCAGACGGCAAAGCCGAGATTCCCGGCTATCCGCAGACGGAAATCGGACACATCACAAAGCATGACTTTATCCATCCCGAAATGTATTAACGCAACAGCGGCAGCCAGACCGATCGTTCCGCATCCGAACACGACTGCGTTCTCGCCCTTCTGTGGCTGTCCACGGCGGGCGGCACGGCAGCCGACCGTAAAGGGCTCGATCAGACATGCAAGCCTGTCAGAGATTTTCTCCGGCACAGCATACAGGGAATGGTCACGTTTTGCTTCCGGCACGAGAATATACTCAGAAAAGCCGCCGATCGTACCTGCCCTTTTGGTGTCATTCTTTGCATAGCGTGGGTAAGGATATACTCGTTCACCCACTTTAAATTCGGTTATATTTTTTCCCACTTCCACAATGCGGGAAACCGTCTCATGACCAAATTCGCCTCCCACATTGACTTTATGACCAGTGTTCGGTCCCTTTGTAAAAACCGCAACATCAGTTCCGCAGATGCTGGAATAGATATTTTGGATAACCACGTCATTATCGCCGCAAACAGGATTCGGTAATTCCCGAACTTCTATGTTTTCCTGCCCTAAATAAATTGCTGTTTTCATAGATTATACCTCCCAAATATGATAATCACCATGTTTTCATTTCTCTTCTAACAAGCAACAGTGCCAAGACACCGGACAAGCCGTCCGCGATCGGTCCTGCCCACAGAACGCCGTCGATTCCCCATATAAGTGGGAATACGATCACAAGCGGAAGCAGGAAAAATACCTGTCTGCTGAGCGACACCACGGTTCCGATCCCGCCTTTCCCGATGGATGGAAAAAACTGCGCGCATAGAATCTGTGCACCGACAATAAAAGTGCAGAACAAGAAAATATGAAAATACCGCAGGGCAAATTCATAATAAAGCGCGTCTCCCTGCCCGAATATACCGATGATCTGCCTTGGGAATATCTGAAAGCAGCAAAAAGCCGCCACCGATATACCTGTTACGATCACAACCGCTTTCTTAAATGCAGCCCTTACACGATCATAATTCCGGGCGCCATAATTATAGCCCAGAATCGGTTGTGTGCTCTGGGAAATACCGAAAATAACACCGTTAAACACGGAATTTACTTTAGAAATAATACCTACGCACGCCAAAGGAATATCCCTGCCATACACAGAGTGTTCCCCATAATAACCAAGCGTATTATTCATCACAATCTGCACGAGCGTAACCGCCAGCTGGTTTGCCCCCGCCGCAACACCGAGCCTGAAAATCTGTACTACACTTCTCTTCTGCGGAGCAAAATCTTTCCCCTGCAGCCGGAATGTTTTAAATCTCGTAAAATATGTAAGTATCAGGACTCCGGAAACAAGCTGTCCGATCACGGTCGCAAGAGCAGCCCCTGACATCCCCATATCAAGACCGAAAATAAAAATCGGATCAAGGATACAATTCAGTACCGCTCCCGACATGGTAGATGCCATGGCATACCGCGGGCTTCCGTCCGCACGAATCAACTGGCTTGCACCTGTTCCTAAAATAGCCAGCGGAAATCCAAGTGCAAGAATACGCGTATATTCTATGGCGTATTCCAATGTCTGACCGCGTCCACCGAAGGCAGTAAGAATCGGACGCAGCAGGATTTGGGAAATAACTGCAATGATAATACCACATAATATCATAAGTGTCATTCCATTTCCAACAATAGATTTTGCTTTTTTCTCTTCTTTCTGACCAAGATAAAGACTAAAAGAGGCAGAACTGCCTGCGCCAAATGTCATGGCCAGTGTCGTTATGATCATGACCAAGGGAAAGGTCACGTTTGTTGCGGCATTGCCCTGTTCACCGATTTTATTTCCGACAAAAATCTGATCTACAATATTATAGACAGAACTGACCAGACTGCTTGCGATTGCCGGAAGAGAATACTTTAAGATCAGCTTACCGATGGATTCTGACTCCAACGGATTTTTTATCTGTGAAATTTCACCGTTTTCCAATGTTACTCCTCCATTCTGTGCCATACTTTCTGATTGATATTTTCTATCATTTGTTCCATTGTCTGCTCAGTCAGCTTAATATCCTGTGATGAGATACCGGAACACAAAGTATGGTAGAAATCACTATGTATTTCCTTGATCCGCCTTACTGCCGGCTCACCTTCCGGCGTAAGATAAAGATGCTTGATCCGCTTATCCTTTTCGTCATTGACCGTTTGTACATAACCGATTTCTACCAACTTCTTAATCGTTTTCGTCAATGTTGCTTTATCGACCCGTATGCACTCTACCATTTCCTGCGCAGATGCACCCGGATGGTCGTAAATATATTCCGCATAAAACTGCTGTCCCCAGCCGATTTCAAAATCTGTCAATCCGTGGTCATAGTACATTTTCATCAACCGGTCTAAAATAGATATGCAGCGCCCCACATTGGGAAAATTGTCATTCATATAATTCCTCACCTGCTTTCCAACGTGTAGTATAGCACTAAAAAGTAGCGGGCGCAACTTTCTATCATCATGTAACCACGGTGCCCCGATATCCGGTAACCGGGATTATTGAAGTTATTCCGGCTACGACAGAATCACCCATTTTCCCATCGGCAGTGTCACTTTATATTTTTTGTCCATAAAGATTTATCCTTCCCTATTCCACGGTTCCGTTCAAATATTACATGGTTCGACCCTCATCATACAAGCCGGAATCAGGCATTCATTTATACATATTCCCGCACCAAAATCCACTTTTCAACCATCTATAATATCTTCTCCAAATATACAAATGCTTTCTCCAGCCAACAGAATTAGATCTTTTTATCCTCATAAGGAACATCATTTACGAGAAATCCCTTTTCATCCATCCTGACCGGAGACTTCTTCGCAGCCTCCGACTTATCGCCCACAAACCGGTAATCACAGACAGGATATCCCATCCCCACGGTTTTCGGTCGAATCAGATGGATGCCAAGTTCAGGCATATTATCGAAATCCGGATTGCACATGGCAGGCATCAGATCCATATATCCATGCTTTTGGGCAAAATCGACGATAGGACAGCCGAACAACAGCATCTGTAATCCTTCTGCCGGTTTGTTTGGGTTGATCCTCAATCTCCATGCATTGTTCCATTTACCGGAACTAACCGCTTTATTCATCGGTGCAAAAACAAGCCGCAGCAATACTCCCATTGCCTTAAGCAGCACAGTATTATTAGCGGTCAAAAATTCCGGGTTCCGTTTCTTCTCGGAAGTATCCCCATTAAACACCAATGCAACCGTCTTGGTAAATTCCTCCACTGTCTCTTTTCTGTCTTCCGGCATGGCTTCCCAATAGGCAAAACAGGCAATCGAATCATATAAGGAATGTGCCATAAAATTCTTGTTACCGCCGGTGTAAGGCATGTCGTTTACAAAGCCCTCATAAATTCTTTTGGTTTTATCCCACAGCACGGTGCCCTGCTCTTTGCCGAAACGCTCATTCAAACGTTTAGTCAAAACCTTTTTGGTGGATTGGAGATATTCCACATGTTTTTTGTAATCGATATTCAAGTGCTCTTTATCTGCCATCATGTCCTTCCCCTTCTTCTATGCAAAAGCCAATTCTCTTGACTCGTTCAAACTCTTACCGTTTCACTCAATACGGAAATATCCTTGCACTGATTCCGCCCAAAAATATACCATAAATAATATTTACCTTACTGTCAGCTTTCCCACCAGATCACCCATCACTTTCAAAATCACTTTTGGCAAAGCGATGATAGGTAATGCCAAACTCATTCTGATCAATGCAGTACACATAGGGATCTGCATTTTCATCCTCAAAATACAGCACCGTACCGCAACCGTCTTCTTCCTTCTCAGAACAGACTGTTGTCCCATGTTGCTCTGCATATTCATCAAACAGCATACGGATTCTATCCATGTTCTGTGCTTGTAAAACTTTTAGAAACTTTACCAAAAATACCGGTTCAGGTACACTCTGCTCCACATAAGCGCAGCCTGTCTCCCCGACGAGGATGCAAAATCTGTTCCTCTCATAGCTGACTGCTATTTCTCCCAGATAACCTGCCTTGTCAGCAAGATATTTCCTGATATATTCTTTTAATGACTCATTACTGATATCATGTTCCAAACGCAGATAATCGCATAACGAATCTTTCGGATAATAGAGTCTCATATCAGAATCAAGATTACCTATTTTCATCTGCCATTCTTTCATCGTGTCTACAAGATGTTTTTCCAATGTCATAAGATGATACCTCCGCGCTTTTCCTACACGACACCTTATCGTGGTTAGCCTTTACTAACCTTTTCTATTATATCAAACTCAAAAAAGTTTTCAACGTATATTTGCCCAAACTCTCTGTGCAGAAATTTTCTACCTGAAAATCGTCTATGTAAAAATCCTCTGCCTGAAAATCGTCTGTGTAGAAATCCCCAATTTTCTGTGATAAACTTGATAGCATAAGAATTACGGCTCTGCCCGCCAAGGAAAATCAGACTTGACCCTGAAGCGGCACTTTCCGATTTGAATGGAGACAATATATCCAAAATGACAGAAATTTATCTATCAGACAATCATCTGCTATTGCAATCAGGTTATGAAAATCCCGAAATGCACAGCCACTCCGCCTGTCATATTCTGATCAGCCTGTGCGACGAAATGCAGATTATTTTAGACAAGGAAAAAGTGACATGCCGGGGCGCATTGATTCCTTCCAGCATGAAACATACCGTCCGCAATTTTAATCTGCCTCTGCTCGTATTTCTCTTTGACAGTACCACTACTGTATCCGAACAAATACAAACATTTCAACTGCTGGACAATGAAACCGTTCATAGAATTGTCCTCGCCTATGAAACATATCACAGCGGTGGCTCCTTGCAGAAGGATTACCCAAACTATTTATCTTATGTCATGGCACAGCTTGGATTAAAGGCAATCGGCAGCACGATAACAGATGAGCGGATTATATCAGCCATGCAATTTGTGGACGAGCATATCGCAGACAATATCGGCATTGAAGATGCCGCCAAAGCCGCCTTCTTATCCGTGAGCAGATTTTCTCATCTGTTTAAACAACAGGCAGGCATTACCTTTGCTGGTTACGTCGTACTCCGGAAACTTTATCACACTTACGTTGCCTTATCTAAAGGCACATCCATTACAGACGCCGCTCTGTCGGCAGGTTTCTCCAGTCCTGCGCACTTTGCTTCGGTAAACAAAAAGACCTTCGGCATTACCGCCCGTGACATATGCGGCGACTTCCGACTCCATAAAATAGCAGAAATTTAGAAGTAAAAATAATCTCCTTCCTGTATGATGACTATATCGGACACATGCAACACGATTTGCAAAACATAACATTGTCTCTGACATAGCGAGTCCGATCATGCGGCATGGTACCTTATGTTTTGTATCATCTATACGACATACATAAGATTCGCAGACGGAGCAAGAATGGAGGTTTTTATGGAATTTCATTTTAAAAAGGGTGTCTATAAATTAAACGAGCAAAGCAACTTTGACTTTCAGTTAAACCGCGTCGTCATGTGGGACGGCGGTGATCTGGAAGAGATCAAGACCGTGGGACCTAAGATTCAGACAAGTGAAGACTGGAAACGGGAGCTGATTGCCCTTGGGGACAAAGCCGTCTCGGAAAACAGAACGGAAAATGCCATTGCCTACTACCGCATGAGCGAATTTTTCATGTATGACGGCGATCCCGACAAAAAAGCCTACTATGTGAAAGCAACCGAAATGTTTTACGACTATTACAAGTCCCTGTTCGACAACGGCACCGTCACACGATACGAAGTGCCTTACGAGGATATTCATCTGCCTGTCATGGTTGCCAAAGCAAAAGGCACGGAAAAGGACATTATTTTGCTGCATGGCGGTAATGACAGCTATTTTGAGGAATTGTTTATCCCCATGCTGTATCTTGCTGAGAATGGGTTTACCACTTATTTATTTGAAGGTCCGGGACAAGGCGGCGTGATGCGGATACAGGGCAAGCATTTTACGCATGAGTGGGAACGTCCGGTAAAAACGATTCTTGATTATTTCAATCTCAGAGACGTCACAATCATCGGCGCCTCTTTAGGTGGTATGCTTGCACCCCGGGCAGCGGCTTTTGAGAAGCGCATTTCCAGAGTTATCGCATGGAGCATTTTTCCTAATTTCAGGGATGTCCTGCTCTCCGCTTCTTCTCCTTCCGAAGAAAAAGCAATGAAGCTTGCGAAATGGCTCATTGACCACAACTTCAAAAGCATCATCAATTTCGTTTTTCAAAAAAAGGCAAAACAGGACGAACTGATCCGCTGGGGCTTAGCACATGGCAAATATGCCTATGAAGCAAAAGATGCATTTGAATATGCTAAGAAAATGAACCGCTTCCAAATGATGGACATTGCGGATAAGATCACACAAGATATTCTGATCGTTGGAGCAAACCGGGATCATTTCATCCCCTACACAATGGTCGGGGATGAGATCAATGCCCTGAAAAATGTGCATTCCCTTACTTTCCGATTATTTACGGACAAAGAGGATGCCTGCAATCACTGCAACTGCGGCAATGTGAAGCTGACCTTTGATACTTTCATGAACTGGATCATGCAGATGAAAGAGGGAAACCGGTAGATGCTACCTGTTTCCCTTATCTGCTAAAATTCTTTACCCTATGGAAATCTCATCGATCAGCTTTAATTCCTCATCACTGAAGCTTGTATTCTCTAACGCCTTGATATTATCCAGAATCTGTGAAGGTTTCGATGCTCCTGCCAGAACACTGGTCACGATTCCATCCTTCAAAATCCAGCTAAGCGCCATCTCAGCCAGTGTCTGTCCTCTCTGCCCTGCCAGATCATTGAGTCTGCGGATCTGTTCCATCCGTTTCTCTGTTAGGGCTTCTGCCTTTAAGAAACGTCCGTCAGTCTTCACTCTGCTGTCTGCCGGAATCCCTTTTAAATATCTGTCTGTCAGCATTCCCTGTTCCAGCGGACTAAATGCAATGATTCCCTTTTGCAGCTTATGCGCCGTATCCTTTAAGCCGTTTTGTTCAATGGTGCGGTCAAAAATGGAATACCGATTCTGATTGATAATAAACGGACATTTCAAATCCTCTAGAATCGCTGCTGCCTTCTTAAGTGTTTCGCCATCGTAATTAGAAATTCCTGCATACAATGCTTTTCCGCTGTGAACCGCCTGCGCCAAAGCCCCCATAGTCTCTTCCAGTGGTGTGTCCGGATCCATGCGGTGGTGATAAAAGATATCTACATACTCCAGTCCCATTCTCTTTAAGCTTTGATCCAAGCTGGCCAATAAATATTTACGGCTTCCCCAATCACCATAAGGGCCATCCCACATTTCATAGCCTGCTTTCGTGCTGATTACCATTTCGTCTCTATAGGGTAAGAAATCCTCTTTCAAGATTCTTCCGAAATTGATCTCCGCACTTCCCGGTTCCGGTCCGTAGTTATTTGCCAGATCGAAATGGGTGATTCCGTTGTCAAATGCTGTGTAGCACAACTGCTTCATATTTTCAAAGGATGAAGTGTCTCCGAAATTGTGCCACAACCCCAGTGAAACCTGCGGCAGCTTTAAACCGCTGTTTCCGCATTTCACATAATTCATTTTTTCATATCGCTCTTTCGCTGCCTGATACATAACTTTTCCTCCAACTCTCTTATTATAATATGTTTTTATGATAAATTTCCGGCTGCATATGCATAGCCGCTTCTATAACTCTGCCGTAGCAGCTTTCAGCCACTCCAATTCCACCCCCTCTAAATAAGGTGAGATCGTCTCATACACCTTCTTATGATAGTCGTTGAGAAGCGCAATTTCTCTGTCTGTCATGAAAGACGGGTCAATAGCATCCCTGTCAAAAGGCACCATGGTAAGCGGTTCCAAATACATAAACTGTCCATATTCATTCTTCTCGCCTTTCCGGCAAAGCATCAGATTCTCGTGGCGGATGCCAAACTTACCCGCCAGGTAAAATCCCGGCTCATTGGATATGACCATGCCCTCTTCCAGGGGTACATAAGGCGCATCCTTCATACGCCATCGAAAGTTCTGTGGTCCCTCATGAACATTCAGCAGATAGCCCACGCCATGTCCTGTTCCATGATTAAAATCCAAACCGTTCTCCCATAACGGTTCTCTCGCCAGGATATCCAGATTCTGCCCGCAGGCGCCATAAGGAAATCTTGCTGCCGCCAGGTTGAGATGCCCCCGAAGCACTAAGGTGTAGGCTTTTCTTTCTTCCTCCGTCACTTCCCCAAGGGCGATCGTGCGGGTGATGTCCGTGGTTCCTTCTATATAATGCCCGCCCGTATCTGCAAGACATAATCCCTTAGCCAGCATCCGGACGTCGGTCTCCTCTGTGGGTTCATAATGCACAATAGCACCGTGCGCACCATAGGCTATGATCGGATCAAAACTTGGTTCCAGATATCCCTCCATCTGTGCCCGGAATGTTTCCAGCTTCGCCGCTGCTCCCAGTTCCGTGATCTCTTCTTTACCCACATGTGTTTTTAACCACCACATAAATCTGGTTACTGCAACGCCGTCCTTTACATGCGCCGCACGCATATGCTCCATTTCCGCCGGAGTCTTGACTGCTTTCATCCATTCGATAGGACTTACGGCATCAATCTTCTTAACCCCCTCCGGAATACAATGCAGCAGATGATAATTCACTCTCTTCGAGTCCACCAGGATCGTCTGCCCGTCCGGCAGCTTATTCAGCAGATCTTCTATCTGCTCATAGGGAGCCGTTCTCACCTGTGCCTGTTCCAGTTCTCGAAGGATCTCCCCTGATAGAATCTGCTCCTGCACACACAGGGTTGCCTGCTCTTTCTCTATCAGCATATAGGATAAAAAGACCGGCGTATTTCTCACATCATTTCCGCGCAGATTTAAAAGCCACGCGATCTCATCCAGCGCAGTCACTAACAGCACATCTGCGCCCTGTTCCTGCATTTGCTCACGCACTTTTTTAAGCTTTTCTTCCCTGCCAAGACCTGCATACTGCACATCCAGCTCCCACACCGGCTCCGTTGACAGTTTCGGGCGGTCTTTCCATACCGCATCCACCAGATCTTCTTCCCCGTAAAAGGTGATTCTTTTGGCATCCGTCTGCCCGGCAATTCCTTTTACCAACTGTTCCGTGACACAACGCCCGTCGAAACCGATCTTCGATCCTTCCGCCAGATTGTCCCGCAAATATTCTGCCATGGTAGGAACCTCCGGCTGCCCGATCTTCATCAGTATGATAGAACTGTCCCGAAGCTGGTCTTCTGCCTGTATAAAATATCTTCCGTCAGTCCACAATGCCGCCTCTTCTTCCAGTACGATCAATGTTCCGGCTGATCCGGTAAACCCAGACATATACTCTCTTGCTTTGAAATATTCTCCCACATACTCTGAACTGTGAAAATCATCGGTAGGAATGATATATGCCGCCAGTCCCCGCTGTTTCATCAGCTGCCGAAGCGATTGTAATTGTTCTTCTACTTTGCTGCTCATTTTGATTATTTACTCCCTAACCATCCATATCTAGGCCGTTTCACTTCCAAATCCGCCGATTGATATTTTCCTATATACTTCATTGGACATCTCAGATTCAAAGCCTGTCCAAGCCAAGCTCTCCTTCTCAGGCAACGGCCCATCACTTCTCAGTCTGCGCATCGAAAGCGTTGCCGCATGCCCAAGGGCTTCCGATATCACATCTGCCGTGATGATATACTCTCTGGGTCTGTCCTTCCTCCAGTTCGTCAGACATCTTGATCTTAAGCCTGCTGTCATCCGAAGAGGCAAAGGTATCTAACAGCTTTATCATATCCTCTATTTCTTTCTGTTCTCTCTGTTCTTCGCTCATTGCACCATTTCCTTTCCTGCTGTTCCAAATAAGATTTTCTATATTCATTTCTACTTTTCTTTCTATCTCTTCCATATCCATCCCCAGTCCTTCACTCTGCCATTTTTGTTTTTGCATATGGGTTTCATATACCAATTTTTCAATAGCAGCTATTTTCATAGGTATACATTTTACATTCCACTTATTTTTATATATACGTTTTACTTCGCATCATTTTCATATAAGTATAACTCTTACTACATATTTCTTACATATACAGTGTGCATCGATTCCTTTCCGAGTATTCTCTCAGGCGGTCAGGCAATTATTCAAAAAGACTCATCTGCTCATATCCTTTATTTTCAGGATACTCATGCAGATACTGAAAAACTTTCTCCGCATTATACTCAATGCCATACGCCTTACATATCTTTCGCAGTATTCCGGTCAACTCCTTATCATGATCGCTTGGCACCTCATAGGAATATCCGTAGCGGCGATGATATCTGCCCTTCATTCCCGGAAAATGTTCATCCAGTTTCTGATAGAAATATTCCCTGTCACCTTCCCTCAGCGTCACACCCATACTAAAGTTGATAATGCCCCATACTTTTGCCCGGACACAGTAATCCAGAAGTCCCTCTATATTCTCTCTCGTATCATTGATAAAAGGCAAAATCGGTGTCAGCCACACTACCGTCGGGATTCCGTGATCCCGCATGATTTCCAATACCTCAAACCGCCTTTTGGTAGTGCATACGTTAGGCTCCAATATCTTACACAGTTCTTCATCATAAGTGGTTAATGTCATTGCCACTACGCATTTAGACTTCTCATTGATACTTTGAAGCAGATCCAGATCCCGCAGGATACGGTCTGATTTCGTCTGAATCGCCAACCCGTATTCGTATCGGTCAATCAGTTCCAGACACCTTCTGGTAAGCTGCAGTTTCTCTTCACAGTGCATATACGGATCACACATCGCTCCGGTGCCGATCATACACTTTCTGCGCTTAGACTTCAGTGCCTGTTCTAAAAGTTCCGGCGCATTCTGCTTGACTTCGATATCTTCAAAATCGTGGGTAAACCCGTAACACTTACTGCGGCTGTCACAATAGATACAGCCGTGTGTACAGCCACGATATAAATTCATGCCATTTTCTGCCGAAAGGATTCCTTTTGCATTTACAAAGTGCATCTTACTTCTCCCATCCAGGGCATTTTACCACCCTGTCATCCAAACCCAACCGCCCGCTGGAAAGCACGAGCCAATCAAAACTCCCTATCTGCTGACCGGATAAAAGGATTCCTCCAAAATGACACCACAAGCTGCAAGGTCATAAAACACCATATCACAGGTTCACAGAAAATAACCGCCATATACTGGAATCTCGGTATCAAAAGCAGGACAAAAAGGATCTTTCCGATCAACTCTATGACACTTGATATCAACGGCAATACCTTCTGCCCGATTGCCTGCAGGGCATTTCTGGTACAGTTGAGCACACCTAAAATGGAAAGGCACGGTGCAACAACCCGTAAATACATGGCACCATTTTGCAGCACCACGCTTTCGGATGAACCGGAAATCAGTTTTACCAGAGAAGGGGCGGCGAACAGCATCAATACCGTCATCACTGCTGACACGGCAACACCATACAGATAGGCACATTTCATTGCCTTGCGGATACGCGCAGGCTGTCCTGCGCCGCGATTCTGTGACACGAAAGTGCTGATCGTCTGGCTCATGGCAATAAACGGCATCATGATAAACTGAAACAGTTTCCGCGCCGCGGTATGCCCTGCAATCACAAGATACCCAAGTCCATTAATACCCGATTGCAGGATTGCCGTTCCCGCATTCACAATACAACTCATAAAACCCATCGACAATCCCTGCGCAGTCATTTCCCCATATAAATCACGATCCCACGCAAAATGCTCTTTGCCGGGAATCAGAAGCTTCGCTTTCTGCCTTATATAAATGAAACACAGCACAACCGAAACTGCCTGTGCAAGCACCGTAGCCACTGCCGCTCCCTGTACGCCCATATGTAAGCGGATAATAAAGAACAGGTCAAGTACAATGTTCAGCAGAGATGATATCACCAGAAAAACAAGCGGCATCACACTGTTGCCGATTGCCCGGAGAATACCGGCACATAAATTGTAGGCAAACATCACCACAACAAACAACGTGATCGTAGAAATATAGGCATAGGACTGGTCTATGATCTCTGCCGGTGTGTTCAGCAACCTCAAGAAAGGATACAGGATAAACCGGGTCAAAATCGTAATCGCTATCGTAACCACGGCTCCGATCACGATCGATGCCGCCACCGATTTCTTAAGCATCTTTTGATTACCGCTTCCATAGCTTCTCGCCGTCACAATCGCCAGACCGTTGCCGATACCAAGCGCAAAGCCCATTAGAAGATCATAGATCGCCGCCGAGGCTCCCATTGCCGCCAATGCGGTCTCTCCCAATGTATGTCCAATGATAACGGTGTCCATTGTGTTATATAACTGCTGAAAAATACTGGATAACAATAAGGGCAGGGCAAATACAACCATGGATTTCATGATCGGCCCATGGAGTAAATCCACATTTGTTCTTTGATTGATCGCTGTCTTCACGTTCTGTTACCTCTGTCTGTTACGCTTTGATTGCCCACCGCATCTTCGTGGACTTGGCACGTCCGTTCCGGAAACATTCCTCTGCGGAAGGACGGATAACCTCTTTGGAAATATCGCTGAATATACCCTCTTTATAATATCGGTTAAACGCCTTTTTGACCAATCTGTCCTCGCCGGAATGAAAGGTCAGGATTGCCACCCTGCCGCCTGGCGAAAGCACCTGCGGCAGACTTTCCAAAAATGCCTCTAACACCTCAAACTCGCTGTTTACATCAATGCGAAGCGCCTGAAAAGTTCTCTGACAGGTCTTCTTGCATATTTCCTTTTTCTCTGCATTCTCCGGCAGAAAGGCAAGCGCCCGCTCTATGGTTTCCCGAAGATCCGTGGTGGTTTCAATCTTTTTGCCAGAGCGGAAAGTTTTCGTAGTCTCAGCCGCGATCTGAGCAGCATATGGCTCATCGGAATTTTCCACTAACATCCCTTCCAGTTCGTCTTTGGACAATTCCCGCAAACGTTCTGCTGCCGACACACCTTTCTCCGGATTCAGTCTAAGGTCAAGCGGTCCGTCCAGCTTATAGGAAAAACCTCTCTCCGGGTTATCGATCTGCATGGACGATACCCCCAGATCTGCCAGCATGAAATCAAAAGGACCGTACTGCTCCCCAATTTCTCCGATGTTGGCAAAATTCTCCTGCATGATGGTCAGAATCTCTTCCCCGTAGCCTGCCTGTTCCAATCGTTGTCTGGTCTTAACAATTTCTATCGGGTCCACATCCAGCGCGTAGATATGCCCCTGTCCATGCAGACACTCTAACATCTTGCGGGTGTGCCCGCCGTAACCGAGTGTGGCATCCAATCCTTTCTGTCCCGGCTGAATCTGCAGAAAATCCAGTATTTCTTTGACACAGATAGAAAGATGCATCCCCGCCGGGGTACTGCCTTTGCTGATTACCTTCTCGATGGTATCTGCGTACTTTTCGGGATTATGTTCTTTATATTTTTCTTCGAATTTCCGGGGATGTGTTCCCTTATAACGCACTCGGCGTTTGTGCGGGGTTTTCTGATTTTCCTGTTCCATGAATTGTGAATCCCTTTCCTGTTTGCTGCTGACTTAATGGGACACATGTCTTTTGTTCCCTATTATAAATCATATTAAGCGAAAAAGAAACCTGCAATCTACCTGGCTTACAGAATTGGTTGCCTTACAAAAGATGCACAGCAAAACAGACGGGGAAACATGCCCGTCTGCCTGTAAAATGTAATACTTATTGCTCTATTCTCTTATGTTTGCTTCTGTGGTTGTTTCGCAAGCTGAAGTTGATTTTATCCTTTATAGCAAGTACAGATCCTTTCCTACTGCTCCGGCACCACTGCGTAAAACTCAATCACTTCATCACTTTCATTCCGCAAGCTGTGGCTGCGCCCCTTAGGACAGTAATGACAGCTGCCTGCCGGCAATATCTCCTTACCATCTTCATATAAAACCACGCCGGTTCCTTTCAACATAAAGATGATCTCACAGTTGGTCTCATGGGTATGCAAACCGATAGTTGCTCCCGGTGCTAAAGTAGCGCGCATGATCTTGCAGAGATCATCCGTGTACATATGGGTTTTGAGTTCTTTTTCGCCACCCTTAAAATTAGGAATGACCTGTTCTTCCATGTTGTCAAAATTCAGAATCATATGATTTACCCCTCTCTGTCTGCTCAGATGTGTCTGTGGTTCAGGTTGCTTAACCCGAACTTATTATAGCACACGTGTACAAATCTGAACATACTTTACGCTTCTTCATCCAGACTCTCCGCTGTTTCTACATCTGCCTGCTCTGATACAGCTTCATCCAAAGTCTCCGTCATTTCCTCAGCCACATGCTCGGTCATTTCCTTTACGACTTCTTCCATCTCGTCCATAACTTCGCCAAGAGCGCCATCCGGCTTCTCGATTCCAAGTGCTTCCTCGATCAATTCTTCTCTTCTTTCTTCCGGTGTCTTCGGTTCCATCTTTTCAGCAGCCTCTGCGATCTTTTCGCCGCGCTCCGTGGATTCATCCAGAATATGAAACATCTGCTCGTTATTGTAAGCTGCTTTGACTGCTGCAATCTGTTCATTGTAGGAATGCAGGTGTTTTAATTTCTCTGCGATTTCTTCCACAGTTTCACATGTTACATTTTTCAGATTTTCCTTCTGCTGCTCGTAGAATTCCACCTGATTCTGTGTCTCCTGCTGCCGTTCCAGTTTACTCTGTGTACTTTGCAACATGCCGAAGGAATTTACTCTCTGCAGCACCCCATAGGTCTGATTCCATGATATGTTCATAACGTACTCTCTCCCTTGCCCAACTCCATTATTCTGTCTGTATATCTTTATTGACTGTTAAACTTTTCTATACAATACTTCGGCGTAACATCACCATTCCCAAAGCGCCTATGCTGTAAACGGGTCGATTTTGGTCATGAATTACTTTCGAAATAACAATATGTTCTGTCGTAGTTCAAATATAAAACAGAGAAACGTCCAAGATTACTCCTAAGAGCTTAGCATTGCTTTCCGGCAATTAGATTTTATCTGCGTGTATAAATCAAATCAGTTATCCCGTTATACGTTTGTGTGTCAACTAATTTTAATTTGATTTCTTTCAGGTTTGTTCCAAAAAGACGAATTCCGGAACCCAAAATTGTTGGTATTACTGAAATATAATATTCGTCAATTAAGTCAGCTTCTATTAACTGCTGAATAATGTTTGCACCTCCGCAAATCCAAATATTTTTTCCTTGCTTTTGTTTCAACTCATTGACAATATCACAAGTATTTTTATTCGTAAATATAATCTTGTTTGTCGATGATAGTTCTCTATGTGTAATGACATAACTTGTTAAATTATCATATACCCATTCTGACGGGGATAGCTCTGTCACAATTTGATGATAGGTATTCCAGCCCATGATAACAGTATCTACATCTTTTATAAAAATGGAATAAGTATCAATATTATTTTCATTCCCGCTCTGTCCATTGAGCCAGTCCACATTACCATTCTTGTCTGCAATATATCCGTCAAGGCTCATTGCAATAAATAAAACAACCTTTCGCATACAACTGTTACTCTCCACAAAATCCGATCTATTGAATAATCTAATAGCATTAGTCTATCACAAGCACACATACAATTCCATTATAATATCGTAAACTATCCTATCCCTGCTCCGCCCAATCGCTATCAGTTTTAACAATTCTATAACGGATACGACATCAGCGTATCAATAATCTGTGCCATTTCATCCGGCGTCTCTTTGGCACCGTTTCTGATCCATTTGATAGAAATATTCCAGAAACCGCCTGTAAAATAAGATAATGCATACTCAGAATAATAGACCGGATTACTTGCTGACTGTTCATCCTCAAATATCTTGTGTAGTTCCGGCAGATACTTGTCAAACGCCGTCAGCAAAAGCGGCAGTAATCCGTTTGTATCAAGCAGGCGTAAGAAATCGACATGCATTTTACAGGTACAAAAATAAGCTCTCGCCACTGTGTAAGTTGTCAAGACAGCTTCTTTGCGTAAATTACTGATATAGTCTTTACAAGTCTGATCTAAATAGAGATTAAGAATATCTTCTTTTGTGTCAAAATTGCGGTAAAAAGTTTTCCGGTCTAAACCTGCTTTCAACGCTAACTCTTTAATCGTGATGTCTTCATATTTCTTATGCTCCATAAGCTTCAGCAGAGCCTCTAAAAACCACTCTTTTGATTGCTGTGCCAGGGAACTGTTACTTTTGTTTGCCATTCTTTTCTCCTTATCCTCTCCAACCTGCATAAAATATATGATTATCTCATGCCCATGGATTGCGCCGTCAGTTATATCTTCTCTATATCCTTCTATCTGCCACATTTTCAATGATTTGGGACACTTTCTGTCCGGTTTGTTGACTGTAACTTTATCATACACTATACTTTGAGATGCCACAAGTGTGGCGTCTAAATGCAGAGTCTATATGAAGATATGAAAATGAGGAATACAATTCATGAAAAAAAGTACCAAGATAACAAATACTAAGACCAAGAATGCTGAAATGAAAGAAACTGAGAAAAATGAGACGATAAAAGATGCCTACAAGCTGTCCAAGAACATTTATGATGATGTTCTGTCCCGACAGAAATGGTGGTCCAGATTATACATTGCTTTCTTTTGGGGTAATGTAGACGACGTTGAAATCGCCGGAAAAGTTTTAGATATGATTCCCGCGGATTTCTCCGGAACCCTATTGGATGTGCCGGTGGGAACTGCTGTTTTTACTTTGGAAAAATACCGGAAGCTTCCCAATGCACAGATCACTTGTCTGGATTATTCAGAAGATATGCTCTCCCAGGCGCAAGCACGTTTTACTCGAAATCAGCTCCCAAATATCCGCTGTATGCAGGGCGACGTCGGCAGCCTGCCCTTTTCTGATGAAACCTACGATATCGTCTTATCCATGAACGGTTTCCATGCTTTTCCCGATAAAGAGAAGGCATTTTCTGAGACAGCCCGCGTTTTGAAAAAGGGCGGAATCTTTTGCGGATGCTTTTACATCAAAGGAGAATGCAGACGGACAGATTTTGTCGTGAATCACGTTCTCGCCAGAAAGGGATGGTTTACTCCGCCTTTCCAGACACTACCGCAATTAAAAAAGCAACTGGAACAAGAATATTCCGCAGTGGAACTTTTCCATGAAAAAGCAATGGTCTATTTCCGTTGTGTGAAATAAACCATTACTTCCCCAAATCTTTTAAATCGTAATCAACTCATACTGATCCGTGCCAAGCCCAATCTTCACCGCATGGGCGATACAGGATTTCCATTCTGTATCGGGATGGGTCATATGGAAATGATCATGTCCCTCCTCATTGCCGTGCTTCTTCAGATTCTCACCGAGGATACTGCTCTCCACCGGCGTCATCTGATTACACAGATCAGCACATGCCTGATCTAAGGCTACCGGATCGAAAGAAGCAAGCATTCCTACATTCGGAATAATCGGAATATCATTCTCCGCATGACAGTCACAGTTGGGTGACACATCACAGATCAGCGATACATGGAAACACGGGCGTCCCTTACATACCGCTAGGCTGTACTCCGCCATCTTATAATTCAAAACCGCAATGGAATCTGCGAAATCCGCTGCGATAGTATCCTTCGGGCAAACAGCAAGACAACGTCCGCAGCCTACGCATTTGTCATGATCGATGGTTGCCTTACCGTTCTCGATGATCGGCGCTCCGTGAGCACAGATCCTGCTGCACGCACCACAGCCTACACAGGCAGACTGATCTACACTGGGCTTTCCTTCACAGTGCTGCTCCATCTTACCTGCTCTGGAACCGCATCCCATACCGATATTTTTCAGTGCTCCACCGAATCCTGCCATCTCATGCCCTTTAAAATGAGTCAATGAAATAAATACATCCGCATCCATAATAGCATGACCGATCTTTGCTTCTTTAACATACTCTCCATTGATAGGAACCAATGTCTCATCCGTCCCTTTCAAACCATCACCGATGATCACGTGACACCCTGTCTGATAAGGGGAAAAGCCGTTCACATAGGCTGTCTCCAAATGGTCGAGGGCATTCTTGCGGCTGCCCACATATAACGTATTGCAGTCTGTCAAAAAAGGCTTGCCGCCAAGCTCCTTCACATAATCTGCCACCACTCTGGCATAGTTCGGGCGAAGAAATGCAAGGTTGCCATACTCACCAAAGTGAATCTTGATCGCCGCATATTTATCCGTAAAATCGATCTGCTCAAATCCCGCTGTCTTCATCAGACGGTGCAGTTTCTGCAAAAGGTTCTCATGCTCTGTCGCCTTAAAAGACGTAAAATAAACTTTAGCCTGTTCCATGTTATGTACCTCCATATCCTAATGCATACGAAGCTGTTATGCTTCCCTTTATTCTCCATGGAAGATTATATCATAGTCATGCTTTTCTGCGCAATCTGCTTCCTGTGATTGGCTTCTGTTTCCTGATCAGTTCTTTTTGACAATTTTGGTTATCATATTACATTCAGCATGGCAAGGTTTTTTCGGGCAATATCATGATCTCCTTAACCTAATAATCGTGTGGAAAGTCAGTGAATCCTGGCTGTAATACATCTGCATATCGCCATGATATTTGTTGACTGTCTTACGAATGCTTTTGATCCCGAAACCGTGTTTTGATTTGTCATGCTTATAGGTAGCCAGTTTATTTGTTTGTTCGGAAAAAGGATTTTTCCTGCTGGAATTTATGACAGTTATCACAACAAACGGCGTTTTTTCACGTTTGCTTGTGTTTATCTCGATAAAAGAATCAAGAATACCCTCGGATGCTTCTACCGCATTATCCAACAGGTTGCAGAACAAGGATGTAATATCGTAATCCTCAATAAAATTTACAGTCCCCTTTCGGATATCAGCATGGAAAGCAATATGCCTGTCAATACACTCCCGCTGGTATCTTGCCAAAACCATATTCAACATTTCGTTGTCACATAACCGTGAGACTTCTTTCAAATTTGATGAATTTAAAAGCTGGTGAATATAGGCATTGATTTTATCATGTTCGTTTTTACGGTTCAGCATATCTATAGATTGCAGATGTTTTTTGATGTCATGAATTAAGATACTCTGATTTTCGTTCTGCGCAAGCATCATCTCATAATACTGCGCTGAATCTGTTTCCTTTTGAAGTAATAACTGCATTTCCGTAAATTCCATACTTTTTTTCTGATTATATTGATTGAACCCGAACACCAGCAGATTGATTACCAGTAAAAAAACAGCGCTAAGTGTTATCATCCAGTTCATAGCCGGAGATAACATGCAGGAATCACTGATTTTTATAAAGGTAAGCATAACAAAAACAGAGGTTACGGGAATCAATATCAGAAAAAACACTGATTTGTCAAGCTGCCCATCAAAACTTTGCTGCTCTTTCAGAAAAAATAAATGCAGCAGAACAGAAACAAGAGTAAAAAATATCAGTTTGGAACATATAGCAAAAACAGAAAGATTATGAATTTCATTTTTTGCGAAAAAATCCGGCATAAAATACATGATGACATAATATACCGCCAGTTCACATGTCATCATAATAGTTGTCAGTATAGAGGAATGAAAAAATGCAGAATACCAATTTAAGCAGTGCTGAGTAGACAGGAATATAAAATTGGCAGCAAAATACAGAATGATGTTCAGCCATTTTGACTCAAATAGTGCTGCAGCAAACAGAATACAGTAGAGCCCGCATAGTACTGACACTCTTACCGCCGTTTTATATTTTGCAACAAAGCAGTGAAAAGCGTATTGCCAAAGTATCATTGCTTCCGCAAAAAAAATAAAGAAATAACAAATAATATTTTTCATATGGTATCCCTCTATATATGTGCTTTTTATCTCATGCTTTCCAGATAAAGGAGATAAGCATCCTTAAATGCACTATATTTTCTTTTGGTCAGGTATGCCTGAAACCTGTTGCCTGCCAAATGTACAAGAGAATGGTCAAAATCTGAAATATGTTCAAAATTAACAATGAAGCTGCGGTGTGTCTGAAAAAAACAGTTTTTAGGAAGCAATGCCAGCCAATACTGCATATTATGGACAGATTCAAAGTCACGCAAATTGGTATGTACAATTACCTTCCTTCTCTGTGCTTCAACCGCTATAATTGATGAGGATAAAACCGTGTAAATTCCTGTCTTTGTTTCAATAGGAAGCTTAACCATCATAGTATGATATAGGTCAACGGCATCCTTCATATTACGAAAAAAGCGTTGCTTATCCAAAGGTTTCGACAGATAGCGAAATACATGAAACCGCATTGCCTCATCAAGATATTCGGAGTAAGATGTAATAATAAATAGAATGATTTTTTCATTTGCTTTTTTCAATTTATTTCCGACATAGATACCGTTAATTCCCGGCATTTCAATATCAAGAAAAACAATATCCTTGTTGCCTTTATCCTCTAAGAGTGATTCCCCATTAGAAAAGCAGACCAATTCCGGGCATTTCACACAGGCTTTTTCAAAATAGACTTTTATATAGTTTTGAAGCTGTTCCACTATAAAAAAATCATCATCACAAATCACAATCCGCATTGCAATCACCTTACACACATTTTCTTCTAGTATATAATAGGTAACCGGGAAAATACATAGCCGCAGCATGAAAAGACATTTTTTATTCCATTTTGGGACTTGACTAATCATATTGAAGCAAAAAGTGTCGTTTCATGCAAAAAGGGTTGTATTTCTAGCAAATATAAGAATAATAGAAATTGACATTGACAAAAACATGAAAGCGAGGGACCAAAATGTCTACAAAATCTATTCTTACGAAAGGATTCCCGTTCATTTTCTTAATGATGGTGCTGCTGTCTGGATGCGGACGCAATGTACCAGAACCGCTTGCCACAGATACTAATGCGCTCACTCCGGATCATGTAACCAACAGTGCAGATCTGCCTGATGAGCCGGAAACGACAGTTTCTGAGCAAAACACAATTGAAACCATACCGGAAGAAAAGACTGCAAATAGTTCCAGTGAAAATACTTCCGATATATTACCGGCAGAAACAACGACACCTTCTGCAACTCCATCAGAAGAAAATGAGAAGACAGTAAGCGGCAAAATATATGAAGGGCTTTATTTTGACGAAAGCTTTTATCAATATATTGATATGCCGCAAGAAGAATCACCGTTGATCTACTGCGAAATTACGATTAGCAACATTACCGAAACCACATTCGACTTCATCATCAATGAAAAGGTAATGGCAACAGGCGAAACAAAAATTTTAGTACCTTCCGGTACAGCAACCATTTGTGAAGGCACTACTAAAGCTGTTTACCAGGGAGAGAATCTGACGCTGACCTTTGTATTTCCTGATGATGAAAATACATTTCCGCAGCATCTGGAAGTTTCAGGTTTAGAACAACTGGAAAATAAAGTGTATATAAATAATACCATACCCGGACATGAATCCGGCTGAAACCTGTATTTTTCAAATGGATGATACTATAATCATACCATTCTCTGGTTTAGAGACTGCTCCAAATTTCTCCAAACCAGAGAATGGTATAGTTATTTTCTAACCAAGAATAGACTTCCTATAATGATATCATCGTCAAGCAAACACCAAAAACAACCATTTTTTCATATAATGCCGCTCTACATCTGCAACATCAACATGTCTATTATCAGGTGAATATGGTATCCCAACAGCCGAAAAACATTTTGCAAAAAAATCGTCCACCGACTGCTGCATATCGCCTTTAAATATGGCGATATCCATTTTTATTTCTGCCACATAAAATCTTCTTTCTCGTGATAAAGGTTGATTATTCGAATATACTCATCTTCAATCCGATAAAACACATAATTCTGAGACACAAATAAGTACCGGTAATCTGTGACTACCTCAAACATCTTCGATACTTCCGGACCTCTCTCCTCGTATTCGCAGAGACCTCTTATAGCATCTGTTATGGTCTTAACTATCTTTTTGGCACTTTCTGCACCATATTCTTGTGAAATAGCCTTTTTTAACGCTCGTAACTTATCTGCTGCATCGGGAGTATATTTTATCTTTTTCAATCAAGTATCCCCAATTCTTTTTCCAAATCATCTGCATCAATCCAGCCTTCCATATCAGCTCGCTCTTTTGCACGCTTTAAATCAAGCATAAGCATAGCAATTGCCTGTCCTTTTAATGCTTCCTTGCTATTCTTTGTTACAATAAAGGGCAGACCTTCAACATTTAATGACTGTTGAATAAATGTATTAAATGCATCAGTAAGTGTCATTCCGGTTTTTGCATAAATATCTTCAACTTTTTTCTTTATTTCTGAATTAATTCTAACCTGAAAGGTTGAATCCTTTGGAGCCGTTGCAACATTTAAATTAGTAGCCATAAGATATACCTCGTTTTTTCTTAATCATAACACAGCGCCCAGCGCGCGTCAATACATTGTCATTACATCAATAGTGGCTATGATATATACTTTTATTCGACATTTTTATATTATTTTGATTCACCATCTCATCTGTTATGCGTTATAAATATTTATCAATAATTTCATCAATTTTATAATCTTTATCCCATATTGATTATAGGCAAGTAATATAAGCCCTCTTGTACGAACATAAGAATTATCACTGTCAAGCATATCGCTTAGTCTATCCATATAAGGATAAACTCAATCCGTTTTTTCACTTTCTTTTTGCAATTCCTGTAATGCCTTGTATGCAACATTATTATTTTTATTGAACAATAATTCCATCTACCCTCACGATTTCAAAACTGTATCGGCTCCACCTCCTCCGACAGCGGCAGCATTTCATATTCCGGGAACTGGTCAATCAGATCATCCAGACATAAGGTTGTGTTGTAGACCACATCATGGGCAAGCATCACTACCCTTTTTCTGCCCAGCGTACTCTCCACGCCGTTAGCAACCAAAGCCTCCGGTGTGCTTTTACTGACCGCATCCTCCAGACTGGCATTCCAGTCATAATAGATATATCCTTTCTCTGTCATCGCTTCAATAATATCCTGATAAACCTCTTTATCATAAGCATTGATACTGCCGCCGGGGAATCGGAACAGCTTCGTCTCCACTCCCGTTGCCTCGTACACAATGCGCTGTGCTTCTTCAAAATCTGCCACATAAGCATCTACGCTGGCATAGATTTCCTCATACTCGTGGCGGTTACAATGAATGCCGATGGTATGCCCTTCTTCCACGATCCGTTTGGCGATCTCCGGATGTTTCTCAACATTTTCCCCTACCAGGAAAAAGGTTGCCTTGATATTACGTTCTTTCAAAATATCCAGCACTGCGCTTGTATTCTCCGCGGACGGTCCGTCATCAAAGGTCAGATACATGGTCTTAGGATGAAAATACAGATCCACACTGTCAGCAATAGCATCTGCCAGCTGCTCCTGATATTCTGCGGTAGTAAGCAGTTCCCGCTCCTTGCGATTGGAGAGAAAGCCTGTCTCTATCAGGCAGGAAGGCATATCCGTCTCGCGGATCACATAGAGATCTTCCTTGGAAACAGTCTCTCTGTCACGTGCATCCGTATAATGAATCATCTCCTTCTGCAAAATTGCGGCAAGTCTTTTACTTCCGTCATTCTCCTTGCTGCCGCAGTAATAAGTCTCAATCCCCTTCACGTCACAGTTCTGCTCTTCACAGGAATTCTGGTGAATACTGATATAAAGGCTTGCCTGCCTTTCGTTGGCAAAACAAACCCTTTGCTCTAAAGATATTTCTTCATCCCCTTCACGGGTCATCATGACATCGTAGCCCATCTGCTTCAATTTCTTCTTAACTGCCCTTGCTATGCTCAGATTAATATCCTTCTCAGAAATATCAGCCCTGACGCAGCCGTCATCCACACCGCCATGCCCCGGATCAAGAATAATTAAGGGTGTCTTTACTTCCTCTTCTGCGGCTTTTTGCTGTATTGCCTGCTCCATAATTTCCTGCACCCGCACTGCTGCCATCTCAGAAGATGCAGCAACCGTCAGCGCAGCCTCCTCTTCCACACTGATCTTACATGCCTGCTCAGGCTGCGCATTAAAGTACAGCCCCGCTTCCACGCCCGGTTCCCATTCCATTGCCATAGCAACTGCGGAACCGCATCCTATGCTGAAAGCCAGAAAACATGCCATAACCACTCCTATGATTCTTCTTTGATTCCCGCAGTTTGCCGCATAACTTATGTACATAACAAAGGCTCCTTTCTTCTTTCCTCATCTCTGATTCAAGAATACTAAGGAGCCCCATCAAACTCACATATTTTTGCCATCATAACCACATATTTTTTACATCAAAGTTGCATCAAAAACATTAGGATTTCAACAAACCTGAATAAGTTTCTCAGTTAACCTTTATCTTGATATTTTCAAGAAAAGTTCATTGATCCCCTCATAAAAACCGATAGTCACCACGGTACTGCCCTCATTGAGTCCCGGAAATCTGTATTTCTTATAATCGGAAGTAGTCTCTAGTAACGGATTATCATCCTCATATGCCTCCAGTCCGCTTAAATCCAGATAAGTTCCCCAGCTTTCTGCCATGGCATCGGCATCTATCGTTTCCCACGTACTTCCTATTGTCCGCACATAGAATTCGTAAATCTTACCGGTGTCCGCATCGATATAGGCGTCCAACAGACAGCCTTCCTTGTTGGCATTCTGCTGCCCGGTCTTTAAGCTGATCTTCCATACGGACAGATTATTACGCGGCTCCAGTACGTCGATCGCGGAATACAATACCGCGCTGTGGGTGTCAGCGGAAATGCCGTGAACCGTATCCGGCAAAACGCCGAGTTCCTGCAACCCCGCTAACTCTGCATTGCATCGCTCATAGATCTGCTCATCCGTGATCTCCTTATCGGAGGGTCCCTGATGATTGACCACAAAAGCATAGTTGCCCGTCAGGCTGTCATAATCCACATCTTCCGCAACCTTCGTCATGGCGCTTGCCTCGCTCTCCGGCAGCACCTGATTGGTAAGACATTTGGAGAGGATATACAGCTTCTCATTGCTGTTTAAGGAATAACGGTAGCCTTCGCCGTTATCTTCCACCGCTTCCGCCGTAATCTGATTTAACGTCGATTTATCTCTGTACCGGACAAGCCACTCCGGTCCCCATATGGAAGCACACAGTACGATCACGGCAACGACGATCAACAACAAATATCTTTTTTGATTACGCATGATCTTCCTCCTTACTGTCAGGGATCAGAAAACTAAAGCAACTTCCCTCGCCCACGGTACTCTCAATCATCAGTTCACTGTGATGCAGACTTAACACCTGCGCACACAGGGAAAGTCCCAAGCCAGCCCCGTTCCTGCTTCTGGAACGGGATTTATCCACCATATAAAAAGCCTCCGTGATTCGTTTACATTCTTCCGCGGGAATCCCCACGCCGTAATCTTTTACCAGGAAAAGATACCCGCCTTCCTGCCGTATTCCCCGTATTTCAATAGGGTTGCCCGGCTCAGACGCCTTGCAGGCATTGTCCACCAGATTCAGAAGGACGGATTTTAACAGATTTACTTCCGCGCAGATCTGTCCGGGCGCATATTGGATATCCAGCCGGTACTCCTCATTGGCAGCATACATTTCCTTCAAATAATCGAACAATTCTGCCACATCCGAGGTTGCAAGTTCCAGTTGGCTGCGTTTCATGACCACAATGTCAAGCAGTCGGAACGCCATGGTTTCCAGCCGTTTTCCCTCCGTATAGATATAATTTGCCGATAGGAAATGCGTCTCGTCATCTAACTTTCTGGACCTGAGCAGATCCGCATAGCCGATAATGGCTGTCAGCGGCGTTTTCAGTTCATGGGAAAAGGCGCCGATAAAGTCTTCTCTGGCGCGGACTTCATTTTCAAGCTGCTCCACATTCTCTTCCAAAGCATTCGCCATCCGGTTAAAATCCGTTGTCAACTGTCCCATCTCGTCCTGACTGATGCGTTCGGCGCGATAGCTGTAGTCACCCTCTGCCATCTTCTGTGTTGCCTTCGTCAGCAGCCTGATGGGCTTCGTCAGCCACACCGCAATGCCCCACATGATCACACTACTGCATAACAGCATAAGAACCGTGACCCGTCTGTAGATATGGAATCCCTGCGTCCGTTCTTCGAACACATCGGTTACATCCTTAAGCGTCTCTAAATACAGCACCCTGTCTAAGGTATCGATGGTGCTGCCCGTCTGCACATAATATCTGTCTTTCGACTGCACGATCTGATAAGTCCGGGTCTGTGCATCGATCTGCGCAAGGAAATCCGTCTCCTCCACAAATCCTTCGCTGGTGTAAAGCGCCTTCCTTTCCTCATCGGATATCCGAAGCAGTCTGCCGCCCTGTCCGCTTGCCTCTAACTTAACGCCGATTTCCTCTACCGCGGAATCCTGCAGCACATCATACTTAGACGGAATATTAAGCGCCGCCGTCTCAAAGGCAAACTGCAAAATACTGCTCTCATCCAGTGCCTGTCCTACCTCACGTTCCATGGAGGAATCAAACACATAATTTACGAAGTAATAACCGCTTGCGCCAAAGGCTATTGCCATGATGATCATGGTACAAAATAGTATCTTATAAGAAAATTTCAATGAAAATCCCTTACCTTTCCGTGTCAGTCCACCACAAACCAAAGGGTTAGTCTACTTCCAGGCGATACCCTACCTTGTAGACTGCCACCAGATTATCCTCCCAGTTCAGCTTCTTTCTAAGGCGCTGCACATGCAGTTCCAAAGTTCTGCTGTCCGGCAGATATTCGTCTCCCCACACCTTTTCATAGAGCCGTTCCTTAAAAAGCGCCACATTTTTATTCTGCATAAACAGCACCAGCAGACCGTATTCTTTGTTGGTCAGCGCGATCAGTTTCCCGGCTTTGGTAACCTTATGCGCCTCCATGTCTACTGCCACATCTCCCGCCGTCAATTGTTTGTTCGCTATATTATAGCGGCGAAGCACCACTTCCACTCTCGCCACCAGCTCCACTACCTCAAAAGGCTTTACCAGGTAATCCTCCGCTCCCAGCTTCAACCCTTTAACCCTGTCCTTTACTGCATCCTTGGCAGTGATAAAGATCACCGGGATATTTAAGGGTCTTATGTATTCCATAATGTCATAGCCGTCCGCACCCGGCAGCATGATATCTAACAGAATCAGGTCAAAATGCTCCCTCTCGATCAGATCGATCGCCTTCAGCCCGTCCTGCACCGTCTTGCAGTCATACCCGGCGGCGGACAGATTGATGTCGATCAGGTCACATATTGTTTTTTCATCATCTACAATTAAAATTTTTATCATTTGCAGTTTCCATACCTTTCACACGTTCAGTTCTTTATTACTACTCACTCACCGTCTCCTCAGTAGACCAGCCCCAGTAAGCTCGTATTTCCTTTAGAAGTTCTTCCATATTCTCCTGTCCGGTAAACTGATAGCTGTTTACGAAATCCGTATCCGTATCGAAGCCTCCGGTACGCTGATAATAAATAGCACAGTGGTTCTCCACGATCAGTTCCCCCGGCTCACCCTCTTTGCTGTACTGCGCCCAGATCACCAGATCCTTCATACCGTCGCCGTCTATGTCTTTGCCGCTCATCCCTTTTAAGGAATACAGGTTGTCCATATCTCCCATGGGCTGAAAGCTCCAGACAATATTGCCCTGCTCATTGATCATATACACCATAAAAACATCATAGTCTGCTATGGAAAATACCCCCGGCAGCACTTTCAGCCGTCCCAGCTTCTCATAATCTCTCCAATAGCTCTGTTCTTCGTACACCCGGAAACCATTGACAAGCAATTCTTCTTCCGTGGTGGCGGTATATAAGAATTCCGTAGAACAACCGTCCCGCACAAAGGACAAAATACACTTGGCGCTCTTGTTCATTCCAAACCGGTTCAACTTATCATTGATCCGCCAGTCCCTGTAAAAGTAAGGCGCTTCCTTGCTCAGGTCCCTGTCCCCGTCCTGAAAAAGCACTTCCCCGATCTTATACTGCTTTCCGGCATACTCTCCCGATTCGTTCATACAACCGGCGATCAGAATAATGTCCATCCGCTCGTCTGCGTTTACATCCATAAATGCCACAGATACCATATCCGTGATGGGCTGTGTCAGACTTCCCCTGACGCCGTAATTGCATTCCAACTGATTATTCTTATAAATGATCGTCCCTTCCGCATCCGCCAGAAAAACCGCGGCTCTGTGATAGGTACTGTCAATGGCGGTATAGAATCTGACCGTAGGTACTTCCTGCTGCGCCACTGCATCCTCTTCCCCGATGCGGTACATATTCTCCGGTCTGGTCACTTCCGTGGGAATCCGTTCCCCTTCCTCGCCCGTTTCATCGGTAACGGTGATAAGCGGTACATCAAACACATGCTTCTCTACCACTTCGTAGCCCTGCGCCCTGATATCCCCAATCGTCTGAATCTGTTCAAACCGCTGCTGGTATTCTGTATAATCAAGGATGATCTTATGCTGTTCATCCGGTTCTGCCGCTTCGGACAGATAAGACGGATACGCCGCCACTCCGATCATGCACATACAGACGGCAAGTAACAATCCGGTAATGTTTCCGGCTTTCTTCATAAGATCATCTCCTTTCTCTTTCGTAGATTCGTTCTCATTGTTTCAGTATAACATTCACTTTTTTACAACACAATTCTTTTCCCCGAAATGATGCATAAATGATGCAACCCCCAGCCGGATCATATCAAGTTCTTCCATCTGAATACAGTGAGGAATCTTATTTTCCGCAACAGCCTGACAGCATTCTTCCAAATCCATCCATCTGACCGCTTCCACCTCTTCTGCCTGCAATGTAAAGTCCGACGCTTCCCGGTCTAACCACAGAATATAAACATTGCTGACCTGATTATCAACAAAAGGCTCTCCATAGAAGGTTTCCTCATAATGGATAATGCGCTGTCCGCAATAATGCAGTTCCTCCGGCTTTGCATCCACTCCCAGTTCCTCCTGCAATTCCCGCAATGCAGAAGGAATGTAATCTACTCCAGCAGGTATATGCCCCGCACTGGAAATATCATAGCATCCCGGATAAGAATCTTTCGTTTTGCTGCGAAGCTGTAACAGGATCTCCGTTTTCTTCGTCTGCGCATTGTGCCGAAGAATCCATACATGGGCTGTACGGTGCCTGATCCCCTGTGCATGGGCAGTCCTGCGATCTATGATCTTCCCTGTGGGATTACCCCTATCGTCCACAATATCCAGCCATTCGGCACACGGTTGTTCTATGTTCTCTGTACTGGTATTCTGGTTTATGCTGTTCTCCTGTTTCATACCGCTCTCCTGCTCCGTCACGGGTTCTGCCCCCCTGTCATGTGCTATATCATTTCTTTGTTCTTCTGTCATCTTTTTATCCCTTTCTTCTACGATTGAATATAAGTGATTGAATATGCAGCCATTTGGGCAACGCTTCATATGTAACTTTAATTGTGCAAATCGTACACAAAGAAATAACCCGTCTGCAGACAGGTTATTTCCATCATCGAATACTATTTTCATTTCCCTAATTAAAGTGTGAAAAACGCTCAATCATAACCGCATACTGTTCCTTGATCTTTAAATACAATCCGATGGTGTTCTCTTTCTCCTTCTCGAACTCATTAATGATCTTGTCATAGTTGCGCTCTAAGCTTGCCACCACATTCTTGTTGATCTTGCCGCGCTCCGCATCAGAATTCATGATCTCCAGAATCTTTTCCTTACTAAAAGGTTCTTTATAGCTTCTTTTGCCGTACAGCGCACTCAAAATATCCGCCACGGCAATGATCTGCTGGGGCAGGGTCAGATCCTCTGCTTTTAATCCTTTATGATATCCTGTGCCGTCCAGCTTTTCATGATGTCTGACTGCAATCTGCAGCACTGCATCATCTACGACACCCTCAAGAATCATTTCCGTAATGCGCACATGGGCTTTCATGATCTTCATCTCATCATCGCTCAGCCTTCCGGTAGACTCCAGGATATTAAGCGGAATCGCTATCTTCCCAAGATCATGCAGCAGCGCCCCATAATGCAGATCCCTTAAATCCTTCCCCGACAGTCTGGCAATTCTTCCAAGCTGCTCTGCAAAATTCACGGTAGCTAACGTATGGATGACCGTATGCTCGCTTCGAAAATCAATGGTATAGACAAGCATCTCCAAAAATCCCCGCTTATACTGCTCGGAAAAAGCGCGCTTTGCAAGAAGGACATCCAGTTCTTCCCGGTATTTGCCGTTTACAAGGTTTGCCATAATTCCATACCGGTCTTCCGCCTTCTGGAACAGATCAAGCGCCGCCCCGGAAAATTTGATATCCCGATATTTAATAAAGTAATCCTGCTCAAACTTCTCATCCTTCATATGTAAAAAGGTGTCCATCTTATCAGCCAGACTGAGCAGTTGTATAATATGCATATATCTGCTCTGTATCATGCCAAGACGATTATAATCCAGATGATGATACAGCACCACCTCTGCCTTATCTCCCATGGGTGACAAATACTTTAAGAATAAGAAGCCGTATATGGAATGGGGCCAGAGATTTTTCGTTTCAAAATCCGTCACATTTTTAACATTATCTTCCTTGTATAACCCGATATCATGCAGGATCGCCAGCATGGTATAATCCACCATTTCCTGCTCCGTATAATGCTG
The DNA here is from genome assembly GCA_017936885.1 of Lachnospiraceae bacterium. Lineage (GTDB taxonomy): Bacteria > Bacillota > Clostridia > Lachnospirales > Lachnospiraceae > UBA3282. The sequence continues at coordinate 96,728 of JAGBEO010000028.1, read as the reverse complement.
CTCGGTATAGGTATTCTCATATTCCATCATCTTATAGAGGATATAACCCGTAATCTCTCCGTGGTTCATAATCTTCTGATTGATGATACCAAGCGTCTTTCTGATAATTTCATTAACGTCTTTACTGCTTATAATGCTCATATGCAATAGTTCCCTTCTTAGCACTATACCTATCTTAACATTTTTTGACAGGTTTGTCCTTAGTTTCTTTGGAGAAAATATATTTACATTATATCTTAACATTACATAACAAATTTTGTTCATTTTTCTATAGCAAACATTTGTTCGATATGGTATACTCAAAGAAAGCATCAAAAGACACCTATAACCGAATGCCTTATTGCTGCCTATGCAGATTTTATATAGAAATCCGTACAGAAAATTACCCGGAAAGGAGCCTTCCCATGAAACAACACATCTACCTGTGCATCGACCTAAAATCCTTCTACGCCTCCGTGGAATGTGTCGAACGGGGGCTTGACCCTATGACCACCAATTTGGTAGTCGCTGACCCGGAACGCACCGACAAGACCATCTGCCTGGCAATCACGCCTGCCATGAAGGCTCTCGGCATCAAGAACCGCTGCCGCCTTTTCGAAATTCCGAAGAATGTGCCTTATCGGATAGCCACACCCCGTATGCAGAAGTATATAGATACGGCGGCAGATATCTATGCCATCTATTTAAAATATATTGCCAAAGAGGATATCCACGTATACTCTATCGATGAAGCTTTCATGGATGTGACTGACTATCTGGCGCTTTATCAGATTTCTGCCCGTCAGTTGGGCCAGCGCATCATGGACGATATCTTTCGCACTACCAAAATCCGTGCCACCTGCGGGGTAGGCACGAACCTGTATCTGGCCAAAATCGCACTGGATATTACCGCCAAGCACTCTCCTGATTTTATCGGGGAACTGGACGAAGAAAGCTACCGCAAGACGCTGTGGAACCACAAGCCGTTGACTGATTTCTGGCGCATAGGTGCAGGCACCGCCAGACGGCTTGATCCTTTTGGCATCCGTACCATGAAAGACATTGCGGAAGCTGATGAGAATTTTTTATACCGCCTCTTCGGCGTGGATGCGGAACTTCTCATTGACCACGCCTGGGGACGGGAGCCTGTCACCATCGCGGATATCAAGAGCTATAATCCCCGCACCAACTGTCTCACCAGCGGTCAGGTACTTAGCTGCGATTATCCCTATGATAAAGGACTGCTCATCGTAAAAGAAATGGCGGATTTACTCTGCCTTGAGCTGGTAGAAAAGAACCTGATTACCAAATCCATTACTCTGCATGCAGGCTACTCTAATCACCTGAATATCCCGCCCGCACACGGTACGGCAAATCTGGATACGGAGACGAATTCCGACCTGATTATTATTCCGGCCATCACAGCACTCTATGAAAGGATCATTAATCCCGGCTATCAGATCCGCCGTGTCAACATAAGCTTCAACAATGTAATGCCGGAAGAATATCATCAGTACAGCTTTTTCTTGGACGCAGAGGAACTGGAACGCAACCGTAAGATGCAGCAGGCTGTCATCCGTATCAAAAACAAATTCGGTAAAGATGCAATCTTAAAAGGCATGAATTTAGAAGAAGGTGCTATGACCAGAGAGCGAAACCATCAGATCGGAGGACATAAGAGTGGCGAATAAACCTAAAAATAAAATGACAATTGCAGACAGAGCCAAACAGTTTATGCCCTTTGCCGCCTTAAAAGGTCTCCCGGATGCCCTTGCCCTGAAAGAAAAGATAACTGTCGATAAAATCGAACTGTCAGAAGAAATGGCAGAGGCTTTGGATCAGGAAATGCACAAGCTTGCCAAGGGCAAAATAGCTATGGTAGTCTATTTTTACAAAGAGGAATACCTGAAAATAACCGGCATGGTAGCCCGCATCGATGAAACCAGCCGTTTGCTGCAAATTGTAAATACGAAGATTCCCTTTGATGACATTCTGGAAGTAAACGTAGAATAAATGCTAATTTCTTCGATAGACTTTTGAAAGAATACTGATAATGCCCCTTGTTTTTCTTTCAGTCCTAATAGAAAACTTCAATGCAAGAGAATACGCACGCTATCCCAAGTTTGGGATTTTATCATAGAATATAGTAAGAACTTTGACAGAAAGCAGCATTTATGTATCTTTTTCTCAATATTTTACTCATTGTCTTACTATTTTGCTTCTTATTTACCCTAATCCGAAGGCACTGCGCTATCAGGAAGGTCTGTGCCATGTCCTGTGAAGAAAAGTGCAAGCTTCTGCAGGAGCTCCTGGCACCTTTCGGCTACTACTATTGCAGTAAGCAGGATGTGGTATCCACCAGGAATGACGCATGGCAGCGTCAGGCGGGTTATACCGCTGTCTTTGACAGGGCGGCGCTGCACCTGCATATGGTCTTCGATGCTCTCCCCATCTACTTCAATTACCAGGGCAAAACATGGCTGATCGAACTATGGAAAGGGCAGTATGGCATCAACACGGGAGCAGAGATCGGAATCTACTGCGCAAATGGCCTTGTAGCACCTTCCGAATACTCCACCGCTCATTTTCATGCTGTCGCAGACTGTGAGCGGCTGCCCGTCTCCTTTACCCTCTATCACAATGCTGATGTACTCGCCTCCATGTCAGACAGAAGCTGGTGGCTGACTGCCTTTTTAGTTGGTATCTTTACCAAACCATCACAACTTTCCATGGATGTCTCCATCACCTTCCCGAATACAGAAATGCAGCACAGCTTCCTGACCGCCCTGCAGCAGTCTGACAATCCCCATCTGGATTACCGATGCCGCCATCTGACCATTCACATTCACTATGCCAACGGCTGCCCTATCTCTCCGGTCTGTCCCGGAAGAATCAGTCCTTTCAGACGCATTCGAATTGCCTGGGCACAATGCTGTAACAGGCTTCTCTGCGGTCTGTACCGACTGCTTGCAAGACCCTTCCATACCACATTAGACCGGGTTGTATTCCTGTATGAGCTTCTTCCCTTCCTGCTTCGCCGGATGCTCAGACATCTGAAAGGAGTCATCAGAGCATGAGTTACCGCACCCGTCTTGACAAAGCCTTCCGAAATGCACCTGTCATTCCTATATCTCCCTGCAGCCGTTTCTGCCTGATCAGCGACTGCCATCGGGGCGATGGCACTTCCAATGACAATTTTCTGAAAAACCAGAATCTGTATTTTACCGCCTTAAAGCATTACTATACGCAGGGCTTTACCTATATTGAGTTAGGTGACGGCGACGAGTTGTGGGAAATACACAAAATGAACCAGATTATCGAAATCCACAACAATGTGTTCTGGCTGCTCTCTCTTTTCCACAAACAAAACAGACTCTATCTGCTCTACGGGAATCACGATTTAGAGAAAAAAGCTCCCGGATACTCCGATCATGTCTGCGGCACCTATTTCTGCACAGACAGCCAGTGCCATAAACCACTGTTCCCCGATCTTACCTTCTACGAAGGTCTTATTCTGGAAAACACCTGTGACAAAACCCGACTGTATCTGACCCACGGCCATCAGGCAGACTTCTTCAACTCTGTCTGCTGGAAACTGTCGCGTTTTCTTGTCCGGTACTTCTGGCAGCCTTTAGAGCATTTCGGCGTACTCGACCCGACCAGCGCTGCCAAAAATTACACGAAAAAAGACCGGGTAGAACAGCTGCTCTCCGATTATGCCACACGAAACGATATCTATCTGATTACAGGGCACACCCACAGGCCACGGCTCAATGCCGATATGCCCAATTACATGAACACAGGCAGTTGTGTCCATCCGCGCTGCATCACTTGCATGGAAATCGAAGGTGAGGCTATTTCTCTCGTAAAATGGACTTATGATACCAAAAGAGACGGCACACTCTACGTGCACAGAGAGGTATTGACGCAGCTTTTGCTTAAGAACCTCCTGAAACACCCAAATAATACTTGCTAAAAACGGTGCAGGAAAATCCTGCACCGCAATACCAGCTAACAGCATCCTTTCATCCAATAAAAATCATGTCCGGGAACTGTAATATCTCTCACTTCCACTTTCTCACCGGACATCATATCCGTAAAACTACCCTCTTCCTGCATCCATGCGGTTTCCTCCCGGTCACTGAAGTTAAAGATGCCGAAGAATATTTCTCCCTCTTTCTCTCTCCTGATGCAGAGAACGGAATCATTGTGTACATCATATAGATTCACGTTTGCAGAAGCTTCAAAAACCGCCTCCTTCTTACGGATATGCTCCAGCTTATCAAGTGCCGTAAAAATCTTCCCCTGCATACTTGTGCGATCGGCTTTCTTCTCTGCCAGTTCCCACCGGAACCTGCCGCGATGGATATAACGGGAATCTCCTGCTTTATCCGAATCTTCTTTATAAGAATAGTCATTCACCTGTCCTATCTCATCGCCGCTGTAGAGCATGGGAATTCCTGACTGTGCCAGCATATAGGCATGGAGCATAATATCCAGTCTGACGGCCGCGTCCAATTTCACCTGATCGTTCTCAAACTCTGCACTTTCCACACCGCACATAGAAGCAGTCGTCCCGCAGAATCTTGCATCCTGTGTCACCGGATCATCATTATAAAGCTCTCCCCTGCTGACACTGCCCTCTATTCTGCCCATGAAGTAATCATTCAGGAAACGCTTGTGAGGCACTTCCTGCATCCCCCACTTCTGTAAAACAGAATAGTCCAGTCCCCATCCGATATCATCATGACAGCGCAGATAATTCAAAAACGTATACTCCTTCGGCAAGCCGTTTACAATATCCATCTGCTGCTTCAAAAGCCGCACATCTTGGGTTGCCACACAATTCCATGTGGTAGCCATGGTCGTTACATTGTAGAGCATATGGCATTCCGGCTTCTCCACCGTCCCAAAATACGGAACTACCTTTTCCGGCTCCATCACGACCTCTCCGAGCAGCACTACGCTCGGACATACAATCTCCCCGATCATACGCATCATCCGCACAATCGTGTGCACCTGCGGAAGATTCCTGCACTTGGTTCCCAACTCTTTCCAGATATAAGGAACCGCATCAATTCTGATAATATCCATTCCCTGATTGGCAAAAAACAGGAAATGATACATCATTTCATTAAACACTCTGGGATTTCCGTAATTCAAATCCCATTGATAGGGATAAAAGGTCGTCATCACATAATGCCCGATTTCCGGCAAATAAGTGAAATTGCCCGGTGCCGTGGTCGGGAACACCTGAGGGACCGTCTCCTCGTATCTGCCCGGTATGTCATATGTATCATAGAAGAAGTACCGGCTCATATACTCGCCCTCTCCCTGTCTTGCACGGACTGCCCACTCATGGTCTTCCGAAGTATGATTCATGACAAAATCCATACAGAGATTCATATCCCTCTTATGACACATATCAGCCAATTGCGCCAACTCCTCCATCGTTCCCAGATCCGGTCTGACCTTTCTGAAATCCGCCACCGCATAGCCCCCGTCGGAACGTCCCTTAGGGGAATCCAGAAACGGCATTAAATGAATACAATTCACGTTGCAGGAAGCCAGATAGGGAAGTTTTTTCTTAACCCCCTGCAGGTTTCCGGCAAAGTTATCAATATACAGCATCATGCCCAGCATATCATTTTTCTTAAACCACTCCGGTTCCTTCTCACGCTGTTCATCCCGTCTTTTCAGCGTCTGTCTGCGCTCCTTGTAATACTGATACATGTTCGTACACAATTCCGCAAACATAGAATCGTTCCGGTATAATTCCATATAAAGCCACTTTAACTCATCATGATGCTTTTCTAGTCTTTTCTGAAAAATGTCATCCGCTTTTGACATTGCCTTACTTTTCCTTTCCTAACGTCTCTCCTCGATCAGCTTCTTAATTTCCTCTGCCTTCGGCATCACCTTCAAAGCACCTTTTCTGGTGGTAATGATAGAGGCTCCCGCATTGGCGAAAACAAGAAGCTCCTGTAAATCCTGCTCCGACAAATCATCCAGCCCACGCTCTAACACGAAATTCAGGGCACAGCCTTCAAAGGTATCTCCCGCTCCGGTTGTTTCAATCGTATTCTCCTGTATAAAAGGCTTGGCTTCCACGATCATATCCTTATAATAAGCCCTGCTGCCGTCCTTACCCAGTGTCACGAAAATAAGCGGAATGTCATAGCTGTTACGAAGGATTCCCACTGCCTTAGTGTAATCCGCAGTTCCTGTCATGAATTCCAGTTCATTATCGGAAATCTTCAAAATATCACACTGAGAAAGTCCATATTTAATTTCCCTTCTTGCATCCTCCAAAGATGCCCATAAAGGCTCTCTTAAGTTAGGATCAAAGGAAATCAAAAGTCCGTTTTCCTTTGCCACGCTGATGGCATATCTGGTCGCTTCCCGCACACCTTCGTGTGTGGAAGAAAGAGTTCCGAAATGGAAAATCTTTCCGCTCTTAATGACCTCTTCCATGACTTCTTCCTTCTTTAACATCATGTCAGCTCCCGGATTACGATAAAAGCTGAAATCCCGGTCGCCGTCCGGCATCGTATGCACAAAAGCAAGGGTAGTCCGCACCTGATCGTCGAAAACCAGATTCTTCACATCCGTACCGCTGTCTTTTACTGTTTCCATCAGCATCTTTCCGAAAGAATCATTGCCGACTTTTCCGATAAATGCGGTCTTCTTTCCCAGATTGTTCAACATCGCAAGCACATTGCAGGGTGCACCTCCGGGGTTAGCTTCCAAAAGCGGATTCCCCTGCGGGCTTTCCCCGTTCTCCGTAAAATCAATCAATAATTCTCCCAATGCCACTACATCATATTCTTTCATACTCATACCATGCCTTTCTCACGATCCGTGAATTTTATACAGCTATAAAGCTGTCTGTCAGTAATCCCTGCAGAGGTAATTTTTCATCTGCCGTCTATGCTAATGTATACATCTTAAGTTCTTCCATCCGATCTGCCCTGACTTCATCCGTCAATCCGTAAACACCGCTGCTGATCACATACTCGCCGTGATTTACAAAGACCTCTATCAGATTTGTGTCCACATAGATATCAAGATGGAATCCTTCTTTCACTTCCGGTGTGCTAAACTGCATTCTGAAATTTGTATGTTCCGGGAAAACGCCGTTCCTGTCTGCACAGATCTGACTGCCCCTTCTTGAAATCTGATAGCCGCCGATACTAATTGTTTCCCCTTCTTCTATTTCATAGCTTATTTTATATCCGGCGCTGTCAGCCTCCGCGGCATGCGTGATCTTCCTTGTGTACATCCTATCGATATTCGGATGTACCCTAAAATAAATATGCCCTGCCTCTACTTCCACGACTCTCGGAATACAGAACATTCCCTGCCATGCTCCGTCCACAGCTTCCGGCATACGGAGCCATGCTACAAGCACTCTGCGTCCCTCTTCATCCAATGCAGACTGGGGCGCATACAGATCAAGCCCGTAATCCAGATACTGATACTGATCCGGTATTTCCATTGCACAGGTCTCTTCCTCAAACCTGACAAGCATACAAATAGATTGATTTCCTTCCAGATTTTCCTCTTTCAGCAGCCCAATCGGAGAAAGGACAAGTACCTCTCCGCCCTCTGTTTCGAAATAATCAGGACACTCCCACATCCATCCGAATCCGTTTTCTTTTGATACGGTATTGATCAGTTTCCAGTCTGCAAGATTTTCGCTCTTATAGAAAATCAGCTCTCCCTTATTATCCGGTGTTTTACTGCCAACTACCATATACCATGCATCTTTGCCGCGCCATACCTTGGGATCTCTGGTATGCACCTTATCGCCTACCATTGCATCCTCTATCGGCGGTATGATGACTTTTTTTCCATGAAAATTATCAAAATGAATGCCATCCTCCGATGTGATCATGATCTGGGAAGCTTCAAATGCATCATCCAGACATCTGTGAATATCTTTCGGATCTATTTTATGATAATGAACTCCTGTATAATAGAGATACATTTTACCATCATGCTCTACGGCACTGCCCGAAAAACAGCCGTGCTGGTCTTCGTATACAGTAGGATAAAGTGCAACACCCTGATGCTCCCAGCAAACCAGATCCTTGCTCACAGCGTGTCCCCAGTGCATGGTTCCCCATCTTGCCGCGTAAGGAAAATATTGATAAAACAAATGATAGTTTCCCTGATAATAAATAAAGCCATTGGGGTCATTGATCCAGTTCCCCGGTGCCTTTAAATGTATTCTGTTTTTGTTCATCCCAAGCATGCCTCCCAAACATAATGTAATTCATTCTTTCTATCGTGACTTATAATATAATGCCCTTCTCTGCCGTACCTGTCCTGAATTTAATACTTCACTTAGAAAGTATACCACAATCTGACATATTGCATGAGACCTAATTCTCAGATTATCCTTTACTTTACTTCACTGCACCAGCAACAACACCGCCGATAATCTGTTTCTGAAGGACAATATAAAGCACTAAGATCGGCAGTACACATAACAGCAGGCCTGCCATGATCGTTCCGTAATCAGCGGAATAGGTGCCGTAAAAGCTGTAGGTAGAAAGCGGCAGTGTCAGAAGTTTCTTATCTGTCAATACCAATGACGGCAATAAGAAGTCATTCCAAAATGCTAAGGAATTCAGTATAACCATGGTTGAAATAATGGGCTTCAACAGCGGAAGTACGATCTGGAAAAAGGTTCTTGCATGAGTACATCCGTCTATACATGCTGCCTCTTCCAATGCAATCGGCACATTGCCCTTAATAAATCCATGGAACATAAATACCGACATCGCCATGGAAAATCCGGTGTGCATGAATACCAGTGTTGCCCTATGGTTCAGCACATTTAAGGCACCGCCGTATATACTTACAAGAGGAATCATAATTGCCTGGAACGGAATAATCATAGATGCCACCATCAGCGCAAATGTCATTTTGGAAATGCCGTTGTTATGCCGCACAATATAATAAGCAAGCATTGCAGCGAGCAAGGTTACAAGCACTGTTGCAGAAACGGTCACGATCAGTGAATTTTTAAATGCATTCAGAAAGTCCATCTGCGTAAATGCTTTTATGAAGTTGTCAAAGGATAGTCCCTTGATCGTATACAGCCAGGAGAAAGGGCTTTTAATAATATCCCTTTTCTGTTTTAAGGAGTTGATGACCACCATAATAAAGGGAAACATATATGCGATAAATATGATAATCAATCCGGTCATTGCCACTATATTCGCAGCTTTTCTTTTATTTCCGCCAACTGTTGTCTGCTTCATTATGCTTCCACCTCCTGTTTCTTCGTAAAGTATACCTGAAGACCGCTGATACATGCTACAACGATGAATAAAATCAATGCCTCAGCCTGCCCCACACCGAATTGTCTGGATGTAAAGGCTTTCTCATACACATGCATAGCTGCCATCTCCGTAGTTCCGTAAGGGCCTCCCGCTGTCAGTGACAGGTTCAGATCATACACCATAAATGCCCTTGAGAGGGTAAGGAAAAGGCAGATCGTAATGGAAGACATCATAAGCGGAAGCACGATATTTTTCAGTTTCGCAAAACCGGATGCTCCGTCGATACTTGCCGCTTCCATGACATCCTCACTCAGTCCCATAAATCCGGCTACATAAATCAGAATCATATATCCCGACAACTGCCATACAGATACCAGTATCAGCGCCGCAAATGCCCGGTTCGGCTCCGAAAGCCATGAGATTTCAAACAAGTTCCAGCCGGTGCCTTCTCCGATGTTTACAAAGACTCTGGAGAAAACAAACTGCCAGATATATCCCAGTACGATACCGCCGATCAGGTTCGGTGTAAAGAAGCCTGCACGGAAGAAATTCTGTCCCTTAATGCCTCTTGTTAAAAGATATGCAATTGCAAAGGCGATCACATTAACCAAAAGTACGACTACGATAACATATTTAAAAGTCAGCAGTAAGGAAGACCAAAACTGCCTGTCACTCATGACACCTGCAAAATTCTTAAGCCCGATGAAATTTTTCGTCTGCGAAACTCCGTTCCAATCGGTAAATGTCAGATACACACCGTATAAGAATGGTATGATTACGACTGCAAAGAAACAGAACATCCCCGGCAGCGCAAACATGCAGAAATCTTTTCCGTTATTTTTTGATTTCATACTTAATCCCTCTTTCCTGTTACTGTTTTTCTAATGATTCTTTTCCGTTATTATCTTCCTGCTACTGTTGTGCCCAGTATTCCTCGATGGACTGCATCAACTCTTCCCTGTCGCATCTGCCTGCAAGATATTTCTGCATTGCCGCACCCAGAATCGACCAATGATCGTTGGGGACAATCGCAGATGCATTGAAAGCCGTTCCATTCTGCACATGCTCATAAATATCTCTGCTTAAAGGATCTTCCGGCTCATACGGATTGTTTTTAAACGGCGGAATCAGGCTGCAGGATTTTACTAACATCTGCTGACCGATCTCGCTGTATACGATCCAGTTTAAAAATTCCTTTGCGGCCGCCTTTTCCTGATCAGATGCAATCTGTCCGTCTAACATGATCTGCTTGGAGGGAGAACCCTGAATCATCTGATTGGCAAAATCATTTTCGTCATTATTCAGGAAATATGGCAGGAAGCCGTATGCATCTTCCGTCTCCGCTCCTGCTTCTTCCAGGTTGGGCCACGCCCAGTTTCCGTTAAACCAGAATGCTGTCTTTCCGTCCGCCAGATCGATTGCCATCTCATCATAATCGGCACCAAGGGGATCACCCTTTGCCACATTGTAATTCTTTAAGATATCAAACATATTCAGAAATTCCGACATCCTGTTATATTCTTCCAAATCCAGTTCTCCGGCTTTGATCTGTTCAATAATCTCCTGCGCACCTTCTGAAGTACCGTCATATGTCTCATATATGTACTGCAGTTGGTGTGCCCCCAGTGACCAGTCCTCTTTTGCCATAGAAACAGGTCTTTCAATTCCTGCCGCTACCAGTCTGTCAAGAAGCGCTGTGAAATCATCCTGTGTCTTAATCTGGGAAGGATCAAAGGGTTCTCCCAAGGCCGCTTCGATTACCGCTTTGTTATAAATCAGGCCTCTTCCTTCGATACACAACGGGAAGCTGTAAACCCTGCCGTTTACCTCTGTCAGGTATCCTTCCGCCTCAACAGTCCATGCTTCATCTGTCAAATCCTCCGCTTTCTCTTCTGCCAGCGCGATTACGTCTGTCGTATCCAGAATAGACAATGTGGGCGGATTGCCGGAATTATAGAGACTTACCACCTTAGTATAGGGGGAATCTCCGTCTGTCACCGGCATAACCTCCACGTGAACACCTGATTTTTCCTCAAATGCAGCCGACATTTTTTCCAATGCCACCTGAATCTCCGCCTTGGAATTCAACAGTGTTATGCTTGTTCCCTCTAAACCGGTATCATACTGGAATGTGTCTACGGAAGTATCAATCGTTACTTCTTTCTTCACCTCATTTGGATCATCCGGATCACTTGCAAATCCGAACCGGCATCCCGTCAACGTTGCTGCGGTGAGCGCCATTGTAAGTGCCGAAGCAATGACCTTTGCCGCTATTTTCTTTTTCATGAAGCAGTCCTCCTCTTTTTTGTTGATTTTACGATCTCGAAACCGGTTAAGTAACCGGTTACTTTATATGTTTATAGTAACATTCCAAACAAGATACGTCAACACATAATAGAAACTTTGTGAATACTAAACGATTTTGCTTTTTTGAAATTATACACATTTTACAAAACCGGTACCTTAACCGATTCCTTATTGTTCTTGTCATTGATTTCTGCTATACTTTTGAAAGCAGCAGATGGAAATTTTAATATTCCTATAGGAAAACCGCTGCCGGAAAAGGACTTTAGATATGCCAAAAAAGAAAAATACAACTTTTAACGATATTGCAAACTATACAGGATTCTCCAAGACAACCATTTCCCGGTATTTTAACAATCCCGATTCCCTTACATTGGAAAATCAGGAAATCATAGCCAGAGCTCTCATTGATCTGGATTATAAAGAAAACAAAGTAGCCCGGATTCTGGCAAACGGAAAAACGGAATTTATCGGCATCATCATTCCCAATTTAAACAATCATTATTATTCCGAAATGCTGAATCAGATTCTGCTTACCTATGAGCATTTCGGCTACAAGTTTCTTGTTTTTATCGGAAATGAGAATGAAGATTCCGAACGGCAGTATATTCAGGAGCTGCTTGCTTACAACATTGAAGGGCTTATTATTCTAAGCTTTACGATTCCCTCTAAAGAACTTGCCGACCTGCAAATACCGATTGTAACCATCGAGCGGGAAGATCAATACGTATGCAGTGTCAATACCGACAACTATATGGGCGGCGTTCAGGCAACCAGTCTGCTTGCCAGACACAACTGCGACGTCCTCATACATATCAACTCTCCCACTGCACCTGAAATCCCTGCATATGGACGTATTCAGGGTTTTCTTGATGTGTGTACGGAAAAGGATTTAAAGCACCGGGTTATTTTTAGAGTTTTAGGTAACACCTATGAACAGATGCAGGAAAATCTGAATGAAATTCTGGAAGAATTGGAACAGGAGTATGCGAGTCAGAAAAAGGGAATCTTTATTTCCAGCGATACCCATGCCAATGTTTTCTTAAATCTTCTGATTAAAAAATACGGAAAGCTTCCGGATGATTACCTGATCATCGGCTTCGATGACTCGCCCATTGCCAGAGAAGCTGCTATTCCGATCAGTACTGTGGGCCAGCAGATTGATAAGATTGCCTATGAAGCAGTCAGCTTGTTGGTAGAGCAGATGAATGAGCAGAAAAAGAGAAAGCCTGAGCCTTTAAAGGAGCCGATTCATAAAGTGATCACGCCGATTCTGCTGCGCAGGGATACGACGGAGAAAGCCGACTGAAACGGCATACATACGTTCCCATATCTCTGTCAGATGAAATTCAGGTAATCCGCATTGTTTTGCTTTCTGTACTTTCCCGGCGTTGTATTCGTATAAACTTTAAACTGCCTTATAAAATGCTCTGTATTATTATAACCGCACTGTTCTGCGATCTTAGATACCGGAAGATTACCGGATGCCAATAATTCACAGGCAAGCTCTACCCTGCCCGCAATCACATCATTCATACAGGTCGTGTGAAAATATTGCTGATAGGCAGCGTGCAGATATCCCGTACTGATATTAAGTTTTTCTGACATATGGGGAACTGTCCAATTCTTAGCCGGATTCTGGTGAATCTCCTTACGCAGGGAGACAAGCTGATAATATATTTCCGGAAACCCGGCAGTCCGATTTTCATCGGCAATCATATGTACAAGCGACTCCACCAGATGATTCAATATGGTGTCTCTGTGAGAGGAGATGCCGTAATATTGCGTGCAAATAATATGAAACAACTGATAGAATTCTGCCGGCTGCCGCATGACAATCGGTGTCCCGAACGGAAAATGATCATCCGTAATCAGGCGGTCAGAGGTAAAATGCATCCAACAATCTGTGTAGGATTCTTCAATTGCATGATAGCGCTGCTTCTGATATGGTTTAAAAATCACAGCGCAATCTGCCGGATAATCACTCCATGCGTCATCCACAAGAAAAGCGCCGGAAGTTCTTGTCAAAAGAAGCATATATTCGGGAAATCCATTTGGGCGGTCCACATCAAACTCTGCATCGTGAGTCGCGTCCTCTCCCATTTTAATAATCTTAATCATAAATACCTCACAGAAATTGTAGTGTATCAGTTAAAGGCAAAACACATCATAATTTTTCAATCATTGTGCAAATAGCCGCATCCATAAATGAGTGTGACAATTGTGCAATGTTGTTTGATATGATAATATATCAATTTTTTATGAGTATAATTCATTGTAAAATCAGTGTCAATATACTATCGTAAATATAAGGACATGCGCAATACATGTCTATATATTTTACATCTTGCGCAACCGTTTGTCCAAGAAATAAGAAATTACCTTATGGGGGTAATACTGTAAGAATAAGAGGAGGATAAGCAACATGAAACAATCTCGCACAAAATTACTGGCTTTATGCCTCAGTGCAGGCCTTTGTTCCGCTGCTTTGGCAGGATGCGGATCAGGCAGTGATGAGCCTGCCGCGGAAACACAGGTATCGGCAGAATCCCAAGAATCAACTAACACACAGGCATCAGCAGAAACAGGATCTACTATTGAAGCAACCACTTTCCCGCTGCCGGACAGTTCGGAAGAATCTGATATCTATGTAGAGCCGATTCCCGACATTACTGACGACTTTATCCGCGGCATGGACGCGTCTGCCGTACTTGCTGAGGAAAACAGCGGCGTTACCTATTATAACTATGAAGGGAAAGAACAGGATGTCTTCATGACATTAGCACAGTCCGGTGTGAATTACATCCGTCTGCGTGTATGGAATGATCCCTATGACGAGAACGGCAACGGATATGGCGGCGGTAATAACGATGTCGCTACTGCTATCGAACTTGGAAAACGTGCGACCCAGTACGGCATGAAGGTATCTATTGATTTCCACTATTCTGACTTCTGGGCCGATCCGAAAAGACAACATGCTCCCAAGGCATGGGAAGGTATGAGCGGCGAAGAAAAAGCCGATGCACTCTATACCTTTACCAAAGAAAGCCTTACGGAAATTCTTGATGCCGGAGTAGACGTAGGAATGGTGCAGATCGGTAATGAGATCAACAACGGTATGTCCGGCGAAACAGATGTACCCACGGTAATGAATCTTCTGTGCTCAGGAAGCCGTGCCGTTCGTGAGATATCTGAGACATACGGAAAAGATATTCAGGTTGTGGTACATTATACAAATATTGAACAGAATGATGAAATAGATACCATTGCTTCCAATCTGCAGGAATCCGGTGTTGATTATGATATTTTCGGCCTATCCTACTACCCGTTCTGGGACGGTACAAACGAAAATATGCAGACTGTTGCCAAAAATATTCAGGAAAAATACGGAAAAAAGGTTATTATTGCAGAAACTTCTTATTGTTATACTTCCGAAGACGGCGATGGCTTTGGTAACAGCTTCGATGGCATAGAGGGTCTTGTTGACGGCTATGCTGCCACCGTACAGAGTCAGGCTTCCATGATTCGTGATATCTGTGCAGCGGCAAATGAAGTCGGTGTACTCGGTGTATTCTATTGGGAAGGAACCTGGATTCCGGTTGGCGATGCAACCGCAGATAACTCTTCTACATGGGAGAAATACGGAAGCGGCTGGGCAAGCAGCTACGCCGGTGATTATGACCCGGACGATTCCGGCTTATACTACGGCGGCTGTTCCTGGGATAATCAGGCAATGTTTGATTTTGACGGTTATCCGCTTGCATCCTTAAATGTATGGAAATATTTGAAATACGGCTCCACCGCACCTTTGGCAGTTGATTATATTCCCGAAATTTCTGTTGTCTGCAATGTAGGCGGTGAAATTGAGCTTCCCGAAACAGTTGATGTGATTTACAATGACCGCTCTGCCAATGAGCAGGCGGCTGTTACCTGGGATGAGACACAGCTTGCCGCCATCGACACAAGCGCCGGAGGAGCCTATGAGGTTACAGGTTCCCTGGAAGACGGTACTACCGTTACCTGTCATATTGAAACCGAAATGATTAACTACGTTCAGAACCCAAGCTTTGAAGATGCCGATACTTCCATGTGGAATGTTGCCTATGAAGGTGACGTTAATCCGACGGATTTCCAGAACAAGGCGGATGATGCTTATACCGGCGATGTTGCCTTCCATTTCTGGTCGGCAGATTCTGATATGGAATTCTCTATCGAACAGGAATTCACGGATTTAGAGCCAGGAACCTATCAGCTTTCTGCTTATGCGCAGGGCGGCGATATGTCTGAAGATTCCGAATTAGAATTATATGCGGTTGCAGACGGTGCGGAACAAACTGCTTCCTTTATGGTTGCAGGCTGGGCAAATTGGCAGACTCCTACCATCCCTGAGATAACAGTTACAGACGGCACGCTTACCATCGGTGTACGCATGAAATGTAATGCCGCAAGCTGGGGAACTGTGGATGATTTCACACTGAATAAGATTTCTGATTAAAGATTCGTGTAATAACCGAACAAAACATAACAACTTCATGAAAGAGGCAGGGAATTTCCGTTTTGGAACCTGCCTTCTTTCTTTAAAATCCTCTGCACGGCGAATTTTCCTGCCACAACAGCTACCGGCAGTCCTCCCGGTGCCATGATCCATTGACTTGCAAGATAGAGATTGCTGATGCCCTTTACAGTTCCTTTCACACGGAAAGGCTTTTCATCCTTCTTCGTCACAAAACTCATGTAGGCTCCGTGATATGCGTTGCAGTAACGATGATAAGTAAGCGGCGTCCAGCAATCCAAAAACTCTATGTCTCCCTCCAACTCCGGGAATCTGGTAAGAATCCGATCTGTTATGATGCCGATCAGTTCCTCTTTCTTCCTGCGATATTCTTCCTTGTCCAAACTCTCCCAGAAGAAATAATCCTCATCGTATTGCAGCACATTTGTCTGCAAGACCGTTTTGCTCTCCGGTGCAAATGCTTTCTCATACGCAAAGCTTTTGACACATACATTCTCAACGCTGCGACCGCCTATCATAAACGGCTCACAATCAAAAAGCACATTGCCATTTTCATGATACCGCTCTTTAGAAATGGAATACGCTATCTGGAATCCGCTGAACAAAGGATAGCGCCTGGTATCGCTGTACACTTCACGCCACCGCTTATTCATGTACTTTTCACCGATCAGCTGTGTAAATAATACACGTGCATCCGCAGCGCAGATCACATAATCTGCCGTGATCTGTTCGCCGTTTTCCAGCGCAATGCCATAAGTCTTCTTTCCCTGTATAAGGATTCTGTTTACGGATGTACCGCAAAACAACGTTCCGCCAAGCTCCCGAAACCGCTTTACCATACGGTTCACCATAGCCAAGGAACCTCCCGCCGGTATCTCTCCATTTCCGGAAGCCATAGTCGCATAGGACACAATAAACGAATAGGCTGTATATTCTTTGGGCATATACCCACTAACTAATTTCTTTAACACAGGATGCTTGAATTTTTCGGCTAAATCTTCTAAATCAATTTTGCCGTATTCTTTCATTACTTTGGGCATATCTGCCATACTCCTGCCCATTTCTATATAATCTCGTATCCCCATCATGTCCATAGGCTTTGAAGACGGTACTTCGCAGGACTGTGCATATCTTACATGCGTGATAAACTTCCGAATCTCCGCTTCATCCTCAGGTGACAATTCCAAAAGTTCTTTCTCTGTTCTCTCTAAATCGTTCCACAAAGTTGCCCTTTGGTTCCCAACACAACTGGTATAAAAAACTTCCGTTCCGGCAAATTCCTGATCGGGCGATAATGCACCAACCGTTTCCCATACCTTTCTTAATTCTGTGCCTTTCTTCGTTCCGGTAAGCCAGTGTATGCAATTATCAATATGATAACCTCTGCGGTTCCATCCCATACATTCTCCGCCTGCCACTTGATTCTTCTCATATATGCTTACTTCATATCCTGCAAGCAATCCGTATATTCCCGCGGATAATCCTGCGATTCCGGCACC
Organism: Lachnospiraceae bacterium; assembly: GCA_017936885.1. Taxonomy (GTDB): domain Bacteria; phylum Bacillota; class Clostridia; order Lachnospirales; family Lachnospiraceae; genus UBA3282. The sequence goes on along the minus strand of JAGBEO010000028.1, from coordinate 79,140 downwards.
TATGATAACTATTTTCTTCTTCTCATCTTTCATATTACGCTTTCCCGCTCCCTCACATTCTTTTCCACGCTTGTCATACGAACAAATTCCTATGTACGTATCTTATTTGGGTTACCTTACAATTTCTTTGCCCATCCGAAGGCATTACACTTATCTCACCGAAATGCTACTGTCACTATCATGTTTTCCCTGTAAGTATACTGAGCAGCCACTCCGTCTTGGGAAGGGGCATATCCGGTATGGCTGCTAACCGTTCCATAATTCCCTGTACACTGCACCAAAAGGTGTTAGACAGCGCGTAAGGATCTCCCTCCCTGAAATAGCCTTCCTCCTGTCCTTTGGCAATGATGCGGGCAGACTGCTCCACCTGATCTACCTGCCTGGCAAGCTCCCTGATGTGTTCCGGTGTACCGTAGCCCCGCCAAGCCTGTGCCATCAAGACAAACATCCAGCCCACCCACGGCTGCTCTTTCACATAAGCAAACAGGGTGTCCAAAAAGTTCGAGAAATATTCCGGCGGCGTGTGGGCTTCTATCCTGGCAGGCGTCTTCGTTCCTTCTAGACCCATCCGCACCAACGCTTCATACAGCTTTTCCTTAGATTCAAAGTAATGAAATAATAGCCCTGTACTCATATGAGCCGCCTGTGCTATATCACTGATCTTCGTTTCCCGATATCCCTTTGTCACAAATAGTTCCAGTGCCTTTGTAATAATCAACTGATATCTTTGTTCCTTTTGCTCTTCTCTTTTTCCCATGGCTATCCTCCTGTTTCTGATGCTTGAAAAAGTTACTGACTGCCGTTATTGAAAAGGTTTATGTAACTGATAGCATTCCTGTTTTTTTAGGAAATCTTGATCTATTGCATTTTTATTTTGTTTTTATTGAATCAACATTCATTGAATATGTATTCAGTATACTTTATGATAAATAAATTGTCAACAAGAAGTAAAGAAATTATCAAAGACAGAAATTTTTAAAGACTTTCCAAAAAACTTTCCAAATAACATAAAAGAGCTTTTCCATTCAACTGAAAAAGCTCTGTAAAGAAATATTGCGTGACCCCAAAAATTATTCGTCTGAAGCCCTCGCCCTAATATAACAGATATTCAAAATTCTAATAACTAATGCAATGATTGTCAGCGTCCCAATATAAATAATTCCCAACCAAATCCCTGCGTTCCCTACAAGTAAGGTCTCCGCATCCGGGCTGATATGATAGTAATACAACAGATTGGATACTTTCAGCCCGATTACTGATGCTGCTGACATAACACCCTGTATCATCAGAAATGAGACAAACCGTTTCATGGCACGGTAATTATATACCGTCAACCTCAATTGAAACACCATATAGAAAAGCCAGTTCAGCAAGGCGCCTGTCATGTACAATGTACAACAGGCCAAAAACGGTATCGTATTGAGCAGTAAAATAACAATTATTTTACGATTCATCTTCACCTCCATAAATGGCATTCCATTCCTCATCAGTGAATTTCTCCGTATACCACTCCGGCTCAACATTTTCCGCGAAAAAGGTTACATAATTAGATATATACCGAAAACCGCCCTTTTCATCAGGACGTACCGTAACCTCATGACTGAAAGCTCTTTCCATGAGCTTTTGCGGCCATACCGCGTTTACTGTCAACGTCACAGTCCCGTCCTCCTTTTCCTCATAAGACACCACTTCGGGGTAAGGAAGATTCGGAGATGCAGCGTTATCATAAAAACCGCGAGTTCTATAATCATATCCTTTCTCCTGCTGTGAATATGCCGCCTGTGCCCGCAGGGTGTCCTTGTCTATGGAAAAATAGGAACAGATTACCTTCTCATACTCCTCTTCCGGCACCATGTACCGCCCTCCCTCCACCGATTTCTCATAAGGCATGGGCGTTCCCATAGCATAGGGATATAGCAAAGCAAACAGATCATCAAACTCTATTCCCCGAAAATCCGGTTCCGACCAATCTGTTAAGAACATATTGTTAGAACCATAATTTACAGGCAGAATATACTTCCGGTTGAACTCCCGGCATGTTTCTTCCAAAGGCTGTACTCTCACCGCCGTATAACCGGGCGCCCCATCATATCCTTCGGGCAATGCTTCCTCGAAAAACAGATACCCGTTTTCACTGTACCGCCATCCCTCTGCCGGATATTGATGCACATAGCTTACTTCCGGCTCTCCTCCGACCCATGTCAGCACACTTCTTGTAACCATTACCTGCCCTTGTGAAGTCTCCAGATCAAATCGTACAAAACCGCCGTTTTGCATGATACAGAGAAAAGTTACACACCCCTCCTTTTTCTCCTCCACCAGACCACAAAACTGTTCCAGCAGCTCCGGGTGGGTCATATTAACCTGATTCTCATTCTCTGCGTCCACAGCAGCATAGCCATGCTCTCCCAACCGCGATACAACTGCCTGAAACATTTCAAGACTCCCCAAGGTGTGCTGCTGTAATGCCTGTTCATAGAGATCACGGTAAAGCTCTGCAATCGTTACAGAATCCGCAGTGATTCGGTTTTCCGTCTCTCCGGCAGAATCTTCTCTCTCTGATTCTTCCTCAACGGTTCCTTCTGCCGACATAGAACTCGAATCTGACACACTGCTGCAGCCTGCGATTGCCAAAAACAGCAAAAGCAAAATCATATACATAAAGACCATATTATTAAAAATTTTCTTCTCTGTTCCCCTTCCTGCTTTCATTTATATTTCTCCTCAACTTTACTTTTTACTTCTTTATATTTCTTTATATCATTTAGAATAAGCATAGTAAACCCTGAATCAGTATTCATATTTTGTCAGACAACACAATCCCCCTATATAGTAATAATTGTTTTTTAATTCATCTGCTGCTGACTTAATATCATTTTTCGCGAGTATTGCCGAACTTACCGCAATTCCATCTATCTGTGTTTTGGAAAGCAGACTGACATTTTCCGCAGTAATCCCCCCAATCGCAACAATCGGAATCTTCACACTCTTACGAATATCACACAATTTACTTATTGGGACAAAATCTGCATCCATTTTAGTTTTCGTAGGAAATACTGCTCCGATCCCCAAATAATCCACACCATACTTTTCTGCCATCAAAGCCTCTTCCTCATTTGTAACAGATACGCCCAATAGCATATCCTGCGGGATCATTTCCTTTACAACCTTCACAGGCATATCCTTCTGCCCTATATGTATCCCATCAGCTTTTACGGCTAACGCCACATCCAGACAGTCATTGATCATAAATGGAATTTGGTAATAATCGGTAATCTGTTTAATTTCTTTTGCCAGCTGATAAAACTCCCGGATGGTAATATTTTTCTCACGTAACTGCACCATGGTACATCCCCCTAAAATTGCCTCCTCCACTGCTTCTGCAAGTGATTTTCCTTTGATAGCTCTTCTATCCGTCACCAAATAAAGTCTATAATCAATTTTCATCACATTCTGCCTCCTGTAATCCATGTTGATACAACTCATAAAAATGGTTGGTAGGTCCATATCCTTTTCCAATGTCAAGTGAGTGTTTAATTGCAGTCGTAACATATCTTTTTGCAGTCTTTACGGCACTTACTAAATCTTTCCCATTGGCAAGCTCTGCCGCAATCGCCGATGAAAAAGTACATCCTGTTCCATGTGTGTTTTTTGTTATGATCCTCGGTGCGTCAAAATGATAAAAATGCCTTCCATCATAAAGAATATCTACTGCATTTCCGGTAGCGTGTCCTCCTTTAATTACTACAGCCTTACATCCCATCTCATGTATTTCACTGGCTGCCAGCTCCATATCTGAAATGGACGAAATCTGCATCCCGGTTATTTTCTCTGCTTCCGGAATATTCGGCGTTAATACATCTGCCAGCAGGATCACGGTCTTTATCAAGGCATCAACAGACGCCGGCTGCATAAGCGGAGACCCGTTTTTCGCATACATCACGGGGTCCATTACAATATGATGCGCCTTATATTGTCTTAATTTATCTGTAACTGCATACATGCATTCGGGTGTAGACAACATACCTATTTTAACGGCATCTACAGCTATGTCCTCAAAGACAGCATCTATTTGTTTCCTGACTATTTCAGGCGATATGTCCTCTATCGCTAATACTCTGCTCGTATTCTCCGCTACTACAGAAACGATCACACTCATTCCAAAAACTCCATGTGCGGAAAATGTTTTAAGGTCTGCTTGTACTCCGGCACCCCCGCTGCAATCTGATCCTGCAATACTTAACACTTTCTTCATTCTCATAAAAATCTCCTTTCTCGCTCAGCCTGTAAATTTAGATACAACCACTAATTACACAAATAAAAAGAGCTCCGGCATACAGCCAATCGCATGATCAAATCATGGCTTAGCTGAATGCAGAAGCTCTTTCAAACGCAAACCGGCGTAAGAAATTGCTTCCCTACGCCGGTGTTAGCCGACAGGTCAAGAGGTCAGGTCTTACCTTTTTCAACTTTTCAGTTCCCTCGCAACACACATCTTATAATATAAAATTTTAATAAATGACTACTATACAATACCCTGAGCCTTCATAGCCTCAGCCACCTTCAAGAATCCGGCAATATTAGCACCAGCCACATAATCGCCTTCCTTACCATACTTCTTGGAAGCCTCATCTAAGTTATGGAAGATATTAACCATAATTCCCTGTAACTTAGCATCAACCTCTTCGAATGTCCAAGAAAGTCTCTCTGAGTTCTGGCTCATTTCCAGTGCGCTCGTTGCAACACCGCCTGCGTTGGAAGCCTTACCAGGACAGAACAGAACACCGTTCTTCTGTAAGTACTCTGTAGCCTCTAATGTAGTAGGCATGTTAGCGCCCTCTGCTACTGCGAAGCATCCGTTTGCAACAAGTGCCTTAGCATCCTCAAGGTCTAATTCATTCTGTGTAGCACAAGGAAGTGCGATATCACATTTCACTGTCCATACACCGTGTTCGCCGTTCTTCTTCTCATGATACTCAGCATTTGGTCTTGCGGCAGCGTACTCTGTCAGACGTGCACGTTTTACTTCCTTAACTTCTTTCAAAGTAGCTACATCGATTCCGTCGGGATCATAGATCCAGCCTGTAGAGTCGGAACAGGTAACAGGCTTAGCACCTAACTGCTGTGCTTTCTGAATAGCATAGATCGCTACGTTACCGGCACCGGATACAGCGATTGTCTTGCCTGCGATATCTTTGCCGTTGCATTTGAGCATCTCTTCTGTTAAGTATAACAGACCATAACCTGTAGCTTCTGTTCTGGCAAGGGAACCGCCGTAGGTTAAGCCTTTACCTGTCAGAACACCTTCATATAAGTTACGGATTCTCTTGTACTGACCGAACATAAAGCCGATCTCACGTCCACCTACACCGATATCACCGGCCGGTACGTCTGTATCAGCTCCGATATGTTTGCAAAGCTCTGTCATAAAGCTCTGGCAGAATGCCATTACTTCTCTGTCAGATTTGCCCTTAGGATCAAAATCAGAACCACCTTTACCGCCGCCGATCGGAAGGCCTGTTAAGGAGTTCTTGAAGATCTGCTCGAAACCTAAGAATTTGATAATACCTAAGTTAACGGATGGATGGAATCTTAAACCACCCTTATATGGTCCAATAGCACTGTTGAACTGTACACGGAAACCGTTGTTTACCTGTACCTGTCCCTTGTCATCTACCCACGGAACACGGAACTGTACGATTCTTTCCGGAACAGTTAATCTCTCCAACAAAGCATCTTTTCTGTATGCTTCTTCATCTGCTTCGATTACTACACGAAGAGACTCTAAAACCTCTTTCACTGCCTGATGGAACTCCGGCTGTGCAGGGTTCTTCGCTACTACTAACTCGTAAACCTCATCTACGTATGACATGTATATGTCCTCCTTTAGTTTATATATCAGCAGTCTGCCTTATCAATAACAGGCAACGGATGCCGCACTTTGTGAATCATCCTTATGCCAATCAATAAAGAGCCGCAGACACAAGCCCCGGCTCCACAGACTCCTTTGTCCATGTATCATTATAGTATGGGACATGAAAATTCACAACCCCGATTTAGCATATTAAAGCGTAAAAATTTTATGCCCTTTTTTAGACATATTGTACAATGATACCAATATGCATAAATACATGTATACAATTTTAAACTTATCTATTACTTACAATCTATTAATTTGTAAAAGAAATTATTTTTCGGCAAATATTATGTTTACAGTATTTTGAACCGTTATCATCTTTTCTACAAATACTCTTTTAATCTCTCTATATTTTCCTCTTCAAAATCTACCAGTTCCTGTGCCAGTTCCATTGCTTCACCCGTTGCCAGTTGATTGTGCTTCATAACCTTCCACATACTGGTGATCCCCCTGTTGCTGCCGCGAATCATCAGTTCTGCCAAATGCTCTTTGCTGATATTCAGTGCCGTATTCATATGGATATTGCCTTTCAAAACCATGTCACTGATCTGATTGCCACGGTACACTTCTCCCTGATTCTCCAATATTTTATCTAATGCCATATTATGAATCTCCGAATACCGTAAAGACTGTTTGGACAATTGCAAAGAAAAGTCATCATCTCCGATCTTATCTAGAATCGTATCAATGGCTGTCATTCCCATCTGGGTATTTTTCTGTATTTCCTTTAATATAACGGCATCATCATGCTTCATGTCTCTTATCTCCTTTCCATTAACATCTCTTTTACCCTACATTACCTTCTGTACTATTCTAAACAGATTTTGAATACTTCGTGCTCCTCACCCACTTTGCTTTTCATAAGCTTTCCGAAACATGCTTACATGCAAGTATAATGCCTGTTTCACAAGTTTTCTTCCTCTTCTGAGTCCGCAAAAAAGAGTATGGGAAACTCCCATACTCTCTATCTTTACCATTATTGAACTGTTTAATCACGCCTGCCGGCTAATTACAATTACTCTACAAATTCGGATTTAACATAGGCTGTCTTACCGTTGTACTTAATCTTCGTCCAGCCGTCAGCCTGTTTCATGATCACGTCTAACTTTTCACCTACATAAGCGGTTCCCAGCTTTTCACCGTTTTCACTGGCTGATGCACGGATACGAACATTCTCTTTCACGGTAACGGTTCCTGTTGTCTCTGTAGAGCTGTTGCTATTGGTCTGCGCAGTCTGTGTGTCATCAGAGTCCTCGCCATCATCAGAATCATCACCGGCTGATGCCTCGGCCGTCTCTGACGGCTCTAAGAATTCGCTCTTAATATAAGCGTCTCCGCCCTCATATTCAATCTTGCTCCATCCGTTACCCTTTTCTTCCAACAAGGTAAATTCATCGCCGATTGCTGCCTTGCCAAGCTTATCCGCCGTTTCACTGTCAGAGGTTCGGATATTAACCACATCGATAGCCTTAACCTTGGTCACAACCACAGCCGGTTCCTCTGTTTCCTCAGTTTCTTCTGAACCTTCCGCAGTTTCTTCGCCATCCTGCTCTTCTCCGTCTTCCCCGGACTGTTCGCTTCCTTCGGCACGGGCTAAAGCTTCCCCTACATTCTTATCAATCTCCGTATTCAGATCCAGAATAAAATTAACCAGATCCTCATCTTCGGCAAGCATATCATTATAACCTACTGCTGCTCTGTTTTGCAAATCTACTACATCATCCTGCAGATTAACCTGACGGATATAATTTAATTCGTTTTCACTCTCTTCTCCATCCTCGTTGATGTAATAGTTACCATCCTCATCCTGACATACATAATAAACTTTCATGCCCGGAATCGTCTCATCATAATCATAGAATTTCCACTCAGCATACACATATACGATATAGCTTCCTTCTTTTGGTCCAACCTTTGTATAGATTTCCAAAGTCGGATAAGCCTCAATATACTTACTTGTCTCCTGTGCTTTCAGAATCTCTGTCTCATCCAGATGGTCAACCAGCTTAACCATTGTATCGGTATCGCCTTCCACCATCGCTGTGTAATACGTATTAAATAATTCATTAATCTCCGGTACGGCATCCTGCTCTAACGGTACTTCCGGCACAGCAATCAGATTACTTGACATATCTACTTCTTCGCTGGCTACTACGGTTTCTTCCTGTTCTGCCTTCTTTTTATTGGCATTTACTGCTATCACAACTGTAATCAATACACAGATCACCAATACAACAGGCATTACGATTTTGGAATATCGTATCAACCAGTTTTTAAGGATTTCCAGCTTCGCTTTAATGAAACCCTGTATTGTGTTATTTGACGTATTCATTTACAACAACCTTTCTCTTTTATAACCTTATAAATGCGGCAGACCGGAACAGCATATCCAACTCTCCGCCTGAATTTCCGGCAAATTGGAACAGAAATTCCGCTCCGCCGGCTAAATTTCCAGCAGGAAATTTAGCAGACTTGATTTCCCGAAGGAAATCAAGTCTTATGCACCCGACAGGACTCGAACCTGCATCAAAGGCGTCGGAGGCCTACGTTTTATCCATTAGACTACGGGTGCCCACTGATCTGTACCAAATGTTACAATTTTGTTACATCTTGATTATCATATCATAAGTGGGCCCTGTTGTCCAGTCACCAAATGATTTAAGAAAAAATTTCCTCAATTTCCGCCTTTTCTCTCCGATACCGGTACAGGCTGCAAGACAGCACTTCTTCCGGCTCCACCTGTGTCGTATTGACATCTTCCACCATCTGTCTGTAAAATGCGTATTCATTCAGTCCGTCATCCGGCAAAAGAAGTACCTCATGAACAGAACTGGGCAGAATCAGCAAATCAGACTGCAATCTGTCGGCAAGCGCTTTCATCCCCTCCGAATACAACAAGGCTGCCGCCCCATATAATTTCTCCTGATTGGTCAACACATACATGGGAATATAAGTATCGTCCCCGAACTGCAGTCCTGTCATTTCCGCCAGTAAATCTTTCATGGACACAAGTAATTCCGGCATACCTTTTCTCATATTGTTATGTGCGGCACGGTACAGGGAGTCCACTGACAGTCCCCACATAGCAAGATGATGATGGTGAATCGTAATGGATGCTCTGCCGACCTTCTCTTCTTCCATGGCATAGTAAAAAATTATCGCCAGATCATGCCACCTGTAATGCGGAAGCTTCTCAAGCAGCTTTCTGTTTTTCTCAAAACTTACAAGCTTATAAAAAATTCTGCCTTTTACCTGCTCGAAATCTTTGAAAAAATCCATATTAAGTTCCTGATCAGGCATCTGCTCTGTGTAAAATGCCACGATTTTCTCCGCAAGCTGTTCCAATGCGGTACCATTCTTATATTCCGCATACAGTCCTTCCAGATAGATAGTGGGCGATATATTATCCGACTCTCTCATAAGAATCACACCGGTCAACTGAATATCATTATTCTTCGTCACCTTAGTCACCCTGATTTCATAGTCCTCACCCATTTTCTTCTGTAATAAATCCACAATATTTTCTACAAATACATTAAAATCCATTTTTCCCTCTTTCCCATTCTCTCCGGGCCGGGGTAATTCGTATTCTTTATAAGAAAGTCAGGCCATACAGTCTGGCATCTTTGCATACTGCCGTCTTAACACTTTCCTACAAAAAACAAAGACAATGGCCGCTTACGCTTCCATTGTCTTATAGGCTTGTCTGCTGATTACAATATCTCTTATACTCTGGATAAGTACTCACCGGTTCTGGTATCGATCTTGATAACCTCACCCTGCTCTACGAACAGAGGCACCATAACTTTAGCGCCTGTCTCAACGATAGCAGGCTTGGTAGCACCGGTAGCCGTATCACCCTTGAAACCGGGCTCTGTATCCGTGATCTCCAACTCTACAAATAAAGGCGGCTCAATAGCAAATACATTGCCGTTGTAAGAACAGATCTTAACCATCTCGTTCTCTTTCACGAACTTAAGAGTATCGCCTACCGTATCGCCGTTTAAAGCGATCTGATCGTAAGTCTCTGTATCCATAAAGTTATATAAATCACCATCAGAATATAAATACTGCATATCTTTTCTATCAATACGTGCCTGCGGACATTTCTCTGTCGGTCTGAAGGTTTTCTCAACTACACCACCGTTGATAATGTTCTTTAACTTGGTTCTTACGAATGCTGCTCCCTTACCGGGCTTAACATGCTGGAACTCAATTATCTGATAAACATTACCTTCGAACTCGATGGTAATACCATTTCTGAAATCACCTGCTGAAATCATAAACTAATCCTCCTAAGTTTTCACAAATATAATTCTTTTCTAGTTTATACTAAAAAACATCATTTTTCAACTGATTTGAAAAAATTTTCTAAAATATAGTCAATGGCTTCCAAATACCCGTCTAATCCGTGACCATAAATCTGCTTATCGCAAACCGGCGCCGTCACTGACACTTTACGGAACTCTTCACGCTTTGTAATATCGGAAATATGGATCTCAACCTTCGGCACAACAATACTTGCAAGTGCATCCCTGATGGCATAACTGTAATGGGTAAAAGCCCCCGGATTAATCACAATCCCTTCGGTACCGTCAAAATAAGAATCCTGAATACGGTCAATAATCGCACCCTCGTGATTGCTCTGGAATACTTCAATCGTACAGTTCTCTTTCTCTCCCTTCTCAGCAATCATCTTAAGCAGATAATCATAGTCCTGTGTTCCATACACGCTCTTCTCCCGTATTCCGAGAAAATTTAAATTTGGTCCGTTAATTATTAATAATTTCATGGTCTCCTCCATTCTTCATCTGCCTGATTACGCAACAGGCAATTTATTTTATCTTTGAATCTGCCGCTCTATCTCATTGACAATCTTCTCAAATTCCTTACCGTCCACATCCACGATCACATCCGCCGCTTTCTCATAGTTTTGCTCCCGCTGTGCCATCAGGGTTTTTATTTTCTCCTGAGGATTGTCCCCCCGCAGCAGCGGTCTGGTCGTATCATGTTTTAACCTCTCATAAACGGTCTCCGGTTTCGCCCGCAAATAGACCACCTGTCCAAGCTTATGCATCAGTTCCCTGTTCACATCCCGCATGGGCAATCCGCCGCCTACCGATATGATCTTATTATCAGCCGTCTCTATTAACCGCCGCAAACATTCCGTCTCTTTGTCTCTGAAATACGCTTCGCCTTCTGCCGCAAAAATATCCGATATGCTTCTCTGCTCTTCCTTTTCAATTTCTTTATCCGTATCAATAACTGCTTTTCTGAGACGGTACGACAGCTTTACTCCCACAGAGCTCTTGCCGCATCCCATAAACCCAATCAGTATCACATTTCCCATCTTTTGCTATAACTCCTGTCTTTATCCCGTATAAAATCCGGCTAAACAGCCTTCCACGCCGCAATCTGCTTCACTGACATTTACCGGCTGCGTGCCATGCAGATGTCTTCTGATACAGCCAATCTGTGCCTCCTATATAAAATGCGCTTTCATCTTCTCATATACAATCATGGCATCTTCCTCGGATACCTGCACATCATTCCACAACTCATAGGCTATGATTCCCTGATACAGTAGCATCTTAAGACCATTATAAGCGGCGCCGCCGTTTTCTTTGACAAGCCGCATGAACCTGGTCTCCCAGGGACTGTAGATCAGATCAAATCCGGTATGAATTTTCTGATAAAACGCCTGATCCGCAATCACCACATCTTCCACCTTGGGCGAGAGACCTACGGAAGTTCCCTGTATCGCCAGAAATTTTCTATCCGGCAGCTTCGTATAATCACCAAGCGTCATCGGCACGATCACATCCCTGCCAATTGTCCGGTTCACTTCCCCGGCTACCGTCTGTGCCTTTTCCAGCGTACGGTTTAACAGATATACCTTTTGGGCTCCCTTAGAAGCACACAGATATGCCACCGCCCTGGCTGCCCCTCCGGCGCCTAACAAAATAATGTCTTCTCCCTCTATGCGGATTCCTTCGCTGTCCATTGCCCGGTACAGGCCTTCCATATCCGTGTTATACCCTTTGTAGCCGCCTTCTGTCTTTACGAGCGTATTCACTGCGCCGATATTCTTCGCCAGTGTGTCAATGTCCCGCAGACTGGCTATCACTTCACTTTTATAAGGTACTGTCACATTCAACCCAAGCAGATTCAGTGCATCCGCTCCCTTCACGGCATCTGCCAGCCTGCCTTCTTCTACCAAAAACGGCACATATACCATATGATGCCCCAATCTTTCCGCCAATGTATTATGTATGACCGGAGATAACGTGTGCTCCACAGGATTACCGATCAGCCCACAGGTTCTTGTCTTACCGTCTATTATCATTTTAATGCCTGTTCCTTTCTGATTGTCTTTTATAGAAAAACAGCACAATCCACTCTAACCGCCGCTTTAACACAATCTGAATTTCTTCCTTCGGATGAATAGGTTTTACCAGAATCGATAAAATACCTGCCTTCTTGGCGCCCCACACATCCGTAAAAAGCTGGTCTCCCACAAACAAAGTAGTATCTGCCGCAGTTCCCATAATTTCCATTGCTTTTCTGTAATTTACAGGGGAAGGCTTACCGGCTTTAAAGATATACCGGGAATGCACCGCATCACTAAACATCTTAACCCGCGGCTCCTTATTATTGGACAAAAGCATCGTATCATAGCCAAGCCCTCTGAGTCTTTCAAACAGTGCAATGCTTCTTGCATCTGCCGGAGCGCCGTGCGTTACCAGCGTGTTATCAATATCGAAAATCACTCCCCGAAAGCCTTTTCTATATAACGCTTCAAAATCAATCTCATATGTGGAATCCAGATATATATCCGGATAAAAATATTCCAACAATGCCATACCGCTTACTCCGTTTCCTGCCCCATATCTGCCTGTCATGCGGTCTTCCCTCTTACCGCGGACAGTTCTCAATCTTCTATATCATAACAAAACCCCTTGCAACTACGCAAGAGGTTTCTATCATCCACAATCTTTCTGTTATGGTTTACCCGGCCGCTTCGCCCCTGTATACGGCATTCCTACATAACAGATACTTTCTTTCCTTACAGATTTTTAACAATCTTATTGTATCTGGCGGTAAAAATAATCCGCAAAATATTGCTGAGAAGCATCAGCAATATATCCCACAATAAAAAGGCATACGCTTTGCCCACAAATGCATCATACCATGCTGTACCTTCCCATAATTTATTGCCGAAGAAAACAAACAGCACTAACAGCAGTGCAATGGCTAAAAATAACCAGCGAAAACCGTTTGCTATGGTCATCGGCACACTCGCTTTTGCTACAATTTCTTTTTCTTGTTCTGTCATATTCTGTCCCTGCTTATCCTATTTATCCAGTACTTTCTTAAGCTCATCCATAAATGTATTGATATCCTTGAATTCCCGGTATACTGATGCAAATCTGACGTAAGCAACCGCCTCTAAATCTTTAAGCTTATTCATAACAAGCTCGCCGATTACCTGACTGGGAATTTCCTTCTCTTCCATATTAAAAATTTCCGTCTCTACCTCATCCACCAACTGATTGATCTGATTGGCGCTGATCGGTCTCTTGTGGCATGCCCGCAGCACCCCGGCTTCGATCTTAGCCCTGTCATAGGTCTCTCGGTTATTGTCCTTCTTGATAATGATAAGCGGTATCGTCTCCACCTTCTCATATGTGGTAAAACGTTTATCACACTCATCACATACACGTCTTCTACGAATAGAATTATTATCTTCGGCAGGTCTGCTGTCGATTACTCTTGTATTTTCATGACCACAAAAAGGGCACTTCATCCGGAAATCCTCCTTCACATCAACATATAGTATTCTTTTACTCAACACATTCATTATATGCGATTGCATAATTTATGTCAACTATTTTATGGAAACTATATACAAAACTATATACGATCAATCGACATTTTTATACCGGCCGGATTAGGCGTAAGATCCGCATCTTACACACATATATCAACAATAATAATATCCGGCCCAATCTGTTTAATATCTTTATAACAGATGACATAATCCGGTTCATTTCCGAACAGTCCGCACAATTTATTGTCTCCCGGAATGATCAGTTTGAAAATCTGTCCGGTACATTCATCGAATTCAAAATCACATACCTTGCCCAGCTTTTGGCAATTTTTCAGATTGATGACTTCTTTCTTTTTTAATTCCGAAAATAACATAGGAACCTCTCCGGGCTTTTTATTATCATATGCATCCGCCCATGTAAGGTTCCTGTCACGTTCTATGATGTCTGCTGTCTTATTACTACCGCCATATTACTCCACGGTAACGTAATCTTTAAACACATATCCTTTGGTGCCATCTTCAAGCCTGATCTCGTACCAACTGCCGTCTCCCGCACTGCCATAGCACTCGTACGTCTCCCCTTCTTTGGCCACCTTAATGATATTCGTTCCGGAGGTACTCGGATTGTCACGTACATTGACATTATCTACGATTGTCAGCGTATACACAGCACTTCCATCGTCCCCCTCTGTAACCTCCTGTCCGCTGTCCTGATTCTCTTCGTCCTGCTGTTCCTCGTCCTGCTGTTCCTGCACTTTCTCGTAATCCTTGGGAACATACTGCTGGTACAGATGATATCCCAGAAAGGCTACTACCACAAGAAGAACGCAGCCTACCACTGCTGTCATAACCGTAATGACATCCACGCTTTCTTCCTCGTCGTCATCCCAGTCATCTTCCTCCCAATCCTCTTCTTCCCAGTCATCTTCACGATAAACCGGCTTCTTTTTCTTAGACGGCGGCTCCGGAACAGTTCTCTTTTTCTTAGGCGGTTCCGGGGTTCTTCTGACCGTCCCCTCCTGGGAAGTCCTACTCTTATGCTGACTGCCTGCATTCTGGGGAGGTCTGCTCTTATGTTGACTGCCTTCACTCTGGGAAACTTTACGCTTATTAGATTTTCCCGTACTCTGCACATTCCGTTCCGCCATGATCTTGGCTTCCGTCTCAGAAAGAATATTTCTCTCAATCGCTTCAATCGGAATGTCCAGTGTCTCCTCGGATACCTGAGGCACATCTTCAACACTCTCTACTAATCTGCCGCACTTATGGCAGAATTTCGTTCCCTCACGAAGCACTGCACCGCAATCAGGGCATCTCTTTTCTTTTATCGCTTTAGTCCCGCACTTAGGACAGAACTGATCCGTATCCAATAAGCGGGCACCGCATTTTGTACATATCATACGTATCTCACCTCGTTACGTTTCTATATTGTATTCTCTTTCCTGCATGTACTTCTCTACTAATGTACCAAAAAACTCTCATTTTGTAAAACAATAACCAAAGTTTTTTCCTTATTATTTTATGAATAATTCCGGCGCAATCGTACATCCTTGATAGAAAGGTTATTTATTATAAAATACGAAAGGCTGGTAAATCTATGATACAGGGTAAAGTAGAAATCTGTGGTGTGAATACCTCTAAGCTGCCACTTCTGAAAAATGCAGAAAAAGAAGAATTATTCAAGCGAATCAGTGACGGTGATGCCGCCGCCCGAAAAGAATATATCAACGGTAATCTCCGCCTTGTATTAAGTGTTATCAAACGTTTTCATTCCAGTAATGAAAACGTGGACGACCTCTTTCAGATCGGCTGTATCGGTCTCATTAAAGCAATTGATAACTTTGACAGCACACTAAATGTAAAATTTTCCACCTATGCCGTACCCATGATCGTGGGAGAAATCAGGCGTTACCTTCGGGATGCCAACAGCATCCGTGTCTCACGTTCCTTAAAGGATACCGCTTATAAAGCAATCAGCGCTAAGGAACAGCTCACCCGCAAAAATTCCAAAGAACCCACCGTAACCGAAATTGCAGAAGAAATCGGTGTATCCAAAGAAGACATTGTCTATGCCCTAGATGCCATCCAAAGTCCCATGAGTCTTTACGAACCGGTCTATACAGACGGCGGAGATACACTCTATGTGATGGATCAAATCAGCGATAAGAAGAATCGGGAGGAAATCTGGGTAGAACACATTTCCTTAAGCGAAGCAATGAAGAAGCTCAGCGCCCGGGAAAATGAGATCATTTCCCTTCGCTTTTTTGAGGGAAAAACCCAGATGGAGGTAGCTGACAGAATCGGCATCTCACAGGCACAGGTCTCCCGTCTGGAAAAAAATGCGCTTAAAACTATGCGTATGTACCTGACAGCATAATCCGAAAGGATTTACTGCATTTAGACAGTAATCTCCCTTCGAATCAAATCCGTCAGACAATTCATTCAGCTCTTTATGTATAAAGAACCGGGATAAAATTTCATCCCGGTTCTTAGTATCTAATTAAAATCCGCAATATCGTAGGTAAGGGTAATATCCTTATCCCCATATAACTTAAAATAATTCTGCACGATACGATCCGTTACCACACGGATATTCTCTTTCTCCGTCCCCATCAGCACTACCAAAAACTGCGAACTGCTGTATCTGGTACCTACATCCACACCGCGCAGGGACTTACAGATCGCCTGCTCCATACACTGCATGGCAATCTCCATGCGTTCCAGTTTGATCTCGCTTCCGTCTGAGGAAAACAATGTAAACAACAATAGCTGTGTCTCCTGATTACTGCGCTGTGAGAAATGGGCAACAAAGTCATAAACATGTTCAAATTCGCCATAATCAATCTGGAAAGCACCCTGATATGCCTGTCTGTTCTTAATAATGTCAATCACTTTCTCCAAATCGTTCTTGGACTGCTCCGGTGTACGTACAACGCCGGCACTCTGATAGAATCCATACCTGACATTCTCATTCTGCTTCACATGATAGAGTGCCTTATCCGCTTTCTGATATAATTCCTCGTACTCATTGCCGTCCGCTCCTGAGATACTGATACCTATGGACAACTGTGTCTCTTTTAAGAGATCCTCATCCTCCTGCTTCTTTGCAAAGGCATCTAATATCTCATTGACTTTTTCCACAGCAGCCTCTCTGCTCTTCACACCTTCTATGTAATAAAGGAACTCGTCACCGCCGGTTCTGCATACCGTATCCTTACCGCACACTTCGCGCAGAATATCAGCCGTCATTTTCAGTGCATAGTCACCTGCCAAATGCCCATGCTCTTCATTGATCTGCTTAAAGTGATCCAAATCAATAATCATCAGGCAGCCGCCTCTCATACGAAGGCTGGCTGATATCTCAAGTTCTCCTTTGCGTTTACTCAATAAGCCCGTAAGATAATCCGTAGATGCATCCAGAACGCTCTCATTGCCCATAACGGTACCGTAGATCTTCTCACTGCCAAAGATCGGCGACGCTAATTCATCCTCAGGCATCCATGCCTGTTCCAGGGCACCCTCTTCGATTAACTGTATAAAAATATCCACAAGTTCAGGGTCCCATTGGGTTCCCCTGCCTTTCTTCAATTCCTCCATAACGAAGTCATCTTTAAGCCGTCTTCTGTACACACGGTTGCTGGTCATGGCATCATAAGAATCCACCAGCCCGATGACTCTCGCAATCAGCGGAATTGATTCTCCCTTAAGTCCTTCCGGATATCCTTTTCCGTCATAACGTTCATGATGATATTTGGCACCTATATTCACATTGGGGAACATCTTGAAATCCTTAAGAATTTCCGCTCCCATGATCGTATGCCCCTTAATCAGCCTGAATTCCACATCCGTCAGCCTGAAAGGTTTATTCAATACCGCATCAGGCACACCGATCTTGCCCACATCATGCAGCATCGCCACATAATATATATTCTGTATCTCTTCCTCGGACCATCCAAGCCTCTGTGCTAATATTTCCGAATAGGCAGCTACTCTCATGGAATGACCCTTGGTATAATCATCCTTCGCATCCACCGTATTGGCAACTGTCATAATCGCCTGAATCGTAATGCGCTCCATCTCTTTGGTCTTCTCATCCAGTCTGCGCTGCAAATCCCGACGGTATCCGTCCAATTCCAGTGTACTGTTAATACGGCTCAGCATAATCTGCGGTTCAAACGGTTTCGTGATAAAATCACATGCACGCATACGGAAGCATTCGACTTCCGTCTCCGAACTGCGGTCTGCCGTCAGAAAGATAACCGGTATTTTACGCCAGTGTACATCTGCCTGCAGCGTCTTCATAAAATCAAAACCACTGATCTCCGGCATATTAATGTCCAGAAGAATCAAATCCGGCACATGTCTGTCCAAGTACTTATATGCCAGCTTTGCTGAATTAACAGCTACAACCTTATACTTATCTCCCAATAAATTCTGTGCTGTTGATAATGTTAACCGGTCATCATCGACAATTAAAATTATTTTTTTCATTCGCCCTCACATATAGAATCACTGCTGTCCCACATTTCTACATAATCGTATATTCATGATACATCTCATAACCAAACGATTAATTAATTATATTATATGGCAATATATTTTAAAAATCAATTCTCTTTACTCATCTCCTTTTTCAATCGGCGCATAATCTTTTTCTCCAATCTGGAAATATAGGATTGTGAAATGCCTAACATTTCAGCTACCTCTTTCTGGGTCAATTCCTTTCCGTCCACATTCCCCAGTCCGAACCGTAGCCTGATAATGGTCTGCTCCCGCTCGGACAACTTGGCAATCGCTTTGATCAGCAGTTTGCGTTCCACCTCATTCTCAAGGTCTTTATAAATAACATCCTCATCTGTCCCCAAAATATCAGACAAGAGGAGTTCATTGCCGTCCCAGTCCACGTTAAGCGGCTCATCAATGGACACCTCCATTTTATGCTTACTGTTCCTTCTCAAGTACATTAAGATTTCGTTCTCAATGCAGCGGGATGCGTATGTTGCCAGTTTAATATTTTTTTCAGGATTAAAGGTGTTAATGGATTTGATCAACCCTATCGTACCGATAGAAATCAAGTCTTCTACCCCCACTCCCGTATTATCGAACTTCTTAGCAATATACACAACCAATCTTAAATTATGCTCTATCAGTATGGATTTTGCCTCATCTGCATACTCCGTGCCAAGATCGCTGATAATTTCATTTTCCCTTTCACTCTCAAGCGGCGGCGGCAGTACCTCCGCCCCTCCTATGTAATGTATATCTCCCTGACCGGTCATAAGAAATTTTGCATCCTTATGTACCATTTTAAACTGAACCTTTCCGGGAATTGCCACTTTTAAAACCATTTTACTTCCTCCTAGTTTTCTAATAACCGGGGGTGCAGTATCATCTGATAGATACTTTCTTCTGGTATTCCTGCATTACAAATCGCAACGATAACATGCTCTTTACTTACTTGATTTCCATGATCCTCAATAATCATACAGGGCAGTTCATAGGCATGCAGAATCCCTCTTTCTTTACCCACACTCTGATAGGGAACGACATGATATTTCTCCGGGCAAAAACAGGAAGACATACTCTGTGCCAGTTTCTCACTGACCACACTGACGGGCTTTCCGTTTACCGGTTCCACCAGATGATTCCCCGTGTCCACCAATGCTTTCACCCGAATCTCCTGCTTTAATGCCGGCACATAGATCCGCACCTCTCTTAAGCAATTATCCCTCCTGCTCTGCATCCATCTGATCACCCGGTCAAGGACAACATATGCAAGATATCCTATCACAATTGTTATAAACAAACTGTTTCTTCCCTTTAAAATCATTCTGATACGGTTCAGAAGCCATATCATGATACTTCCTAAAAAAAATCCACAGCAAGCCATCACAAGACTACTATGAATCAGCTTCTTTCCACTATGCTCTCTGTAAGTAATACGCAGCATGCCCATACTGACAGGTATGGCAGTCATCATCAAACGGATTCCCATCGTACCGACCGGTATTATCATTGCCATACAATTTATTCCCGCTCCTGCCATTGCCCCCAGCCAGATTCTTTTATGCGTGGCAGTACATCCAAGAATCCGGCCCGCCAGAGACAACAAATACAAATTACTTGTCATCTGCAGGAGAAAAATACTGTCAATATATAATTTGTAATACACAACTCACCTCCGTGCTTCTGTTATATTATAGAAAAGGTCAGGTAAATATTCTGTCGTAATCAGGGAGCCTTTCCACTATTTTTAAAGACAGATAGCAACAAAAAACCACAGGATATGCTCCTGTGGTCTATTCTTTCTATTTGGGAACTTATTATCATGCCGCTCTAAACGACGCAGATAAATAGCTTATTTACTTCTTAAGAAATCAGGAATCTTCAATGATTTCTCTTCTACCGAACTCTTAATATCTGCCGTTCTGTTAATTCCAGTAATCGGTTTCAGCGGTGTCTGTGCAGCAGTATGTCCTCCTGCAGGCATTGCCGTAACCGGCGGCTTCAAGCCTGTATTCGCGGTAGCAAAACTACCCAAACCGGAACCGGCTGTTCCTAACGTGGATTTCCCCTGTAAAGAAGTAGGTGTTATGTATCCACTCTTAAAGCCGAGACCACCCTGTCTTGCCGCTTTCTCTTCAATGCCGGTAGCAATAATCGTAATGTTACAGGTATCTGTCATACTTGCATCATACATTGCACCAAAGATAATATTCACATCATCACCGGTAAGATCCTGTACATAGCTTGCTGCATCGGAAGCATCTGCTAGGGAAATATCACCGGACACATTGATGATAACATGAGTAGCTCCGGAAATAGTAGTCTCCAAAAGCGGACTCTCCACAGCCATCTTAACTGCTTCGCTGGCCTTATCATCACCCTTACCCGAACCGATACCGATATGGGCAATACCCTTGTCCTTCATAACGGTCTGAACATCCGCAAAGTCCAGATTGATAACCGAAGGAACATTAATAAGGTCTGTAATACCCTGCACTGCCTGCTGCAATACCTCGTCAGCCTTCTTCAAGGCATCCGGCATGGTTGTCCGTCTGTCAACAATCTCTAATAATTTATCATTAGGAATCACAATCAAAGTATCTACATTATCTTTAATCTTCTCAATACCGGCAAGAGCATTCGTCATACGCGCCTTAGCTTCAAAACGAAACGGTTTCGTCACAACACCGACCGTCAGGATACCCATATCTTTAGCGAGTTTCGCTACAACAGGTGCCGCTCCCGTACCGGTGCCGCCACCCATACCACAGGTAACAAATACCATATCCGCACCCTTCAAGGCTGCCGCCACTTCTTCCGAGCTTTCCTCCGCTGCTTTCTCACCGATCTCCGGCTTGGCACCTGCACCCAGTCCCTTTGTCAACTTCTCTCCGATCTGCAGCAAAGTAGGCGCCTTACACAACTGTAACGCCTGTTTATCCGTATTGATACCGATAAATTCAACTCCGTCTATTTCTTCATCAATCATTCTATTCACAGCATTGTTGCCTGCACCACCGACACCGACTACGATGATTTTAGCGGCAGACTCAGCATCATTTGACTTAATCTCCAGCAAGGTGATTCCTCCTTCTATTCCTACATAAACTCATATTGATTATCATATAATTATTTTCCCAAATTCGCAACCCATTTTTTTGATTTTGTATTTATTTTCCTAATTTAATCCTGTTCAAAACTGTAAGATCTCGTATCTTCATTATATTCCCGCATATCTAAAGTACCGCTTTTACCCGCCAGATCCGGCAGAATATACTGCAGCTTCATGATCTTTTCATCCACATCCTTACTATCCCCCAGTGAGATTCTCGCTTCCCCGAACACAAGCGTCACCTGATAATCTGAATCAAAGTAAATCTTGTCCGCAGATAAACCGTATTTACCCAACTGCTGCGTGATATTCAGGATTTCATCGAATACCTCCGGCTTTTCCACCGGAAGCGGTTCATGGAGAATCACATGATCAAACTTAAGGCCTGTTACCTGCGGAATGCCCTGGGTCTCTTCCTCAGAGGTTTCCACTACGATTCCATCCTTATCGAAATACACATACCGTCCCAGATAAGAAACATATCCTGCCAGCGCCTTCTCATATACCGTAATCCGTATCGTATCTTTGGCTTCAATGGTCACATCCATGGTCTGGATAAAAGGAATGTCATCCACTCCCTTATCCCGGTATTTTAATGACAAAAACAATGAATTATTGCCGTATCTGCCGCCCATGACCATCTCCATGATCTCTTCATTCGTATAATGGATGTTGCCCTCCACATGTACTGTCGTAACCGTATAATCCGTGATGATATAGGCATAACCGCCGACTAAGACGGTCAGGAGAAGAATAAGCGTTATGGATAAGATCAGGATTCGTTTGGATTTTCCAAACCGTACCTTCTCATGCTTATCTTTTTGCTTAAGCCTGTTCTTCTCCGATTGGGTTGTTTCGTTTTTGACCAGTCTCAGATTCGGATTTTTCTTCTTTACTTTCTTAACTGCTCTCTTACTGCTCATTCATAAACCTCTTACTGTCTGCTCAAGAGACAATATGCCAGTTTCTCTCAATTACCAAAAACATTATGCCGGTTTCTCTCAGCCGGCATCCGTCAGCATTCCTAACAGCAGCATATGAAATTATGCCAGCTCAATCTCTGCACCTAATTCTCTTAAACTTAACACAATATCTTCATAGCCTCTGTCAATATAATGGCGGTTGGTCACAATGCTGGTTCCTTCCGCTGCAAGAGAGGCTGCCACCAGTGCAGCTCCGCCGCGCAATTCTTCTGCCTGCACAACAGCACCGTGCAGTCTGCCCCTGCCGCCTACATATGCCCTGTTCTTATACACCGTAATATCTGCGCCCATCTTACGCAGCTCCGGCACAATACGAAACCGGTTCTCAAACACCGTTTCTTCTATCCATCCCTGTCTGCCGGACACCGACATAACCACCATAAAGAGAGATTGCAGATCTGTGGGAAATGCCGGATAACATCCGGTAACCAGACTCTCACAGCCTGTCGGTTTCGTCCGGCACGTTACCAACATCCCGTCCGGCTCGAACTTAAGCTTTGCACCCATCTGTCCGGCACAGGCAAGCACGCTCTCCATGTGATGCCTTGGCGTATCTTGTAAGAACACTCGTCCTCCCGCACACATACAGGCTGCCAAATAAGTACCCGCTACGATCCGGTCTGCCGGAATCCGAAAACGAACCGGAAACAATCTTTCTACGCCATGAATCGTCAATCTGTCAGAGCCGATCCCCTCAATCTTCGCCCCTGCCTGCTGCAAAAACTCACACAAGGTCTGTATTTCCGGCTCACCGGCTGCCGGCTCGATGACAGTGGTTCCTTCTGCCAGTACCGCCGCCAAGATCAGGTTTTCTGTCACACCTACACTGATAAAGGGCAATCTGTGGCTTGCCCCCTTTAACCTGTTCACACAGGCGGAAAAACCGCCTTCTCCCTCTTCAACCGCAACTCCCATATTGCGCAGGGATTGTAAATGCAGATTAATCGGTCTTGCTCCGATCACGCAGCCGCCCGGATAATCCATCTTCACACTTCCCACCCTTGCAAGCAGCGCCCCTAAAAGCATAATGGAGGAACGCATTACGCCCACGGAATCTGCCGGCATATCACACTCCGACACCTGTTCCGTGTTGACCCGTACAAGCGTCCCTTCTCTTGTCACTTTACATCCCAGACTTTCCAATAATCTCAGCATGTGATATACATCCGAGATTTCCGGACAGTTTTCTATTTCACAAGTACCTTTTATTAAAAGCGTCGCCGCTAAAACCGGCAGCGATGCGTTTTTTGACCCTTGTATCCTAGTCTGTCCGTCCAGACATTTACCACCATAGATACGAATAGCGTCCATATACTTACCTCAGATTTAAAATATGACCTATTCTATCTATATGGTTTTTAGAACAAAAATTATCTTGTCCTTATAAATCTTTTAACCGGATTCCTTTCGCCACGCTTAAAACAAGCCCGATCTCTATCAAAAGAAACATAACCGAAGAACCGCCGTAACTGATAAACGGCAGGGAAATTCCGGTATTCGGAATCGTATTGGTAACAACCGCGATATTCAGGATAACCTGTATGGCAATATGTCCTAGTACACCTACCACGAGAAGTGCTCCGAACAAATCCGGTGCATTGTTGGCGATAATCATAAACCGCCAGATTAACAGGATAAACATAATGATAACGGCGATACCGCCGAACAATCCCAATTCCTCACAAATAATAGAGAAAATCATATCATTCTGTGCTTCCGGCAGGAAGCCTAACTTCTGCATACTCTGTCCTAAGCCCTTGCCTAACACACCGCCGGACCCTATGGCGTAGAGTGCCTGCAAAGTCTGGAAGCCCTTGCCGCTGGCATAAGCAGAAGGGTCAAGCCATGCCAAAATTCGCTCTCCGCGGAAGTCCAGGGTATCCGCTGCGTTTGCTGCCATCTGCACGATTGCAAAGACCACTGCCGCAGCACCGGCTATTGTCAATAATCCCAACAGAATAAACCGCTTATACTCCGGAGAGGACACAAATAACATTAACACGGCAATGCCCATAACGATAATCGCAGAACTCATGTTATCCGTAATTTTCCAAATCATTAAGGCAATCGGTGCCGGTGTCAATAATACCATCCAGAACCCTTTCCTTCCCCGTATCTGTTTTCCCATTGTGCAGATCATGCTCGCCAAGAACAAAATCATACACAGTTTCGCCACCTCTGCCGGCTGCAGTGAAATAGGACCTATGTATAACCAGCGCTTTGCGCCGTTCGCTTCATGTCCAAAGGGAATGATCAGCAAAATTAATACCACTGACACTACATAGCCAAGCACGGCGAACCGTTCCCAGAAATGATAGGGAATATTTGCCACAAAGATCATAGCAATCAAGCCCAATATGGTAGCAAACAACTGCTTCTTTAAATAATAGGTAGAATCTCCGAAATCCAGATTCGCCTCATAGGAACTGGTGGAATACACCATAATCAGTCCGAATCCCAATAGAAACAGCACAATGAACAGCAGACTGTAATCCATAAAGTTATCACTATTCTGTTGTCTTCTGCGAGAAGTATTTCTCTGTGCCACCTAATCTCAATCCTCCAGCTTATTTACATACTCTTTAAACAGTTTGCCTCTTACTTCATAATTCGGGAACATGCCCCAGCTTGCACATGCCGGAGAAAGCAACACGGCATCCCCGCTCACCGCATTCTTTGTACAGATGTCCAAAGCTTCCTCAAAGGTATCTGCCAGAATAATATTGCCGATGCCATGCTTTCTGGCACATTCCGCGATCTTCTCTCTTGTCTGTCCGATCAGCACGAAACATTTCACCTTACCATCAAATGCTTCAATCCACTCATCATACTCACTCTGCTTATCGTAGCCGCCCCCGATCAGGATCGTAGGTTTGCTCATCGCTCTGATTCCCTGAATCGCCGCATCGGGATTGGTTCCCTTGGAGTCATTATAATAATCCACGCCTCTCTTGGTGGCTACAAACTCTATTCTATGTTCTACCGCCTTAAACTGGCGCACCACGGAGAGAATCGTCTCCATAGGCACACCCATTGCCTGCGTAATGGCAATCGCCGCCATCACATTCTCCACATTGCAGGTGCCTACCAGATTCATATCATGGATATTCATGATATGAGTGAGCTTACCGTCCAAAGCCTGATAGATTTCCTCACCTTCCTGATAGAAACCTTCCTCCAGCTTCCGTGCAGAAGAAAACCATACCACACGGGCAGGACATCTATCACCGAAAGCGCGGGTATATTCATTCTCATAATTTAATACACAAACCTGTTCTTTCGTCTGATTCCGGGTAATTGCTTCCTTAGCTGCCGCATAATTTTCCATGGTGTGATGTCTGTTCAAATGATCCGGTGTAATATTTAAAATCGCTGACACATCCGGTCTGAACTGCTCGATTGTCTCCAACTGGAAACTGCTGATTTCCGCCACTGTCACAGTATCATCCGCCGCATCCAAAGCAGTCAGTGTATAAGGATTGCCGATATTGCCGACCACATCCACATCACTGCAATGGGCTGCCATGATTTCCCCCACCAGGGTGGTAGTCGTAGTCTTACCGTTCGTACCTGTAATACCGATCACCTTACCCTTGCCGAGTTCATAGGCAAGTTCAATCTCGCCCCAGATCTTAACGCCTCTGCTGCGAAATCCTTCCACGAATTCTGTATCCGTGGGCACACCGGGACTAAGCACCACCAATTCCACGGAAGCTTCCTCCCCGGCAGATAAACTGCCAATCACTATCTTCGCCGTTACGCCTGCCGGAAGCTTTGCTTCCACTTCCCCAGCCGTAAGTTTCTCATTCGCATCAAACAGGATCGTTTCCGCGCCCACATGGTTTAACGCTTCTACCGCCCCGATACCGCTGATACCGGAACCTACTACCAATACTTTCTTACCTTGTAAATTCATTTTTATATGCCTTTCTGTTCTGTCATTTTATCTGCACCGTACAAAATTTTCATTCCCTAGACTCCCATAAGTGCCACCAGACATAACAAAGCTGTCACAATGGAGAATACGGCTACGACTCTCGTCTCAGACCAACCGCACAACTCAAAATGATGATGGATGGGCGCCATCTTAAAGATTCTCTTACCACCGGTTGCCTTAAAATAAGTAACCTGCATGATAACGGAAATAACCTCTATCAGATAAATAAAACCGACAATCACGATAAACAACGGCATCTGCATCATATAAGCCGCAGCCGCCACAAATCCTCCCAATGCAAGCGACCCGGTATCACCCATAAACACACTCGCCGGATGCACATTAAACAGAAGAAATCCCAGCAAAGCGCCTACCACCGCACAGGTAATCGGCTCAATCCCACTGTTCGTACCGATTGCCACAACGGTAAAAAAGGTAGCTACCAAAACCGTAACCGAGCTTGCCAGTCCGTCTAATCCGTCCGTAAAATTCGTACCGTTCACAGTACCGATCACCACAAAGAACAGGATCGGAATATTCGCCCATCCGAAATCCAGATAGACTCCATCCAGAAAAGGAACCTTCATGGCAAGAGATACATCGGTATACTGTAACAAATAGAAAACAAAAATACCTGTTACTACAATCTGCAATACAAACTTCTGCCATGCCCGAAGCCCCATAGACCGTTTCAGCACCACTTTAATATAATCGTCCAAAAAACCGATCAGACCAAATCCCAGTGTCAAAAACAGGATAGGGATAATCTTCGGATAATCTTTCACAAAAAGAAGTGAAGTCACAACCACACTAAACAGTATAAGGATACCTCCCATTGTAGGAGTCCCGTTTTTCTTAAGATGACTTTCCGGTCCCTCATCCCTGACCGTCTGCCCCACTTTAAGCCGCCGCAGAAACGGAATCACCACCGGTCCCAAAATCACACTAATCGCAAAAGATATCATCACAGATAATAAAATCGTCGAACTCATACTTCCTCCATCACCACTCACACTTCATCACAAGCACAATTTCTCCTGTACTCACCATTCTCAACCTGCGGCAAGAACAGCTCCTCTACCTCCCTAACTCAACCGCGGCAAGAACAGCTCCTCTGCCTCCCTAACTCAACCGCGGCAAGAACAGCTCCGCTGTTCTTGCGGACATAACTTAGATTTTCTTAAGCAGCGTACTTTGCTGCTTTAGAAAATCTTTATGTCCTATTATAATCCATCTTCTCCAAATATGGAAGAATATTCTCAAAAAGCTGTCGCACAACGGGTGCAGCAATCTGTCCGCCATAGTATGTTCCCTGGGGATGATTGATAATGGCAATGGCAAGTACCTGCGGATCATCCGCCGGGGCAAAACCGAGAAATGAAGCGATATATTTACCGCTTCCGCGAGGCAGTGTCTGGCTGGTGGCAGTCTTGCCGCCGATCCGGTATCCCTCTATGGCACCGTTCTTACCACTTCCTTCCGCTACCACCTGTTCCAGAATATAGCGCATCGTCTCAGAGGTCTCTGCGGAAACCACATTCTCCCTTACCGGATACTCAAAGACCTGACTGTTTAAGCCGTCACTGTCCGCCACCTTTACACCGAAATGGGGCGTCACCCGTCTCCCACCATTGATAATGGAAGAAGCTGTCGTCGCCAGTTGAATTGGTGTAATCTGAAAGGATTGCCCGAAGGATATGGTAGCCAGCTCCACAGGCCCGATATTTTCCTCCTTGTGCATAATGGTTCCCGCCTCGCCCGGCAAATCAATCCCTGTCTTATCAAGCAGTCCAAACTGTCTGAAATAGGAATAAAACCGCTCCACACCGATACGAAGCCCCACAGTGATAAAAACCGGATTACAGGAATTTCTAAACAGAGAGTATATTCTAATTTCATGATTTTACTGTTGTCTCCCATTTTACTGTTTTCCATACGTCTCATCATTTCAGCAATACTGCTATTTTCAAGCTTTATTACTGTCCTGTACATACCAGATGCCTGCATGGGCGGTTCCGTTTTTTTCATACCGCAGTTTCCCGGCTTTTTTCAGTTCCTTTATTGAAGTATTGACATAAGAATATCCAACCCCCAGCATTTCCGGCAGATCTTTGGCACGCGTACATGGATTGTCCCGAAAAATATTTAATATTTGTCGATTGATTTGCTTTCTCCTCTCCGAAGATCTATTTGTATGTACATACTCAGTAACAATTCGGCAGGGTACATCCTCCGGACGGTCTTCAATATTGCTGTCATATAGTTTCAGCAGTCCCAAAAGTTTTGTTCTATGAAAGATTATTTCAATTTTGTGATCAGGATATACAAGAATCCTATCAATCTTCGTCACAAGTTCTTTTATTTTTGCCTGACTAACTACCTCGCCTTTGTTCAAAACCTCTTTCATAACAGCCAGTCTTTCTTCATAATCGGATTCTATCGTATTTTTTTGCAGTAAACTTATTTTATCGGAAAAAACTTTCATCCGGCTGTCCAGTTCCGCATTATACTGCATAAATTCCTGATCATTGATTGTTTCATTCATGAGTTTATCAAATAAAACCCTCTTCTTTCGTTCCAGTTTATTATATTCTTTTCTATACTTCATTAGTTCTCTTTCTGCCGTATCATCCCGGATTGCCTTTTTAACAGCAGCAAGCGCCTCATCTATAATATTCTGTTGCGCTCCGAAAAGGCTTTCATACTGTTTCCTGCAGGCTGTCTCAATCAGCTTCAGAATTTCTTCTTCCATCAGATTAATGTTATCGCAGCCCACTTTATTGGTGCCTTTTCTTCCGTTCTTAAGCGCTGTGGAACATTTCCATTCGGCAAGCCTTCTGTCCCCTGACAGAAAAGACGTTCTGTAATAAACAGCGCCGCATTCGGAGCAAATCAGTTTACCGGACAAATCATACCTTCCTGCCTTGGACATATCCCTTGTGTACGTTTCAAATTTAGAGTCTGTTTTCCGGTCGGCAATAGACGAAAGCACCTCTGCCTGATATTCTTCCGATACAATGGCAGGCAATGCGTTTTCAATATAAATCCATTCTTCCGGCGGAAGCTTCATAAACTTCTTTGTATCGAAATCATATTCTCTTGTATGAATCACCATTGTCCCATGTGCCCTGGGAGAATAGATCATCTTCCTCCACTGCACATTGGATATTCTGCTGCCGTTCTTTCCTCTTACTCCCTGATCATACATATAATTTGCAATAGTGTAAAAGCCCTTGCCCGATCCGGCCATGTCAAAAGCCGCCCTGTATACTTCCGCCTCGGCTTCATTAATCTGATATACATCTTTTCCGATTTTATCCCATCCAAACATCGGCCTTGTGATATTTAATCCTGCAGGCTTCTTTTGTCTGTGCATCTCCTGTCTGCGCCCGTGGGAATTTTTAATCTTCTTGGACAATTCCCGGCTGAACTCCTCGGCAAGAATCGCTTTGATGCCGGATATCAGGCTGTCATCAGGCGTATAAAACTTGTCATCGATATAAATATACAATTTTTTATTGTTCTCTGTAAGTTTATTAAGAAACAGATACCAGTCTTTTGCCGATCTCATAAGCCTGTCTATGGATTTGATCATTACGATATCGAAAATATCCTTTTCCATATCTTCCAGAAGTCTCTGATATTCTGTACGGTTCTTGACGGATGTGCCGGACTCGCTTTCGATATACTGTGCAGCTATGATCCATTTCTTTTTGGTCGCGGCAATCTCCCTGCTTTCCTCCGCCTGAATCGCCAGCGCATTCTTCTGCGCTTCTTCCTCCGTAGAGCATCGGTTATAGATGCCGACACGTGGTATCGGCGTGCATGATTGCTGTTTTGCTGCCATGCCATATCTCCCCTGTCTTTGTTCTATGTCCTTGTTGTCTGTCTTTTGTCATTGCCGGGCATATGTTACTTTATCTGCCTGTTAATAATATCCCTCATACGTTTTCTCTCTTCAGCACTGATCAGCCCCTTTTGTTCCAGAATTTCGGAAATATTAAGCAGCAATTGCCTTTTTGCAGCATCCGTATCCGCCTCTTTCATTGTCATCTTCCTGCATGTACAATTCTTGCTCCATTTTATTCTTTCCAAACCGCCAATATTACTCTCTTTTATAACACCTGCCAATGAACAGACATATAGCTTCCAACCTTTCTGGCCCCACTTGCATTTCCCTTTTGCTTCTATTACAATATGATTGAAATTACAAACGCGGAGGGAGGACTTCTCATGTACCATTCCAAAAAAATCGGTGTTTTCATTTCTCATATTTCCGGAGAATTCCAGTGCAATATTTGTCAGGGAATCATTGATAAAGCTGCCGAATTCGGTTATTTTGTAGAAGTCTTTTCTTCAACAGACGGTGAAAACATCGGAGATTACGGCATTGGTGAGAGAAGCATTCTCAGGATTCCCAATTTTGACGATTTCTCAGGTGTGATCTTCGTATCGGGCACTTATCTGTCCGATGATCTGCGGGAGCGGATTGCCCAAACCCTGCAGTCCAAATGTACATGTCCTATTGTCGACATCAACCAGAATCACACTTTTGCGCCTTCTGTTGCCCTGGACAATGACAGCGCCACCGGACAGATCACAGAGCATCTGATCGGCACCCATCACTATAGAAGAATATGCTATCTCGGCAATATATTGGAACCTCTTTTCTCTCAAAAAAGAAAAGCGGCTTACACACAGGTTATGGCACTTCATAATCTGCCTGTTGCAGATACGGATCTTTACGAATGTTCTTACGAAGAAACGGATATCGCCGCCGCTCTGACCCATTTCTTAAGTACCGGAAAGCCGGATGCCATCGTCTGCTACAATGACCGCATGGCATTAACGCTGCTTCTGGAATTATTAAACAGAGGCTATCAGGTTCCCGAAGATATTGCGATCACCGGAACAGATATGCTGGAGGAAGGCCAGGCGCTGAATCCTTCCCTGACTTCCGTTACTTTCCCGATTAAAGAATTAGGAATAAAGGCTGTGGAGCAGCTTCTTATAGCGATCCGCGGAGAGCAGCCTGAGGAAATATCCGTCATCAAAGCGGCTCCCCATATCGGCGGTTCCTGCGGCTGTCGCAGCACCTATGCCAAAAATCCTTTTTATTTCCAGCATTCTGTCAACCAGAGGGTTTCCCAGATGGAAAATGCCATCATGGATAACATCCATATGTCTTCTTCTTTGCAGAATGTTGTTGACTTAAATAAAGGTATGGATTTACTGGAACAGTTTATCCCGCATATCGGCTGCTGCGCAGAGCTTTATCTCTGTCTATATCCTGACTGGGATTCGGTTTCTACTCATATCCGCACGATCACTGCCTCAGAGGAGGATAATGCGGATACCGATACCATGCTGCTCAAATTCGCATACAAGAACGGCAAAAGACGGCATGAATGCAGTTTTACAAAACAGAGTACACTGCCGGACTATCTGTTTGATACGGATGCTTCTGCTTATATCTTTTCTCCTCTCTATTTTGGGGAAAAAGAATTCGGTTATGTGGCAATGGCATATCAGGGATCACAGATGTCCTATCAACTGGATTTCTTCTCCTGGCTGATGAATGTCAGCAGTATGCTGCGCAATATTTCAGAAAACAAACGAACCGGACTGCTGGTCAGCAGACTGGAAGAAATCTATATGAAAGATGAACTGACCGGATTATATAACCGGCATGGATATAACATGCTGTCAGAAGAATTACTGGAAAAAAACAAGAATGCAAATACGCCCATAGCTGCTTTTGCATTTGATTTAGACGGTCTGAAAGAAATCAATGACACTTACGGACACAGTGAAGGTGATTTTGCCATTCAGATTCTTGGTCAGGCCTTAGAAGGCGCTATCAGGGAAACTGATATCTGCGCACGCCTGGGCAGCGACGAATTCTATCTGCTTGCCGTAAATTATACCGAAGAAGAGGCTCGTGCACTTCTTTATCAGGTCAACCGCTATCTGGAAAACTACAACAAGCTGCATACCAAAAAATATCAGCTCTCTGTCAGCAGCGGCTTTATTTTAGCGCAGATCAATCCTTCTCTCGATTTACATGAACTGTTCAAAAAAGCCGATCAGGAAATGTATCTTCACAAAAAAAGAAAAGCCTAACTATCTCTGTTAGGCTTCTGCTGTAAAATGTGTATTTTTTCGATATTCACTGGGAGAAACACCGCAGACGCTTTTGAAGGTTTTCATGAAGTGCTTCTCATTGTCATATCCTACTTTTGTGCTGATTTCATTGATTCTCAAATCCGTATCTGTCAATAACTTCTTGGCTTCCTCAATACGCAGCTTTTTCACATAGGATACGAAGTTCGTCCCGGTGTACTGCTTAAATTCATAAGAAAACAAAGAATAATTCATGGAGACGTAATTCGATACGACTGCCATATTCAGATCTTTGTTATAATTGGTTTCAATGTAACGTACTGCCTGCGTAATCTTCTGTTTATTCTTATAATCATCGAATTGCGTATGGATTTTCTCCTGTAACACCAGAATCCATTCCGTCAGCTCTTCCATAAAATCATCCAGACAGGGATACTGATAGATATTATGAAATCTGCTAAAATCCATATCCTCTTCTTTCAGAAGATTTTGATAAGTATGCATGATATCTTGTATCAGAGTCGTAATTCCGCTTTCAAAACTCTCCAGCGAACAGCTTCCCTTATAAACATCCCTTTTCATATTTTTCATAAACAGACGAATTTCCGTACCCTTATCAGTACCGATCAGTTGTGCAATCTTTTTCATCTGTTCCCCTTCCATCGGCTGAGAAGAAACGAGAATTTCTATTCCTTTCTCATCCAGAAATGAGACAGCTTCTTTCTTCTTATAAAATACCCGGTGCACCATCTTACGGTATGCCTGTCTTCTGGCAAGAAATGCCTCTTCATATGCCTGTTTTAAACCGGACAACCCAAAATGTATTTCACTAAATCCTAAATAAGCACTCTGTAATTCATTCTTGGAAAACAGTGTCAATGCCCTGCTGTCAATCACAAACAGATCATTGCCCCACACATCATTTAGATAAATAAAATGATTGTTCTCGGCACTTTGATATTCTTTTTTCTCCAGACAGCAAATATAATATCCCGACTCCGGGAAAACACTGTTCTGATACTGTTTGATAATAATATCAATTTCTTTCTCGGAAATATTATCATTCTGCATCAGGTATTTTAACTGCTGATAACCGATATGCTTTCTGGTCTTGTTTTGCATGTGATTTTGCTGAATTTCTTCCTCAAATTTCCAGATAAGCTTCTCCAACTGTTCTCTGTCAACGGGCTTTAAGACATAATCCCGCACACCCATCCGCATCATTTCCACGGCATAAGCGAAATCATCATGACCACTGACAGCAACCGTGATGGGCTTATGCGGATATTTCTGCATTTCTTTTACAAGTGTAATCCCATCTATCCCCGGCATACAGATGTCAGTAAACATCACATCAATCCCCTGACTTCCCAAGACCTCCAGCGCTTCTGCTCCATCGCGGCACTCTACGATCATATCCACGGGAACGCCTGATTTGCGGATTATGTTTTTCAAAATCTGTCTGCAATTTTTCTCATCATCAACAATCAATATACTATACATATTTTAACTATAACAAAGGGAAAACAGATATGCAAGGTGCTACCCCTGCATATCTGCCCAAGGGAAAAGAAATAAAAAGAAGGTTATTAGCTACTCTTTCACACTGCCGGCTGAAATGCTGCTGATAATATATTTAGAGCAGAAACAGAACACCAGCAGGATCGGTATAACGGAAATTGCTACTGCCAGATAAATCGCACCTTGGTTAGACTGAATATCTGTAGATGCTTTTAATGTTGCCATCATAACCGGCAGAGTAAATTTCTCGTTTTTATTTAATATGATCATTGGCAGCAGGTAGTTATTCCAGTTCCCGATAAATGCCATGATCGCCATAGTTGCAATACCCGGGGACATAATCGGAAGTACAATTCTGTGGAAAGAATATAATTCACTTGCCCCGTCGATTCTTGCCGCTTCCACTAATGACGGCGGCAGAACGGATAATACATACTGTCTTAAGAAAAATACGGTTCCGGGCGCTGCGATCGCCGGGATAATCAACGGTATGTAAGAGTTTACCAGGTGCAGTCTGGTACACAGGTTATAGAAACCGATCAAACCAAGCTGTCCGGGAATCATCATAAATACCAGAATCATAGTAAAAATGAACTTGTTTCCCTTAAACTCATACATAGCCAGACCATAAGCGGTCAACGCTGAGAAATATGCTGTCAAAAGCGTCGCCGGAACTGCTACTTTGATACTGTTCCACATACCCTGGAAAAGATTGAAAAATTTAAATACAGTATCCCAGTTTTCTTTTAAATGTGTGCTGGGAATCAGTGTGAATGAATTTACAATCTCTACACCGCTTCTTGTTGCATTGACCAACATTAAGAGGAACGGAAGCAAACACACCGCTCCCAAAAGGATTAAGAGAATGTATAAAATAGCTTTTTTGATTTTGAAACCTGTACCCATATTCCTTAATCCTCCTTATTAAATACTTTGAACTGAACAATAGAGACAGAAAGAATAATGATAAAGATGATATATGCAATCGCTGAAGCATATCCTGTCTGTGTCGTTCCTGTTTCAAATCCGAATTTATATAGATACATTACCGCCGTCTGTACGGATGGATAAGCCGCACTTGCTTTATCAGCCATCAGGAATGGCAGATCGAACATCTGTAAACCACCGATCAGGGATGTGATCGCAACATATAATAAGATCGGTTTTAACAATGGTAATGTGATTTTCCCAAATACTGTCCATCTTCCGGCGCCGTCAATCGCTGCCGCCTCAAAATAATCCGTTGAGATACCCTGTACACCCGCCATCAGCATAATGAAAGAGTTTCCAAACCAGACCCAAGTCTGAATGATTGCAATCGTCGGCCCTGCATAAGTTGCTGTGCCAAGCCAGTCGATCGGATTGTAATTGGCTCCGAAGAAATGGTATATACTGTTGATAATCTGATTGAAAGTACCATAGCGCCAGTCCAACAATGTCTTGAATAAGAATGCGATGGAAGTGGCTGCAATCAGATTCGGGAGATAATAAATGACCCTGAAAATGCCAAGACCTTTCATCTTGTATTTAATATCGCTGAATACGATCGTCAATAAGAATGCAAGACCAAGCTGCAATACAATATTAACAACCCAGATTCTTATGGTGTTCCATAAAGAACGCCAGAAAAATTTATCTTTAATCACTCTGACATAATTTTCAAACCAAACCCAGTCCATCTTGCCCACACCGGCAATCTTGGCATTGGTAAAACTCAAATATAAGGTTCTAAGAACCGGATATACACTGAAAACCAAAAATACAACAAGAAATGGGAAAACAAACAAATATCCCGCCTGGTTATATTTCTTTATATTGTTTTTACTCTTTTTCCCCATATGAAACCATAACCTTTCTTATCTCTTCCTACTTACTGTTTATCGTGAACCCAGACGGCAGACGCTGTTAGCACCTCTGCCGCCATGGTATGATTCACGAATTTATATTATTTCTATGAGAGCTCTTATCTGTTTACTGTAATATCAGGATAAGTAGACTCGATTACATCATAGAACTCTGCGATCGCATCATCCTTTGTCTTCTCGCCTGTCTTAATTGCGGAGATTGCATTGCCCCATGCATCGCCGATTGCCTGATCGTATCTTGTTACCTTAGAAGTATCAATGCCTTCTGCCTGACCTAACCAGAACTCATAAAGTTTCTGACCGCCGTATACTTCGTTGGCATCATCTTTGTGTTTCTCAAGTGCGGATTTTAAGGAAACACTGTCACCCTGAGAGTACTCAATCCACCAATCAGCCGTCTCTTCGTTCAAGGTACAGAATTTAACAAATTCCCATGCAGTATCTTTTCTTTCGGAATTAGAAGAAATACCAATGTATGTACCACCGTCAAATCCGTAAGCAGGACCTGCACAAACACCCCATAAACCGGATGTGTCTTTCACATTATCTCTTAAGGTTAAAACGCCCCAAGAAGGAAGACCGAATGCGAATACCTCTGTTGTATCCATGCCCTGTGTTGCCTCTGCAAACTGCTCAGCATCCCATACGTTTACGGAATCATCTGCATAGTTCTGGATATCTGCTGTCAGAATCGGAACTTCACCTGCCATAGCCTGATACCAAGGTGTGGACCACTGGTTCGCATATGCTGTTAAGTCTCCCTGATATAACTGAACACACAGATCCATATAATCGATTCTTGACTGGTCTACATTTAACACACCGTCAACAACCCATGCGGAATCTCCGGAGAATACATTCATCTCAGCGTCAGAAGAGAAAATTCTGTATCCGGCAGCCTTTAATTCCTGTGCTGTATTAAGAATAGTCGGATAATCTGCAAATAACTTTCCGATTTCTTCCGGATCATCTGTTCCGAATACTTCCTTTGCGATATCTCTTCTATAATAGATACCTGCCGGTGTAATCTGGTAGGAAATTGCTCTCTGGATACCGTCAGCATCCTGACCTACTTCCCATACATAATCAACGATCTGGTCTGCATAATCCTGTGCGCCAAATTCATTCAAATCTGCAAAGAATCCTGCGTCATAGAAATCCTCTAACATCTTAGGCTCGCCAACGATAATATCAGGCTCTTTCTCTCCTGCCAGTAAAGCAGTCTGTACTTTCGTAGGATAGTTAGCAGGCTCAATAACGATTGTCTCTACCGGTGTGCCTGTCTGCTCCTCAAATCTCTTACCGAAATCAATTAAGTCATTGGATAATGTCCAGATTACTAACTTATCTCCGGTTTCACTCGTGCTGTCTGCTGCTGTATCGTCAGCCGCTTCTGTGGCGGTTCCATCCGTTGCTCCATCGGTATTGCTTGTAGTACCCTCGCTGCCGCCGCATGCCATACAGGATAAGGTAAGTGCACCAGCCAGTAATACAGTTAACAGTTTCTTCCTTTTCATAAAAAATTCTCCTTCCTCGTACTTTATGTACTGAACTTGTATTGATAAGTTTATTATAGTGACCGGATACCGGCTGTTAAATTGCCCAAATTTTATTAAGGTGTCATTTTTTTAAGATTGATAAAAAATCGACCTTTTTTAAAATATGGACACTTGTTTCTTTTTCTTATTTTTTTACAATAATTATATAATTAAGATTATTGGCCTAACGGCAGAAAGGAACATGTATTTTATGAAGATCAGTAAACCGGGAACCTTAAAAGCAGGAATCTCTATCAAAGCCCAATTAGTGATTGGCTTTCTCATTCCTATCATTTTCGTTATCATTGTCGGCATATTAGGATACAGCAAAGCTGCCACAGGAATGAGAGAAAATTACGAAAATTCTGCCAAGACGGCAATGGAAATGTCCATTTCCTGTCTGGATCAGGCTTTCAAGCCTATTGCTACCAATATATTGACACTTTCAGCAGACACCAACATATCAGGGCTGATCAAAGGCTCCTATGATAAGAACACTGCAAACCGCTCCTTCTTTGCTTCTTCCGCTTCTGAGACTTTTATTGTTGCAGAGGGCACCGATGATTTTATCCAAAATATTCACATGGTGCCTGCCGGAAGCGGTGACTGTGTAACAACTGTCAATTTACAGAACCGTACTACGCAGGCTACTTTTATAGAAGCTTTGAAATCTTCCGAAGTGGAAGCAGATATGTTTGCCTCCTCTTCTATCTATTGGGGCAGCTATCACCCAACTGTTGATAAATACCTGGATACAACAGAAGATGATTATGCTATCTATTGCAGTATTATGGCAGGCAGTAAAGCAAATCCCGGCGTACTCATAATTGATATCAGCAAGCAAGCCATAGTTGATTTATTAGAACAAATGGATTTCGGGGAGAACAGCTCTGTCTTCTTCCTTACGCCGGAAAACCGGATCATCCAGACCGGCGATACTTCCATCGATTTACTGAATGCAGATTTTTACCAGACATTATCTTCTGCCGACGGATCTGCAAATAGCAGTAACAATCTGACCGCGGAGTATGTAAAATATGAAAATAAAGAATATTATTTTCTGACGGAAAACATTTCCTCCAACGGGTGCCGCCTTGCGGTTATGGTTCCGCGTTCTACGATTACCGCCAAAGCCGATAACATTAAAGTGATTACTATTGTGATGGTTCTCCTCTCTTCTATCGTTGCGATCATAATCAGTACATACATTGTCCTTAATATAGGTAGAAACATTAGCAAAAGTGTCAACCGTTTAGACGAGGTTTCCAAAGGAAATCTTATTTTAAAGGAAGAAAAACAACGAAATGATGAATTCGGCAAGATCCAAACCGCAATCAGTCATACGATCTTACATACCAGAAAGCTGATCGAATCCGTTAACGGAATCATTACACAGCTTGCCGCTTCTTCTCAGACAGTTAGTAATGCAACTGCCAGTGTGGCATCTTTGATTGAGAAAATCTCAGCCGAGATGAACGGTATTGACGATAACATCAGTCAGGAAGCGGATGAAATCCATCTCTGCCGCAGACAAATGGAGGAACTATCCGGCAAGATTAAATTAGTGGATGCGAATACCAGCGAGATTGCAGAGCAAATAAGTGATACACAGACTGTACTTCGTAACAGCATCAATGCCATGTCACTTATGACTTCACAGTCCAAAGATACTTATGAGGCGACTTCAGATGTTAAAAGACAGGTCAGCGCATTAGAAAGCAAGCTGGTAAATATCGCCAACTTTGCAGACGCCATTTCCTCGATTGCCAAACAAACGAATCTATTGTCCTTAAATGCATCGATTGAGGCTGCAAGAGCCGGGGAATTCGGGCGCGGTTTCAGCGTTGTCGCAGAGGAAATACGAAAGCTCTCCGAGGATTCCGCCGCTACCGCTTCCGAAATCATGAAAGAGACAGACGAAATCCGTTCCTATACCGCCGATACGGTGAAAGCGGTACAAACGGCAGAGGAAATTGTGAACAAACAGGAAACGACTGTCACTAACACGGAACATGCATTCCAGCAGATCAGCTCCTTTGTGGATCAGTTCATACAGAATATCAGCATTGTAGCTGCCAGTACAAAAGAAATGGATACGGAACGGAAACAGGTGCTGTCTTCCATGCAGAATATCCAGCAGTTATCTAAATACTCCATCGCTTCTGCCGAGGCTGTCAAAGTCTCCCTGGATACACAGATTGAAGCTTCCAAAGAGTTAAGCAGGTCCGAAGAAGAACTGAATCATCATATGCGGGAACTGGAAGAAGCGATTTCCTCTTTCCATATTTAAGTTCTTACATGATTCCATTCAAACCATAAACAAAAAGCGGGGAAAGCCAATCTTATGCTTTCCCCGCTTTTCTTTATGCTGCTTATGTATCAGTAATCCGAATCTTCCTTTATGCTTCCTTATTGGTATTCAATACCATGGCAAGCTGATTCATGCCGCTTTGTACATTTTTCATAGATTTGAGAATATTATCGATCCCCGCTGCCTGTCCCTCTGTAGAAGCATTGATTTCTTCCGTATTCTGTACGGATTTGCGGGAAATATCCTCAACCTTTTCCATTGCCTCCAGTAAGTTTTCCTTAATGTCAACAATACTTGCCAGTTCTTCTTTTAACAGGTCAATCACCGTATTAACTTCCTCAGAAGAATGAAGCATGGTTTCAAAAATCTTTACCGTATCGTCCAGTTTCTCGTTTGATTCCTGTACGATGACATTATTGTTATCAATCACTTTGTTTATCTCATCTACAGTAGAAATGACGTCCTGCAGAATCGCATCAATCTTCTGGGTTGCTGTAGCAGATTCTCCCGACAAATTATTGATCTCATCCGCTACTACTGCGAAGCCTCTTCCCGCCTCTCCGGCTCTGGCTGCCTCGATCGCCGCATTTAAGGCAAGCAGGTTTGTCTGCTTCGCAATCTGGCTGATGCTTTCTATGATCTCACCGATGGAACTGGATTTCTGTGCCAGCAGCGTCACGCCCTCTGATGCCACCTGTGTAGATTTGATATTTTCATCAAACTTCTTTGAAAGTTCTTCTATCGCCGTGATTCCTTCATCATTCTTTACTTTGAGCTGTTTAATATTCTCAACGGTTTGGGCAACCCGCTCTTCGGAGCTTTCAATCTTATTATTCAGATCATTAAATATTTCAAGACTTCCCTGCACCTGCTGGATCTGTAAATTCGCGCTACTGGAAATTTCTTCGGTAGAGGCAGCTATTTCAGCGGCGCTCTGCTCAAAATCATGTAATGCATCATAGATTTTTCCGGAGGATTGCTGTACTCCCTCAAAAGCCCCACGGACATTTTCAAGCAGTTCTTCTACTTCCCGTTCCTTGCTTTCTACTGTCAAGAATAAAGAACGTGCTCTCTGTACAATCAATACCGCAACAAGAATTGCCAGCACATATACCATCCATACAAAGATCCAGATAGAAAGCGTATACATCGCCAGATACATCTTCGGAAACAGTATCATGGCAATGACATTCGGTACCACAGTGATTGCCGCACATACTTTTATCATGGAATAATCATAATAAGGAACCGATAAGAACAATACCAGAAAATAAGCCTCTGCCATTGCACCAAAAGCGGCAGGATTGCCCAACACAATAGTAACGGCTCCCATAACCGGCAAAATGGAAATGTACAAATATTTCGCCCACTTTCCAAGCTTCTTTTCAAACGCTTTCACTAATAAATCGCATACCACCATAAGAAGCGCAATGCTGTCTTTTGCCGTGCCTCCGTTAAACAGCAATACATACGCAACTGCAACTACCGGTATGATTGCCAGAAACAGAAACATGATAAAATTCATTCTTTTTTCTTCGTTTTTTAAAATTTGTAATTCCACAGGATCCCCCCTATTTCTGTTGTTTTCCTTCTCTGCTGTGAGAAAATTATATAATATTAGTATACTACAGTTGCAATAGAGTGGCTATCTAA
Organism: Lachnospiraceae bacterium; assembly: GCA_017936885.1. Lineage (GTDB taxonomy): Bacteria > Bacillota > Clostridia > Lachnospirales > Lachnospiraceae > UBA3282. The sequence goes on along the minus strand of JAGBEO010000028.1, from coordinate 37,843 downwards.
AGCAATCGGAACTCCTTCACCCGCATCATTTAACAAAAGTTTTACTTCCTCTTCTGTTTTATTTAATAATACAATGGCTCTGCTATTATCGGGATTTAAGAACGCCGCAACCTCGACCTTGTCCGTATATCTTGTGGCTGCAACCTTCACCGCACCCGGTTTGATATAACGTGAAAAATGTCCGATGTAATAATAGGATAAACGTTTCTCAAAATCTATCTTACCATCTTCTCCTACTGTCAGCATCATGGGCGCCGCACAGAAATTACCGACATGATTCGGACCGCCCTTTTCATCCAGCAGAAGGTTCCAGTCCAGAAAACCGCTGATGCCTGCTTTCAGGTTACCTAACATATCATGCGCATACATCTCCGCCTTCTGCACTTCACCGGAATCTGCAAAACGGGAATATTCCACGCAGCCTTCCGTAAAGAAAATCTTTTTCTCAGGATACTTTTTACGAAGTAATTCAATCGCTTCAAAATGATCTCCCGTATACCAGTGAACGGCAATTCCCGTGATTTTTTCTCTTGCTTCTTTGTCCGCAAAAGCAGGCTGTACACGTTCGATCACCACTTCTTTGTTGTGATCCCAAATATAAATTTCCACCGCTTCGAGTCCCGCTTTCTCTAATGCCGGGGCAAGATAATCTTTCGCGAAATCTTTTTCTTCTTCCGCCGTATAAACACAGGAATCCCAGGTCTGCGTTGCAGCAGGCTCATTCTGTATTGTTACATATGAGATTTTAATACCCGCTTCCTGATATGCTTTGATAAATGCCACAAAATACTCTGCCCATGCCTGATAATACTCTTTCTTTAATTTACCCCCGTGATTCATCTCCCCATTGGTCTTCATAAAGGCCGGCGGAGACCACGGCGCTGCCATGAAGTTGATCTCATTGCCGCATTTCTCCATAGCATCCTTGATCATGGGGATGATTTCCTTAAAATCATGCTGAATATTAAAGGTGGAAAGGGTATCGTCCCCCTCCTCAATATAAGTATAATTACCCAGTGCAAAATCACAACTGTTCATATGAATACGGCCCATATTATAGCGAAGACCGCTCTCTCCGTAATATTGTTCTATCAACTGCTGCTGTTTCTCCTTGTCAAGCTTCTGATAGTTGTGTGCACTGGCTTCCGTAAAAGCCCCGCCGAAACCGTCAATGGTCTGCTCCTTCTCATCAGCATAGACCTTTACGATTCCCATCTCTGAATTGACTGCTTCTTTCACCAATTCAGATTCCTGCCAGTATTCTTTCTTGGCATCGTTTGTGACAATCAGTCTGATTTTCTGCATTGCTTATCTCCCTTCATGTATCATTTTATAGTCAAACGCTTAGGTACTAAAAAAATAGCATATTGATTTTTCATAAACAATACGCTATTTTTTCATTTTGGTGTCTTATTTTCCTAAATCGTTTAAGGTGATTTAATACCTGACGATATCTCCGTTATGTACTTCTTTGGTAGCAGAGACAATGATCTGACTCTCACCATCCAAGGCGCCTTCTATGGCTGCCCAGGACTCATTCTGATCCAGAATCCTGACAGTTACTTCTTCCACATAATATTCCATCCCCAGAATTCCTTCCCGCTCTTTCACCACATACACATAACTTCTGCTGTCTTCCGTGTGAATGGCTTGCGGTGAAATACAGCAGGCATATTTCTCTCCTGTTTCCGTATGGATCATTGTGCCCGATAAGCCGGGTGTTCCTTTTCCTTCCGGAAGGTTAATGTAAATTTCATAACTGCCCGGCATCGTTTCGCTCTCTGACAGGTAATCTACGGAAAGTTCCATTTCTCTGCTGCCTCCGTCCAGTTTCAGGGAAACCTCGTCCTCCAATCCCACATACTTTTTCTGTTCCTTATCCAAAACTGTTTTAAACTGGCAGGGGACTTCTTCATCAGCAATCAGCATAACCGCCGAAGTAGGAATCCTGTCCCCGACACTAATATAAATATCCGTAATCAGCCCGCCCTGTCCGGCTCTGATCTGACCTTCCGCGTCCTTCACCGCCTGATACTGTGACAGTTCCTCCTGCAAATCGGTAAACTCTAGCTGATACACTGACAAGGTGGAATCTTCACTTTCCGGCAGAAGAATATCTTCCACCTTTCTCCCCGCTTCTTTGATCGCATTGTCTCTCTCCCATTTGGCATCGGCTTCCGCATAGGCGGCTGCCTGCAAAGCATCCTTCATCTGCTTGTCTTCGGCTTCTCTCTGCTCTTCCTCCTGCTTCAGCTCTTCTTCTGTCTTCTCTTCTCCCGACCCTGCTGCGGCATTCTCCTGCGCTAAGCGTCTCTCGTCAGCCGCCTCTTCGATGTCTTCCTCCGCCTGGCTCACTTTCTCTGCCGCCCTGCCGACCAAAGTATCCTTGTATCTTGCCAATTCGTCATAATCTTCTCTGGCGCGCTCCTCCTCCAATGCTTTCTTCTGCTTTGCCAGCTCTTCATTGGATAGAATCGTATTGATCTGAACCTGCAGCTTGGAAATCTGGGTCTGCTTTTCTTCCATGATATCAGCCAGATCCTCCATATCTATGGAAAAAAGCACATCGCCCTCCGCTACTCTGTCACCCACCTGAACCATCAGATTGTCAACCCGAAGCCCGTCAAGAGCCGTGATCGGGCTTTTATCTCCTGCAATTACGATTCCCTCAACTTCCACCCGGTGTTCCACATACTTTTGCTCTGTCTGTGCGGTGGTAACTACGGGCAGTTTGGATGCATATATACTTTTGGATATGATGGTACAAAGCCACATCAAGCCCAAAAATATGAAAAAGCCTATGATAATTTTCTTTTTTCTGATTTCCGCCAACCGGTTTTCCTGCTGCATGGTATTTTCCCCTTTCCTACTCCTTTAAACCCGAATAAATAATTCCCTGTTCCAGATAATCCTGTCCCCAGACAAACACAAACACTGCCGGAATCAATGTGATCATAGAAGCCCCGAAAGCATATCCCGCCTGCACCCATGTGATTTCCGGCAGATATAAGGAAAGGGGCCACAAAGCTTTATCCTCCAGAAAAGCCATCGGCTGTTCCATCATGTTCCAATATTCCAGAAACCCTAAGACCATTGCAGACAGCAATCCGCTCTTCCCAAGGGGCAGCCCTATCTTTAAGAAGATGGTGCCTTCTCCCGCCCCGTCAATCCTTGCCGCCTCGAATAGCTGCATGGGAATGCACCGAAACCCGCCGTAAGATAAGAAAACAGGGAAGGTGGAAAATACCGCCGGTAAGATTACTGCCTGATGGGTATTCAGCAGCCCCAGCCTGTTGAGCACCAGATAGCTTGACAGCATGGTAACCTGAAAAGGTAAAAGCATGAGCACCACATAAAGCACAAAGAGGGTTCTGCTTCCCCTGACCTTGTACACGGCAAACGCCCACGCCGCAGGCACTCCCACGGCAAGTTGTCCGATCAGAATACACCCGACTAATTTCATGGAATTCCAAAACAAGACAAAAAACTGCGGTGTCATAAAAAGCAGTTTCCCGTAATTTTCAAAGGTCGGATAATCCGGTACAAGTTTCCAACTGATGTATTCCATTCCCTCTGTAAAAATCGGTGATAGATACTGCTTCAATTCTCCGTTACCCATCACGGAGCCTGTCACTAACAGTATGATCGGCAGACATACAAATATGGCAGGCAACAGGAGCAGAAATGTAGTGAGCCCCTGTTTTGCACTTTTTATATGTTTATTTTTCCATATCTGAGCATTCCATATCATGTTTTTTTCTGCTCCTCTGTCCTTACGGTTTTCAACTATTCCATCCATTTCTACGTTTCCTGCTTATCCCATAAATGCTGCAGCAGCATGATAACAATAAATAAGAAACCTCCAACACAAACAGCAGCTGCTGCCATCTTGTCAAAATCAAGATTCACAAACCAGTTATTAAACAAATGCTGTAACAAATAAATATCCTGTTCCGGATAGGCTCCTGCCACCAGATATGCCTCCCTGTATATCTTAAAAGAGTTCAGAAAGGAAAGGATCACGATCGTATAAAGGCTTCCCTTTAAATTCGGGAGCACAATTTTAAAAAAGATCTGCCCGCCGGAAGCGCCGTCAACTTTAGCAGCTTCCAACAGTTCACCCGGAATCCCCAAAATTCCCGCAAGCCACAAAGCCACCGTATAACCCGTATTCTTCCAGACGTAACTAAACACCAATACCCAGAAAGCTGCACTGCTTCCCAGATAATCCTTATGTATTTCTCCCCACAATCCGGTCCACTCGCCAAATCGTGTCAGGAAGAGATTTAAAAATCCCTGTTTATAGAAAAACATCTTCCATACAATGACAATCGTTGCCGTAGGCATGGCAAGAGGAAATAAATACAGCGATTTTACCGTACCGGCACTTTTTAATTTGCTGAGCGGCAGCGCAATCACAAGCCCTATCACTACCAATAACGGAATACACACGATTGTGAAACGAAACGTATTCTTCACCGCCAGAACAAATGCCTGATTGGTAAATATGGTCTTATAATTCTGAATTCCATTAAACTGACCCGTCACTGCCGTAGCAAAAGACCGCTTAATTACATCCAGAAAAGGAAGCAGAACAAAAATCAACACCCCCAGAAAACTAGGCATCATAAACACCAAAAACGCCCTTCCCGTCTTCGTCCCCTGTCTCTTCCGCATTCCTTTCCAATTCCCTTTCATCCAAATATTCTTCTCTCTCATTACGCCACCAAATTTTCCCATCGCGCACCTATCGACCCGTCCTGTCACCAAGTTACTCAATCCGCCACGTGAAGAATGCCCCCTAAGGGCATTCTTCCGGGAATGACTTAGTTACACTTAGGCTGCGTATTTTGCAGCCTTAGTGTAACTTCATTCCCTTTTATTCGGCCATATACAGAGAAACCTTCTTCTCAATCGCACTGACTGCTTCTTCCAGACTATGATGCCCCTGCATATAGAAAACACCTTCTTCATACACAGCCTCTTCTAATCTGTCATCCTTTATATAAACCGTATCCGCTGTTTCCAAATAGTTTCTCAGTTCTTCAATCTGCTCCTCAGTCGGCCAGTAAACAGGTAATTCAATATAAAGTCCGTCATCATTGCCCATACACAGCGTGCCATAAATACCGTCTTCACTCATATCCTCTTCCTTTACAACGAAGCTTTGCGCAAAGGCTGCCTTATTTACAGCAAACCCTTTAAACAGATTGGATTGATTTTCTTTGCCAAGGCAAACCTTTATGAAATCTTCCGCCCGCCCGCTATTCTTCGATGCAGCGTTGATGCCAAGCAGTGTCTGTGCACAAAATACGTTGCTGTTTTGTCCGGTCATTGGAATCCATTCACTGTTTTCATAATTTTTCACTTTATCTGCGGAAATCACATTTGCATAACCATAAGCATAACTTAATGCCCCGCATTCCATATAGGAAAATCCGCCAATAAGGTCAATGATATTTACCGAAGTTCTGAAATAATCCGAATCTTCCCATGTTTGCCCGTCTTCCTCCAAATAATATTCATTTCTTGCGTTAAAATCATCCACACTCGCATCGGGAATTCCGTCCATCTGTGCATCATAAATTCTCTTCGTCTGTGTCAGGAATTCCGTAATTGCTTCTCGATTGATTTCACCGCTTTCCGTTATCCACGATGGTACACAGGTCATGGCAAACAACCGCATAACACTTCTTTCCGTACACAATCCTAATAAATCCTTATCAGGATGATCACTTCGCAGTTCTTCTACCGCATCAGCGATGCCTTCTAAGTTCTTTGCCGCAGAAATATACTTCTGATCTGCCACTATGACCGGAAGCTGAATTTCACAAGGCATCATATATACCTTATCATCTGTTTTCATCGCATCTACGATATTGGCAAATAATTCCTCTTCTCCCTCCAGACTGTTCAAGGCAGAACTCAGATCAAGAAGCAGACCTTTCTCAATATAAGAATCAAGGGGCATATCATCCAAAATCAGGACATCCGGGCCCTCTCCCGCCATAATTTCCGTATTCAGGCTTTTTAATGCATCATCCTTTGTCAGGGAACTGTCTTCTCCCATACCGACCTCGTATTCCACAAAAACTTCCGGATTAGCCGCCTGATACAGGGTAATTGCCTGCCGGATTGTATCATTTTCTTTCAAGCTGTAAACCTTCAGTTTCTCATTCGGCACAGTGGGAATATCAGGATCATAGACGAAACGAACCAGCTTACTTCCCGTGAACAAAGCCATAAACTCGTTATTATCAAGCACAGTCATTCCATAGATGCTGTAGGCAGGATTGTTAAACGTACAAAGGCTTCCGTCAATCACCTGTTCGATTACGCTTCCTCCTATCACATGACGGTACAGCCCCTTTGCTCCTGCCAGATAGAGAACATCCTCTTCTCCGGGGAAGAAATACATACTGTACGAATCACTGCCTCCGCTGTTTCTGTCTTTATAATTTTCGTCTACGAACTGGTCTAACACCTCATCCTCTATATATTCTTCCTGATCCAGATCATAAAATAGCGGTCCCTTACAGCCGTATCCGTCTATGATCATCAGATTATCCTGAAACTGGATCAGCTCCGGGCGGGAATCTGTCTCCAGTGTCAGGAACAGTTCACTACTCCCGTCTTCTTTTACTTCGTAAATATTGCCGCTTCCCATAGTCGTTACGAAAATTCTGCCGTCATCTGATATATAAACGTTATATATATAAGAATCTTCTTCGGTTACCGGAATATCTACAGGTATCTGTGTCCCGTCCGTTTTCACAATCAGACATTTGGGATTTAATTCGGGTTCTTCATATTCACTCTCTGCGGCTTCCTCTTCTTCTGCCTTATCATCACTTATTTCGTCTTCTGCTTCTTTAGTGTCATCTGCTTCTGCCGCTTCCTCCTGTGAGTCTGTGTTCTCTTCCTTTGTTTCTGTGTTCTCTTCCTGCTTTTCTGTCTCTGTATCGGAATATGAATCATCATTGTAGATCACACCCACCGTATTATCCGGCCCCACTCCCAGACTCATAATATAAGTTTGATTTTCCACCATTTCCGTATGCCAGTCTCTGGGATCTTCTTCCCATGTAGCGCCATTATCCTTCGAAATTAGAAATCCCATCCATTTATCTGCAATCACAAGGCTTCCGTCATTCAGCCGGTAAAGACTATCACCATAACCGGAAATACGGTCTGACAAATCTGTGATTTCTTCCACATATCGTCCCATTGCCGTACTATCGAATGCCTGTGATGTATCCTGCCCTTCTGCTGATACACCGCCAGCTTCCTGCGTATTCATTCCGTTCCCTTCCCCAGAAGGTGCTCCGCAGCCGACGAGCATCGCTGTCAACATGGAAAATGTCAGCAGCGTTGCCAATGTTCTGTTTGTTCTCTTTTTCTGCCTTAGAAATTGAAATCCTTTTTTCATCTTATCTTTTGCTCCCTTTCCTATTTCCAACTTTTTATTTTCAATGATCTTATTTCCGCCCCGCAAAATGTCCTATTTGCATAAAGCCATTTTATATTCACAGAACGTACTGTTACTCCAAAATGACTGGGAAACTTCATTCTCTTAACACATGAATCGTATCAGACTTATCTCTAAATTATCTCTAAACCGGAACATATCTTTTACAACGCATCATTTATGAAGAGTCAGGAGCACTTCAATCGGTTCATCTTAAAAAGGCAGCCGAAGAACCACTCTCCGGCTGCCTTATGCCTATCTGCTCATCAAACTTAAGCAGATCATCCGTATTCATTTATAAAAACATCACCATATAGAGGGGCAGAAAGACAATATCATTTTCCACTCTTAAGTCTTTCGTATAAACTATATATCTTGTCCCCACTTTAGAAGAAAATTTCTTTTTAAACTTGTCTAAAGATACATGGCTGCCATAGGATGCCGACTTAACCTCAACCGGGCTGATTTTTCTGTTCCTACTGATCAAAAAGTCAATCTCCATTCTGTTATCGGAATTTTCCCTATCGCTTCTGGAATAGAAATATAATTTATATCCGCTGCTTTTAAGCATTTGTGCAACAATGTTCTCAATAAACATACCTTCATTCAACTCAATTCGATCAAACAAAATCGCTTTATAAACTTCCTCCTTTGTAATTTCTTTATCAGAAAATGCATGACTGAATAAAAGTCCGGTATCTGCCATATAACATTTAAGCGTCATCCTCTCTGCATGAAGTCCCAAGCCAATATTAGGATCTGTAGAATTGAAACATGTATTGATAATCATTGCTTCATCAAGCCATATAAATGCATCTTCGTATTCCCGGTATCGTGCCTGCTTCTGAATGGATGCTAATCTATAATTTTTCTCATGCTTAGAAAGCTGTGATGGAATACCGTCAAAAATAGACATTACCTTACTTTCATACCCTTTGGCAAACTTAGTCACATCATTGCGATAAAGAGTAAGAATCCTCCGCTTTACCATATCTGTTTTTTCAAAATCTTTCGTCTCTGCGTAAACCGCAACTGCCTGTGGCATACCACCAACTAACATGTACTGTCTGAATAAATTCATTGTCTTTCTATGCAGTGCTTCCCCCATAGGCTTCTTATTCTCAAAGCAGCTTTGCATATAGGGAACCGTGGTTTCATCCCCCATTGCCCATAAAAATTCTTCAAAATCCAAAGGATACATAGTAACTGTTTCTTCCTCAGACGGAATAACAATACTCTCTACATTCTGCTTTAATGTAATCAGCAAACCCGTTTCCAAATAATCATATCTTCCATCTGCCACAAGATGTTTGATTAACTGCCTTGCTCTCGGATACATCTGTACCTCATCAAAAATAATCAAAGAATCCCTCTGATATAATTTCACACCATAAAATACAGATAATTTATTAAAAAACAAATCAAAATCTGTTGTATCACTTTCAAAAACTTCTATAATTTGCTTGGACACATTCGAAAAATCAATTATAAGGCAGGATTTATATTCAGTACTGCCAAAATCCTGTGCAATATAGCTCTTTCCTACCCGTCTTGCACCTTCTAATAATAACGCGGTTTCCCCATTGCTTGTCCGCTTCCATTGTAAAAGAGTCTGATATATTTTTCTTTTCAGCTTCACGCCTGCCACCATACCTTTCATGCCATTAACGCAAATCACGTTTTCAACGTTCTTGTTATGTTAAATCATCACGTTTTCAAGCCATATTTATCTATAAATATTCACGTTTTCAACATCTATATACCTATAAATTATCACGTTTTCAAGATTTGTGCAATTTAAAATCATAAAGTCTTTTACATTTCATTAAAAAAATAAATTATTTAGAGAAACCTTACAGATTACTATGCTATAATTAAAAAAAATTGGTACAATACCGGTTAACGTTCATTTTACCCTATAGTATAATATGTACCTGCGTTACAAAATATTATAAAATGAAATCACCACAGCACCAGAGGTAACCATGAGAATTTTACTGGCAGAAGACGACAAACAATTAAATAATACTCTCACCTATCAATTAGAACGGGCAGGCTTTAGTGTAGACTCTTGTTTAGACGGCGAGGAAGCTCTATTTTACGGGGAACAGAATATTTATGACATGATCCTGTTAGACAGAATGCTTCCTCATATGGAAGGCACTGATGTACTGACTTCCTTAAGGAAAAGAGGAATCTCTACCCCTGTCATACTGATAACGGCACTGGGCACATTATCCGACAAGGTAACGGGCCTTGATCTGGGTGCTGACGATTATCTCGTAAAACCCTTCGATTTTGAAGAGCTTCTTGCAAGAATCCGCTGTGTCACGAGAAGACCTCATACCCTGACTGATTCTGATATTCTGACCGTTGCCGACGTCTCCTGGCAGATATCGGAAAGCATTCTGACAGGTCCTTTAGGCAAATGCACGCTCTCCAAAAGGGAAGCTGCCCTGCTTGAAACTTTTTTACGGTCAAAGGGACAGACTTTACAGAGAAACACACTACTTCTAAAAGTCTGGGGTCCGGACAGCGATGTAGAGGAAGGCAATCTGGACAACTACATCCACTTTCTGCGCAGACGCCTGCAGATAACAGGAAGCAGATTACAGATTAAAACAATTCGGGGCATTGGCTATTGCCTGCAGGAGAAAGACTGACGAATCGTCCGGTGCCGGTATATTGGGCAGGACTTTACTGAATAGAGGAAGTAACCTATGTATAAAAAAGTGCATATACGGCTTACCCTGTTATGTGCAGGAATCACCACCGTCATTATGATCATTATGTCCCTTTGCTACCTGTATGTTTCGGAAAAAGGGCTCTACAGAAACCAATTTCAATCCTTTAAAAACGACATGAATACCATTACCACCAATTTAGAACAGCAGTCTGTTATTTCCATGGAATGGCTTTCCAAGATGGAAGCACAGGGCAATTATCTCTTTTTTGTTCTGGATAACGGTGTTCCTTTTCTGTATAACCAACTGAATGATTCGGACGAAACTTCTTCCAAAAAGCTGCTTTTAGAAGAATGTCTGGATACCTATAACAATAGGTTTGCCATCGACCCTTCCATACAGACAAGTCCATCCTATGTATCTTATCATTTTGAATACGAATTTACTTCCCTATCCACGGATACCAAATATTTTGCAAGCGTCATCTGCATGGGAAAAACCTCTTCTTCACTGGAAATTATCGTCCTTTCCTCGATGAAAGCTCTGGAACACCAGATCAGGGAACAGCGCCTGCGTTTTATACTGATCGATATCGCAGCCATTCTGCTCCTTACTGTTTTTTCCTGGATTTTCACAGGAAGACTTCTAAAACCCATTATAGAAAACCAGCAAAAACAGGTGCAGTTTGTGGCATCGGCTTCCCACGAGCTGCGGACACCGCTTGCTGTCATTTTATCCGCAGCAGAATGCTGTAAAACAGCCCCCGCCGAAAAGCAGGAGGGCTTCTTGAAAATAATCCGTCAGGAAGGACTTCGGGTGTCCGCTCTGGTAAATGATATGCTGACCTTGTCCCAATCCGACAACCAGCGTTTCTCCGTTCAGGTCAAACCGATCGAATTAGATACGCTGCTCATGAATTCTTATGAAACCTTTGAACCCCTGGCACGGGATAAGGCAATTACGCTCTCCATCCGTCTGCCGGAGGATGGGCTGCCTTTATGTCCGGCAGACCCGGAACGCATCAGCCAGGTTCTTTCTATTCTTCTCCACAATGCCGTCAGCTATACGCCGGAGCATGGACATATTACCCTGTCCCTTTCTCACAAAAAGGCTCACGATAAGGACTTCTTCTACCTGTCTGTGCAGGACAACGGCATCGGTATCTCCAACGAGGATAAAAGAAAGGTATTCGACCGTTTCTACCGGGCAGAGAAATCCCGAAGCACCAAGGGACACTTCGGGTTGGGATTATCGATTGCTTATGAAATTGTAAAAACACACGGCGGCAATATTACGGTTACGGATACACCGGGCGGCGGAAGCACATTCACGGTCTTCTTGTCTGCCTGACTTTGATACACTCTATGTTTCACAACTTCCTGCTTACAGGAGTTCATCGTACCCTGCACGAAGTCTTCCGCTCCGTGTCCTCCTACCTTATGGCATCGTATTTTGCGATCCTCCACCATGATAAATCCGGGACAATTAAAAGTATCCGTGGTCTTTACACTGCCGGACTCAAGCCCTGCAGCGGCGGTGATGATCTTGAAAGTAGAACCCGGCTCGTAAGTATCATTGATACAGCCGTTACGCCACATACCGTTTAACAGTTCCTGCCTTTTTTCCTCACTTATACTCTCACTGTCAGTCCCCTCCGGCAGCGTATAGGGATCATTCAAGTTAAATTCCGGTACATTCACCATCGCAAGAATCTCGCCGTTCTGGGGATTCATCACGAGGATGGAAACACTCTCTGCCTCCTTCGTTTCCATAGTCTGTAAGGCAAGCTGGGTGGCATAGCTTTGTATATTCATATCCAGACTGATATACAGATCCTGACCGCTTACCGGCTCTTCTCTCTCTTCTCCGGCTTCCGCTACTTCCACGCCCTTTGCATCGGTCACTGTCAGAATCGTTCCCGGTTCTCCCTGTAAATACTCTTCATAGATTACTTCCAATCCGATAATACCCTGATTATCTCCGCCTGTGAAACCAAGCACCTTAGATGCCAGAGAATCATAAGGATAATACCGTTTATAGTCTTCATCCACCTTCACGCCGTCCAGATCGTAGACTCTTATGGCATCCCCGATACTTTTATCCACATTGCTCTTAATCTTCTCGATCGAAGAATACTTCTCCACTCTCTTCCTTACATATTCATCGGAAAGCCCCAATTCCTTACATAATACGGAGATCACCTCTTCCTCATCCGTAATCTGATTATGAATTACGGAAATCGTGCAGACCGTCTTGTTATCTGCCAGTATCTTTCCGTTAGCATCCACAATACGCCCTCTTGCCGCCTTAATACTCCGCTCCCTTTCATGCAGTTCTTTGGCTTTCTGCGTATAGTATTCCGACTGGAAAATCATCAGATAGGAGAGTCTTGCAATCAATCCGAGAAAAGCTGCCAGGCATAAGAAAAAAACAATCACGGTCTTATTTCTGTGATATGTTTTATGTAAATAGGATTTCTCTTCTTTCATAAAGATAACCTCATAAAAAGGTATTAATATAATTTATTACCGATTTTATGAGGTTATTCTTAATTACATTTATTCTGCCTGTTCCGTTGTATTTTCCGCAGGATCTTCTTCGCTTTCTTCTTCGCCTTCCTCTCCCAACAGGCTTCCTCCGCTGACTAAGGTGCCTGTATTCGGATCATACAGATATCCAGTATTCGGGTCTTTGGCATATCCGCTCTCCGGATCGATCGGGAAGGTTTTCCAAATCTCCGTATCGACGTTGTTTTCAGGTTCAGTACCCTCTTCGCCTTCTTTCCCATCACCATCACCGTTTTCTGCATCTCCCTGCGTATCAGGGTCAATGGGATTGCCTTCTTCATCCAGTTCCACGTCATCTCCTTGTGTATCTTCTGCCGGAGTCCTGATCTGGATCTGCAAAGCTTCCAGTTCTTCCCGCTCCGTATCGCTTAATTCTTCCGTCATGAAGATATTCAGATACGGCAATACTTCTGTGAGCACTTTTCTGACAATTCTGGTGGCATGCTTGGCATCATCCTGATATGGTACGTTAGGTCTGTCCACCACCACATAAATAGCAATCTGCGGATCGTCCGCCGGAGCATAACCCATAAAGGAAACCACATACTCGCCGTTCTTACGGGGCAGTGTCTCTGCCGTACCGGTCTTGCCGCCGATCATGTAGCCTGCCGGTCTCGCCGTCTTACCGGTACCTTTCTCTCCCGTTACTACCGTGTTACAGAATTCCTTGATCGTTTCACTGGTAGACTGGGAAACCGTCTGTTTGAGTACTCTGGGTTCTATGTTGTCTATGGTAGCGCCTTCTGCCGTTGTAATCTTGCCTACTATATGCGGTTCGTAATAATAACCGCCATTGATCAGGGAACAGAATCCTGTAATCATCTGAATCATGGTGGCATTAAAACCTTGTCCGAAAGAGTTGGTTGCAAGCTCTGTGGGCCCGATTGTATTCTCATTATATACCATACTGGCAGTACGCGCTTCTCCTGCCAAATCTATATTCGTTTTCAAACCAAAACCAAATAAATGCTGATATTTGACAAAGGTTTCCTTACCCGTGGCAAATGCCACATCCATCAACACTACGTTACAGGACCGTTCGATACCCTGCTGTACGGAAATGTAACCGTCTCCGAAGGTCTGATGGCATTTGATCTTATAATCCCCTACTTCCAGGTAGCCCTCACAATTATAGCTCTCATTGCCGGTAATCGATCCGCTTTCAATCGCTGCCGCCACTGTAAAAGGCTTCGCCACTGATCCCGGTTCATAAGCATCTACAATACAGAAGTTCTTCCACAAAGCATTCAAATGCTGGTACATGGTCTCATCATCCATGGCATCTAAGGCTTCCTGTGTTACATATTCGCCCTTCTGTTTCTTTCCGTCCGCATCCAAAAGTGGCATACCGATCAGATTTGCAGTGTTTCTCGTATCGTTTAAATCATAATTCGGATAACTTGCCATCGCCAGAATATTACCTGTATTTACTTCCATAATGATACAGCCTACATTCTCCGCACCATTGCCGGGATGATAATTATCCTTATATTCTTCATTAAATTCTTTCAGATATTTCTCTACAATACTCTGGATATTTGCATCGATTGTTGTCTGAATATTATAGCCATCCACCGCAGCAATCGTAGTTCTCTCCAGATTGGAGTCATTATTCAGATATCCATACTCTCTGCCGTTGGTGCCGCACAGAACATCATTATAATATTCCTCCAGCCCATAAGTACCCTGGTTATCATTGGTCGTAAACCCGATCACATCACAGGCAAGGGAACCATTAGGATACTCTCTTTTATACTCATCCTCAAACCATACCCCTTTGATATTCCCCCCTGTTTCAGTATCTTTCTGCAACTCCAAAAAAGCGTTCATCTTATCATATTCCACACGCTTCGCCATCACATAATAAGAAGAGGTGGGATGCTCCGCAATATAGGCTCTTACAGTGTTGGTATCAATGCCAAAACATTTTTTCAATGCATCTAAAGTCGGCTCCAGATACTCTTCTTTCTGCATCAGCAGCTTCGTATCCAGAATAACATTATATACCTTATTACTGACTGCCAGAATCGTTCCGTTCGAGTCAACGATTGCTCCACGTTTAAAAGGTATTGTCGTAGAATCATATTCCTGCTGCGACAATACCTGTTTTTTATATTCTTCTCCGTTATCTCTGTTGATCATGATCAAACGGGCACTTAACCCTATGAAAGCTGCCAATACGATCAAATATAATAGCAGCAGCTTTTTTTGCATTTTAATCGTAAATTTATTTACCGCATTTTTTCTGCTCTGATTACTCAAATAGTCACCTGCTTATTTCAAATCTTCTACTGTGGAATATCTGCCATCTGTTTCACATAATCACTGTTTTCGCTGGCAAAAGTAACAATCTGTCCTTCCTCCGCATACTGCATTCCCAGCTCCTGAATGGCAATTCTCTTGATTTCTTCCAAATCCACACTGCTTGTTATTCTGCTGTAATCTTCATCATTTTTAAGCTTTAGCTCATTCAACTGGCTCTCTAATGCTGAGATATGCTGTACACTGTTCGTAATATCTGACTGTAAACCGATATAATTGATCAGAATCAGTCCGGTCGCAACAAGCGCTGCACATAAGAATACCACATAACCGGCATTCATATGTTTTGCCTTCTCTCTGTTCTTACGGGTTGTATTACTGACCTTCTTTTGCGGCTGTCTTTGAATTTCTCTTGTGACATCTAATTTTCTAACGACATTACCCTGTACATAGTACTGACCGCGGCTGTTTGCCGTGCGGTTTCTGTTTGCCGTTCTTGCTTGTCCACGTCTTTGCGTTGTTGCCATTTCTTAATACCTTTCCTATGGGTTGCTATACTTTTTCAAATACCCGCAGTTTTGCGCTTTTAGATCTTTTATTCACTGCAAGTTCTTCCTGCGAGGGTAAAATCGGTTTCCTGGTTACTACTTTACCTTTCGATACTTGTCCACACACACATACCGGAAAATCCGGCGGGCAAGTGCATGGATTTTCATTCCTGCGAAACGCTGATTTCACAAGCCTGTCCTCTAAGGAATGAAATGTAATAATACAGATTCTGCCTTGCGGATTTAACATTTCTATTAAATCATCCAAAGAATCCTTTAATACTTCCAATTCCCTGTTGCACTCAATCCTGATTGCCTGAAAAGTTCTCTTGGAAGGATGCCCTCCCGTAGCCCGCATCTTGGCGGGTATGGCTGCTTTGATGATTTCATTCAGCTCGCCCGTCGTCTCAATGGGCTTGCCTTTTCTGGCATTTACAATATGCTTTGCAATATTTTTAGCAAATTGTTCTTCTCCGTAATCTTTAATGACCCGGAACAATTCCATCTCCGAATAGTCATTTACGATCTCTCTGGCACTTAAGGATTGTCTCTTATCCATCCTCATATCCAATGCCGTATCGTATTTATAGGAAAATCCTCTCTCTATATTATCCAACTGAAAAGAAGAAACTCCTAAATCAAGTACAATACCGTCTACTTTATCAATACCGATCTGTCCCAGTGCTTCCTTCGCATTGCAGTAATTATTGCGTATCAGTGTGATCCTGTCTGCAAACGGCTCCAGTCTCTTACCCGCTGCCTCGATGGCATCTCCGTCCTGGTCAATACCTATCAGTCTGCCCTGCCCGCTTAACCGGGATGCGATTTGATAAGAATGTCCGCCGCCGCCTAACGTACCGTCCACATAAATACCGTCCGGCTTAATATGCAGATTATCAATTGTTTCCTCTAAGAGAACTGATGTGTGTTTGAATTCCATCTCTTTTATTTCCTCTATTTCAGAGCATTACGCCAAGAAACAAAAGTCTGTTTTCACACATTCCTAGATTCCCAATCCAAGCTCTGCCATATGCTCTGCTATTTCATCCATGTCCTCATAAGCCGCCATGCCGTCGAAACGTTCCTTGCTCCAGATTTCTATACGGCTGGCCACGCCGATAAGCACTACGTCTTTATTTAACTCCGCAAACTCTCTCAGTACATTCGGAACCAAAATTCGTCCCTGTTTATCTACTTCTACCTCTGCTGCTCCCGCCAGAAAGAATCTCACGAACTGTCTGGCCTCTTTATTCGTAATAGGCAGTGATTTTAACTTTTCTTCGAAAATACCCCACTCTTCATTATCATATACAAACAGACAGCCATCCAGCCCCTTCGTCACCACAAAGGTGTCTCCCAGGGTCTCCCTGAATTTAGAGGGAACGATCAGCCTGCCTTTTGCATCGATTGTGTGATTGTATTCTCCCATAAACATATTCAATCACCCTGCCCCAAGTGCTAGTCAGCAGATATTTACTACTATCTATACACTTCATAACACATAAGTGGTCTGCCACGGAAATATATACGGCCGCCGGAATGTGGTTCAAATTCACCACTTTGTTCCACTTCGTGCCACTTTCCACCACTTTTAATCCAATTTTATACCAAAACAGAGTATAATGCAAGGGAAATGTGCAATCACTGCACATAAAAAATCCCGCACAATCACTGCACGGGATTTTCATATCGTTCTGTTGCATTCACTTATATCTATACTATATTAAAGCTCTTTCTTCTATTTATATTGTTTATAGTTATTCCTTTTTATTGATTACAGGTTTCTCTATTTACTGTTGTTTGTCTGTGGCTTCCACGGAGACTTTTGCTTCCTTTTGCGTTTCTGCCTCTATCGTTACCGTAGCTGTCTTCGTCCCTTTCCTGTTCAGATAAAGCCGTATCAGCACATCTGCGGCTAATGCCGCTACAAAGAGTACCACAGCCAGAAGCTGGGACACTGCAATCGTTGTGTGAGGGAGGAATAATGTATCCGTACGGATTCCTTCGATCCATGCCCTGCCAAGTCCATAGCCTCCCAGATACAGAAGCCATTGCTCTCCTTCAAACTTCTTGTGCTGTCTGTAACACAGCATAAGAAGCAGCAATGCCAAATTCCACAAGCTCTCATACAGATATGTGGGATGTACCTGAATATAATTCGTACCCTCCACAATATTTGCGGCAATTTTCTCCGAAATATCACTGCTCCTGACCGCATCAATCGGTAACCGCATTGCCAACAGGGAATCCGTATACTCACCGAACACCTCTCTGTTCGTGAAATTGCCCCAGCGGCCGATCACCTGCCCTAATACCAGTCCCGGTACGCAGATATCCGCAATTTGTAAAAAACGCTGTTTCTTAACCTTACAGTATACCCACAGCGTAAGAAATGCTGCGATTACACCACCGTAGATTGCCAGACCGCCATTGCGGAGATTCAATATGCCGATCAGGTTATCTTTATACATATCCCATGAAAAGATCACATAATATATTCTTGCGCCTATGATGGAAAATATGATGGCATAGATTGCAAAATCCCAAATAATATCCGCATCCAGTTTCTCTTTCTTCGCCACGTGTGCTGCCAGCAGTACACCACAAAGCACGCCGATTCCGATAATCACGCCATACAGCGCAATCTCAAAGCCAAAGATACTGAAACTTTTCGGTACATTCCTAAGATAAATTCCCAGATTAGGGAATGCTATATCTTTGATATCCATGATATCCTGCATTGTAACATCCAAACCTTTCTTTTACTACACATTAAACCGGAACAAAATAACATCTCCGTCCTGTACGACATAATCCTTGCCTTCCATACCTACCAGCCCCTTTTCTCTGGCTGCCGCAAGAGAGCCCTGCTCTAACAGATCCTTGTAATTTACAACCTCTGCCTTGATAAAGCCCCTCTCAAAATCGGTATGTATCTTGCCAGCGGCCTGCGGCGCTTTCGTACCTATTTTAATAGTCCATGCTCTTGTCTCATCCTCTCCCGCTGTCAGGAAACTCATCAGTCCAAGCAAGGAATAGCTGGCTTTGATCAACTTCTGCAAGCCCGATTCGGAGAGTCCCAGATCTTCTAAGAACATAGCCGTCTCTTCTTCATCCAGCTCCGCGATCTCCTGCTCAATCTGGGCGCAGATCACAAATACCTCGCTGCCGTTCTGGGCAGCAAATTCCTTTACTTTAGCAACACCTTCATTGTCTGCGCCGTCACTTGCAAGATCATCCTCCGCCACATTGGCAGCAAAGATGACCGGCTTATAGGTCAACAGATTGTAGGAAGTCAGATAAGCAAGCTCATCCTCATCATCCGTCTCAAAGCTCCTTGCCAGCTTTCCTTCTTCCAGATGTGCCTTGATCTTCTCAAGCAAAGCATACTCTTTGGCCGCTGTCTTGTCCATCTTGGCCAGCTTGGCAGTTTTGGCAATTCTGCGCTCCAAAATCTCTATATCGGAAAAGATAAGTTCCAGATTAATCGTCTCAATATCACGCAGCGGATCAATAGAGCCGTCTACATGAACAATGTTCGTATCCTCAAAGCAGCGTACTACGTGCACGATGGCATCTACCTCACGGATATTGCTGAGGAACTGGTTACCGAGTCCCTCACCCTTGGATGCTCCTTTTACAAGGCCTGCAATATCTACAAATTCTATGGTTGCAGGCGTTACTTTCTTGGAATGATACATATCCCCTAAAAGTTTCAAACGTTCATCCGGTACTGCTACGATACCGATATTCGGATCGATCGTGCAGAAGGGATAGTTGGCGGATTCTGCGCCTGCCTTTGTCAAAGAGTTAAAAAGGGTACTTTTTCCTACGTTTGGAAGTCCTACGATTCCTAGTTTCATATTTTAATATTCCTCCTAAAATTTCCTTTATTTACAATTTTTACACCTACCCTTAAGGCGGGTGTACCTTTTTACGATTTTCTTACAGGGCTTGTTAAAAAGGCAGAAGCCATAATATCGCATACAGCTAGAAGTATACCACATTACAGCTTCTTTGTCCTTACCTATTTTCATTTTTTGTTACAATCATTATTTCTCCACGCTCATTGTTTTTCCTTAATCTATCTTCCGTGATTTATTTGCCCTGATCATAACATTTTCACCCTATCGTCACTCCAACTATTACTATTGCAATCGCACTTACGAGAGATATGATTAAATAGAATCTAAACCACGGAGTTTCCCAATTTCCCAAATCACACGCAACAGTTGCTCTCCTGGGATTCTTTATATAATAAAGCGTAATCTTTGACGATAATCCTTTTGATGTAATCGCTCGATATTTATACGTTTTTCCATTATATTGATAATGATATACACCTATATCTTCCATTGTTCCTACGTTACCAAATTCTGTATCAGGTTCCGCTGCATTGTAACTTTTCTGAAGTGATGCTTCAATAACATGCCCTTTTCTTATTGCTTCCTTACGCAGATTTTCTCGTATAAATGGAACAAAGAAAATCTTTCTTAGCAGACAAAATATCGGCGTTATTGCAATCGAAACTACCGGTCCCAGAAAAATTCCGACCAGTATATATGCTATTATTTTCACTTCCATATTATTTTCCCCTTAAATCTCCATGAAATCAGATGCAGTGGAATCACTCCTGATGTTAAACTCTTCTCAGCCAAAATTGCTCAGGCAGCCTTGGAGTTATTATATATTCTGCTATCTTTAGATGTGGTTAAAAAATATATAAACCATACAAAACTATAGCATAAAGGGGTATAAAAGTAAATTCTTGGATTTTTGAAGCGAACCCTACGGAAAACCTATTGCAGATAACCGATAATCTCGTCCTCTCCCTTTTTTCCTTCCTTCAAAAAAGTAAACATGGGATATGCATGGAACAGTCCCGGTTCCACATGGATCGTATAATCCCTCACGCCGCACCGGATAAATGCCTTCTCATATTCCGGCGCCTCTGCGGCGAATATTTCATCTCCGCCAAAATACATAATAATTCTGGGAAAGCCGGTATAATCATCCGTTGCCGCGCAGCCTAATAAATATCTGGGAGGCTTGTTATCATGATTATAGAAATCCGGGAAAATTTTCATGAAACGGGCGTACATCATAATATCGCGCTTTTCAATTTCTTTCATCCGCCCATAGCTTTCCTCTGAGATATCGAGATTACAGCAGGAAACCGGAATCATCAGCCCCGGCATGGGAAGCCTGTTTCCTGTCTTGATAATATAACGTCCCGCAGACATGATCAAATCCGCTCCGGCAGAAAAGCCAAGCCATGCAATCTCCCCAGCAGCATAAACTTTTAACATTCTCGCATGAGTATCGCAGATCATCTTCACTTCATCCTGAAAATCATAATCCGGATAAAGAGGATACAAGGGAATCCACAGATCACGATCCGTCTCATTGATGTATCTTATCATTGTCTTGACTCCCGAAAGCTGATATCTTCTCTCTCCGCCTCCTACCAGATAAACCAGGGCTCTTTTGGTATTCGAACCGGTTTTGTGTCCCACAATACAATGACAGCCGTCAATGATCTCATCCCTGAATTCATAGCCTTTCCTGTGAGGAAGCTTAAACTTAAACTTCGCCTGAATTTGATAAGAAGTGCGTACAAAATCTTCATAGTTCTCTTCCATATGAGTCCCGTTTTTAACTAATTTTCTGACCACCGGTTTTAATATGCTGTAAAGTATGCTCATATTTTGCTTCCTCCGAAATTCTTTTCCAGTATGTCTGCTGCCGTTTTACAGCCGTTTTCACGTCTGATCCGGGCTGGCATTTCTTTTGCGCTTTGGTCATAGCAACCGGATACATCATATCAACAGTTCACAAATCACAAGTTCACTACATCTTATTGAATGCAAACAGTTAGTCTATGCTAACTAGATTATATAGTAATATACGCCGGAATGCAAGAAAAGGACATCTGAATAATGTCCTTTTCCAAAATCTAATATCGTTTGATTTCTTTCAGTTCCTGATACAGCACCTTGTAATTCTCATACCGTACCCGGCTGATCTTCCCTTCTTCCACGGCATTTTTCACACCGCAGGAAGGTTCACTGATATGGGCGCAGCCGCTGAATTTACAATAAGGCTCGTATTGTACGAATTCCGGATAATAGTTTCCCAGCTCTTCCTTCGTAATCTCCGAGATGTCCAGGGAAGTGAATCCGGGTGTATCCACAATAAAAGTTTCCTCACCCAGAGCGATAATCTCCGAATGTCTGGTAGTATGCTTTCCCCGCTCTATCTTCTCGCTGATGGCGCCAGTTTCCATATGGACTTTCTGCGCAAGCTGATTGATCAGGGAGGATTTGCCGACACCGCTTGGTCCCGCCACCGTGGTGGTCTTACCCGCAAGCAGCGCTTTGATTTGCCCTAATCCCTCATTCTCTAACGCACTGACGAAACACACCTGATAACCGCAGGTCTCATAGGCTTCCCTCAGCGCTTCTTTCTCCTGTCTGGTCGCAATATCCTGCTTATTAAAACAGATAATCGTCGGCAGATTCTGCCGTTCCATACGGATCAGGAATCTGTCTAACAGATTAAAATTAGGATTCGGCTTCACGATGGCGAATATGACCAGCGCCTGATCCACATTGGCAACCGCCGGTCTGATCAGTGCACTCCTTCGCGGCAGTATTTCCCGAATATTGCCTAACATCTGCTCCTCATCCAATATATCCACAATCACGTCGTCCCCTACTAACGGCTTTACATGATCTTTTCTGAATATTCCCTTCGCCTTACACTCGTACACGCCATGCCCTTCCACATAGACGTAATAAAATCCGGCGATTCCTTTGATAATCTTACCTTGCATACACTTTTCCAAACCCATCTTTTAAGGCTGTAAGCATCACAACTTCAATCAATAAATCAGCATATTAATGTGATTTTATACCTTATTCCTGTATAAAACTTATCTCTCTCGTTACCGTCTTCTCTTGAGAGGAACCGGGTGTGGTAACAGTTTCCCCTGTATCCGGGTCTGTTGTCGTGGTTTCTTCTGTCTGTACAGTAAAGGTAAAAGTAATCATACCCGTTGCTGACTTAATTCCCGTATAATTAACGGCTACCGGAAAAGAAGAGGTCTGGGTACTAAGCAACTGTGTGCCATCTGCAGTAGTCACCGTAACCGTGACAGCCATACCGCTTCGATAATCCGCATCCTCTGTGGGTGCCGTAATTCCCTCGGAATAGCGGTAAGTCACCTGAGACGGTCCTGTACTGATCTTTAGATCAATCGCTGTCCCTTTATTGACATAAGACCCTACCGAATAACTCTGGTAGCACACTTTATCCGTCAGATTCGGGTCTTCGTTACTTACCGATGTAACAGTACCAACTGTCAAGCCGCTCTCCGTCAAACTTGCCACAGCATCCATTTCTATCAGACCGATAACTTCCGGTACCCTTACCTTGTTCTCTTCCGTTCCCTGACTGACGCGTATTGTAATAGAAGATCCTTCCGGCGCTGTAGTAGCTTCCTCCGGTGACTGTGAAATAACGTATCCGCTCTCCACCGTAGAATCATAACTCTCTGTCACATTGACCACAAATCCTGCTTTTTCCAGAATAGAGGTTGCTTCCGACTGGGATTTACCGGTCACTGACGGAACTGTTATACCCTCTGAGCTTTCCGCCACCGTCAAAACAATGTTCGTATTCTTATCTACCATCAAACCGTCCTGTACGCTGGCACGCAGTACGGTTCCCACTGCATATGCACTGTTTACTTCGTATTGAATCTCCGGTGTCAGTCCTAATTCCAGCAAGGCTCTCTTAGCCTCATCCACATTCATTCCTACAACCCGGATCATCTCCACCTGTTCTGTTTCTCCATGTGTTGCCTGCTCATCCGAGCCTGTAGAACCAAAGCTGAAAATACCGAAAGTTCTTCCGATCAGGAAAATCACGATACAGCCGATCAACAATGCTGCTACAACGGCAAGGATCGTAGTAATCTTCTCCATCTTGGGATCGTAATCTTCATCATCCTCGTCTATATCCCAATCTTCATCCTCGTCATCTTCTTCGTCTTCATCCTCATCCGCGTATGTGCGTACGTTATTTTTCTTTAAACGCATTGCTTCATCCATAGAATCTCTTCTCTCGGACTGGCGCTTAATCTGTGCCATATCTTTATCTGTGATCATTCTGGTAGAAGCTTCTTCATCGGGATCAATCACTTTCACAAAGTCTTCGTCCGGATTAATGAGGGACTGTTTTAAGTCTACGATCAGTTCTGCCATGGACTGGTATCTTCTGTCGGGACTCTTCTGGCAGCATTTGCACACGATCTGCTCTACGCTGATCGGGATTTCCGGCACATACTCTCTGGGAGAAGGTAATTCCTCCTGTATATGCTTGATGGCAATCGCAACCGTTGTCTCTCCGTTAAAAGGCACTCTGCCCGTGAGCATTTCAAACATGGTAATACCCAGTGAATAGATATCACTTTTCTCATCACTGTATCCGCCTCTTGCCTGCTCCGGTGATGTATAATGGACAGACCCCATAACATTGGAAGTAATGGTATTACTGGTGGCCGCCTTGGCGATGCCGAAATCCGTCACCTTTACCTTGCCTTCTTTAGAGATAATAATATTCTGGGGTTTGATGTCGCGGTGAATAATATGATTATTATGCGCCGCCTCAATTCCCATAGACACCTGAATCGCAATACTGATAGCTTCCTTTACGGAAAGTCTTGCCTTCTTCTCTATATATTTCTTTAACGTGATACCCTCTACTAACTCCATAACAATGTAGTAGATACCACTTTCTTCTCCAACGTCATACACATTAACGATATTGGGATGCATAAGCCCTGCTGCCGCCTGTGCCTCAACCCGGAATTTCGATACAAAATTTGCATTCTCGCTGAATTCCTGTTTCAGTACCTTGACCGCAACAAAACGATTTAACTTATGATCTTTGGCTTTATATACATCTGACATTCCGCCGGTACCGATCTTTTCCAAGATCTCATACCTGTCTCCGATCATCATTCCTATCTTAATCATGTCAATAACCATGCCTCTCTCTCAATCTGTGAATTTGAAGTATGATTTTCTCAATCTACTCGTCCGCAAGCGGTTCGATCACAATCACTGATATGTTATCCTTACCGCCGTTTTGATTAGCCCTCGCTACCAATTCTTCTACCCTGTTCTTAAGGCTCTCACCGTTAGTCATAATCCGGTGAATCATCCCGTCATCTATCATGTTAGTCAAACCATCGGAACAAAGTAAAACCATGTCCCCCATCTGTAATTCCAGATTAAAGAAATCTGCTTCCACATAATCTCGCGCGCCAATCGCCCGGGTAATGATATTTTTATCCGGATGATTCCTCGCCGACTCTCTGTCAATACCACCCATACGGACCATCTCCTCCACCAGAGAATGATCCTGTGTAATCTGCTCTATCTGACCCTGATTCACCACATAGAGTCTGCTGTCTCCCACATTGGCAACCTCCAGATATCTTCCCATACAGGTAGCAATAACCATCGTGGTTCCCATGCCGTTAAGTGACAGATCCTCCTGTGCTCTCTTTCGGATCAGTTCATTTGCCTTATCAATCGCCCTGCCCATAATCCTGACAGGATTTTTCTCAAACGAAGCACCGATTTCCTCTACTACAGTCTCCACTGCATAACGGGATGCATAATCACCCGCATTGTGTCCCCCCATGCCGTCTGCCACAATAAATACATTGGGCAGATTGCCGATAGGAGTCTCAGACAGATAGATAAAGTCCTGATTCAGTTGTCTTTTTTGTCCGATATCTGTTATTGCATAGGACTTAAGCACTGTAAGTTCCTCCTAATGTTTTCTTTTGCTTCTAGTATTTACCACATCAGTCTCAATCATAACACAGGGAAATCCCAAATTCAAGATTAGAGAATATCCGCCGCTCTTTTCTATGATTTATCCTGCTTTTCTGCTGTTTCGATATGTCTTCTGCGAAGCTGTCCGCAGGCTCCGTCTATATCTCTGCCCATTTCCCGCCTGACAGTGGCATTGATTCCCCTCTGTTCCAGTCTGTTCTTAAAAGCCTCCACGGCAGAACGCTCCGACTGCACAAAGTCACGTTCTTTGATAGGATTTACAGGAATGAGGTTCACATGGCAGTTCAAGTGTTTAATGAGCGCCGACAACTCTTCTGCATCCTCTTTCGTATCATTCACACCGCGCACCAGACTGTACTCAAAGGTAAGCCTCCTGCCGGTCTGTTCAAAATAATAGGCACAGGTCTTCATCAGTTCATCCAAAGAATAACGATTGGCAATGGGCATAAGCTTCTTTCGCTTCTCGTCTGTTGTCGCATGAAGGGACAACGCCAATGTAATCTGCAGCTTTTGATCTGCCAGTTCCCGCATTTTAGGTACAATGCCGCAGGTAGACACTGTCACATTGCGCTGACTGATATGCAGCCCGTTTTCATCTGTCAAAAGTTCGATAAACTGCAATAAATGATCATAATTATCCATAGGCTCTCCGGTTCCCATGACCACCACATTAGACACTCTTTCTCCGGTTTCTAAAGTAATGGCATAGATCTGGTCAAGCATCTCTGACGGGAGCAGATTACGCTCCAGCCCGTCCAATGTGGATGCACAGAAACGGCATCCCATACGGCACCCTACCTGGGAAGAAATGCATACGGAATTGCCGTGTTTGTATTTCATCCAAACACTCTCCACCACATTGCCGTCCGCCAGTTCAAACAGATACTTCTTCGTGCCGTCAATTGCAGACTCCTGCACCTGCAGCATATGAAGTGACGTATATGTATAGCGTTCCCTGCATTTTTCTTTGAGGCTTGCAGGAATATTCTTCATATCTTCATAATCTCTTGCCAGCTTCTTATGCATCCACTCATATAGCTGTTTGGCACGGAAAGGCTTCTCTCCCATCTCTGCCATCGCAGTTTGCAGTTGTGCAAGAGTCAGGGATTTCAAGTCTGTATGATAGACGGTCTCCCCAAACGCGGTTTCATTCTGTTTTATTACTTTTGTTGCTGTTTTACTCTGTTCTAATTCACTTGGTTTCATTTCACTCTGTCACTTTCTCCTGAGTCTTGCCAGGAAAAATCCGTCTGTTTCATGTATACCGGGCAACAACTGTATATATCCCTTTTCCGCCTCTTTTTGAAGTGCTCTCGGCATATACGGCGCCATGCTCTCCGGTTTGAAACCCAGCTCACTACAGATCCACTGCACCATCTTTTCATTTTCTGCCGGGTTCATGGTGCACGTGCTGTACATCATAATGCCTCCCGGCTTCACATATCCGGTTACATTTTGCAGAATCTCTTTCTGTAGCTGCACGATTTCGTTCAGAGACTCCTGCGTTACCCGGTATTTGATATCCTGTTTCTTACCGATCACCCCAAGCCCCGAACAAGGGACATCAGCGATCAGCACATCAGCCTTGTCCACCAGGGATTGATCTGCCTTGCGGGCATCCTGCACCCTCACAGACACATTGGGAAGCTGCAGCCGCTGCCTGTTTTCCTCTATCTTATCCGTCTTATATTCTGTCACATCACAGGCAATCACCTGTCCTGTCCCGTTAAGCTTGGCCGCCGCATGAAGCGCCTTGCCGCCGGGCGCGGCACACACATCAATGACCGTGTCGCCGGCTTTGATTCCCGCCACTTCCACTACCAGCATAGAACTCACATCCTGCACCGCAAAACTGCCGCTTTCATAACCTTCCAGACTGCGGATGCCGTCCGTCTTCTGTACCGTAACCGCATAGGGCAGATAAGAATGTCTTGCCGCCTCTACACCGTTGTGCTTCCATTGGGACAAAAGCGTTTCCTGTTCCTCTTGGGTCATCCGCTCATCCAGCCGGATGCTGACAGGCTGCCTTTGCAGATATGCCTGCAGAATTTTCTCACAGACATCTTCTCCGTAGGCTATCGTATAATGTTCAACCAGCCATACAGGCATGGAATAGCAAACCGACAGATACTCTGTCCGTGCGTTTTGCTTGTCCGGGTATTTAATTTGCGCCTTTCCTCTGGCGATACTTCGAAGCACACCATTCACATAGCCCTGCAAGGACTGGAACTTTCGTTTCTTCGCAAGCTTGACTGCCTCATTACAGACTGCCGCATCCGGTACATGTTCCATGAACAGAAGCTGGTAGGTACTCAGACGCAGCAGTTCCCGGATCAACGGTTTCATCTTTCTCACAGGTACTTTGGAATACCGATCCAATACATAATCAATCTGTATCCTGCGTTCAATGGTTCCCTCGCTGACTCTTTTGATAAAAGCTTTCTCCCTGCTGTCCAAATAGTCGTATTTCTCCAACACGGCAGCAATCAAAATATTACTGTATTCATTTCCTTTAGACAGTTCCAGTAAAATATCCAGAACAATTTCCCTGCTATTCACGATGCGCTTCCTCTGTGACTTATTCTATTTCTCACTTTGCCAGTTATCTTGCTTCTTTCCTGTTTTGCTCTATATTGCAGCTATACACCTGTTCTATTCTTAATTCCTGCTGTTTCGCATGTCTGCCGCTAATCCCGGTCTCTTCTTCCAAACAGGAGTACCAGCCTTAAAAGCTGCAAAATAGCAGACGCCGCTGCCGCCACATAGGTCAGTGCCGCTGCCTTCAACACTTTACGGCAGCCGTTCACCTCATCCCGCTCCATCATTCCGTAATTGCCGAGCATGGCAAGGGCACGGCTTGATGCGTTAAATTCCACAGGAAGCGTCACTACCTGAAAAAGAACAGCCAGCGCAAACACCCAGATGCCGATCTGGATCAACACCTGATTCATGCCAAGAAGCGCCCCCAATATAATAATAGGGATTCCCGCCCTGGAACCAATATTTGCAACCGGAACCAGTGTGGATCTGAGCTTAAGCGGTGCATACCCTTTATTATGCTGCACCGCATGACCGCATTCATGGGCTGCCACGCCGATCGCGGCAATGGAATAGGAACCATACACCGAATCTGAAAGACGAAGCACTTTATTCGAAGGATCATAGTGATCCGTCAACTGTCCGCCCACACGTTCAATCCGCACGTCATAGATCCCGGATAAATCCAGAATCCGCTGTGCCGCCTGTGCACCGGTCATACCGCTCCTGCTTCTGACTTTAGCATACTTACTATAAGTAGAGCTTACTCTTGCCTGTGCATAGAGACATAAAATCGCACCGAGTAACACCAGCCAGTAAGTCGGATCAAAATAAAAACCATAGTATCCGTAATGTCCCATTTCCCATCATCCTTTCTTAATATACAGTTCTTTCAGGCATTTGAAAAAACTTTTCACATCGTAACTTTAATTGTGCAAACTGTAAACCTATTCAACCCCTTGGAAGACGTTGATACTTGGCGAAATTCAGCATACACCCAACTGTTCTCCTGCTTTCATCTGATATCCCAGCAGAAAATCCCTGACCGCCATGCGCTTTTTCCCTTCCAACTGAACCGACAAAAGCTTAAGCACACCGTCCCCGGTCTGTACATAGACCGCATCCTTCTCTACACCGACTACCGTCCCCGGCTGTGCATCTGCGATCTGTACACAGGCAGTCTTTTCATCTGCCACCTCTTCTTCCCAGATCTTTAAATTCTTGCCATGGTAAACAGTTGATGCCCCCGGCCATGAAATCAAGCCTCTGATCAGGCAGTCGAGTTTAACAGCACTCTGCTGCCAGTCGATTCTGCCCATGGATTTCTGCAGCATCTTAGCGTAGCAGGATTCCTCATCTTTCTGTTTCACCGGAGTGATATCCCCCGCTTCGATCTTCGGCAGAGCTTCCACAATCAGTTTGGCTCCCGCTTCTGCAAGCTTATCATGCAGACTGTCTCCGGTTTCCCTGTCATCGATCTCCACTTCTGTCTTGAAGAGCATATCTCCGGTATCTAATCCTTTATCCATCTGCATGATAGTAACCCCGGTCTTCTTCTCTCCGTTGATAATCGCCCATTGAATAGGCCCTGCTCCTCTGTATTTCGGAAGCAGAGAGGCGTGAATATTCACGCAGCCGTACTTGGGCATATTCAATATCTCTTCCGAAAGGATCTGTCCAAAGGCAGCTACCACGAAGATATCCGCCTTATAGCTGCGCAATATTTCCACTGCCTCCTGTTCCTTCACCTTCACAGGCTGAAACACCGGAATGTCGTGGTCGATTGCACACACCTTGACCGGCGTCATCTGCATCTCTTTTCCCCGCCCCTTGGGCTTATCTGGCTGTGTCACAACCGCCACTACCTGATGGCCGGCTTCTATCATCGCCTGCAATGCTCCTACCGCAAAGTCAGGTGTTCCCATAAATACAATTCTCATATTATTCTCCATTCCTCCGCGGGACTTATTCATCCTCATCCTGCAGATCTTCCGTATTCATCAGCGGGCCTTCCACCTTCTCCACATAAAGGTGTCCGTCCAAATGATCCAGTTCATGACAGATCGCTCTGGCAAGCAGCTCCGTTCCTTCTATTTCAAAAGGCTCCATGTTTTCATCATAAGCTATCGCCTTCACATAATTGGGTCTTGTCACGTGTCCGGTTTTGCCCGGTACGCTTAAGCACCCTTCATAGCCTTCCTGTTCGCCGCTGGTTTCGATGATCTTAGGATTGATCAGTAGAATCGGATCTTCTCCTGTGACATCTATTACCACGATCCTTTTCAGGATACCCACCTGGGGTGCGGCAAGACCTACGCCGTTTGCCTCATATAATGTCTCATACATGTCATCGATCAGTTCCTGTATTCTGGGTGTGACTTCTGTCACTTCCTTACATTTCTTAGTTAATACTGGATCTCCGATCTCCCTGATTTTTCTGATTGCCATTTTTTTATCCTCTCTTCCTGTTCCTTAATATATATTCATCGGATCAAAGTCATATTGCACCGTTTGATTCTTAAGTTCCTGTTCTTTACAAAATTTCTCCAACAAGTCCTTAACTTCCACTAACACCTGATAGCCGGGGTGCCTTACGTAAAACACATGCCTGTATAAATCGTTAATTTTTCCTATGGTGGCTTCCGCAGGTCCGATCACGTGAAGATTTGCCAGATCATCTACTTGACCGGAACTATTCGCAGCACTTATATGTTCTATAATATTTATACTATCTGCAATATTTGTATCCTTTTTGCTATTTATATTTTCCGTGCTATTAACACATTCAGCCTTCTTCGGAACATTCATCATTTTGACCAATTTAGTCATTCTCTCGCACAGTGCCGCCCCCTGCTCCTGGTCTTTTGATGTAATCAGTACAGCCAACAGATGCGCCACAGGCGGATACTGCATAAAATCACGGTACGCCATTTCTTCCTCATAGAAGCCTTCATAATCCTGTTTCGCCGCATGTACGATACTGTAATGCTCCGGCTGATAGGTCTGAATCACCACTTCCCCCGGCTTGGCCCCTCTTCCGGCCCGTCCTGCCGCCTGGGTCAGAAGCTGGAAGGTTCTCTCACCGGCCCGGTAATCATTCTGATTCAGGGATAAATCCGCCGCCAGCACGCCTACCAGCGTTACATTGGGAAAATCATGCCCTTTCACGATCATCTGGGTTCCCACCAGAATGTCCGCTTTCTCATCCGCAAAAGCAGATAAAATCTTCTCATAGCTCTCCTTCGTACGGGTAGTGTCCGCATCCATACGCAGCACTCTTGCCCCCGGAAATTCCTTATGAATAGCTTCTTCTATCTGCTCTGTCCCTGCCTTAAAGCCCATTAAATACTTGGACCCGCAGACAGGGCACTTTGTTTTCCTGACTTCCTCATAACCGCAGTAATGACATACTAACATACCGTTGCGGTGTTCGGAAAGAGAAACATCACAATGGGGACATTTCATCACATGTCCGCATGCCCTGCAGGAGATAAATCCCGCATACCCTCTGCGGTTTAGAAACAGAATCGTCTGCTCCTTCTTCTGCAGTCTCTGCTGCATCAGCTCCTGTAGTTTGCGGCTAAAGACGGAGCGGTTGCCCTGCTTTAATTCTTCCCGCAAATCTATGGTATATACGCCCGGCAGCGTGCTTGTGCCATGGCGGCTCGTCATCTGATATAGTTTATATTCTCCCTGCTTGGCCCGAAAATAAGCTTCTAAGGACGGGGTTGCCGATCCGAGCACCACACTTGCCCCATGCATGGAGGCAATCTGTATTGCCGTCTCTCTGGCATGATACTTGGGCATGGATTCGCTTTTATAACTGCTTTCATGCTCTTCATCCACAATGATGACTCCCAGATTGGGAAAAGGAGTAAACAAGGCAGACCTGGGGCCGATAATCACATCGATCAGCCCCGCCTTGGCACGCTCAATCTGGTCATATTTCTCTCCCATGGAAAGAGTCGAATTCATCACCGATACCCGATCGCCGAACCTTTTATAAAAGCGCAACAAGGTCTGATAAGTAAGTGCGATCTCAGGGATCAGCACGATTGCCTGTTTCCCCATGGAAACCATCTGTTCTATGATACCCAGATATACTTCGGTTTTACCGCTTCCGGTAACACCGTGCACCAGATAAGTGCCGGGCCTGCCTGCCCGATACTCCCGCATCACATCCTCAATGATATGCTGCTGAATATCACTTAAAGGAACCCGTTTATCCTCCATCTCCATATGCCTGACCGGATTGCGGTAATAGGCTTGCGACTCTATTTTCAAATATCCCTGCTTTTCCATGGACTGGAGAGTTGCTGCCGTTACGTTTAATTTCTGTCTGACCAGATCATACGGAAGGACAGTATCCTCCATAAGCGCCCGCAGCACTCTGACTCTGGCTGTCTGATGCTTATGTTCACACTGTTTGATCACCCCGGGCAGTTCCTTACAGTCGATCAATACGGTAACCTTCTTTTTCTCCTGCTGCTTCAGCTTCTGCTTCACGGGAAGCACCGTTTTGAGCGCTGTAATCATAGTGGAACCGTACTGCCGTTTCAGCCAGTAAGCAATCTGTATCTGGCTGCTTTCTGCCGAGATCCCCTTTTCATCCACCGATGTAATCGTTTTAAGCTTCTCTTCCGGATACGCCGTCTCATCCGAAAGATCCACCACATATCCGGTCTTATCCTGATTCCCTTTTCCGAAAGGCACATGAACCCGCACGCCGGGATATACGGCATCAGCCAGTTGCTGCGGAATCTTATACTGAAAAGGTCTGTCTACTTTTTCATGGGATATATCAATGATCACATCCGCATACCGTGCCGCCATGCCGTCTCCTTTCTTGCTAACGATACATTAGTCGATTGCTGTGTTACTGCATCCTCTCTGCTAATATATCCCGAATCAAATCTCTTTCATCCATCGGATACTTTACACCGTTAATCTCCTGATAATCCTCGTGACCCTTTCCGGCGAGAACGATAATGTCCCCCGGCTCTCCATGTGCAATGGCATAGGCGATGGCCTCCTTGCGGTCACAAATCTCCACATACTTGCCGTCTGTTTTCCCCATACCGATCTTAATATCATCAATAATCGCCTGCGGCTCTTCCGTACGCGGATTATCCGATGTAATAATCGTCAGATCCGCCATCTTTCCGCTGACTTCTCCCATCTCATATCTTCTGGATTTCGCCCGGTTGCCGCCGCAGCCAAACAGACATACCAGACGGTGAGGCTCATATTCTCTAAGGGTAGACAGAAGGCTCTTAAGCGCCATCGCATTATGCGCATAATCAATCAGCAGCGTGAACTCGTCAGATACTTTAACCGGCTCTATTCTGCCTTTTACTTTCGCATTCAAAAGCGCCTTCTTCACATTTTCTTCCTTTACGCCGAAATGTCTGCAAATAGCGATTGCCGTCAGTGCATTGTATACACTGAACTTACCGGGTGTGGCAATCTTTACGGGGAAATTCATCAGCCCCGTCACATCAAATGCCATACCAAGCGTTCCGGCTTCTTTTAAGAATGTAATATTTTCTGCCCGAAGGTCTGCCTCTGTATCGATTCCGTAGGTCTCAAGGCTGCAGGTATGTCCCTGGGTCACTGCTTCCCAGTGTGCATCATCATGGTTTACGATTCCCACCTTACACTGTTTAAACAACAGCCCCTTGCAGTGCAGATAA
The DNA here is from genome assembly GCA_017936885.1 of Lachnospiraceae bacterium. Taxonomy (GTDB): domain Bacteria; phylum Bacillota; class Clostridia; order Lachnospirales; family Lachnospiraceae; genus UBA3282. Next base: position 4,211 of record JAGBEO010000028.1, on the reverse strand, counting down.
TCATCGAAATCCTTATGTTCTGCAGGCCCGATATGATCCGGCTCCAAATTCGTAAAGATACCGAAATCAAACACAAATCCCTGTGTCCTGTGCAGCATCAGTCCCTGTGAGGACACTTCCATCACCACGGTATCGCATCCCGCATCCGCCATATCCCGGAAATATTTCTGAATCAGATAGGATTCCGGTGTGGTATGATCCGCATGGATATGGGTATCTCCTATAATAATCTCTATGGTGCCGATCAGTCCGACCTTTCTGCCCGCCTGCTCCAAAATAGACTTCACCAGATACGTCGTGGTGGTCTTGCCCTTGGTTCCCGTAATGCCGATGATCTTCATCTGCTCAGCGGGATAGCCGAAGAAAGCCGCTGACACAAACGCCATGGCATAATGGGTATCCGGCACTTTAATCACGGTTACTTCCGCATCTTCCGGCAGTTCCACCTCTTTCTCCACAAGCAGTACTCCGGCTCCTGCCTCCACCGCATTTTTCGCAAACTTATGTCCGTCCGCCAGTGCTCCTGTGATACAGACAAACATACTGCCCGCCGTCACTTTTCTGGAATCATATATGATATCTGTTACTTCCCGATCCAGACTGCCCCGGATGCATTCATATTCCACCTTAGCAAGTAACTCTTTTAACGCTACCATATTCTCTCTCCTTTTTGTCAAATACTCATAATGCTTCAAAAGCATTCATACTATATTTTAGTTCACAGCAGTTATAAATCCTCTTATTAAGATAGCATGAAAACCGCCGTTTTTCAACTTGTGCCGATATTTGCGTCCTATTTTTCCCAGTTCCTTTTTATTTCATATTCTCTTTAAAATTTCTTAATGTATTTTTATTTTTTTATAACAATCTAAACACATTTTGGACACAATTAACCTTTATGATAATAACCAAGATAGTTGAAGAACTCACTATCTCCCCCCTCATAAGAAAATGCGAAAAAGCTCGGGAATGCCCCGGGCTTTTTCGTTTATCCGGAAATCTTTTCTACTATAATCTTATTCCACAATGCTTCTGCTGTTTCCAGCGGAATGCTGGCACTCTCTATCGTGGTCGCATTCGCTGCGGAAACCGCACAGGCGCGTCGAATCGCCTGTTCTTCACTCTCTCCTTTTACTGCCGCTATGGCATAGGAAGCAACCACACTGTCTCCGCAGCCTACCGTATTCACTGCACGGATGCCCTCTGCTTTAGCAAAGTAAACACCGTCTCCGGTCACGCTGATCAATCCTTTGCTTCCCATAGAGACGATCACCCGTAAGATACCTTCCCTGTGCAGAAAACCTGCCGCCTCTATGATCTCTTCTCTGCCTCTGATCCTGTGTCCCATAATATATTCCAGTTCCTTCCAGTTGGGCTTGATCAGATCAGGCTTCGCCCCAGACTCTGTCCGTATGCCAAGCTTTAAGCTCTCACCGCTGGAATCCAAATAAACAGGTACCTGCTTAACAGCGGCAAGCCTGATCAGTTCCGCATAGATATCCGGCTGAATTCCCCTTGCCACAGAGCCTGACAGAATCACCAGACCACATTCATCTAACAGTTTCTCATACTGTTCCATAAATCTTACCAGCTCTTCTTCCGTAATCTTCGGCCCCGGCTCTAAAATTTCTGTCACATAACCGTCATCGGCGATAATGTTCATATTACTTCTTGTTTCTTCCGCAGTTTGTACGAAACGACACTCTGCCCCTTTTCTTTCCAGTTCTTCCGCTATAAACCTACCGCTGTATCCGCCTAAAAATCCCGTAGCGGCAACCTCGCAGCCATACTGTCTGAGGATCTTTGTGACATTGACTCCTTTGCCTCCGGCAATATTCTCTGTCGTGCGCATACGGTTTACATGCCCCACAATCATATTATGAGTGGTGTATGTCTTATCCACTGCCGGATTTAATGTCACTGTAAGTATTTTCTTCATAATTTCCTCCCTGTACGTTCTTACTTATTAAGTGATTGTGAAACTCTTCATATGCTATAATCCTTCATGACCATCTGTAAGCTTTCTTTACCCTGGTATACATTGATATCAGGATAATATATCACGCTGATTCGTATCCTGTCACTGCCTGTCAGGTACAGCCTGCGTCTCTCATCCTCACCGAAATGCTCTGTCAGGAAATCATGCCACAACTCCATATTTCCAAAATATACCATATCATACTGCCTGTCGGTTTCATCTTTCACCAGATATTTCCCTACATTACTGTTTTTCCCTAAGATTCTGCCTTTACATATCTTTAGATTTTTCTGGGCAAACACAGGTTTCGGATTACCGTTTCCAAAGGGCTCCAGCACTGATAACTGCCGCACAAAAGCCGGGGTCACATAGGACATGGGCATGGGGACATCGATTAGTATCTTCTCTTCGAAATCTTCCGGCGATAATTCGCAGTGGGTATTCAGATAGTCTCTGAATTTCTCCACATTTTCTTCCGGCATGGACACCCCCGCTGCCAGCTTGTGTCCACCGTATTTAGTATATAACTCTTTACACTCACTCATCTTATCATACATATGGTAAGCGTCAATAGATCGCCCGGAACCTTTCACTCCATCTTCCGATTTGGTCAGCACAAACACAGGCTTTTGATAGCGTTCCCTGATTCTGCCCGCAATAATCCCCGCCAGACTTTCATGGCACTCCGGCAGATATACCACTAACACTTTATCTTCTTTTAATCCGGTCTGCTCTATCAGATCAATAGCCTGCTCTGTTCCCTGCAAGGTCATGCCCTTGCGGCTGTCATTGAGTTCTTTCAGTTCTCCCGCTATGGTCACCGCCTCAGCCTTATCCTCCGTCAGAAACATCTGCAATGCCCTTGCCGCAGTATCTAGCCTGCCCGTAGCATTCAGACAGGGTCCAAGCACGAAACCGATATGATAGACAGACAGCAGTTTATTCTGCAGTCCGTTGACAGACATCAGCGCCTGCAAGCCGTAATTCTCAGATCGTTCGATGATCCTAAGTCCGTATTTTACAATCACACGGTTCTCATCCACCAGTTCCATTACATCGCCGATCGTGGCAAAAGCAGCAAAGGCAAGCAGCTCCCGCTGAAGCTTCTGTGCTTCTTTTAGGACGGGTTCCGTACTTCGCCGGGGTGACCGGGGTACATCTTTGCCCACTGTCGACATTGTTGTTTCTAACGGTAAAGGAAATACATCCATGTCAATCTTCTCTGTATATGTGCCCCTATGCTCTACCAGTCCTTTCGCTAATAAAACCTGTACCAGCTTATAGGCGACCACAGCACCGCAGATTCCGTCAAAAGGATATCCGCACGCCTGCTGCTTGGGGTCTACCACCGCATCCGCCTCAGGCAGGCATTCCCGTCTGCTGCCGTCAGGCTGCACTTCATAGGGTACCTCATGATGGTCTGTCACAACTACCGTCATGCCAAGGGATTTGGCATACGAAATCTGGGAGGCAGCCGCTATGCCGTTGTCACAGGTTACAATCGTATCAATTCCTGCTTCATAAGCATCCAGAATCAACCTGTCATTCAATCCGTAGCCGTCTAAAATTCTATGGGGAATCGCCGCATCCGTTACTGCCCCGCAGGCTCTTAGCCCTGCCGTCAATATGTAGGTGGAGCAGACTCCGTCAATATCGTAATCACCGATAATGCGGATCTTTTTCTGCTCTGCGATCTTCTCATGCAGAATGTCTGCCACTTTCTCTGCATCTTTTAACAGATAAGGGGAATGCAGATCGTCCAGCGTTCCGTTGAGAAAACGGTTAATCTCTTCCTCTGTAACAAGGTCTCTGTTACGGATAATTCTTGCAATCACAGGGTCGATCCCAAACTGCTGTGCTATTCTGTTAAAATCTGCCTTTTTGGCAGATACCATCCATTTTGCCATAAAATAACCATGCCTTTCTATCAGCCTGCAGACTTTAGTGCATGTTATGCATAATTGCATAAATCTGTTTTCTATTACATAAAATAAATACCCTCTGTCAGCGTTATCCCAAACAGCCGTTTTACTACCGTACCTGTTATAGTTTAACACTTTTAGAGGGTAATTTATAGTACTTCTTCCGTAATCGTTTGTGTCAACACTTTATTGGCAACTTACTCATCAGTTTTTCCAGGATGCCTTTTTTGTTTTATTTTTTACAATAATGCTTTTGCAAATACTCTCCTTGATGCTGTCTGGATTGCATCAAGCATGGGCACGTGCATATT
>JAGBEO010000027.1 GCA_017936885.1 Lachnospiraceae bacterium | reverse complement strand
TGATAAATATGCATGTGCCCATGCGTGATGCAATCCAGACAGCATCAAGGAGAGTATTTGCAAAATCATTATTATAAAAAAAGAAAAAGGCATCTTAGAAAAACTGATAGGTAAGTTGCCAATAAAGTGTTGACACAAACATCTTGATTATTTAGAAAGACTTTTACGCTGTATTGATGTATAATAGTTTAATAAAAACTATAATATTTTACGGTTTGCAGTTAAGATTTTTACCAGATCAATTTTCAGATACTTTAAAAAGGGGAATTATGGCATTTCTTATCATAGCTTTCAAAAATAAAATTACATACCGTAATCAGGTATTGTTCGCCATTATCGGTTCCGTGATTGAAATCTATATCAAAATAGCGCTTTGGATGTATTTATACCGGAACGACGCGGCAATGACGGAATATATGATTATGTATACGGTGTTGTCTAATATCATTTCCATGTTTTATATCAATTCCATCACCAATAAAATAGGAGACAGAATCATAAATGGGTATATAGCGGTCGACCTTCTCAGACCGGTGCATTTCTTATATAGCAGCTATATGCAGTGTATAGGAGAGATGTGCGCGGATCTGCTTCTGAGAGGGGTTCCGGTTTTGGTTTTTTTCGGGGCGTATCTGTGGAAGTATTCGGAGCGTATTGTATATCAGCAGATGGCAGCAGCGCTTGCAGCGGTGATTTTAGGACATATCCTGTATATGCAGATATTTATGACGATTGGACTGATGGCAATGATTTTGATGGAAACATGGGCGATTCACAGGATCATGAATGATATTATATTATTTTTGTCAGGCGCTTTTATTCCGTTAAGCCTGTTTCCGGATATGTTATATCGTATCAATCTATTCCTGCCTTTCAGGTTCCTGTTTTCGTTCCCGTTGGAATTATTGCTGAATGAAACGGATAACGGAGTGATACTTGGTAATTTCGGAGTATTGTGCGGTTGGATCGTTTTGCTGGGAGGTATGATATGGGGAATGAATCACCGGATGATGCGGAAACTGGTAATTCAGGGAGGCTAACATGGGATTTTTGGATATTTACTTTTTCTATATCAGGAAATTTTTCAGCGCCAGAGCGGAGTATCGGTTGAATTTCTGGATTGGTCTCGTAGCGAATTTTATCACCTATTTTTTTACCTATATTACATACTGGATTATCACAACAGAACTTGCTGATATTGCGGGGTGGAATTTCTCCCAGTTGTGTATGCTGTATGGGACTTCCCTTCTGACCTATGCGCTGGCAGGCACTTTGTTATGGTATTCTGTTTATAATTTATCGGAACTGATTGTCAAGGGTACGCTGGATGTGCTGCTGATCAGGCCTATGGGAGTACTCAGACAGTTGATCTGCAACCGTTTCGGAGATACTTTTCTGGCGCAGATTCTGGTTACCGTCATATTTCTGGGCGTTGCGGTTTCGCGTCAGGAGATACCGCTTGGCCCTGGGAAGGTAATCTATTTTATTTTGATTCTGATTGGCGGCGTCTGCATCCAGGCGGCTGGAATGATTGCGGTGGGAACGCTCAGCTTCTGGACGGTCAAATCACAGGAAATAGGCGATATCTTTTATTACAAAATAAGGAGCCTTACGAAGTATCCGTTAAGCCTTTTTCCGGTGATCATACAGAAGCTTCTGACCTTTATTCTCCCATGGGCGTTTATCAATTATTATCCCTGTTTGCTCCTGCTTGATAAGGATAGTACGAAGTTTGAGATGATCTGCGGGTATTTGTCGCCTGTTATCGGGGTATTACTGCTGATTGTTTCTGTGAAGTTTTTCTATTTCGGACTGAGGCATTATACGGGAACCGGAAGTTGATGGGGCTGACCTGAGCGTGGAATTGCATAAATCGTCTAAATAACACGGACGGTCTCAGGAAAAGGCGGAATAAGAGTTTGGGGAAAAGGAAATTGAACTTATGAATGATATTACACTGGAAAAGGTGTCTAAAAGCTATCTGGTTCCGATCAGAAGCGGAAAACCATTTAAGGATCTTGTAAAGAGGCAGTATCAGACGATTGACGCTGTCAGAAATATTTCCATGGAGATAGCCCACGGCGAGGCGGTAGGACTGATCGGCCCGAACGGTGCGGGGAAATCCACCACTTTGAAAATGCTGACGGGTATTCTGGTGCCGGACTCAGGAAGTATCACAGTTTTCGGCAAAGACCCGTTCGCCCAAAGGAAGAGAAACTGCAGTAATATAGGCGTTCTTTTCGGACAAAAATCTCAGTTGTGGTGGGATCTTCCGGCAAAGGATACGTTTGTACTGTTAAAGAAGATTTATAAGATACCGGATCAGATATTCGAGAAGAATATGGAGAAATATACCGATGTATTGGATGTGTCCCGTTATATCGATCAACCGGTCAGACAGCTTAGTCTGGGACAGCGGACGAGACTGGAGCTGATGGCCAGTCTTCTGCATAACCCCGGGATTCTCTTTCTGGATGAGCCTACCCTTGGACTGGATGTTGCCGTGAAAAGGCAGATACGGGAGCTTCTGCAGATGTTAAAAGGGGAAACAACGATCATCCTGACGTCTCATGATATGAAGGATATTGATATTGTGTGCGAACGGCTGGTGGTGATCGATAAGGGCAGTATTGTCATTGACGATGCCATCGATCGGGTCAAGAAAACATATGGGAATATGGAGAAAATAGAAATCAAGCTGAAAGAGGCAGACAGGGAGGCCGTTCGTTTTTTACCGCTGGAGGTGCATGCGCAGATAGAAGAAAATACAATCATCTGTAATTATGATGTAAACCGGATTCACTCAGCGGACATTCTGCAATGTGTACTGCAGCATTGCAGCGTCATGGATGTCTCTATCATGTCCGCCGATATAGATGACATTATCGAAAAAATATATCAGGAGAGCCATTAAGCAAAAATGAAAAAAATATTACCCGTAAAATATCCGGTCATTACAGGACACCCATCTACAGCAGGTCTTTTCTCCATATTGGGAAACCATGAAAATATAAATGACTGGATCTATTCTAATTATATACAGATAATTATTTATATCTTGTTGCAGACCAGCAATACTTTATTGAGCGGATAGACAGACCGTTTCCTCATGACATGTTTATTTACGGATATGATCTGGAAGAGGGAATGCTCTATGCTGCTGATTTTACTTTCTTAGATACGGTTTTCATTATTATGAGCGCGGCGATATCGGATTGTTCCATTTTGATGCGAACGCGTCTTATGCATTTGATCCCGCATTTGTAAAGGAACAGTGCCGGGAGTTCAGGGATTGCGTAGATTATTCGGAGCGCTTCAGGAGTGCAGACAATCCTTTTGACAGGCGGGGGTATGGTCTTGCGGCATATGATATATTAATGGATTTTCTGCGGCAATGTGACGGCGGATATCGGGGAATGCGCAAAAGTCTGGCAGTATTGCGTGACCATAAAAACTCATGACGGACAGGCTTCTCTATATGATGCAGCATAATTATATAGAAGAAAAAAAGACAACAGATCTCAAGCATATCCGCGGCGTATGCCATAATCCGGATTTTAGCAAATCCTGGAACCAGATGGAATATGAATTGCAGTGTGCACAAAGATTGCAGCTGAACTCTGTCCGTTTCTGGATGGAGGAAAAGCAATGGAAAGAAAACGCCACAGAATATCTTTCCAATATCAAGAAATTCATTTCCTTATGCTGGAAATACGGAATAACCGTTATGCCGATCTTGTGGAACGGCAATTTTATCACAGACTATAGACAACCGGATGAGGCGGAGTGGGAAGAAAAGAAACGTTATGCCAAAGATGTGTACGATACCTTATCTGCCGAAGAGGGTATCCTGTTGTGGGACATAATCAACGAACCTATGTGCAATGATTATATGGGAAAAGCAAATGCGAAAGAAGCAAAACAGCGCTTTGAAGAGTTGAAAGAATATGCCAGAACACTTTGTACAGTCTTCCGGACAGTTGCACCGGATGTCCCGATCACAGTGGGGCATGAACAGGCGTGGCATTGTGAGTCTACAATAGATCTGGTAGATGTTATCAGTTTCCATGAATACCATTGCACCAGAAAAGAAATCAAAGCTTCTTATGAGAAGGCAATGGAATTATCCAAAGTAAATGGCAATAAACCGGTTCTGAATACGGAGACAGGATGCATTGGACGTGCCAATCCTTATGATATAGAACTGGAAATGTGTCATGAGTATCAGGTCGGCTGGTATCTGTTCAATCTGATCTGTGAAGGCTCTTGGGGAGATATCCACGGCTTGATTTATCCCGACGGAACAATCAGAGATCCGGCGGTTATCGCTGCTTTATTCGGATTTTTCAGAAACAGGACATCAGAACGTATCCTTCCTGCACCTAACAGGGAACGTCATGCGAATCAGGCGATTGAGAGAGTCAAAGTGGTCTTAAAGGTAGAGGAGGAATCACAGTTTGTCAACAAAAAGGTGACAACGGAAGAAATTCTGGAAGCTGCTGAATATTGTGTCAACATACTGGAAGCCTGTGAACTTGTGCCAATGTATGATCTTCCTTCGGCGAAGATTGCCTGTTGGCGGACCATGGAGGAAAAAGAAAGAAATCCGCAGGAAATCAAACAGTTTGCGTATGATATGGCGAAGCTTCTGCAGGAGAAGTGCTTGATCTTATAGATTGTAAAAAACAAGTTTTCGTTCCGTTTTCCGAATTCGTTTATTCAACTCCTAAAATTCAGGCAGTATGTGGGATATTATAATGAGCCAAGGAGAGTATGACAATTATTTCTGGCATTTTCTCTTGGCACTATAATATTCTTCGACAGTAATTCCTAATCCCTCGCATGCCTTTGACAGATCAAGCCCTAAATTATTCATCAGTGCTTCTATGTTTTCAATTAAACTTTGTGCTTTCCCATCCGCAAAGCCGTCCTCATAGCCTTCTTCATGGAGCGTTTTTTTGACATATTCTTCGTTATATTCATAAATTGACATAGAGATAACCTCAGCTTTCTGCTCTATTAGAAAATCCCGCAGGATATTCTGTTCGATACATGTGTCCACGGCGGTGATTACCGATGACTTTAAGGACATTGTTTCCAGATTCTTTCGTATTTCAGCAATAAAATAAGAATAGTCGGCTAAAGTTTTACATTTGTCCATAAGATCCTGGTTATGACCGTAGTTAATATTGAGAGTACGTACTGTGAGTTCCAGACAGCCTTCATTGCCTTCTGCAAAGGAATCAGAAAGTTTCTGATAAAATTCTTCTTCTTTGCGCTCTGTCCCATTATAAAAACAATATAATGAGGCGTTGGAATCATGATCTGTTTTTTCACACTCAGGTCAATGTCTTTGATATGTTTCTTATATAAATCGACTAGGTAAAGGAGCCCCCTAAGCGGCATATTAGGGCAATAGGTTGTATTCATTTGTTTCTCTTTTCATTACGGTGCAGGAAAAGTTAAAACACTTCTTGCGGCAAGAAAGGTCTGCTTCATTTCCCTGCCTATTGATTTGTTGGATTTGTAGCAAGGATTCTAAAACAGATAAAAACCAAAGTTAGGTTTTTAGAAAAAATAGAATAATAGAACGAATTTCCGTTAGAATTTCAATGTTATACAAAGATTATAGCAGTTAAGCAACTTGCCGTCAATAAATATTTTAAATTAAAGACAAATCACAAATGACTCCATCAAAAATAATTAGAGGCAAAAATAATTAGAGCATAATCCCTAGTGAAAACACAGAAATTGTGTGATACAATGGACGCAGTTCCTTACGCACGGTAAATCGTAAGACCTATAAGAGATTTTCTGACCGAAGGAAAAGGGAGATGCCCGGACGGGCAATCAAAGTCCAAAGGAGTTGAAAACATGAAAGAACATATCGGAAGAGATGAAGCTTTTCTTTTATTAAAAAAACATAATAAGGAGCCATTCCATATCCAGCACGGCTTAACCGTGGAAGGTGTCATGAGATGGTATGCCAGAGAATTGGGTTACGGCGAGGATGAAGAATACTGGGGCATCGTAGGACTGCTGCATGATATCGACTTTGAGGAATACCCGGATCAGCACTGTATCAAGGCACCGGAACTTCTGAGAGAAGCGGGAGTCGGTGAGGACATCATTCATGCGGTGTGCAGTCACGGATACGAGCTGACAGTTGACATCAAACCGGAACATGAGATGGAGAAAGTGCTGTATGCGGTCGATGAATTGACCGGTCTGATCGGTGCGGTGGCGTTGATGCGTCCGTCTAAGAGTGTGCAGGATATGGAACTGAAATCTGTTAAGAAGAAATATAAGAGTGCAAATTTTGCTGCAGGCTGTTCCAGAGCGGTAATTGAACGGGGTGCAGAATTGATGAACATCGAATTGGATGAACTGATTCAGAAAACGATTCTTGCCATGAAAAGCTGTGAGGCGCAGGTGGCTGAGGCGATGGCACAGGAAGCATAAAGGGAATGTACAGAAGGAGGTAAAAGATGTTAGAATTCAGATATGATACACAGTTATTGATTGAGGGCGAAAACCTTGATGAGGATGTCATCAGCGATTACATTACGGAACATTTTGAAGGTGATTGTCTGTTGGCAGTCGGGGATGAAGAATTGATCAAAATTCATTTTCATACCAATAAGCCATGGGAAGTGTTGGAATATTGTGCTTCTCTTGGAGAAATTTATGACATAGTTGTAGAAGATATGGACAGACAGGCAAGAGGATTAAAAGGGTAAGGGAGTACCTATGAAATCAGTAATCAACAGTTTTATCATAGCCATAGCGATGTATTCCAAGATCCCGATGCCAAAGGTTGACTGGAATCAGAAAAACATGAAATATTCCATCTGCTTTTTCCCACTTGTGGGTGTGGTAATCGGCGCCTTGTTATACGCATGGGGCAGAATCTGTATTGCCTGCGGCTTTGGACAGGTCTGCTTTGCACTGGTGGGAGCAGTGATTCCGGTGATCGTGACAGGCGGTATTCATGTGGACGGTTTCATGGACACTTCCGATGCGCTTCATTCCTACGCGGAGAAAGAGAAGAAACTGGAGATTTTGAAGGACCCTCATATCGGTGCATTTTCGGTGATCGCGGTTATCTGTTATTTCCTGCTGTTTGTGGCAGGGCTGACACAGATTTGGAGGAAAGATCATTTATTGCTGTTGGCACTTGGATCTGTGATATCCAGAACATTGAGCGGTATGTCGCTGGTGTGGTTTCCGGGAGCAAAAAAGGACGGCTTACTATACCGTTTTTCCTCTACGGCGCACAAACAGACGGTGCGGGTAGTGCTTGTGACTGTTCTGGCATGTTGCTTTATCGGTACGATACTGATTCAGCCTGTGATCGGTTCCGTGATGTCACTGGCGGCTATGTGGGTGTGGACTTATTATTACTATATGTCGAAGAAACAGTTCGGCGGTATTACCGGAGATCTGGCGGGGTATTTTTTGTGCCTGTGTGAGTTGTCGAGCGTGATGATCGTGGGACTGCTCGGAAGGGTGCTGTAGTTTATCATTGGATGGAATTCGTAAGAGAAAAATATTAAGGGACGGTGAGACATATCGAAACGCATTTTTTAATAGACTATGAAAACGTAGGCGGTGATGGTTTTGACGGCTGTGATAAATTGAATAAAACGGATCACATCCATCTTTTTTATACAGAAAATGCAAAGAAGATTGATCTGGATATTTTCGATAATCATGGCGATGCAGAAATAGTCACTCATAAAGTACCGGCGGGTAAGCAATCAGCTGATATTCATCTGAGTTCTTTCTTGGGGTATCTGATCGGAGTTAATAAGGGGAAAGACTGTTGTTATATTGTAGTAAGTAAAGATACTGATTTTGATAATGTCATCAAGTTCTGGAAGGAAGAAGAGAGTGCAAAGGTATCAAGAGTACAGAAGATAAAACAACCGGCTGCTAAGCCAGCAACGCCAAAGTTGCCGATTGTAACCAAGTCTTCCCAAGCAAAGTCTGTAGTAAAAGTGAGCGGTGCCAATAAAACTAATCTTGATCAGGAAGTTCAGAAGGCGCTCAGTACAGCTCGTTTTGACAACAGAATTGTAAATGAGGTTGCGGCTCTTGTTGCTTCACATTATGGAGAGGATAGAATTTTAAATACTGTTCATAATGAGTTACGTGCGAAGTATACAAATTATTTGGAAATTTATGATTCTATTAAAGGTGTTGTTGGCAAGTATGCTCCGGTAGCGGTGCAGGACACAGAACCAGATAAAAGCGCGGTTAATAATGGAATTCAACAACTGTTAAGTAAGGCAGGTTTGGAATCAGAAGTTATCAACTTTGTGGCGTCTGTTGTTGTTAGAAATATTGGAGTGAATAATGGTAAACAACAGATTTATCGCACAATTATATCGAAGTATGGTCAGAATAAGGGCTTGAATATTTATAACCATATTAAGAAACATATATAAAGAAAAAGTTATTATCGATAATTATCGTCCTGGCGCAGAGTCGATATGTTATAGGAATAGATCACCTTGATATAATACCGAGGAAAACATTGGAGAAGAAGTACGGATGTGATAAAATATCAGCATGAAAGAGGAAAATGGAAGGAAACAGGCATGAATTTGAATCATGGAAATATAGTCCTCGGCATCCTCGCCCATGTGGATGCAGGCAAAACCACCCTGGCGGAAAGCATACTGTATACCAGCGGTGAGATTCGCAAACTGGGGCGTGTAGACCACAAGGATGCCTTTCTGGATACGGACAGCCAGGAGCGGGACAGAGGCATTACGATCTTTTCCAAGCAGGCGCGTTTCCATTGGGAAAATATGGATGTGACCTTATTGGATACACCGGGTCATGTGGACTTCTCGGCGGAGATGGAGCGGACTTTGCAGGTTCTGGATTATGCGGTGCTGATCATCAGCGGCGCGGACGGCGTGCAGGGGCATACGCTTACGCTCTGGAAATTGTTGGAACGTTACCATGTGCCGGTGTTTCTTTTTATCAACAAAATGGATCAGCTGGGAACGAATGCCGGGAAGTTGCTTGCAGAGTTGAAAACCAGACTGGATGAAAGGTGTGTGGCTTTTTCCTACCAGAATAACAGTGAATGTGATAATCCCATGGCTGATAAGCCTGTTAATGAAAATAATTATGTAAACCAAACAAAGGAAGAATTTTACGAAAGCATCGCAGTCTGTGATGAGGAACTGCTGGAAAGATATTTAGAGCAGGAAGAAAGATCAGACGGCTCCAATGTCATCAATAGAAACACGATTACAGATCTGATCAGGGAGCGTAAGCTTTTCCCCTGTTTCTTTGGCTCTGCGCTGAAAGTAGAAGGTGTAGAAGAACTTCTAAACGGAATCGCTGCCTATACTCGGATGCCGGATTACAGTTCCGAATTCGGCGCCCGGGTATTTAAGATTGCCAGAGACCCTCAGGGAACACGCCTGACTTATGTGAAAATCACCGGAGGCAGCCTGAAAGTCAAGCAGACTATATCGGTGCATGGGATCAGCCGCGACGGCAGCAGCGAAACTGCCATGACAGAGGAGAAAATTGATCAGATACGCATATACTCCGGCAGCAAATATACTATGGAGCAGGAAGTAACAGCAGGCTGTGTCTGCGCGCTGACGGGGCCGACGAAAACTTTCTGCGGAGAAGGGTTTGGTGCGGAGAAAGAAACTGTGATTCCTGTTCTAGAGCCGGTCATGACTTACCGGATCGTGTTGCCGGAGGGATGCGATGTTCATCAGATGTATTATAAGTTATGTCAACTGGAAGAGGAAGAGCCGCAGCTACACATGGTCTGGAAAGAGCAGCTTGGAGAAATCCATGTACAGCTTATGGGAGAAGTGCAGATTGAGATACTGCGCAATCTTATCTACGAGCGTTTCGGCGTGGAGGTAAGCTTTGACGAGGGCAGTATTGTCTATAAAGAGACGATTGCTGACGTGGTAGAGGGCGTGGGACATTTCGAACCGCTGCGGCATTACGCGGAGGTACATCTGATCCTTGAGCCGGGTGAGCGGGGCAGCGGGCTGCAGTTTGGGACACGGTGCAGTGAGGATGTGCTGGACAAGAACTGGCAGCGTCTGATCTTGACCCATTTGGAAGAAAAAGAGCACTTGGGCGTACTGACAGGCTCGCCCATTACGGACATACAGATTACGCTGGCAGCGGGACGTGCTCATCAGAAGCATACCGAGGGCGGCGATTTCAGGCAGGCTACTTATCGTGCCGTCAGGCAGGGGCTTTGCAAGGCGCAGAGTGTGCTTTTAGAACCGGTCTATGAGTTTCGTTTGGAACTGCCGGCTGCGATGATCGGACGTGCCATGACAGATATGCAGGCGAAAGGCGGGCATTTCGGGGCACCGGAAACGGAGGGAGAGCTTTCGGTTCTGACAGGAACGGTGCCGGTGGCGCAGATGCATGGATATCAGACAGAACTGCTTACTTATTCCGGTGGCAAAGGCAGGCTTTTTACCAGTGTCAAAGGCTATGAGCCGTGTCATAATACGGAAGAAGTCATGGAAGCCATTGGCTATGAAGCAGAGCATGATATGGAAAATCCCTGCGGCTCCGTGTTCTGTGCTCACGGTGCGGGATTCGTGGTAGAGTGGGATCAGGTAGAGGAATATATGCATTTGGAGCCTGCTTTGGGAAAAGGATGGAAGTTACAGGACGGTTCTGTTTATGGAATGGATCATCATGGTATCGGAGAAGAAGGTTTTGCAGGAGAGCAGGCAGGCGGCGTTGGACTTCCTAACGGGATGGACATGAATGGCAGTTATGAACAATTTGCGGTCCGGTATGCCAGAAGGCAGAACGGGAGAAAGAGCAGCACTTCCGAGGACTTCATTGCGCAGGACGAGATCGAGGAGATTTTCAACCGTACCTTCGGCACGAAATCCGGTAAAAAACAGGGCTGGGCGAGAACCATACACGCAGCTTCCGGTTCTGATGTGACATACAAAGGAACCTCGCAGCCACAGGAAGAATATCTTCTGGTGGACGGATATAATATCATCTTTGCATGGGAAAATCTAAGCGAGCTTGCGAAGACCAATCTGGACGGCGCACGCCATAAGCTGATGGAAATCATGAGTAATTTTCAGGCATACCGCAAGATGCACCTGATTCTCGTGTTTGATGCCTATAAGGTAAAAGGCAACCCCGGCAGTACCGTGCGTTATCATAACATTGATGTGGTGTACACCAAAGAGGCGGAGACTGCCGATCAGTATATTGAAAAGGTGTCCCATGACATGAGCAGAAAGTACCGCGTCCGGGTGGCAACCTCCGACGGGCTGGAGCAGTTGATCATTATGGGAGCGGGGGCGACGCGCATTTCTGCCAGAGAGTTCCAGCAGGAAGTGATGGCGGCAGGCGAAGAACTCCGCCAGACTTTTTTGGAACATCCCGGACAGCCTGAGAGCGGGAAGAACTATTTGATGGATGGGGTGTCTGAGGAAGTGGCAGCGTATATGGAGAAGATTAAGTCGGAATAGCGTGCAGTTATCCGGTGCCTTTGCTGACCGCGAGAGGATTTGATATTGGTTTATAGAGTAGGAAATACTGCGTAAAGAAAGGAGCTCACAGTATACATGCAGCTAGTGATCGGAGGCGCTTATCAGGGTAAAAAGGAATATGTAAAGAGAAGCTATCAGATTGAAGAATCCCGGATTTGGCAGGGCGGCTATCCGGTTACTGAAGGAAAGTGGCAGTGCATTTGTGGTTTGCATAAAATAGTAAAAGAGATGTTGGACTCGTATAAAACAGACCATATCTGTGAAAAGGACATAAATCGGTATGATTATAAAAGCAATGATGTGAATACTGATCGGTACGGTGATCATAGCAGTACACAGATAATTGACCAGCACAGTCAAAGATGTAATGACTACTACGGCGAATCAAAGAATGATGAGTATGGTGAATTGTGTAGCGATCAGTCCGTTGCAACGGGCGGTACCCAACAGATGGATAATTATGTAAACCGAATAACCAATTATTTCCATAGTTTAATCAAAGATAACCCGGATATCATTTTTATCTGTGACGAAGTGGGAAACGGCATCGTCCCGATCGAAAAGTCTGAGCGGGATTACAGAGAATGCGTCGGCAGAGTGCTCTGTGTGCTGGCAAAAGAAGCGGACAGGGTAGAGCGTGTGCATTGCGGCATCGGACAGGTGATAAAACACACAGTTTACATAAGTTTTATACGCCATGGCAGCACAGAGGGCAACTTAAAGAAGCAGTATATCGGAGTCACTGATGAGCCGCTGTGCTCTGCTGGCATAGAAACTTTGCAGGCACGTTGTAAAGAAGGCATATATCCGCAGGCAGCGCGTGTAATTGCAAGCCCTATGAAACGATGTCTGGAAACCGCAGAGATCCTTTATCCTGATGTGACACCTGAGGTCTATCCGGAGTTTCGGGAGACGAATTTCGGGCTGCTTGAGGGAAAATCTTATGAAGAGCTGTTGCAGGATGACAGTCTGCGTCCAAGCTACCAAGAATGGATTGACAGCAATGGAACCCTGCCTTTTCCGGAAGGGGAATCCATGGAGCAGATGAAAAAAAGATGCGCGGAAGGATTTGAAAAGCTGCTGGCAACCCTCACATCGGATGCCGTTATCGTGGCACACGGCGGAACGATCATGAGTATTCTCCATCTCTATGCGACACCACGTAAAGATTATTACGATTATCAGTGCGGAAACGGCGCTGGATATTTGTGCCGGGTGGAACTGACCGGGGATAGGCGGTTGTATCAGATGCAAGTGGTCAGGAAGATTGAATAGGAAATTTATTTTGTCAGTTCTCCCGCATTCTGTTTAACACGTCTTTAAAACTACGCCCGAACAATCGGATTATGGCAACTCAGGTAAGGATTATGGCAACTTGTGTCTTGTGCGGTTGTTTCATAAAGAAATTGATGATAAGTTAAATCCATCACAAGGAAAGAAGGCGGTAAGGATGATAACTTGTCAGGCAATCCATAAAACATTTCACGGCACTACTGTACTGGAGAATATTGATTTACATGTTGAGGAAGGCAAAATTTTTGGCCTTCTTGGTCCGTCCGGAGCGGGCAAAACTACATTGATTAAGATTATAACAGGGCAACTACCGAAAGATTCGGGTGATGTTTCCATACTGGGAAAAAGCGTAGAGGATCTGACGGGGCGTGACCGCAATCAAATCGGTATCATGATGGATCAATTTGGGATATATGATAGATTCTCATGTATGGATAATTTGAAAATCTTTGCACAGATATATGGTATTCCTACTGATAAAGTCAGAAAGGCGCTTATTGATGTCGGACTTGAACAAGCGATCAGGACACCCGCAGGAAAGTTATCCAAAGGAATGCGAAACAGACTCTCGTTGGCAAGAGTGTTCATACAGGAGCCCCGAATTATTTTTCTGGATGAGCCCACCAGCGGACTCGATCCGGCAACATCGAGGGCGATTCATAAACTGATCATGGATAAAAAAAGGGAAGGCTGTACCATATTTCTGACAACGCATAATATGGATGAGGCAAGCAGATTATGCGACCATGTGGCTCTTTTGCACGAAGGAAAAATCGTGGAATATGGAGTTCCATTGGAATTGTCCCGTAAGTATGATCATCAAAAGAAGATATTGCTGCATTTAGCAGACGGAGAAGATGAAACGCTTGACTACTCTGAAACCTCAGCGGGAAGAATTCGTATGCTTATGGAAAACCGAATGCTTGAAACAATACATTCTTCTGAACCGAATTTGGAAACAGTGTTTCTTGAACTGACCGGAAAGAAACTGGAGGACTAGAGTATGGGCAATGTAAGTGTGATATTAAGAAAACAATTTAAGGATACATTTAAGAATAAAACGGTTTTGATTCAGTTTATACTGTTTCCGGTTATGACTTTGATTATGGAAAATATGATAAAACTCGAAGGGATGCCGGAACACTTTTTTGCAAAGTTATTTTCTGTTATGTATGTGGGTATGGCGCCGCTTACCTGCGTTGCATCGATCATATCGGAGGAAAAAGAAAAAAACACCTTGAGGGTTTTGATTATGTCAAATGTAAAACCGTCAGAGTATTTGCTGGGCGTTGGAAGCTATACATGGCTTTTGTGTATGATCGGCAGCTTTGTAATAGGTGCTTCTGCCAAATTTACGGGGACCCAGCTCATGACATATGAGTTTATTATGGGAGTCGGAGTTCTAATCTCAATTCTTTTGGGTGCAGCGATAGGGATGTATGCAAATAATCAAATGATGTCCACTTCATTGGTGATGCCGGCTATGATGTTGTTGGCATTTGCGCCCATGCTTTCTATGTTTAATGAGAAGATCGGGAAATTTGCTCAGATCCTTTATACAGAGCAGATGAGCAGATTGTTTCTGGCTATGTCGCTTTCTGAGGCAGAAGCTAAAGGGGTAGTATGCGTCCTTGTGAATATCCTTGTTTTTACGATATTCTTCATGATAGCATTTAGGGAAAAAGGATTGGAATAGTAAGGATGGATCACAATGAAAATTAACATACATGTAGACGATGGCTTCGATGATATGGAGGTGCAGATCAATTGCCCTGAACTCACACCGGATATTGAAAAAATCATATCCATGATCCGTATGATGGATATGAAAATCGCGGTAAAAAAAGATGACGAAACCGTGATGATGGATATGTCGGATGTTTTTTATGTGGAATCAATAGACAGAGTAACTTTTCTATATACAGAAAATCAGATTTTTGAATCGGATATGAAATTGTATGAATTGGATAATATACTTTGTACAAGGGGATTTTTCAAAGCCAGTAAATCGTGCCTGATCAATCTGAAAAGAATTAAGAGCCTTAAGGCAGATATAAACCGGCGGATCCGTGTGACGATGGAAAATGGAGAACAGATTGTTGTGTCTCGAATGTATGCAGATGAACTCAGAAAGAGATTGGGGATAAAATAATGGATGAAAAAGTGACAGTATTTACATATGTAAAGCAGGTGTTAAAAGTTTACGGTCTTACTGTTCTGATATTTATCATTTTCAACCAGGTGATCGGAGACAAGGCAATGGGACATTCCAGCCTATTTTCAATGGGAAAAGGAGCATTGTCGATAGCAACTCTGCTGCAGCTGCTTGCGTTTATTGTATGCGAAGTCGGATTGGATTTTTTGGTATTGAAAAGCCGGATCCTTAATATTGCGTCAGTCGCTCTTCGCAAGTTGATTTTTCTCGTTTTAACTGTATTTGCCGTTGCAGGATATGCCGTTATTCTCAGATGGTTTCCGGTAGACGACATACATGCATGGGCTGGTTTTTGCATTTCGTTTGCGATCTGCTTACTGTTTGGTTTTCTGTTTTCATGGCTGGAAGAAAAAAGTGAGAATAAGAAAATGGCAGGTGCGCTCGATAAAATGAAACATATGGATTGACCGGTAACCGGAGTCATACGTGTTGATGTATGTGACAATCCGTATGCATACATGGGAATGCCGGTAAATATTTGTGCATGAGACGGTAAATATTCATGTATGAGGGGATTGTGCTTACACAAGAAATATGCTATAAAAGATATAACATTATATAGCTGACAAAATTTAACTGTCAAACCAGAGGTTAATCAAACATATGTATTGGAAGATGACAAATGTACAACTGAAAAAAGGTTACATTTTTCCCTTTTATGGGGATAGTGCGCCTTTTTTAGCTGATTTGTCATGAACATACTCTGATGTAACCACGACAGGGTGTTTTTGCAAAGAAAATAGAACTGCGCATTATCTTCTTAACGATGACTAAATTCAGTTAAGGAGATTTTTTTATGTTTAAAATTAGAAAACAATTATCAAAATTATATTTGTCGTCCATGCTGGGGAACCTGTCGCTGACCGGCGCATGGGTTGCCATTCTGGCGGCAAGAGGCTACAGCCTTGTTGAAATCGGCATTGCCGAAACCGTATTCCACATCACAAGCCTTATATTTGAAATTCCATCGGGCGTTCTTGCGGATGTGTTCGGCAGAAAGAAAATGCTGCTTGTCAGCACGATGATGCGAATGATCGGCAGCGTCATCATGATTGCTTCAAATAACCTTTTCATGGTATGTATGTCTATCGCTTTCCATGCGTTGAGTTACAACTTCTCATCAGGCTCAGATGACGCGCTGGCTTATGATTCCCTTAAGCTTGCCGGGATGGAAAGTGGGTTTGAAAGGTACGAATCGAACCAGTTGATTATTTATCGTCTTTGCAGCGGTATTTCGACGCTTTGTGCAGGATTCGCGCTTACGATCGGACACCGGCTCGCCTATGGAACGGATCTCGTTATGGGCGTGATACAAATTATGGTCTTGCTTTCCCTGCGTGAGATCTATGCAGCAAATCCGGCGAAAGACGAGGAAAGACAAATAATCAGAAGGTTGATTGCCTGCTTTCAGGAAAGCCTTTCTTTTCTGAAAGAAGCGCGCAAGGTCATGGGTGTAATGCTTTGCAATTCTTTGGTGGGTGCGGTTGATATTCTGCTGTTGTTTTTCTTGCAGGCAAAACTTCCCGAAAAAGGGATTCCCGAATGGGGGCTTGGCACGGCGCTGCTGTTTATGGAGATGGGCGGCATTGTTGGTTCTAAGCTGATCCTGAAACTGTCGACGCTTGGTTACAAATGGATTTTTGCGGTATCGGCTTTACTTGTGCTGATCGGTGTGATGGCGGAACACGCACCGCTATACTGGGTAATGGCATTGGGCGGTTTTATTGCCGCAGTCGGTGATGACGCTTTGCAGGTGCGAACCAACGCCCTTTTACAGAAAGAGTTTCCTTCGCAGCAGCGCGCAACACTCACCTCGGTTGAGTCATTTAGTTTTTCTGCGATTATGATCGTATTGTCACCACTGGCGGGGATTGTTTTTACTTATTGGTGATCTGGTAAAAGTATATATTTCCGGCTTGGCATATGTGCCTGTACCGTAGCCGATTGAACAAAAACCGAAAAACTGAATAATATTTCGGACTTTGATTTTAACTTTAATCCCAACGTGTTATAATAGGCATGTTGGGATTATTACATATATGAATTTATGCTGGATAGAACTCAGGCAGATTCCAGATGATTTTTTATGATGACAAAGGATGAATAGATGATGGAATATATTATAAAAAAATTAACACCGGATTTACTGGAAGATTATTTTGACTTTTTCGATAACAGAGCTTTTTCAGATGGTTCACCCTTTTATCCATGTTACTGTAATGCGTTTAATATGAGCCAAGAACGAATTCAAAATGAGTTTTATAAACAAGCGGCAGAATATGGTGGTGGAGAAGAAGGCTGGAAAAAGGCACTCCGAGAATCTGCCATGCGTATGGTGGCATCTGGAGAAATTCAAGGATACTTGGTTTATGATAATGAAATGGCCATAGGGTGGTGTAATGCTAATGATAGACTGAGCTATTATCGAGTTGGGGAATTTGATTTGTCAAATGTTCCTCAAGATGAAATATGTGATTATTGCAAGAATAAGGGAGAAATTAAGTCAGTCGTATGTTTTGAAATATCTCCGGAATATCGTGGAAAAGGTATTGCCACTCTGCTGCTTAATAGAATATGTAAGGATGGGTATACATATGTTGAAGCATATCCTATGATAAGCGAAAGTGTTCAGGGTTTGGCATTTACCGGACCAAAACGTTTATATGAAAAAACAGGATTTGATACTGTAGCACAAAGAGGAAACTTGTTAGTTATGAGAAAAAAATTGAAATAGACAAATTTCTGTATTATCTCTGTAGGGGGATAAATATAGAATAAAAGTCAGAACCAGGAAAGGAGCAAAATTATGGACAAAAAAGCAATGTACAATCTAACCTACGGTCTGTTCATTCTGACCGCAGAAGAAGAGGGGAAGGACAACGGCTGTATCGTGAACACGGTATCGCAGGTGACAACGACCCCGAACCGCATTATTGTAGCGGTCAACAAACAGAATTACACTCACGATATGATTGTGAGAACAGGACAGTTTAACGTGTCCATTCTGACGGAGAATTCCAAGTTTGACACCTATAAGCACTGGGGCTTCCAGAGCGGTGCCACAGTAGACAAGACAGAAGGAATCACCTACCAGAGAGCCGAAAACGGCATCATCTATCTGGCAGAGGAGACCAATGCCTATCTGTCTGCAAAAATAGTTTCCATGACAGATCTCGGCACACATACACTGTTCCTTGCGGATGTAACGGATGGGGCGGTGTTATCGGAAGATGCTTCCGTAACTTACAGCTATTATCAGAAGAATATCAAATCAGCGCCAGCCGCAACAGAGAAGAAAAAGGGTTTTATCTGCACCGTATGCGGATATATCTACGAAGGCGATACCCTGCCGGAGGATTTCATCTGCCCGTGGTGCAAGCACCCGGCATCAGATTTTAAACCGGTGGAGTAGTGGAAAGCCCCATAAATGACAAGGTATCCTTTCGTTTAGCAAAGGATATCTTGTCATTAGATGAACATCGATAAGGAAGTTTTGGAAACAAACTAACTTAACGGCTGACGAACAGGATTGTCTTTAGAGCAGATATAGCATTTGATTCGCTATATCTGCTTTATCATTTTTGTTGTTTTTTATATGGTATCTACTATTATAGGTATATGGGTGTTTGCGTAGTGAGAAATGTCAAAACATACTAAATGATATGCGTGTTCATACTTATGTCAGAATACTTCGTTGTAAGGAATAGGCTTTTTTTCTTTTGCCGTCGTCCGGCAGAGTATGAAAGTAGATTTTTAACAGGTTATGATATTATCTAATTTGTAAATTGCCTTTCGTCCATACGTTCAAAGTGTATCTGTTCTTTTCCTGTAGAAATTGTTATATCATCTGTACTGTGTGCCATTGCAATTGTTTGAAGTTCTGTAACTATATCTTGCTCATTCATCTGCAACATATCTTCAATATCCGTGTCACTCCAAAACTTGTGAACAGCATTTATCATTTCGTCAATACAATTATCGCGCTCGCCTACGGTTATATTTTGAGGGTAGGATATACTGTAAGAGAATTGATAGTATAAGCTGCACCATGCGGTATTTCCGTTTTCTACTATCGTTTTTTGGGGTAAGTATTCATCATATACAGGATCTTCTTTCTGTCCGGTATAGTTGCTTTGAACATATTTCCCATTTTCCATGCCAGATAAGAATACCGTTGATTTTACAAAAGAAAGTTCCTCGGTGGTTAGGTTTACCTGAAAATCATTCCATGCCGTATCTTCGCTAATTCTTTCCATTCTTTCGTAGTCCTCATTTGCCCACTCTAATAAAGCCATATTAAAGTCAGCAAGTGCCCTGTTCTGATAGTCTGGAGTTTTCAAGGCAAGCAGTGAACGGTAATCTTCTTCTGTGCCATTAAGATATTTGCGGGTTTCCTGTTTGTCGCTGTCGTCAAATCCTGCACTTTGCTGTTCACCCTCCATCGCGGACAATGGGAAATACGCATATTCGATTGTGATGCTAAGTTCCGGTGTCTGCATATATGAGAGTGCCTCGTCCAAATAGCTTTCAATCTCTTTCTGCATAAACGCTTCGTTTCGCAATTCTTCTTTGGTCCTGTTGCGAAGAATGTCCTGTAGAACGTCTTTTCTTATGCTCAGCCCAATATCAAAGTAATCTTTGACCTTAATCCTATCGGCATCCAGAATGGTAAGCGTAAAGGTGTATTCCAGAGTTGCGTTTTCAGCAGGGAAAGGAAAATTGCTTGTGGCAGCTCCACTGTAATCGCGTGTCTGCCAGTTTTCAGCAGTAAGCGGCTCCAATACATAAAACAGGAAAGAAGCAGTTTCGTCACTGTCTTTCATTTGGTATAGCGTTTCGTCTTTGGAAAATCGCTCTAACAGGTTCCTATACTCCGTTGTGTCCGTCAGTTTCCAAACCTTGCTTTGATATTCCGAAACAGTCATATCTTCGTAGCCGTCGAATTGTAAAGCCAATAATTTCTGATAGTCCTCTTTACTGAAAGCGTTGTCCGGCATAGCTTTTTGCCCGGTACATCCCGTCAGCGCATTTATGCTAACAAGTACAGCAAGAATGATTGCTAAGTATTTTTTCATAGTAGAGGCTCCTTTCTGTTACCCTTTCCGGGTACAATTTAAGGATACCGATTTGACTTGAACTGACGTTGTATTGAATATGTTTTTTATGTGGAGAAATGCAAATCTGCGTTAGGAAAGGCGGCAGGCTGAAAAGCTCGCCGTCTGTGAGGATTTTCTAAAATTGTACAAAAACGATAACGCCTTGAACAGAATTAGCAATGCTAATTTCTGCTCCATGTAGCTCAAGAATTGTTTTCACGATATACAAGCCTAATCCAGTGCCGCCAGTCTGCCGATTTCGTGAATGGTCTACCCGGTAAAATGCTTCAAATAATTTTGGAATATCCTCGTCCGGGATATGGGCGCCTGTATTCTCAATCGTGAGGTTTACTTTCCCAAGTTCATTCCATAATTTAACTAATATATGATTTCCTGCACCCGAATATGTTGCCGCATTTCCTAAAAGATTATCCAATACCTTTTGAAGTAGCTGAATATCGCCCAAAACATAAAGTTTTGGCATTATGGATTTTTCAATGGTCAGTTCTCTTTGCATGAATAAATCTTCATACGCTGTAAGCCGTTCATTTATAAGTGCGCTGAAATCAATACTGGTTTTCTTACAAATATATCCCGGCGTATCTAAACGGGATATTGTCAAAAGTTCCTGTACCATTTTTTCTAAAGTATTCGTAACTTCTAAGGATTGTGCAAGATATGTTTCCCTGTCCTTATAGCGTCCTACTTGATAGAGCATACCTTGAAGCTGCCCCTTAATAATGGTAATAGGCGTTTTCAATTCATGGGAAGCCGCTGAAAAAAACTCTACCCGCTGTTGTTCAAGTTGCCTTTCCATGTCAATATCTGCTTGTAGTTTTTGATTAGCGGTCTGCAATTCAGAAAGAGCAGATACAAGTTTGCTTGACAATTCATTTAAGTTGTATGAAAGAGTGCCTATTTCATCTGTGCGGCTGGTGGGGTATATAGCATTAAAATCCATAGCTGCCATTTGTTCTGATAATTTACTGATTTTTTTAATCGGTTTCGTAATATACCAAGTATAGAAAAAGGCTGCAATTACTGAGACAACAAAAATAACAACACTTAATACAGGCAGTGATTTTTGGAGTGCTTCGATAACTTGACTTTCCTTGTCCGTATTTTTGGTCAATAGCAAGATATATTCGCTTGTGTTATCTGCAAATAAGATACGATATTCCTTTGTTGTTTCTACATTTTGATAATCTGTAATCTCTTTACCAGTAAATGTGTTTAAGTACGGTAGGGCTAATTCCTCGCCGGAACTCTGAAATATATGAAGAACAAATTCATCATCATATTCCCTCGAAAGGACATCGTTAAAAGGCGGAATAAGATACTGCGCTTCCTCAAAGGGAGTATAGGATAATTCAACAGATATTATATCGGCTATTTCTTCCACTTCAGATAGCTCATGGGTATAAATGTATGGAGCAAAACGGGCTATACACAAATATGTTATCGTACAGCAAGCAGTCATAAGTAACGCTGTGATGAAAAATACTTTTACAGACAATTTGCTCTTAATTTTCTTTATCAATTCTATATCCCACCCCTCTGATTGTTTCTATGTAGTCGGCAGTACCAAGTTTTCTCCGTAGATTTTTAATGTGCGTGTCAATAATTCGTTCTTCCCCGAAAAATTCATACTTCCATAGTGTCTGTAAAAGATTTTGCCGTGTCAATATTCTGCCTTTATGGGTCAGCAATTCCCGTAGTATTTCAAACTCACGGGGAGTAAGGTCAATGCTTTCTTGTCCTATATAAACCTTGTACCCGTCTAAATTCAGTGTTAAATCCTTATAGCTCATAGTCTGCGGCGTGTCGTCTTGCTTTGATGAACGCCGCAGAACAGCAGCTATTTTTCGCAATAGAACAGGCATAGAAAACGGCTTCGTAATATAGTCATCAGCTTGTAAGTCCAATCC
Source organism: Lachnospiraceae bacterium (assembly GCA_017936885.1). GTDB lineage: Bacteria > Bacillota > Clostridia > Lachnospirales > Lachnospiraceae > UBA3282. Next base: position 7,400 of record JAGBEO010000027.1, on the reverse strand, counting down.
CTTTATTTGATTTTCTTCGTTATCCAGTGCAGTAAGCATAATAATAGGCACGTTAGACTTTTGCCGGATAACCTCGCAAACTCCGTAACCGTCTATTTTAGGAAGCATAATATCAAGTAATACCAAGTCAAAAGCCTGTTCAGAATATTTTGCAAGGGCTTCCACACCGTCAGCAGCCAGTACAACGCTGTGTCCGGCTTCCTGAATAAAATCATGTAATAGTGCCTGTATGGATAAATCGTCCTCAACAATTAAAATTTTACTCATGGCACACCTCCTAACTGTAAATTGTAACAGGGTAATTTGAATCTATTGTGTAGATTTGTTTTTTTTAATCGTATACGGTCAGCCGAATAAAATCAACAGTTAGAAGGAAACCATTGTAAGTCAGCATTGCAATATGTCTCGAAAATTGCAGCGTTCTCTTTTTTTAACCCCTCAAATATAGTATGATGATACAATAACAGTATCTTTACATAAAAATTTCACAGAACAGGCGGAAAGCACCATGTATTCAATACTACTTTTGGAAGATGATCTCAGTTTAATAGAAGGACTATCCTATTCCTTGCATAAAAACGGCTACGAATTAGACATCGCAGAGTCCGTTGCAGAAGCAGAACAGAAGATCGAGGCGAACAGCTATAGCCTGCTGTTACTGGATATTACGTTGCCGGATGGCAACGGAATAGATTTATGTGAAAAAATAAGGAAAACAGGAAACAGAGTCCCGGTTATTTTCCTTACTGCACTGGATGAAGAAATCCATGTGATCAGAGGGCTGGACTGTGGTGGAGACGATTATATTACCAAGCCTTTTAAGATAGGAGAACTGTGTTCCCGAATCAACGCACTTCTGAGAAGAAGTGAGGGAGCGGTTAAGCAGGAGACTGTATCCGTAGATGCCGCGGCTGTACTTGAAGGCGGCGATATCAGGGTGGAACTGGATTCCTGTGCGGTTTGGTGCGGGCAGAACAAGGTGGAACTTACCGGTATAGAGTACAAACTGCTCTGCCTTTTTCTTAACAATAAAGGGCAGTTGCTGACCCGTGAAAAGATTCTGGATTTTCTGTGGGATGGGAACGGTAATTTTGTAGATGACAATACATTATCCGTCCATATCAGAAGGCTGCGGGAAAAAATAGAAACGGACCCTTCACATCCGGTTCATCTGCTGACTGTAAGAGGCTTTGGATACCGGTTTGCAGAGTAAGGATAAGTATAACAGAAAGGCATAATTATGATAAAAAGCTTAACATTTCTACAGGATAAACAGACGCGGAACTATGCCGCCTTCTTGATAGCTTTCTGCTTCGGGCTTATGATGCTTGTATGTACAGGAAGCTTTCTCTATGGAAAGCAGGTAAAAGCAATGCTGGTAGAACGGGAAGGACAGATTGCCACCTCTTTGCTGCAGCGGAATATCTCTCCTGAGGATATTGCCATAGCTTTTTCGGACGAAACGATATCGGAGGATGCCGACATGTTGATGCGAAAGCTGGGAGTGACGATGCAGACGGATAATCGGTTTATGCCGGTGTTAAGAGAGCAAAACAGTCATTTTCTATTTATTGTGCTTAGCCTGGCGGTGGCGGCTGATGCGGTTTTGATCTATGTTTCTTTTGGGTATCTTCACAAGAGGGATCGCCAATATGAGCAGGCGGAAACAGTGATCGGCGAGTTTGCGGAAGGTAATTACGAACATCATTTAAAAAAAGAAGAGACAGGTTCTCTTTCCACCATGTTTCACAGGATAGAACAGCTTGCCGTGGCATTGCAGGCGAAAAATGAGACGGAGACAAAGGCAAAGCAATTTTTACAGGACACGATTTCCGATATCTCCCATCAGTTAAAAACACCTTTAGCCGCTATGAGTATGTATGCGGAGATCATTTTGGGAGAACCGGATAAGAAGGAGACGGTAACCCATTTTGCGACGCAGCTTATGCTTTCGGTGGAACGGATCGACCGGCTGGTACAGATGATGCTTAAGATTATGAGGTTCTCTGCGGGCAGTATCCGATTTGAGAAGACGATGTGTGATGCCGGGGAATTGGTGCGCTATAGTGTGTCACAGCTTACGTGGCGGGCGAAAGAGGAAGGAAAAGAACTGGTGTTAGATACAGAGAAGGCACCGGAACTGTACTGTGACCGGGAATGGACTGCGGAAGCAATCACGAATCTTGTGAAAAACGCATTGGATCATACCGAAGCGGGAGATATGGTAAAGATATCGGTAACAGATACGGCTTATATGACACAGATTGAAGTCACAGATACCGGATGTGGCATTCGGGAACAGGACATTTATCATATTTTCAAACGCTTCTATACGAGCGGCACAGCCCGCAAAAACGGAGGTGTAGGGCTTGGACTGCCGCTTGCCAAAGAAATCATTGAGGGACAGGCGGGAACCTTAAGTGTGCAGAGTTATGTTGGCAAGGGAAGTACCTTTTGTATCATGCTGCCTAAAGCGTAAAACAGAAATCTTACGAAATCGTAAGCCGGAATTCACTTGCCTGTAAGAGCGGTATGTTAGGATATTTCCTAAGGAGGCGATGTGCAATGAATTTATTACAGGTACAGAATCTATGTAAAATCTATGGGAATCATGAAACCAAAGTGGAAGCCCTAAAAGGAGTGTCCTTTCAGGTGGAAAAAGGTGAATTTGCGGCAGTGGTAGGAGAATCCGGTTCCGGTAAAAGTACGCTGCTTAATTGTATCGGCGGTTTGGATGAACCGACCGCGGGAAAGATTTTCTTAAACGGACAGGAGCTTTTTGCCATGCCCGAAAAGGAGAGGACGGTTTTCAGAAGAAGAAATATCGGCTTTATTTTTCAGTCTTTCCAGTTGATTCAGGAATTAAATGTGGAGCAGAATATTTGTTTTCCGCTTTTGCTGGATGGGAAAAAGGCAGACCGGGAACGGACGGAAGAAATCATGGAACTGCTCGGTTTGGCGGACAGAAGAAAGCATTTACCAGGGCAGTTGTCCGGCGGTCAGCAGCAGAGAGTTGCCATCGGACGTGCGCTGATTATGAAGCCGATGCTGATTTTAGCAGACGAGCCGACCGGTAATCTGGATTCGGAAAACAGCAGGGAGGTCATGGAACTGTTGTTCAAAGCGTCCAGACATTACAGTCAGACCATACTCATGATAACCCATAACAGTAATCTGGCATCAAATGTGGACAGAGTATTTCGGGTAACGGACGGGGTACTGGAAGATTTGGGAGGAATGAGAGTATGAAGCATTATTTAGACTTAATTCCCATTTCGGCGAAGCTTAAGAAGCGGCAGGACTTCATGATTAAACTGTGTATTGTGTTATCGGTATTATTGATTACGGTTATCTTCGGTATGGCGGATATGGAGATTAGGAGCCAGAAGATACAATCCTTACAGACGGACGGTGGATGGCATGTGGTCTTTAAAGGCATTAGTAAAGAAGATGCCGCCCTGATCGGAGCCAGACCGGAAATTGAGAATGGCGCATGGTATGCGGTAAGGAATTATAATGTGGACGAAGGGTATCGGATCGGAGGGAAAGAAACGGCAATTTGTGGGTTTGAGGAAAGTTTTCTCACCTTTTTTCCTTACCTGGAGATTGTTGAAGGAGAGTTTCCGGTGAAGGCAGATGAGATTGTCTGTTCCAAAAGTATTATAGATACGCTGAAGGTTGGGATTGGTGATGAGATTGTTTTGGAACTGCCGGACGGTGACCAACGGGTTTTTCGTATTGCGGGATTTTTCGGAGACACTTCTACGCTGACAGCGCGGGATGCTTTCGGGATTTTCGTCAATATGGACACCTATGAGAAATATTTTGCGAAGGGAACCTTACAGGAGGATTTCGTCTATTACGTTTCTTTTAAGCCTTACTGTAATATTCAGAGGAAACTGACCGAAATAAAAGAAGCTTTTGATCTGGAGGCAGGACAAGTAGGGGAGAATACGAAGCTGCTGGCGCTGTCTTTTCAGAGCAAAGACAATTATATGATGCAGTTATATGTGGTTGCCATTGTTTTGGCGGTTATTGTGATATGCGCCGGCATTCTGATGATAACAGGTAGTATGAACAGTAACATAGCGCAGCGGACCTCTTTCTTCGGACTTTTGCGGTGTTTGGGAGCGGACACGGAGCAGATTGTCCGGTTTGTCAGGAAGGAAGCATTGTATTGGTGCAGGAGTGCGGTTCCTGTCGGCATTGTAATCGGTATTGTGATTATATGGGGATTGTGTGGTATCCTGCGGTTTTTGAGTCCCGATATGTTTTCCGGTATGCCGGTATTGGGTATCAGTATTCCTTCGGTCGTGTTCGGCGCAGGATTGGGGATTTTGACGGTTCTGCTGGCAGCGCAGGCACCTGCGAAAAGGGCTGCAAAGGTATCTCCGCTTACGGCAGTATCCGGTAATGCGGAAGGAAAAAGCAGTACAAAATACGTCAGACTGTATGGACGCAGGATAGAGACAGTGCTTGGGGTATATCATGCTATGGGCAGCAGGAAGAACTATATCCTGATGACAGGGTCCTTTGCGTTCAGCATTCTATTGTTTCTTTCTTTCAGTATCTTGGTTGATTTTATGTCCTATGCCTCCAATCCGCTCAAACCCTACGCGCCGGATTTATCTATTTACAGTGAGGAGAATGATCGGACGGTGCCGAAAGAGTATACGGCGTGGCTGGAGGATAATCCTGCCGTCAAACGTGTCTATGGCAGAAGTTTTGCTTATGGGAAAGAGGTGACTGTGGGAGAGAAGGAGATTACCGCCAATCTGATTTCCTATGAAAAATATCAGTTTGACTGGGCGGAGGATATGCTGGTTGCAGGTGAGACTGTATCTGCCGGAGAGGGCGAAGGCGTTCTGGTTGAATATGATGCCCTTAATGAGGTAACGCCGGGGGATGTTCTTGTGATGGAGAATGCTGAGGGAGAGCAGGTTGAAGTGCCGGTGGTCGGTATTTTATCCAATGCGCCTTTTAGCAGTCAGGAAGGTACATGGACGGTAATCTGTTCGGAGGAACTGTTTGAGACATTGTGCGGGAAATCTGACTATACGATTCTTGATATACAACTGAAACGGAATGCCACAGAAGAGGATGTGGCGGCAATCAGGGAAATGGCGGAAGGGTATCAGTGGTCGGACAGACGCATGAGTAATGCAGAAGTGAGAGGATTGACTTATTGTTTTGGCGTGTTTGTGTATGGTTTCTTGGCTATGATTGTTTTGATTTCGGTTATTCATATTATCAACAGCATATCCATGAGTGTGGCGGCGCGTACAAGGCAATACGGCGCTATGCGGGCGATCGGCATGAGTGACAGACAGTTGACCGGAATGATTGCGGCGGAGGCGACCACGTATGCGGTTTCAGGCTTGATTGGGGGATGTTTGCTGGGACTGCCGCTTAATAGGATGTTGTATACGATGATGATTACAAGCAGGTGGGGCAGTCCGTGGAAATTTCCCGTGGGGTATTTAGCTGTTGTGGTGTTCGTCTTAGCAGTGGCTGTAGCGGCGGCAATATGTATGCCGGTTAAAAGGTTGAAACGGCTGTCTGTTGTGGAGACCATTGGGGAATTGTAGTTATGACGGCGTGAGGCTTATTGTGGTATGAGTCATTCCTTCGTTGTAATTTGCCTTTAAATCCGCTATACTAAGGAAAAGACTTGGTATAGCGGATTTTTGCTGTATATTGGGCACGAGAAAGTATGTGAGGCTGTCAGATCGGGAGGTATTTATGGCAAGAACAGTTGCGATCGGGATACAGGATTTCGGAGATTTGATTCGAAAGAATTATTTTTATATTGATAAAACATCTTTCATCAGGGAATGGTGGGAGAGCGGGGACAGTGTTACACTAATCAGCCGCCCGCGCCGCTTCGGGAAAACTCTTAATATGAGCATGCTTGAGTATTTCTTTTCGGTGGATCATGCAGGACAGGGTGAACTGTTTGAAGGGCTTTCTGTCTGGGAGGATGCGGAATACAGAAAACTACAGGGAACTTATCCGGTTATCAGTCTGTCTTTTGCTAATGTGAAGGAAGCAGATTTTAAAACCACCAGTTATAGGATTCGTCAGCTTTTAATGAAGCAATATGAGAAAAATTCCTTTTTGCTGGAAAGTAAGGTGCTGTCAAATTCTGAGAAGAATTATTTTGAACGTATGGCGTCGGATATGAGTGAACAGGATGCACCAATGGCACTGTATCAGTTGTCAGATTATTTGTATCGTTACTATAATAAAAAAGTTATCATTCTTCTGGATGAATACGATACGCCTATGCAGGAGGCTTATGTGGACGGATATTGGGGAGAATTGGTGGCATTTACCAGGAGCTTGTTCAATGCTACTTTTAAGACCAATCCGTGGCTGGAGCGTGCCGTAATGACGGGCATCACAAGAGTCAGCAAGGAATCTATTTTTTCTGATTTGAATAATCTTAAAGTGGTAACCACCACGTCAGATGAATATGCCACATCTTTCGGTTTTACCGAAGAAGAGGTGTTTACTGCTCTTGAGGAATGCGGATTATCGGGAGAAAAAGAGCAGGTTAAGAGATGGTATGACGGCTTTATTTTCGGAAGCCATAAGGATATTTACAACCCATGGTCGATTCTGAATTTTCTGGATACAGGGAAAATATCAACTTACTGGGCGAACACCAGCTCCAATAGTCTGGTGGGTAAGCTGATCCGGGAGGGCAGCAGCAGTATCAAGGAAAGCTTTGAAAGGCTTCTTAAGGGAGAGACCATATGTACACCTATTGATGAACAGATCGTGTACAATCAGCTTGGCGGCAACGAGACGGCAGTATGGAGTCTGCTTCTGGCAAGCGGTTATCTGAAAGCGCTTTCCTATGACTCCCCTGAAAAGGAAGGGAAGCAAATGTATGAACTGGCGCTGACCAATCGGGAAGTCGAATGTATGTTTAAGGGAATGGTAAGCGGCTGGTTTTCCGCTGCGGAATCGGATTACAATGATTTTATCAAGGCAATGCTGCAGGATGATCTGGATGCCATGAATGAATATATGAACCGTGTCACATTCAGTACCTTCAGTTATTTTGATACCGGAAGCCGTTCCCTGGGAGCGGAACCGGAGCGTTTCTATCACGGCTTTGTCCTCGGACTGCTGGTAGATCTGCAGGACAGATACGTGATCACGTCCAACCGTGAGAGCGGCTTCGGAAGATATGATGTGATGCTGGAGCCGAAGAAGCCGGGGCAGGATGATGCGATAATACTGGAATTTAAGGTGCTGAACCGGAGAAGAGAGAACAGCCTTGAGGAGACTGTGCAGGCAGCCTTGCGCCAGATTGAGGAAAAGGATTATGCGGCACAGCTTATTGCGCGGGGCATAGAGAAGGAACATATTCGCAGCTACGGCTTTGCTTT
>JAGBEO010000013.1 GCA_017936885.1 Lachnospiraceae bacterium | reverse complement strand
GTTTTAAAGAAAATAGATATCTGTTTTGCTTAATTGCGTGCTGATTTCGGCTGAAATTTGAACCATTATCAAATTAGGGAAGTAGTAAAATAAAATATGGAAGGGTGTAAAGAAAAAATACTTGACACCGAATCCATGATATAGTAGAATGCAAAAGTCAGATTGTGTTAAGGAGTCTGACAGAGGTTTAGTCATGGAGAAAATCGTAGAACAGGGATTGCTATATGATTTCTACGGAGAACTGCTGACAAAGCATCAACAGCAGATATATGAAGGGGTTGTATATGATAACCTTTCCCTTGGTGAGATCGCTCAGGAAGAGGGCATCAGCAGACAGGCGGTACATGATATCGTAAAGCGTTGCGATAAGATCTTATTGAGCTATGAAGAGAAATTGCAATTGGTTGCCAAGTTTGCCAGTATCAAAGATAAAGTATCACAGATCAACCGATTATCTATGTTGTATGAGCAGGACGAGCTGGAGGATAGATCCATCTACAGTTCGCAGGTCAGAAAACTGTCCGCAGAAATTTTACAGGAGTTGTAGAACAGCTTGGAAAGGCGTGAAAGTATATGGCATTTGAAAGTTTGACGGATAAATTGCAGAATGTATTTAAGAACTTAAGAAGCAAGGGTCGTCTTACGGAAGAAGATGTCAAGACCGCATTAAAAGAAGTCAAGATGGCGCTCCTTGAAGCAGATGTTAATTTTAAAGTAGTCAAGCAGTTTGTGAAGTCCGTGGAAGAACGTGCCATTGGTGCGGATGTGCTGAACGGACTAAATCCCGGTCAGATGGTTATTAAGATCGTCAACGAAGAAATGGTATCGCTGATGGGATCTGACACGACAGAGATCACGATGCAGCCGGGCAAAGCGATTACGGTCATCATGATGTGTGGCCTGCAGGGTGCCGGTAAAACAACTACCACGGCGAAGATTGCAGGCAAGCTGAAGTTAAAGGGTAAGAAACCGTTGCTTGTGGCGTGTGATGTCTACAGACCGGCAGCTATTAAGCAGTTGCAGATTAACGGTGAGAAGCAGCAGGTAGAAGTTTTTTCCATGGGTGAAAACCATAAGCCGGTCAATATCGCGAAAGCGGCTATCGAACATGCAGGAAAGAACGGACATAACGTTGTGATCCTGGATACTGCGGGACGGCTTCATATTGATGAAGAAATGATGTCGGAGCTACAGGAGATCAAAAGTAACGTAGAAGTTCACCAGACACTTCTTGTAGTAGATGCCATGACCGGTCAGGATGCGGTTAATGTGGCCAAGGAGTTTGATGAGAAGGTAGGTATTGACGGTGTTATCTTATCTAAGATGGACGGCGATTCCAGAGGTGGTGCGGCGCTTTCCATTAAGGCGGTAACCGGTAAGCCGATTCTGTATATCGGTATGGGAGAGAAACTTTCCGATCTGGAACAGTTCTATCCGGACCGTATGGCAAACCGTATCTTAGGTATGGGCGATGTGCTGACGCTGATTGAGAAAGCGCAGCAGAGCATAGACATCGATGAAGAGAAAGAAAAACAGATGGCGGAGCGCATGAAGAAGGGTAAATTCGATTTTGAAGATTACCTGGAGAGCATGAAGCAGATGCGCAATATGGGCGGCATTTCCAGTATCCTTAGTATGATTCCGGGAATGGGCAAACAGATGGGTGATTTAGAGTCTGCGATTGATGAGAAGCAGTTAGCGCGTATGGAGGCGATTGTTTTAAGTATGACGCCGGCGGAGCGCCAGAACCCGAAGCTGTTAAACCCCAGCAGAAAACACCGGATTGCTAAAGGGGCAGGTGTGGATATTGCAGTTGTCAACCGGTTTATCAAGCAGTTTGAACAGTCACAGAAGATGATGAAGCAGATTCCGGGCATGATGGGCGGTAAGAAAGGCCGTGGTATGTTCGGTGGAATGGGCGGTATGAAATTCCCGTTTTAGGGTTTCAAATAAACAATTAATTTTACATGGAGGCAAAGAAAAATGGCAGTTAAAATCAGATTAAGAAGAATGGGAGAGAAAAAACATCCTTTCTACAGAATTATTGTGGCAGATTCCAGATCCCCGAGAGACGGAAGATGTATCGATGAGATCGGAACCTATGATCCGAACACAGATCCAAGCACCTACAAGGTAGATGAAGAGGCAGCTAAGAAGTGGTTGGCTAACGGCGCTCAGCCTACAGAAGTTGTTAACAGAATTTTTAAGAGTGTAGGGATTGTAAAGTAAGACACTGTTAATTTGTTGTTACAAGGCTTTTGGAGGTGGACTATGAAGGAATTGGTTGAAGTGATCGCAAAAGCTCTTGTCGAAAACCCGGATGAAGTAGTCGTAACACAGAAAGAAGAAGGTAAAAATATTACCGTTGAGCTTCATGTTGCAGCATCAGATATGGGTAAGGTGATCGGTAAACAGGGTCGTATTGCTAAGGCAATCCGTTCTGTTGTAAAAGCAGCATCATCCAAAGACAATAAGAGAGTGGATGTAGAAATCATCTAATCAGACAGCCTCACGGAAGTATCTGTGAGGCTGTTTTAAAAGTTGAGAACGGTTTGTGAAATTCGGAATGGAGATAACAATGATACAGGAATTACAGGTGGGTGTGATTACACAGACACATGGAATCAGAGGAGAAGTGAAGGTTTTTCCTACTACAGACGATGCGGCCCGGTTTAAGAAATTAAAGGAAGTGATACTTGATACGGGTAAAGAACGGCTGAATATGGAAATTGAGAGCGTTAAGTTCTTCAAACAGTATGTCATCATCAAGTTTAAAGGTTATGATTCCATCAATGATGTTGAAAAATATAAAACTGGAAAACTTTTGGTCACGAGAGAGAAAGCGGTTAAGCTGACAAAAAACGAATATTTTATAGCGGATTTAATCGGCTTGCAGGTAGTGACCGATGAAGGAGAACCTTTTGGCGTTTTAAAAGATGTTTTGACTACCGGAGCAAATGATGTCTACGTTGTAACAAGACCGGATCAGTCGGAAGTACTGCTTCCGGCAATCAGAGAATGCATTCGGAATATAGACATGGAACAGGGCAGTATGACAGTTCATATTATGGATGGATTACTGGATTAAATGGTATGTATCAACAGAGTAAAGGATAAAGCAAGATTATGATGAATTTCCATATTCTGACACTGTTTCCGGAGATGGTGATGCAGGGACTGCATACCAGTATTTTAAAAAGAGCGGTGGAGAAAGAATATATCTATATAGAAGCGGTAAATATCAGAGACTACACGTTGGACAAGCATGGTAAGGTGGATGATTATACCTATGGCGGCGGTGCGGGGATGTTGATGCAGGCACAGCCGGTATATGATGCTTATCGGGCAGTGAAGGGCAGAATTTTGTCAGAACAGAAAAATGCGGTACGGATAACGGCAGATTGTACGCAGGAATTACAGCAGCAGGAAGAAGGCGCAGTAGCGGCACCGCCCTGTCGGGTTATCTATGTGACACCTCAGGGCAGAACTTTTGATCAGGCGATGGCGCTGGAGTTTGCACAGGAAGAAAATCTGGTCTTCCTCTGCGGACATTATGAAGGAATCGATGAGAGAGTTTTAGAAGAAATTGTAACAGACTATGTTTCCATCGGCGATTATGTGCTGACAGGAGGAGAACTGCCTGCCATGGTGATGATTGACGCCATAGCGAGACTTGTGCCGGGAGTGCTGCACAATGATGAATCTGCAGCCACAGAATCTTTCTCTGATAACTTGTTAGAATATCCCCAGTATTCCCGCCCGGAAGTCTGGCGGGATAAGAAAGTACCGGAGATACTGCTTTCCGGTAATCATGCTAAGATAGAGCAATGGCGTTTGGAACAATCCATAGAACGGACGAAGAAGCTGAGACCGGATCTGTATGAGAAATGGGCGCAGAGTCATGAAGAGTATTTCAGGAAAAAAGCAAAGACAGAAGCCAGAGAGCGTAAGAAAGCTATGCGGCAGAAATGTAGCGAATTCAGTAAAGATACAAAATAATGCTTGCATTTACTGTTTTGATATGGTAAATTATTAATGTTGTGAAAAAAGATGGTCCTCTGTTACAGAATGTATTAAGAACATCCAAGTCATATAGGAGGCAGATTATGAACGAAATCATTAAAGAGATTGAAGCAGCACAGTTAAAAGAAGGCGTTGGCGGATTCGGGGTTGGTGATACCGTTAAAGTATACGGTAAGATCAAAGAGGGAAACCGTGAGAGAATTCAGGTATTCGAAGGTACTGTATTAAAGATCCAGGGCGGAAGCAACAGAGAGACTTTCACTGTCAGAAAAGTATCTAACGGTGTCGGCGTTGAGAAAACATGGCCTATGCATTCTCCTAACGTAGAGAAGGTCGAAGTAGTAAGAAAAGGTAAAGTAAGACGTGCAAAACTGAACTACTTAAGAGACCGTGTCGGTAAGAAAGCTAAGGTTAAAGAGTTAGTAAAATAATCTAAGAGATGACAAGACAGATACCTCGAGGCAATTTGGGGTATCTGTTTTTCTTTTCCCGGATTACAAGCAAATTCTTTTTCGGTTGAATAATGTACTTTACTCATGCTATACTGTTTAAGTTAGAATGTGTAAGAAAGATTGTGCGAAGCAAGAGGGAAGAGGTCATGGCAAGACGAAAAGGCTTGACTTTTTATCAGAAAAAGAAAAAATTAAACTCTAAAGTCATCAAAGACATCTTTGAGATGATCGTAGGCAGTCTGGTTGCAATTTTTCTGGCATTTGTGATTGTTTTTTCGGTGGGAATGCGTACCAGTGTCATAGGAGACTCCATGGAACCGGCATTGTATAACGGACAGGAGATCCTGATGAACAGAGTAGTTTATAAATTATCTTCACCCAAGCGGGGAGATGTGGTGGTCTTTTTGCCTAACGGCAATGAGAACTCCCATTATTATGTGAAAAGAGTAGTAGGTCTTCCGGGTGAAACGATTCAGATCAAGGATGGAAGTGTCTATATAGACGGTGTGCTGCTGGATGAAGATGAAGAACTGGACAAAATGATCGATGCGGGGATCGCACAGAATGAGCTGACGCTTGCCGTGGATGAATTCTTTGTGCTGGGGGATAACCGTAACAGCAGTGAAGACAGCCGCTCAGGTAACATTGGTGCGATTAAAAAAGACAATATTATCGGCAAGGCATGGTTTCATATGGCAACAGAAAATGAGAGTATAGGATTAGTGGAGTAAGGACAGAGCAGGAAACGGCTCTGACAAGAAGGGTTAGGTAGACAGATGAATTATCAGTGGTATCCCGGTCATATGACGAAAGCAAAGCGTATGATGCAGGAAAATATCGGATTGATTGATCTGGTGATAGAACTGGTGGATGCGAGGATTCCGCTCAGCAGCAGAAATCCCGATATAGATGAACTGGGAAAGAATAAGTCCCGGTTAATTCTGTTAAATAAATCGGATCTGGCAGATCAGAAAGCAAATCAGATATGGATGGAGTATTTTAAGGCGAAGGGCTTCTATGTATTGGAGATCAACGCGAAGACCGGACAGGGGCTTAAGGCCATCCAGGGAATGGTAAAGGAAGCATGCAGGGAGAAGATAGAGCGTGACAGAAAACGGGGGATTAAGAACAGACCAGTCAGGGCAATTGTGGTTGGAATTCCCAATGTAGGAAAGTCTACTTTTATCAATTCCTTTGCGGGTAAGGCATGTACGAAGACCGGTAATAAGCCGGGAGTGACCAAGGGAAAGCAGTGGATACGTCTAAATAAGGAATTGGAACTGTTAGATACACCCGGTATTTTGTGGCCTAAATTTGAGAGTGAAGAAGTGGGCAGGAATCTTGCCTATATCGGTTCCATGAATGATGAGATTTTGCAGATGACAGAGCTTGCCGCAGATTTGATAGAATATTTGCTGGGGCATTACCGTGCAGAACTGCTTGGCAGATACCAGATAGAGGATGGCGGGGAGAGCCTTACTCCGGTTACGGTATTAGAGTATGTCTGTGAGATGCGCAAATGCTATAAGAAAGGGCAGGAGCCGGATTATGAGAAGGCGGCAGCTCTTGTGGTGGATGATTTCAGGAGTGGCAGAATAGGCAGGATTACGTTGGAACTGCCGGAAGATGCCGTGTCAGAAGGAACGGAACAGAATCGAGGATAAACAGTCATGAAGAGAGTATTAAAAGAAATATTAAGCACCAGTCTCTATATACTGGGTGTTTTATGCATCACCTATCTGATCATTCATTTTGTGGGACAAAGAACGCAGGTACAGGGCAGCTCGATGGAGCCGATGCTCAGCAGTGAAGATAATCTGATTGTAGATAAGATCAGTTACAGATTTCATGATCCGGAGCGGTTTGATATTATTGTTTTTCCCTTTCAGTATGAGGATAACACTTATTACATAAAGAGAATCATCGGTTTGCCGGGAGAAACAGTACAGATTGATACAGAGGGTAACATTCTGATTGATGGGGAAATATTAGATGAGAATTACGGCAAAGAAGTGATTCAGAGTCCGGGCCGGGCTTATGAGCCGATTACGCTTGGAGAAGATGAGTATTTTGTGATGGGGGATAACCGCAACTGCAGTACTGACAGCAGGGACCCGTCTGTGGGGAATGTCAGAAGGGAGAATATCATCGGAAGAGCATGGTTACGGATATTGCCTCTTGATAAATGGGGTTTTATCAAACACAGATAATCAGAAAGGCATGGGAGACATGGCAGAAGCAATCGGAGTAATCAAAGCAAAATTACAGGCAGCTACGATAGAAGAGCTGCCTGCTTTATTTATACAGTATGAGCAGGACGAGAGGGCAGGAGTCCGGGCAGCAATCGAGAAGAGCCGCAAGCGGATAGAAGCTTATGAGAAGGAAGTGGCGCGCTGTGCACTGCTTAAGAAATATGAGCGGGAATATGCTGCCTATACGCATATATGCGGTATTGATGAAGTGGGGCGGGGACCCTTGGCGGGGCCTGTAGTGGCAGGGGCGGTTATTTTGCCGAAAGATTGTGATATTTTATATATCAATGATTCCAAGAAACTGTCCGAAAAAAAGAGAGAGGAATTATATGATGTCATCATGGAGAAAGCGGTGGCAGTAGGACTTGGATACAGCACACCGGCGCGGATTGATGAGATCAATATTTTACAGGCGACTTATGAGGCGATGCGGGAAGCAATTTCCAAGCTTGCCGTGAAGCCGGATTTGTTATTAAATGATGCTGTAACGATTCCCAAGGTGGATATCAGGCAGGTACCGATCATAAAGGGAGATGCCAAGAGTATATCCATCGGTGCAGCCAGTATTGTGGCGAAGGTAACAAGAGACCGCCTGATGGTGCAGTATGATGAAGTCTATCCGGAATATGGATTTGCCTCCAATAAAGGATATGGGGCGCAGGTACATATTGATGCGTTGAAAAAATACGGACCGTGTCCGATTCACCGGAAGACGTTTATCACACATTTTTGTGAGGTGTAAATTTGAATCTGGGAAGCATTTTTAAAAGAGATAATCAGAATATCCGGACAAATGAAAATGTCAATGTGACAGTCAAAGCGATGGATTCCATGACGAAGGGGGAACGGCTCTACAAATTGCAGAGTGAAATCCGGGGGATGAAACCGGGGCAGACTTTGCAGGGGACGGTGGTCAGCAGAAACGGTAATACCGTGCAGATTGCATTGAGTCAGGAACTTAGCATCAATGCAAAGATCGACCAGAGTATTAATCTGACTCTGGGGCAATTGATGAGCTTCGAGATTAAGGCAAATAACGGGGCACTTCTTTCTTTATCTCCTTTGTATACCAATACTGCTAATGTAGCGACAATCATGCGGGCGCTTTCGGAAGCGGGGCTGCAGGAGACGGCAGGCAATATAGAGATGGTGGCAGCCATGATGGAGGAAGGCATGCCCATTGACAAGGAGTCAATCCTTAATATGAGCAGGCAATTGTTGGAATTCCCGGGACAGAATCCGACATCGATTATTCAGATGACAAGACTGGGACTTCCCATTACCGAAGCGAATATTGAACAGTTTGAACAGTATATGAATTCGAATCATCAGATTCTCGGAAGTGCAGAGACTATTATGAACGAGCTGCCGGAAGTGTTTGCAGAACTGATGAGTGAGGGGAAAACACAGCAGGCAGTAAGCTTTTATCAAAGTGTATTGGATATTTTTGCAGCAGGGCAGGAGGATACCGTTATCCTGCGTGAAGCTGCCGGGCAGGAAGCTGTAACCGGAGAAGCGCTGCAACAGGCTGCGGAGGCAGGGATGGAAGAACTTGCCGACAGTATCTTGCAAAATACGGTATCTGGAAAAGCAGAGCAGTCAGAAACGGGAATCGGTCTGCAAAACGGCAATGGAAATGTTGCCGGAAATATGGAAACACCGGTATTGACTAAGCAGCAATGGAATACGTTAGGTGACTTGTTAAGAGAACTGGGAGCAGACGAGGCCCAGACAGAGCAAATCAAAAACGGGGAGATGCCGGCGAAAGAAATATTGAACCTGATCAAAGCGTTTATGCCGAAAGCAGATACGGGAGGCGCGCTTCCTCATGAATTGGGGCGTGTCTTAGACAGCAAGGAATTTCAAACGCTGTTAAGATCGGAAATAGAAAAACAATGGCTGATTGAGCCGAAGAATGTGGCAGAGCCGGATAAAGTGGAACAGCTCTATGAGCGGATCAAAGAGCAGACCGCGAAGCTGCATGAAGCTTTACAGGCTGCGGGAAAAGGAGATAATCCGGCAGCCAAAAGCGTACAGAATCTGCAGAATAATGTGGATTTTATGAATAAGATGAATCAAGTGTTTACTTACATCCAGCTTCCGCTTAAAATGGCGGGAAATAATGCTCATGGGGACTTGTATGTCTATACGAACAAGAAGAATCTGGCGGCTAAGGATGGAAAGGTGAGCGCACTTCTTCATCTCGATATGGAGCATTTAGGTCCTTTGGATGTGTATGTGACCATGCAGAACCAGAAGGTGAATACGAATTTTACTCTCCGTGACGAGAGCGCTATGGATCTGATCGAACAGCATATCGATCTTCTGAATGAGCGACTGGCGAAGCGGGGATATGATCTGAAAGCACAGTTTCAGATGAAGGAGTCTGAGGATGAGAAGGATGCGGCAGGCATTATGCAGACGATTTTAAATCAGGATAAAAATATTTCTGTCTTAAGCAGGACATCCTTTGACATGAGAGCATAAGGAGGAGGATCACATGATGCAGGAGGATAAGAATAAAAAGCCGAAACAGGCGATCGCGTTAGAGTATGATCCTTCCGAGGAGGCGCCGAGAGTCATTGCTTCCGGTAAAGGAGCGCTGGCGGAACGCATCATAGAGAAAGCCAAAGAGGCAGATGTGCCGGTTCACAGGGACGATAAACTGGCAGAGACACTGTCGCGCTTAGAGATAGGTGATATGATACCGCCGGAATTGTATGAAGTGGTAGCGGAGATCCTTATTTTCGTAGATTCCATGGATAAGATCAAGGCGAAGATGGCTTCTGCGAAGTAAAAAAGAGGAAAGCGAAACGGACAGATGAATAACAGGCAAACAGGGGCACAGAAGGAACAACAGGTCTGTGCCTATTTGGTATCAAAGGGTATTAAAATGAAAGAACAGAACTTCCGCTGCCGACAGGGGGAAATCGATCTGATCGGTTATGACGGGGAGTACCTTGTTTTTTTTGAAGTAAAATACAGAAGCAGTAATAGCAAAGGCAGTGCTGCGGAAGCGGTCGGGTTTACGAAGCAGAAGAAGATCTGCCGGGTTGCGGATTATTACAGAATGCTACATCACTGTACGGAAGATACACCGATCCGCTTTGACGTGGTTGCCGTTGAGGCAGACAGGGTAGAGTGGATCAAAGATGCGTTTGACTATATCAGTATGAGATAAATTTGAAATTATAAAACAGAGAGGAACAGAAATCAGCAGAATGGATAGTAAAACAGAATTCAGAGATTTATACAAACATAACAGCAGAATGCAGATGAAACAGAACCGGGCAGGAGAAGTGGAATATCTGACCTTTCCCCTACTGGAAGAAACCGGGCTTGTGCGCCATCTCTTTTCTACAAGAGTCGGTGGCGTCAGTGAGGGTATCTACAGCAGTATGAATCTAAGCTATACGAGAGGGGACCGGAAAGAGGCCGTGGATGAAAATTTCAGACGGATTGCCGGGGTTCTTGGATGTCAGCCGGAGGACATTGTCTGTTCCGATCAGACCCACACCACCAATCTCAGGATCGTAACGCGCAGCGACGGCGGCAAAGGCATTGTAACGCCTAAGGATTACACGGACATAGACGGGCTGCTGACGGACGAGCCGGGTCTGGTGCTTGCAACCTTCTATGCAGATTGCGTGCCTTTATATTTCGTGGATACGAAGAATAAAGCCATCGGTCTGGCACATTCCGGATGGCGGGGGACAGTTGCCCGTATGGGTCGGTGCGTGGTAGAGAAGATGAAAGAGGTCTATGGCACGAGAGCCGAAGATCTTGTGGCGGCGATCGGACCTTCCATCTGTCAGGCTTGTTATGAAGTCAGCGAAGATGTGGCGGAGGCATTCCTGAAAGAATTCCGGAAACCGGGGCAGGCGCAGGAAATTCTGACCCCGAAAGGCGGTGGCAAGTATCAGTTGAATCTGTGGCGTGCCAATGAAATCATTCTGACAGAGGCAGGGATATTGCCAGAGCAGATTCAGGTAACAGACCTGTGTACCTGCCACAACAGTGAATATCTCTTTTCCCATCGGGCAAGTCAGGGGAAGAGAGGAAATTTGGGAGCATTTTTAGGATTATTATAAAGGATGATAAGGATAGCTTGGATAATCGTAATTGGAACCTTAAGAAAACTTTAAAGATTTTCCCATCTTTTCCTTTAGGTTTCTTTGTTTTAATAGTATTATCCAAGTTACGAAAGAGGTGAAAACATGGCGAATATTCTGGTATGTGATGACGATAAGGAAATTGTGGATGCGATCGAGATTTATCTGTTGCAGGAAGGGTACACAATCTACAAGGCATATGACGGAGAGCAGGCGATCAAGGTTTTGAAGGAGCAGCAGATTCATCTGCTTCTGATAGACATTATGATGCCGAAGCTGGACGGTATTCATGCGACACTGAAAATCAGGGAGTATTCCAGCATCCCGATCATCTTTTTGTCTGCCAAGTCAGAGGACAGTGATAAGATTTTGGGACTTAACATCGGTGCTGACGACTATATTACAAAGCCCTTTAATCCGTTGGAACTGGTGGCAAGAGTTAAGTCCAACCTGCGCAGGTACACCACGCTGGGGAATCTCAATACGGAAAATAATGCGCTTTTCCAGGTGGGCGGCTTGTGTATCAACGATGATACCAAGGAAGTGACGGTAGACGGTGAGAGCGTGAAGCTGACGCCGATCGAATACAATATTTTATTACTGCTTGTGAAGAATTGCGGCAGAGTATTCTCGATTGACCAGATTTATGAAAGTATCTGGAATGAGGAAGCCATCGGTGCCGACAATACGGTGGCGGTGCATATCAGACATATCCGCGAGAAGATTGAGATCAATCCGAAGGAACCCAGATATCTTAAAGTAGTGTGGGGCGTCGGATATAAGGTTGAGAAGCAATAGACAGGCGGCAAGGATAAGCAGCAAAAAGATGTAAGGATGGAGAAAAGATGGGAAAAGAAGGAAAAGAGCAAAAGCCTAAAAAAGCTAAAAACGGATTTCGGACATTTATGCGCTTTTTACAGCACGTGTCGCTGGCAGTTATGGCGCTTTCCATATTTGTGGTAGTGATCGGTTCTACAGTGCGGATTCAGGGCTTTCGATCCGGTGGAAGTTACATGCTGGATTCCTCTGATCAGAATAAAGAATATGAGGATTCGGATTTATTCGGCACTATTTTCGGATATGCGGTGGCTGATATCATCCGCTATGGCGTCGTAAGCAGCCAGTTGGAAACAGACGGTGTGTTTGACGGCAGCAAAATAGTGGATGTCACTGCCTACAATTACCGAGATGTCGGTCTGCCGGAGCAGTATGTGACAGCGGAGTATCATCTGGAGGATTTGCTGAAATGGGCAAATTATGGTTTTGAGTATACAACTACGGATATGACAGAACAGCAGGCGGGTCAGTTCTTATCGGATCGGACAAGAGTGACGATCATAGATCCGCAGAGCAAGTATTACAATACTTCCGATGCCAATTACTTAAAATCCGATATCGGAAGCTATACCTTTGTAAATGATGTGTCTGCCAACCAGCTATGGGTAGAGAATTATGATAACTCTGATCCGCAGGAATATGATGGTTTTGTGGAGGGATATCTGTCTGTTGGGGACAATGATCAAGCAGTTTCCGCTACAGAGGAGATTACACTGGAAGTAACAGAGGGAGACGCATCTTACGATTCTGATTATGCGCCGGTATATTCCCATGATATTCTGATTAACCGCTATAAGACCGCGGAAGAGAAAAATCTGGAAGAATATGTTTCTGATTGGGACTTATATTATAACCTGTGTGAAAATGTAGAAAATGCTGCCAAAAGTTTATCCTACAATTATAACGAATACTTGGAATATGGAGACTATTACAGTAAAGAAAATTCCAATGTGAGATATCTGATTGCCAAGACGGTAGGAGAGAATACGCAGTTCTACAGTAATCTGGACGGGGACGAAGAAGAGAACATATTGGAAGCAATGATGGGAATAGGGGATATAACTGAAAACGGATTCGCATCAGACAAATATATCTATTACAGCCCGTCGGAGATGGTATATCGAACCAATACTTCTATTGAAGAAACAACGATTCGCAAGATACTTCAGGAATATGACTATGCATACCCGGAAACTGTCAAGATATGGATCGGTGTGGATACGGATTATCCGGTCAGCGATGCCTTTACACAGGGAGCGGCAGGCTTCCGCAATTATCTGCCGTACTTCTGGCAGTGGATCATCGTGGCGATTGTGGCAGGTATCTTATATCTGTGTCTGTTCATCTATCAGATTATTTTTACGGGCAGAGATGTGGATGCGAACGGAGAAGCTTGTATTCGACTGAATGCTTTCGACAGAATACCTACGGAAGCGGCAGCGCTTATTGCCTTCGGTGTGGCAGTGCTGGCGGTATGGATCCTGATCGTTGTATTGGAACTGGCGGATATCCATGTCTTATCTTTATCCTACGGTGAAGTCGTATACGAACAGTGGTTTAAGATCCTATTGGTAGCCGGAACATTCGCCGCTGACATAGTGGTTATGTTCTTCTTCTACAGTCTGGTGAGAAGAATGAGGGCAAAGGCATTATGGAAGAACAGCTATCTGCGCAGATTGTGCTGTAAATTAAAAGAATTTGCGTGGAAAGTATATGATAACGGTAACATTGTTATCCGGACATGGGTGCCTTACGGGATTTTCTTATTCTTTAATCTCATGATGGTAGTATGGGAAATAGAGACAGCCGGTTCCTGGCTTCCCGTGATCGTTGTGCTCTTTGTTGACGCAGCGGTAGGTATTCTGTTCTACAGAGATGCCAAAGAACGCCAGGGAATCGTAGAGGGAATTGAAACCATCGCCTCAGGAGAATTGGAGCATCAGGTAGAAATAACCAATCTGCATGGTGATAACCTGACACTGGCCAATTCCGTCAACAGTATCGGCAAAGGCATCAAAGATGCGGTGGAGATCAGTATGAAGGATGAACGCATGAAAGCAGATCTGATCACCAACGTTTCCCACGATATCAAGACGCCGCTCACCTCCATCATCAACTATGTGGATCTCATCAAGAGAGAGCATGTAGAGAATGAAAAGGTGCAGAATTATATTAAGGTATTGGATGAAAAATCCCAGCGTCTGAAACAACTGACGGATGATCTGGTGGAGGCAAGCAAGATTTCTTCCGGTAATATCAGTCTGAATTTTGAACGGATCAATGTGACGGAGCTGATGAATCAGACGATAGGTGAGTTCTCCGAGAAGTTTGAGCAGAAGAATCTGACCACCGTTATGAATGTGAACGTACAAAACAGCGTGATCGAAGCAGACAGCCGCAGAATATGGCGCGTGATGGAGAATTTGTTTAACAATATCTATAAATACGCCATGACAGGTACAAGAGTCTATGTGACTATCGACAGTCTGCAGGATAACGATGACAGCATTGAGATATCGATCAAGAATATTTCGGCATCAGCGCTGAATTGCAATCCGGATGAATTGACGGAGCGGTTTATCAGAGGGGATGTGTCCCGGACGACGGAAGGAAGTGGACTCGGACTTTCCATCGCCAAGAATCTGACGGAAGCGCAGAAAGGTACTTTTGAGATCCGGTTAGACGGAGATCTGTTCAAAGTCTATTTGACATTTCCGCTTGCTAAATAATATATCAAACGATGGGATAATGTCTTAACATTATTCATCAAAGCCGATTAATAAATAAGCCCCGGTTCTTTGAAGAGCCGGGGTTTTCAATGGCAATGTAATTCGAGGTGTATTGTCTCAATACTATGTAAGTTAAATATCCAGACCGCTCATTTCGCGGTTGTTATACTTGGCAAGTATTTGATGAATTTTATCGGTAGGTGTGTAGATGTTAGCCATGGATGCATCATGATTCATAAAATCAATGATGGATGCAATAAATTTACTCATATCAGCCTCTACATAATAAGGTTTTTCATAAAGCATAGGAGGTCTGTAACAGAGATTGGTGGTCACAATCTTATCAAAATAGCATTTCTCATACGCATCATCAAAGGCAGCCAGACCATCGGTAAACAGACCGAAAGTACAGCAGATAAAGACGCGCTTGGCATTCATTTTCTTCAGCTGTTTGGCCGTGTCGATCATGCTGCCGCCGGAGGAAATCATATCATCGATAACGATGACATCTTTACCGTCTATATTGTCACCTAAGAACTCGTGTGCAACGATGGGATTCTTACCGTTTACGATGGTAGAATAGTCACGTCGTTTGTAAAACATACCGGTGTCTACACCCAGCACGTTAGCGAAGTAGACTGCTCTGTCCAAAGCTCCCTCGTCGGGACTGATTACGATTGTGTGCTCCTTATCAATGATCAGATCCTTCTCAATGCGCAGCAGAGAACGAATGAACTGATAAGGCGGTGTGAAATTATCAAAACCCTTGATCGGGACAGAATTCTGCACTCTGGGATCGTGGGCATCGAAAGTGATGAAATTGGATACCCCCATATCCATCAATTCTTTAATTGCATAGGCGCAGTCCAAAGACTCCCTTCCGTTTCTTTTATGCTGTCTGCCCTCATACAAAAAAGGCATGATAACATTGATGCGGTGTGCCTTACCGTTGATGGCAGATATGATTCTTTTTAAATCCTGATAGTGGTCATCGGGAGACATATGATTCGTATAGCCGTTCATAGTATAGGTGATGCTGTGATTGCATACATCTACCAGAATGAAAACATCTTTACCTCTTACAGAATCGTGGAGAACTGCTTTGGCTTCACCGGTTCCGAATCTTGGACAATCTACCTCCATCATATAATTGTCTTCCATATAGCCGTGAAAAGCAGGGTCCGTTTTAACGTTGTTGTTAAGCGTTTTACGGAAATCTACGAGATAATTGTTGACTTTGTGTGCTAATGGCAGGGCAGATCGGGTAGTCAGCAGTTTGATCGGTGCCACCGGCATAGAATGTTCCAGTTGTTCTGTATTAGGCATAATGACCTCCCTTAGTATTATCTTGCTGCGTCATTTATTTTATATCATTATGCTAGTGACACGTCAAGAAAATTCTAGTAAAATAGAAATCATAGAACGCTACAACGTGCAAAAGACTTTACAAGTGGGGACGGATATTGTAAAATCAAGCGGATGTAATTAGTGTGAAATGTTTAAGGAACTTAAGGTTTATATAGTGAAATGGAGTTTGTATGAGTAAAAGAAAATCCAAGCCGATTGTAGCAGTGGTAGGGCGGCCGAATGTAGGAAAATCTACACTGTTTAACGCTTTGGCCGGTGAAAATATATCAATTGTGAAGGATACGCCGGGTATCACGCGAGACAGGATCTATGCGGATATAAGCTGGCTGGACATGAATTTTACCCTGATTGATACCGGTGGTATTGAGCCGGACAGCAAAGACATTATTCTTTCCCAGATGAGGGAACAGGCACAGATCGCTATTGACACGGCGGATGTGATTATTTTTCTGGTGGATGTCAAACAGGGGCTGGTGGATGCGGATTCCAAGGTGGCAGATATGCTGCGCCGTTCCAGGAAGCCGGTAGTGCTTGCCGTTAATAAAGTGGACAGCTTTCAAAAATATATGGCGGATGTCTATGAATTTTATAATTTGGGTATTGGAGAGCCGTATCCGATTTCTTCTGTCAATCGTCTGGGCTTCGGAGAACTGTTAGATGAAGTGACTTCTTATTTTGACAAGGAGGCGGCAGCGGAAGAAGAGGATGAGAGAATCAAAGTAGCGATTGTAGGAAAGCCGAATGTAGGAAAATCATCCATCATCAATAAGCTGATCGGCGAGAATCGAGTGATTGTGTCTGATATTGCGGGAACTACCAGGGATGCCATAGACACGGAGATCAGACATAATGGCAAGGATTATGTCTTTATTGATACGGCAGGACTTCGCAGAAAGAATAAAATCAAAGAGGAACTGGAGCGGTACATGATCATTCGTACCGTGGCGGCAGTAGAACGTGCGGATATTATAGTGCTTGTGATTGATGCCACGGAGGGTGTGACTGAGCAGGATGCCAAGATTGCGGGTATTGCCCATGACAGAGGTAAGGCGATTATTATTGCCGTGAACAAATGGGATGCGATTGAGAAAAATGATAAGACAGTGAAAGAGTTTACCCAGAAAGTCAGACAGGTATTATCCTTTATGAGTTATGCGGAGATTATGTTTATCTCGGCACTGACAGGGCAGAGACTGCCGAAGCTGTATGACATGATAGATGCGGTGAATGAGAATCATTCCATGCGTGTGGCAACCGGTGTCTTGAATGAGATCATGACAGAGGCAGTGGCAATGCAGCAGCCGCCGTCTGATAAGGGCAAGAGACTGAGGCTTTATTACATCACGCAGGTTGCTGTTAAGCCGCCGACGTTTGTTATCTTTGTCAATGATAAGGAACTGATGCATTTCTCCTATACCAGATATCTGGAGAATCAGATCAGGGATACCTTTGGTTTTGTAGGAACACCGCTTAAATTTATTATCAGAGAGAGAAAGGAAAACAAGTAAAGTGGAACGGATAATTTGTCTTGCGATCGGATATGTGTTTGGTTTGTTTCAGACCGCTTATATTTATGGAAGATTACACGGAATCGATATCAGAAATTACGGAAGCGGCAATGCGGGTACGACGAATACCATGCGCGTGCTGGGTACGAAAGCCGGACTTTTGGTACTTTTGGGAGATATTTTAAAGTGTATTCTGGCAATTGTTGTGACGAATCTGCTTTTCAGGGATTCCCATCCGAATATGGTATATCTGTTGAAAATGTATGCGGCGGCAGGCGCTATTCTTGGACATAACTTTCCTTTTTATTTGAAATTTAAAGGCGGCAAAGGAATTGCAGCAACAGCCGGATTGATTCTTGCATTTCATCCATATTTGATTCCGGTAGGCGTTGTATTGTTTTTCGGAGCTTTCTTTATTACCCATTATGTATCTTTGGGTTCCTTGTTAGTATATGCCGGATTTCTCATTGAACTTATTCTGTTGGGACAAAACGGAGTCTTTGGCATGTCCCAGCCTTTGCTGATTGAGATGTATGTAGTCGCAGGACTGCTTACGATTATGGCATATTATAAGCACAGAGAGAATATTAAGAGACTGTTAAGCGGTACGGAGAGAAAGACTTATCTGACTCATAAGAGTGATGCATCCAAAGATCAGGAAAACAAATAAGGACAACAGAAAGGTATGGTATTAGGATGGCAAATATTAGTGTGATTGGGGCAGGAAGCTGGGGAACAGCATTAGCGCTTCTGCTTTATAAAAACGGACATAAGGTTACTGTATGGTCCGTGATTGAATCTGAAATAGAGATGCTTAAGAAAGAACATGAGCATAAAGACAAGCTGCCGGGAGTCAAACTGCCGGATGATATGGAATTTACTACAGATCTGGAGGCTTCTGTTAAAGATAAGGATGTACTTGTGCTAGCAGTGCCTTCTCCATATACGAGAAGTACTTCACACAATATGGCACATTATGTGAAAGACGGACAGATTATTGTCAATGTAGCGAAAGGTGTGGAAGAGAATACATTGATGACTCTTTCCCAGATTATAGAAGAAGAGATTCCGCAGGCGGAAGTGGCGGTACTATCGGGTCCTTCTCACGCAGAGGAAGTAGGAAGAGGCATTCCGACCACTATCGTTGTAGGTGCTAAGAAGAAGGCAACAGCAGAGTATTTACAGAATATTTTTATGAATGAAGTATTCCGCGTCTATATCAGTCCTGATGTGCTTGGAATTGAATTGGGAGCGGCGCTTAAGAATGTGGTGGCGCTGGCAGCCGGTATTGCGGACGGATTGGGATTCGGTGATAATACCAAGGCCGCTTTGATCACCAGGGGCATTTCAGAGATTGCCAGACTCGGCATGGCTATGGGCGGCAAGGTTGAAACATTCTCAGGACTGACAGGTATTGGTGATCTGATCGTAACCTGTGCGTCCATGCATTCCCGCAACAGACGCGCCGGGATTCTGATCGGTAAGGGATATACGATGGAACAGGCAATGGATGAAGTGAAGATGGTAGTGGAAGGTGTGTATTCTGCTAAAGCTGCCATGGGACTTTCCAGAAAATACAATGTGCAGCTTCCGATTATAGAGCAGGTTAATGCGGTGTTATTTGACGGACAGCCTGCGAAACAGGCGGTGGAGAATCTGATGCTTCGTGATAAGAAGATTGAGAATCCGCTGTTGCCGTGGGACGAAGAGTAGGAAGCTATTAATTAAGAAAACAGTACATAAGGTAACAGATGATGTTACTTTATGTACTGTTTTGCGTTTCTAAAGCTGACTGCATATTTCCGTAGTCGTCTTTAACTTATTCATGGAATAGATATGAACACCGTCCACACCGTGTTCTTTCAAATCGCGGATCTGGCTGATGGCATAGTCGATACCGGCCTTACGCATATCTTCCTTATCATCTCCGTAAGTGGCGATGATGTCAGCCAGCTTCTTCGGAACGGAAGAGCCGGAGAGAGATACAGTCGTGCCCAGCTGTTTGGCAGTTGTAATCGGCATGATGCCCGCATGGATCGGTACCTCAATTCCCATTGCGCGAGCCTTATCCAAGAAGCGGTAGAAGTATGTATTATCAAAAAACATCTGGGTCACTAAAGAAGTAACACCCGCATCGACTTTCGCTTTCAAATGCTGCAAATCACTCTCCAGGCTGGGAGATTCGAAATGCTTCTCCGGATAACATGCGCCGGAAATCTGTAAGTCCGTATGCTCTTTTAAGTAACGTACCAAATCAGCAGCATAGAAAAATTCACGGCTGTTGAACTGTTCATCTGTCATCGATAACGGTCTGTCGCCGCGAAGCGCAAGCACGTGATTCACACCAGCCTCTTTCAGGGCTGAGCAGTTTCTGTCCAAATCCTCTTTTGTAAATCCCACACAGGTAATATGTGCGATGGCATCAATCTGAAGTTCCTTCTGGATGAAAGAAGCAATCTCGATTGTTTTACCGGCTCTGGAACCGCCTGCACCATAGGTACAACTGATAAAGTCCGGGTTTAATTTCTTAAGATCGCGCAAAAGACTAAAGACATTGTCAAATTCGTCGTCTTTCTTAGGTGGAAATATCTCAAAAGAAAGACTCATTTTTTTCTCGTTTGGGGTAGTCTGGGACATATGATAAATTCCTTTCTGTAGATCATGATTTTATTTCAGACAAGAACTTTGTGCACCAGAATGAACCAAGCCATCTTTGCAACAAATTCTTGCTTTTATACTTGAAATATCGTAACATAAAATCATATCATAGGCAAGAAATGAAATCATTTGAAACAGATAAAGATTGGAAGGAAACAAGGTATGAACGGACAGGAAACGAAATTTAACAGTACGGCTGACTATGTGGCATCAGAACAATTATTGGCGAGTGTAAATGTGGCGATCGCTTTACAGAAACCCCTTCTGGTTAAGGGAGAACCGGGAACCGGTAAGACGATGCTTGCACAGGCTGTTGCCAAATCTCTCGGCAAGAAACTGATTATCTGGAATATAAAGTCCACCACGAAAGCCCAAGACGGACTTTATATGTATGATACTATTCAGAGATTGTATGACGGCCAGTTTGGCGAGGAAGGGGTAGATGACATTGCCCGCTATATTAAACTGGGCAAGTTAGGAGAGGCTTTTGAGTCGGATGAACAGGTGATTTTGCTGATTGATGAAATCGATAAGGCGGATTTGGAATTCCCGAACGATCTTTTGTGGGAATTAGACCAGATGGAATTCTATATTCACGAGACGAAGAGAACCGTAAAGGCAAAGCACAGGCCGATTGTCATTATTACATCCAATGCGGAGAAAGAGCTTCCTGACGCCTTCTTAAGAAGATGTATTTTCCACTATATAGAGTTCCCGGATCAGGCGCTGATGGAGGAAATTGTCAGGACGCATTATCCGAATGTGGAAGACAAACTTTTACAGGATGCGATGGAAACCTTTTATTGGATTCGTTCCATGAAAGACATCCGCAAGAAACCAAGCACTTCGGAGCTGATCGACTGGATTAATGCGCTGCAGATCGGCGGTATCCCGACAGATAAGCTGAAAAAAGAATTGCCGTTTATCGGTGTGGTGGTTAAGAAAGATGAAGATTTAGAGACCGTTAAAAACAGAACAGATTACTAAGAGGGACTTTATGTTTAGTAAATTCTTTTATACATTAAAAGATAAAGGGTTAGACGTATCCTTAAGCGAGTGGCTGACGCTTCAGGAAGCGCTGCAGCAGGGATTATGCCAAAGCAGCCTGACGGAGTTTTATTACGTGGCACGTATGATTCTTGTCAAGTCTGAGACGGAATATGATAAATTTGATATGGCATTTGATGAAGTGTTCAAGGGAATCCAGTCGGAGAATGAAGTGACCAAGAATATGCTTCGGTGGCTGGATAAACCAGAGCTGCAGGATGTCTTTGAGGAAATGCGCCATGAGATGAATCAGGAAGTGATCACCATGGACAAGGATGATATTGAGAACAAGTTCAAGGACAGGCTGCGTGACCAGAACGAAGAGCATAACGGAGGAAGTTACTGGATTGGTACGATGGGTAAAACATCCTTCGGTAATATGGGCGGTAACATGGGTGGTATCCGTGTGGGCGGAACGACCGGCTATCAGTCTGCTTTTCAGGTAGTAGGTGCCAGAAAATACCGTGATTTCAGAAATGATAAGGTGTTAGATAACAGGCAGTTTCAGATGGCGCTTAGGAAATTGAGACAGTTTTCGACTAAGCTGGATATTCCTGAAACAGAGCTGGACATTAACGGCACGGTGGATGCTACCTGCAACAATGGCGGATGTTTGCAGATTGTGATGGAGAAACCGAGGAAAAATGCGGTAAAGTTACTTTTGCTGATGGATTCCGGCGGCACCATGATTCCTTATACGACGTTGTTAAGCGAGTTGTTTCAATCCGTACACAAGTCCAATCATTATAAGGATGTGAAGACTTATTTCTTCCATAACTGTATCTATGCCAATCTGTACAATACCCCCGAATGTGAGAATGGGGATTGGATTGAAACAGAGTGGATGTTCCGTAATCTGGACAGCGACTATAAGGTAATTATTGTCGGGGATGCGGCGATGGCACCGGAGGAATTATATTCTACCACAGGAAACTACAGGGGGCCGAATGGCGGGTTGTCGGGAATGGACTGGCTTCTCTTAATGAAACGGCACTATAAGAAGATCGTGTGGCTGAATCCGAAGATGGCGCCGGGACATGCACCATGGCGGGAAGCGGAGACGGCTGTGAAGAGCCTTTTCCCGATGTATAAGCTGACGGTAGACGGGCTGAATCAGGCTATGATAAAGCTTATGACGAATCGGTAACCGAACAGGCACAGACGAAAAGGGTGCGATGATAAACAGAATAAAATATGCGTAAGGGTATCTATGCGAAAATATAGTCTGCGGATTAAACCGCAGGTGGGAGAGAAATATGGGAAATAATATGATGTATCGAGTAATGATCGTAGATGATAACATGGCTAATTTAATCATGGCAAGAAAGACATTGGAAGAAGAGTATGAGGTCATCCCGGTTTCTTCGGGTATTTCTGCATTGGAGTGTTTAAATGATATGCCGGAACTGCCGGATCTTGTGCTGTTGGATGTAGATATGCCGAATGTGAACGGATTCCAGGTGATCTCTGAGATGAAGAATATTCCGAAGCTTGTGAATATTCCCATTATTTTTCTGACGGCACAGGACGATGATACTACGGAGCTTGAGAGTTATAACTTAGGTGCGATGGATTATATCAGAAAGCCCTACACGGCGAATCTTTTGAAGAAACGTGTGGATATTCAGATACAGCTTCTTTCCCAGCAGCGCAAATTGGAGGACATGAATGCATCATTGAACAACCTGGTGCAGGATAAGAATAAAAAGAATGTGGAATTGCAGTATTCTATCGTGGAAATGTTTGTAGATCTGATGGCTAAGCGTGACGGATTTAGCGGGGATCATGCCAGACGGGTGGAAAAATATATGGATGTCCTGATCAGCGCAATGATTCGTTCCGGCAAATTCGGTCTGACAGCGGATGACGGCATTACGATTTGTTTTGCCTCCAAAATTCATGATATCGGTAAGCTTTGCATCGCAGACCAGTATTTGAATAATGTGAAAATCAACAAAGAGAGTGAATTTGAAAGAGAAGCGGTTAAGACGCATACTACACTGGGAGCCGATACCTTGTCTAAAGTGACACAGTTAAGTGCAGGCAGCAACAATTTTATGAATTATGCCTACAATATGTGCCGCAGTCATCACGAGAGATGGGATGGCAACGGATTTCCGGACAGACTGGCGGGAGAGAAGATTCCGATCGAAGCCAGAGCGCTGGCTATTGTCAATATGTATGACAATCTGCGCAATATTGCAGTGGGCGGCAAGGTGCTGAGTCATCAGGAAGCGTGTATGAAAATTAAGTTTATGAAGTTTACCAGCTTTGATGCGGAAATCGTTGATATATTCTTATCTGTTGAGAATGACATTAATAATGTAGCCGGTTAATTGGAGAAATATTATGTTGTTAAAAAAACAATTTGAACGATTCTTTTCTTCAGAACTTCCCATTGATGATCAGATTTTTCGTATGGCAGTAAGTCTTTCAGGGGCAGAGTGCTTTATTATGGCGATTGTATCGGTTATGCTGCGCGAATCTGCCCTCATATCTTTGCTGTTATTAGCGGGTGGATTTGGTTCTGCGGCAGCCCTCTGGATGCATTATAAGTCTGATAACTTAACAGCGATATCGGTTGTCTATTTATTTGTGTTACATATTATACTAATTCCTGTTTTAGGGTATTTCTGTGAAAATTCAGTGTATGATTTTCCTCTTTATTTTATAGAGGGGATTATTTTTACTGCCATCCTGTTAAAAGGACGGCAGGCTGTTGTCATGATTTTGATGGAAATAGCGGTAGATTTATATTGTATGTATCAAATGACTGCGGACATTTCGGCACAGGGAGACAGGATGTTATATTCTCCCGTATTGTATTTCAGGATTATGACAGCTATCGCTATGTCTGGAATTATTTGCGGATTGCTTATTGCATACCGTAACAGACTTTTGCGGGAAGAGATAGATAAATGTTCTGAGATGGAACATCAGGTGGAGCAAGTTAACTTTGCCAAGGATATGTTTCTGGTTAATGTATCGCATGAAATCAGAACACCTTTGAATGCTATTCTCGGGACATCAGAGCTGCTGCTTGATCTTGATGCAGACGACAAGGTTAAGAAGAATGCATTTGATATTGCCAATTCCAGTAAAGCACTTTTGGCCATTACGGATGATCTGATGGATTTCTCCAAAATCGACTACAGTGATATCAGGCTGGAAGAAGACTGCTATTACGTTGGAGAACTATTGGATGATCTGATTAATTTATTGTCCATTCGTCTCTCTGATTATAATGTGGAGGTGTTTGTCGATATTTCTCCGGATATACCGGAAAGGTTATGGGGAGACAGTGCGAAGTTCAGACAAATACTTTCCGCCCTTTTGATTGGTGTGGTTAAATCTGTGGAAAACGGAGAAGTACATTTCAAAGTAAAAAGTCATGAGCAGTCGAAACAGCAGCTTATGCTCTGTGTGGAATTATGCTGTTGCGGAACTTTTAAATATTCCTATATGGAGCAGTTACAGCAGGAGAGAAACGGAAGTCTTACTTATACGGACAAAGACGGCGGCTCAGTAGTAAAACAATTGATTAAAGCTTTGGGCGGGACTTTGGATATAGAAGAAAAGGTGAAAGAACGGACCTATTGTTTTGAAATTCGGCAAGGCTATGAAAATGCCAAGTCTATTGTGGAGAAGGATAGGGAAGATGTTTATATTCTGTTCTATGAAAACAGTATCATGCAGGGAAGTGCTTTTGCCAGGGTTTTAAGAGACATGGGACTGCGTTTCTGTCAGGTTTCCGGCAATGAGTATTTTTATGAGGAATGTGTGAAGGAATGCTACAGTCATATTATGATAGCTTCAGAACGGTATGAAGACATGAAAGACAGACTTGTACAGCTTCTGCAGCCGCAGTCGGTGATTTTGGTTTGCTCCGGGATGATTACCTATGAGGATGCTTTGATTAAAACAACTTTTGCCAGACCGGTTAATTGTCTTAATATGGATGCTTTGCTTGAGGGCAGGAGAAACAGTTCCATCAGACATGTAGGATACCGCGGCGGATTTATTTGTCCGAAAGCTAAGATCATGGTGGTGGACGATAATATCATTAATTTAGAGGTTGCTTCCGGTATCCTGAAGAAATATGAAGCGCAGGTGGTACTTGTAACCAGCGGTAAAGAATGTTTGAATTACCTGCGGGATGAGAGTGTAGATTTCATTTTCCTGGATTATATGATGCCGGAGATGGATGGTATCGATACATTGAGAAATATAAGAGCGCTTCAGAGGCCGGAGCTTACCCATGTTCCGATTGTGGCACTTACGGCCAATGCAGTCAGCGGTGCCAGAGAGATGTTCATGGAGGCCGGATTCGATGAATATATTTCCAAACCTATTGAGCTGGATAAATTCGAGAGGGTGCTGCGGGAATATCTGGCTGAGGATAAGATTATATTTACAACGAACAAAGAGGCAGTAAATGAAGAGTAGAATCGTGCAATATTTAGATCATAAATCAAAAGAAATGGAATTTCCGGAAGTTTTGACCAACCTCTTTCTTCTCGTGGTTGTGGTTGAAGCGATTGCGGCGATACCGGTAGCGATAGCAGACGGAAAAGAGGGCATGTTCTCCTTGTTTATGTTTATACTTGCAGCGGGAACGGGAATTTTGCTATGGATCAGCTTAAAATACAGATGGTATGTTGGGGCTGCTGTTATTGCTATGCTTTTTCTGTATGGTATTGTGTTTCCTTTCATGCTCTTGTCGGATCATGCAAATTATGCCGTGGCGGTGATGTGGGTTGCAGCCGGTATTATTGTGATCCATGCACTCTTTGACGGTTTGATTTTTTTCGTTTTGATGGCTGTATTTTTACTGGAATACAGTTATCTATACAGTGATATATTGTTTGATAGTACGGTTATGCAGATGGTACAAAATCATCGGCCGGAGTTTAAGGATCTTGCGATTACCTTTGCAGGGACGATAGGGTTTATTCTTATTATTTTGTATGTGCAGCAGAAATACTATCTCTGTCAGAATCATAAAATTATGATCAGCAGCCAGAAAATTGAGCGGGCTGGTACGGCAAAGAGCCAGTTCCTGACTAATATGTCATATGAAATCAGAACGCCGATGAACTCGATTATTAATATTTCCGAAATTATGCTGAAGGAAGAATTAAATGGCGAGATTAAGACAGAGGTCAATACGATCAGGGGCGCATCCTATGATCTGCTGGCAATTATTGATGATGTGCTTACCTATGCAAAGATAGATTCGGGCAATATGCATTTGATTCAAGAGGCATATAGCTTTGAAAAACTGGCGAAGGGAATTGTGCGGACTATTTCGGAAGAACTACAGAAAAAGAAGCTGTATTTAGACGTAAAGATAGATCATAATATTCCCAAATTACTCATGGGAGACAGTGTGGTAATCCGCCAGATCTTTTTATATCTGCTGTTTATTTCCATTGACAGTACTGACAGCGGACGCATTTCCCTGGAAATTAACTGTGATAATGATTGTGAAAACAAAAAGGCGGTATTTCACTGTAAGGTGGCGGATACCGGAAGAGGGTTGTCTGAGATAGATATCCAGTCATTGTTTGGCATGTATAATACCTATGATTCCAGACAATCCAGTAATCTAAAGGGTATTGGTCTGAAATTCTCTATCTGTAAAGAGCTTTTGGCTATGATGCAGGGAGATATCCGTGTAGAGAGCATAGAAGGAATCGGGTTGTGTACTTATTTCAGTTTCTGCAATGAAATTATTGATGAAACATCTATGATTTCGCTCGAAGATAATAAAAAACCGAATGTTCTTATATATGTATCAGAAGAAATCATGATTAACAAGTGGCAGAATATTATGGAAGGTTTCGGTGTAAGACCGACTTATAGCCGTAATTATTATGGCTTCGACAGAGCGATACAGGATAAACATTTTGATTTTATTTTTGTGCCTGATACGGCATACGAGAACTTGTCCAATATTATATCTTTGTATCAGTGCGAAGAAGATACTTATGTTACAGCGGAGTATAGTGCGATTTACGGTGATTATGGCAAATGCCGCCTGATTCATAAGCCCTTTTCAAGCATCAGCATAGCAGAGGTGCTGAATCATAAATGGAAGAAAGAGGATTATAGGAAGAGTGCAACAGCAGAGACTTTCACTGCCAAAAAAGCAAAGGTTCTCGTGGTGGATGACAATGTAGTGAACCTGAAAGTGGCTTCCGGTATCTTTAGTAAATACGGGATTAATATTGCAGTGGCCACCTGTGGGAAAGACAGTATCAAAAAGATCGAGAGCGAGCAGTATGATTTGATCCTGATGGATATGGTCATGCCGGATATAAGCGGAAGTGATGTGCTTAAGCTGATCCGGGAGAAAGAGGAAAAATATTATAAAGAAGTACCGATTGTGGCATTAACAGCGCAGAATGGCGCTAATGTCAGAGAAGAAATGCTTGGGTTGGGATTTCAGGAATATTTGTCGAAACCGATCAGGAGACGTTATCTGGAACAGTGTCTGTTAGAATTTTTGCCGGAGGAACTGATTGAGAAGGTTAAGGTAGAAGATAAGAAATCGGGCGGAAAAGATAGTACAGCAGAACGATCATTGGATTCAGGGCCAAAGACGGAAAGCGGTCTGAATATCGAGAAAGGATTATTGAATATAGGATTCAATCAGGAAGCTTATGTAGCTATTTTAAATACCTATTATTCCGAAGGCTTAAAATATCTGGATACTTTGCCGCAATTGTTAGAAGCGGGGAATATTCAGTTGTTTACAACGAATGTGCACGGAATCAAGAGTTCCAGCGCGAGCATAGGAGCTATGGAGGTGTCTGCGCTTTTTAAGGAGTTAGAATTTGCCGGTAAAGACGGCAGAGTAGATGAAATCAGTCGGAAATTCCCGGATTATATGGAGAAATTTAAGGAGATCCTGGATATTGTGAAGGAATATCTGATTGGTGTCGGAAGGATGCAGGAAGCGGCGAAGGAGGATAATCTGGAAGACAAAGAAGTAGAAGAACTGACAATGGAGATGCTGATGGAACTTAAGTCAGAGTTAGACAGGATGAATCTGAAAGTCACAGATGAAAGGATACCGGAATTTGCTTCTAAGAATTTCGGCACCCAGGCGAACCAACAGATCAAAAAGCTTAAGGAAGCTTATGAGATGTTTGATTTCCATCAGGTAAAGGCTATTTTGAATGATATGATTGGGTCAATGATTTCCTGAGCATATGCGCTGTATCGGTCTCGGAAGATATTGATATGGCGGAAATTAGTGGTTGACAAAAGATGTGATTTCGTATAAATTAGAGTTAGTTTAAAATTTGCGAACATAATTCAGGCGTTGATAAGAACAAGTAGTAGATTATGAAACGTACAGAAAGTTGCCGGCTGATGAGAGGCGCACGGGAAGTTTTCTATGAATACATCTTGGAGCTTCATGGCAGAATGGATATCCTAGTAGGCCATGACGTAAGCTGCACGTTATAGCAGATGAGTATCATTTCGAAGTGTATGA
Organism: Lachnospiraceae bacterium; assembly: GCA_017936885.1. Lineage (GTDB taxonomy): Bacteria > Bacillota > Clostridia > Lachnospirales > Lachnospiraceae > UBA3282. The sequence goes on along the minus strand of JAGBEO010000013.1, from coordinate 353,501 downwards.
CAGGAAATCCTTTGAAATCGTACTTGGTGAGGCAGATAATGTGAGTTGTCTGTGAATTTAGGTGGTAACACGAGATGGAACCTCGTCCTATGGAATGGGACGAGGTTTTTTTGATGCATTGTAATTGCGAAGCTCACTCGGGGTTGTTGAAATGTTGTGATGAGTTTCGAAAATGCCTAAGTATGTTTATGCATGAAAAAGAGAGAAGAAAGGGAAACAGATATGGGAATTTATGAAGAACTACAGGCAAGAGGATTGCTTGCACAGTTGACGGATGCAGATGAGATCCGTGATTTGATTAATAACGGAAAGGCAACCTTTTATATTGGCTTTGACCCGACAGCAGACAGTCTGCATGTAGGGCATTTTATGGCACTATGCCTGATGAAGAGACTGCAGGAAGCGGGAAATAAACCGATCGCTTTGATCGGCGGCGGTACGGCAATGATCGGCGACCCTTCCGGAAGAAGTGACATGCGTACCATGATGACGAAGGAGACGATTGAACACAACTGTGAATGTTTTAAAAAGCAGATGAGCAGATTTATTGATTTCTCCGATGGCAAGGCATTGATGGTGAATAATGCGGACTGGCTCTTAGGGCTTAATTATGTAGAGTTTATCCGTGATATCGGTGCATGTTTCAGTGTGAATAATATGCTTCGTGCAGAGTGCTATAAACAGAGAATGGAGAAGGGATTAAGTTTCCTTGAATTTAACTATATGATTATGCAGAGCTACGATTTCATGCAGTTGTATGAAAGATACGGATGCAACATGCAGTTCGGTGGAGATGACCAGTGGAGCAATATGTTAGGCGGTACAGATCTGATCCGCCGTAAACTCGGCAAGGATGCTTATGCCATGACGATTACGCTTCTGATGAATTCCGAAGGTAAGAAGATGGGCAAGACACAGAAAGGCGCCGTATGGCTTGATCCGAATAAGACGACACCGTTTGAGTTCTATCAGTACTGGAGAAATGTAGATGATGCGGATGTTTTGAAGTGTCTGAGAATGCTTACTTTCTTACCGCTTGAGCAGATCGACGAGATGGATCATTGGGAAGGCAGCCAGTTGAATCAGGCGAAAGAGATTTTGGCTTACGAGCTTACCAATCTGGTACACGGTGAGGAAGAGGCTAAGAAAGCACAGGATGCCGCCAAGGCACTTTTTGCGGGCGGCGGAAGTTCTGAAAATATGCCCACAGTGGTTCTTACTGATGAGCAATTTATGGAGGAAAAGATTGATATTTTAGGCGTACTTGTAGCCGGCGGACTTGCCGCATCCCGTTCCGAAGCGCGTCGTGCGGTAGAGCAGGGCGGTGTATCAGTGAAAGGTGAAAAAGTTGCAGATATCAAGACATGCTACACCAAAGAAGATATTGCTGCCGAAGAGTTTATTGTGAAAAAGGGCAAAAAGAACTTTAAGAAGATAATAGTTGAATAGTGTTGAGAACCATTTTTATAAAAATAAGCATAAGAAAAGGAGTACATTATGAGAGCAGAGGGAAGAACATTGATGTCTTATGCACCGGATATTAAGGTGCTGGATTGTACATTGCGTGACGGCGGGTTGGTAAATGACTTTTTCTTTACAGACGAGTTTGTCAAAGCGTTATACCATGCAAATATCAGGGCCGGTGTAGATTACATGGAATTTGGCTATAAAGCGTCTAAAGAGTTGTTTGATGTCAATAAATTCGGAAAGTGGAAATTCTGTAACGACAAGGACATCAGAGAAATCGTAGGCGATAATAAAACAGACATGAAGATTTCTGTTATGGCAGATGTGGGCCGATGTGATTTTAAGAAGGATATCCTGAATAAAAAGGACAGTCCTATTGATCTGATCAGAATTGCAACTTATATCAATACAATTCCGGCAGCGATTGAGATGATTGAAGACTGCACGAAGAAGGGATATGAGACAACCGTTAATATCATGGCTATTTCCAAGTCAAATGAAGAGGATATTAATGCGGCATTGGAATTGTTATGCAAAAGCAGTGTGGGCACGATTTATCTGGTAGACAGTTACGGTTCTCTCTATCCGGAGCAGGTTGGTTCACTGGCACAAAGATATCTGGAAGTGGCCAATAAATATGGTAAAAGGGTCGGAATCCATGCGCATAACAATCAGCAGTTGGCATTTGCCAATACGATAGAGTCAGTCATCAGAGGCGTCTGCTATCTGGATGCAACCGTCAGCGGCATGGGAAGAGGCTGCGGTAACTGTCCGAGTGAGATACTGCTTGGTTTCCTGAAGAACCCGAAATATAACATTAATCCGTTATTGCAGTTTATTGAGAATCACATCATTCCGTTGCGTGAATCCGGTGTGGTATGGGGGTACGATATACCGTATTTACTGACAGGTATCTTAAACCAGCATCCTAAGACCGCAATTCAGTTTGAAAAAGAACAAAGAAAGGATTACAATAATTTCTATCTGGAGCTTTTGGATAATTTCTAAAAGGAATGTTTCGGAGGAATATATTTATGAAGCATTTAGATGATTGGGACGATGAGTTCGAGGAAATCGATTTAGATGATAGTGAATATGATGATAACGAAGACTATGAGGATGGAAGAGGGCTGGATTACCGTCTGTTGATTCCGGTGGCGCTTGCCCTTATAATCATTGTCGTAATTGTTGCGGCAGTGCTTATACTGAAAAACAGTACAAAGGATGATATGATTCAGGAGACTTCTGTGAGTGTGGCAGAACAGACAGAAGATCTGGAAACGGAGCAGCCCGCAGAAGAGTCTTTGGAGCCGGATAAACCGCTGACAGAGGAAACGGAACAGAAGAACGAATTAGCAGAAGAAGATGTGCAAGAACTGCCCGAAGATGAACAGCCTGATACGGAAGACCCGCAGAATGGGACGATGAGCACACAGCAGGGCTCGGAAGTGGATGTTGTAGAGCTACTGTCTTCAGAGAATGCAGCAGAGACAGCACAGGTTACAATGGGGATTGATGTGGCAAGATATCAGGGCACTATTGACTGGGCACAGGTGGCAGCGTCAGGGATAGATTTTGCCATGGTGCGTGTCGGATACCGAACTAACACATCACGAGAAATCTGTGCGGATACCAATGCAAGGTATAATATGCAGGAAGCACAGAAGAACGGTATCAAGGTAGGCGCCTATTTCTTTTCCACAGCCGCCAGCAAGGAAGAAGCTGTGGCAGAGGCTGACTGGGTGGCAGATTATATATCACAATATCAGATTACTTACCCGGTAGCATATGACTGTGAAGGATTTGATCAGCCGGACAGTGCACAATATCAACTGACCAATGCGGAACGTACAGATATTGCAATTGCCTTTTTGCAGGAAATACACAGCAAAGGCTACACACCGATGTTTTATGCTTCCATGGGAGAATTGTCAGGGAGTGCGAAATGGGACACTGGGAGGATAGAGAGTATTTGCAAAATATGGGTATCCCAGTATCCGTCAGCTCCTTATCCGCAAACGGTCAGGTCCTCTTATGCGGGAACCCATGCCATGTGGCAGTATACCAATCAGGGTACTGTGGCGGGGATCAGCAAACCGGTGGATGTGAACGTGGCGTATTTTGGTTATGAGGGAACCGCAGAGGCACAAAACAATACGGCGCCTGAGGAGGCTCATGCAGATGTGGAAGCTTTGATGAATTTCACCGATGTTGAGGAGATTGTAACGGCGAAGGATTCCACCAATCTCAGAAATATTCCGAGTCAGGGCGAAGACAGTACGGTAGTGTATACGCTGCGAAACGGAGAGAATGTGATAAGAACCGGTGTCAGCGACAGCGGCTGGTCACGAATCTCTTATAACGGACAAACGCTTTATGCAGTTTCCAGTTATCTGACCACAGATTTAAGCTACCAGGCACCGGAACAAGAAGGATCAGGAAGCGGTGACGGGCTGAAAACGAAGTTCACGGACAGAAATGAGCAGGTAACTGCGAAGATTGAAGTTAATCTGCGGGCTCTGCCCAGCGTGACGAATCCCGATGCCACGGTAGTTACAGTGCTGCATAACGGAGAGTTCGTGATAAGAACCGGTATCAACGAGGAGTACGGCTGGTCACGGGTAGATTACAACGGACAGACATTATACTGTATCAGCAGTTATCTGACACAGTGACACAGGAAATGTGAAACCACAGAGGGATACATGGATGAAGAAAAAGATTATATACAATATTGTCAGTCTGCTTATTATGGGAATGCTGACAGGATGTGCAGATACAGGAGAGCAGAAACCGACATCAACGGAAAATACTGCAGAAAATGCCGCGGAGACTGCTATTGTGGAAGTTATTGAGGAAACCACAGAGGATGCTGAGGATGTATGGCAGGTACAGATTGATGATCCTAAGACAGATTCGGAAGATGCATTGTCGATAGATCTTTATGGGGATTATAAGGAAAAAGGCGGGGAGATCGCCTTTGTGTCGCATGGCACGGTTATGGATGGAAGTTACAATGAAGCCATATATAAAGGAATCCAGAAGTATGCGCTGGCGGCAGGAACTTCTTTTTCTTATTATGTTATGGAAGAAGACACGCAGAAAGGATGTCAGGAGGTTATTGAGGATGCAATCTCTAATCAGGCGAAGATTATCGTCTGTGCAGGCTGTGATTTTCAGGAGACAGTCGGAGTCATGCAGGAAGAGTATCCGGAGGTGGCATTCTTAATGATTGATGGTGTTCCGGTTGGCGCTGATGGAAATCCTAAACCCATGGAAAAGAATGTGCACTGTGTTTCTTTTCACGAAGAAGAATCGGGATATCTGGCAGGATATATGACGATTTTAGAGGGATATCATAAACTGGGATTTATCGGAGGAGAAGAGACTCCTTCTGTCAAACGGTATGGATACGGATATTTGCAGGGTATTAATGATGCAGTGCAGGAAACCGGTGCAGAAGATGTGACGGTTAACTATTGGTATGCCGGATCTTTTGTGCCTGACAGTAAGATCAGGGACAAAGCGGTTCAGTGGTATGCTGACGGAACAGAAGTGATCTTTTCCTGCGGTGGGTTTTTGTATGAATCAGTGCTGGAAGCCGCTGAGCAGGAGGACGGGCTGCTGATCGGTGTGGATTCTGACCAAAGCGGGCTATCGGATCATTTTCTGACAAGCGCTGTAAAGGATGTTTCCCATGCGGTAGTCATTTCTCTGGATAACTATTATGCAGCAAGAATGCAGTGGTCTGACGCGTTTGCCGGACAGGAGAAATGGTATGGCATTGAGAGCGGTTGCACAGGAATCCCGAGATGGAACACGGAGTGGAGATTTAAGAATGTTACGGTGGAAACGTGTAACGAAGTGTGTAGACGGATTAGATCGGGAGAAATTATGATATCGGATGAAACGGATGTGCAGCCCCAGGTATCCTTTACAGTGATTATGGAACAGTCAGGAGAAGAAACGTGTATAGGAGAATGAGAGTGATGAGAAAGGCGTTTCTGCTGCTTAGCGTCAGCATGCTTTTGCCTGCAGGTCTCCTGTATGGCTGCGGAAGCGGCAAAGAGGCAGTGGAAACGGGAAATATAGAAGAGAAAGAAGACAGCGCGCTTTCCATGGAAAAAGAATTGGAGCGGCTCACCCGGGGGGATGTGTGTCTGGATGCAGAGAAGCTGGAGAATTATGCTTCCGGTTTTGCTTTATGCTATGAGGATGTGTCGGAACAGATGGTATATTCGCTGGAAATGCCTCAGATACCGCAAAGTGATGATGCGTACCTGTATCTGTTTGCGATGGAATGCTATGAGGATGTGCAAACGCTGGCAGGGGAACCGGCAGCCTCCGGCCTGAAAGGGACGGATTGTGAGATTTGTTTCCCATATGAAGAAGAGTATCTGTTTGAACAGTTTATTCCGGCACTTCAGATAGATGGAAAGTATGTGTCTTTGGGAGAGGGCATTTATCTTTCGAATCCGGAGGCGTTGGCAGATAATAAAGAAGAATATCCGGAGCCCGATTCCAAGAAAGGACTGTTGCTTGACCCTACGATGCTGGGGACGGAAGAACTGACCGATTTGGGAGTAAAACATGCTATTTATAACATCCCCTTATCTATTATTATGGGAGATACAACGGATGAAACCTTCCCCACAATTGTGTATACCTATAAGGGAAAGAGTTATCATTTTAATGGGGCGGCGATTAACGGATATGACGGTCTGTTTACCTATCTGACAAGTATGGATATGTGTTCCACGGCAATCGTGCTGAATGACTGGAATGACAATTATATAGAGATGATTCATCCGGATGCCAGGAACAAAGACAGCGGTGCTTTTTATTATATGTTCAACACTGCGGAGGAAGAAGGTGTCAAGGAACTTGAAGCAGTAGCATGTTTCCTTACGGAACGTTATTCCAGCGGGGAATACGGTATCGTGCATAACTGGGTAGTCGCTAATGAGATCAATCAGTTTAAAACATGGAACTATATGGACACGGAGGATGCCGCGTATTATGCGCAGGAATTTGAAAAGGCATTTCGCATCTTCTATCAGGCTGCCAAAAGCAATTATGCAAATTCACGGGTTTATTTCAGTATTGATCATGACTGGTACAGTAACCAAGGCGACAGTAAAGAGTATTTCAACGCAAGGGATCTGGTAGAGGTCTTTCAGGATGCGGCAATACAGCATGGCAATTATGACTGGGGCATAGCCATACATCCTTACCCGGACCCTCTTACCCGTGTGAATTACTGGTCTCAGGAGTACGATAAGACACAGAATGCACCGATCCTTTCCATCATGAATCTTGGGGTGCTTACGGATTTTCTGAAACAGGAAAAGTATCTGGATCGGAAAGGGGAAGTCAGAAGCATTATGATTACGGAGCTTGGGTTTACCTCCGTATCCGGTGAGCGGCTGCAGGCGGCAGCTTTTGCATATTGTTATTATATCGTAGAGGCTAATCCATACATAGATGCATTTATCATGAACCGGCAGACGGATGCACCGGAAGAATTGCTTCAAGGGCTTGCTTTTGGAATTTATGAGTATGACCATACCGAAAAGTATTTGAAGGATGTTTTCAGTTATATTGATACAGAAGAGGCATCGGAATATACAGATTTTATGCTGAACATACTGGGAGCGGAAAGCTTGGAAGAGGCACTTGGATGGGCAAAATAAAAGGAAGACAAAAAGATACTCACTCTTGAGTTTGCCTGCGGGAATAAGCAGTACGTGATAGAAATTTAAAAAGATACAGATTTCTCACAAGGATGTCAATTTGAGAAGTCTGTATCTTTTTATGTAATGAAAAGTTTTGAAGGAAACATCTGAAATCCAGCCTTATGAGGTGTGGGATTACACACCATAGATTTTCTTAAGGTTCTCCAGCTTTGCACCGGCATTGGCAAGCAGGGCATCTAAGAGGGTGAGTGCTGCCATGGACTCGACGACTACAACTGCGCGCGGCACGATGATGGGGTCGTGGCGCCCTTTGATAGAAATCTCGATGTCTTCGCCTGATTTATTTACGGTCTGCTGGGGGCTAAAGATGGAAGGCGTAGGTTTGATATAAGCCCGCAGTACAATTTGGGATCCATCGCTGATACCGCCTAAAATGCCGCCTGCATGGTTGGTGGACTTGGTTACCTGTCCGTTTTCCATACGGAAGGGATCATTGTTCTTAGAACCGCGGTGTTTCGCTACATCTATACCGTCACCAATCTCTACAGCCTTGACTGCACCGATAGACATAATCGCTTTAGCAAGATTGGCATCTAACTTCTCAAATACAGGATCGCCCAACCCGGCAAAAACTCCGTCAATTACACATTCAATTACACCGCCTACAGAATCGTATTCTTTCATGCAGTCGGCGAGATACCGCTCGGCATGGGCGGATGCCTCGCGATCCGGCATACAGGTAGGGGTTTCTGTAATGGCGCTCTTGTCGAAATGTGCCATATCAATGCTGATTGGTCCTATGGATTTGGTATATGCGGTGAGACTGATACCAAACTCGGACAGCAGCTTGGAAGCAATGGCGCCGGCAGCTACACGGCCGATGGTTTCTCTGCCGGAGGAACGGCCACCGCCGCGATAGTCACGGAAACCGAATTTGGCATCAAAGGTATAATCGGCGTGTCCGGGACGGTAATAGCTTGCAATTTCGCTGTAATCCGCAGAGTGCTGGGAAGTGTTGCGCACCAGCATGGAGATAGGAGTGCCGGTAGTCTTTCCTTCAAAGAGACCGGAGAGAATTTCCACCTCGTCAGCTTCTTTGCGCGGGGTGGCGATTTTAGTCTGTCCGGGCTTGCGTCTGTTTAAATAAGGCTGAATATCGTCGGCACTTAAAGAAAGCCCTGCGGGACAGCCGTCTACCACAACACCCAGTGCAGCACCGTGAGATTCTCCCCATGTAGTAATTTGAAAAATGTTTCCGAATGATGAACCAGCCATTTGTCTATTCCTTTCTTACATATCATGAAATATTCTGAAAATTATATGCAGGACAACTTGCAAAATTAAATAACGATTGAAATATATAATTTGAATTTAATATTTCAAAAACCTGTTCTGCATTGATTGTAGTATAGCACATTAACGGAAAGAAATAAATATCGCAGAAAAAATCAATTGATTTACATAAAAAAGGTGTACAAATAAATTTTATGTGTTATGATATGATTATCATGATAAATTTGGTGTATTGTACAGAAATGTGTTAGATTTGGGGATACAGATGAAAAAAACTTTTAAGGAGAAAATCATATTCAGATTTACAAATATGGCAAGGCAGCATAAATTTTTAAAATATCCATGCCTGGCATTGCTTTCTTTTATTCTGGGAATATATTATATCGGCAGACATTTTGCGACGAATGGCAAGCGCTATGCCAGTGTTGCTTTTGTTATTATTTTCTTTATGAACAGCTGCAGCTTTTCTTTTGCGGTATTTGCGGAGCGGACAGGATTTATTAATGCGCAGGAAGCATATAGTGCCGTTGTGGAAGATTCTGATATTGCGTTGGCGGTCGAAAAGGAAGTTAATTTGGAGAATCAGATCCTGTTGGATGACGATGACGTAGATGCAGGGTATGATGCGGCCGAAGATATTGAGGGTGTAGATACCTATACATTAGATGATATTCTGGAGAATCAGGAGAATTATCAGACAGATGATATTCCGTCTGAGGACAGCGCGGAGGAATATGTATTTGACTCATCGGACTGGAGGCTTGTGCTCATTAACAAACAGCATCCGATTCCGGAGGACTATGAGTTTACTCTGGGAACAATCAAAGGTAGTATGCAGTGTGATGAGCGTATTATCAGTGATCTGCTTGCAATGCTGCAGGCGGCCAAAGTAGACGGCGTAAATCTGGCGATTTGTTCTCCGTATCGTGATCTTAACAGACAGGAAGTACTTTTTAATAAGAAGATTAAGGTCTATATGGGGCAGGGGATGTCTTATATGGAGGCTTATAAACTGGCATCGCAGGCAGTTACGGTTCCGGGGGCCAGTGAGCATCAGATAGGACTTGCACTGGATATTTTCTGTGATACATATACTTCATTGGATGAAGGATTTGCGGAAACCGAGGCGGGCAAATGGTTGGCAGAGCATAGCTGTGAGTACGGATTTACATTGCGTTATCCCTCCGGCAAAGAATATATTACCAGCATCGAATATGAGCCGTGGCATTTCCGGTATGTGGGGAAGGAAGCAGCTACGATTATGAAAGAAGAAGGGATTTGCCTGGAAGAATTTTGGGACAAGTATCTCTAGGCGTATCCCATCAAGTGGAGTATTCGATTTACATGACAGGAAGGTTGAAAGAAGATATGTATAAAATATTAAAGCAGGAAGGAAGTGCAAAACGCGCAGAATTCGAGACGGTGCACGGGACGATACAGACACCGGTATTTATGAATGTAGGTACGGCGGCAGCGATAAAAGGAGCGGTTTCCACGGAGGATTTGGAGGGGATCAAGACCCAGGTAGAGTTGTCCAATACTTATCATCTTCATGTAAGGCCAGGTGATAAAATTATCAAACAGCTTGGTGGTTTACATAAGTTTATGTCGTGGAATAAGCCGATCCTTACAGATTCCGGTGGCTTTCAGGTTTTTTCTTTAGCAGGGCTTCGCAAGATAAAAGAAGAAGGCGTCTATTTCAATTCTCATGTGGATGGCAGGAAGATTTTCATGGGGCCGGAAGAAAGTATGCAGATACAGTCGAATCTGGCATCTACAATTGCCATGGCATTTGATGAATGTCCTTCCAGCGTGGCAGAACGAAAATATGTAGAAGATTCTGTAGCACGTACTGCCAGGTGGCTGGAACGCTGCAAGAAAGAAATGCAGAGGTTGAACGGGCTGGATGATACGATTAACAAGAAACAGCTCCTTTTTGGTATTAATCAGGGAGCCGTTTATGATGACATCCGTATTGAACATGCGAAGCGAATATCCGAACTGGAGTGTGACGGTTATGCCATCGGCGGGCTTGCAGTGGGTGAGAGTCATGAACAGATGTACCATGTAATAGAAGAGACCGTTCCATATTTGCCGAAGGATAAACCTACTTATCTTATGGGAGTCGGTACCCCGGCGAATATATTGGAGGCAGTGGAGCGGGGGGTGGATTTCTTTGATTGTGTATATCCTACCAGAAACGGCCGCCACGGGCATTTGTATACGAATCACGGAAAGATTAATCTCTTTAATGCACAGTATGAACTGGATGATCGCCCTATTGAAGAGGGATGTCAGTGTCCGGCATGCAGGAGATATTCCAGAGCCTATATCAGACATCTGCTGAAAGCGAAGGAAATGCTTGGTATGAGACTTTGTGTTCTTCATAATCTGTATTTCTATAATACCATGATGGAAGAAATCAGGGATGCGTTGGATCGGGGCGAATTTGCTGCTTATAAGAAATGGAAACTTGAAGGCATGCAGAATTCATAAAAATTCTCTAAAAATGGTAAAATCATGCAAAAAGGGTTGTGTTTCCGACCTGATTTGTGTATGATATGCTTTAGATTTCATGAATAAATAACGGAGGAAAAATATATGGGACTTTTATTAACGGCTGACCAGTCAGCTACTGCAGGCGGCGGTATTGTCATGATTCTCTATATTGTAATTATTGTGGCGTTTATGTACTTTATCATGATTCGTCCGCAGAAGAAAGAGCAGAAGAGAATGGCAGCTATGCTTTCTGAGATGGCAGTGGGTGACTGTGTTCTGACAACCAGCGGTTTCTACGGCATTGTAATTGATATTACAGATGATACGATCATTGTAGAGTTTGGCAGCAATAAGAACTGCAGAATCCCGATGCAGAAATCCGCAGTTGCCCAGATTGAGAAATCAGACGCGGAATAATATGTGTGATAGGAAGGCCATGATGCGTTTCATGGTCTTTTTTCTTCTCTCAATTTTCTTGTAGGCATTTTCTTGTGAAAAAGCAAATAAAATGTTAATAATTTAATGCTTTTTTGACAAAGTTACACAAAAATGAGCAAAGTGTACGGATAAGTGTTGACAAGGGAAACTGAATCATGTAAAATTCCTTCTTGTGTAAAGACAGAAGGACTCGATACGAGTCAAGGGAGGAGAAAAATTATGAAAAGAAAAACATTAAAAGTATTAGCTTGTGCAGCAATGATGGCAATGACATTATCCGTAACCGCATGTGGTTCTGATGATGCTGCAGCAGAGACAACAGAAACTGTTGAGGAAACAGCAGAGACAGAAGAAGCAGAAGTTGAGGAAGAGGCTGAAGTTGAAGCAGAAGCTGAGGCAGAGGTTGAAGAGGAAACAGAAGAAGCAGAAGAGGCTGTTGAGGAAACAGCAGAAGAGACTGCATCCGGTGACTTCACAACATTAGAGGAGTATTACAACGATCCTACAGTGAAAGCTATGCTGGACGCTGCATTCGAAAGCCTTGCAGAGGATGGTATGTCCGCAGCGATCGAGATGAAAGAGAACACAATGACAGTTATCATTAAATTAGAGGATGATACTTATATGACAGACGGTATCGGTGATGTTCTTCAGGCAGCTTTAGAGCAGCAGGCATCTACTTTTGAAGAGCAGGCAGCTCAGTTTGATGAGATTATCGGCGAGAGCGGTGCTTGTACAGTAGTTATGCGTTACCTTGATCCGGAGGATAATGTATTAGCAGAGCAGTCTTATACAGCACAGTAAGATTGGAACAGGCAGAGAAGAAAGCTGAATCAGAAATGGTTCGGCTTTTTTTGTTTGCTTTGTATTGAAATTTGTACAAGAATAGTCTATGATAGATAAGTGATATTTTGTGATTATGTTAACATAAGAAAGGTATGGATATTAGTATGGAATTAAAAATAACATGCATTCCGGGCGATGGAATCGGTCCGGAGATTATAACAGAGGCAAAGAAAGTTCTGGATGCAGTAGCCAAGAAGTACGGACATACCATGAACTACACGGATATCTTGATGGGAGGGGCCTCCATAGATGTACATGGTGTACCGCTTACTGATGAGGCGATTGAGACTGCCAGAAATGCAGATGCTGTGCTGATGGGTTCCATCGGCGGCAATACGACCACTTCTCCATGGTATAAGCTTCCGCCGAATTTAAGACCGGAGGCGGGACTTTTGGCGATCAGAAAGGCACTTAATCTGTTTGCAAACTTAAGACCTGCGGTTTTATATGAAGAACTGGCAGGAGCCTGCCCGTTGAAAGAAGAAATCTCCGCAGCGGGATTTGATATGATGATGATGCGTGAGCTGACCGGCGGATTATATTTTGGCGAGCGCAAAACATTTGAAGAAAACGGTGTGATGAAGGCAGTCGACACTTTAACATATGACGAGAATGAAATCAGAAGAATTGCTATAAAAGGCTTTGATATCGCTATGAAACGCAAGAAGAAAGTGACAAGTGTTGATAAAGCCAATGTGCTGGATTCTTCCAGATTGTGGCGCAAGATTGTAGAAGAGGTCGCTAAGGACTATCCGGAGGTGACTTTAGAACATATGTTAGTGGACAACTGTGCTATGCAGCTTGTCAAAGATCCGGCACAGTTCGACGTGATCTTAACCGAGAATATGTTCGGAGATATTTTATCCGACGAAGCCAGTATGGTAACCGGATCTATCGGTATGTTGGCTTCCGCATCTTTGAATGATTCCAAGTTCGGTTTATATGAGCCGAGTCACGGTTCCGCGCCTGATATTGCGGGCAAGGATATTGCAAATCCGATTGCAACGATTCTGTCGGCAGCCATGATGCTTCGGTACAGCTTTGATTTGGATCAGGAGGCGGACGATATTGAGGCGGCTGTAAAGAGAGTACTTCAGGACGGCTATCGTACTGTGGATATCATGTCCGAGGGCTGTACACAGGTAGGCTGTAAGCAGATGGGAGATCTGCTGGCAGAGAGAATCTGATAATACTCCGAATAGGAGAAAAGGATATAAGTTTGCATGACTATTGAAGTCAGAGTTTGCAGTCAGATGGAGTTTCACCATGAAACATAATAATAAGTGGAAAAAGCCAGATATAGAAACAACAGTTTTCCTGTTTTTTTTGATCGGCATGGCAGTTTATTACGGTTGGCGGTTGGTTGCACTGATTCCATGGTATGATGAACTGTATACGTATTACTATTTTATCAGCAGAGGACCGGTTTATGCGGCGATTCACTGGCCGCTTCCCAACAATCATGTGGGATATTCAACATTGTCGGCCTGCCTTGGAATATTTGGAAGTCCGGCAGTGGCATTAAGAGGTGTATCCTATTTATGCAGTCTGGGGAGTCTGGTTTTCATTTTTCGGATAGGGCGGAAGCTCTTTGAACCGGGAATGGCATTGATTCCGGTGTTCCTTTTTGCCGGATTAAATCTTGTGAATAATCTTGCCGTACAGGGCAGGGGCTATGCTCTGGTAACGTTTTGTTATCTGATTGCCATTTGGGAACTGCTGTCCATCGTGGCAGAAGGCAGAGACCGGACAGGAAATTACATGATGTTCGGGATATCCCTTGTGATAGCACTTTGGGCGATTCCAAGCAGCGTATATGTGGTTGTGCCGATCTGTCTGATTGGCGGATGGGTGGCATTGCTGCAGAAAGAATATAAGCAGCTTATAGGGCTTGTTATTACGTCTCTGATCAGTGCTGTATGTACAGTGGGATTGTATGCGGTTATCTGGCTTGCGATCGGCTCTAATCTGCTTTCTAAGACACCGGATAACGGCTGTTACGGACAGGGACATATTGATATTATTTTACATGCACCGTTTGCAGCGATGCGGACGGGAATTGAATATATGCTGGATACTCCTTATATTCAAAGCGTTTCAAGAACCGGTTTCTCGGGTCAGTTTAAGGAATGGCTGCAGACATTGTTCGGCACCCATTTTGCGTATGTATCAGGCGGACACAAAGGAATTGTCTATGCCATTATTTTTATGACAAGTGTTATTTTTTTGATCGGGAAAATTATCAGGCAGTATAAAAACAGAGAGTATCCTTTATTTGACAAATATGCACCGGGGAACAGGTCAGACGATGCTTTGGAAGCGATTCTCTGGAAACGGTATGAAAAATTTACAGTGTGGTATCTGCTTCTGACGATCATTTTATTACCGTTGTTTCTTATCATACAGTGTACATTACCTTATTATAGGGTATTTTCTTTTGCAGGTGTTATGGTGGCGCTGTTAATTACCTGGCTGGTACAATGTGTGATAGAAATTTCAGGTGCCGGAGACAGACTGAAAAAATACATTTATATAACAGCAATTATTGTAAGCGGCATCCTGTGTCTGGGTGATTTCTGTGTGAATTCACAACCCTATAGTATGCGGGATGAACTGGTAAAAGATGCCTATGAGCAGATTGATATAGAGAATATGGAAACGATAGCCGTGACGGATTGTGATCAGGAATATCTTCTCCTGTATCTTTATGGGATAGGAGAAGAGCGAGTGACCCGTCAGATTTCAGAAGCAGATGTGGTGCTTGTTGATAAATATCTGCTTGGCAGAGACTATGATTATCGTGAAATGCCGGAAGAATGGAAGTTTTACCTGACGCAGGAAGAAATGCAGCCAGACTATCTTGAGCAGGAGATGGAACCGGTTTATGAGAACTGGCAGTTTGTATTGTATGTGCGCAGATAACAGCATTCTTCCCGGCTGAGTAAAAAGAATGTTATTAATATTACATAAAGGAGAATAAGTCATGAGAAGTGATAATGTAAAAGCAGGTGTACAGCAGGCACCTCACAGAAGTTTGTTTAATGCTCTGGGATTTACAGAGGAAGAAATGAAGAAACCTATGATCGGTATTGTTAGTTCTTATAATGAGATTGTACCCGGACATATGAATCTGGACAAGATCGTCAATGCGGTTAAGCTGGGTGTGGCAGAGGCAGGCGGTGTGCCTGTAGTATTTCCGGCGATTGCAGTGTGCGATGGAATCGCCATGGGACATGTCGGTATGAAATATTCACTGGTAACAAGAGATCTGATCGCCGATTCCACAGAGTGTATGGCACTTGCCCATCAGTTTGACGGACTGGTTATGGTTCCCAACTGTGACAAGAACGTGCCGGGACTTTTGATGGCTGCGGCACGTATCAATGTGCCTACTGTATTCGTATCCGGCGGCCCGATGCTTGCGGGACATGTACATGGACAGAAGAGAAGCTTATCCTCCATGTTCGAGGCGGTAGGTTCCCATGCGGCAGGAACGATGACAGACGAGGAACTTCGTGAGTTTGAGGAAAAGGTATGCCCGACCTGCGGCTCCTGCTCCGGTATGTATACGGCGAACTCCATGAACTGTCTGACGGAGGCTCTTGGTATGGGACTTCGCGGCAACGGAACCATTCCGGCAGTGTATTCCGAGAGAATTAAATTAGCAAAACATGCCGGTATGGCGGTTATGGAGCTTTTGAAGAAAGATATCCGACCAAGAGATATTATGACAAAAAATGCGATTTTAAATGCTTTGACGGTTGATATGGCACTGGGATGTTCCACAAATTCCATGCTGCATCTTCCGGCAATTGCCCACGAAGTCGGCTTTGATTTTGATATTGCTTTTGCCAATGAGATCAGTGAGAAGACACCGAATGTATGTCATCTGGCTCCGGCAGGCCCTACTTATATGGAAGATTTGAATGAAGCGGGCGGCGTTTATGCTGTTATGAAGGAACTGACAGATATCGGGCTGCTTCATACGGACTGCATGACAGTCACGGGAACGACTATCGGTGAAAATATCAAAGATGCGGTGAATAAGAATCCGGAAGTCATCAGAACGGTAGATAATCCATATAGTAAAACAGGCGGTCTTGCCGTATTGAAAGGTAATCTGGCACCTGACGGCAGTGTGGTAAAGCGCTCAGCCGTGGTAGAAGAAATGATGGTGCATGAAGGCCCTGCAAGAGTCTTTGAGTGCGAAGAAGATGCCATCGCGGCGATCAAAGGCGGTAAGATTGTGGCAGGTGATGTGGTAGTGATCCGTTACGAGGGACCTAAAGGCGGACCGGGTATGAGAGAAATGCTTAACCCTACATCTGCCATCGCAGGTATGGGCTTAGGCTCCAGTGTGGCATTGATTACAGACGGACGTTTCTCCGGTGCATCCCGCGGAGCTTCTATCGGTCACGTATCACCGGAGGCCGCTGTAGGTGGTCCGATTGCTTTGGTGGAAGAGGGCGATATCATCAGCATTGACATTCCGAATATGAAACTGGATGTGAAGGTGTCCGAGGAAGAACTGGCAGCCCGCAGAGCGAAGTGGCAGCCCAGAGAGCCTAAGGTTACAAACGGCTATCTGGCAAGATACCGTGAGATGGTCACAAGCGGCAACAGAGGTGCTATATTGGAGATTCCAAAGAATAACTAAGAGGATATACAGGAGGACTAAGAGATGTTATTGACAGGTGCAGAAATCGTAGTGGAATGCCTCAAAGAGCAGGGCGTGGATACCGTGTTCGGTTATCCGGGAGGAACAATCCTGAATGTATATGATGCGCTATACAAACATAGTAATGAAATAAACCATATTTTAACATCCCATGAGCAGGGGGCAGCCCATGCGGCGGACGGTTATGCCAGAGCTACCGGCAAGGTAGGTGTCTGTCTCGCCACCAGCGGACCGGGAGCAACCAATCTGGTGACAGGTATTGCCACGGCTTATATGGATTCCGTGCCTGTGGTAGCCATTACCTGTAATGTAAATCTGCCGGCACTTGGAAAGGATTCTTTTCAGGAGGTAGATATTGCAGGCGTGGTTATGCCGATTACCAAGCACAGCTATATTGTGAAGGATGTGAGTATTCTGGCAGATACGCTGCGCAAGGCATTCGCTATCGCGGGAAGCGGCAGACCGGGGCCGGTGCTTGTGGATATTACCAAGGATGTGACGGCGAATACCTATGAATATGAGAAAAAAGAACCTGTTGCAGCAGAGAAGAAAGCACGTTATACAGAGGCAGATCTTGATAATGCGGCAGAGTTGATTCGAAATGCGAAAAAGCCTTTTATCTATGTGGGCGGCGGTGCCGTGATATCCGGGGCTTATCAGGAAGTGAGAGAGTTGGCGCAGAAAGTGGATGCGCCGGTTTGTGATACACTTATGGGCAAAGGTGTCTGCGACGGGCATGATGCCAGATATACGGGCATGATCGGTATGCACGGTACGAAGACCTCTAATTTCGGGGTCAGCGAATGTGATCTTCTGATTGCGCTGGGAGCCAGATTCTCAGATCGTGTGGTAGGCAATCCTAAGAAATTTGCAGAGAATGCCAAGGTACTGCATATTGATATTGACGCTGCGGAGATCAATAAGAATATAAAGACCGATGTCTCTGTTGTTGGGGATTTGAAAGAAGTCCTGTCCAAACTGAATCAGAAGCTGGAGCAGCAGAATCATGGAGAGTGGATGGCACATATTGCGGATATGAAAGAGGAGTATCCGCTCAACTATGATCATTCCGTTTTATCCTGTCCTTATATTATGGAAGAAATTGATCGTGTAACCAAAGGCGAAGCGTTAATTACTACCGATGTGGGACAGCATCAGATGTGGGCGGCACAATATTACAAATACTCGATGCCGCGTACCTTCCTTTCTTCCGGCGGTCTGGGCACGATGGGCTACGGACTGGGCGCGTGCATCGGCGCCAAGATGGGTCAGCCCGATAAAATCTGCATCAATATTGCAGGGGATGGGTGTTTCCGTATGAACATGAACGAGCTTGCCACAGCCAGCCGTTATAATATACCGATCATACAGGTGGTTATCAACAATCATGTGCTTGGAATGGTAAGACAGTGGCAGACACTGTTCTATGGACAGCGTTATTCCCAGACGGTATTAAATGACAGTGTTGATTTCTGTAAAGTGGCTGAGGGACTTGGCTGTGAAGCAATCCGCATAACCAGGAATGAAGAGGTGGCGCCGGCAATCGAGAAAGCTATTGCCCTGAAGAAACCGGTACTTTTAGAGTGTATTATTCCGGAAGATGATAAGGTATTTCCTATGGTTCCGGCAGGGGCACCGATCAGTGAGGCGTTTGATGCCGGAGATTTGGAGAAACAATAATTCCTGATATGCATTGTTCCCATGGAATTGAATTCACGGAAGATGAATCGAATTTAAAATGACAGGAAACGTCTCATGAGAAAAAATCTAGTAAAGCATTTGATGATTATGTTATGTATCATCATGGTCAGCCTGATGGCAACCTACATCGGGCTGGCTGTTTATTATCACAACGCCTTTGAATACGGTACATGGATCAATGGAGTGTATTGTACGGGAAAAAGTATCCGGGAAGTCAATGAAGAGCTTGTGAAAGATTTCACATATGAGGGAGTTACCATCTATGACAAGGACGGTAATTCCTATACTATTTCTGCGGAGGAAATAGCATATCGGTTTGATTTTGAAACGGCATTGGAAATTTATCAGAAAAGACAGAATTCATGGATGTGGATTGAAAGTCTTGTTCATGGAGAAAATACGGAGCTTACGCCGGTAGTGTCCTATGATCCTAAGCTGTTTGAAACATGTTTTGCGAAGATACCGTTCCTGTTTCAGGAGCAGGAAGAAGATAACCGTAAAGTAGCCATTATAAAGACAAATCAGGGATATGAATTATTAAATGAACGGACATCGGTTCTTAATCTTGAGGAAGCAAGAACTGCCATTATAACAGCGATTGAAAATTCCAAGGCGGAGGTTTTGCTGGAAGAAGAAGGCTGCTATCATGATTTGGAGCTGACCGAAGAAATGCAGGATACCATAGCACTTTGGGAGAAACTGGATGATTTTCAGCAATGCGGAATTGTCTATCAAATGGGAGAAGAACAGATTCCGGTGGATGCTTCGGTAGTCTGTGACTGGGTCGCACTGGATGAGGCGGGAGGCTTTCTATTCGATGAAAACGGTGCATTACAGCTTAGGGAAGATGCTGTGGAAGAGTTTGTGGCGAAGCTTGCGGCAGAATATGATACAGTAGGTGCAAGCCGTAAATTTATGGCGACCAGAGGAGAGGAAGTTACGGTAGAAGGCGGTATTTACGGTAATAAGCTGGATCAGCAGGCTGAAATAGAGTATTTGACAGACGCTTTCCTGACGAAGAAAAAGGAAGTGCACGAACCGGCGTATATGCAGAAGGCATGGGTGCAGGGCAAGGATGATATCGGGGACACCTATATCGAAATAGATATGGGAGAACAGAAGATGTACTACTATGTGGATGGTGTGATGCAGATAGAGACGCCGATTGTAACCGGCAATACTTCCCGCAGAATGGGAACGCCTTCCGGGGTTAATTATGTATATTTAAAGCAGACCAATAGAATTCTGCGCGGTGCTAATTACGCATCCCATGTAGATTTCTGGATGCCTGTGAAGGGGAATATCGGCATTCATGATGCAGCGTGGCGAAGTAATTATGGCGGAACCATCTATCAGACCAACGGTTCCCACGGATGTATCAATACGCCCCGGGCGGCCATGGAACAGTTATACAATATGGCAGAGGTAGGAACCCCTGTAGTAATGTTTTATTAGTTGCAGTTTGGCCGCACAATATGGGCTGAACTGTAATTTTTCTTTTAAAAGTTTGACGTAGTAATTGACTAAAGTGTTTGAAGAAGGTAAAATGATTGTTGGTTTATAAATTTTCTATAAAAACTGGAGGAGAGAAAAGTGGCTAGAGTATACAATTTTTCAGCAGGACCTGCGGTGTTACCGGAAGAGGTATTAAGAGAAGCTGCAGAAGAGATGTTAGATTATAAGGGAACAGGTATGTCTGTTATGGAGATGAGCCATCGTTCCAAGGCTTATGATACCATTATCAAAGAGGCTGAGGCTGATCTTAGAACCTTATTAAATATTCCCGATAACTATAAAGTGTTATTCTTACAGGGTGGTGCAAGTTTAGTGTTTGCATCTGTACCGATGAACCTGATGAAAAATCGTAAAGCCGGATATATTCTGACAGGTCAGTGGGCGAAGAAGGCATTTGCAGAAGCTAAGATTTATGGTGAAGCAGTTGAACTTGCTTCTTCTGCGGATAAGACATTCTCTTACATTCCGGACTGCTCTGATCTGCCGATCACAGATGATATGGATTATGTTTACATCTGTGAGAATAATACGATCTATGGGACCAAATTCCATACACTGCCTGATACGAAAGGTAAAATCTTAGTGTCTGATGTATCATCCTGCTTCTTATCTGAGCCGATGGATGTGACTAAGTATGGTATGATCTATGCCGGTGTACAGAAGAATGTGGGACCGGCAGGTACACAGGTAGTTATCATCAGGGAGGATCTGCTGACAGATGATGTACTTCCGGGCACACCTACTATGATGAAATATAAGATTCATGCAGATAATGATTCTTTATATAATACACCACCGTGCTATGGTATCTATATCTGCGGTAAGGTGTTCAAGTGGCTTCTTAAGAACGGCGGTCTTGAGGCCATGAAAGAAGTCAATGAGAAGAAAGCGAAGATATTATATGATTTCTTAGATGAGAGCGAGCTGTTTAAGGGAACCGTCAGAAAAGAAGACAGATCTCTTATGAATGTGCCGTTTGTAACCGGAGATGAAGAGATGGATGCCAAGTTTATCAAAGAGGCAACTGCGGCAGGCTTCGTTAATCTGAAAGGTCACAGGACGGTAGGCGGTATGAGAGCAAGCATCTATAATGCTATGCCGGTTGAAGGTGTTGAGAAATTAGTTGCTTTCATGAGAGAGTTCGAGAAAAATAACAAATAGGAAAAGAGGCTATACATATGTTTAAGTATCATTGTTTAAATCCGATCGCAGGAGTAGGTCTTGAGAAATTCAGCGATCAGTATGTTAAGACGGAAGATGTCAATGAAGCAGACGGTATTTTAGTTAGAAGCGCTGCCATGCATGATATGGAGCTGCCGGAGAATCTGCTTGCCATTGCAAGAGCAGGTGCCGGTGTCAATAATATTCCGCTTGATAAATGCGCGGAGAAGGGTATCGTAGTATTTAATACCCCCGGAGCCAATGCCAATGGTGTCAAAGAGTTAGTAATTGCAGGTATGCTGCTGGCTTCCCGTGACGTGGTAGGCGGCATCGAGTGGGTGAAAGAGAATCAGGCTGATGAAAATGTAGGCAAGGCTGCTGAGAAAGCGAAGAAGAACTTTGCAGGTACAGAGATTCAGAATAAGAAGCTTGGTATCATCGGTCTTGGTGCCATCGGTGTTAAAGTGGCGAACGTAGCGAAACATTTAGGCATGGAAGTATACGGCTATGATCCTTATGTATCAGTGGATGCGGCATGGAATTTAAGCCGGGATGTTAAGCATGTACTGAATGTAGAGGAAATCTATGAGGAATGTGATATCATTACCATTCATGTACCGCTTATGGATGCAACCAAGGGTATGATCAATAAAGAAGCTATCGATAAGATGAAAGACGGCGTGATTCTGTTGAATTTTGCAAGAGATCTTCTGATGGATGAAAAAGCCGTGCTTGACGGTATCAAATCCGGCAAGGTGCGCAAGTATGTGTCCGATTTCCCGAATCCGACTACGGCAGGACAGGACGGCTGTATCGTCATTCCTCATCTGGGCGCTTCCACAGAGGAATCCGAGGATAACTGTGCGGTAATGGCAGTGAAAGAGATGATGGATTACTTAGAGAATGGTAATATTATCAACAGTGTAAATTATCCGAAATGCGATATGGGTGTATGTTCCCAGGCAGGCAGAGTGGCGATCTTCCATAAAAATATTGCCAACATGATTACGAAATTTACTGCATGTTTCGGTGACAACGGAATCAATATTTCTGATATGATGAATAAATCTAAGGGCGAGGTTGCTTATACCATGATGGATATTGAGACACCGGCTTCTGAGGATATTATTCGGAAACTACAGTCCATTGACGGTGTGTTCAGAGTAAGAGTTGTAAAATAGTGTGGACATAAAATAAAAAACGGCTTATGCCGTTTTTTATTTTACAAAAATTATTTGGAGTCAGCCTGTATAAAGCTGTTAGCTGATACGGTTGGCGATCGAAGAGAAATCCGCGCCCTCTTCATCATTGAGGGTTGCCTGCAGATTGTTCTCCGCTTCCACAGAAGCTTCACTTGCCAAGTCCATGTAGAGGATGAAGACATCTTCCAGGGATTGTCCGGTTTCATTGGCAATTTCCTGCATGACGGGCTTCAAAGCCTCCAACTGAAATGAAATTCTTGTTTTTTGAGGATCGATATCAGCCAGTACCTCTTCGGCATAAGTGTTGATGCGATCTAATATTTTCTTGTTTTCAGGTGTCATAATTACACTTCCTCTTTTTTTGATGAATATATCATATCACTTCACGCTTGTGCTGTATAGTTTAAAATGTTAAAATATTTTTTGACAGTTAAGCATTTTGAACTGTTAAAATTTGTTAACATTTCAAAGGACAGGAGAATATATGGCAAAAATAATTCCTTTTTATGCAGTCAGACCGAGGGCAGATCTGGCTGATAAAATTGCGGCACTGCCCTATGATGTATATAACAGGAAAGAAGCATATCAGAAGGTGTTGGATGATCAGTATTCTTTCTTAAGAATTGACAGACCGGAAACACAATTCCCCGCAGATTATGATATGTATGCGCCGGAGGTCTATGAGAAAGCGCGGGACATGCTGGGGGACATGATACGCGAAGGTTATTTTGTACAGGAAGAAAAAAGAGCGTATTATGTATATGAGCTTGTGATGAACGGACGGTCTCAGGTGGGAATAGGAGCCTGCGCTTCGGTAGATGATTATGAGAATCAGATTATTAAGAAGCATGAGAATACCAGAGCAGATAAGGAAGCTGACCGGATCAGGCATGTGGATGCCTGCAGTGCACAGACCGGGCCGATTTTCTTAGCATACAGACGGAGGGAAGGCATTGAGCAGGAGGTATGCAAGATAAGGAAGACTCCGCCTGTTTATGATTTTACAGCGGAGGACGATATTACACACAGAGTGTGGATCATCGATGATGCAGACAGTGTAGAAAAGATACAGCGGGAATTTGAACAGGTGCATTCTGTCTATATCGCGGACGGACACCACAGGTGTGCTTCGGCAGTCCGTGTGTCACAGATGAGAAGAGAAGCACACCCGGATTATACGGGAGAGGAAGAGTTTAATTATTTCTTATCTGTTTTATTTCCCGATGATCAGTTGATGATTATGGACTATAACCGGGTGATTAAGTCGTTTAACGGGTATTCCGAGGCAGAGTTTCTTGAGAAAGTACAGGGGATCTTCGGCACAGAGCGAATGGGAAGTGAGCCTTATCATCCGCAGCATAAGGGTGAGATCGGGATGTATCTGAGAGATACCTGGTACCGTCTTACTGTCAAAGAGGAATGTTATACGGGTGATCCGGTGGCGGATCTGGATGTGGCGGTTTTGCAGCGAGACCTGTTGGAGCCTGTACTTGGTATTCTTGACCCTAAGGTAGATCAAAGGATTGATTTTGTAGGAGGTATCAGGGGGCTTAAGGAACTGGAAAGACGTGTACATACAGATGCCAAAGTGGCTTTCGCCATGTATCCTACGGATATTCATGAGCTGTTTGCAGTGTCTGATGCGGGAAAATTAATGCCGCCCAAATCGACTTGGTTTGAGCCGAAGCTTCGCAGCGGCATATTGATTCATAAGATTGAAGAATAGTGTAAAGGATGGGAAAGATATGAACAAAAAGTTATATAAACTAATGAATTGGGCAGAAATAGAAGGAATTGTTTATTCTGAGTCGGATAACCCTCACGCTTTATTGGGAGCTCATGTGATTGGCAGCTCTGTTCTGGTACAGACATTTCAGCCCGGCGCTAAAAGTGTTCGTTTACAGCCGTTAGACGGAGATAAAAGCTATAAGATGGAAATGGCGGATGAAGAAGGATATTTCGCAGTGCTTCTTCCCGGTAAAACGATTCCTGCTTATGAATATATCGTCGAGGCAGAGGACGGCAGCCTCAAGAAAGTGAAGGACGCTTATAATTTTGAACCGCAGATTACCAAACAGGATACGGAGAAATTCAATGCCGGTATCCATTATATGATCTATGAGAAGCTGGGAGCACATCCCATGAAAATAGACGGGGTGGAAGGTGTCAATTTCGCAGTCTGGGCACCGAACGCACTGCGTGTCAGTGTGGTCGGTGATTTTAACGGCTGGGATGGCAGAGTTCATCAGATGAGAAGACTTTGGGATTCCGGTATCTTTGAACTTTTTATTCCTGATGTGAAGGCAGGGGACTGCTATAAGTTCGAGATTAAGGCGAAAGGCGGCATGACCTTTATGAAGGCGGATCCGTATGCTTTCGGTGCACAGCTTCGGCCGGATAATGCATCTGTTGTCAGGGATATCAACGGTTTTGCATGGGAAGATAATAAGTGGATGAAAAACCGCGCTTGTCTTCAGACGGAAGACGAACCGATGAATGTGTATGAGATGTATTTGGGTTCTTTTGCAAAACCCGAAGACGGAAGAACCTATTATAACTACAGAGAACTGGCGCCGAAGGTGATCGAGTATGTAAAGAGAATGGGATATACCCATATAGAGCTGATGCCGGTTATGGAGCATCCGCTGGACGCTTCCTGGGGATATCAGGTGATAGGCTATTATGCGCCCACATCCCGTTACGGTACGGCAGAGGATTTTATGTTCTTTATGAATGAGATGCATAAGGCAGGCATTGGGGTCATTCTGGACTGGGTGCCGGCGCATTTCCCGAGAGATACCCATGGTCTGTCAGGGTTTGACGGCACATGCCTGTATGAGCATCAGGACCCAAGACAAGGATCGCATCCCCATTGGGGAACCTTAATCTATAATTATGGCAGACCGGAAGTGAGAAATTATCTGATTGCCAATGCACTGTATTGGGTAGAACAGTATCATGCGGACGGAATCCGTATCGATGCGGTAGCTTCCATGCTGTATCTGGATTACGGCAAGCGGGACGGTGAATGGGTTGCCAATATCTACGGCGGCAATGAGAATCTGGAAGCCGTAGAGTTTATGAAACATTTGAATTCCATTATGAAGAAGCGTAATGCGGGCGTGCTGATGATCGCTGAGGAATCTACGGCATGGCCGAAGATTACGGGAGCGTTGGACGATGACGGTCTTGGCTTTGACTTAAAGTGGAACATGGGCTTTATGAACGATTATCTTGGTTATATTCAGACCGATCCCTATTTCAGATCAGGGTGCCATAACCAGTTAACGTTCAGCATGATCTATGCTTACAGCGAGAAATTTATGCTGGTATTCTCCCATGATGAAGTGGTACACGGTAAAGCGACACTTTTAGGGAAGATGCCCGGTGAGAGACCGGAACAGTTCGCTAATCTGCGTCTGACTTATGCTTATCATATGACCCATCCCGGCAAGAAGCTTTTCTTTATGGGGCAGGATATCGGTGAATATGATGAATTTAACGAAAACAGATCTGTGGAATGGGAGCTGCTTGAGAATGAGGATCATAAGAAATTAAATCAGATGATTGCGGATATGAACCATATCTACACGTCCCGCCCGGCATTATATGCCAAGGATACATCATGGGACGGATTTGAATGGATCAACTGCATCACGCCGGATCGCTGTATGCTTTCTTATCTGCGTAAGACAGATAAAGAAAAGGATACACTTGTGGTAGTAGCAAACTTTGCCAATGTGAAGCAGGAATTCCGTGTGGGTGTTCCTTTTGAAGGAAAATATAAAGAGATTTTTAACTCAGATGCCGGAGAATACGGCGGAAAAGGCATAGTAAACAAGGAAATCTGTGATGCCATAGAGACAGAATGGGACGGAAAGCCTTACGCTATCGATATGGTGAGCGCACCGCTTAGCATAAGTATTTTCTCCTATACGCCTTATACGAAGGAAGAAAAGGCCCAAATAGAGCGGAAACGTGCGGAAGAACTGCGCAAGGCAAAAGAAGCCGAAGAAAGACGGCTGGCAAAGGAGGAAGCCGACCGTACGGCACAGTTGGCTGCTGAGGCTAAGGAAATGGCAAAGCAGGCAATCAAAGAGGCGAAAGAATTAGCGAAGCGTGCCGCACAAGAGGCAGAAGAGCGCAGCAAAGCGGCAGAAGAGCTGGTGAAAAAAGCAGAGGAAGCGGCGAAGAATCTGCAGCGGATCACGGAAGAACAGGAAAAGGCACAGGAGAGACGGAAAGCACAAGAAGCAGTGCAGAAAGAAGTCGTAAAGAAGACTGCGCCGGAGAAGACTGCTGTAAAGAAAACCGCTGATAAGAAGACAGCAGTCCCCAAAACTGCCGGAAAGAAAGCGGAACCGGAAAAACACCGTAAATAGAAATCGGCGCAGGTGACAGTGAATGCTGGCATAAGTATAGTGACAATGCAACAATAGCAACGGAGAATGAAGTATGGAAAACGAGATCATCAGGATAGAAGAGATAGCCGGAGAGGAAATCAATCCGGGACTGATTCAGATGTATTTGCAGGAATTGCCGGATAAGGCATTACGTTTTGGCATCCGGGTGCTGCTGGCATTTATCTTTTTTGTGATCGGTGTACAGATTATTAAGCTGATCCGCATGATTGTGCGCAGATCCCTGAAAAGAGCAAGTGCGGACACCGGTGTTACGCAGTTTTTGGATTCTTTTATCAAGGCGGCTTTATATATTCTGCTGCTCTTTATGATTGCATCCGGCTTTGGACTGGATGCCACCAGTGTTGTAGCATTGCTTGGTTCGGCGGGTGTGGCGATTGGTCTTGCCATTCAGGGAAGCTTATCGAATTTTGCGGGCGGTGTATTGATTTTATTGTTAAAACCGTTTAAAGTCGATGACTATATTATGATAGGAGACGGTACAGGACAAGGTACTATCAAGGAAATACAGTTGTTCTATACGAAGCTTGCCACGGCGGATAATCATGTGCTGATTATTCCAAACGGAACACTCAGTAATTCCAATATTGTCAATGTGAGTATGCTGGAAGACCGCAGGCTTGACATTACGGTGGGTATTGCCTACGATGCGGATATCAGAACCGCCAAAGAGGTACTTCTTAAAGTGATGCAGCAGGATGAGGCAGTGATCAAAGACAAAGACTGTATCGTGTTTGTGAATGAATTAGGCGACAGCAGCGTTAATCTGAATATGCGCTGCTGGTGCCGGAATGAGGCTTATTGGGAGGCTAAGTGGCGTATTACCGAGAACGTGAAATACGCACTGGATGAGGCCGGCATTTCGATTCCGTTTCCACAGATGGATGTGCATCTGGAACAGATAAGTCATCAGCATTCACCGGCTGAAAAATAATTTTTTTTTCACAGAAATGAATTTCGTCCTTGCAAAAAAGACAAGAAGCCAGTATAATAGTCCTTGTTGCAAGGAACATGCTGGAATAGCGCAGTCGGTAGCGCAACTGATTCGTAATCAGTAGGTCGAGGGTTCAAGTCCCTTTTCCAGCTTGAAACATGAGAAAAGTCAGGCTGTCAGGTCTGACTTTTTTTGTGCATTATGCACCGGAGGAGAGAAGGAGTAACGGCATATGTGGTTTGCATGTATTTGCGGCGTGGAACGTGATAAAGAAGAATTACAGAAAGAATATAAGGAGGCAAAGGTACAAGGGGAAGTAAGACTTGGAACCGGATGTTTTTTTTACCGCTATTTTATTAAAATCAGATATGTTGCTTATGAGGAAATCTTGAAGGCATATCTGCGGGAAGAAAGTGGTGAGAGCGGAGAATTTCTGCTTAAGGAATATTATCTTATGATCGAGACAAGAGACGGCAGCCTGCATAAACTGCGTCTTGAACGGGATGTTAATGCCAAATCGGTGCTTGCATATCTAGAGAATCATTATGAGCATATCGCGATAGGTTTTAACCGACCAGGTCAGTCAAAATAATTCTTGTATAATTCCTGAAAATAGTAGGCACAATACCTTGACAGCATAACAAACAGTGATACAATATATAGTATGCGCGAGGTGAAAGTGTCATACATGATGTAGTATAGAGAGAAAATATATTGGTGGGTGTTGTGAGATGAAAATTATTAAAAGAAGCGGTGCGGAAGTAACATTTGACTTAAAAAAAATTATTGCAGCGATTGGTAAGGCTAATAATAGTGTAAAAGAAGAGGAAAAATTAACAGAGGAAGAGATTGACGAAATTGCCAAAGTTGTGGCAGATCATTGTGCGCAGATGAAGAGATCACCGAGTGTGGAAGAGATTCAGGATATGGTTGAGAATCAACTGATGAAATATCGGGCTTATAATATATCCAGAAATTATATCACATATCGTTATAAGAGAGCTCTTGTCAGGAAGTCCAATTCCACAGATGAACAGATATTAAGCCTGTTGGAATGCAATAATGAAGAAGTAAAACAGGAAAATTCCAATAAAAATCCTACCGTGAACAGTGTGCAGAGGGATTACATGGCAGGAGAGGTCAGCAAGGACATCACTAAGAGATTCCTTCTGCCGCAGGATATTGTGGATGCTCATGAACAGGGAATCATACATTTCCATGATGCTGATTATTTTGCCCAGCATATGCATAACTGCTGTCTGGTTAACTTGGAGGACATGCTGCAGAACGGTACGGTGGTCAGTGAGACTATGATCGATACGCCGAAGAGCTTTTCTACGGCATGTAATATTGCCACACAGAGCATTGCGCAGATAGCCAGTTCCCAGTATGGCGGGCAGAGCATTTCCCTGTCCCATCTGGCGCCTTTCGTACAGGTCAGCCGTGAGAAGTTCAGACGGGAAATCAGACGGGAGATGGAAGAGGCAGGATTGCAGGCATCTGAGGAACAGGTCAATCAGATCGCCGAGAAGCGGGTTAAGGATGAGATCAAACGCGGTGTTCAGATCATACAGTATCAGGTTATCACGCTGATGACGACTAACGGACAGGCGCCGTTTATTACCGTATTTATGTATATTGATGAAGTACCGGAAGGACAGCTCAGGGATGATCTTGCCATGATCATTGAAGAGATGCTCAACCAGCGTATCCTGGGTGTCAAGAATGAAAAAGGTGTTTACATCACTCCGGCATTTCCAAAGCTGATCTATGTGCTGGAAGAAGACAATATTCATGAGGACAGTAAGTATTGGTATCTTACGAAATTGGCGGCGAAATGTACCGCTAAGAGAATGGTGCCTGACTATATTTCCGAGAAGATTATGAAAAAATTAAAAGACGGAAACTGCTATACCTGTATGGGATGCCGTTCTTTTTTGACCGTATATCATGATGAAGAAGATAAACCGAAGTTCTACGGCAGATTTAATCAGGGTGTTGTTACCTTAAATCTGGTGGATGTGGCATGTTCCTCCGGCAGGGATATGCAGAAATTCTGGAAGATCATGGACGAGCGTCTGGAGTTGTGTAAGCGTGCGTTAATGTGCCGCCACAACAGACTGAAAGGAACACCTTCGGATGTGGCGCCTATTCTGTGGCAGAACGGAGCGCTTGCAAGATTAAAGAAGGGCGAGAAGATCGACAAACTGCTGTATGGCGGATACTCGACGATATCCCTCGGATATGCCGGTTTATGCGAGTGTACCAGATATATGACGGGTAAGAGTCATACGGACCCGGAGGCAACGCCTTTTGCACTTAAGGTCATGCAGTATCTGAATCATGCATGTCAAGAGTGGAGAGAGGAGACGAATATTGATTTCAGTCTCTATGGAACACCGTTAGAATCTACGACTTATAAATTTGCGAAGTGCCTTCAGAAACGATTTGGAATCATTGATGGTGTAACGGATAAAAACTATATTACGAACAGCTATCATGTCCATGTGACAGAGGACATCAATGCCTTTGAAAAATTAAAATTTGAGTCGCAATTTCAGGAACTGTCTCCGGGCGGAGCTATCAGTTATGTGGAAGTTCCCAATATGGAGAACAATCTGGATGCCGTATTGTCCGTGATGCAGTATATCTATGATAATATTATGTATGCGGAGCTTAACACGAAGAGCGATTATTGTCAGGTATGTGATTATCATGGCGAGATAGAGATTGTGGAGGATCAGCATGGTAAGCTTGTGTGGAGATGCCCTAATTGCGGCAATACCGATCAGGATAAGATGAATGTGGCAAGACGTACTTGCGGCTATATCGGAACCCAATTCTGGAATCAGGGGCGTACACAGGAAATTAAGGAACGGGTGTTGCATCTATAGTATTTGAAAAAGGGAAATGATCTCATGAAGTATTCGGAAATCAAGAATTGTGATATTGCCAATGGCCCCGGTGTCAGGGTGACGATCTTTGTCAGCGGCTGTACCCATCATTGTGAGGGCTGTTTTAATGAAATGACGTGGGATTTTCAGTATGGAAAGCCTTTTACGGAGAAGACGGTCTCGGAGATATTGCAGTATCTTGCACCGGATTACATCACAGGGTTGACCCTGCTTGGCGGAGAGCCGCTTGAATATGTGAACTGGCAGGGACTTCTGCCTCTTCTTAGGGCTGTGAAGGAGAAATATCCGAAGAAGGATGTCTGGTGTTATACGGGATATCTGTTTGATGAAGATATTTTGGAAGACTTTTGCGGCAGATGGAAGGAAATGAAAGAGTTTTTATCCTATCTGGATGTGATCGTTGACGGCGAATTTATTTTGGAACAAAAGGATATCAGTCTGCGGTTTCGAGGGTCTAAGAATCAGCGTATTATCTTGGTGCAGGAATCCCTTCGGACAGGAAAGATCGTTCTGTGGGATGAGAGTGTTTAAGAACATCTATATGACAGGATGCGTAATGTTGTCTGGCATTTCAGGAAACTGCGTAAGAATCATTCAGTTGGATTCTGATGCAGAAAAGTATGAATTTAGAGGAAGATAAAATGATTACCATTAGTCAATTTGAGGATAAATATACGCAAGATGTTATAGATATTGTTTTGCATTTTCAAAATGATG
This sequence comes from Lachnospiraceae bacterium, assembly GCA_017936885.1. GTDB lineage: Bacteria > Bacillota > Clostridia > Lachnospirales > Lachnospiraceae > UBA3282. Next base: position 322,018 of record JAGBEO010000013.1, on the reverse strand, counting down.
GAACAAGACCAATTGTTTCAGTAGATGATCAACCTGATTTATTGAATATTGTTGATGAATATATAAATAAGGGCGGAAATTTCTGGATTGCTAAGAATGGTGAAACATTGATAGGAACGATTGGAATTATGCCTTATAGTACAGAAATTGCTGTGCTAAAGAAATTCTTTGTGTATGAAGGCTATCAAGGCAAGCCAAACCATGTTGGGAAAAAACTTTATGATGTGCTTTTAGTTTTTGTAAAAGAAAATGGGTATAAAACCATTTTGCTGGATACCCCGCATAATACGGAAAGGGCTCATAAATTTTATGAGAAAGCAGGATTCCGAGAAGTGAAGGAAGAAGATTTACCGATAAAATTCAGTCATCCTTATAAGGATTGTGATTTCTTTTTACTTGAGTTGTAAATTCTAGTTTACTAAAGGGCTTGGGGTATTTCCAACAAACAAAAAGATAGCTCTAATGCTCATTTGCGGGAGAGATAAAGCTGTCTTATGTTTATGATATGGTTTGTATTGTCTTGTTTGTGGTGCCAGCTTATCAGACGATTTTCGTCTATATAATCAATAAAAATAGTACATAAACAAGAAAGCAAGGATAAGGATCATGACGACAGGAAAAGAGACACAGAAGATCAAACTGGAAGAATCGCAGCTGGTATATAAAAAGGGCTTCAAATGGCATGCCGTTCCCTATAGCAGTATCACCAACGCTTACATGCGCATTGAGGAAGTGAACGGACGGCTGTGCTGTGGTGTTGCCAGTTTCGACATGCATTTTCTGATGCTGAAAACAGAGTCAGGACTGCTTAAAATCGAATTAGAGTCCAAGGAAATTGTGAAAGCAATGCTGGAGGAACTGCATAGTCGTAATCCCCAAATTGAAATCGGCTATCATAAACCAGAGATAAAACAAGAATAAGGTGATTCGGACTCGTATCCATCAGATAGGAAGCTGATTTCTGTTCTGTCTGTGGAGTCATATGTTTCACGCAATGATTTGATATCAAGAGGAAGGACAGCGATTGTATAACCGGGAGCAAGCCTTGTATGGCTTGCTCCTTAATATTTTTTGTGATAGTAATGTTCGGCACTCTGGATCAGCTTATAGAAAATCATGGCGATGCCGCACAGGATAAGAATGGATGTAATTACCATATTCAACTGGAATACCTGAGAACCATAGATAATCAGATAGCCAAGACCGCGTCTTGCAGCCAGAAATTCACCGATGATAACGCCAACCAGTGACAGCCCGATATTGACTTTCATGTTGCTTAAGATCAGAGGAATCGAGCTGGGGAGAATCACTTTACACAGCGCATCTTTGCGGCTGCCGCCCAAGGTATAAATTAGTTTCAGCGTCTCGGGATCTGCCTGACAGAATCCGGTATACAGGCTGATGATAGATCCGAAAATGGCAACAGAGATACCTGCTACGATAATCGTGTTGGTTCCGGTGCCGAGCCACACGATCAGAAGCGGTGCCAGTGCGGATTTCGGAAGCGCGTTGAGAATGACCAGATAGGGTTCCAGAATCTCAGACAGACTGTTTTTATACCAGAGAAGGGTGGCAAGAACGAGACTAAAGACGGTGACCAGAAGAAAACTTAAGATGGTCTCGAATAGGGTGATTCCGATATGCTGGAAAATGGAATGATCTACAAACATTTTATACAGATATTGTACGATGCCGGACGGACTGCTGAAGAAAAACGTGTCAATCCAATCCATTCTGGCGGATAATTCCCATATACCGAGAAAAAGAAGGAGAAGAAGCAGCCTTGTCAGGCTGACAAAATGATGATGTTTGTGGTGGGCAAGCAGAAACTGCTTCTGCTGTGGGGAAATTTGCGTGGTCGTTTTAGCAAACGGACTGTCCATCTGTCAACACCTCCCATAAATGATTGAAGTAATCCTGATATTCTTTCGTACATCTGACAGCAAGCGGATCGCTGCGGTCGATTGGATAAGTAATCGGCATTTCACATTTGATGCTTGCAGGCCGCCTGGAAAGTACGATCACACGGTCGGCAAGTGTGATCGCTTCAGACAAATCATGGGTGATCAGCAGCGCTGTCTTACCGGTTCGGCGGATAATCTGTGCAATATCCGCCGAGACACTCAGTCTGGTCTGGAAATCCAGTGCGCTGAAAGGTTCATCTAAGAGAAGTAGCTCCGGATGGATTGCCATGGTGCGGATGAGGGCGGCACGCTGGCGCATTCCTCCGGATAATTCCGATGGCTTTTTGTCCTTGAAAGCATACAGTTCATAATCCTTAAGCAAGGTTTCCACATAAGCAATATTATCTTCTGTCAGCGCATGGTTTAGTTCCAGTCCGAGAATCACATTCTGATAGATTGTTCGCCATTCAAACAAGTGATCATGCTGCAGCATATATCCGATTTTAAGAACGGAGTCCTGACGATAATCGGTAGAAGCAAGTCCTCTGTAGTATATCGTTCCCGACTCTGGAGAAAGCAGTCCGGCAATGATAGACAGAAGAGTTGATTTACCGATGGTACATATTTGGAAACTTTTGAATATATGTTGATTATTAAAATCAGAGTAAGAAGCATGAGATATTTTCTGTCTATGCCTTTGGAATTTGATATGACAAAGATCAGTGGTCGACTCAATTATGAGCTTTTTGACAGGAGGATACCAAAGTCAAGGCTTGCCAGAGAAGTGGGAGTGAGCAGAGATTTAGTTGGTAACTATACAAGAGCAAGCTTTTCCGAAGAGTCTATGCAGATTTCAGTCTTAAAATCTTTTGCGGAATATTTAGGTAAAGATACCTACTACTTCTGTAATGATTATCATAAATTTATAGATACTGTAGATGTGGTTAATCTATTGAAAAGATTGCGGCAGGAAAAAGGGATGACACAGAGAATGTTCGCTGAAGAACTGAATGTTACTCTTGCCATGTATAAATCGTATGAAGTAGGTAAATGCCGATTGACTTATTTGGTCTATCTCAGACTTCGAGAGTTATATGGATCATATGTTGATCAGTTGATCAAATGAGTCGATAGTTTTGCTGAATCCATCAACCCACCTATTCCACCTGTCATAAACTATATATGATGCACATATTATAGGTATTTGTACAAGGTGGAGTGGGTGGAAACGTGGAATCCTATTGCGGTTTTAGGTGGAATCAAGTATGATGAAAATATAGATTAAGAAAAGTTGGTGGCTTTTATGGCAATGACAAGTATTGAATAGAAGGTTCCTACAGAAGCCAAAACATATGTACTGGATAAAACAACAGAAGAAGTGCGGAATGCGCTTTTTCTGTATCCGAGTATAGTGAATAATACAATATCACATGGTAGGGTGGCAGAACTCCTTGGCATGTCGAAGATGGAGCTTATTGAATTGTATGGAAGGTTGGGAATACCTTATCTGAATATGACAGATGAAGAATTTGAGGAAGAGGTGCAAACGGTTAAAAGGATTGCGGGGAAACTGTTATGATAGTTGTTTCTGACACAACGCCTGTTATTGCATTGCTAAAGGCGGGGCAGCTTGATCTGTTGCAGAAATTATATCATACGGTGATTATTCCTGAGGCGGTATATCAAGAGCTGGTTGTTCCATTCCGGAATATGTGGTTAAAAAGAAGATATTATGGTAATATTTAAGAGTGCTGCTAGTAATAGTACTCAAGCTGATAGAAATGCTATTGAAAATTCAATTCCTATGCGGATTTTGAAAGTTATCAAGTATAATCTGACACTGTCTCAAAGCCAGATTGCAGAAATGCTTGGGGGAAAATACGATACGATTAAGTACCATATGAGGATATTGCGCTTATCTGGAGTGATTGTGCGGGAAGGAAGTGGTCAAAAGGGAAAATGGATGGTTAGGTAAAATTAGGAAGGATTTAGAATAAAGTAGTAAGGCGTTATATTAACAAAATCATACAGGAGAGAAGAAAATGGCAATTACAAAATACGAATCATATTATAACAAAATACTAGAAAATTTGAAATCAATAAAAGAAGAAAATGAATATAAAACAGATTCTCTTGCATTTGCCCATTGGTATTTAGAAAGTTATTATAGATTAAGTAATCAAGATATTGCTGAAGCAATAATCGATGGCGATGGAGATCTTGGAATTGATTCAATTATTATAGATGAAGATAACAGTGCTTTGACAATTATGCAATATAAATTACCAGCTAAAAAGGAAAATATTAATAGTGAAATAGATCAGGGAGATATCTTAAAAACATGGAATGGTTTTATGACACTGATTTCAAATGATAAACAATATATGGGGAGAAATGAAAAATTTAGAGAATTTAAGCGTCAGTTGAAGGATGTTACTATTACGAACTTTAGAATATGTTTTGTGAGTTATAATAAGGGAGTTATAGCAAATAGAGATATTGTGGAAAGTAATGCAGATGGTTTCAGGCGTGACACAGGGAGCAACTTAGAGATTATCTATCATGAAAGAGATGCTATTTCCAATATTTATGAGAAATTGAATCGAAAAAACAATATTTCGATAACTTTAAAATATAAACAAATGCAATCAGCTTATAATGTACAAGGGCGACAAATAGATTCATTAGTTGGATTTGTAAATGGAAAAGAACTTGTAACATCTATCTCCAATCATATTGCAACCATTTTCGATGAGAATATCCGTCTTTATGAATATGGCTCAAATGTTAATGCGGGCATTAATAGAACAGCAACATCAACGGATCAAGCTGATATGTTCTATTTTTACAATAATGGGATTGTTTTTATTTGTGATAAAGCAGAAAACAGTCCGGCATCAAGTGAGATAGTTTTGCAAGGCGCATCTATTGTTAATGGGTGTCAAACAGTAAATGTTCTTTATAATGCAATGCAAAAGGGAAAACTAAATGATTCTGTAAATGTTCTTGTTAGAATTATTTCAATTGCAGATTATAGTGAAAGGATGAAAATAACTGAATATTTAAATTCGCAGACACCTATTCGGGATAGTTATTTTATTGCAAATCATCCAATTGTTAGAGATCTGCAACAAAAATTATTGCGACATGGTTATTTTCTTGAGAGACAGATTAATGAATTCGACTATATGGTAGAACGGGGGATTGGAATTAAAGAGAAAACAACAATGCAGTTAGAAGATACTATTCAATATTATGTTGGATATTGGGTGAACAAAAATGCAAGTTTGGCCAAACGTGGGAAAAATGCATTATTTGATAAAAATAAAATAGAAGAATTATTGTCGGGGGTTACGGCAGAGAAAGTTATTGAGGCTTATACTATATATCACTCTATATCTGAAGTGTTAACTATGTACAGAAAAACTCGACGGAATAGTAGTAAAGACGAATTTTCTAAATACATAGAAGTTCCGCAGACATGGTTGCTTGAACATATTGAAGAGTTTCGTTTTATGAATACTGGAGATATTATCTTGTTAAATGCGTTTGCAAACATTAAGCGGCAGTATGAAAAATTGAACTTAAAAGATATAAATGATAAGGAAATAATTACGGATGCAATTTTTATTGTTCGAGAAATTATTATATCAGAGGATGATAATAACGCATCTTTGCTTACTAAAAATAATGCTATATTTAATAAGGTTCAAACGAGAATTAGTAATTTGACAAAAAGATTTGATTTTGATTTTTCATAGAATGGCATACTATATAGGCTCAGCCGTTGTAGGAGGTACTATTCCCACAACGGCTACTTTTATTTCTGCTTTATTTATGGATAGTGTCAAGATTTTTTCACAATGGTTGTTTTTTTTAAATAGTAGAGTATAATATAAATAATGATAAAATTGAGATAAAATATTGATAAGGAGTGAACGACTATGTTACAGATTAGACCTGTTTCAGATTTAAGAAATAAGTTTCCTGATATTGAGAAAATTGTAAATGCGGGTGAGCCGGTATATTTAACAAAAAATGGATATGGAGCGATGGTGGTGCTTAGTCTTGAAGAGTATTCAAAGTTGACGGATGGCGTTGAAGCTGCATTAGATAAAGCAGATAGGTTTGCGGCGGAAAAAGATACACGGATGAGCCATGAGGAAGTTTTTGGAGGACTACGGAGGAAAATAAATGTTCAGTAAAAAGTACAGACTCAGTTATCTACCGCTTTTTTATGAGGATCTTGATGAAAAAGTAACCTATATTGCGGAAAAGCTGAAGAATCCAAAAGCAGCAAATGACTTATTGGATAAGGTGGAAATGGCTATTATGGAGCGGCTTTCAATGGCAGAATCTTTTGAACCGTATCATTCTGTTCAAGAGCGTAGATATTCTTATTATCGCATTTATGTGGATAATTATATTATTTTTTATGTGGTAATAGATGATAACCCGAATGATTTGGTTATGGAAGTTAGAAGGTTTCTTTATAATGGGCAGAATCGGGATAATATGGTGTAGTAATTAATTGATCTTTTTGGATAGAGATTATGGTTGGGGCAGGGAGTCTGTTAGGACTCCCTATTCTTTTGACTTTTGGCTATTTTGTACTTTCCCGAATAAATTGTCAACAGAGGATTTATATTAATCTACTCTGCGTTAAAATATAGTCTTCTACAGCGGCCCGTGGAATTTTCCATATTCTGCCGATTCGGAAACCTTTTAGAGTGCCATTTCCCAATAATTCATAAACACGGTTTTTGCCGATGCAGAGAGCTTCGGCCACATCATATACGTCCATGATATCTTGATAGTGATTAAACATTCGTCAGTTCTCCTCCCTATGATTTATATGGTTACTAAAATGTTATACACTTACCAACTTATAAGTAAAAAAATAAACTGGCAGAAGGTTACACGAAAGCCAGGGAAAGCGGGGAAGTGGTTATGAAAGTAAAGGTAAGTGTAGATAAAATATCATACGGAAGAAAACCTCCCGGAGAGAAGATTCCGGTAATAAAGAGAAGAACAGCTAATCTCTGGCAGGAGATTGAGCTGGAAGAGCTGGCGGATCTTAATGGAAATAAGGGTCATGCGATCATCCCGGCACATCTTGTCGGAGGAATGTCAGCTATTCATTGTACGGCAATGCAGCTGTTTGTACTCGATTTTGATCATGCATGTACATTTGCACAGGTAAAAAGAAAATGCGCCGATATCGGGTTAAAGATCACATATGCCTATCATACATACAGTGCTTCTGAAACGGAAGAAAGATTCAGGGTGGTTTTTGTCTGTAAAGAAGTGATAGACGATTTGTTTATGATACAGGCCGTGCTCAAAATATTGCATAAGATATTTCCGGAATGCGATACAGCCTGTAAGAATCCGGACAGAATATTCTTGGGCGGGAAGGGATTATTTTATACAGACCTGTCAGCACGTATGGCCTTGGTGCAACTCTTTTTCCCGTTAATGCAGGTGCTTGACGTGGGAAATCATTTTTCAGAGAAGATGCGGAGGTTTGCTTCAGAGACCAAAATTGCTTTGGTAGGAAAGCATCTGGCCCTTGGAGAAGTGAAAGATATGGATGCAATTTTAGGGGAAAACGTGGATTCTGTTATTATACATAAAACAGGTGAATCCACAAAATCCCCTTTTTTTATTGCAGAGAGTAAGGATAAAGGAGAGGGAATACACCAAGGCCATACGTGCAGGAGCGGGAAAAAGGGAAAGAAGAGAAAAATCAAAGAGAAAGACAGTACGCAGTGCCAGTTGCTAAACGATTTTAAAGCAGGAACCATGCTTCACCATGATAAACGATTTGCCATATACACAAATTGTCTCAATATACACGGATGGACAGAGAAATTTTTGAAGATAACTAGGAGATTTTATGGAGATGAGACCTGGCAGGAGTGGAAAAGGGATATGAAGTATACACACGATTACAGCGCGAAAAGATGTTCCCCTGATTTCTGCCCCTACTTTGATATATGCGAACATGAGGGGACGATTGTTGATACATTAGCGATGGACAGGCAGGTGCATCTTAGGACAGAAACGTATGTAACGGTTGATGAGGCAGAAAGATGCCTGAGGAGGAACCTACAGGACGCTTTTTGCAGTACGGACACAGGTATGCATCTGATCAAGGCACAGACGGGATTGGGAAAGACGAGGGAGTATGTCAAGCTGGCAACGGATCACCCTACAGACAGATTTTTGATAGCACTTCCAACGAACCGGCTGAAAGAGGAAGTGAAGAAGAGACTGATGGATAATGGAGTTCTGGAAAGGGATATTTTTATGACGGCCAGTGTACATGGCAATGCTTTTATCCCGGCAGAGATACAGGCGCAGATCTCTGGAATGCACAACAGGGGCATCCACAATATGACGAAGGAGATCATAAACAATTATTATGAAAAAATCAGGGCAGATCCCCTTGAGCGAAGGGCCGTAGAAGAGGAGTGCGAAAAGATATTGGCGGGGATAAAAGCGGTAAAAGATGAGCGGGTTATTGTGACGACACATGCCTATCTGGCACAGCTTGAAAAGGATTTCCTTAAAAACTATACCGTGATCATAGATGAGGATTTCCTACAGATGCTTGTATTCAACAGAATGTACAAAGTCAGCGTGAAGTGCTTGGATGGGCTGGCACAAAAAGAACTGCGGGATTATTCTGATATGGCGGCCCAGATACTTAAGGCAGAAGAAAAGACATATAAGAAGATGAAACCGATCAAGTATGGAATACCGCTTACCGAAGAGGAATTGAAGAAGCTGGGGCCCTTTGCGGCAGATGACAACCTGAATGACCTGATCCATGCAGGAGCTTATGTGCGGATGAAGGATGACGAAAGCGAAGAAGAGGTTGTAAAATATTTCTGCCCGCTGGATATGCCGGAAATGAAATATATTGTACTATCTGCAACTTTTAATTATGAGATTTATAGGAAGTATTTTGCCGGATGGATGGAGGTACACATATATCCGGAGAAAAAAGTGGCATACAGGGGGCACATAGAACAATATACCTACCATTCATTAGGGAGAAAAGACCTGTCGAAAAAGGAACAGGTCTTTTCTATTGCAAAGGAGATAGTTGGGAATCTGAAACTGGATATCATTACATTTAAAAAATTCGAGGAAGACGGGACAAAGCCCTTTAATGCTGCTGGGATTCACTTTGGCAACAGTACAGGGCTTAACGGGCTGGAGGGACATAATCTTGCAGTGATAGGGACACCTTATCGGGTGGAGGAATACTATAAGCTGATAGCCTGTTACCTCGGGACAGATGTAAATCAGGAAGGGGATAAGAGACCGTCGCTTCGTAGGATAGAGTACAAAGGGAATAGTTTCCTGATTACTACATATAAGGATAAGGTATTGAGGGAAGTACAGATGTATTCCATAGAAAGCGAGCTGGAACAGTGTGTCGGGAGGGCAAGGCTGCTGCGACAGGACTGTTGTGTTTATGTGTTTTCCTGTTTCCCATGTGAACAGGCCAAGATACATATAAAAGATTACCTGCAGGATTATGAGGCAGGGGAGTAGGCGGGCAGCCACAATAAAAATTTTTTTCCTGAGTTTCAACCATAAATGAAAATTGAAAAAGATAAGTTAGTGTGAGTGCACATTATAGTGATGTTCTGAAGAAACCGGGGATTTTACTGGATACGGTAATAGGGCGGATATGTTGTTCGATAGGCTGTTTTCTATTGAGACGCGTATCCATGGTGATATATTTGTATGATGGAAAGTAGGAAAACAGAATTTATCTTATTATAATACCGCAAGAAGATTTTATCTGTGTGGTATTGTGATAAGATTGGATATCTGTGGCCATTAGGTCATCCTACCATCGAATTATGCAAGTATATTAGGGACTTTTCATCGAAACTAGGCGATTAAAAGGCCTTTGGAGACGATGGAATAGAGGTGTTTTCTCGATAAGGTCGTAGCAAGGTATTATTGATTGACCGGAGAGGAAGGCTAAAATTGCATTTTTCCTATTCTGAAAAACGTTTGAATTAGTGGGATACGTTTTGCGGGGGTTCAGGATAATCGTTAATATGTAGTAAGACATCCTCAACATTACAGTTTAGAATATTACAAAGCATATCAATTGTATGAGTACTAACGTAGTAATTATTTCTTAGTCGGGACAGTTGACCGGCGCTAAAATGAAAGTTCTTTATCAATGAGTACTGCGTTATGCCCTTTTCTTTCATGGTTTTCCATAATGGATCATACGAAATCACAGTGCTTCTCCTAAATTTATTTATTGATATAATACAATTATTGTCCTATAATGGATATTAGCCATAAATGGATATTATCTAAAGGTGGATAATGATTGAAGAATGACATAATGTATCATTGGAATTATATAAAATTGTGATAATGATAGAATGGCTAGAAGATTTATATAAATCAAAAAACTTTGATCAGATTAGGATATTTGAATGTTTAAATGTGATAAATGTGGTTTGTGCTGTACACAGCTTAATGGATTATCAATATATAGTGAATTGGATAGGGGGGATGGAGTCTGCAAATTTTTTGATGAAGAGACAAGATTGTGTATTATTTATCAGAGTAGGCCATTGCTGTGTAATGTAGATCTGACATATAAAGAGTATTTTAGGGACAAACTATCCCAAGAAGAGTATTATCGACTAAATTATGAGGCTTGTGGAAAATTAAAAAAACTTAGGAGGAAGTAAGCATGTATTTATCATTGTTAAAAGAAGAACAAAAAAGGGTTTTTTTAGAATTAGCTTATGAGATGGCCTTTTTGGACAATGATTTTGGTGAGAAAGAGCAGTTCATGATAGAAAGCTATTGTAATGAAATGCAAATAAACGTTCCGCCAGTCATTCGAGCAAGATCAATGGCAGAGATTATTGAAACAATAAAGGAAGAGTGGGAAGGACGAGAAAAGAAAATTGTTCTTTTTGAAATAATTGGCTTGGCGATGATTGATGGCAATTACGATGAAAAAGAGAGAAAAAGTATTGTATCTATGACAGAAATATTTGGACTTCAGGATAAGTTTAGAGATGAGTGTGAAATACTACTAAAAGAATATGTTGAGATGTACGGCAAAATGAATACTTTGGTCTTAGGTTAATCCAGCAGTACAGAAGAGGAGCGATATGGATATATTTAAAAATGCACAAGATAATTTAGTCATGAATATAGAGCCTAAAAAAGAAGAGGGGGATGACCAAAACAAAGATGTAGGTATCAATATAGCGGTTGGATATGCGGCAGCTGAGTCAGCAAGAGTTTTCACACAGAAAGCAATTCAAAAATATGCAAAACCAGATACATATACAGGAAATCGCAACTTATATGATAGCGGGATAGCAAAAAGAAATGCTAAAATGGAATTATTTAAGGATGGTGCGGAAGTTTTTGACCCGTATACAGGTGATCGTCTTGTACTGACAAAGAAGGAGGCGAAACTTTTATATGGTGATGACTGGACAAAACATCTGGCTGAAACTGATCATATTAAGCCGTTGGAGAAAGTTTATGAGGAGACAAAAAATAATCCTTGGCTAAGTACGGAAGATGTGAAAGATATAGGAAATGCAGAGGAAAATGTAAAGGTAATTTCACGTAAGACAAATAATGCCAAACGTAGCAAGACGAATAAAGAGTATGTGGAAGATAAAGACTATCGCGAAAGGAAAGGAGTTTTTTTTACTAAGAAAGGTGAAAGACAGGCTTTAGAGGATGGAAAGCGAGCTGAGGTATATACCCGAGGTAGGGAAATTATAGAAACGGGGAAAAATATACTGCATGATGGTCATGAGGCTGGAATGTCTGGGGCTAAATCGGCTGGTACTTTCACATTAGTAATGTCAGGAATTTTGAATATAGTGGCTGTTTTAAAAGGAGAAAAGGAGGCTGGGGAGGCGATTGCAGATACGATAGAGGATGGTGGGAAAGCGGTTGTTACTGGGTATGTGATGAGTGACGGTTTGATGGTGGCATCTAATACTTTGTCTAGTAGTTCTTCAAAGTTCTTACAGGCTTTATCGAAATCTAATGTGCCAGGAAAAGTTATTACGGCGGTAATGACAGTAGGTGATACACTGAAAAGATATGGAGATGGAGAAATATCTACGCAGCAGTGCATAATAGAGTTGGGAGATAAGGGGCTTAATCTTGCAACGGTAGGTTATTCAGCGGTGGTGGGACAGACATTGATACCAATTCCTGTTGTGGGTGGTGCTATAGGGGCCTTGATTGGCTCTACATTGACAAGCAGTCTATATCATAATTTGATTAACACATTGCAAACCAAAGAATTGGAGCATCAGGAACGACTGCGTATTATAGCAGAGTGTAAGGAAGCAGCTGAACAGACCAGGGTATTTAGATCAGAATTGGAATTGTACTTAGAAAATTATTTTAGAGAATATAGAGACTGCTTTGATGGGGCATTGTCAGATATGAGATTTGCTTTTCAGATCGGAGATGCGGATGGAATTGTCGCTGGGGCGAATCAAATTACAAGAAAGCTAGGTGGTCGAGTCGCTTTTGAAACAGAAGAGGAGTTTGAGGTGTACTTAAATTCTGACATTGTGGATGTACTTTAGGAGGAAGAATTTATGCCAATACCATTTTTGGTGGCTGCTGGAGTTGCTGGAATTATTGGAGTAGGAGGTCACATTAGTGCAAAAGATACTAATGAAAAAGCAGAGAGAATCTCCAGAGATGCCCAAAGCCTATATAATGAAGCAAAAGAGTCGCTTGAGGTAGCACAGAAAAATACAGAACGAGCGTTAATGAATTTGGGTTATGCCAAAAAGAATGTGCTGGATAATTCAATTAGTCAGTTTATACGGGCTTATGATAGAATTAAACAAATAGAATTGAGGCAATCTGAAGGGTTAAATGAAATTTCACATTTTGAGATTGAACAAAATGATATGATTCAGTTGCAGGAAATGATTGATATATATTCTGGTTCTTTGACCAGTGGTACAGCGGGGGCGGCGGCTGGAGCTATTGTTGCACTGGCGGCAAGTGGTTCTTTGCCGATTGTGACGTCGACACTTTCTTTAGCCGGGACGGTATTAGCATTAGGTGATATTGGTGGGGCAATTGGAATTGCTGGAACGGCTTTATCAACTGCGGCTACGATGACTCCGCTCGCGGCTGTTGCTGCACCAATAGTTTTGTTTACAGGGATATCGGCAAGCATGAAGGCTGATGAGAACCTTGAAAAAGCGGAAACAATGTATGCAGAAGCTGAGGCAGCAGCAGAGAAGATGAAAACATCAGAGACATTATGTAAGGGCATTATTGATAGATCTGAAATGTTTGATAAATTGTTAAATGAATTGAATGAGATGTTTGCGCAATGCGTCAATTTATTGGACATGGTTACAATGGAGATGATTAGGCAATTAGGAAGAGGAATAACTGTAACTGATTTAACACATAATGAGAAAAAATTGATAAGGGTTACAAGGGCTTTGGCTGGTGCAATTAAGGCAGTTATTGACACACCTATTTTATCCGAGAATGGGGAATTGTCATATAAAGTTAAAAAGATTCATACTGAAATATGTAATAGTATTCCTGAGTTTTCCAAAGAAGTGCAAGAAGTGAAAACGGTCGATTTCAAGAAAGAAATAATGACGGCAAAATTGTTAGCGGAAAGACCACCAGAGATAGCACCGCCAATGTCAAGTCAGACACAGTCAAATTATGTCAGGCCTGTAGTTGTGGCTGAAATGATAGATATTGATAAAGAACAAAAGAAGATAAATAGAAAAGCTGTTATGTCTCTGATCTTAGGTATCATTTCGTGGGTGGGAATAGTAACAGTAGTTGGTTCGTTTTTTTCCATTATAGGAGGAATTTGGTCTATCATAGATGGAATAAAAGCATTGAAAGGAAAGACAAAATATAGAAAATGTGCTATCGCAGGAATTATTCTATCTTCGATAATTATCATTTTATTTTTTTGTATGTTTATTATTATATTATTATTTGTTTAGTGTACATAGAATTTAATTAACATAATGGGTGATAATGCAATTCGGTGAGGTTTTTTCATGTGTCATAAATTTTCTAAGAACAACCGCGTCCTCGATCTATATGTCCGCCTCTCTGAAGGAAAGGTAATCAACAAAACAGAGGAAGCCAAAAGATTTGGTGTGGATGAGCGTTCCATCCAGCGAGACATCGACGACATCCGGGCTTTTCTGGATGAACAAAAGACAGACAGGGCCTTGGATCACCGTCTGATTGAGTATGACCGCAGTAAAAAGGGATTTATCATGATCGGTTCTGAAGGTTCCATGATGTCAAACAGCGAGATCCTTGCAGTGAGTAAGATCCTGCTTGCCAGCCGCGCATTTACCAAGAGGGAAATTGGCAGTATTCTGAAAAAGATGATAGGAGGCTGTGTGCCGTTTAAAAATATGCAGCTGGTGCGGGAGCTTGTCTCCAATGAACAGTTCCACTATGTGGAACTCCACCATAAGAGCCACATTCAAGACAGGCTTTGGCGGATCGGGGAGGATATCAGGGAGCACAACTTGATGGAGATTAAATATGCCAAGGCGGATCAGCCACAGGAGACAGTTACACGGCTGATTGAGCCGGTGGCGCTTCTTTTTTCGGAATATTATTTTTATCTGAATGCCTTTATTCTGGAGGATGACGGAAAGGGTAGCCATATCCATAAATATGATTATCCTACGATTTTTCGTATAGACAGGATTAAGTCCTATAAGGAGACAGGAGAAAAGTTTCATGTATCCTATGCGGACAGGTTTGAGGAAGGGGAGTTCCGCAAGAGGATTCAGTTTATGTATGCCGGGGAGCTGATGCGGATTCAGTTGAAATATTATGGGGAGAATCCAGAGCCGGTGCTTGACAGACTACCAACAGCACAGATTATCGGGCAGAAAGAGCACGAATGTACGATCAATGCGGAGGTTTACGGCAAGGGGATTATCATATGGCTTTTGAGTCAGGGAGACAAGATTGAAGTGCTGAGGCCGGAGTCTTTGCGACATGAGATGAAGAAGAAGCTGGAAGATATATTGAAGCTGTATGCTTAAATGTATTAGTTAAGTAGTTGAAATGATATATGATAACCGTGAATCCCGGAGAATGTTTTCCGGGATTTTTTGTGCTACTGTGAGAATGTTTTTGATCATGACAGAATCTGTCACCCGAAGATTTTATTCTTATCATTAAGAAACACAGATAACGGGGAAGGAGGAAATATGCCAGCATTTTTATTTGTACAAATGGGTATGGCGGCAGGTGCTTATGGATTTTTAAAGACGATACCGGCAGCTGTGAACCAGAAGGAGGCCAGAAAGACCAATAACAGAGCAAATGAAATTGTAAGAGAGGTGACAGAGAATGAAACACAGCGGATGGTTTTTGAACTGGAGCCGATTATGCCTGAGCTGAAAAGAAGGGTATAATAAAGCGGCAAATTCTAAAAATGCCTATGTAAACTTGTTTGAAGCAAAAAGGATCAGGAGAGAAGGCAGACAGAAAACAACTACTTGTTTAAGAACAGAAGAAAAATTGACAGGAGGAAGAAATTGAAAATGAAAGATAGATTAAAAGGAGTATGGCAGATTATTACAGGAATTGGAGGACTGATTGTTGTAGGGTTATTCCTTATGGCGTTTTTCGGGGCATTTGATGACGAGGGAGAGAAAATCGGCAATGCGGAAATTTTCAGGGGTAATGATACAAAATCGGTATTCAGTGGGGATACGGAACTGCTGGTAACGGAAGATGGAAAGGTTGTGGGTGAAAACAAGTCCGGAGAAGAAAAGCCTCAGGGCACATCGGAAAATAGGAAAGGCACAGGTGTTGACAATAACGGAAATGTGTACTTACAGGCAGGTAATTCCTATACGATGGAAAATGGCAGTGAGGTGCTTATTACAGATATCGATATTATCTATGATTTTAATAACAAATCCACGATCGGTTATGCAACTGTTGAGTATACAAATAACAGTGACGATGTACAATACCTGAGTCCCGATGATATTTCGGCTTTCGTTGATGATTTTCAGGAGCCTGTCGATACCAGAACGGCTATCATGATAGACAATGTGGAATATAATGGGGAATTGCTTGCCATTGATCCGGGACGTAAGGGGAGATATGCTTATTTTACATTATTCCCGGTCAGTGGGGAATTGGCGGAGAAAGTGGAAATTTCATTATACGGAGGCTCCATATTGTATAAGGAGGACGGACAGTGGCTGTATACGGATGAAAATGCGGATGCGATTAAAGAGCAGACGCAGGCGTATGTGGACAGCGTTGAAGCCCAGAGGGAATGGAATGAAAGATATGAGTCTTTACCTCTGACAGTGATGTGCCCGGAGGAATTTTCTGGGGCATACATTGACACTGAGAGTGGTATGTTAGAGGGTGTTGATCTGCTGGATATCATTCCCGGACGATATGCCAATACAACCAATGACAGTATGACAGAAGCCATTGTAAATGAGGATGGTACACTTTCATTGAAAAACGGGGTGTTTCAATTCGACAATCTGGCATTATATCAGGATTTATCGGGTGCCTTTTCCATTGATGCTGAGGCAAATTATAAAGTGGGATTTTTAGGCAGTGGGTATATCTATATATGGACGCCTGACGAAGTAGATCCGGATAATATTGATGAGGGATTCTACGAAAAAGTAGAGTAACAATAAGCCAAAAATGTAAGGCAAAAAAAGGAGGAGAAAATCTATGGAAATGGAGACAAAAACGGAGAAGATATTTATGAAGAAGTCCCCATAAGTGTCATGGCAAAGCTGATTGTAAAAAAAACGAAATGACGCCAGATATATCGGCACTGGGGAACCATCCGCTGGCTAGAAGAGCAGAGCTATTATGAATCAGAGGAAACTTCCGTAAAGAAGAGCATGGTGAGATCTATGAGACGCTGAAAACCTTTTTGGAGGAAAAAGTGGTATCCATCAAAGGGCAGATCAGGGAAGACTCCGGGTTGGACGTAGCTCTGGTCTACTATTGTGCGGGATATGAGGAGGTCTCCGGGGAGGTGGTGCGCCCCTATAACCTGTCAAAATTTCTGTATTATATCCTGAATGCTTTGCCTGCGGAAAAACGGGCGGCGGTATTTGGCGGGATGAATACCGATACAAAGCGGTATGCGCACAATGATGATGAGATGGATTATAACGAAAAGGTAAGAGGGAGCCTTTACAGTTTGGTTGATTATGTGGCGGAAGGGATTAACAATGGGGCAGGCAGAAGATTTTTGATCCTTGGCGCGCCGGGAGCTGTTGTGGGAATTGTAGTCGGGGCATTCCTTGGAGGCATCAAAGGGATTTTAAACAGTATTTTCTAAACCAATATCAGTGTTAGCGTTACAGGCGGCGGGATTTTTCCCGCCGCTTTGTGCTGTCCTGAAAAGGAAGAAGGGAAAAAGCAGCTATGTCAAAAAGAATAATGGGCCTGATCACGGAGCATGCAATCAATGAAAGGTTGGATGCCATTCTGCTTCGTGATCGGGATTTTTTAGCATTACAAGAAAAAATCAATGAAGAGATGGCAGTTTTTGACAGCCATGACCTGTCAAAGGAAGAGCGTAAGGCCGTAGACCGGCTTATCTGTGCTTATACAGGGAGCGCGGCCTATCACAGTGCGGCTGCATACCGCTGCGGGTTTAAGGACTGCGCCTCTTTTCTTTGTGAGATCGGGCTTGTAGGGAAGGGATGTGGATGGAATCCCAGCGTAAATTGGAAACCGCAGGGAAAGGAGGGAAAAGTCGGCTGCGGTTTGATGCATAGATTTTATCATCAGATTAAGAAAATTTTGAAAAGAAAGAGGGACGGATATGGATTTTGAAAAATTTGCAAAAGAAGCCAAAGAACTTATAGAGAAAAGTCTGGGAGAGAGTTGTAAAGTCAGCATACACAAAACATTTAAAAATAATGGAATTGAGAAGACCGGCATCCTCCTGAAAAAGGAGGGGGAGCGCTTCTGCCCGGTTTTGTATTTGGAAGAGGCATACGGGAAGTTTTGTGACGGCATGGATCTGGATGAGGCAGTATATGATCTGTTTCAAGTATACAGAAGACGGGATGGTGATGCAGAGCTTGCAGAAAAGTTCAGTCCCAAATTTTTTGAAGATTACAGCTATGTAAAAGAACATCTGCAGCTCCGTCTGATCAATTATGAAAAGAATACGGAGATTCTTAAGGATATGCCCTATGTCCGCTGGAACGATATGGCAGCCATTTTCTTTTATGAGATTGAAGGATGGGAAAATGGGCAAGCAGGTGTTGTTGTCAACAATCATCACCTTGCGCTGTGGATGGAGACAGTAGATACCCTGTATAAAGACGCTTTAGAGAACATGAAAAACAGGGTGGAGGAGGATCTGTTTTTGCTGAAGGATTTGTTTATGGAAAAACAGACGCCCAGCATGGCAGAGCAGCCGCCTGTATATGTGCTGACTAACAGGACAAGGCAGTATGGGGCAGCGGTGATGCTGTATTCCGGCAAAATGAAGGAACTTGCGAATACTGTCAGCTCTGATCTGGTAATCCTGCCCTCGTCACTGCATGAGGTGCTGCTTTTACTGGATAACGACGGGATGCATTATAGATGGGAGCAGATGGTCAAGGAAGTAAACAGGGCAGTAGTAGATCCGGAGGAAGTGCTTTCTGACCATATTTACCGTTACAGCAGGGAAAAAGACGCCGTGGAACTTCTGGCGGCAGGATGAGGGGACAAATGGAGATTATTTTGAAATGCCTTATGATCGTGATTGCAGGTGTACTGCATGAGATCAGTAAGAATGTCTAAAAAGGAGGAACAGGAAAATGGCAGCAAATGTAGAAAGTATGTTTTATGTGAGGGAAACCCCGTGGCATGGGCTTGGGGTCAGGGTAGAGGAGGCTCCGGCATCCGCAGATGCACTTAAGATTGCGGGACTTGACTGGAAGGTGTTACAGGAACCCGTGTTTACGGGAAATGAGGAACAGATCCCGGGATTTTATGCAAATGTCAGGAATCGGGACAGAAAGGTGCTTGGTGTAGTAAGCGACCGCTATAAGGTGGTACAGAATGAGGAGGCGTTTGCTTTTACAGATGCGCTTCTGGGAGAGGGGATTCGCTATGAGACAGCCGGGTCTTTGCAAAACGGCAGGAAAGTCTGGATTCTGGCAAAACTCCCGCAGGCTTACATCATGGCAGGGGAACAGATTACCCCTTATCTGGTATTCTCTAATGCCCATGACGGGACAGGGGCGATCCGTGTGGCGCTTACCCCGATCCGCGTGGTGTGTAATAATACCTTAAATCTTGCCCTGCATACGGCAAAGCGTTCCTGGGCCTGTGTCCACACGGGTGATATCAGGGGTAAGATTGCGGATGCCAGAGACACCCTTCTGTTTGCGCAGGAATATATGGGAGAACTGGGAAAGAAGTTTGATGAACTGCGTAGAAAGCGTCTGTCTGACAGTCAGGTTCTGGAGTATATAGAAAGGCTCCTTCCCATGGAGGAAGGGGATTCCAAGCGGGCAAAGAATGTCAGACGGCTCAGAGAGGATATGAAGATGCGATATTTCGATGCCCCTGACTTAAAGGATGTGGGTAAAAACGCTTACCGGTTTGTCAATGCGGTGTCGGATTTTGCAACCCATGCAGAGCCCCTGCGGCGGACGGCAAACTATAAGGAAAGCCTGTTTGCCCGTACTATGGATGGTAATCCCATGATAGACAAGGCATACCAGATGGTGAGTGTAGCATAAGGGAACAGGCCGGTTTGGGTGGATGCCGGTTTCCATCGCGGGATTCCCAAACAATCTTCATTTGGTCTTTGGTTTATCACGAAAATCGGGAACTCGCAGAGAGAAAAGCGGCACAAGACCATAGATATCCACAGGAGGAGAAAAGATATGTACGAGAAGATACCCACGGGGAATATGACACAAGAAGACTGGCTGCAGCTTCGGAAAACAGGGATCGGCGGTTCCGATGCAGGAGCGGTCTGCGGGCTTCATCCCTACAGCAATGCCATGAAAGTGTTCAGGGACAAGACGGGCGGGGAAGCGGAGGAGGTGAATAACGAAGCGGTACGCATCGGGCATGATCTGGAGGCGTATGTGGCTAAGCGGTTTGTGGAGGCGACGGGCTTAAAAGTCCGCTGCTCCAACTATATGTACCGGAGTAAGGAGTATCCCTTTATGATTGCGGATGTGGACAGGCTTGTGGTCGGGGAGGATGCTGGCCTTGAATGTAAGACGGCCAGTGCATACAGTGCGGATAAGTGGTCGGACGGGAATATTCCGCTCCACTATATGATGCAGTGCTATCATTACATGGCGGTTACAGGGAAACGAGCGTGGTATATCGCAGCCGTTATTCTCGGTCGAGAATTTACCTACAGGAAGCTGGTGTGGGATGAGGCGGTTATCAATAACTTAATAGCCATAGAAGAAGATTTCTGGCATAACTATGTCCTGACGGGTCAGATTCCGCCGCCAGACGGAAGCAGAGCCTGTGATGAGGTGATTGCACAGTATTTTAGTAAGGCTAAAGAGAAGTCCGCGATTGAGCTGACCGGGTTTGATGAAAAACTGGGAAGGAGAAGGGATATTCTGCAAAAGATCGCGGAGCTGGAGACAGAGAAGAAGCAGATCGAGCAGGAGGTGAAGCTGTTTATGGGAGAACATGAACTGGCAAGGAGTGAACGATACCGTGTCTCCTGGGGGAATGTGGATTCCACAAGGCTTGACACAAAGCGGATCAGGGAGGAAAAACCGGAGATCTATGAAGATTACGCCACGGTTTCCCACAGCAGGCGGTTTGAGGTGAAAGCGGCATAATAGAGGAAAATGCTGCTATTACAATGATAGTAGAAGAATACAACTGCCGGGAGTTTTCAGAAAGGAACTTCCGGCAGGCAGAAAG
Organism: Lachnospiraceae bacterium; assembly: GCA_017936885.1. Classification (GTDB taxonomy): domain Bacteria; phylum Bacillota; class Clostridia; order Lachnospirales; family Lachnospiraceae; genus UBA3282. The sequence goes on along the minus strand of JAGBEO010000013.1, from coordinate 301,139 downwards.
AAAGGAGGGCATATGGAAAAAACAGCAATACGGCTGCTAAAGGCAGAGGAGATCGAGTGCAGGGTATCCGTGATCAGGGAGAACGGGTTAAGCCTTCTGCTTTATAAGGATGCGAGGGTTGACCAGAAGATCCTGGATGAGACTTTTGGGATGTTCGGGTGGAAACGGAGCCACCAAAGTATAGAAGGGAATCTTTACTGTACGGTAGAGGTTTATGATGAAGAGAAAAAAATATGGGTGGCAAAACAGGATGTAGGAACCACCAGCTATTCGGAAAAAGAAAAAGGGCAGGCCTCGGACAGCTTTAAGAGGGCTTGCTTTAACTGGGGGATCGGAAGGGAGCTGTATACAGCCCCGTTTATCTGGATTCAGGAGGAACTGGCCAATATCCAGAAAAAGGGAGATAAACTGTACTGCAATGACCACTATAAGGTAGCGTTGATTGATTATAACGATAACCGAGAGATTACTTCCCTTGTGATCGTAAACGGGAAAGGCAACTGTGTGTATACCATGCAGACTAAGGCAGCACCCGGAAACCGTGGGAAAAGGCAGCAGAAGAAAACGCCACAGGAAAGTGCCCTTACCGATGATCAGATGACGGCGTTGCAGGTGGAGCTTGACAGAACAGGGGTTGCGATGGAGGCTGTACGGGAGCGATATCGGATCGGGAAAACGGAGACGATGAATGAGGCTATGTATAAGCGGGTGATGGAGGCGCTGGCGAAGACGAAGAGTGTGGTGGCGGAGTAGAGAATTTATTTCCAAATTAAGTATCTTGTCTTAGAAAGGCTCTCGGGGTATATTTCTCCGGGAGTTTTTTTGGGGCAATACATTTCGATTTGTCTTTAATGGTTTTTAGGATAAAGGATTATTTTCCTTCTTTCCACCTATTCCATCTGTTATAATTATAATAAATGATAGATTTACTTACAAAGATGAAAAGTGGAATTGATGGAAAGTGGGGATGAGACAAATGCGAAGATATCTTGATGTTGATTTAAATGCAGGAGTGATAAATACAGATAGTTTGCAAAAGATATGTGAAAGAATATTAAAAGATTATGATGTTAATTTAAAGAACATTGTAACCAGTAAATCACGTTTTATGGAGTTGTCAGAACTGAGGGAAAAGGTTGCGAGGAAATATAAAATTGAGAGAAAAATCCCCGATTTCAAAGAATTAGTTTTTTTGGAAGCTGATTTGGAAGATTGGGGAGAAGATATATATAAGTTACAAGCAAAACAGGGAAATATTATTCGTGTGGGTGAGAAAAAAGAGAGGATAGGGAGAACAGAGGATCGAAAACACACGGAGGAAGAAATACTTAATCTCTATGAAGAGATATCGAAACCTCTAGAAACAGAAGAAAAAAAGTCGGTTTCTTTAGAAGAATGTGCAACACAAATTGAATATATGGTAGCAGAAACAGGCTTATTTAATGTAGATTGTACATTACAGTTCCTTATGAGAAAAAAGTATACAAAAAATGCTAATAAGAAATATAGGATTTTTGATGGAAGGGAGAAAGAAGAGATTGATATTAGGACTCGTTTAAAAGATGAAGCTTATTTGCCAATGAGGAATTGTAACGAATTACCGATATTCACGAGAACATTACAAAATATAATCTTTACACAAAAATATTTAAGGCTTTTTGAATTCACAGTTTTTGGCAGTGAAAAGGACATTTCAAAGGGGAGTGCGGATATAACGCGATATTCATATAAATATATCGAAGAGATATATGCAAAAATTGAAAAGTCACCTTATGAAAATATTTATTATTTCAATGTTATGCTTGGAGTGTCGCTAACCAATACGATCTTTGATTGTATATATAATATAGTTAAAGTGCAAGGTGGTGAAGAATCTACGGGAATACATTATGATATGATAAATGAAAAATTATTTGATGTTGCTACCTTATTAGGGAGATTTGAGTGTATATATGGGCGGGATATATTGGCTAAAATAATATTTAGATTTATTTTTCCATACGAAAGCAATGAGCTACAATGCTTAACGAGGGAAAAAAGAGATAGCATATATCAGAATATTGGAGATGCTTGTGATCAAATTTGTAGCTATTTACAAATGCGCATCGATGAAATCAATCGGTATTATGATGACTTATGTGACATAAATACATGGTTAAGAATATATGATAGCAAGTCAGAACCTTCTTTTGATTATAAGACATTAACAGAGATAGAGGAGGATTTTGAAGCATGGATGAAAGGTCGCATTAAGAATGGGACTGTTGAAGAAATACTTGGGATAAAATATGAGGACAATTATAGGATTAAGAAAATGAAGATGATAAAAAAGCCGGATAATTTATATGCACAGATACATATGGCTGTTATGAGAGGAATATGGGAATGATTTGATAATATCCCGAAGGGCAAAAAAATCTTTTTTTCGAAATAAAATACCGGTCGCTGGAAATGTTGGGGTGATGAGGATATCATGTTAATGTGAGCGAGAGGAGCACAGAAAAAACAAGAGGAGAAGGAGGATAATCACATTAACGGGAAAGGTGGCGCAGTAGATGTTTTGGAATTTTTGGAACGCGATGAACAGGGAAGCCCTAAGGGACGGGAAGTTCTTTTTCATATTGAACGTGGTGAAGACGGAAAGCCGTATGGCATTGATGTTCTCAAGTTCGTAGAGCACGAGGAGGAAGAACGATCAGGAGGCATAGAGGTTCTCGATTTTCTCAAGACATCTCACACAGAAAAAAATAATGAGATAAGATCCGAAGGTATAGTAAAACAAGATGTTTTCAAGGAAGAACAAAGATTTAAGAGATTGCAAAAAGATAAGATGGTGCAGATGAACCAACACGGAATGGCGGGCAATATTCCGTGGATGTCGGCACCGATATATCCAGCGACCAATTTTCAGGTTGTAATTATATGTAAAAAAATTTATGTTGATCGAAAAGGCAGAGAGATACCAGAGAGGGGGCAAATTGAATGTAGCATTATTTTGTATGGGAAAACACATGATTTATCGGTGAAATATACGAAGATACACTCCATATCTAAGATAATTACGGATTTAATTCCGGAAGCCATAATAGACCACAATGTACAGAAAGCCGAAAAAACTATCGAAGAAAGATTTCGACAAGATATTGCATCCAGTAAAATTAGTTTAATTTATTTTGAGTCGGGATGGAATTATATAGACGGGCACCACGTTTATCTTTATGATGGACTGAATTTAGGCGCGGACAAATGTGTAAGTACAGGACATACATTGACGAGGTATACTTGTGAGAAATCAGACTTTATCAATATTTTTCTGCGGGCATGTAATCTTTATAGCGACATGAAAGCACAGGCCGTAATGTTGACATTTTCGCTCATGGGTGTTCTCTATCAGCCTTTTCGGGAGGCGGGATTTGCACCGCGGTTCGTTTTATTTCTGAATGGTCGGACAGGGAGTATGAAGACGACCGTAGGAAAGATTTTATTTGCACAGCTCTGCGAAGATGTTTTTAGAGATGAACCCCGTAGGTTTGACACTGACACCGCAGTTTCTCTGGAAAGAGCGATCGTCACTTCCGGACGGGATACCGTCACTCTTATCGATGATTTTGCACCTGCAAAAACGGAAACGAAGAGGCGGGAGATGCAGGATAAGCTGGAGATGATTATACGTATGGTTGGGGATGGGAGCAGCCGCAGCCGTTCCAACGTTCGCCTTGAAGATAAGAGAGGCGAAGGCGTTCATGGCATGGTCGCTCTGACTGGAGAACTCATGGGTAAGGGGGTTTCATCCAACTTGCGCTGTCTGTATTGCAGATTGGAACGAGACTTGGTAAATGTTGATGACGTGACGTGGTTTCAGGAGAATCCGTATGCGTATACGACGTTCTTAGCAGCTTTTGCGGAGTATGTCGGACAACGTTATGATGAGATAAAAAATTATATCAAAAGACAATTTAGTGTTGAGCGGAAGTGTCTTTTTGGATTGTTAAAAGAACGTCGGCTGGTGGACAGCGCGGTTACCTTACGACTGGCAAGCGATATTCTCCACAAGTTCCTTGTGGAATATTGTGGTGTGGATAACGGAGAGATCGAGACAATGTTAATGCAGATGAGGAAACAGATTGTAGATTGCGCGTGGATTAGCGAAGAACTATCCAAAGATGAATCTCCAGCAGTTCTTTTTGTGAAGAGCATTGCGTCCTTGATGCGTGTGGGTAACATCACACTTTGTAAAGACAAGCTGATGATATCGGAAACGGCAGAGTTTGACGGGTTTATGGATGAACAATTTTATTATTTCAACCCGGATCTTGTACAGAAGAAAGTGGTCGCTTTTTTAAGTCAGACTAACAGCTACTTTCCTTATGACCAGAGGGAGATTCAGTCATTGCTTGCGGATGAACAGATCAGTAAGACTGCGCCTAACGGCAAAGGAAAACGCACGTTGTGCGTCAGGATTTTGGTGGGTAAATTCAACGGACAACTTTCGAAGCCGTTGTGGAAGGCAATTTCGACAGTGAGAGGTCAAGCATATGAAGGAGAGTATTTGTGTTAAGTTTGAGATGGTGTGACATATATTGTTATGACAGTAGCGTTACATGGAGATGTTTGTGCGAAATCATTTTATTACTTGTCATATAGAGGGCGAAAAGCCTGTAGATAAGATACAAGATCTAATTAATTACTTTACGGTAATATATATAGAAGATACGATGAAACGTGTTGGATTGTCAAAAGATCAGCAGATTGCCGTTCTGTCTGAAATAATCCAAAGATATCAGATAAGGGAGAACGACACAGATGATATGGACAACTGTGGGCGTTAGATAAAAGATGCCGCCAATATGCCCTATATTTAGCGGCATCTTTCACTAACAGGGACATCACAACGAAAGGGGTGGCGATATGCAGAACGATTTGATACGGATTGCTATTTATAGTAGGAAATCAAAGTGGACAGGTAAAGGAGAGAGTGTAGAGAATCAGATTACCATGTGTCGGGAATATATCGAGATGTTTGTTGAAGGAGGAGATCAGGCAGAAATAATAGTATATGAAGACGAAGGTTTTTCCGGGAAAAATACGAAGCGCCCGCAGTTTCAGAAAATGATGCACGATATGAAGGCGCTGCATTTTGACTATCTAGTCTGCTACAAGCTGGATCGTCTGGGAAGGAATCTTGCGGATTTGGCCAATTTAATGGAGGATTTGGAACACAGGGGGACATCTTTTATCAGTATCAAAGAGAAGTTTGATACGACTACGCCTATCGGTAAGGCTATGTTATATTTTTCGGGAGTGCTGGCACAGATGGAGCGGGAGCAGATCGCGGAGCGTGTCAAGGATAATATGATCATGCTGGCAAGAAGCGGGCGGTGGCTTGGCGGCAATACGCCTCTTGGATATTCTTCTATGAAACTGGAGAAGGAGGTTAGCGCTCTTAAAAAGAAATCTATGTTTTGCCTGACGCAGAATCCGGAAGAGATAGACATTGCCCGGTATATATTTTCAAATTTTATAGAGTGCAGGTCGCTTACCAAGGTCTTTAAAAATCTGCTTAACAATGATATCAAAACCAGACAGGGTAAAGAGTTTGTTATTTCAGGGATTAGGGATATTCTGGTGAATCCGGTATACTGTAAGGCAGATCGGGAGGCGTATCAGTATTTTTATGATTTGGGCTGCCAGGTATGTATCGACGAGGAGGAACTGGATGGAGAATCAGGATTGATGGGATATGCCAAAACGACTTCGACACATTATAAAAACCAGAATCTGCCCTGCGAATCCTGGATTATATCAAAAGGACGGCATAAAGGCATTGTCAGCGGAAAGGAGTTTGTTAGGGTACAGAAATTGTTGGAGAGTAATAAGGAGAAGGGGGCGACTTTCAAGAATACGAAAAACAGTATTGCACTTTTGTCAGGGCTGCTTTACTGTAGTTGTGGTCATATGATGCGTCCAAAGAACTATCCGGCATCCCGGCTGACAGAAAAAGGGGAGCGTACCTTCGCCTATCGATGTCCGTACAAAGATGCGACACATCGGGAAAAGTGCGATACGCAAAATGTACATGGCAATACATTGGATGCAAAAGTGTGCGAGGAGATAATCGGCCTGACGAATCCTGATGCGGGTATTGTCCCTATGCTGGAGACGTTGTTAAAGAAGATCAAAGAAACGGATATGGATGTGGTTTCTGAAAAGGGTCTGTTGCAGCAAGAGTACAATAAGAAGAAAGAGGAGATACAGAAGCTGATTGTATCTATTAAAAATCTGGATGCAGACAGTGTGTCGGTGCAGTATATCAATGATGAAATCAAGCGGACGGACGGCTTATGCAGGCAACTGCAGACAAGGATAGCCGCTATGGAAAGCGATAAGGAGGCAAATCTGAACGTCACGGATTATGTGAAGGGGTGGTTGGAGAAGATGAAGCACTTCCCTCAAATCTTTGAAGCACTCTCTGTCATGCAGAAAAGGGATTTCTTGAGGGCAATCATAGAAAAAGTTGTCTGGGATGGAGAAATCGCTCATATTTATATCAAAAACCCGGTGACTGACAGGCACCGGGATATTTTTGCCCATCTGAAGGAAGCAGTTTGTTCGCGATGGTATCCAAAGTTTCCAATTTGGAACCATCGCATTGCCGCATCCGCTTGGTCCGACGATGGACAGAAATTCTCCTTCGGACACTTGCAGAGATATGTTGGTAAGTGCGGGCGTCTCTCCTTTGAGATTGTGGTATGCATAGGAGATATCCTGAAGAGATAATAATGGGTGCATAGATAACAACTCCTTATGATTATAAGATATTTTATGTTTTATGAGAAAATTTGTGTTCTGATTGAAAAGAAAAGTATTTTGTGATATCATCAAATTTAGATTTAATAAAGTGGAGGATTATTGCATGGCACAGCTATGGGGAGGCCGTTTCACGAAGGAGACGGACAAGCTTGTATATAATTTTAATGCATCTATTTCTTTTGATCAGAAATTCTTTAAGCAGGATATCGAAGGCAGTATAGCCCATGTGGTTATGCTGGCAAAGCAGGGGATTCTGACCAAGGAAGAGAAGGATGCCATTTTAAAAGGACTGACCGGAATCAGACAGGATGTTGAGGAAGGCAGATTAAAGATCACGGATGAGTATGAAGATATTCACAGTTTTGTGGAAGCGAATCTGATTGACCGGATCGGAGATTCCGGCAAGAAGCTGCATACGGGCAGAAGCCGTAACGATCAGGTAGCACTTGATATGAGACTGTACACCAGACTGGAAGTACTCTATGTGGATGAGTTGGTTAAAGAGCTGCTTGGCACATTGCTTCGTATTATGGAAGAGAATGTGGAGACTTATATGCCGGGCTTTACCCATTTGCAGAAAGCACAGCCGGTGACGCTGGCGCACCATATCGGAGCGTATTTTGAGATGTTTAAGCGGGACAGATCAAGGCTTAAGGATATTTATCACCGCATGAACTATTGTCCGCTCGGTGCAGGCGCTTTGGCGGGAACGACTTATCCGTTAGACAGGAGCTATACCGCATCTTTGCTTGGATTTGAAGGGCCGACACTTAACAGTATGGATTCGGTATCAGACAGGGATTATGTGATTGAGTTCTTATCGGCATTGTCTACGATTATGATGCATTTAAGCCGCTTTTGCGAAGAAATCATTATCTGGAATTCCAATGAATACCGTTTTGTGGAGATTGATGATGCATATTCTACCGGAAGCAGTATTATGCCTCAGACGAAAAACCCCGATATTGCAGCATTAGTGCGGGGTAAGACAGGACGGGTTTACGGAGCATTAATGTCTATCCTGACGACGATGAAGGGAATTCCTTTGGCTTATAATAAGGATATGCAGGAGGATAAAGAACTGACCTTTGATGCCATAGATACGGTGAAAGGGTGTCTCGCTTTATTCGAGGGCATGATCCGCACCATGAAATTTAATAAGGATGTTATGGAAAAGAGTGCTATGCTTGGCTTTACCAATGCAACGGATGCGGCGGATTATCTGGTAGGGCATGGAGTGCCTTTCAGAGATGCTCACAGCATTATCGGCAGATTGGTGCTTTACTGTATTGATAAAAATTGCAGTATTGAAGATTTGTCTATAGAGGAATTGAAAGAAATCAGCCCTGTTTTCGAGGAAGATCTCTATGAGGCAATCAGCTTGAAAACCTGTGTGGAAAAGCGGTTGACGATAGGAGCGCCGGGACCTTATGTGATGCGTAAGGTCATAGAGACACAGAAAGAATATCTGGCAAGAGACTGGCAGGATGAGGATGCCATAGATATTCCAAGATAATGTTATGAAATGGGTGATTGCGGTACTGGGTTTGAAAGAAACTCTCAAGTACCAACGTTTCCAGGAGGCTGTTTGTGTTTATACAATCTGCATCGTTAAAAGGACGTTGTGATGAGTATTGCAATCACTTAAATAATAGAAAGGAAATATGAGGAGAGAAACAATGAGTGAAAAATTGAAAGTTGGTATTTTAGGTGGAACGGGTATGGTAGGACAGAGATTTATCGCTCTCTTAGAGAACCATCCTTGGTTTGAGGTGACAACAATTGCGGCAAGTCCCAGATCCGCAGGCAAGACCTATGAGGAAGCTGTCGGCGGCAGATGGAAGATGACAACCCCCATGCCGGAGGCTGTTAAGAATATTATTGTCAAGAATGTCAACGAAGTAGAAAATGTTGCTGCCGAAGTAGATTTCGTATTTTCAGCAGTAGATATGACGAAGGAAGAAATTAAGAAGATAGAGGAAGAATACGCTAAGACAGAGACACCTGTTGTGTCCAACAACAGTGCACACCGCTGGACACCGGATGTACCTATGGTAGTGCCGGAGATCAATCCTGAGCACTTTGATGTTATTGAAGCACAGAAGAAACGTCTTGGTACAACCAGAGGATTTATTGCTGTAAAACCTAATTGTTCCATTCAAAGTTATGCGCCTGTCCTTACTGCATGGAAAGAGTTCGAGCCATATGAAGTCGTAGCTACTACATATCAGGCAATCTCCGGCGCCGGTAAGACCTTTAAAGACTGGCCTGAGATGGTGGAGAATGTAATTCCATACATCGGCGGAGAAGAGGAGAAGAGCGAGAAAGAGCCTCTTAGAATCTGGGGTAAAGTGGAGAACGGTGAAATTGTTCCTGCTACCAGCCCTGTAATCACTTGTCAGTGTATCCGTGTACCTGTATTGAACGGACATACGGCAGCCGTATTTGTGAAATTTAAGAAGAAACCTACCAAGGAGCAGCTTGTTGAGAAGCTTCTTAATTTCAAAGGTCTTCCGCAGGAGTTAGAACTTCCGAGTGCGCCGAAGCAGTTTATTCAGGTGATGGAAGAAGACAACCGTCCGCAGGTTAAACTGGACGTTGACTATGAGAATGGTATGGGTATCAGTGTCGGACGTATCCGCGAGGATAGTGTATACGACTGGAAATTTGTGGGGCTGTCTCATAATACCGTACGTGGTGCAGCAGGGGGAGCTGTTCTGTGTGCTGAGACATTGAAAGCAAAAGGGTATATCACAAAGAAATAAATAATATGGGGAAGTAAAAATAAAAATATTGGGAATATGCCATCCGGAATTTTATGTTTCGGATGGCAATAGGGGTATAGTACATGGAAGAACTGAAATATCAAATAGACCTATTAAGCGCGATGAACCAAAAGCTGATCAGGGACGAGAAAATGCTTCGGTTGATTTGTGAGACATCCAGCAGTGCGTTTTTGTATTATAACTATGAAGAGAAACGGATACAAACGATAGCGAACTGGAGTCATTTCTTTCCGTTTACGATTACGGATATGAAAGAATTGACGAAATTGTATGATTTTGTGGAGGAGAAAGATGTTATTCCTCTTCGTGAAGTGCTTTTCATAGAGAAGCAGGGTATGAAAAGTCAGACGATAGAAGTGAAATTAAAAGAGAACCGTATTTGTATCGAGGTAGAAGTCAATATCATATATGATGAGATGAGTAATCCTACTGACAAGATCATCCGCTTTAAGGACGTGACGAAGTTTAATGTGCAGAATGATGAATTGACCTATATGGCGTATTATGATCTTTTGACGGGGCTTTATAACAGAAATTACTTTGTCAGATTGCTGGGAGAATTTGTGAGACGGGCTCAGGAAGAAAATGAGATAGTAGCCGTCATGTTTGTTGATTTGGATGATTTTCGCAGAATCAACGACGGTATGGGAATTATTATCGGCGATGAGGTTGTTCAGGCAGTCGGGCAGTTTTTATTTGAGATGATGAATGATAATATACATATCGCCCACTTTAACAGTGATGTTTATTGTATTGCAGTCTATAGTCCCTGCGGAGCGAGGAGCGTTGAGACCATTTACCGGACGCTTAAGGAACGGTTTAAGAAACCTTTTGTACTGACAAACGGGCAGGAAATCTATATTACGGCAAGCGTAGGTGTTGCTGAATATCCGGAGGCGGCGACTACCACATTAGATCTTATTAACTGTGCCGAAATCGTTATGTTTAAGGCAAAGAGCCTCGGGAAAGATAAGATTCAGTATTTTGACGGCGCCATACTGGATGAATTTTTGAAAAATGTAAGTATAGAAAATAAACTGAAGGAAGCCGTTTTTGCACAGAACTTTACGATGTATTTCCAACCGCAGTTTCGCACGGCAGACAAAGCGCTGCGTGGAGTGGAAGCGCTGATACGTTGGAAAGATGACAATGGAAAAATGATCAGTCCGGCAGTCTTTATACCGATAGCGGAGAAAAACGGCGCGATCATCCCCATCGGAACATGGGTGATCGAAGAAAGCCTGAAAGCGTATGCGCAGTGGAAAAAGAAATTCCATTATCCTATGATCATATCACTTAATATCTCGGCGATTCAGTATAAGCAGCCCGATTTTATAGATAAAGTTTTACATATTCTTAAAAAATATGAAGTCTCGCCATATGAGATAGAGTTAGAGATTACAGAGTCCATTTTGATCGATGACTTTGAAGAAATAACCGAGAAATTAGCTGTATTGAGAGATATTGGGATAAAGATATCTTTGGATGATTTCGGCACGGGATATTCTTCGTTGTCTTATCTGAAAGGTTTGCCGATTGATACGCTTAAGATTGATAAATCCTTTATTGATACGGTAATTACGGACGAGAATACTAAAATCATAACGGAATCCATTATTTACATGGTCAAAAAGTTAGGTTTTGAAACGATTGCGGAGGGTGTTGAGACGGAAGAACAATTCCGCTATCTGAATGAGATTTCCTGTGATATCATTCAGGGATTTTATCTCGGAAAACCGATGCCATCGGAGGATATAGAAGAACTGCTGGCGAGGGAATGCTAAAAGAGGCATTCTTCGCGATGGATATTATGGGAGTATAAGAAATATCGTGAGGTAATGTATGTTACTTGGGAGAGTAGCGGAACTGAATTATCTGAATAGTTGTTATGATAGAGACGGAAGCCAGATTTTGGTTGTATATGGTCAGAAGTATATCGGTAAAACCGCTCTTGTGAAAGAGTTTATGCAGGATAAACCGAATTACTATTATCTTGCAAGGGCATGTTCGGAAAGGGAACAGGCTTATCAATGGGGACGCCAGCTTATCATGGATGGATACTCAGCGGATGAATTTCCTTCTTTTCATGATATTTTTGCTAAGATTGCTCATCGAAACAGCGGTAAGACGGTACTTGTAATCGATGAATTCCAGCACATTGTTAAAGTGAGTGACCGATTTATGAAGGAACTCATATCCTTTGTGCACAGCCAGTGGAACCGGGATGATGTGATGATTATTTTATGCAGTTCTTCCATTGGCTGGATTGAAAACAGCATGATTACCAGAATTGGGGAAGCGGCTTATGAATTATCCGGATTTTTGAAAATTCGGGAGATGCCTTTTGAAGATATTGTGCAGAGATTTCCCAATTTCCGTATTGAAGAATGCGTAGAAGCGTATGCTATTTTAGGCGGCATACCGGGGCTGTGGAACCAGTTTGACGACAGGCTGACGATACAGCAGAACATATGCCGGAATATTCTGGATTCGGGCAGTTTCCTCTTTGAGGAAGGGGAACGGATGCTGACAGAGCAGTTGCGGGAACCAAGTGTTTATAATACGATCATGGCATCTATTGCAGCCGGAAATTATAAGTTGAATGATTTATATCTTCACACGGAATTTTCGCGCGCCAAGATCAGCGTGTATCTGAAGAATCTGATTGAACTGGAATTGGTTGAGAAAGTATTCTCCTATGATACGGCCGGCAAAGAAAATGTACAGAAAGGAATTTACAGAATCAGCCATCCTTTCGTAGATTTTTATTATACGTATATGTATCCGCATATGAGTGATTTACAGACCCTTTCCGTGGGAGAGTTCTGTAATCGTTATGTGATGCCGGATTTTAGAAAATATGTGGCGAGATATTTTAAACAGGTCTGCAGACAGCACCTGGCTAAGTTAAATGACAGACACAGACTGCCCATTGAACTGGATTCTATCGGAGAATGGATCGGTAAAATGGGCGCTTTGGATATTATTGCGCAGGATGAGGAAGGACATACGCTGATTGGATTATGTAATTGGGAGAGGCCGATGACATATGAGGATTATGAAAATCTGCTCATCTATGCGAAGAAGGCGAGGATAAACGCAGACTATATCTATATGTATACCGCATTCCGCTTTGATGAGAAGCTGAATCTGGAAGCTAAAATCAAAACCAATTTGAAACTTGTGCAGATTACGGATCTGTAAACCGGCAAGTGATGAGGCAGCATATAGAATCAGGATATATGGAAAATTATGGGAAAGAGTTTATTTATTGCGGAAAAGCCCAGTGTTGCAAAGGAATTTGCCAAAGCTTTGAAGTACAATATGAAGAATAAAGACGGCTATATGGAGTCGGATGAAGCGGTTGTGACATGGTGTGTAGGGCATCTGGTGACGATGAGCTATCCGGAAGTCTATGATGAGAAATATAAAAGATGGTCATTAGAGACAATTCCTTTTATACCAAAAGACTTCAAGTATGAAGTGATAGACAGTGTGAAGAAACAGTTCGGAATCGTGAGCAGTCTCTTAAACAGGGAGGATGTGGAGACGATTTATGTGTGCACCGACTCGGGAAGGGAAGGAGAGTACATATACAGGCTTGTGGAACAGCAGGCTCATGTAGTCGGCAAGGTTAGGAAAAGGGTCTGGATTGATTCCCAGACTGAGGAAGAGATTTTGCGGGGGATTAGAGAGGCGAAGGACTTGTCCGCGTATGATAATCTGTCCCATGCCGCCTACCTTAGAGCCAAAGAAGATTATCTGATGGGAATTAATTTCTCACGTGTACTGACATTAAAATACAGCAATCCCATTAAGTCCTATCTGAAAGCGGACAGGGCAGTGGTATCCGTAGGGCGGGTGATGACGTGCGTGCTGGGGATGGTTGTAAACAGGGAACGGGAGATCAGGGAGTTTGTTAAGATTCCGTTTTACCGTGTGGTTTCCCGGATTGACATAGAGGGGCATGAGTGTGCCTGCGAATGGAAAGCCACGGAAGGCTCTAAATATTATCAGTCCCCTTTACTATATAAAGATAACGGTTTTCTGGAAGAGAAGGACGCGGATGCCTTTATCGCCGGTTTGACAGAAGGAGCGCCTGTTCCGGTTGTAGAAAGAATCGAGAAAAAGAAGGAGACGAAAAATCCTCCGTTACTATATAATCTGGCAGAACTTCAGAATGATTGTTCTAAATTATTTAAGATCAGTCCTGACGAGACTTTGAGAATCGCACAGGAATTATATGAGAAGAAGCTGACCACATATCCCCGTACGGATGCCAGAGTGCTGTCCAGTGCTGTGGCGAAGGAGATTCACAAGAATATCGGCGGACTTAAGAATTACGGTATTGCTGCCGGGTTTGCCGCACGGGTACTGGAGAACGGCAGCTATAAAGGAATTGCCAAGACCAGATATGTGAATGATAAACAGATCACCGATCACTATGCGATTATTCCCACCGGACAGGGATTGGGAAACTTAAATGGCCTGCATTCGACTTCTGCGAAGGTATATGAGATTATCGTCAGGAGATTTTTAAGTATTTTCTATCCGGCTGCCGTATACCAGAAGATCAGTTTGGGAGTGAAGATCAAAGAGGAAGCCTTCTTTTCCTCCTTCAAAGTTCTGGCACAGCCCGGTTTCCTTAAGGTGGCTGCCAATTCCTTTGCAAGGAAGAAAGCAGAAGGAAATGCAGATGAGGATAAAGAAGAGAAGAAGGAAGAAGCAGAACAAGCCTGTGACGAATCTTTCCTTGAAATTCTGCAGAAGCTGAAAAAGGGAACGGAGCTTACGCTGAAAGGCCTGGAGAAGAAGGAAGGAGAAACCTCTCCGCCGAAGCGGTATAATTCCGGTACGATGATTCTGACCATGGAGAATGCGGGACAGTTCATAGAAGATGAAGAACTGCGCGCCCAGATCAAAGGAAGCGGCATCGGTACTTCTGCCACCAGGGCAGAGATTCTTAAGAAGCTTGTCAATATCAAGTATCTTGATTTGAATAAGAAAACCCAGATTATTACGCCTACTCTTCTGGGGGAGATGATTTATGAAGTGGTGGCAGGTTCTATTAAGCCGCTGTTAGATCCCAGACTGACGGCAAGCTGGGAGAAAGGGCTTACGTTAGTAGCAGGCGGTGAGATCACGGAAGATGAGTATATGGTGAAGCTGGATGATTTCATAACAAGAAGAACCAATGCCGTGAAACAGATGAATAATCAGTCGGCATTGTATCATAGATTTCACTATGCATCACAATTTTATAAAAATAAACCGGATGCGGCGCATCCGAAGTCTGAGAAAGGAGCAAAGCTGTAATATGGCAGGATTGCAGGATACGACTATAAATGCACTCTATACATTGGAGGAAACAATCGCCGGAGAGATTTTTAAGGATGTTACTTATCCGTGGGAGGTATTACCGAAGATCGGCGAGTTCATCGTAGCGTTGGGAAATACGCTGCCGGAAGATAAATATGACAAAAGAGGCGAGAATGTCTGGATTGCCAAGTCTGCAAAGGTATTTCCAAGTGCCTGTATCAATGGTCCGGCGATCATTGACGAGGAAGCGGAGATCAGACATTGTGCCTTTATCAGGGGTAATGCGATTGTAGGAAAAGGTGCCGTGGTTGGAAACTCCACGGAGCTTAAGAATGTAATCCTGTTCAATAAGGTGCAGGTGCCTCATTACAATTATGTAGGTGACAGTATTTTAGGATATAAAGCGCATATGGGAGCCGGTTCCATTACCTCCAATGTCAAAAGCGATAAAACGCTCGTCGTGGTAAGGGCTGGGGAGGAGCAGTGTGAGACAGGCCTTAAGAAATTCGGAGCCATGCTGGGAGATCATGTAGAGGTAGGATGTAATTCCGTGTTAAATCCCGGTACGGTAATCGGCAGACAGTCTAATGTATATCCGACCTCTATGGTAAGAGGATTTATTCCTGCTGACAGTATTTACAAAAAAAAGGGTGAAATAGCAGAAAAGTATTAGACAGAATCAGGGTTCCTATGAGAAAATAAGGATATAAATGTACATTGGGGATATGCAGATGGGAATGGATTTGAATATGGAATCTTTCGGTTCCATGATTGACAATATAATAGCCGGTATATGTTTCTTTGAATATGAAGACGGACAGTTGACGCCTATCTTTACCAACGAAGGATTTTTCCGTATGCTTGGATATTCCAGAATCAAAGGCACGAAATATCTGAAAAAGATAGAAATGAGTATCATTCCGGAAGATTTGCCTAGGTTCCGGCAGGCCATTGCGGATGTTTTGAAGGATGACGGTGCAGTGGATGTGGAATTTCGTACCGTAACAGGCAGCGGCGGTTTGCGTTGGCTGTATGTAAGGGGCAATCTGTATGCCAGAGAAGGAAACAAATATATTATCGTTACGGTAATTCAGGATATTTCCGAACGAAAAAATGTGGAAGATGAACTGAAACAGCAGGCAGAACGGCTTCATATTCTGTCTGAGGCGGAAGGTGAGCGGATCATTGATTATAATGCCAAGACGGATGTTATGGTGATTAAATCTTCTGGTGATTACAGCATGGCAGGCGATAGGATTCAGAATAAATACATGGAGAAGTTTGACGATACTTCTATTTATGAAGAAGATGTTGCCTACTATAGATCTGTTCTGGAAGGACTGTTAAAGTCCCCCAAGCATGATACCATCGAGTTTCGAATCAAATGGTTTGATGAAGAGTATACCTGGTATCAGGCCAATTTAACTTCACTTCTTGGGTCTGAGGGGTACGTGACAAGAATCGTCGGACGTATGATCAACATCAATGAGAAGAAGCTTAAAGAGCTTGAACTTCTGCTTCGGGCTGAGAAGGATGGACCTACCGGTCTGTACAATAAGGAAGCGACCATGCAGTTGATCCGGAATGCCATCACGGAAAGCGGTAAGGGTGTTTTAAATGCCCTGATGATCGTTGATCTGGATAATTTTAAGGAAGTCAATGATCTCATGGGCCATTCTCAGGGGGATAAGGTGCTGGTTGAGGCGGCCAATACGCTGAGTGATATTTTCAAGGGCGGAGATATCGTGGGACGTATCGGCGGCGACGAATTCATGATTTTTATGAAAAATCTGAATTCAATCTTTGATGCGGACCGTATGGCAGCTACCATCGTCAAGAAGGTAAATTATACATATGACCATGAAGAGCAGTCCATTCCCGTAACTTGTAGTGTGGGTGTTGCGGTGTTCCCGTATCACGGAAATAAGTATGAAGAGCTTTTTGATAAAGCGGACAAGGCTTTATATACGGCCAAGGCAAACGGCAAATGCGGTTACAGGATATATGATGCGGCCACTACCATGGTTTATCATGCGAACAGGAAGAATGCAGAATATGCTCCTGAAAAAGGCATGGATATGAACCGCAAAATTGAGGATATGGTAATGCAGATTCTGTTTGAAGATAAGGATATGGAATCTGCACTGAGATCTACTCTTGAATTGATGACCGCCAAGTATCATTTCCATCGCGGCTATGTCTGCGGTAATGAGGCACTGCCGATTTCCAGAACGGTACAGTTTACGGTGCCCGGATATGAAATAGGTAAAGAGACAAAGGAGCATTACGAATTAAAGAGAGTGGTCAGTGAAATCTTATATGAATCTTTCCATAAGGCTTCTATTATCCACGACTATGACCTGACGGCAGAAGAGATGCATGATTACTTTAGGGCTGAGGGAATTAAGAGTATGCTCTATTATCCGATTACCTCCAAGGGCCAATTTCAGGGTGCCATTGTATTTGAGAATCATGAGGATGTACAGTTAGAATTTAAAGAAAGCCAGATGGAAGAGATCAGTTCGCTGTTCCGTATTTTGGAGGCGCATATTCTGCAGATCGGCCTGATGGACCGTTTGCAGGATTTTGTAACACAGATTGACATATTTGATAATCTGGACAGCTTCGTATATATTGTAAATCCTGATACCTATGAGCTTAGCTTTATCAATAAGAAAGTATTGATGAAGTCTCCGGAGGTTAAGATCGGGGATGTCTGTTATAAAGCACTGCAGAATAGGGATACTCCCTGTGAAGACTGTATTCTTAAGCGGCTCAACAGAGAGGATGCCCACTGCAGATACACAGAGGAACGCTTTAATTATTCTCTGCGCTGCTGGAACAGGGCAAGTGCAAGCTGGCTGGAATGTAATGAGAGGAACGGTTTGGCATTATTAAACTGTATTGATATTTCGGAATATTTCATTGGCTGATTTGATATTGCGTTTATTTACTAAAAATGGCAGATTAAAGTTGACTAATCTGCCATTTTCGTGTATATTTGCATAGAAAGCAGTACACTTTAACACGTTAAAGCGAACGAGCGCTATAACGTGTTAAAAAGTATGAGTACTATTTTTAGGAGGAGATTATTATGAAAAAGAAAGTATTAGCATTACTTATGGTAACAGCTATGTCTTCTGCTATGCTTGCAGGCTGCGGTTCTTCTGAAAGCGCAGAAGCGCCTGCTGAGAGCAGCACAGAAGAAGCAGCAGAAACCACAGAGGCAGAGGAGGAAGTTTCTGACACCACAGAAGATACCGCTTCTGAGGAAGCAGAGGCACCTGCAGCAGATAAGGTATATAATATCGGTATCTGCCAGTTGTTAGAGCATCCTGCACTGGATGAAGCAACCAGAGGTTTTGAAGAGGCACTTACAGAGCTTCTCGGTGAAGGCAACGTAAACTTCGATTTCCAGAACGCTCAGGGTGAGCAGACGAACTGTGCAACAATCTGTACACAGTTCGTAACAGACGGCGATGATCTGATTCTTGCTAACGCAACAGCACCTTTACAGGCGGCTGCAGCAGCAACAAACACGATTCCGATCCTCGGAACTTCTATTACAGACTATGCAACAGCACTGGATATTGCTGACTGGACGGGCGCAACGGGCACTAACATCTCCGGTACATCTGACCTTGCTCCGTTGGAAGAGCAGGAGAATATGTTAGTTGAGCTGTTCCCGGATGCAAAGAAGGTTGGTATCCTTTATTGTTCCGCAGAGGCTAACTCTGTATATCAGGCTCAGGTATTTGAACAGTATCTGGAAGAGGACGGTATCGAATATGAAGAGTTTACCGCTGCTGATTCCAATGAGATTCAGGCAGTTGTAACAAGTGCATGTGAGTCTTGTGATGTGCTTTACATCCCTACAGACAACACAATGGCAGCTAATACAGAGACAGTAAACAACGTAGCGCTTCCTGCAGGGGTTCCGATCATCGCAGGTGAGGAAGGTATCTGTTCCGGATGCGGCGTTGCAACATTGTCTATCAGCTATTATGATATCGGATACACAGCAGGCGAGATGGCATATGACATCTTGGTAAACGGCGCTGATATCACAACTATGGATATCAAATTCGCACCTCAGGTTACCAAAGAGTACAATGCATCCATCTGTGAGACACTCGGTGTAACAATACCGGATGACTATGTAGCAATTGAGCAGTAAGAAAGTCTTGCACATTTTATTAGAAATGATACAATGTACACAGTGAAGTGTATGGGGATGACATCTCTGCCATCCCCATATCTATTTATGTATTAAGGTTATGTAATGAATGGGAGGTTTCAAAAGATGATTTTATTGTCTCTAAACCCTATGTCCTTACTCCGGGCGATGCCGGGAGCGTGTGCACAGGGATTGATCTGGGGTGTCATGGCATTAGGAGTGTATATTACATTCCGTTTGCTGGATTTTGCTGATTTGACAGTAGACGGTTCACTTGCCACAGGAGGTGCAACGGCGGTTATGCTGATCCGTATGGGTGTAAACCCATGGATCGCGTTGTTGGCAGCATTTGCGGTAGGTATGCTGGCGGGTATGGTGACCGGACTGTTACATACGGCATTGGGAATTCCGGGTATCTTGTCCAGTATTTTGACGCAGATATCGCTTTATTCTATTAATTTGAATATTATGGGAAAATCTAATCAGGCGATCAATGTTGATCAGTATGCACTGGTTGTTTCCCTTCGTTATATATCAGGAGACGCGCTGACTAAGTTTAAGTTTTACGGCGGAGTTGTTTTAGGCTGTATTATTTTGGTTTATATTTTATATTTCTATTTCGGAACGGAACAGGGACAGGCTATTCGTGCCACGGGATGTAATCAGAGCATGGCGAAGGCACAGGGAATCAATACCAAGTTCCATACCGTGTTAGCCTTAATGATTTCCAATGGTCTTGTCGGTTTATGCGGCGGCCTATATGCACAGTATCAGGGTGCGGCAGACGTTAATATGGGAAGAGGCGCCATCGTAATCGGATTGGCGGCTGTTATTATCGGTGAAGTATTGTTTGGGAAATTGTGTGCCGGCAGGAAAATGGCATTTGCATTTACGATGTTTGCGGTGATAGCAGGAGCGGTTATCTATTATGTTGTTATAGCTTTTGTATTATGGTTGAAGATGCCTTCTGATGACATGAAGCTGTTTTCCGCAATTGTCGTAACAATATTCCTTGCAATCCCTTATCTGAAAGATAAGTACGTGAAGAAAGGGGTGGCTTAGCTATGGCATACGCATTAGAGATTAAAGATATTCACAAGACATTTAATAAAGGCACGATCAATGAAAAGGTTGCGTTGGACGGTGTGAATCTGCAGTTGAATGAGGGCGATTTTGTCACGATTATCGGCGGTAACGGAGCCGGTAAGTCTACCACATTGAATGCGATTGCAGGTGTATGGCCTGTAGATTACGGTTCTATCATTATAGGAGGTACTGATGTAACAGCGCTTCCGGAACACAAGAGAGCCAAATTCTTAGGAAGAGTATTTCAGGACCCGATGACCGGTACGGCAGCAACCATGTCTATTGATGAAAACATGGCGCTTGCGGCAAGACGCGGTAAGAGACGTACGCTGAAGTGGGGTGTCACGAAGGCTGAGAGAGAGTATTATAAAGAGAAACTTCGGGAGCTGGATCTTGGATTGGAAGACAGACTGACTTCCAAGGTAGGACTTCTTTCCGGCGGACAGCGTCAGGCAGTCACACTTTTGATGGCATCTTTACAGAAGCCGGAGCTTTTGCTTTTAGATGAACATACGGCAGCCCTTGACCCGAAGACGGCCGCTAAGGTGCTGGAATTATCTGATAAGATTATAGAGGAGAATCATCTGACGGCGATGATGGTTACCCACAATATGAAGGATGCGATCGCACACGGCAACCGTCTGATCATGATGCATGAGGGCAGGGTTATTTATGATGTGTCGGGAGAAGAGAAGAAGCATCTGCGCGTATCGGATCTGCTTGCAAAGTTTGAAGAGGTCAGCGGCGGAGAGTTTGCAAACGACAGAATGATGCTTGGTTAACTGTCTGCTTAATGCAGTACTGACACTGGGCGGTGATACTGTCTGATGAAGTAAGAGACGGTTTTACGGATTAAAGAAAATAGAAAAATATTATAAAAATCCGGTCATAAATTGCAAAATATGACTGGATTTTTTATATATAATATGAGACAATAAGACTAGCGGTTATGACAGACATATAAGTCTGTTATGAAATAATTTATACATAATCGAAAGGAGTTATCACATGATTTATTCAAAAGAAGTTGAAGAAATGTGTACAGTAGCACAGGGCGTTCATCATGGCTGTGCTCCTATCCCAGAGGAAGCAAAATGGGTTCAGGCAAAAGAAGTAAAAGATATTTCCGGTTTAACACACGGTGTGGGCTGGTGTGCTCCTCAGCAGGGTGCATGTAAGCTGACATTGAATGTGAAAGAGGGTATCATCCAGGAGGCACTTGTCGAGACAATCGGCTGCTCCGGTATGACACACTCCGCTGCTATGGCATCTGAGATTTTGCCGGGCTTAACAGTGATGGAAGCTCTTAATACAGACCTTGTATGTGATGCGATCAACACAGCAATGAGAGAGCTGTTCTTACAGATCGTTTACGGTCGTACACAGTCCGCCTTCTCAGAAGAAGGTCTTCCGGTTGGCGCTGGTCTTGAAGATTTAGGTAAAGGTTTAAGAAGCCAGGTTGGTACTATGTATGGTACTCTTAAGAAAGGTCCTCGTTACCTTGAGATGGCTGAAGGTTATGTAACAGGTATTGCTTTGGATGCAAATGATGAAATCATTGGTTACAAATTCGTAAGCCTTGGCAAGATGACAGACTTCATCAAGAAGGGTGATGACCCGAACACAGCATATGAGAAAGCATGCGGACAGTACGGACGTGTTGATGATGCTGTTAAGATTATCGACCCCAGATGCGAATAATAAAGCATTCGTATACAAGTCTGCTTAGTGTGAAAAATAAACAGGAGGAATAAGATAAGATGGCTTTATTTGAATCATATGAAAGAAGAATTGACAAAATCAATTCTGTATTAAATAGTTACGGCATTTCTTCTATCGAAGAAGCTGAGAAAATTACTAAAGATGCTGGCTTAGATGTTTATGAGCAGGTTAAGAAAATCCAGCCTATCTGTTTTGAGAACGCTTGCTGGGCTTATACAGTAGGTGCAGCAATCGCTATTAAGAAAGGCTGCAAGAAGGCTGCTGACGCTGCTGCTGCAATCGGTGAAGGTCTTCAGGCATTCTGTATTCCCGGTTCCGTTGCTGATACCCGTAAGGTTGGTCTCGGACATGGTAACTTAGGCAAGATGTTATTAGAGGAAGAGACAGACTGCTTCGCATTCTTAGCAGGTCATGAATCCTTCGCTGCTGCTGAGGGCGCGATCGGTATCGCTGAGAAGGCTAACAAGGTTCGTCAGAAACCTCTGCGTGTTATCTTAAACGGTCTTGGAAAAGATGCTGCAAAGATCATTTCCAGAATCAATGGATTTACTTTCGTTGAGACAGAGTATGATCCTTACACAAATGAAGTAAAAGAAATCGAAAGAATCGCTTACTCCGATGGTCTTCGTTCCAAGGTTAACTGCTATGGTGCAAACTCTGTTCCGGAAGGTGTTGCAATCATGTGGAAAGAGAATGTAGATGTATCCATCACAGGTAACTCTACTAACCCTACAAGATTCCAGCATCCTGTAGCAGGTACATATAAGAAGGAGAGAACAGAAGCTGGTAAGAAATATTTCTCCGTAGCTTCCGGCGGTGGTACAGGGCGTACACTTCATCCTGATAACATGGCTGCAGGTCCTGCTTCCTATGGTTTCACAGATACTTTAGGACGTATGCACTCTGACGCACAGTTTGCAGGTTCTTCTTCCGTTCCGGCACACGTTGAAATGATGGGTCTGATCGGTATGGGTAACAACCCGATGGTTGGTGCTACTGTTGCTGTTGCTGTTTCGATTGAGGAAGCTGCTAAGGCTGGTAAGTTCTAATTATAGATATAATAGTGATTTTTAGAAGTAGTTGGGAGTGGCTCAAAAGGAAAAAGTGAGCCACTCCTATTTTTGATTTATATTCTATTGTTGTATTATTGTTTTTATATTATTGATAGTTATTGTTTGTGTTGCTATAATTTAAAGGATAATAACGTGCAGCAATTGTTAAATTTCGAGATATGAAATTGCAGATTGAATGGTTAAATATAGGAATATTCGTGGAGGAATGTATGTTTACAAAGGAAGATAATACTTATAATGATATTCGTGAAAAATCCCTTCTGCAATGGCTGGATGAAATGGAACAGCATGAGGATGTTGCAGTCCGCGGCGGAGTTAAATTGTGCAGAGAGTATATAAAGTATCTTAAAGATAAGAATGAAAAATTACAAAACGAAAATGAACTTAAAAATAGTTATCTGAAAAAGATGTCAGGAAGATGATTTTTATCCGATTTACAGTGTTTTGGTTTTGTATTGCATATATAATTATCACATAGCGAAAAAGAAAGATTGAAAAGGAGAAAAAGTAAGTGAGTGAAATCAATAGAAAATACCAGATTAATACGATAGAAAACAAGAAGTTTCTAGAGGAAGTCCGGGAGAACCTGCTAAGCTTCGGACATAAATTTCCGTCACCGGGCGGAAGCTCTTATTATCTGGGCGATGACGGTACACCGTGGATAGACCGTAATCGTGAAACATGGATCACAAGCCGTATGGTGCACGTCTATAGTCTGGGAAGTTTTCTCGGACATCCGGGGAGCGAGGAGTTGATTGATGCGGGCTTAAAGGGGCTTAGAGGCGAACTGCACGATGAGAAAAACGGCGGCTGGTATGCGGGGCTGACAGCAGACGGACAGATTGTGCCGAATAAGCAGTGCTATGCCCACGCTTTTGTCATTCTGGCGGCTTCTTCCGCAACCTTGGCAGGCAGACCGGGTGCAAAGGAGCTGTTGGATGAGGCGTTGAAGCTTTATGATCTCCGATTTTGGAATGAGGAAGAGGGGCTTTCCTGCGATACATGGAACACTGAATTTACCGTTTTGGACGATTACCGTGGATTAAATGCCAATATGCATACGGTAGAGGCGTTTCTTGCAGCGGCAGATGTTTTAGGGGAGGAAAAATACCGCGTAAGAGCTGGACGCATCATTGACCATGTAATTGCATGGGCTGGCGCAAATGATTGGAGAATCCCGGAGCATTTTACCAAAGAATGGGTTGCTGATCTGGATTGTAATAAGGATAAGCCGGATGATCCGTTCAAGCCATACGGTGCAACACCCGGACATGGTATCGAATGGGCGAGATTGATTTTGCAGTGGGCGCTTTCTTCTTATTCCGGGGATAACACAACAGATCAAGAAGCAGCTTTTAAGTATATTGCGGTTTCTGAGCATCTTTTTGACAGAGCCGTAGCGGATGCATGGAATGTAGATGGTGCACAGGGGATTGTGTATACGACAGACTGGAACGGGAATCCGGTCGTGCATGACAGAATGCACTGGACGCTGGCGGAGGCTATCAATACATCGGCATCTCTTTATCATGTAACCGGGCAAAAGAAATATGCGGATCATTATGCAGAGTTTATGCAATATCTGGATGAGAAGGTATTGGATCATATAAACGGTTCCTGGTTCCATCAGATGGATCAAAATAATCGTGTGATCGGCACCGTATGGCCTGGTAAGTCAGACTTGTATCATGCGATACAGGCGACGCTTATTCCGTTTTATGCGCCGAATGTTTCTATTGCGCCTGCGGTTAAGGCAGGAAAGAAAAGTTCATCTTTTCCGGTGTAATGTTGAAATGGGGTAAGTATGATGCGGTGAGGAAAAGCTGTGAAAGAGGTGCGAAAGATATAAGTATGAAAACAGGGAAAATTAGGACTGGAGCTATCATAAGCCTGATAATGGTTGTTATGATTGCGCTGTTTCTCATATTTGGTGTTTTAAACCATAAACAAATGATATATTATTCTGGTAGATTGTTCATCTCTACGAACGAAGACGTTTCAGAAAAGCAACCGGGTCAGCTTACCCAGTTTTACGAAAGTATTACTTATTCAGATGGGAATGTAGCGTTTACGATTCCGGATGGCGATGACGTATGGAATATTCAAATTAACGGACGGATTCATGTAGACGGTGCCGGTGAGATGAGTATACATTATTTGGAAGAAGAGTGTGAAAGTAACAGTTGGGAAGGAGGAGAAACCTATTCTTTTGATGTTTCCGGCGCTAAGTACAGCAGATTTACGGAATTATATTTAGATGCACAATTAAACAATGAAGAAAGGTCTATCGATATCTTAGAGTTTCTTCCGAAGTATTTGAAAATGACAGGTGATTTGGAAGAGTCAGACAGGTGAAACTTATGAAACAAATCTGGGAACAATTACATAAATTGGCAGTAAAAATAAGAGAATCCTTCGCCGTATATAAAGTGACAGTGTCGGCGGCAGCTTTGGCGGCTTTCTTTTCGGCAGTTACCTATATGCTGGATTATGAATTCGATGTGGAACTCATCTTTGACTGTGATGTTGTTTTGCGGGTGCTGGTATTTTTCGCTTTTTCCGCTTTTTTTGCAGAATCCTGTTTTATGAAGCATAAAGTATGGAAGATTGTATGTTTTGTGATCGGCGCCGTGATAGCAGTCGGTGCAGCATGGAGTTTTGAATTAGATGATGCTGTACGCGTGGCATGGACCAGCGGCGGCATTGTGAATGAATGGGTGCACCGTTTTATGGGTGGTTATCTGTCTTTCATAACTGTCATAGCGTTATATAGCTGCTTTCGGAGAAGCGGACTTAAGTTTGAGGAATATCTGGTCAAAGTATTTTATGGGTTCTGCCTGGTCAGTATTATTTTCTTTGGATTGGAACTCGGTATGATGCTTGTCGTAACTGCTTTTGATGTCTTGTTTTTAAAAGGATACTCAAACTTAAACTATGCAGTTGCTATTATCATAGTAGGCGTCTACTATGTACCAAGCTGTATTATGGCTGTCACGAATACGAAGCAGAAAGCAGAGGAATTTCTTCGAGCGATGGTAAGAGGGCTGCTGGCCGGTATGACGATCTGTGCGCTTGTAGTGGTATATTTATATTTTGCAAAGATACTGATTATGAGGGAAATGCCGTCCAATGAGATATTCAGTATCATTTCCGGGCTGTTTTGCCTTGGAATGCCGGTATGGATCATGACTGCATTTTATGATGACGATGGACAGTATTCCCGTATTTTGAGGATATTGCCTTACGTATTTTCCCCGCTTATTCTGCTGCAGGCTTATTCTATGGGTGTCAGAATTTACGATTATGGGATGACGCCGGGCAGATATATGGGCGTGATGCTGATACTTTTTGAGATCGGTGTAATCTTGATCTGGCGCTTCAGCAAAGGAAAATTAGAGTGGATTATGCCTTTCTTATGCGGCTGTATTATGGTTGCGGTTTTTGTGCCGGGTATCAACATGTACAGTGTCTCCAATCGGTGGCAGAGTGCTTTTTTGGCAAAATATTATGAAAAAGTAAAGGACGGCGGGCAACTTTCGGAATTGGAGTATGAGAGGCTTAAAGGATCTTATCAATATTTAGACAGGCAGAACGAGACGGAAGAAATTACGGCGGTTTATAATATCTATTCGGATGATTTCGTTGCGCTTCTGGAAGATCAGGAAATGAATATGAAGGATATGACAAAACTGGAGACACATTCGTTGCACTGTTGTCAGATGGTGGGAGAATTGGACGTAAGCGGTTATAATCAGATGGATATGATCAGCGAAGATACTTATTATGATACGGCATTTGATGAATATAGAAATGTAGATTTTACGGATTTCCGGTTTGTGATACGGGAGAGCGGAGAAATGATTACCGTAGATATCGATGATTTCGCACAGCGGGCACTGGCTTATGAGAGAGAGCATATTCATGTCAGTCAGGAGGAAATCAGCAGCGTCATGAAGCCGTATCAGGAAATTAGGATAGATGAAAATACGGTTTTATATATGAACCATTTTCAGGTCAGATATGAGGAAGGCGTAAAAGACGGCGAATCCTTCTTAGGGTATTCTAATGTGAATGTGTCGGGAGTGCTATTGAGAAAGTAAGGGAAAACAGCAGAAGTGCTTGGATGAAAGCAGGGTAGCTTACCGAAGTAAACTATTTTGAAATAGATCGTTGTGTTTCAACTGAAAATATTATAGAAAGAGGGAAGAAAATATGCGTGAGACAATAACAGTAGCGGTAAAAGAGCCGCAATTCTGCGTAGTGACAGATGTGGCATTTGCGCAGGTAGATGCATGGTACGGACATACAAGGCGGGATCTGAAAATGGATATTATTTATCCGGAAAGTAAAGATAAAAAATATCCGTGTATCGTATGGATCTGCGGAGGCGCATGGCTTACGATGGATAAGTCCGCACATTTGGCATATTTATCGGAACTGGCAAGAAGCGGATTCGTGGTAGCCAGCGTAGAGTACCGTACCAGCAATGAAGCACAGTATCCGTCACAATTAACGGATGTAAAAGCCGCAGTCAGATATCTTCGTGCCCACAGTGAACGATATCGGATTGATTCGGAGCATTTTGGAGTCATGGGAGAATCCGCGGGCGGTTACTTAACTTCGATGACTGCGTTGGTTAATGATAAAAAATATGATGTTGGAGAGTATTTGAAGTATTCCAGTAAAGTTCAGGCAGCATGTCCTTGGTATCCGCCCACTGATATAGGCAGCTTTCCTTATCCGTCGGCAGAGGCGGCGGCAGCTTCACCGGAATCCTTATTACTCGGGAAAAATGTTGCGCTGAATCGGGAAGAGGCGCTTGCGATCAGCCCGGTTACATATGTGACGCCGGATGCACCGCCGTTTATGATCATACACGGGACTGAAGACGGAACGGTTCCCTTCACACAGGGAGAGCTGCTTCATGATAAGCTGGAAGAAGCCGGATGCGATGTGAAGCTGGTGGCGATTAAAGGGGCTAATCATGCGGATATGCAGTTTTTTCAGAAGGAATTATGGGAGCGTATTATCAATTTCTTTCATGAGAAATTAGATTGAAAATGTAATAGATGGTGGCGTATCTTGGGCTGAGCGATTGATCAAGATCATATAAGATGAAAATAAAAATGTTTATGCCGCATAGCTGTGTATTTGGAAGGAGAAACGGCTGAGCGGCATATCAGAAAGGTTAGAGCAATGAATAAGAAGCAGCAAATAAAGAGAGTTTTCATGTCATTTATCGGCGTTATTGTCAGCGGAATTTCCGTGGGACTGTTTCGCAATGCAAGATTCGGAACGGACCCTTTTCAGGTGTTCGTGAATGGAATCAGCAATAAAGTTACGTTTATTGATTTCGGGACTTTGTATATGATTATCAATTTGTTGATGCTGGTTGCAATCTTTTTCTTAAACAAAAAACATATTGGTATTTCCACATTTATCAACATTTTTCTGCTTGGGTATGTGGTAGATTTTTCAGACAAGATCGTAGCAGGTATTGTAGGAGAGGAGCCAGCCATGGTGGTTAGAATCGGGCTGATGGTGGCTGCGGTAGTGATTCTTTGTTTTGCATCTGCGATGTATTTTACGGCGAGTTTAGGGGTGTCTACTTATGATGCGGTAGCGCTGATACTGGAAGAGAGAAAGCTGGGGAAATTTAAATATCTGAGAATCGCTACGGATTGTGTCTGTGTGGCGATTGGGTTTGTATTGGGTGCGATTGTAGGTGTCGGTACACTGATAACCGCGTTCTTTATGGGACCGTTGATTGATTTTTTCAATGTGCATGTGGCAAGACCGTTTCTGTATGGGAAGCAGGAAAAAAATACGGATTAAGAGAGTGGATATGGATCATCAACTGCATAAACAGTCAATATTCACATATACTACAATGAACTGTAAAAATTGCTTGACACTAAGTATGGGGTCAGGTAAGATAATTACAGTGATCGCGTTGCAGAAACCTGTGAGGCCTGCGACCGGAGGAGAACCTGCGGGGGCTCCTCTTTTTACTTTAAGGAGAAAATTTGCCTATGACCAAGATTTTTATGAACTATGATCAGCAGATAGTAAAACTGCAAGAAAAGAATCTTCTGATTGGTGATGCAGCATATGCCAAGGAAATTTAGAAGCAGACAAGTTATTATTCACTGATTGGCGGTTATAATGATATTTTTAAAAATCCTACGACTAAAAAATATAAAGATGGAACAAAATTTGAGGATATTGTTGAACTGTATTATTTTGACGAAGAACTTAGACAGTTGTTTCTCCGATATCTTATAAAAGTGGAGAATGAAGTAAAATTTTTAGTTTCCTATTATTTTTCAGAAAAAAACGGGGAATCTCAAAACGCATATCTTGATGAGAGTAATTATAATTATGTTGGCAAGAAAAATAAGCGGGATATAGATCGGCTGATAAAAATACTGGAAGGATATGTGACAAAACCGACAGATTATCATTATATAAATCATGCGCAGAAGAAATATGGAAATGTTCCATTGTGGGTACTGACGAATGCGTTGACATTCGGAAACATTTCCAAAATGTATATGCTACTGCCGCAGGACATTCAAATCAAGGTCAGTAAAAATTATTCATATATCAATGAAAGACAGATGGTGTCCATTTTGGCAGTTATGGTTAAATTTCGAAATGTTTGTGGACATGGAGAGAGATTGTTTACCTATAGAACCGCAGACAGCATACCGGACTTGGCATTACATGTTAAACTGAATATCCCTAAAAAAGGCGAGCAGTATAAAAATGGAAAGAACGACCTGTTTGCCATTGTGATTGCTTTAAGGTATTTATTGAGTGATGCATGGTATAAGGACTTTATAAAAGAATTGAAATCATTGATGGATGAGTATCTAAAAAAACATGATAGTATGTATGCTCAAAAATTGTATGAAAAAATGGGTTTTCCCAATAACTGGGAGAAGGTTTAAAACTCTAATTTAATCAATGAATTCGGTGGCATCAATTTCTTCCGCCTCGGCTTCGGCGACTTCATCATCATCGGTTTCACTAAAAGTGTCTGCCGTATCATCGGACATGCTTGTTTCTTCGGCAGATGCATTTGTCTCGATCGTGGTTTGTGTTTCGGCGGTTTCATGATCTTTATTCTTGCAAGCCGTTATACTGCAGATC
Organism: Lachnospiraceae bacterium; assembly: GCA_017936885.1. Classification (GTDB taxonomy): domain Bacteria; phylum Bacillota; class Clostridia; order Lachnospirales; family Lachnospiraceae; genus UBA3282. The sequence goes on along the minus strand of JAGBEO010000013.1, from coordinate 271,011 downwards.
AGCATACCGGTTATGAATAATGCGGCTGATTTTTTCACTTGGAAATCCTCCTTTTTATTTGCATCACAAAGATGGATATTTATTCTGTAATATATATTACAATGAAATGCATTGCGATAGCAATATTCATATTTCTTAATTTAAAGAAACTGAGGGAACGAAAATGGTATTATATCAAAGTAACGATATGGCAAAAGTAGGCTGCAATAACTGCAAAGGCTGTTCGTCATGCTGCCGCGGAATGGGGCAGTCGATTCTGTTAGATCCTTATGACATCTATCAGTTACAGACAGTGACAGGAGAGAATTTTGTAGGTTTGATGCAGGATAAGGTTGATATTCATGTGGAAAACGGTATCATACTGCCAGCCCTTAAAATGCAGCCGGATACCGATGCCTGCGGCTTTTTATCGAAAGAAGACCGCTGCAGTATTCATACATACAGACCGGGATTATGCAGATTATTTCCTCTTGGCAGGAATTATGACGAGAGCGGCTTACAATACTTTCTGCTGGAAGATGCCTGTCATATTAAAACCCGCACCAAGCTTAAGATTAAGAAGTGGCTTGATGTTCCGGCACTTGCCCGATACGAGAAATTTCTGGTGACATGGCATGATCTTCGCAAACAGATCATGAATCGGATTGCGGATCAGCAGTCGGATACTTACACGCAGATGATCAATGTGAAATTGTTGGAGCTTTTTTATCAGAAACCGTATGATACCGGATTGGATTTTTATCAGCAGTTTGAAGAGCGGATTGCAGCAATCTCTGCCGTTATATGATCATAAAGCGCTGCGGATGTCCAGTTTTGATTGGTATCTGTCAACATGACTTTACGCTTCAATACAGGCATACCGGGCATTTTGAGCATTGCCAGCAGTTGGTCAGCCTGTGCATCATTCATGTGAGCCATGATAAGCATGGATTCGGTGAACTCAGGACCTGTGTACTGTTCAGGAGTGCGGATATATCCGGGCAGAGCAGCCAGATAGCCAATTGCCTGTAAATAATCGTTTCTGGGAATCAGGCGTACGTCGAAATTCAGAAGCGCAAGCAGTGCTTTCAATTTATCATAATCTTGTGTAGAGATGTGATAGCATAATAAAGTCGGTTTCATCTTCGGAATCCTTTCTGATTTTTTTCTATTGTATCATATCATTTTAAAATACAGTAGTGTTATATAATTGAATATGATCAATGGAGTAGATTGGTGATTGCGAGACTTATTTATCATTTTGCAGATGAATGTGATAAGATTTGATTTTTAAATGGTTTATAGATAGGAGGGCGTTGAAAGCAAGGTAATGACAGCATGGGATTTAAGAATACATTTATGGAAGCAGAAGGGAGAAGCATAATAGCTTAAGAAAAATACAATGAAATATGGAAATTTGTTAGATATTATGAAAGAACCTGTTTATGAGAAAAAATGGTGGTTTGTTCTTTTGTTCCTGCTTTTATTGTCAGAAACCGTTTTATCGCTGTTAATGCCGGAGATTTTAAGTGTATATATTGATAATTTGGAAATCAAAGGGGATATTTGGCTTGTTTCTTGTGCATTAGGATATTGCTTTTCTGTTTTTATCAGGGGGTGTGTTAGTACATGTAATACATACATAAGTGAAAGTCTCGGCTGGAAATTGTGTGACCACCTTAGAGTAGATCTGTTTAAAAGAATATTTAATTTTAATGTACAATATCATAAGTCATCGCAGGAAGGCGGCTTTTTGGAACGCATAGAGGGAGATGTAAATTTTTTGATTGGTTTCTTTTCTTCTATGATGGTTGATATTTTCAGCAGTGCACTTATGGTCATAGGGATACTTTTTGTTTTTTATATCAAATATGCGGTATTAGGGTTAATTTTTACTGTACTGTCCTTGGTAATAATAGTGATGTTTATGAAATCTCAGAATTGGATATCTGATTTATGGAAAAACGATAGAGGGCAGGAGACAGATGTTTTAGATGATTTTTCACAGGCAGTTGCAGCGCAAATTGATATTTGGGGAGTAGGAAAGCAGGAATACATAAAGGAAAAGTTATCGGATAAATTTTTATTATTTGAAAAGACACATGTGAAAGCCTCTTTTTTAGGGAATATTCCCTCTACAATTTTCTTTTCCCTTTTAAATGTCGGGGAGGGAATTGCCCTTGCGTTCGGCATTTATCTTTTAAGAAAAGGAAATATGACAATAGGAGAAATATATCTCATATTAAGTTATGTTGTGCTTTTGAATATGCCGTTTTTCAGTTTAAAGTATGAATTTGCACAAATGCCGAAGGTTTTGACTTCATTAACCCGAATCAATGATTTTTATGAAATGGATCATAGTGACCTATCTAATGGGGATTTAGTGCCGGGAAAAGATAACAGTGTTGCATTTTATAATGTATCTTTTCGATATCAGCCGGATACATTGGTGCTGAACGGGGTAAGCTTTGAGATTGCCAGCGGAGAACATCTGGCAATTACAGGGAGAACTGGAAGCGGTAAGAGTACGGTGTTGCAGTTAATTGCAGGATTTTATACTCAGGAAGCAGGAGAAATTCTGGTTGGCGGAAGGCATATCAGCGAGTATAGAAAGGAAGAATATAACCGTTTCTTATATTATATATTACAAAACAATCCGATTCTTGAGGATACGGTAAGAAATAACGTAACAAGATATGATGAAAGGTTCTCAGACAAAGAAATTTGTGAAGCTTTAAGCAAGGTTAATATGCGGGAATGGTTGGATCGTAAAGAAAATGGATTGGATGAAATAATGAATCCGGAAAATACTTCTCAGGACGAGGCGCAACTTTTAGCATGGGCAGGCGCAATATTAAGAAAACCGGGGATTTTGCTTGTAGATGAGTTTGATGCGGTTATTCATGAAGATACGATCAAAGTAATTAATCAAATTGTTCTTCACGAACTGAATGAGACCACGATAGTTCTTGTTACGCATCAGAACAGAAGCGATATTCATATTCATGCGAGTATAGTAATGGAAAACGGAAGAATTATCTGAAACGAATAGGAAGAGGTATAATGTGAAAAATCCATATGCAAAAGATTTTTACACGGATTTTCTCGTGTTATGTAATATTTGTGTTTACGCCAACATTCGTAGGCTGAGCAAGCATGGAGGCTTAAAATGAAAAACGAAAGTATATACCGCTTAGTTATTCATGGGGAAAGAGGCTTTTATTATTGTGTGATATTATTGGAAATTATTACGTATACATTTAGTTTTCTGATAAGTGGGCTGGCCAAGAAGGATATTTTTAATTTATTAGAGGGTAAATCGGTTACCATGGGTATTTACTCTTTTAGTTTATTAATTGTATTAAATATAACAATTCCACTGCTGATTAATTGCATGAAACAGATTAATTCTGGTCTGGTTGCAAAGATAGAAATCCGTCTGAAAAGAAATATCAAGCAGAAATTATATGATAATGTGTTTCAGGAAAAACCAGGTATTTCATGTTCAAGAGGATATGGTGAAACAGTCAGTCTTTTCCGTAATGAATGTGAAGACATGGTTTCTTATTTGATGGAATATTATTACCAACTTCCCAAAATATTTTTGAGTATTGCGATACTGATTGTTATGGCATGTATAAATCCGGTTTTTGCTATTATTAGTATTGTTCCTACATTTGGAATGGTTCTTTTAATTAAGTTTTTAGAAAAGCATATTGTAGCCAACCGTGAGGCTGCCCGCAAGTCTGCAAGTGAAATTACAACATATCTGGAGAATTTATTTGGTAATGTAGACTATTTTAAGCTGGCGGCAGATTCAGATAAATTAGGGAATATCTTTGAGAAGAAATGTAAAAAGCGTGCCAGGAATGAAATCAGGGATCGTGTTCTTGACAAAGTGCTTAGCGTGATTTCAGAAAATTCTGCCGGCCTTGTTATGGGAATAGTGTTATTGGTAGCAATACCTCTTTACAGGAGAAATTTATTTTCTGTCGGTGAATTTGTTATGTTCGAATATTATTACGCTTTTTTAACCTCATTGCCAGATGCTGTTGGGAAACTGATCAGACGGCATAAACAATCGATGGTGGCTGCTGACAGATTGCAGGTAATGGAATGTGACACATATCATGGCAACGCAGAGTATGGTAATGGTGAACTGAAGGTTAATGTGGAATATTTGGATAGAAAATATACAGTAAAGGTGTCTGATAGAAATATTGTTTTAATAAAGGGAGGAAATGAGAGCGAAAGGAGCATTTTGCTTCAAAGGTTGTTTCAGGTATGTCTGGAGCATTTGAAAGGACTGAAATGCAGTTATGTACCTGGTCAGCCCGTTTTATTGAATGACTCTGTTATGAATAATATTTGTATTGGAGAACCTTATTCCGAGGAGAAAATGAGACAGGTACTGTTAAAGACGGATTTAGCGGCAGATATTGCAGAATTCGAAGACGGGATTGAAAAGAAAGTCGGAAAACACGGAGGAGCTGTTTCAGGTGGTCAGAAAAAGCGTATCAGTATCGCACGGGCTCTTTATGAAGAGACAGATTTACTGTTTTTAGATGGTCTGTCAGAAGCAGTGGATATAAAGACAGAACAAATAATGATTTCCAATATTCTGGAAAATCCAGAGGGAATTATTTTTGTGGCATCTGATTCGGAAAGCTTATTGGGGAAGGCATCTCAAATTATTGACATTGCTTGCTAAAGGCAATGTCTGTTAGACGCAATTAAGAATGAATTAGAAAAAGTATTGTTTTTAAAACACATATTTAATTAAGAAAGTATCTGAGATGGATTGTTATGTTTAAGGACACAGGTGGATATGATTTAGAGGATAAAAGAATATCCATATGGGAATACTGATTTTGAAAGAAGACCTGATGATTTGCAAATTTCGACAAGCCTGAATGAGTTTTGCAACTGCCTATTTATAAATTACAATAAAAGGAGCGCTAATATTCATTATGAGAGTTAGAATGGGAAAGAAGACAGCGGCTTATTTGCTGATAGCAGCATTGTGTTTCCTTTGTTTTGCCTGTGGTTCTGACAAGAAAACATCGGATGCGTTGACGGGGAATTTGAGCGAGATCATGGACACGTTATATGAGAACGCGGAGCTGTCAGAGGATTTTAGGGCAGGTATGGACAGCTTCGAGACTTATGAGATTACGGATGATCTGGAAATGTCCATTTTAGGAACAGATGAAATAACCTATCTGGAGGGCGTCGCATCGATCCCTATGATTTCTCCCAATGCCTATCAATGCGTTTTACTGCGAGTGGATGAAGAAGATGTGGAAACTGCCAAGCAGCAATTAAAAGAGAATGCGGATCTGAATAAATGGATCTGTGTCAGTGCGGAGACAATGCTGATCGAGAGCAGGGACGATGTGATCTTCTTTGTGATGGGAGATCAGGACACCGTCTATGCACTTAACAGTGCGTTTCAAAATTTGTGATGCAAAGGGTATAACAACAATATAAGACGGAACAATAACATAATCTGAAACAGTGGCATAGACTAAAACAGCAGTGTAGGATGAAACAGCAGTATAAGCAGAAACAGTAGTATACACACTACAGCAACAATGAATGCATATCTTCGGGAATCGGAGCTTCAAATGTAAGGGGCTCTTTGGTGAGCGGATGGATAAAGGTCAGCTTTTGGGCATGAAGTGCCTGACGGCTGATCTTTTGATTTTTAGAAGATGTCTCTATAGACGGACGGTCATCTGTTGCAGCATCATCTGCAGAGGGAAGAATTTTTGACGGCGGATTATACAGGAAATCCCCAAGAAGCGGATAACCTAAATACTTCATATGAACACGAATCTGATGGGTACGTCCGGTTTCCAGCCAGAGACGCACCAGTGTGAGATGTTTGGAAGGATATGTTTTCTTCACTTGATAATGTGTGACCGCTCGTTCTCCCATTGTGAAATCCACATGCCGTTCGATCGTAGAGCCGTTTACGCGGGCAATAGGCGCATCAATGATACCGCTTTCAGGCAGACCGATACCAGCCACAATCGCAATATATTCCCGCTTTATCTCACGGCGAGCCATCTGTTCGGAGAGAATCCCTGCACTCAACTGGTTCTTAGCGATGACAGTAAGACCCGTGGTATCTCTGTCGAGACGATTGATACAGCGGAAAATAAAAGGGGTATTCTGTGACAGATAGTAATAGGCGACGGCGTTTGCCAGCGTATTATCATAGTTATTCAGGGAAGGGTGAATGGGCATATCTGCAGGTTTGTTCACAACAAGAATATCCTCGTCCTCATACACGATGTCAAGGGGCAGGGATACGGGGACGATTTTTTCTGAGGAAAGGGGTTCGGACAGCGTAATTGTGAGCATGTCACCGCAGTGAAGGATGTGATTTACGTGTACCCAGATTCCGCCTACAAGTATGCTTTCCGGCTGTTTCTTTAAAGCGATGATCGTCTGTCTGGAAAAACCTTGCGCAGACAGAAATTCCTTTACTGTCTGCGCGTCTGATTTGATTTGGTAAGTTAATGTACGGGTCATTAGTTTGATTTTACTTCTTTCCACATTTCATTATAAAGAGCATCGCCTTCTTCGCCGAGGTATACGTAGACTTCCAGATTATCATACTGGGACAGATCCGGGAAAGCAATTTCGGAATTCTTGATATCTTCATCCTCGATCAGTTCGCGGGCGGCATCGTTAGGGGTCGAGTAGGTAATATATTCGAAGTTCTTAACGGCAATGTCGCTGCGGCACATAAAATCAATAAATTTCTCCGCATTTTCCTTGTTCGGAGCGTCTTTTAAAACAACCCAGGAATCGATCCACACATTACTGCCTTCTTCCGGGATCACATATACCAGATCAGGATTTTCGCGCTGGGTATAGATTGCTTCTCCGGAATAGATAACACCGATCGCTGCTTCGCCGCCGATCATTTTGTCACGTACCTGATCGATCACATATGCCTGCACCAGGGGTTTCTGCTCGATGAGAGAGTTCTTGGCGGTCTCTAACTCTTCTGGGTCTACCGTATTGAGAGAGAAACCATGTAACTTCTCGGCTACCATAAAGGCGTCACGGACAGAATCCTGCATTAAGATATTGTCGGCATACTTTTCATCCCAAAGCTGCGCCCAGCTTGTAATCGGTTCATCGACCATCGTCTGATTATAGAGAATGCCTACGGTTCCCCAGCAGTAAGGGACAGAATACTTGTTATCCGGGTCGAAGCCTTTGGACTGTTCATAGTATTGTTCACCGATATTGGCTTTGGCATTGGGCATATTATCAAAGTTGAGTTCCGCCAGCATATCATTTTCGATCATCTTGCTGATCATATAGTCGGAAGGGCAGACCACATCATAGGAGGCGGCGCCGGATTCTACTTTGGGATACATTGTTTCGTTGGTCTCAAATTCGTCATAGATTACTTTAATGCCTGTTTCTTCTTCGAACATATCAATGGTTTCTGGATCGATATATTCCCCCCAGTTATATACAATAACTTCGCCGTTCTCGCCTCCTGAGGAACCGCAGCCGGTCAGAGCTGCCATGGCGGTAAGTGCGCAGGAGACGGTAAGGATTGCTGTTTTTACATTCTTTTTTTTCATAATAGTTTTCCTCCATTTTGGATTGCCACCAATCCGTAAATTTTATTCATACTGTATTTCAAACTCAATTTAGTCAACTTTATTCATGCGTCATTGCTTTCAAATTTTTTCAAAAATGTATTTATAAAAATAGCAGTGAGTTATTTGTCAGCTTTTTCATTTTTGCCGCTGGGAGCCATGTTGACTAAAATCAGCAGAAGCAGCACGGTCACAAAGATGATCGTAGATAAAGCATACATCTCCGGTTTAATACCTTTTTTCACTTCGGTATAGATTTTGGTTGAAAGAGTATCTACACCGGCGCCTTTTGTAAAATGGGTGATAATAAAATCATCCAGTGACATTGTAAATGCCATCAGAAATCCCGACAGAATACCGGGCAGCAAATCCGGAAAAACCACCTTGAAAAAAGCGGTGGTATGGGATGCTCCTAAATCTAAAGCCGCTTCGTATGTACTTGGGTTTAACTGCTTCATACGAGGCATAATGCTCAAGATCACATAAGGAATATTAAAGGTAATGTGTGATAACAGGATAGTTCCCACACCGAACCGAATCCCGAAGCTGATGAAAAGAAGCATCAGCGAGATACCGGTTACGATATCCGCATTTAACATAGGAATATTGGTAATTCCTAACAGGATCGATCTGGTTTTACGCTTCATGCCGCTCATGGATACGCAGGCGATCGTACCGATTACCGTAGCCACAAGTGACGAGATGACTGCAATAAGCAGTGTGTTGACAAGCGCTTCCATAATGTCCCGGTTCTGGAAGAGTGCACTGTACCATTTAAAGGTAAAGCCGCCCCATTTAGCTCTTGTCTTGCTGGCATTGAAGGACAGCACCATCAAGGTGAAGATGGGTGCGTACAGGAAGATAAAAATCAGGGCAATATAGATTTTCCTGGCTGTGTTTCTCATAGCATTGCCCCCTCTCCATCTTTGTCAAAAACAGCGGATGCGATCATATTGAGGATAATGAAAATCATTAATACAATAGAGAGACCGCTTCCTAAGTGCCAGTTGGATGCCTGTGTAAATTCCTGCTCAATGACATTGCCGATCAGCAGAATCTTGCTGCCGCCAAGCAGGGTGCTGATGACGAAGGTCGTCAGCGCCGGTACGAATACCATCGTGATACCGCTGATGATACCGGGTATGGATAAGGGCAGTGTAATACGGAAAAAGGTATAGACACTGTTAGCTCCTAAATCCTTTGCGGCATTCATTACGTTTTCATCAATCTTGGACAATACGTTATAAAGCGGCAAAACCATAAATGGCAGGAAATTATACACCATACCCAGTACAATAGCATAGGGGGTGTTGATGATATTGATATTAGGTAAATGTAAAAAGTTCAATATATTATTTATCACACCGCTTTTTTCCAAAAGAGTCTGCCATGCAAGGGTACGAAGAAGGAAATTCATCCACATAGGCAGAATAAAAATCAAAATAATAAAACTGTGCTGGTTCACCTTCATGTTGGCAAGAATCATCGCAAGGGGATAAGCCAGCAGAAAGCAGATCAATGTGCTGATGAAGGAGAGCAGAATGGATAACCATAATGCCTTAGCATGTTCTGCCGTCATAATCGCTGTAATATTTTCCAATGTGAATGCACCTGTTTTATCTGTCAGTCCGTAATAGAAGATCATACCTAACGGAATGACAATAAAGATTATTGACCATAAAACATAAGGTGCAGACAACCATTTGCTCTTAGATGTCAATTGCTGCCGCCTCCTCGTCTTCAGATTCCGGTTTGTTCATGATCTGGATGTTAAAGGGATCTACTTTAATGCCGACCTGTTTGCCTACAGGGAACATGGTAGTAGAGTGTACCAGCCACTCAAAGCCATTTGCCATAACTTCCATCTCATAGTGTACGCCCTTAAAGATCATGTGGGTTACCACACCCTGAATCGTGCCCTGGTCAGGTTCTACCAATTCCACATCCTCAGGACGGATGACTACATCTACCGGTTTATTGTGACCAAATCCCGTGTCTACACAGGCGAATCTGGTATCTAAAATGCTGACTAATTTATCCTCAATCATGATGGCAGGGATGATATTGCTGTCGCCGATAAAATCCGCCACAAAAGCATTCTCAGGCTCATTGTAGATGGACTCTGGAGAGCCGATCTGCTGAATGTATCCCTGATTCATAACAACGATCGTATCGGACATGGTAAGGGCTTCTTCCTGATCATGGGTTACGTAGACGAAAGTAATACCAAGTTCATTCTTCATACGGATTAATTCATACTGCATTTCCTGACGGAGCTTCAGGTCAAGAGCACCAAGCGGTTCATCCAACAAAAGAATTTTCGGCTCGTTGACAATCGCTCTGGCAATAGCGATACGCTGCTGCTGACCGCCGCTTAAGGAGTCGGGCATACGGTTCTCATAACCCTCCAGATTCACCAGTTTCAGAGCGTATTTGATTTTATCATTTATGTAGCTTTTAGATTTTTTCTTGATTTTTAAGCCAAAAGCGATATTTTCCGCAATCGTCATATGCGTAAAGAGGGCGTATTTCTGAAAGACCGTATTAAGCTGTCTTTTGTTAGGAGGAATTCTGGTGATATCCTGTCCGTCAAAATAGACCTTGCCGGTATCGGGGCTTGTAAATCCGCCTAGGATACGCAGGGTAGTGGTCTTACCGCAGCCGCTTGGGCCAAGAAGAGTAACGAATTCATTTTCGTGAATCTTCAGATTCAAGTCATCTAACACCATTTGTCCGTCAAAGGATTTGGAAATGTTGCTTAAGTGAATTAATTCTTTTGACATGGAAATTCCTCCTGTGTTGTGTGTAATAAGGCAGGTTGCCTGCCGTCAATATCAGAAATTAGGCGGTGTGCTGATCCATAAAAATACAGCGCCGGTTTTCCCGTTTGCTTTAATATAATGTTCGGCGCCTGCCGTATAATAAAAAGCTTCTCCTTTTTTGGCTTTCATACTGCGGTTACCAATGATAATCGTGATGGAGCCGGAGAGTACATAACCGAATTCTTCCCCGTCATGAGGCTGGTCCGGATAGGTGGAACCGTCAGGCTCTAATGTGACGCGGATCGGTTCCATCATATTTTTCTGGGCGTTTGGAATGATCCATTCGATTTTATTGTGTAAGTCACTGTCAATCTTTTCGAAGAAATCCTCATTTCGGAATACAATCTGCTTATCGTCCGCATCATTGAAAAAGTGTTTCAAATCGGTGCCGAGACATTGCAGGATATCGATTAAGGTTGCAATGGACGGGGAGGTTAAATCATTCTCTAACTGACTGATAAAGCCCTTTGATAATTCACAGCGGTCGGCTAATTCTTCCTGTGTCAATCCTTTCTGATTACGCAATTCCCTGATCTTATTACCGATGTCCATTTTATTTGCATTGCTGTCCATAAAAAATCCTTCCGTTTCCGTCATTAAACAAGTGTCAGAACTGTTTATAAAATTCAGTGATAATAAACTGAAAGTTTACTAAAACTAAACATTTGCACTGAGTCTCATTATACAAAAAAGTAATGCTATGTCAATGGGAAAATGCAAAATAATATCAATTTTCATAGAAAATGATTAACAAAGCCCCAAATATATGATAAAATCAGGCTAATGAAGAACTTTGGAATGGAGGCTTACTATGAGTCAGGATAAATATGTAGCATATGTATCTACCTATACAGTAGGTAAGGAAGATAATTATGGTATCAAGATTTATGATGTGGATATGAAGAATGGCAGAATGACGGAGAAGAATCAGGTAGAGATTACGAACTCTTCTTATATTTCGATTTCTCATAATCAGAAGTTCCTCTATTCGATTACGGATTTTGGTGTAGAAGCTTATAAGATCATGCCCGGTGGTGATCTGGAAGTTATCAACGAGGGCAGCATTAACGGTATGAGAGGCTGTTATCTGTCCACGGATTATGAAGATAAATTCCTGTTTGTAGGAGGGTATCACGATGGTAAGATTACCGTACTCCGCTTAAGAGAAGACGGAGGAATCGGTAATATCACAGATGAGATATATCACAAGGGTCTGGGCAGTATTGCGGAACGTAATTTCAGACCTCATGTCAACTGCGTAAAGATGACGAGAGATAATAAATATTTGTGTGCGGCAGATTTGGGGCTGGATCATGTGAACGTGTACAGACTTGATCACGTGAACGGTAAGTTAAAGCCTATCGATATGATACGAAGCGAGCAGGAGTCGGCGCCCCGTCATATGAAATTCTCCAAGGACGGCAAATTCTTGTATATTGTGCATGAATTGAAGAATTATATTGACGTGTATACTTATGAAGAAAGGGACGGCAATCCGGAATTTGAGAAGATTCAGACGATCTCTACGCTGAATGATTATCATGCCGGCGGTTCCGCAGCCAGTGCACTGAATATTTCCGAAGATTTCAAATATATGGTAAGTTCCAATGCGGGTGATAACAGTACCATTATATATAAGATTGATCAGAAAACAGGTATGCTTGAGAAAGTATTATGCCTGCCGATCAGCGGTGACTATCCGAAGGATGCCAATTTGTTCCCGGACAACAAGCATCTGGTATCTTTGAATCATGAGTCAAATACGATGACATTCTTTAACGTAGATTTAAAGAACGGACTGTTAGTCATGAACGGTAAGGAAATCAAAGTGGATCAGCCAAATTGTATTATTTTCCATAAACTTGCCGAATAGTTTAGAATCCTTCTGCATATACATTTACCAGTATAAGCAGGAGGATTTTTTATGGATTTATTGCAGAATAGTACATATGATCTGTATAAAGATATACAGCTTAGAACAGGGGGAGAAATCTATCTGGGTGTGGTAGGTCCTGTCAGAACCGGTAAATCTACGTTTATCAAGCGATTTATGAACCTTTTGGTGCTTCCCTATATGAGTGACGAAAATGAGAAAGAGCGGGCACAGGATGAGATGCCCCAGAGTGCGGGCGGCAAGACCATTACGACTACGGAGCCTAAATTTATCCCGAAGGAAGCGGCGCATATTAAACTGGGAACGGATATTGATGTGGATGTGCGTTTGATTGACTGTGTGGGCTATATGGTAGAGGGCGCTACGGGACATATGGAAAAAGATGCGGAGCGTATGGTAAAGACACCATGGTCCGTGGAGGAAATTCCTTTTACCAAGGCGGCAGAGATCGGCACCCGCAAGGTCATCAAGGATCATTCTACTATCGGGGTGGTAGTGACTTGTGACGGAACCTTTGGGGACCTTCCGAGAGACAGTTTCCTGGAAGCGGAAGAAAGAACCATCAAAGAATTGCAGATGCTCGGGAAACCCTTTGTCGTACTGCTGAATTCCGCGAAACCTTATGCGGAAGAGACAAGGCGGATGGCAGACGAGATCAGTGAGAAATATCAGGTTACGGTAATGCCGGTCAACTGTGAACAGTTGAAGCGGGAAGACATCAATCATATTATGGAGAACATTCTGTATGAATTTCCCCTTACCATGATTGAATTCTATATGCCTAAGTGGGTGGAAATGCTGCCTTACGATCACAAGATGAAAGTGGACATTATTGCGCAGCTTAAGCTTTTGATGAGCAACTTAAATAACATCAGGGACATCACTGCGAATCAGTTTTTGCTGGAAAGTGAATATATCAAGAAATGCAAGCTGGACGGTGTTAACATGTCCGATGGTAGCGTGCGGATTATTCTGGATGTAGACGATACCTACTATTATGAAATGTTAAGTGATCTGGTGGGAGAATCCATCGAAAGTGAATACCAGTTACTTGCCACCCTCAAGGATATGGCGAAGATGAAGCGGGAATATGTGAAAGTGCTGCATGCGCTGGAGGCTGTGCGCTACAAGGGATACGGAGTCGTGATGCCGGATCGGGAAGAAATTGTGTTGGAGAAACCGGAGTTAATCAGACAGGGCAATAAGTTCGGCGTGAAGATTAAGGCGGAAAGTCCCAGTATCCATATGATTAAGGCGAGCATCGAGACGGAGATTTCTCCGATTGTCGGAACCGAGGAACAGGCTAGGGATCTGATCCAGTATATTTCGGATACAGGAACAAATGAGGAAGGAATCTGGGAGACGAATATCTTCGGGAAGACAGTAGAACAGCTTGTTAATGACGGTATCACAGGCAAGATTTCCATGATCGGGGAAGAGAGCCAGGTGAAGCTGCAGGAGACGATGCAGAAGATCGTCAATGACAGTAATGGCGGAATGGTGTGTATTATTATCTGAGTTCATGGCTTTATGGAAAAAGAAAAGATTGATTTTCAAGTAAAGCAGGCGGCTTTTGGGATTTTGGAAGCTGCCTGCTTTTATCAGTTGTTTCAGTGACTGGCATTTTTAAGTTTTATTCTTGGCGGCACTGTGGTACTATTTAACGTAGTGGAGCATTTTCAGGCATGAAAATGCCGGAATGATTAAATACTTAGATATACCGGGGAAATGATTCCAAGATAGATATGTGGAGGAGCAAAAATGCAAATGCCTAATCAAAGTATTCAAAATATAGAAGAATTAGAGTTTGCTATATTTTGTATTGAGAACATTGCAGCCAAGCTAGGTGTAGGCGCTGAAAAGGTATATAATGCACTTACAGAAAAAAGTAATATTCTGAAAGAATATATTGTGCCGGGATATGATGTTTTGCATACACAGGGCAAAGAATATATAGTCGAAGATATTCTTGGGCTTATGCAGGAAAGGGGCGTGGAAATATGATCTTATACCATGGTTCTTTTGCCGAGATTTCAAGACCGGATTTGCTGCATTCCAGACCAAATGTAGATTTTGGAAAGGGTTTTTATACGACACCGATTTATGAGCAGGCAGTAAAATGGTGTGGAAAATTTAAACGTCGTGGGAAAAACGGCATCATTTCTCATTATACCTTTGATGAATCTGCATATAAAGATTTAAAGGTACTTGTATTTGAAGACTACTCGGAAGCGTGGCTGGATTTTATATTGGCTTGTCGCAGCGGTAAAGATAGTACAAACTATGATATCGTAGTCGGCGGTGTAGCCAATGATAAGGTGTTCAATACAGTGGAACTTTATTATGACAATCTTATTGATAAAAATGAAGCAATTCGTAGGCTTCGTTATGAAAAGCCGAATTTACAAATTTGTTTCCGTACAGATGTTTCGCTAAATAAGTATTTGCGATTCGAAAGGAGTGAGCAGATATGAAGGCAAATCCCATTTTACTGCAAAAGAAATATTCTCGTATCGTTGATAAATTTGCCCAAAATACAGGGATTTCACTGGAAGCGGCTTTGGATTGCTTCTATCACTCGGAACTGTATCAGATGCTCCGCGATGGTGTTTCGGATATGCACTGCATGAGCGATGACTATCTGGTGCAAGAACTGGAAAATGAATACGCACATAGCATTGATGCATGAGAGATGTTTTGCATTCCTTACTGAAAAACAAATTGTAAAATTAAGATTTCAAATCAATTTTGACTGGACTGTGTAGCCATAGTATAATAAATCCAGCTATTGTTAAGTTATCTGCAAAGAAAGGCGGTAAACAATATGAATCCTGTATATGAAAAGTTATTAAAATGTTACGAGTGCTATAAAAGCAAAATAGATTTCGAACCCAAAGTTGCGATCGTGCTGGGTTCCGGTCTTGGCAACTTCGCTAAAGTGGTAGATGTGAAGGCAGAGCTTCCCTACAGTGAAATCGAAGGGTTTCCGGTCTCCACCGTACCGGGACATGCCGGGAAATTTATTTTCGGTTACATCAAAGAGGTTCCCGTGGTATTGATGCAGGGACGCGTACATTATTATGAAGGCTATCCGATCACGGATGTGGTGCTTCCTACACGACTGATGAAAATGATGGGAGCGAAGATTTTATTTCTGACCAATGCTTCCGGCGGCATCAATCCTGCATTTCATGCGGGGGCATTTATGATGATAAAAGATCACATTTCCTGTTTCGCGCCCAATCCGTTGATCGGACCGAATATAGAGGAACTGGGAACCAGATTCCCGGATATGTCCCATGTCTATGATGAAGACTTGCAGGAGATCATCAAGGAAACAGCCGGAGAAAATGATATCGAATTGTTCGAGGGTGTATATGCTCAGTTGACTGGGCCTTCTTTTGAGTCTCCGGCAGAGATTCAGATGCTTCATAAGATGGGAGTGGATGCAGTCGGTATGAGTACGGTGGTAGAGGCAATTGCCGCTAACCATATGGGTATGAAAATCTGCGGTGTGTCCTGTGTCTGCAATTTAGCGGCTGGTATGAGCCCTACTCCTTTAACCCATGAGGAAGTGCAGGAGGCTGCTAACGCTGCGGCACCGAGGTTTGAGAAGTTGTTAGTAGAATCCGTTACGAAATTTAAAGACTTGTTTTAATAGAGATGGATCATAGAGGAATTGAATTATGCCAGAAGACAAAATAAAAGAACTGATAGAGGCAGCAATACAGGCGCGCAGCATGTCTTATGCGCCTTATTCCCATTACATGGTAGGTGCTGCGCTGCTTGCCGGGGACGGACAGATATTCAAGGGCTGCAACATTGAGAATGCCGCATATACGCCCACTAACTGTGCGGAGCGTACAGCCTTTTTCAAAGCGGTCAGCGAGGGGATAACAGACTTTACGGCGATTGCTGTCGTCGGAAGCCCGGAAGGTGATGAGATCACACAGTTGGCATATCCTTGCGGCGTATGCAGACAGGTTATGATGGAATTCTGTGATCCGAAGACGTTTCATGTTATTGTGGCTCGTTCTGTGGCAGAGTACCGGTGTATGACGCTGGAAGAATTGCTTCCTTGTGGCTTCGGGTCGGATAATGTAAAAGGGAATGAAGCTACACTAAGATTGCAAAGTACGCAATCTAAGAGTAGCTAAATCATTCCCGGAAGAATCTCAGGGGAGATTCTTCCCAAGGGTGTGAAAACAATTGGTTAGAAAGTTTGTAGGTTGAGAGAAGGACGGAGTATTTTTATAATAAATATTATAAAATGATACAGTGTGGAAAAGAAAGGCTGGGACAATGAATATCAGGTTTTATAATGCACGTATCCTGACTATGCAGGATGCAAATATCATAGAAGGGGAATTGTGGGTACAGAATGAACGGATCTTGTATGTGGGAGACGGAACGGATGTGGATAGCGTCTATCGGGAACTGAGTCTTGGCAGTATCGTATGGGACAGAGAGATTGACTGTAATGGGAATTTGCTGATGCCCGGATTCAAGGACGCACATACCCATTCGGGTATGACTTTTCTGCGCTCTTATGCGGATGATCTGCCGCTGCAGAACTGGCTGAATGAGCAGGTATTTCCTATGGAAGCCAAGCTGGACGGAGAGATGATCTATCATCTGACGAAGCTGGCAATCTTAGAGTACCTGACCAGCGGCATTACGGCGATCTTCGATATGTATCTGACACCGGAGACGATTGCAGAAGCCTGTATGGATATGGGAATGCGTTGTGTGCAGGTCAGCGGTCAGAATAATTTTGGCCCGGCAACGGAAGTGACGGAAGACAGATTCTTAAAATTAAATAAGATGAACCCGTTACTCAGCTTTTTTATCGGATTCCACGCGGAATATACCTGTTCGAAGGAACTGCTGGAGGAAGTGGCGGCACTTTCCCATAAATATAAGGCTCCGGTTTATGCCCATATATCGGAGACCAAGGCTGAGGTGGAAGGCTGTAAGCAACGCTACGGCATGTCGCCGGTAAAGCTGTTGGATTCTGTTGGAATGTTTGATTACGGCGGCGGCGGGTACCACTGTGTTTATCTGGATGAAGAAGACATGGATATTTTCAGGAAACATGATTTGAGCGTAGTCACGAATCCCGGTTCTAATACGAAGCTTGCCAGCGGAATTGCCCCTATTTCCGATTTCCTGAAAAAGGGGATCAATGTGGCAATCGGTACGGACGGGCCTGCCAGCAATAATTGTCTGGATATGTTCCGGGAGATGTTTTTGGTCACCGGGCTTGCCAAACTGCGGGAAGAAGATGCCGCTGCGGTGGATGCATGGGAAGTCCTTAAGATGGCTACGGTGAACGGATCGAAAGCAATGAATCTGCCGGATACGGATGTGCTTGCCAGGGGCAAGTTAGCCGATCTTATCATGATTGATTTACATCAGCCCAATATGCAGCCGCTCAATAATATAGCTAAGAATCTTGTATACAGCGGCAGCAAGCAAAACGTGAAGATGACCATGATACAGGGCAAAATATTATACGAAGACGGCAGATTTACGCAGGAATATGACGTGGAGGAAATTTATAGAAAGGCAAATGAGATCATAAATAATCTCAGATAATATGGAGTATTTGATTTTTGCAGCTGCGATACTTTTGGTGATCGTACTGATTATGGGAACAGAATACTTAAACAGCAGGGTTTACCGCAGAAAATCGCTGGAGAAGCTATATCAAAGTTATGGGATGCCTGCTGAGCGGAACTATGGTCCGGAGGAGCTTGGACATATTAAAATGTACTATTGTAAGCATTCCGTCCCCCATCAGATCGATGATATTACATGGAATGATCTGAATATGGATCATCTTTACCAGACCATCAACACATCGTGCAGCGCTGCGGGAGATGAATACTTATACTACAGACTCAGAACGCCTATTTACAATGCAGAGGAGATGGAAACACAGGAACGGCAGATCCGTTTCTTTATGGAGCATGAAACAGAACGGCACGACATACAAAGTGTATTTTATTCGCTGGGAAGAATGGGTAAATATTCGATGTATGAATACCTGGAATATTTGGACGGGCTTGGTGAGCGGAAGAATATCAAATATCTTTTCTGCAATCTGCTGCTGTTGGTAAGTGTTGGTGTGATGTTTCTTAATCCGGCATACGGCATTATCCTGCTATTTGTGGTGATTTGCCGCAATATTGTGGGATATTTTAAGGAGTATAAGCAGATAGAACCTTATATTACCAGCTTCCGATATATCCGCAGACTGCTTGGGTGTGTAGAGCAGTTAAGGGATAAGGCAATACCGGAGCTTAGATCAGAACAGGAACGGTTAAAATTGTGTTATCGTCAGATGAAGCCGTTTCTGCGCAATTCTTATCTGGTTGTTTCGGCGGGAAAAGGAAGCGGCAATCCTTTTGAGATTGTGCTGGATTATGTGAGGATGATTTTTTCTCTGGATCTGATACAATTCAATCGGGCGCTGCGCGCTGTGAGAGGACATCTGCAAGAGATTGATGAGATGATTACACTGCTGGGGCAGATAGAGACGGCGGTGGTGATCGGCTCTTATCGGAACAGTTTACAGGAAAATTATTGTATTCCTGTCATACATTATGAGGAAAAGGCGGATAATGTTCTGAGAATAGAGGAATTGTATCATCCGCTTTTAAGAGATCCGGTTAAAAATTCGGTTCAGGTTACAAGGGGTGTTCTGCTGACAGGCTCGAATGCTTCCGGTAAATCTACTTTCCTAAGGGCTGTGGCGGTCAGCGCTGTGTTTGCACAGACGATTCACACGTGTCCTGCCGCCTATTATGAAGCGCCGTTGTTTCGGATTTATTCTTCCATGTCTCTTAGGGATGATATCCTCAGCGGGGACAGTTATTATATGGCTGAGATTAAGTCCATAAAACGGATGCTGGATCAGGTCAGGCTGGCTCGCGGGGAGAATGCCCATGTGCTGTGTTTTGTGGATGAGGTGCTGCGGGGAACCAATACCGTGGAGCGTATTGCCGCATCGACCCAGATCATGAAAATGTTTGCCGCAGAATGCGCGATTTGCTTCGCAGCAACCCATGACGTGGAGCTTACGAAGCTTTTGGAAGATTGGTATGATAATTATCATTTTGAAGAGACCATTGATGAAGACGATATTCATTTCCCTTACCGACTGATGGAAGGCCCGGCAACTTCAAGAAATGCGATTGCGCTCTTAAAGGTGCTGGGGTATGATGATACGATCATTACGGGAGCGGAAGAGATGGCAGAGAAATTTCTGGAGAGCGGGAAATGGAGTTGACTGATTAAGTCAATCTGGAATAAGTGACTGAATGAGTCAGTGTGAGTGTGTAATTATAGAAACGAATTTTGCGGACAGATTTGTTAGTGAAGCGGAAAGGTATGGTTATTCATATGCACGTAACAATCTACACGGACGGCGCCGCCCGCGGTAATCCGGAAGGACCCGGCGGTTATGGCACGGTTTTACAATATATAGACGGCAAGGGAACGCTGCATGAGCGGGAATATTCCGCAGGATATAAGAAAACAACCAACAATCGTATGGAACTGATGGCAGCTATTATTGGTTTGGAGGCATTGACAAAGCCTTGTGAAGTGACCCTGATCTCTGATTCCAAATATTTAACGGATGCCTTTAACCAGCATTGGATTGAGGGCTGGCTTAAGAAAGGCTGGAAGACAGCGGGTAATAAACCGGTGAAAAACGTAGACCTTTGGGAACGTCTGCTGAAGGCCAAGGAACCTCATAAGGTTACGTTTCAGTGGGTGAAGGGACATGACGGACACCCGGAGAATGAGCGTTGTGACAAATTGGCAACAACTGCCGCAGACGGAACAGACTTACTTGATGATACTGTTCAGTAACCTGAAAATATGAAAAAACGCTCAGAAAGAAAAAATAAAGTTGCTTTCTTTGTTGACTTTGGTATAATAAATGCGTAGTAATATTTTGACCGCATAAAATCAGCCGGCCGAAATAAAAGAGAAGGATGGGAACAGATGACAAATTTGATTTTATTTTTGAATGCATTTTTATCCTATTTATTGATTTTTGTATTGATTATTGCATTGGTTATTGTGGCATGTATCATTGGTGTGAAGTGGAGAAAGAGTAAAGATGCCAAGGCTGCAATACAGGAGGCTGCAGAGAAATCCGCAGATGTTTCCGGCAATGAGACAGCGTAACAGCAGGTATAGATAATTGATGCGTAGAAGGGTGTTCGGTGTGAACACCTTTTTGTATTAGGACTATGCCGGCTTTCATATCGTACAAAATGTATGATGTTGCCTGAACGGTATGTTTCAGAACGCATATCTGTTTTCATTAGACATAGAAGGCTTTGAGCATGATAAAAGCAGAGTAGGGAGAGAGACAGGTCTATGGGAAAATACACCACAATTTTATGGGATTTGGACCAAACGATTCTTGATTTTGATAAATCTATGGATTATGCACTCAGAACTTCTTTTGAAAAACTGGGACTTACCATTACGGATGAGATTGTTGCCAGATATGCGGCGATCAATGACAGTTATTGGAAAAGGCTGGAATTAGGTGAGGTTACGAAGGAGGAAGTGCTCATAGGAAGGTTTCGGACACTGTTTGAAGAACTTAAAATCACTCAATATCAGGCGGAAGATATTGCCGGTATCTATCAGGATCAGCTTGGCAGTGTAGCTTTTTTCCTGGAGAATGCGGACAAGGTGGTCATCCGGTTGAAAGCGGAAGGGTACAGGCAATATGTGTTGACTAACGGGGTTAATAGAACGCAGGCACATAAAATGAAGATTTCTGGCTTAGACCAATTGACGGATGGTGTCTTTGTGTCCGAATTGATCGGATACCCAAAGCCGATGAAGGAATACTATGACGCGTGCTTTGCTCAGTTGGAAGGCATCAGCAGAGAGGAATGTCTGATTATCGGTGATTCCCTGACCAGTGACATAAAGGGCGCCAATAATGCCGGGATTGCGGCGTGTTGGTATAATCCTCATGGGATAGAGAATACGCTGGATGTGACGGTTGATTATGAAATCAAACATTTGGAAGAAATCTATGAAATACTGAAATAGGAAAAGATAAAATCATAGCGGAGGTATCGTTGATTGTATCAGGAATAGAATGCAGGGAATAAAGCCGGGGAATATAACAACGATAAGAAGCAGTGGAGAGAATGGTCTATGGCAAAGTCCCCTAATCAAAAATTAAAACTATTATATTTACTCAAGATTCTTACGGAACAGTCGGATGAAGCCCATTGCCTGAGTGCACAGGCTTTGATTGAAGCACTGGCTGCCTATGACATTAAGGCAGAGCGCAAAAGTATTTATGATGATATTGCGCAGTTAATTGATTTTGGGTATGATATTGTATTGGTGAAAGCGAAAGCAGGCGGCGGTTATTATCTGGCCGGCAGAGAGTTTGAATTGGCGGAGCTTAAGCTGTTGGTAGAAACAGTGCAGGCATCCAGATTCCTAACCGTAAAGAAATCAAGGGAATTGATATCCAAGATAGAGAAGTTAGCTTCCAAGGCGGAAGCAGGACAACTGCAAAGGCAGGTCTATGTGGCGAACCGCATTAAAACCGCCAATGAAAGCATTTATTACATAGTGGATGATATTCACAGGGCAATTCAGTACAATGTACAGATTTCTTTTCAGTATTTGGAATGGAATCTGGAAAAAGAACTGGTGCCCCGCAAGGAAGGAAAGACTTATCAAATCAGCCCATGGGCGCTGACCTGTAAAGATGAAAATTATTATTTGATCGCCCATGATGAAGAAGAAAATAAGATTAAACACTTCAGAGTCGACAAACTGGGACATGTAAAGGTATTAGAGGGTGTAAAAAGGCAGGGGGCAGAATTATTTGAGCGGTTTGATATAGCGGATTATGCCAATAAAACCTTTGGTATGTACGGCGGCAGGGAGGAGACCGTTTCGCTGGAGTTTGAGAACCGTCTGATCGGTGTGGTGATGGATCGTTTCGGGAAAGAGGTGGCAGTCCGCAAGCGGGATGAGGAACATTTCTCAGTCAGAGTCCGGGTCGCGATCAGCGGACAATTCTTCGGATGGCTGACCGGACTTGGTATAGGCGCCAGGATTGTGGCACCGGAGGAAATAGCGGAGGAATATCGGGGATATTTAGAACGGGTACTCGGGCAGTATTCTGGGTAAGATATCGTGATAAGGTGTAATGATTTTCTATATAAGGAGTCAATGTCCTGAATGGATGATTCGTGCCATCAGGTGTCATGATTGGGAATAAAAAATGCATAACTTGCGCAGAAATGAGGAGTATGATGAAATTAGAATTTGCAGATCGAATGAAAGACTATGAAGAAGGCATTTTTCAACTATTAAATGAGAAAAAGGATGAGGCCGTCAAACAGGGGAAGAGGATTTATAATTTGTCTGTGGGAACACCGGATTTTGAGCCCGCTCCGCATGTTATGAATGCCGTGATTGAGGCGGCAAAGAAGCCGGAAAACTATAAATATGCCCTTGTTGATATTCCGGAGCTTGTAGAAGCTGTGCAGAACCGGTACCGGACAAGATATGGCGTTACCCTCGAGAAGAATGAACTGATGTCCGTTTACGGATCTCAGGAGGGAATAGCACATATCTGCCTGTCGATTTGTAATCCCGAAGATGTGGTTTTAGTACCTAATCCGGGATATCCCATCTTTGGAATAGGCCCTTCTTTAGCAGGAGCAGAGGTAGTTACCTATGACCTGACAGAAGAGAATCATTATCTGCCGGATCTGGATGGCATGGATGAGGAGTTGCTTGCACGGACGAAATGCATGATTGTATCCTATCCCTTAAATCCGGTATGCAAGGCTGCTCCGGATGAGTTTTATGAGAAACTGATTCCCTGGGCGATAGAACATAATATTATTATCATTCATGATAATGCATATTCGGATATTGTATATGACGGCAGAATCGGGAAATCCATATTACGGATTCCTCATGCAAAAGAAATTGCAGTGGAATTCTATTCTCTGTCCAAGTCCTATAACTATACCGGAGCAAGAGTGAGTTTCTTAGTGGGAAACCAAGAGATTGTGGCAAACTTTAAGAAGCTTCGCTCCCAGATCGATTACGGAACTTTCCTTCCGGTTCAGTATGGAGCCGTGGCGGCGCTTACCGGTTCCGATCAGATGGTAAAAGAGCAGTGTGCTGAATATCAGAAAAGAAGAGATGCCCTTTGCGGCGGACTTCGCAAGCTGGGATGGCAGATAGAAGACAGTGAAGGAACCATGTTTGCCTGGGCGAAGATCCCGGAAGGATATACGGATGATGTAGATTTTGTGATGCATCTGTTAGATAAGACGGGAGTGTTATGTACACCGGGTAGCAGCTTTGGTTCTCTGGGGAAAGGACATGTGCGTTTTGCCCTTACGCTTCCGGCAGAAGTGATCGAGGAAGCCATCACAGCTATTGCAAAGTCAGGTATCCTGAAATAGAAGATTTAGCTTTGTCAAGAGGAAATAACCACAATATATTGTATTCATAAAACTTTGGGATATGTCACAAAAAGACATATCCCTTTTTGGTAGTTTTTCTGCAAATGGGATCATTGACATAAAGTGATTCTTATTTTATACTATGACTAAACCACAAAATATAGTAGATTTATGTAAACCGACACTATATTTTGTGCATTTTATT
The DNA here is from genome assembly GCA_017936885.1 of Lachnospiraceae bacterium. Classification (GTDB taxonomy): domain Bacteria; phylum Bacillota; class Clostridia; order Lachnospirales; family Lachnospiraceae; genus UBA3282. Next base: position 246,991 of record JAGBEO010000013.1, on the reverse strand, counting down.
GCACAATGACGCATTGTGCATAGAGGACAGGTAAGGAATCTTTGACTTCCTGCTGCAAATTACCATGGAGGGGATTGTATGAGCAATTTATTTGAAACTGACAATAAGAGCGGAGAGAATTTTGGTCTGGAGTATAAGCCGGATAAAATTGTAAAGGTTATTAAAAAGGATGGCAGTCTTGAAGCTTTTAATGTTCAGAAGGTTATTGATGCAGTGGGAAAAAGTGCATACCGTGCACTGACAAAGTTTACGGATGAAGAGAAACGCCATATATGCCAGACCGTTATTGAAAAAGTCAATGAACTGGATGTGGAACAGATTCCGATCCAGATTATGCATAATATTGTGGAGAGCGCACTGGAGGACGTTAAGCCGATTGTAGCCAAGAGTTATCGCGACTATCGCAATTACAAGCAGGACTTTGTCCGGATGATGGATGATGTTTACAAGAAGAGCCAGTCTATCATGTATATCGGGGATAAGGAGAATGCCAATACGGACAGTGCCCTTGTGTCTACCAAAAGAAGCTTGATTTTCAATCAGTTTAACAAGGAATTATATCAGAAATTCTTTATGACGACAGAAGAAATACAGGCATGCCGTGACGGTTATATTTATGTGCATGATATGTCTGCCAGACGTGATACCATGAACTGCTGTCTGTTCAATGTGGCAGAGGTGTTAAGCGGCGGTTTCGAGATGGGCAATATCTGGTACAATGAGCCGAAGACATTGGATGTGGCATTCGATGTAATCGGTGATATCGTGCTCAGTGCCGCAAGTCAGCAGTACGGCGGTTTTACCGTGCCGGAAGTAGACAAGATTCTGGAACCTTATGCTGAAAAATCTTATATACGTAATATCGAAAAGTATACGAGACTTGGAATTGATAAAGAGACTGCCGAGGCGGAAGCACTGGCAGATGTGAAGAAGGAATTTGAACAAGGATTTCAGGGCTGGGAATATAAATTTAATACGGTAGCCAGCAGCCGCGGCGATTATCCGTTCATCACAGTGACGGCGGGGATCGGAACCGGCAGATTTGCTAAGATGGCTACGATCGTTATGTTAAATGTACGCCGCAAAGGACAGGGGAAAAAGGAATGCAAGAAACCGGTATTATTCCCGAAAATTGTATTTCTTTATGATGAGAATCTGCATGGTCCCGGCAAGGAGCTGGAAGATGTGTTTGAGGCCGGTGTACAGTGTTCTGCCAAGACGATGTATCCCGATTGGTTAAGTCTGACCGGTAAGGGATATATTGCAAGCATGTATAAGCAGTATGGCAAGGTTATTTCCCCGATGGGCTGCAGAGCATTTCTGTCCCCCTGGTATGAGAGAGGCGGTATGCATCCTGCGGATGAGGGGGATACGCCTGTGTTTGTAGGCAGATTCAATATCGGAGCCGTATCATTACATCTTCCGATGATTCTGGCAAAAGCACGCCAGGAGAGCCGGGACTTCTATGAAGTTCTGGACTACTATCTGAATCTGATCAGACAGTTACACATAAGAACCTATGCTTATCTTGGTGAAATGCGTGCGTCCACTAACCCTTTAGCTTATTGTGAGGGCGGCTTCTTAGGCGGGCATTTGCAGCTGCATGATAAGATTAAGCCGATTTTAAAAACTGCTACGGCAAGCTTTGGTATTACTGCGTTTAATGAATTACAGGAGCTTTATAATGGTAAGTCTTTGGTGGAAGACGGAGCTTTTGCACTGGAAGTATTAGAACATATCAATAATAAAATTACGGAATTTAAGGAAGAGGACGGCAACCTGTATGCTATCTACGGTACGCCGGCAGAGAATTTATGCGGTCTGCAGGTAAAGCAGTTCAGAGCCAAATACGGTATTGTGGAAGGCGTATCCGACAAGGAATATGTATCCAACAGTTTCCATTGTCATGTGACAGAGGATATTACTCCTATTGAGAAACAGGATTTGGAATACCGTTTCTGGGAGCTTGCTAACGGCGGTAAGATACAGTATGTAAAATACCCGATCGATTACAATATTGATGCGATTAAAACCCTAATCCGCCGCGCGATGGATATGGGATTCTATGAAGGGGTTAATTTATCACTGGCATATTGTGATGACTGCGGACATCAGGAACTGGAAATGGATGTCTGCCCTGTATGCGGCAGCCGTAATCTGACGAAGATCGATCGTATGAACGGTTATCTGGCTTATTCCCGCGTACACGGAGATACCAGACTGAGTGACGCTAAGATGGCAGAGATCGCAGAAAGGAAATCTATGTAATGAGATATCACAATATAACAAAAGATGATATGCTTAACGGTGACGGCCTGCGGGTTGTACTTTGGGTGGCCGGGTGTGCGCACTGCTGTAAAGAGTGCCACAATCCGATTACATGGGACCCGGACGGCGGCTTGTTGTTTGACGAGGAAGCCAAAAAAGAAATTTTTGCACAATTAGATAAACCGTATATCAGCGGAATTACCTTTTCGGGGGGAGATCCGCTCCACGCGGCGAATCGTCTGGACGTGAGAAGTCTGATGGAAGAGATTAAGGCATCGTATCCGAATAAGACGATCTGGCTGTATACCGGTGACCGTTGGGAAGATATTCTGCATTATCCTATGTTAAAATATGTGGATGTTTTGGTGGACGGAGAGTTCATGGCAGATCTCAAGGATACGAAGCTTCTCTGGAAAGGAAGCAGCAATCAGCGTGTCATAGACGTACAGAAGAGTCTGGAACAGACAGACCCGATGATTCCGGTGCTCTATTGTGGAGATTATGCATATTTTCCCGGCAGAGACAGCAGTGAAAAATAATGTTTGATGTACAAGAATATGATAGTAGGAAAAGGCTTGCGATGGAAACGATTAAAATTAAATATTTTACGGATAAAATAGAAAAATTAACTTATATTGACGGCAAATCCGATTGGATTGACCTGCGTGCCGCAGAAGAGATCGTTATGAAAAAGGGTGAGTTTAAACTGATTCCGTTAGGGGTTGCCATGGAGCTGCCGAAAGGATATGAGGCACACGTGGTACCGAGAAGCTCTACTTTCAAAAACTACGGTATCATTCAGACGAATCATCAGGGTGTAATTGACGGTTCCTACTGCGGGGACAATGACCAGTGGTTCATGCCTGCTTATGCGGTGCGTGATACAGAGATTCATGTAAATGACAGAATCTGTCAGTTCCGTATTATGGAGAATCAGCCGAAAATTGTATTTGATGAGGTAGCCCACCTTCTCGGAGAAGACCGCGGCGGACATGGCAGTACCGGAAAACAATAGAAGTGTGCATAATAAAACTCCTTTTAAGACATACTATGGAAAACAATGGTATAGTCTTGGAAGGAGTTTTTTACGGTGCAAAAACATAGCGAAAATAACGATCACAGCCCAAAACAGTATAAAGATATGAGAGAATACGGAAAAGTATGGAGTACAGGTAATGACCGTATGACAACGTCTCTGCAGCATACGATGGAGTATATGAAAGAACATATGGCGCCGGATGTGAGTTTTGATGTGGTTTACCGGGTCATTGAAGTGGGTGGTAAACAGGCGTGCATCTATTTTATCGACGGATTCTGCAAAGATGAACTGATGATGAAAATTCTGCAGTACTTTATTGATATTAAGCCGGAAGATATGCCTGAGAGTGCTTATGAAATGTCCAAGAAGTCCACACCTTATGTCGAAATCGACTTGAAAGATAAATGGGACGATATTATTTATAATATCCTTTCCGGTGTTTTTGCGCTCTTTATCGACGGATTTGACAGATGTATTCTGATTGATTCCAGAACCTATCCGGCAAGAAGCGTAGATGAGCCGGATAAAGATAAGACCCTGCGCGGATCTAAGGACGGATTCGTGGAAACTGTTGTTTTTAATACCGCGCTGATCAGACGGCGTATCCGCAGCACCGAGCTTCGCATGGAGATGATGAATGCAGGAAAAAGTTCGCAGACAGATATAGTATTGTGTTATATGGATAACCGGGTGGATCATAAGTTCCTCGATTCGATTAAAAGAAAAATTGCGGACATCCGTGTGGATGCCCTCACGATGAATCAGGAGAGTCTGGCGGAATGTCTTTACCAGCGGAAATGGTTCAATCCTTTTCCGAAATTTAAATTTACGGAGAGGCCGGATGTGGCAGCGGCACAGGTATTAGAAGGTGATATTGTTATATTAGTGGATAATTCGCCTTCTGCCATGATTATTCCGACTTCTATCTTTGATATTGTGGAAGAAGCGGATGACTATTATTTTCCGCCGATTACCGGAACCTATCTGCGGCTGTCACGATTTCTCATTGCTATTTTAACATACATCATGACACCGACCTTTTTGCTGCTTATGCTGCATCCCGATTGGATACCGGAATCGTTTCAGTTTATTATGATACAGGAAGATGTGAATATTCCGCTGCTTGCGCAGTTTCTGATTCTGGAGCTGGCAATCGACGGATTGAAGCTGGCGGCGGTCAATACCCCTAACATGCTGAGTACGCCCTTAAGTGTTATGGCGGCGTTAGTACTCGGAGAATTCTCGGTCAACAGCGGCTGGTTTAACTCGGAAGTTATGCTCTACATGGCATTTGTTGCACTTGCAAACTATACGCAGCAAAATTATGAATTGGGATATGCACTGAAATTTATGCGTATTATTAATTTGATTTTGACGGCGGCGTTTGGAATTTATGGTTATATCACGGCAATTCTTATTTTTGTAATATCTATCGTATGCAATAAGACATTGTCGGATAAGAGCTATATCTATCCGTTGATACCTTTTAATTTCAAGCAGCTTATGAAGCGGCTTTTAAGATTGCGTCTGCCGGAAGCAAAAAAATGAGAAGAAATATGCTGAATGTTGAAAAGTGTGGAAGTTAAATGCTGCATGATTGCGGAGCCGGCAAGGATGTATTGTGCAGCGGATGATTCGATTGCAAAGTGATATTGCATGTTATATAATGATTTTATGTACACTTTGCAGTTGTACATATAAAAAATTGGAGAGGAAAAATATGCAATGAATATAGTACTACTGTCCGGAGGTTCCGGGAAAAGGTTGTGGCCGCTGTCGAATGATATCCGTTCTAAGCAGTTTATTAAAATTTTTAAGAAGCCCGGTTCGGAAAATGAATATGAATCCATGGTTCAGCGCGTTTATCGTCAGATTAAGAAAATCGATGCAGACGCAACCGTAACGATTGCGACTTCTAAAACGCAGGTATCCGCAATCCATAATCAGCTTGGAGATGATGTCGGAATCAGTGTAGAGCCCTGCAGAAGAGATACGTTTCCGGCAATTGTTCTGGCAACTGCCTATCTGCATGATGTGCAGGGAATATCCGAAGAAGAATCCGTGGTTGTGTGTCCGGTTGATCCGTATGTTGATGATGATTATTTCATGGCACTGAAAATGCTTGGAGAACAGGCGGAAAAAGGGGAAGCCAATCTTGTACTGATGGGAATAGAGCCGACTTATCCCAGTGAAAAATATGGTTATATTGTTCCGGTATCGAAAGAGCATACCAGTATGGTAGAAACTTTTAAAGAAAAACCGGATACGGAGACGGCAAAGAGTTATATTGCCCAGGGTGCTCTCTGGAATGGCGGTGTGTTTGCGTACAAGCTGAAATACGTGCTGCAAAGAGCACATGAATTAATTGATTTTACAGATTATTACGACTTGTTTGCAAAGTACGATACCTTAACCAAAATCAGTTTTGACTATGCAGTCGTTGAAAAGGAACCGAAAATTCAGGTTCAGCGCTTCGCAGGAGACTGGAAGGATCTCGGTACATGGAATACGTTGACGGAAGCGATGGAAGAGGAAACCATCGGTGATGCCATTCTCAATGATAAGTGTGAAAATGTGCATGTGATCAATGAATTGGACGTACCGGTGCTTTGTATGGGGCTTAAGGATGTCGTGGTATCTGCCTCGCCGGAAGGTATTCTGGTGTCTGACAAAGAGCAGTCCAGTTATATTAAACCTTATGTAGACAAACTGGACGGGCAGATCATGTTTGCGGAGAAGTCATGGGGAAGCTATCGGGTTCTCGATATAGAAGATGACAGTATTACGGTGAAGGTCACCTTGAATCCCGGACATAAAATGAACTATCACAGTCATGAAAGACGGAATGAAATCTGGAATATTATTTCCGGCGAAGGCACGGTGATCGTAGACGGAATGGAACAGCCGGTGAAGTCCGGTGATGTTGTGACGATGCAGGCAGGGTGCCGACACACAATTATTGCTAAAACAGAACTTAAGGTGATTGAAGTTCAGATCGGTAAGGAAATCAGCGTTCATGACAAACAAAAATATGAATTGGAAACTTGATAACAATTCGCAACCTTTTTTATTGGCACCGGCCGGGAAAGACTACCTGTGGGGCGGAAGAAGATTAAAGGATGATTTTTCCAAAGAGATTGATATGTCACCGCTTGCTGAAACATGGGAATGTTCCACGCATCCGGATGGTAGTAGTAAAGTTGTATCCGGAATACATAAAGGCATGCTGTTGACAGATGTCATTAAAAAACATCCGGAATATCTGGGCACACATCCGAAAACAGACGGGGAGTTACCGGTTCTTATAAAACTGATTGATGCAAAACAAAACTTGTCGGTGCAAGTGCATCCCGATGATGAGTATGCCGGAAAGTATGAGAATGGTTCCCTCGGGAAGACTGAGATGTGGTATGTTCTGGATGCGGGAAAGGATGCCAACCTTGTATATGGTTTTTATCACGACATGGATAAAGAGGTTCTCAGAAACAGTATAGAGGATGGCACTGTTGAAAAATACCTGCAAAAGATAGCCGTAAAAAAGGATGATGTATTTTTTATTGAAGCAGGACAGGTTCATGCAATCGGAGCAGGAGCGCTGATTGCCGAGGTTCAGGAAAATTCTAATCTTACTTATCGCTTATATGATTATAACCGTGTAGATAAGAACGGGCAGAAACGCGCTTTGCATCTGGATAAAGCGCTTGAAGTAGCAAACTTAAAAGGCAGCTCTGAACCTGCGCAGCCTATGAGGGTTTTGAAATTCCACAGAGGATATGCGACAGACTTGCTGTGCCGCTGCAAATATTTTCAAGTAGAACGTATGCTGCTCAATACGGAGCGATGCCGGGAAATGGCAGATTTTCAAACGGGAAGTAATTCCTTTCAGGTATTTCTTTGTACGGAAGGATGCGGCGTGTTGTTCTGGGAGGATATGCAGATGCTCAATTTCTATAAAGGAGACTGTATCTTTGTACCGGCTGATTCCGTGGCGTTTAAGCTGCATGGGAAGGCTTGTCTGTTGAAGGTAAGCTGTTAATCGAAGAGTATCTATTATTAACCAAATATGTTGTTGCCGCATCATATATTTGGCTGCTTCTTTCGTGGATATAATATTAGGGGTGGACATCTTAAAGAAGCCATTGCTTTGGTAGTGAATAATTAGTTTTTCATTTACCTTTGCAACAGCTTCTTTTTCATGAATAAATCAAATTATGACGGACAAGAACTGCAACCAAATCGGATGTTTGCCAAGAGATAGGAATGTTTTATTGTGACGGCCTTATGTAAATGGTGTTACACTTTTCTGCAATATAAGATATACAGCTAAAATGATTCTTGGTATAGAATTTCTTTTCCCATTGTTCAATGGAAATGGCTTTATCATAATTATTCTCTTTAAATTCATTAGTCATATTAATAATAACAGAATAAATACTGCAATATTCTGTTGGTAATATATAGGAATTGGTTCCAAACGTTTCAGGAAAACAATCTGAAAATATCTTATCAATAATGGAATATGCAGATTGCAAGTCTTCCTTTTCCAGATGGAAAAGCGGTTCTATTTTGTAAAAATCATCTAAAATATTTGATAATAAAAAATCCAAGCGCTTAGATAGTATTTTTTGATCCAATATGTCATATATTTTTTGTACAGATTGTTTTCCATGTTGCACGATTAAAGATATCAATGCATTTTTAAATCTGATGTAATTTTGATAGGTTTCTTGTTTGAAATTTTTTAAATTATTATAAGTATGATTGCTTGTATCTTTCGAGTTTATGGTTGTTGCATGACTATTTCTTGTTTCAACATATAATAAATCATCTAATACGATATACCAGTCAGATCCTTCAAATTCTTGAAATTTTCTGAGAGAGTCCAGAACATCTCTAATTATGAAATCATTATGCAGAAAAGACGTGTGAGCATTTAAGCGAACTGTTTCTTCTGGCAATAATATGTTTTCTGTATATGTTTCTGCAATTTGAGAAAGGGAGTAAAATTTACAACGTCCAACACGTTGAAATTCTATCAAATCTTTATAAATCTTATTGTTGATATGAGAAATCAAATTTGTGAGACCATTAGTTTGCATGTCTAGCATTTTTGCCAAATCCTTATGTTTTAAAGGATGATACTTATATAGTGTTAATAAAAGTAATTTTCCTTTTTTGGTTAGATTGCTATTTAAGTATGAAATATTATTTTTTGATAGTTGACTATTAGAGATTGTGCGGTTTTTCTGGTTCATTATATATGTCCTTTCAAATCTACGTAGAATAGTATTTCTGTTTTAAATACATTTTTCTAGAGTTCTTAAAAAAACTAATTACGATTATAGTATAGCTAAAAATATGTCTGATTTCAATGAAATTTGGTTAAAATATCACAAAGATGAACAAAATAAATAAATGGTAAGAAAAATGAACCTTTTGCAAAAGGATGGTTCATAAAATATAATTATTAAATTGCAAAATAACAAAAGTGATGTATAATTATATATATAGTTTGTATAGAATTGAAATTAACAAATAATAGTGTGCACAAAGGATGAGCATACAGGAAGGAACAAAAAATTTTTGTATGTGTTTTAAGGATAAAAAGAGATATCATGAGTTGGAGTCGGAAAAGAGTGTATTGACATTTCATACTACAAGATACAATGTAATGATTCCAATATTTATTTCAATTTTGGTTTTTGTTGTTGAAATTTATAGTGTGTATTATGTGGCTGAAGAATCTGTGGATTGGCTTAATATATTACGTTTACTTAACACCACTTTTATTCCAACGCATATAGCGACAACCACAGTTTTTCTGTATCAGCATTTTTCATTAAGTAATTCTTTTAATAATGATAGAGAAATACAGCAGATTGATAATATGGAAGTAAAGCTTGAGTATGCGGCTCTTACCATGGTGAGTACTATTTTATTAGCATTTTTGTATGTGTTATTGAGTTTTAAAGTAAATTTCGGAAATCAGATTTTTTTGATTGTTATGCAGTTCTTATACATGTTTATACTTTTGAAGTATGGCATAAGAGACAAGATTATTATTTATAAGAAACCAGTTAAAAATGTTGTAAGTTATTGAGAATAATCAGAAAGGAAGATATTTGATATGCAAAACGGTTTAGATTGGTTGTTAATGTTTTCATTAGTAATGATAGTTGTTTGTGTACTGATTGTTATTTTTAAATTTGTCAGATACTTTGATAATGCGAAAAAAGTAGCAAATGATAAAAAAAATAGTATGCAAGACATCAAAATACTTGAAGTAAAGCTGGCAGATATTAAATTAAAAAATAAGGGGCATAGTTTAGACGAAAATATAAAGTTTATCTATAATGATGAGAGCATAAGTTTTTCTATGGGATGGGAGGACATTCTTGAATAAAGAGATCACATATAGTTTCTTATGGGAGAGGGCAATCGAACCACAAATAGTTAATATTGCCCGATTATTAAAGCAGTCATATTATGCAGAGCAGTATTATGATTTTCAAATTAGAGACTTGAATGAATATAAAGAAGTTCTATATACAAATTATATTGAAACTAAGAACAGTTTAAAAGAGAAATTTTTTTATATAGGAATTAATCAGTGTGTTGATGAAAATCTTATTGATATACATAAGATTTCGGCATGTTTTTGCAAAAGTGTCATAGACAATAAAGTATTTAGATTTAAACTTATAGATAACATTCCGGTTCAGGTTTTGATTTGTAATTATTGTGCGGCATTTTCAATCAGTCTGGGGATTATGTATTTGAATCTTTTGGCAGAATACAAGCGGGCTGGGGAAATTTCCCAATATAATAAATTAAAAGAACAAAAACAATTTTATTTTCCTCCAACAAATTCAGGACATGATTCTTATTCCTATGGTAGAATAAAAGCGTTGGCATTAAATGATATTTATGGCAGAGATTTTGACTTATTGGCATATGCAGATATGATGTATTGGATTGAAGAATATAATAAAGGTATATTGAAAAAAAATATTTTGAATATCAATGAATGTTATGACGAGTATATGGAAAAACCTCTGATCTAAATGAGAGATCATGCATTTAAAATTACTTTACCTAATACAAATTATTTTGTTTTCTATCAATGGATTACGGATGTGTTAATGGGCTTTCAGAAGTGAAGAAAGATTTGGTTTTGATTACGGCAGGCTTGTAATAGAGCCTGCCGTATTGCCTATCTGTGTTTATGCTTGAGGAATTTTAGTATACTGCATAGCATTCCATAATTGGTTGTTAATTGCAGGGACAGCTTCCCTTGCCGGTAGAACTGTCGAAGCCGGGATTGAAGGCATAGAAGTTCCTGGAATCTAATTTATCCTGAACGATGCGCAGTACTTCGCCGAAATTAGCGATTTAAGTAAGCGGGGTGAAAGGCTGATAAATGTAACAAAACTGTTGTTAAATAAGAAAAACAATTTTTATTTCTACTTGAAAAAGGGTAAAATATAATTATAATAATTATTAGATTTGATTAAATTAGATTAGATTGTTGGAGGTTGCATATGCTTACGGAAAATAAGACAACTGAATTCAAAAGAGAATATGTGGATGATATAAAAAATACCATTATTGCTTTTGCCAATTGTGATGGTGGTACTCTTTTTATTGGTTTAAATGATGATGGAAGCGTATGCGGTGTTGATGATGTGGATGAAACAATGCTGCGTGTTACAAATGCTATTCGTGATACAGTACGCCCTGATATTACCATGTTTATGGAGTGTCGCAATGAAATTATGGACGGAAAAAAGATTGTTAGTGTTACCGTACAGCGTGGTACCGCAAGACCATACTATCTTCATAGTAAAGGGATTCGGCCTGAAGGGGTATATGTACGGCAGGGTGCTTCTACAGTTCCGGCATCCGATGCAGCTATTCTGAATATGATCAAAGAAACAAGTGGGGACAGTTACGAAACAGCAAGATCTATTAATCAGCAACTGACATTTGAAAAGGCTTCTAATTTTTTTAAAAAACGAAATGTAGAGTTTGGAAATGCACAGATGAAAACTTTGCACCTGATTGGTGACGATAACACATATACAAATCTTGCTTTTTTGCTGTCAGAACAATGTTCTCATACAATTAAGCTGGCGGTATTTGAGGGGAGTAAAAAATCTGTTTTCAAGGACAGGCAAGAACTTTCCGGTTCCTTGTTGGAACAGCTTGAAGAGGCTTTTTCATATATTGATCGCTATAATCGTACCCGTGCAGAATTTTCAGGTCTTGATCGTGTGGATATGCGTGATTATCCGGTTGAAGCTGTTCGTGAAGCATTGCTGAATGCCATTGTGCATCGGGATTATTCTTTCAGTGGACCTACTCTGATTAGCATTTTTGAAGATCGAATTGAATTTGTGACGATTGGTGGATTGGTGAAAGGCATATCTTTGGATGATGTGAAGCTTGGTGTTTCAGTTTTGCGCAATCAGTATCTGGCCAATATTTTTTATCGCCTGAAATTGATCGAAGCGTATGGAACTGGTATTTTGAAAATCAATGAATGTTATGACGAGTACATGGAAAAACCTCTGATTGAAACGACAGATCATGCATTTAAAATTACTCTGCCCAATACAAACTATCATATAGAAAAATGTAATACTATGGATGATACAAAAAATAGGGGCATGATGAATCTGACGAAAAAAGAGGAACGGATCAATACGGTTCTGGAACTTTGTCATCGCAACGGATATGTAGTACGTAAAGATATTGAAGAAGAACTTGGTATTTCTCAGGCAACAGCAATTTTGCTTTTGCGTGAGTTGACAGAGGATGGAACTTTATTGAAAAGAGGTAAGGCTAAAAATCTACGTTATTATGAAAACAGATAATGATTTGCTTTGGAGCGTTGAATATTGTTTATGGTTTACATCTTTAAGAACTAAAGTGAGGATTAAAGTATATGGGACTAATAGAACTTGCCAGCGGTAAATCTGTCTGGCGTGGTATGGATTATTATGAAAATAAGAAAGTCATTTCATGGAGTAAATCCGGGGATGATACATATGACGGAATGGTTTCTGGCAGTGAAGGCAATTCTTATACGGTGCATATTGATAAAGCGCATCCAAGGCATTCTGTCTGCAATTGTCCGTTTGCAGATGGCAGACGAGTGGTATGTAAGCATATGATCGCACTGTATTTCACGGCTGAACCAAAGGCCGCCAAGGACTTTCTCAAACAAGTGGAAGAATGGGAACGAGAGGAAGAAGAAAGAGAAAAACAGCACTATATAGAACTTCGTAAATATGTAAATAGTCTTTCAAAAGCTGAACTTCAGGAGAGACTATATGATGCACTCGTAGAACTGGAAGATATAAGGAATCATTATTGGTGATGAATATGAATAGGAATATGAATAAGAAATCAAGAAAACAAGCGGTTGAGGAATTGTCGCTGATGCTTTTATATCTGACGAGGTTTCAGGAGAATAATGAATATTGCAAATACTTGGAACCGAGCTGGAAAGGTTATGATTTTGACACATTAAATGTGTTAGAACAAAAAGAATTACTGTATCAGCCAAAGAAGAGTAAATGTGTATATTTATCTGAAGAGGGAAAAGAATATGCGAGGAAGCTGCTTGCAGAGTATCATCTGGCAGATAAAGACCTGATGGAAAAGTATGAGTTCCGTTCTATCAGACAGGAGGAAGCAGAACAGGCAGTGCTCATTGAACAGATATGCTTCCCGCCCAATGAGGCATGTTCTGAAAAATGTATGAAAGAAAGAATTGCTAAAGCACCGGAATTGTTCTTAGTGGCAGTTGACAAGACAAATGGTAAGCTTGCAGGATTTCTGAATGGTTTGGCAACGGATGAATATTCATTCAGGGATGATTTTTTTACAGATGCGGATTTACACAAGCAGGATGGACAAAATATTATGTTGTTGGGACTGGATGTGTTACCGGAATATCGGAAACAGGGACTTGCCAGAGAGTTGGTGTTTCAGTACTTAAGGCGAGAAAGAGAAAATGACCGTGGAATGCTGGTACTGACATGCCTGCAAAATAAGGTGAAAATGTATAAGAAGATGGGATTTGTTGATCGTGGCATTGCAGATTCAACCTGGGGTGGAGAAGAATGGCATGAGATGACATATCGTATTGAGTTTATTTGACACCTTTAACATCCAAGGCTCTCCAAAATTAAATAAAATATTGCAAATGCATTGATTTGGCAATGAATGAGCATTCTAATTAAAAAAGAAGGAAGTGTATTTTATGGCAAGCACAATTCAGGTGAGAGTTGATGATGATTTGAAGATGAAATCTGATATGTTATTTAAAGATTTGGGTACTGATACAACAACTGCAATCAGAATGTTTTTAACACAGGCTGTAGCAAACAATGGTTTTCCTTTTGAAATCAAGAGAAATACAGTATATTATAGTCCATATGCGGCAATGACGGAAGAAGAAATGTTAGCAAAGCTGGAGAAATCCAGAAAACATGGTGAAGAAGGCAAATATCGTGAGGCAGATGCAGTGATTTCCGATATGAGGTCAAAATATGGATTATAAATATATATTACCAAAGATGCAGAGGAAGATTTAGAGAATATGGTTTATGGCTGTATCGCTGCAAAACTGTCGGAACTTACTGAAGCAAAGCATACGGCGAAAAAGTGACACAGCTGAAATTAATGATTTGAAATTGAAAATCAAGGCGATTGAAAAGGCAGAGAAGCAACTTTTAGATACCATGCTGATAAGCGGCTTCAATGAAGACCTACTGACAATTGCCAATTGGAATATATGAGAATCGTCGGGGTATTCCTGACGATTCTCATATATTATACTTGAAATTATTATAATTTAAAGTATAATAATAGTGAGAGGTGATTATGGAATGAAAAAGTTTATAAACAGGCAAGAAGAACTTGGCTTTTTGGAAAAAGAATATAAGCGTGACGGTTCTTCCCTTGTGATTCTATATGGACGACGGAGAGTAGGGAAAACAGCACTTACAAATAAATTTATCGAAAATAAAAAGGCGATCTATTTTTTGGCAACAGAAGAAAATGAAACCCAAAACAGGATTGCTTTTAAAAACGTTGTCGCAGAGCAGATGGGCAACGAACTGCTGATGAATGCCAATGTAGACAGTTGGGATATGATCTTCAAGGTATGGATTGACGCTGATGCTGCTTCCGATGGAAAAAAGCTGATGATTATTGATGAATTTCAATATCTCGGAAAGGCGAACCGTGCCTTTCCCTCTGTCTTTCAGCGAATATGGGATACGATATTGAAGGACAGAAATGTCATGGTGATTCTTTGTGGATCGCTTATCTCCATGATGGAAAGCCAGACCCTTGCCTATTCCAGCCCTTTATATGGACGTAGAACAGGGCAAATCAAGCTGAAACAGATAGCTTTCCGGCATTATCATGAATTCTTTCCTGATAAAAGTGAAAAGGAACTCATTGAGTATTATGCCATAACCGGAGGCGTGCCAAAATATATTGAACTGTTTTATGATTCCGCGAATGTTTATTCGGCAATAGAAAATAATGTATTGTCGAAATCCAGCTTCTTATATGATGAGCCTAATTTTTTGCTGCAGCGTGAGGTCAGTGAGGTAGGGAGTTATTTTTCTATTATTAAGACAATCGCGTCCGGTAATCAGAAACTTTCCAAAATAGCGACTGCACTTGAGTTAAAACAGACGGGACTTACCAAATATCTGAAAACCTTGATTAATCTTGATATTTTAGAGAGGGAGGTTCCTGTAACAGAGGATAATCCAGAAAATAGCAAGAAGGGATTATACAAAATTAAGGATAATTTTATGCTGTTCTGGTTTCGGTTTATTTTTCCGAATCTGAACTATATTGAATCGGGACATGTTGAACTGGCAATGAACAAAATACGGGCAAACCTAGTGGATGCACACATAGCCTATGTATATGAGAATGTATGTATTGAAAAAATGTGGGAGCTTAATGCCAGTGATACATGGGATTTTCACTTTGATAAAGTCGGCAGATGGTGGAATAACAATACTGAAATTGATATTGTGGCTCTTGATAAAGAGGGTAATCATATTATTTTTGGGGAATGTAAATACTGGACGCATAAAGTTGGTGTGGATGTATTACGGAGTCTGGAGAAGAAAGCCGAACAGGTTGAATGGAAAAGGAACGAGCGAAAAGATTGTTTCATTTTGTTTTCCATTAATGGATTTACTGATGAGTTGATGGAGTTTTCCAAAGTGAGAAAAGATTTGATTTTGATGTCATAGTTATTCTTTTCACTTTCTAAGGGTTGTTTGCGAAGTTTATATATGATCGCACTGTATTTCATAATTGAACCAAAAACTGCAAAGGATTTTCTCGAGAGGGTGAAAGATCTAAAATAGGGACTTGTCAGAGAACTGGTGTTTCGGTAGGTGGTGCATGTTTTTTGTTATGCTGCATATTTATAAACACAACATATTAAAATCGGAAAAAGAAGCTATTGCTTCGGTAGTGAGTAATCAACCTTTGCAACAGCTTCTTTTCTTATTGATATAATCGGTTTATGACGGACACTTATCAAAGCCCGGATTGAATGCGTAGAAGTTCTTGGAATCTAATTTATCCTGAACGATGCGCAGTGCTTCGCCAAACCTCTGGAAGTGCACAATCTCACGCGCCCGCAAAAACTTAATCGGTTCACAAACCTCCTGGTCATGAATAAGCCTCAGAATGTTATCGTAAGTAGTTCGCGCCTTTTGTTCAGCCGCCATATCCTCCATCAAATCAGTAATAATATCACCGGTAGACTGGAACTGTGCACCGGTAAACGGGAAGCCGCTTGCTGCCTGGGGCCAGATACCAACCGTATGATCTACATAATAATTGGCAAATCCGGATTCTTCGATTTCTTCCATAGATAAATCTTTAGTCAGCTGATGGACAATAGTAGCCACCATCTCTAAGTGCGCCAGTTCCTCCGTGCCGATATCTGTCAGGATGGCGGAAACCTCCCGATAGGGAGACGCATATCGCTGTGAGAGATAACGCATAGATGCGCCCATTTCCCCGTCCGGTCCACCGTATTGACTGATGATAGCCTGCGCCAGTCTGGCATTCGGGCTTGTAATATTGACCGGGAACTGTAATCTTTTTTCATAATTCCACATTAGTTGCATCCTCCTTCCCAGGGCATTGGGCCAAGCGCCCATTTCCAGTCACTGCATTCCGATGTATCTGCATAAGAAATTGTCAGCGGACCGTATTTGGCAGAATATTCTTTTTTCGCCTGATTGGTCATACGATTATAATGATTAAAATATTCCATGGCATTTCGGTCATCCGGGTGGGTGTCCAGATATAAAGTCAGTTCCACAACCACGAAGCTGAGTATGCCGATATCGTGGAGCAGTTTTTCCTGCTCATTGGCAAAATGCATATTCATCATTTCTTACAGTGCCTCCTTCCGGTAAATGGCTTATTCAGCTCAGGGAAAACTGTTCCGTCGCTGAAGGCTTCTTCCAGATTATCGCAGATGCCGTTAAAGTGCTGCATGGGAACATATGCCATTGCAAGCGGAAAGTTGGCAAGGGTTTCTTTGTATATATAATCTTTCATAAGATACCTTTCCTAGTGGTAATCCACTATGTTTACAGATGTTTTTACTACTATAATATGATATAATCCTTACAGTGTGTTTATTGTGACACGAATCCTTTTAGGTACAGCAGAAGAAATAGAACACAGATTTTTCACAATTTGATACGAATAGAGACACATTTATCCGGTATATTGAAAGAAGTGTTTGTCAGACAGAAGGGAGGAGTTTTCTGTGATACAGGTAGAGAACTTAGTCAAGAGATACGGAAACCACACGGCAGTGGATCATTTGTCGTTTACGGTAGAAAAAGGGCAGATTTATGGCTTTTTAGGTCCAAACGGTGCGGGTAAATCCACGACGATGAATATGATGACAGGCTATATCGCCGCAAGCAGCGGTACAGTGACGATAAACGGATATGACATTTTGAAGGAGCCGATCAAAGCCAAACAATGTATTGGCTATCTGCCGGAGATTCCACCGTTGTATACGGATATGACAGTGCGGGAATATCTGATGTTTGTGGCAGAACTTAAGAAGATACCGAAGAAAGAAAGAACAGAGCATGTGGAAGAGATCGTTAATAAGATTCAGTTAAATGAGGTTGAAAACCGCCTCATTAAAAATCTTTCCAAAGGCTACAAACAGCGTGTAGGATTGGCACAGGCACTGATTGGTTATCCGGAAGTGATTATTTTAGATGAGCCGATGGTGGGACTGGACCCTAAGCAGATTATAGAGATGCGGGATTTGATCAAAGGTCTGGCAAAGGAACATACGGTAATCCTGAGTTCGCATATTTTGTCTGAAGTCAGTGTGGTATGTGACCACATCATGATTATTTCCGAAGGAAAGCTTGTGGCAAGCGGTTCCCCGGAAGAACTGCAGAAGATGATGCGGGTTAAGGTAGAACTGGAAGTAACCGTGTTGGGTGATAAAGTACAGGCTGAAGAAGTGCTTAAGGCGATGGGGCAGATAGAGACCTATATCTTTGAGCAGTCGGAAGAAGCAAATGGTATTAAGATAAGGATTATATCGAAAGACAATATTGATATCCGTAAGGAATTGTCCGTGGCATTATCCGGTGCCGGACTGCCGATTTTATCCATGAACAGAGTGGAAAAAACATTGGAAGATATCTTCCTTGAATTAACCGATACACAGGCGGAAGAAAATGAAGATATCATAAATGATGAGCAGGAGGATACAGACGATGATAGCAATTTATAAGAGAGATTTAAGATCCTTCTTTCATTCCTTTATCGGGTGGTTATTTGTTGCGGCAACTCTTTTTATGATGGGAATTTATTTTACCGTATTTAATATGCTGGCAGGATATCCCACCATATCTTATGTGCTGCAGAGTATTGTGTTTTTATTTATCATTACGATTCCGATTCTGACTATGCGCAGTCTTTCGGAAGACCGGAAATATAAAACGGATCAGTTAATTTTAACGGCGCCGGTGTCGGTTGGCAGGATTGTTATGGGTAAATATCTTGCCCTGGTAACTGTGCTTGCGATTCCGACAGTTGTGATCGGCCTGACACCTCTCGCCCTGATGCAGGCAGGGGAATTCCAGATAGGAATATCATATTCGTCCTTGTTTGGATTTTTCTTATACGGCTGTCTTGCTCTGGCAATCGGATTATTTTTATCCTCTTTGACGGACAGTGTAGTGATTGCTGCTGTCCTTACATTAGTTGTACTGTTTTTAGGCTATATTATGTCAGGGCTTTGCAGCATTTTATCAAGCTCCGGTACAACTGTGTTTGCAGAAATTGTGTCTAAGGTATTACGCTGCTTCGATATGGTAAGCAGATTTGATATGCTTTCCAGCGGCTATTTTCAGATAGAAGCCGTGGCTTATTATATCACCTTGACTGCATTTGTATTATTCTGCACGGCACAGTCCATTCAGAAGCGCAGATACAGTGTATCCGGCAAAGGAATTAAGCTGGGAACTTACAGTGTTGCCACAATTCTTGTGATGGCAGTATTGACGATTGCTGTAAATCTTGGATTAAACTATGTGCCGGATCAGTATACTTCTTTTGATGTGACGTCTAACAAGATTTACACTTTGACAGATGATACGAAAGAAATGTTGTCAAATCTTACAGACGATATTACAATTTATGTTCTGGCAGAGGAAGCCTCCAAAGACGAAGATCTGGACAAGACGCTGACGCAGATGGAAGGTTTGTCCGATCATATTAAGGTAGAATATGTCAGTCCTGTGGCTAATCCGAAATTCTATTATAACTACACAAGTGAAGAGCCGACGAACAACAGTCTGATCGTGGTAGGCCCGGCCAACAGTACTGTGGTGGACTACAATTCCATCTATGCCTATGAGATGAATTATACCTCTTATAGTTATGAGATTACCGGATATGACGGGGAAGGACAGCTTGCATCGGCCATTGCTTATGTGACGACAGAGGATATTCCTAAATTTTATATTATAGCCGGACATGGAGAACTGGGCTTCGAAGAGACCTTTTTAAATGCTCTCACCAAAGAGAATGTAACATATGAAGAATTGACCTTGTACTCTGTGGATGAAATCCCGGCAGATGCACAGGGTGTTATCATTAATGCACCTACCAGTGATTTTTCAGAGGATGATGCGGATATGATCATTGCATACCTTGAACAGGGCGGCAATGCCTTCCTGCTTCCTACCTTTACCGAAGAAAGTATGGATAATTTTGAGCGAATTCTGGATTATTACGGTGTCTCTGTTGTGGACGGTATGATCGTGGAAGGAGATCGGGAATATTATTACCAGAGCCCTTATTATCTCTTCCCTGAGATTGCTTATGATGAAGTGACGCAGAGAGTTGTAGACGGTGCGGTTTTTGCGCCGCTTTCCCGCGGATTATCCTATGATGAGGCAACAGATGGCGTTTACTATACACCACTTTTGACAACCAGCGACAGTTCTTTCAGCAAAGTCAATGTTTCGAATGTGGAAGACTACAGCAAGTCAGCTGACGATATTGATGGCCCTTTTGTAATCAGTTTAAGAGCAGAGAAAACAACGGATCAGGGAGAACTTTCCCAAGCGCTGATTGTTGCCAATGAAAGTATGTTTACTACCGTGGCAGATGATATGGTTCCCGGTTATAATATTAAGCTTTTTTGCAGTATGATCAGTTCTCTGGCAGATCATGAGAGTTCTGTCGCAATTCCGGCGAAAAGCTTTGAAATCGGCAATCTGGTCTTTCGTGCGCAGGCAGTGTATCTGGTAGGGGTAATAGCAGTCTTTATTCTTCCGATCGGTGCGCTGGCAGCGGGGCTTATCATTTGTTTGAGCCGCCGTAAAAAATAGAATTTTCAGATTACGTAAATTCACTTGATTTCCCCGTAAGTTTGTGTAAAAATAGACATGTCTACTTACGGGGATATTTATGTAAATGGATTGTGAAAATATTAACAGTTTTTCTGAACACTGTAGAAAATAAACAAGAAGGCGTGGTATTTTTATGAGAGGAATTGATACGCAGGTTCGCAAGAACAGAAGACGGATTTTTAAGGAAGTAGCCAATCTGGCATATCATTCAGATAATCTGAAAGATGATATTGAAGCTCTTCCCTATAAGATTGTGGATTATGATGAGTCCGAATATGAAAGTATTTATAGAGAACGTGCAATTGTGCGAGAGAGAATTCGTCTTGCCATGGGATTATCACTTCGCCCGGAAAATCAGCCGGTTCACTTAACACAGGGGCTGGAAGAGAGTAATATTTCAGAGAAATACTATGAGCCGCCGCTGATGCAGGTTATTCCGTCTGCCTGTAATGCATGTCCGGAGAATTGTTATCATGTGACGGACCTTTGCATGGGCTGTGTGGCGCATCCCTGCAGAGAGGTATGTCCGCGCGGTGCGATTTCCATGAAGAACGGTAAATCCATTATTGATCAGGAGAAGTGTATCAAATGCGGTAAATGTAAGGCAGTCTGTCCTTATGATGCCATATCCCATCAGGTAAGACCTTGTGCAGGTGCCTGCGGTGTGAATGCGATTAAGAATGATGATAAGAAAAGAGCAGTCATTGATAATGAATTGTGTGTATCCTGCGGTCAATGTATGGTAAGCTGTCCGTTCGGTGCGATTGCGGACAAGTCTCAGATTTTCCAGTTGATCCGTGCTATGCAGTCCGGTCAAAAGATTATTGCACAGGTTGCACCGGCATTCGCCGGACAGTTCGGGCCGGATGTAACACCGGATATGTTTAAGACCGCATTAAAAGAATTAGGTTTCTATGATGTGTATGAAACAGCCATCGGTGCGGATATGGGTGCCATTGCAGAGGC
Source organism: Lachnospiraceae bacterium (assembly GCA_017936885.1). Taxonomy (GTDB): domain Bacteria; phylum Bacillota; class Clostridia; order Lachnospirales; family Lachnospiraceae; genus UBA3282. The sequence continues at coordinate 225,754 of JAGBEO010000013.1, read as the reverse complement.
AGAGCATTATGCTAAGGAAGTAGCTACCGGCAATCTGCCTTTTAGTCTGACATCCTGCTGTCCGTCCTGGTCTGTGCTGGCGAAGAAATTCTTCCCGGAAACGATTGATAAAATATCCAATGCACTTACCCCTATGGTGGCGACTGCACGTGTTATTAAAGAAGAACATCCTGATGCCAAGGTAGTCTTTATCGGACCCTGTGCATCCAAGAAGCTGGAAGCCTCCAGAAGAACTATTCGTTCCGATGTGGATTTCGTTATTACCTTCGAGGAATTGACGGGTATTTTTGAAGCGAGAGGAATTCTGCTCAAAGAAATCCAGGCAATGGACGAGTTAAAAGGTGCTACCGGAGCCGGACGCGGATACGGTGTGGCTGGCGGTGTGGCAAGCGCCATTGAAGAATGTGTCAGAGAATATTATCCTGATGTGGAAGTTAACATTGAACACGCGGAAAGCCTTGCGGAATGTAAGAAGATGCTGATGCTTGCAAAGGCAGGAAAGAAAAACGGCTGTCTGATTGAAGGAATGGCATGTCCTGGCGGCTGTGTTGCAGGAGCCGGAACGAATATTCCTGTCGCTGTTGCAACCAAAGCAGTGGGCGCTTTCCAGAATGCGGCGGAAAAGAAACTGCCGGACAATATATAGCAAGAGAAAGGATGCAATCCCAAAAATTGACAGAGAAACGATAAAGATTGCAAAGGAAAACAGAACCATGAAAAAAATCAGAACAAGATATGCACCGAGTCCTACCGGACGTATGCATGTAGGTAATCTCAGAACCGCATTGTATGCATATCTGATCACGAAGCATGAAGGCGGAGATTTTATTTTAAGAATAGAGGATACTGATCAGGAGCGCTATGTAGAAGGTGCTGTGGAGATTATTTACCGAACCTTAGAGAAGACCGGTCTGGTACATGACGAGGGACCGGATAAGGACGGGGGTGTGGGTCCTTATGTACAGAGTGACCGCCAGAAACAGGGTATTTATTTGAAATATGCCAAAGAGCTGATCGATAAGGGAGAAGCCTATTATTGTTTCTGTGATAAAGAAAGACTGGCAACGCTGACCCAGACAGTAGCAGGAAAAGAGATCAATGTATATGACAAGCACTGTCTGCATTTATCCAAGGAAGAAATCGAAGCAAATCTCGCTGCCGGTAAGCCTTATGTCATCAGACAGAACAATCCCACAGAGGGTACTACAACTTTCCATGATGATATCTACGGTGACATTACGGTAGATAATGCGGAATTGGATGATATGATCCTCATCAAATCCGACGGATATCCGACTTATAATTTTGCCAATGTAGTAGATGATCATTTGATGGGAATTACCCACGTGGTAAGAGGAAACGAGTATTTATCTTCCTCGCCTAAGTACAATCGTCTTTATGATGCATTCGGATGGGAAGTACCGGAATACATTCATTGTCCGTTAATTACAGACGAAAACCACCAGAAGCTGTCCAAGCGGTGCGGACACTCTTCTTATGAAGATCTGATTGATCAGGGCTTTTTATCGGAAGCTATCGTGAATTTTGTGGCGCTGCTTGGCTGGAGCCCGGAAGACAATAACGAGATTTTTACGTTAGAAGAGCTGGTGCAGAAATTTGATTACCACCATTTATCCAAATCCCCTGCGGTGTTTGATTACACCAAATTAAAGTGGATGAACGGTGAATATATGAAAGCCATGGATTTTGACAAGTTCTATGAGATGGCAGAACCTTATTTGAAAGAAGTCATCACGAAGGACATGGATCTTAAGAAGATTGCCGCTATGGTTAAAACCAGAATTGAAATTTTCCCGGATATCAAAGAACATATCGATTTCTTTGAAGAACTTCCGGAATATGATGTGGAGATGTATACCCATAAGAAGATGAAGACCAATGCAGAGACATCATTGGAAGTTCTGACAGAACTCCTTCCGATTTTGGAAGCGCAGGAAGATTACAGCAATGATGCGCTGTATCAGACTTTATCCGCTTATGTGGAACAAAAGGGATGTAAGAACGGTTATGTGATGTGGCCTGTCAGAACAGCCGTATCCGGCAAACAGATGACACCGGGCGGCGCCACAGAACTGATGGAAATCTTAGGGAAGGACGAGTCCTTAGCAAGAATCCGTAAGGGAATCGAGAAATTACAGAATGCCTGATCGGACAAGCAATCCCAATCAAAAGAAAGCAATTTGGCACACTGCCGGGCCGGCAATGATCTTAGCCGGTCCCGGCAGTGGTAAAACCTATGTTACCGTTCATCGTATTCAACATCTCATTACACATCATGGCGTTGATCCCGCCCATATTCTTGTGATCACTTTTACCAAAGCGGCTGCTCTCGAAATGCAGGAACGCTTTTTCCACCTTATGGAACCTTTGAAACCGCCTGTGTGGTTCGGCACTTTTCATGCCGTATTCTATCATATTCTGAAACAGTCAGCGCAATATCGCGGCTATACCATTATTACAGAATTCGAGAAAAGAAAACTGATTAGAAACATCGTACGGATGCAGAAACGCTTTGCCTATGTCAAAGAGGAGGATTATGATAAGCTTATAAAGGTGATCAGTGCCGTTAAAAATATGCCTGTCCGATTTTCGTCAGCAGAACTTCCTCTCGCGGAGATGACGGAAGAGGATTTGCTGTTCCTGATTTCTGAATATCAAAAGTATCTGACCGAATTCAAACAAATGGATTTCGACGACATCATGATCCACTGCGAAGCCTTATTAGTGCAAAACCCAAAGTTGCTTAAAAAGTGGCAATCTCAATTTCATTACATTCTGATTGATGAATTTCAGGATATTGCACCGGGACAATATCGTATTATGCGCTTGTTAGCGGCACCGGATAACAATATATTTATTGTAGGAGATGATGACCAGTCCATTTACCGGTTTCGCGGAGCAAGCCCGGCAAATATGCAGCAGTTTTTAAAGGATTACCCGGAAGCTGTGCAGATTCTTCTCAATGTTAATTACCGTTGTCACAGACAGATTGTGGAAGCATCTTTAGCTGTTGTGTCAGAAAATAAAGAGCGGTTTGAGAAAGAAATAGAAGCCAGCCATGCGGATGGCGAGGGCGTCTGCTGTCACATTTTTGATACGCAGGAAGAAGAACAGGCCGATTTGATTGACAGGCTAAATGCGCAGTTAAAAGATAAAACACTGCAACAGTCGGCCATTATTTGCAGAACAAATTATGAGTGTGCCTTATGGGCACAGGTCTTAGAACAGAACAAAATTCCGTATCAATTAAAAGATGTACCAAAGAGCAGATTTTCACACTTTATCATAAAAGATCTGTTAGCTTATATGGAACTGGCAGCCGGAAGCAGACGGCGCAGCCTGTTTCTTGGCATTATGAACCGGCCGGTACGCTATATCAGGAGAGAAAGCCTGACCACGGAAGATATTACGGAGCAGCTATGGAAGCATTATTATCGTGATACACCTGCGATACAAGATGCGATAGATACACTTTTCAGAGGATTAGAGTGTATCCGCGGTAAGAAACCATATCTGGCAGTCCGTTATATCAGAAATGTTATAGGATATGATTCTTATCTGACAGATAAGTACGGTATTGTACAATCTAAGGAATTGCTGCAGATTGCGGATGAATTTCAGGAATTTGTACGACAGTTTGCTTCTTATGAAGAGGTGGAACACTACATCAGTGAATATGAAAAAATGTTAAGCCGGCAAAAAGATGCTGCTCAAGGTGCCTCTGCTGATGCTAAGAAAGGCATTGAGCTGCTTACCATGCATGCCTCCAAAGGTCTGGAATATGACAGCGTATATCTGCCCGGATGTACGGAGGGCAAAATTCCCTCTAAGAAAGCTGTAACAGAAGCCGATCTGGAAGAAGAACGGCGTATGTTCTATGTGGCTACGACAAGGGCAAAGAACAATCTGTATATCAGTGCGGCAAAAGGAAAAACCGGGAAAGATGCACCTTCCCGGTTCTTACAAGCAATTGCTGCCCGATTCCCGCCAAAGCCGGAAGCAGGACATGAAAGATCTGATTATTTTTCCGAATCCTGATCATCGACCAATTCATCGAATTCGGAAGCGTCTAAATATTCATCGAAAGCGTCTGCTACAGCCTCATATTCCTCATCATCGTCAATATATCCTAATTCCGGTTCCTCATTGGGATCATCGGGATTCTCGCTGTAACGGTAAAACCAGACTTCGCCATCGGAATTTTCCCCGTTTTCATCAAGCGGCAGTAGTACGATATAGTCCTGACCGGATACGGTCAGTATGGTAACAATAGCACAATCGACACAAGTACCGTCATCCAATTCCAATTCTACTGTCATTTCTTCTGCATCATAACCGTTATCTGTATTGTTTTTACCCATAATAATTCCTCCTTCTGTGCTGGAATAGTTATATTTTACAGAAGTTAAAGCTGATATTCAATCAATAAATAAATTTTTATACAGAAAAGGTTGTTTCTATGGTAAAATAATTATATTGCCAGATAATAAGACTTGAATCAGCGGAGGTTTTCATGCAAAAAGCATTTAAAATAGAGAAAACACAGGTATATCCGTTAGGAGTGTGCTTCCAACCGGAAGGCATGCATATTTCTGCCGTGTTTGATCAGACAGACAGAAGCGGCATTTATCAGGAAACAGGCGTGCTGCTTTATGATAGAAAGCACAAAGACGGAATCAGGATTCCCTTTCCGGAAGAGAACAGAACTGGTTCTGTTTATTCCATGCTTCTGAGGGATTATCAGGATAGGGAGTGCAGTTATCTGTTCTATCAGGGAGAGCACATCTTTCAGGACCCCTATTGCAGAAAGATAGATAATCCTTATCGGTACGGTGAAGTTAGGAAAAATCTGCCCAGATGTAAGGTGTTGGATTCTGCTTATGTATGGGAGAATGATCGTCCGCTCCGAATACCCTATGAAGATATGATCCTTTATTCCCTGCATGTTAGAGGCTTTACCAGGCATCGGTCTTCCAATGTAAAATACAAAGGAACCTATGCGGGTATCGTAGAGAAGATTCCTTATCTGCAGGAACTGGGAATCACTTCGCTGCTTCTTATGCCCGCTTATGAATTTGATGAACTGTTGCTCCAGGAGAATACTGCCCAGCCAATGTCCATGGAACAGGCAGCCGTTTCCTATATGCAGGAGATATCCGCACAGGAAGATAACGTGCCGAAAGAGAAGTCGTATAAGATCAATTACTGGGGATATCAAAAGGGGTTGTATTACATCCCGAAAAGCAGATATGCTTACAGCAAAGATGCTGTAACGGAATATAAAGATATGGTTAAAACATTGCATCAAAATGGCATAGAAGTGCTGATGCAGTTTTATTTTCCTACTGATGTTTCACCCCTGGAAATTGTAGAAATTATGAAACACTGGGTATTGGAATATCATATAGACGGTTTTCATGTGATGGGAGTCAACCTTCCGATTGATCTGCTGATGCAGGAGCCTCTTCTTGCAGAGACGAAGATTCTTACGGAGCAGCAATATCAGCCTAAGTGGGATGCAAATAAGCTAAACTACCGTCATTTCGGACGGATGAACGACGGATTTCTCTATGATATGCGTAGATTCCTAAAGGGCGATGACAATATGATTAATGCCTTCCTGCTTCACCTTCGAAATAATAGTTCTGAAGCAGGTATTGTGAATTATATAGCGAAATGGGACGGTTTCAGACTGGCTGATCTGGTAAGCTATGACCGTAAGCATAACGAGCTAAACGGCGAGGATAATCAGGACGGTAATGATTATAATTGCAGTTGGAATTGTGGCATGGAAGGACGAAGCCGTAAAAAAAGCATTCTGGAATTACGGACAAGGCAAATGAAAAATGCCATGACAATGCTGTTTTTATCACAGGGAACACCGCTTCTTTACAGCGGGGACGAATTTGGTAATACGCAGGAGGGCAACAACAATCCTTATTGTCAGGATAACGCAGTAACCTGGGTTAAGTGGAATCAGATGGAAAGTGGAAAGGAATTGCTGAATTATACCAAGATGTTGATTCAGCTTAGGAAAGAACATCCGATTCTGCACAATCCGGCACCGCTGAAAGGTATGGATTACTTATCCTGCGGATATCCGGATATTTCTTATCATGGAAGAGAGGCGTGGAGACCGGATACCGGTCCTGCCAGCAGAAGCATGGGAATCCTGTATTGCGGTTATTATGGACAAAAAGGGGAAGAAAAAGACGATACTCTGTTTTATATTGGCATTAATATGCATTGGGAAACTCATGTACTGGGACTTCCGCAGCCTCCGAAAGGCAAAATCTGGACAATGGTATCTTCTACATTTCCGCAGCATGATGTTTGTCCCGTCACGGAAGAATATTCGCAGGAAATCAGGGTTGCCCCCAGAACGATCGAAATTTATACCCTCAGGGATTGTCCGGTACAGGAAACTGTTAAGAATAAAAGAAAATCTGTAACTAAAGGAAGTATGAGCGTATGAGCAAAGCATGGGAACATTTTAAAACCATTACCTACCACAAAGTATTAGTCATGGAAGGGTGTTTTAAAGTCGGACTTTATAAACAGGGACTGCTGCATGATTTATCGAAATACAGTCCTACAGAATTCAGTGTAGGTGCCAAATACTGGCAGGGAGACCGCAGCCCCAATAATGCAGAACGCGAGGATGTCGGTTATTCCTCTGCATGGCTTCATCACAAAGGACGCAATAAACATCATTATGAGTATTGGATTGATTACAGCAACAAAGACATTCCGGGCGGTATGGCGCCGGCACCTATGCCCAAACGCTATATTGTAGAGATGTTTATGGATCGTATTGCGGCATGTAAAGTGTATCACAAGGATGCCTATACGGATAAAGATCCTCTGGCTTACTATGAATCGGGCAAGACCCCGCCGTTTCTTCACCCCAAGACCAAACAACTTTTGGAGTTTTTACTTCATATGTTAGCAGAGCAGGGAGAAGAGAAAACCTTTCGGTATATAAGGGTAAGAATTCTGAAAAACAGGATTAGATAGAGTGACCGCATTTCCTTTTTTGCATAGTATATCGTATGAGAAAAAAGGAGATGAAACTATGAACTGTTGTATTATTTTATTGCTGTTATTGTTCTGCAATCAGAATGGGTTCGGCTGTCACAATGATAATGACTGCGGCTGTGAAAAGGTGGAGCCACGCTGTCCGAGAGAGTCTGATAAAGATTCCTGCTCATGCAATGATTCCCGATTCGAGCCCCGGTTTGAGAGCAGACCATTCGGCGGATCTACCTGTGGATGCGAAGAACAGTAGATACATGGATGAGAGGAAAGGCGCAAGTTTTATGCTTGCGCTTTTCGTATGAGAATGATACACTTAAGGCTGATATATTACATATGTTTGGAGGCAGATATTATGATAGATGGAAAGAAAGTTTTGTTCAGTGGTATGCAGGCGACCGGTAATCTGACGCTTGGTAATTATCTGGGTGCCCTAAAGAACTGGGTTACCCTGTGTGATGAATACCAGTGTTTTTACTCTGTGGTAGATTTACATTCTATTACGGTCAGACAAGACCCTTCCGAGCTTCGTAAGCGTGCCAGAAATCTGCTTACTTTATATATTGCGGCAGGTCTTGACCCGGAGAAGAATTGTCTGTATTATCAGTCCCATGTGTCCGGACATGCTGAGTTATCCTGGATTCTGAATTGTTTCACGTATATGGGTGAGTTAAACCGTATGACACAGTTTAAGGATAAGGCTGCCAAGCATGCAGATAATATCAATGCGGGACTCTTTACTTATCCGGTACTGATGGCTGCAGATATTCTGTTATACCAGTCGGACGTTGTCCCTGTCGGTAAAGACCAATTACAGCACTTAGAAATCACAAGAGATATTGCACAGCGTTTCAACGGAATCTATGGTGACGTATTTACCATTCCGGAGCCTTATATCGGCAAGTCCGGCGCTAAGATCATGAGCTTACAGGACCCGTCTAAGAAAATGTCCAAATCTGACGAGAATCCGAATGCCAGCATTTATCTGATGGATGACCCGGATACCATTATCCGTAAGTTTAAACGTGCGGTTACCGATTCCGAGGCTTGTGTCCGTTATACAGAGAATCAGCCGGGTATTATGAATCTGATTGACATTTACTGCGCATGTACCGGTAAGACACCCGCAGAGACAGAGAAAGAATTTGAAGGCAAAGGCTACGGCGACTTCAAGCTGGCAGTGGGGGAAGCGGTTGTCGGTGTCCTGAAACCGTTGCAGGAACGCTATGAAGATTTGAGTAAGAATAAGGATTACATTGATAAGATAATCAAGGAAAACGGTGAGAAAGCAAACTATTATGCTTTAAAGACGCTTCGCAAGGTGCAGAAGAAAGTCGGTTTTCCCGAGAGGATTCGATAAAAGTGAAAACGGCGTTTCATATAAAAAGCGGGCTTGACAGTCAATGTCATTAAGTTTATGGCTATGTGAATTTAAAAATCAGAATGTTTTTCATTGACAAATGTGAAATATTCTGATTTTTTATATTTTGCCCATATGAGGGAGTTTAGTAAATTTTAATTAGTATTTCCTTTTAATATGTTATATAATCAGAATTGTTTTATATATGTGATTTATCTAATAAATATATTGATGATTATTTTGTGCTGCTGTAAGAGAAACGGAGGAGTAATATGTTTGGCGCAAAAAAGAATAAAAACGAAACGATAAGTAAGATTACAAACGGAAAAGGTATGTTTACGGTTAAAATTGTGATCGCTGTAATACTCCTGTTTATTCTTGTAAGTAATTCTTACTATTCCATTAAAGAGGAAGAGCAGGCAGTTGTATGTACCTTTGGTTCGCCCAAAGCGGTGACCACGCCGGGACTTCATTTTAAGGTCCCGTTTATTCAGAGTGTAACAAAGGTTAACACTACGATTCAGGGATTTAATATCGGTTATCATGCGGACGGAGAAGAGGCGGATGCCTTAATGATTACGTCTGATTACAATTTTATCTTCGTGGATTTCTATGCAGAATACAGGGTGACTGATCCGGTCAAAGCGTTGTATGCGTCAGAGAATCCGGAGTCTATTTTAAGAAATATCGCTCAAAACTGTATCAGAACAACGATCGGCTCCTACAGTGTAGACAGCGTATTGACAACAGGCAAAAATGAGATTCAGTCGAATATCAAGCAGATGATTCTGGACAAACTGGAAGAATATGATATCGGTATTCAATTGGTTAATATTACGATTCAGGATGCCACACCGCCCACCGTAGAAGTTGAGAATGCCTTTAAACAGGTAGAAACCGCCAAGCAGGGTAAAGAAACTGCTCTTAACAATGCGAATAAATACCGGAATGAGCAAATCCCGAATGCGGAAGCCGAATCAGACAAAATTTTACAGGATGCGGAAGCTCAGAAACAGGAGAGAATCAATGAAGCTAACGGTCAGGTGGCACGTTTTAACTCCATGTATCAGGAATATGTAAAATATCCGGAAGTAACGAAGAAGCGTATGTTCTATGAGGCAATGGAAGACATCCTGCCGAATGTCAAAGTTGTAATCCAGAGTAAAGACGGCAATACCAGTACGGTTCTTCCGCTTGACAGTTTTGTCAAAGAAGAGAGCACAACTGGCAATAGTTCCGAAAATAACGCAGACAGTGCAGAAGAGGAGGAATAAACGATGGCAGACTTTAATCAGAATACAGGCGCGGAGTTTGAACGTTTTAACTCCGATGGGACGAAGAAAAAGGATAAGAAGGATAAGAAAAAATCTTCCAAAACCGGCACGATAGCAGTTGTTGTGGTGATTCTTGCAGCGATTATTCTGTCCAACAGCAAGGTGGTAACCAGACAGAATCAGTTCAAACTCATCCGGCAGTTTGGACGGGTACAAAGGGTGGTAACTGATGCGGGACTTAGCTTTAAAATACCGTTTGTTGAATCGGTCGATACCATTCCTAAGGAATTATTATTGTATGATATTGCTGCTTCCGATGTCATTACTTCGGACAAGAAAACCATGATCGTGGACAGCTACGTATTATGGCATGTGACAGATCCGCTTAAATTTGCCCAGACATTAAGCTGTTCAGTAAGCAATGCCGAGGGGCGTATTGATGCGATTGTCTACAATGCAATGAAAAATACGATCTCCAATATGAAACAGGATGAAGTAATCCGCAGCCGTGATGGTAAGATGACAATTACGGTTGATGAAACAGAGACAGAGGTCACAAATAATGACATGGATCTGTCCTCTGATACGGAGGAAGTGATTGAGATCAAGTCTTTGACAGAAGAAATTATGGAGCAGATCAACCATGTGGAGGATCAGTATGGTATTGAGATCGTAACGGTGGAAGTAAAGAAGTTGGATCTTCCGGATGATAATAAGCAGGCTGTTTATACCCGGATGATTTCCGAGCGCGAGAATATTGCAGCCCAGTATACCGCAGAAGGCAAATCCGAGGCTAAGATGATTGAGAATACCACAGATAAAGAGGTTTCCATTATGCTTTCCGATGCGCAGGCCAAGGCGGAAGCAACGATTGCTGAGGGAGAAGCAGAATACATGCGTATCCTGTCTGATGCATATTCCGATCCGGAGAAGACGGATTTCTATTCCTTTGTCCGTGCTTTGGATGCATTAAAAGAAAGTATATCCGGTGATGATAAGACTGTTATCTTATCGGATGATTCACCGATTGCCCAGATTTTTAACGGGCAGTATTAGAGTTTTATAATAGAATAGGTATTTTAGAAAGGATTGGCTTTATTATGAACGTAGATCAATTTTACGAAACACTGGATTCTTATTTTGCAAGACAGGAGATTGACAAAGTCGATCCTTTTCTTGTGTCTTCCTTACAGCAGGCAAAAGAGGAAGAAGATTATGCCGCATATATTTCCATCTGCAATGAGATGATCGGGTTTTACCGAAGCGTTTCCGCTTTTGAAAAGGCGTATGTAGCGGCAGAGGATGTACTTCTTCTGATGGAGGAATTACAGTTAGATCATTCGGAACACTTTGCGACTACGTTATTGAATACGGCTACCGCATATCGTGCCGCGGGTGATTTCGCACAGGCGCTTAGGTATTACCGTCAGGCAGTGCAGATTTATGACGGGTTATTAAAACCGGACGATTACCGCTATGCCGGACTCTATAATAATATGAGTATTCTGTTAGAGAAAATGAATGAGAATGAAGAGGCCATCCGCTATGCAGAGAATGCCCTTGCCATTATAGAGAAAATAGAAGGCGGCGAGATGGAGACTGCTACCACACTGACCAATCTGGCTTTGCTTTATTTCAAAGTATCCCAGCATGAAAAAGCGAAAGGGTTGTTAGAGCGGGCCTTATCTTTATATGAGAACAGCGGTGAAAATAGTGATGCCCACTACAGCGGTGCATTGGCAGGAATAGGGGAAGCCTGTTATCATATGCAGGAATTTGATAAAGCGCTGGAGTATTACGAGAAGGCATTGGAAGAAGTCAAGAAACATTTCGGTGAAAATATGAGCTATGCCATTTTGTGTGAAAACTGTGCGGCTGTTTGTGAGAGATTAGGGGATAAGGAAAAACAGGCACATTATATAACAAAGGCGAAAGAGGTGCAGGCAAAGCTTGGCGTATAGAAAAGCTGCAGTTTGGGAAAGGCAAGGTCACTGTATTGAAAGGGTTAGAGTTATCTGAGAAATATTATGAAGCCTATGGATATCAAATGATCATGGAACAATTTGCCGAAATCAAGGATCAAATTGCTGTCGGACTGGTGGGACAGGGATCGGAATGCCTGGGCTTTGACGATGAATTATCCAAAGATCATGATTACGGTCCGTCCTTCTGTATCTGGCTGCCGAGAGAGGTTTACACCCAATATGGTGCCGCAATGCAGGAAGCCTATCAGGGTTTACCGCAGGAGTTTATGGGATTCCATGGCAGGGTGGAGGAAGAACAGGGCAAAGGACGTGTTGGAGTGCTCTGTCTGGAAGATTTCTATGAAGGATTGCTGGGGCAAAGTACGGTACCGGTTACTGCACAGGAATGGTTTGCATTAGATGAGCACGCGCTGGCAACTGCCACAAACGGCAAGGTGTTTGCGGATTATTTAGGGAAATTTACTGAGATTCGAGACGGCTTGCTATCGTATTATCCGAAGGAAGTCTGGATTCGTAAAATTGTCAATTCCATGGCTAAAGCGGCACAGGCAGGACAGTACAATTATGCCCGAGCCATGAAACGCGGGGAACGGGTTGCGGCAGAGATCGCCCTGACAGAGTTTATTCGGGAGATTATGCAGCTTGTATATCTGCTGAATAAGAAATATGCGCCTTTCTATAAATGGATGCACAGAGGAATGAAAGAACTTGCCGTGTGCCCGGAAATCGGCGATATGATAAGTCTGTTCTATCAGATACCGGACCCGGCGGCAGCGTGGGAGAATGTAGCGCCGGAAGAATACGTTTATCATTTGAATACCAATGACGGAAGGGTTCTTATTATGGAAGCCATCTGCAATATTATTGTGCAGGAATTGAATGCACAGGGATTGTCTGATCTTCAGGATAATTTCCTGCAGAATCATATACAGACGGTGCTTCAAAAAATCACATAGCGCCTGCATTTTGGGGTTTGAATAGTTGAGAGACGCAATATCGAAAATTACCGCTTGAAACATATGTTCGATTGTGATAGTATAATGATATGCAGAAAAAAGATTCAATTGAAACACAACACATTCGGAAAGCAGATATTATATTGATGGTCATTTGCCTGCTTTCGGCATTATTATCAGGAATATGGGTTTTCTTTGGACAGTCAAGCGGTACAATGCTTAGAATTTCTTATGATGGATCAGAACTTTACACCCTTAAGCTGGAAAATAACAGCAGTGCAGGCAGTCTTGGGACAGGGAATGACGAACAGTATTTGCTGATTACTTATTCTGATTCGGAAAGCTTACCCGAAATCAGCAGAATGTCCGTCAAACCGGATCTTCCAACAGATACCGCTTATAATCTGCTCTGCATTGCTGATGGAGCAGTCAGGATGGAAGCGGCTGACTGCCGGGATCAAATTTGTGTGCATCATAAGTCTATATCCGGTAATCGTGAAAATATCATCTGCCTGCCGCATAAGCTGGTGGCAGAGATTACCGGTGATTCTCAGGATGATGTTATGCTGGACGGGATGGTGAAGTGATGAAGAAGACGGTGGAGCTTGGTTTTTTTCTGGCAGTAGCGTTAATCCTTTCTTATGTTGAGTCCCTGATCCCGATTTCTTTTGGCATTCCGGGTATTAAGCTGGGGCTGCCTAATGCGGTGGTGGTTCTATTGTTGTATGATCAGGAGGCAGTAGGGCTTGGCAACACTGTTACTGAAGAAAATACAAAGGTCACCTCCGGCAGCGTGAAAGAAGCGGTTCTGGTCAATAGTTTACGGATTGTGTTGTCCGGATTTTTGTTTAGTAATTTTTATACCATTTTGTATGCGCTTTCAGGAGCGGTCTTTAGCCTGACTGCTATGCTGATCGGCAGGAAACTGAATTGTTTTTCCGTGGTTGGTGTCAGTGTGCTTGGTGGTGTTTTTCACAATGTGGGTCAAATTCTCGTGGCAATGTTTGTTGTAGAGACCTTTGCGGTAAGTTATTATTTGCCTTTTCTAATTATATCAGGAACATTGACGGGAGCATTGCTTGGATTGATTGTTATGGAAATCACACCATACTTGATGCATTTCAGACAATATTATTGATATTATACGATTTAAACATACAAGTTTTGACAGATCACTATTTTTATTAATTAAAAAGCGGGAGTTAATTATGTATGCATATTTAAAAGGAACCTTAGAAGAAGTAACAGAAGATAATATTGTGATAGAGGTGGGTGGAATCGGTTATAATGTGAAGGTTTCAACGACCACGGCCGATTTATTGCCGGGATTTGGCAATGAAGTCAAAATTTATACCTATACACTTGTTCGGGAAGATGCTTTGTCCTTATACGGATTCCTGACCAGAGACGACTTGGAGATTTTTAAGAAACTAATTACGGTCAACGGAATCGGACCCAAAGGCGGTCTGGCGATTCTTTCCGTTATGAGCGCGGATGCCCTTCGCTTTGCGATTATGGCAGGTGATGCCAAATCCATCGCCAAAGCCCCCGGTGTGGGAGCCAAGACTGCTGAGCGCGTTATTCTGGATCTGCGTGATAAGATATCTTTGGAAGATACGCTGAAGATTCTTGCCAGCGAAGCAGATACGCGGAATACGAAGGCGGGTGCCGGAGCTGAGGGGGCTGCTTTAGATAATGTCATGAAGAAAGAAGCGATTGAAGCGCTGGTAGCGCTTGGGTATTCCGCTTCCGATGCCACTGCTGCGGTGAAAAAGGTAGAAATAAATGAGAAGACCACTGTAGAGAGTATTTTAAAACTGGCATTAAAGTATATGTTTTAATATACACATTAAATACTTGGAGACAGCATAATCAATGGCTAACAGAATGATTGAAACCAACTTAATAGAAGAAGACAGCAAGATAGAAGGATCATTGCGCCCACAGACACTTGATGACTATATAGGTCAATCAAAAGTGAAGGACAATCTTAAAATATATATCGAGGCAGCAAAGCAGCGTAATGATGCCTTGGATCATGTTCTTTTTTACGGACCGCCGGGACTGGGCAAGACGACCCTTGCCGGAATCATTGCCAATGAGATGGGCGTTCATATGAAAGTAACCAGCGGACCGGCAATCGAGAAACCGGGTGAAATGGCGGCGATTCTCAATAATTTGCAGGAAGGAGACTTGCTTTTCGTGGATGAGATCCATCGGCTGAACCGCCAGGTAGAAGAAGTACTGTATCCGGCCATGGAAGATTATGCCATAGATATTATGATCGGTAAAGGTGCCACAGCACGTTCTATCCGTTTGGATTTGCCTCATTTTACGTTGGTCGGTGCTACTACCAGAGCCGGACTTTTAACGGCACCGCTTCGGGACAGATTCGGTGTGATTCACCGGCTGGAATTTTATTCGGTGCCGGAATTAAAACTCATTATTTTACACTCGGCGAGGATACTTGGTGTGGAGATCGATGAGAAGGGGGCTTTGGAGCTTGCCAGAAGAAGCAGAGGAACACCGCGTCTTGCCAATCGCATTTTGAAAAGGGTTCGGGATTTTGCACAGGTTAAATACGATGGCATTATAACAGAGGAAGTTGCTAATATCGCCTTAGACCTGATGGATGTTGACAAGATGGGATTAGACCATATTGATCGTAATATTCTGTGTACTATGATTGAGAAGTTTAAGGGAGGTCCGGTAGGACTGGATACATTGGCCGCAGCAATCGGAGAGGATGCCGGAACCATAGAAGATGTCTATGAACCTTACCTGATTAAGAACGGCTTTCTGAACCGTACGCCAAGAGGGCGTGTAGTCACCGATTTGGCGTATCATCATTTAGGGCTTGAAATTCCTTCATAAGCTGGATATAATAGATGTAGTGTATGGCATTTATATAAGACCACATATTTAGTATGGGAGGGGAAGCCCTATGTCAACGAAGACAGATACAGAGGTTATTATCGCCGGTAAGGTGTTTACATTAAGCGGCTATGAAAGTGAAGAGTACTTACAGAAAGTGGCTTCTTACATTAACAATAAAGTAGCTGAGTACAATAAAGTTGACAGCTTTAAAAGGCAGTCTCTCGACACGCAGAATGTTCTCTTGCAGCTTAATATAGCAGATGATTATTTTAAAGCCAAAAAGCAGATTAGCCTTTTGGAAGAGGAGCTGCAGAATAAAGAAAAAGAGATGTATGATCTGAAGCATGAATTGATTGCTTCCCAGATCAAGTTAGAGAATACGGAAAAGAATGTTCATAAGCTTCAAAATGAAGCAAATGAAAATGCCAAAAAGATTGTTCGTTTGGAAACTGAATTAAAAGAATTGAAAAAGTAAGATTGTAGCTGTCTTTCATAGACAGCTATTTTCATCATAGGATAATGAGACTGAAAAATTGCTTTGGAATGGATAAGAAATATGGAACATAGAGTGGAATTATTGGCACCGGCAGGAAATTACGAGGCCTTTATCGGTGCAATAAATGCCGGGGCAGATGCCGTATATCTTGGCGGTGAGAAGTTTGGTGCTAGGGCTTATGCGGACAATTTCTCTACAGAAGAAATATGCAGGGCATTGCAGACCGCTCATTTTATGGGCAGGAAAATATATCTTACGGTTAATACATTACTGAAAGAATCTGAATTTGAAGAATTGTATGATTACATCCTTCCTTTCTATGAAGCAGGACTGGACGGCGTGATTGTGCAGGATCTGGGCGTATTTTGCTATATCAGGGATCATTTTAAGAATCTTGCGCTGCATGCCAGTACCCAGATGACTTTGACCGGTGTAAGAGGCGCCGCATTCTTAAAATCACAGGGGGCTGTGCGGATTGTTCCTGCCAGAGAGCTGTCATTAGAGGAAGTACGCCGGATGAAAGTGCAGACCGATATGGAGATCGAGTGCTTTATTCATGGCGCTATGTGTTATTGCTATTCGGGGCAATGTCTTTTCAGCAGTATTTTAGGCGGAAGAAGCGGCAATCGCGGCAGATGTGCCCAACCGTGCAGACTTCCCTATCAGATTTATGAGAAGGATCAGCCTGTTACCGGTGAAGGATATCCGCTTAGTCTGAAAGATATGTGCACGCTTTCTTATATTCCTGAACTGATTGAAGCCGGAATCGATTCGTTTAAGATAGAAGGACGCATGAAAAAGCCGGAATACGCGGCTGGTGTAACTGCATTATACCGTAAATATATCGATCGGTATTATCAGAATGGTAAAAAGAACTATCAGGTAGAAGCCAAAGATTTAGACAAGCTGCGGAATCTGTATATCCGCAGTGAAATTCAGACAGGCTATTATGGAAGACATAACAGCAAAGATATGATCACGTTGAACAAGCCCAGTTATATGGGCAGCGATGAATCGGTCCTTAACGAGATTCGCATAATGTATCTTCATGAGCCGGATAAAATGCCGGTAAAGATGCGTGCTGATGTAACAGTCGGAGAGCCGCTTCGGCTGCAGATTATTGGACCACACAGTGAGATTACCGTTACGGGTGATATGGTAGAGCAGGCCAAGAAGCTACCGCTGCAGGAAGCTGATATTAGAAAGCAACTGCTGAAAACCGGAAATTCCCGTGTTGCCGTATCCGATTGTGAGATCACCATGCAGGGAGAAGTGTTTGTTCCGGTGCGTTCCCTGAATCAGCTCCGCAGAGATGCTGTGGATGCCTTTGAACAGCAGATAATCGGTCAGTACGGATTGACGGCAGGACGACAGCAGGACGAACAGATTTCCCCAAATGGTACAAGCCGCATTCAAACAGGTGCATATCAGCAGCCGGATATGGATCAAAACAATCCTGAGCAGATAACAGACTGTGTGATATCCACTTACGATCAGCTTAAGATTGTGACAGAATATCCTTGCAGACGCATTTACATTGACAGTGATTTATATATAAAAAATCACAAACAGGTTGTGGAGCTGCTGTCGAAACACAATCGCTTTGAGTATGCACTGGCACTTCCTTATGTGCTTCGTGCAAGGGATGAGGACTATCTGCAAAGACTTAAGATGAGTCTGAAAGAAGATGGCAGTTTGATTTGCGGATTCCTGATTCGTAATCTGGAAGAACTTGCTTATGTCCGGGATTTACAGGGAACGTATTTTATCGTACCCGATACCGGATTGTATTGTTTCAATGCCGAAACGATCCGATTCTTTACACAATACAGCACCGAGTTCTATCTGCCCTACGAGGTGAATGTGAAAGAAGCTTCCCTGTTGGCAGAGAAAGCCCGGAATCTGAACATGACTCCTTCCATGGTGGTGTATGGCAGAATCCCAATGATGATCACGGCGAATTGCCTGAAAAAGACTTCTGACAGATGTATCAAAGGAAAAGACGGCAGCATACAGCAATCTCAGCTTAAAGACCGGTATGGAACTATTTTCCCGGTAGAGACTAATTGTGAACATTGTTATAATATTATCTATAATTCAGTGCCGTATTCGCTGCATTTGAAGCAAAAAGAGGTAAACAGAATCGGCGCAGGCGTATTGCGATACGATTTTATTATGGAATCAGTTGATGAGTGCCGTCAGATTTTAAGCGGCAAAACGTTCCCTTATAAAGAATATACAACAGGGCATTTGAAAAGAGGCATAGAATAAGAACTTATGGAATTGTATATCACAGAGCTTTCTAAGTATTTTATTACTTTGTTTATCGCATTATATACATTAGAATGCTTCCTTGTATTTCGTTTTCAGGACGAAGAGAAGCGTAAAGGTATTTATATCCGCCAGAACCTGTTAATGTTTCTGGTTCATTTTTCATGCTTTCTTGTTATTTGTTTTGAGACAGGTAAGATAGAATATCTCTTGTTCTATGCATTGCAGCAGATTCTTCTGTTTTCTACCATTGTTCTGTTCCACATGATTTATCCGAAAGGAAACAGGCTCATCATCAATAATATGTGTATGCTCTTAAGCGTTGGGTTTGTGGTCTTATCCAGACTTTCTTATGATAAGGCAATCAAACAGTTTTTTATCGTCACGGTATCTATTATAGCAGGCATGATTATACCGTTTTTTATTCGCAAGCTTAAGTTTCTGAAAAGTCTCACATGGATTTATGCGGCAGTAGGCGTTGTGGCTTTGGGAATCGTACTGATTCTCGGTTCTACTACCTACGGATCTAAGATTTCCTATTCTGTCGGAGGAATTACGTTCCAGCCCTCAGAATTTGTCAAAATTATATTTGTTTTCTTTATTGCCGGTGCACTCTGTGAAACTCATGATTTTATACGGGTGGTGCTGACGGCAGTGCTGGCAGGCATTCATGTGTTGATTTTAGTAGCATCCAGAGATCTGGGAAGCGCGTTGATTTTCTTTATCGTCTATGTAATGATGGTGTTTATCGCTACGGGGAAATGGATTTATCTGTTACTGGGCAGTGCTGGCGGATGCGGTGCTGCGGTACTTGCTTATCAGTTGTTCTCACATGTACAGGTTCGTGTGCAGGCATGGCAGGACCCTTTCAGTTGTATCGATGACGCCGGATATCAGATTACACAATCATTATTTGCCATAAGCAGCGGAGGCTGGTTTGGTCTGGGACTGTTTCGGGGAAATCCCACATCCATTCCTTTTGTGGAGGCGGATTTCGTATTTTCAGCAGTGGCGGAGGAATTGGGAATTGCATTTTCCATGTGTGTGATTCTTATATGTATCAGTTGCTTTATTATGTTTATGAATATATCAATCAGATTGCAGGACAAGTTTTACCGGCTGATTGCTTTCGGCCTTGGCGTCACTTATATTTTTCAGGTCTTTTTGACCATTGGCGGCGGCACGAAATTCATACCGATGACCGGCGTAACATTACCGTTAATCAGTTATGGCGGCAGTTCAGTCTTAACAACACTTATCATGTTTTTTATCATAGAAGGCCTGTATATTATCAGACAGGACGAAGGAGCAAAACGTGCTAAAAAGAAGAAGAGAAGACGAAGAAGAATTGAATATGACAGCTTCGAAGACGAAGAAGAGGAAGACGACGAAGAACAAGAAGCAGAAGAAGAGGAATAAACAGATTCTGACGGTTACGTATCTTTTTGTGGCATTATTTCTGGGAATGATGGGCTATACATGCTATTATGCCATTACCAATCAACAGGAGCTGATTAATAACAGCTATAACAGCAGGCAGGAGCTTTTGGTAGCACAAAATACCAGGGGAACCATCTACGCCAGCGGCAGACAGGTACTGGCACAGACACAGACCGATGAAAACGGTAAGGAGACCCGCACCTATCCTTATGCCAATATGTTTGCACATGTGGTCGGATATGCGACCAACGGCAAGTACGGTATTGAAGCCGCAAGCAATTATTACCTGATTAATTCCAATGCCAAATTATCTGACAAAGTTGCCAGCGAAGTGTCCGGTGAAAAATATCCGGGTGATAACGTGGTAACAACGCTTGATGTGGATTTACAGGAAATTGCATATCAATCGCTGGGTGTCTACAAAGGAGCTGTTATCGTATCGGAACCTTCCACCGGCAAGATTCTTGCCATGGTATCAAAGCCGGATTTTGATCCCAATGAGATCGATGTAATCTGGAATGATCTGCTTTCAGATAGAGAAAGCAGTGTTCTTCTAAACCGTGTAACGCAGGGACTTTATCCGCCGGGCTCTACTTTTAAAATTGTGACGGCCTTAGAGTATATCCGCGAGAATCCTGACTCATATGGTCAATATAGATATCAGTGTAATGGCAGATTCACACACGGACAGGATACTATTAACTGTTATCACGGTACGGTGCACGGAGCAGAAGACTTTACAAAATCTTTTGCGAAATCGTGCAATGCTTCCTTTGCCAATATCGGTATGCAGTTAGACCGCACCAAATTTGCAGATACATTGGATACGCTGCTGTTCAATGAAGAATTACCGGTTAGTTTTGCTTATAATAAAAGCAAGCTTATTCTGAATGAATCAACGCCCGATTCAGATGTAATGCAGGCAGCAATCGGTCAGGGAACGACACAGATAACGCCGTTGCATCTGAATATGATTACTGACGCGATCGCCAATGAAGGTATGCTTATGAAGCCCTATCTGGTAGATCATGTAGAAAATTATGAAGGCGCTGTTATCAAACAGTTTAATCCGAATACTTATAAAAGACTGATGTCCGCAGAAGAGGCCAGCGCGCTTACGGAGCTGATGCATGAAGTGGTGGAAAGTGGTACCGGGACAAAATTATCCGGCTTAACCTATACGGCTGCCGGGAAGACCGGTTCTGCTGAATATAACAGTGTAAAAACAGATTCCCACGCATGGTTTACAGGATTTGCACCGGTAGAAAATCCGGAAATATGCGTTACGATCATAATTGAGGGTGCCGGTTCAGGCGGCGATTATGCGGTGCCTATCGCAAAAAGAATATTTGATGCCTATTTTGGTGCATAGGAGGACTGACATATGATTGAAGCGGTAAGCTGCGGAGGCGTGGTTATTTTTCGCGGAAAAATACTTGTGCTGTATAAACATTTTCATAATAAATACGAAGGCTGGGTGTTGCCGAAAGGAACGGTAGAAGAGGATGAAAAGTATCCCGAAACCGCACTTAGGGAAGTCTTGGAAGAATCAGGTGCTACGGCATCTATCAAGAAATATATCGGCAAGAGTCAATATACCTTCAATGTACCGGAAGATATGGTATCGAAAGAAGTACACTGGTATCTGATGATGGCTGACAGCTATTACAGTAAGCCGCAGCGTGAAGAATATTTTACGGATTCCGGCTACTATAAGTATCATGAAGCGTATCATCTGTTGAAATTCCCTAATGAAAAGCAGATTCTGGAGAAAGCGTACAATGAATATCTGGAAATGAAAAAGAATAATCTGTGGATTAAATAGCGTAAGACAGCGATGTGAAAACTCTTGATGCAGTTAAATGATAGGACAATGATAGAAAGCTGTTTCCCTGTGTCTTGTTGCACGTAAGTCTCCGGGGAAGCAGCTTTCTGGCTTTACCAGTACAGGTGTTATGAAGGGTCAATAAATCGCTGCAATATCAAGATCCCGTTCCATGGCAAGATCAATCACCTGATCCCCTGCTTTCAGTACAGGCCTGGAGAGGCGTCCCGGATTGATTTTTATAATTTCCGCTTCCACGTCATTGGAGAGACGTACCGTTAATCCAAGCTGCGCGGATGCGATGTGGGAGAGGATGGGACGAAGAATCGCCCCGTCATATTTCACGTAACCGTCCCGTTCAAAATTAGCGATCACCTGGAACGGATTCAGGGATTGTCTGTAAGTTCTGGCGGATGTCATAGCCTCATAGGCATCAATCACCGCAATGTATTTTGCAAAAATATCAATCTGGTCTTTCTTAAGTCTGGACGGGTATCCGGAACCGTCACAACGCTCATGATGCATCAAAGCCGCCCTGACTACATGTTCGTTTAATCTTTGGTTTTTCAGTAAATTGAAACCCAGCATGGTATGTGTTTTCAGTCTTGTAAATTCCAGTTCATCCAGTTTACCCGGTTTCCAGAGTAATTCCTGCGGCAGCTTCAATTTGCCGATATCATAAAAGAATCCACACTGGATTAACAGGAAGATATCTTCTTTGGACAGCCCAAGCCAGGTGCCGAATACACCGGCAATCAAAGCTGAATTAAGGCAGTGGGCATGTGTCATATCATCCTCGCTGGGCAGCATATTATACAGAAAATCAAGAAGCTGTTCTCCGTTGCGTGCACAGGAAGATATTTTGACATACAGTTCCATCAGACTGCTCATACGCACCGGAATGCCCTGTTCTGCGAAATCTGTCATGATTTTCCGATAAACCGGCATACAATCGTTGTAAGCAGCCTCAAAACATTTAAATTCTGTACTGAGACGAATTTTCTCAAAATGGGTCGTTGCATAATCAATATCTTCTTTAATGGAAACGCACATGATAGAATGACGGGCCAGTCTTGCAATCACATACTCATCTACCGCTGTATCTTTCGGATAAATAAGATCATTTTGGTAGTTATAGACATCCTCGCCGATTACCATTCCGTTTTTTAGTGCCATTCGCGCAATAGTTTTCATATAAATTCTCCGTCTTTTGTCAAAAATATCTAATTTATAGTATAGTTCTTTTGGAAAATAAGTCAACATTTTTCCGCGCAATATGATTATAATATAATCAATAAGATAATCTATTTAATTCGGATAAAATATGGTAAAATAGTTGATAATCTGAAAAAAGAAGTGCTGCAGGGTAAAACTATGAAATTTTATAAAAATCTCTATGTGGGCGATACTATTAAAAAACCCGACAAAATCAAAAAAAAATTAAAGAAATATGCAAAGCTTCCCAATGTTTATGTTATTGCTTATCAGCAGGAAAATAATCAGTTGGAAATCTATCATAGTCTGTTTATGCAGCAATGGTATTATAAAGAGTATCCGCCTTATATCATTGGCATAGCAGGCAGTCAGGAAGAAGCGATTGATGTGATCAGGCAGATGACTGAGGATGCACTTAGCCGGACAGGACAAGCTGATCTGATTGCCTATTTGTTTGATGAAGCTTAGGGAGAAGAGACGACAGGCAATAATTAGAAAAGGAATTGAATGAAACCATATGTTACATATCATATTGCTTATTTTAAAAATCATAGGAATTATATTGTTATGTATCCTGGGCATTCTTCTTCTCACAATTCTGTGTGTTCTTTTTGTTCCGGTACGCTACCGGATTGAATTATGCAGAGAAGAAGGAGAAGGCAAACCGCCTTTAGCGGCAAAAGCTAAGATCACATGGCTTCTGCATTTGGTGAATATCCTGATTCGGTATCCAGCAGATGAAACCTGTGTGAGGGTTAGGATATTTGTGTTTACCCTGTTCAGAATGCCGGAGAAATCCCCGAAACCGTCCGGAAGTACGAAACGTAACAAGAAATCACAAACATCCAAATCCGAAAGTGCGCAAACTGAATCAACGAATACAAAAGAGCCGAAAATCGAAGAAAAACCGGAAGATAAAGGCGGACAAGAAAAAGAAGAAGCAGCTTCTAAAGAATCCGGGAAAGAATCCGATATCCACAAAGATATAAGCGCGGAAAGAGACCAAAACATTCCGACTGTGACCATTCCGGCGCAGAAATGCGGGAAAACAGAAGAGAAGGAAGAAAAAACGTCCTTATTAAAGAAACTGGGTAAAATAATAGAATGGATCAAAAATATCTTTCGTAAAATAAAAGAGCTGATTCAAAATATACAGTACACAATCAGAAATTTCTGTGATAGAATAAAATCTGTATTGGATCAGATCGGCTATTATCGCAAGATTATGGAAAGCGACGTTTTTCAACAGTCCCTAAAGCTGTGTAAAGGCGAACTTATCTCTATTTTAAAAAGTTTGAAGCCTCAAAAGTTTGAGGCAAATCTGATTGTTGGAATGGATGATCCTGCTGTTACCGGAGAAATTCTTGCAATATGGGGCATGTTATATCCGCTTATTGGAGAACATGTGAATATAACAGGAGATTTTGAAAACAATCGTATAGAAGGCCATGTATTATTAAAGGGTAAGATTAAGGTCATCACGTTTGTGAGGGCGGCAATACGGATTTATTTTAACAAGGATATTAAGAAGTTGATTAAGCTATTGAAAAAGGAGGCTGTGTAGATGGCAGAGAATAATTTTACCGGAGTAATTGAATCCCTTATGAAGGGTATGAATGCTGTAATCGGAACGAAGACAGTAGTGGGAGATGCGACACAGGTTGGTGATACCATTATCCTGCCGCTTGTGGATGTCAGTTTCGGTGTGGGTGCAGGTGCCAGTGCAGCAGATAAGAAAAATGGCGGCGGTGGCGGATTCAGTGCCAAAATGTCTCCAAGTGCGGTGCTTGTGATTAAAAACGGTTCCACAAAGCTTGTAAATATTAAGAATCAGGATACCATTACCAAAGTACTGGATATGATCCCGGATATTGTGGATAAATTTACAACACCGAAAGAGGAAATGATCGCAGATGATACTGCGGTTGATATTGCTTTTCCGGAAGAAAAAGAGTAAGGATAAAACAGAATCATTTTCGGATTAGGTTCATATAGTATAATAAAAGCATATGCAGGGATATTATATTGAAGAAATTAATTGGGTTTGTAGCAGTTTGTGTTGCATGTGGAATGCTGTTTATGCTTTTCCTTACGAATCGTTTCATCGGTTTGGTTCTGATTGTTTTATTGTTGTTGATTGGATATAACTTTTTTTTATGTGATTAGAAAGACACGGTTATTTGTATGGATAATTTTGAAGAAATATTAGATGGCGGCTCTGAAGCAGAGCTGCAGGAACTGAAATCATGGTTGTTTCAGGAAAATATACGGCTGGCGACGGCACAAAAAGATTTAGAGCAGATGCAGGAGAAATTTATGAAGGAAAAAGAGCAGTTTCAGGATGAAATGAAGCTTTTAAACCATAAGATTTCAACTGAACGCCAGCGGCTCAAAGGCGATGAACAGTTTTTTGCCAAGAAAATGGAAATTTTGAAAAGCGGCTTCCAGCAGTTGGATCTTGACCGCAGGCGCCTGGAAAAAGAGCGTGCCAGATTATATGCCGAAAAAGAGCTGATGAGTGAGCGGGTTTCCTATGATGCCGGTTTGGATGTATCAGTTTTTTTCCAGGGGGTCAAGAATCCGTTAGCCTTAAAGAAGCGGTATAAAGATATGATCAAAATATTCCATCCGGATAATTTGGCAGGAGATAAGGAGATCATTCAGCGAATCAACATGGAATATGAACATTTGAAGAGAGAGTATGAAAGTTTCAAACACGCTTAAAGTGTATAAAAAAGACCAACCCGACAGGATTGGTCTTTTGTTATTATTGTACGCCCGATGGGTATTCGTCTTAAAAACTTAAGCTCTTTCAACTTTACCGGCTCTTAAACAACGTGTACATACGTGTAATTTCTTAGCTGTACCATTCACTTTACATTTAACGTTCTGAACATTGGAATTCCAAATTCTGTTAGATCTTCTATGAGAATGGCTTACGTTGTTTCCGAAATGAGCGCCTTTACCACAAATATCACATTTAGCCATCTTTGCACCTCCTAACGATACAATCGATTCTTATTTATCGCTTTCGCAACATTTGTATAATAGCAGAAAGTAAAGCAGATTGCAAGCATAAATTACATATTTTGGGTGTAAAAATTATATTGATGGAAAATATAGTATATTTTTTGTTTCTTTTTTCAGCATATCGGGTTATAATAGCAATATATGTCTAAAATAATTAAGGAGGTAATTTATGAAAGTTTCTTCAATGGATACACATATGGGGAATATTTCTATCGATCAGGAAGTGATTGCACAGTATGCCGGTACGGTTGCCATGGAATGCTTTGGTGTAGTAGGCATGGCGAGTATGAGTGTGAAAGACGGGCTTGTGAAATTGCTTAAGATGGATAGTATGACACGCGGCATTCAGGTTCTTTTGAATAATAATAAACTGACATTGAATTTTCATATCATTGTTTCCTACGGAGTCAGTATTCTTGCGGTGTCGGATAATTTGATTGACAGTGTAAAATATAAAGTAGAGGAATTTACCGGAATTGAGATAGAAAAAATAAACATCTTCGTTGAAGGTGTGAAAGTGATTGACTAAGGGAGGAACAGTAGAGTGTCTTCAAATATAATTGATGCTAAGATGATGGCTAAGATGTTCTTGGCAGGAGCAAAGAATCTTGAAAGTAAAAAAGAATGGATTAATGAATTAAACGTTTTCCCTGTACCGGACGGTGACACCGGAACAAATATGACCCTGACGATCATGTCGGCAGCAAGAGAGGTGTCCGCGTTATATGATGTAGGCGATCTGGATATGACCTCTTTGTGTAAAGCGATTTCTTCCGGTTCTTTACGGGGTGCCAGAGGCAATTCTGGTGTTATTTTATCCCAGTTGTTCCGTGGTTTTACCAAAGGCGTTAAAACATGCGATGAAATTACAATTCCGGTTCTTGCTTCCGCTTTCGAGAAAGCGGTCGAAACAGCTTACAAAGCGGTTATGAAACCGAAGGAAGGTACGATTCTGACGGTTGCCAAAGGCGGTGCCGAGAAAGCGAGAGAACTGGCAGATGCAGGCGTGGAGGATCTTTCCGAATTCTTATCACAGGTTATAGCCTATGCGGATGAAGTATTGGAGCAGACACCGGAAATGCTTCCTGTTCTGAAACAGGCGGGCGTAGTTGACTCCGGCGGTCAAGGTTTGATGCAGGTACTAAAAGGCGCTTATGACGCTTATCTTGGCAAAGAAACAGATTTTACAATCAAAACCGATAACGGAGCAGCTTCAACCGGCAAATCTGCCGGCAGCAATCTGGAAGTGCAAGCGAATGCAGAGATTAAATTCGGATATTGTACCGAGTTTATCATTATGTTAAATAAAGTGTTTAATATTAAAACAGAGATGGATTTCAAGGCATATCTTGAATCGATCGGCGATTCTATCGTAGTTGTTGCGGATGAGGACGTGGTCAAGGTACATGTACATACCAATGATCCCGGCCTTGCCATTCAGAAAGCATTGAAGTACGGCGCGTTATCGAATATGAAAATTGATAATATGCGCTTAGAACATCAGGAGAAGCTCTTTAAGCTTTCCCAGAAAGAAGCCGATGCCCGGCAAGAAGAAGAACTTCCGATGCCTAAAAAAGATGTAGGCTTTATCGCCGTATCCGTGGGCGAAGGTATCAATGAAATATTTAAAGGATTAGGTGTGGATTATATTATTGAGGGCGGACAGACCATGAATCCGAGTACGGAAGATATGCTCAATGCCATCGATAAGGTCAATGCAGATACCATCTATATTCTTCCGAATAACAAGAATATCATACTGGCAGCGAATCAGGCACAATCTCTTGTGAAAGATAAGCGGATCGTGGTAATTCCGACGAAGACGGTTCCGCAGGGCATTACGGCAGTGATTAATTATGTTCCTGACTTATCGGTAGAGGATAATACCGAAACGATGAATGAGGAAATCAAGAAGGTATCAACCGGTCAGGTGACCTATGCGGTAAGGGATACAAACATTGACGGCAAGGAGATCAAACAGGGTGATTTCATGGGAATCGGTGATTCCGGTATCCTGGCTGTGGGAACCGATGTGGCAGATGTGACTGCCGACATGATTGTGGAAATGATGCTTGACAATACGAAAACAGAGGATGGATTTGAATTGATCAGTATCTATTATGGTGACGAAATCACGGAGGAGAGTGCAGAAAACTTACGGGACAGGGTGGCGGCTAAACATCCTGATTGTGATATTGAACTGCAATATGGCGGTCAGCCGATTTACTATTATATTGTATCAGCAGAGTAACTTTTGTACGCCGACTTAATTTCCCCCGATTCATCATCGGGGGATTTTCATATCAAAGCTTTGCGTATGACGCGGAAAGGAATGGGATCATTATGAACCTGACTGCCCTCAAAGGCATCGGTGAGAAAACAGCCGGACTCTTTGCAAAATTAAATATCACCACAACAGAGCAGTTGGTGCGGTATTATCCCAGAGATTATGAACAGTTTGCAGCACCGGTTGATTTAAGTGGGGCAGATACGGAAAGTCTTGTGGCTGTTTCGGGGCATATATGCGGCAATATTGCGACAAGACATGTGCGCGGGCTTAGTATCACCACCTTTAAAGCCTTGTGTATCGGCGGCGAACTGCATATGACCTATTTCAATATGCCCTATCTGAAAAACAGTCTTAAACAGAACATGACATACATCTTCCGCGGCGTTCTGCACAGGAAGGGAACCCATTATGTGATGGAACAGGCGAAGATTTATAAGCCTGAGGAATACGGAAAGATGATTGACCGTATGCTTCCCGTGTATTCCACCACCAAAGGGCTTACCAATCACACCATTACCAAGGCAATGCAGCAGGCGATAGCACAAACGGACTTGTCTAACGACTATCTGCCTGCCAAAATCAAAGAAAAACAGGGTTTTTGTTCCCTGAAAGATGCCGTGAAACAGATGCATTTTCCTACCGGCAAAGCGGAACTGATTCAGGCAAGGGAACGGCTTGTGTTCGATGAGTTTTTCCTGTTCATTTTGATGCTTCGCAGGCTGCGGGATACCAATCAGGAACTGCCAAACCTCTATCCGATGATAGAAGTGGCGGATACCCGCCGTCTGATAGAAGCTCTGCCATATCATCTTACCAAAGCGCAGCAAAAGGTATGGCAGGAAATACAGGCTGATCTGACCTCCGAGCACACTATGAACCGTCTGATTCAGGGCGATGTAGGCTCCGGCAAGACGATTCTTGCCTTTCTGGCCCTGATTATGTGTGTGGCAAACGGTTATCAGGGAGCTATGATGGCACCAACGGAAGTTCTTGCCAGACAGCATTATGAAACACTTCTTAAGATGAAGGAGCAGTACCGTCTGCCGATTCATCCGGTATTATTGACAGGCTCTACTTCTGCCAAAGACCGCAGGGAGATTTATGCACAGATTGAGAACGGTACGGCAAATATCATCATCGGTACCCATGCCCTGATTCAGGATAAGGTATGTTATCATAATTTGGCGCTTGTCATTACGGACGAGCAGCACCGTTTCGGCGTGCGGCAGAGGGAAAGCCTTGCACAGAAAGGAAATACGGTTCATGTACTCGTTATGAGCGCCACACCGATTCCGAGAACGTTAGCCATTATTTTATACGGCGATCTGCATATTTCGGTGCTGGATGAACTGCCCGCCAACCGTCTTCCCATCAAAAACTGTGTGGTTAACACTTCTTATCGTGAAACAGCCTATCGTTTTATCGAAAAAGAAGTGACATCCGGCAGACAAGTGTATGTGATATGCCCCATGGTAGAAGAGGGGGAAATGGAAGAATTAGAGGATGTTATATCCTATACAGCCAAGCTGAAGCAGGCGCTTTCGCCCGCAATTCAGATCGCATCCCTGCACGGCAAAATGAAGCCCGCAGAGAAAAACCGGATCATGGAAGACTTTGCCGCCCATCATATAGATGTACTGGTATCTACCACCGTAATAGAGGTAGGAATCAATGTCCCGAATGCCACGGTTATGATGGTAGAAAATGCGGAACGATTCGGACTTGCACAGCTCCATCAGCTTCGGGGGCGTGTAGGACGGGGGGCCGAGCAATCCTACTGTATTTTTATCAGCAAATCCGATAAACCAGAGACCATGAAAAGACTTAAAATTCTAAATGAATCCAATGACGGTTTCTATATTGCCGGTCAGGATTTAAAACTTCGGGGGCCGGGTGACCTGTTCGGGATCAGACAAAGCGGTGACCTGCGTTTTGTGCTGGGAGATATTTTTCAGGATGCGGCTCTCTTACAATGTGCCAGTAAATGGGCAGATCAGATTCTGGCAGAGGACAGAGAACTGCAGAAACCGGAATACAACGGACTGAGAGATTTTTTAGAACAGTCAACGATAAATGAGGTTGACTTTAGAACTATCTAAAAGTAATATGTTTATAAAAGTGTTTTGAGACAGCAGGTCATGTTTGCATACAAACCGCACATGGTACTGATGTTTGATAAAAGATAGAAGATGGAGAAAGTAAACGCATATGTCAAAGAAGATTGCAGTCGTTACCGACAGTAACAGCGGTATCACACAAGAGCAGGCGAAAGAAGCACAGAGTAACGGAAAAGGGCTTTACGTGCTGCCAATGCCTTTTATGATTAATGAAGAAACTTTTTATGAGGATATTACGCTGACCCAGGAACAGTTTTATGTGCAGTTGGCAGGGGGAGCGGATGTGATTACCAGTCAGCCTACTCCGGATTCCGTAATGCAGTTATGGGACAAGCTTTTAGAAGAATATGACGAAATCGTACACATTCCCATGTCCAGCGGGTTAAGCGGCTCCTGCCAGAGCGCTCTTATGCTGGCTGAGGATTATAAGGGTAAAGTGGAAGTAGTCAACAATCAGCGTATTTCTGTAACCCAGAGACAATCCGCACTGGACGCGCTTACATTGATTGACCGTGGTATGAACGGGGCTGAAATAAAGCAATTTCTGGAAGAGGATAAATTTAATTCCAGTATTTATATTATGCTGGACACTTTATATTATCTGAAGAAAGGCGGCCGAATTACACCGGCTGCGGCAGCACTGGGCACGATTCTCAGACTGAAACCCGTCTTACAGATTCAGGGAGAGAAACTGGATGCCTTTGCCAAAGCAAGAACCGTATCGCAAGGCAAATCCATTATGATCAATGCGATCCGCAATGATATGGAGAAGCGCTTCGGCGGTGTAGACAAAGACCGTATCTGGCTGCAGATAGCCTATACCTATGATCTGGAAGCTGCCAATCAGTTCAAGGAAGAAGTGATGCAGGCTTTCCCGGGCTTTGATATTCATATGGACCCGTTGTCTTTAAGCGTAGCGTGCCACATCGGACCGGGAGCCCTTGCCCTTGCGTGCAGTGTAAAGATTTAAGCAGGAAAAGGATACAAACAGTAATGTACCATGATAAAGTGTGGGAGAGAACCTTTCACACTTTATATTTGTTAAAAAGAAAAGTGTGAAAAGATTTTCTAAGACGAGTGAATGCAGAAAAGAAAGGAACATGTTGATAAAATATGGTAAAATATACAGCGACAACGGATGAAAACGAAGTATCCCTTCAAAAACAGTATATGGAAAAAGCCGCTGTCTATGTGGCAGATTTGGAAGCGCAGATCGGTCATAAGCCTCTGTGCTGTGTGACCACATTCGGCTGTCAGATGAATGCCAGAGATTCCGAGAAGCTATCCGGCATTTTGACACAAATCGGCTATGAACTCACAGAATCGGAGGAAGATGCCGATTTTGTCATTTATAATACCTGTACCGTACGGGATAACGCCAATCAGCGTGTTTACGGCAGACTGGGGTTCCTTAACAGCATGAAGCGAAAGAAACCGCATCTTAGGATTGCCCTATGCGGCTGCATGATGCAGGAGCCTTCCGTGATTGATAAAATTAAAAAGAGTTACCGGTTTGTGGATTTGATTTTCGGCACACACAATATTTTCAAGTTCGCGGAACTTTTGGTAACAATGTTTGAGAACGAGGAAATGATTATTGATATCTGGCAGGAAACTGACCAGATTGTGGAAGCGTTGCCGGTAAACCGCAAATATCCGTATAAATCAGGTATTAATATTATGTTCGGGTGCAACAATTTCTGCAGCTACTGCATTGTCCCTTATGTGCGCGGCAGAGAACGAAGCCGTGATCCGAAAGAAATCATTAAGGAAATAGAATGTCTGGTGGCAGACGGTGTGGTAGAGATTATGCTGCTTGGACAAAATGTGAATTCCTATGGCAAAACGCTGGAGCAGCCGATTACCTTTGCCGAACTGTTGCAGGAAGTAGAAAAGATAGACGGATTGAAACGAATCCGCTTCATGACCTCCCATCCGAAGGATTTGTCCGATGAGCTGATAGAGGTTATGAAGAGCTCAAAGAAGATCTGCCGCCATCTGCATTTGCCCGTACAGGCAGGCTCCGACAGAATTTTAGCGGCAATGAACAGAAGATATACGAAAGAGCAATACCTGACACTGGTAGAGAAGATTAAGAAAGCAATGCCGGATATTTCAATTACCACAGACCTGATTGTGGGATTTCCGGGCGAAACCCTTGCGGATGTGGAGGAGACAATAGATGTCGTTAAGAAGGTTCAGTATGATAATGCCTTTACGTTCATCTATTCCAAAAGAACAGGGACGCCTGCGGCGGCAATGGAAAATCAGGTGCCGGAAGATGTTGTCAAAAATGGCTTTGACAAGCTTCTGAAAGTTGTACAGGATACCGCCAAAGAACGTGCGGCACGATTGCAGGGCAGCGTGATGGAAGCTCTTGTGGAAGAAGTAAATGAGCAGGATGCTTCGCTTATGACCGGGCGTTTATCCAATAATATGCTGGTACATTTCCCGGCAGAACAGTCCTTAATCGGACAATTAGTCATGGTATCGCTGGATGAATGCCACGGCTTTTATTATACGGGACACATCGTATCGTATATATAGGTAATTACAGAAAGATGGTTAATACAAATGTCAGAACTTACACCAATGATGCAGAAATATTTGGAAACGAAACAGGAATATCCGGACTGTATTTTATTTTACCGCCTCGGCGATTTCTATGAGATGTTTTTCGATGATGCGCTGACTGCATCCAGGGAACTGGAAATCACACTGACCGGCAAAAGCTGCGGGCAGGAAGAACGTGCCCCTATGTGCGGTATCCCTTATCATGCCGTAGACGGCTATCTGAACAAGCTGGTATCCAAAGGCTATAAAGTTGCCATCTGCGAGCAGATGGAGGATCCGAAATTAGCCAAAGGTCTCGTGAAGCGGGAAGTAGTCCGCATCGTAACCCCCGGTACGAATTTGAATATTCAGGCACTGGATGACCGCAAGAATAATTATCTGCTTTGCGTATGTTATTTTCCGGGAAGAATCGGTATTTCAGTGGCAGATGTCACTACAGGCGATTACTATTTGACAGAAGTGGACGATATCCGCAAATTGCAGGACGAAATCAATAAATATGAGCCCTCTGAGTTGATTTGCAACGAACAGTTCTTTGTCAGCGGCTATGAGATAGAAGATTTGAAGACCCGCCTGCATGTGTCAGTCTATTCTCTGGCCCCCCATTATTTTGATGAGGATACCTGCCGTAAGAGCCTTTTGAAGCATTTTCATGTCAATACATTAATCGGACTTGGAATCGAGGATTTTCCTACAGGCATGATTGCTGCCGGAGCCCTTTTACAGTACCTCTATGAGACACAGAAAAACTCTCTGGCACATTTTACGCATATCTATCCGTACCTGACCAGTAAATATATGCTGCTGGACAGCTCCACCAGACGGAACCTGGAGCTTACTGAGACATTGCGTGAGAAACAAAAGAAAGGTTCCCTGTTAGGCGTATTAGACCGTACCAAAACAGCGATGGGCGGCAGACTGCTTCGTAAATATATCGAGCAGCCTCTTATTGATCAAGAGAAAATCGAAGAGAATCTGGATGCGGTAGAAGCGCTGGGGCAAAAGAGCGTTGACAGAGATGAACTCAGAGAATATCTGAATACCATTTATGATTTGGAACGACTGCTCGGCAAAATAAGCTATAAGACTGCCAATCCAAGAGATTTGATTGCCTTTCGCAATTCCTTATCCATGCTGCCTTCGATCAGGACTGTTTTGGAAGACTTTGATACTTCATTACTGCGTGATATCAAAGACCGACTGGATACGCTGGACGATATCTACCATTTGATTGATGATGCGATTGTGGAAGAGCCTCCTATTTTGACCAAAGAAGGCGGTATCATCAAAGAAGGGTTCCATGAGACCATCGACACGCTCAGGGCAGCCAAGACAGACGGCAAGAAATGGCTGGCGGAATTAGAAGAAGAAGACAGAGAGCGCACCGGAATTAAAAACCTGCGCATTAAATATAACAAGGTATTCGGTTACTATTTCGAGGTAACCAATTCCTATAAAAATATGGTGCCGGAAGATTATATCCGTAAACAGACCCTTACCAATGCGGAGCGTTATACGACACCGCGCCTAAAGGAGCTGGAAGACTCCATTTTAAATGCCGAAGATAAACTCTATGCTTTGGAATATGATTTGTTCTGCGAGATCAGGGATGCCATATTTGCCGAGATAGAGCGAATTCAGCAAACGGCAAAAGCCATCGCGGAACTGGATGTTTTCGCATCCCTGTCTTACGTGGCGGAACGCAATCAGTATGTGCGGCCCGCACTCAATGAAAAGGGTGTGATTGATATTAAGGACGGCAGGCACCCTGTGGTAGAACAGATGATCCAGAATGATATGTTTATCGCAAACGATACCTATCTGGATAACCAGAAACATTGTATCTCTGTGATCACAGGTCCTAATATGGCGGGCAAGTCCACCTATATGCGCCAGACCGCCCTGATCGTCTTAATGGCACAGATCGGTTCCTTTGTTCCGGCCAAAAAGGCAAATATTGCTATTGTAGACCGGATTTTTACGAGGGTCGGGGCTTCTGACGATCTGGCCAGCGGACAATCCACTTTTATGGTAGAGATGAACGAAGTGGCCAATATTCTCCGCAATGCCACACCAAACAGCCTGCTGGTATTAGACGAAATCGGACGAGGGACTTCCACCTTCGATGGTTTGAGCATAGCCTGGGCGGTGATTGAGCATATCAGCAATCGTAAGATATTGGGTGCAAAGACTCTGTTTGCCACACATTATCATGAATTAACGGAATTAGAAGGTAAGATAGACAATGTAAACAATTACTGCATTGCCGTCAAGGAAAAGGGGGATGACATTGTATTCCTCCGTAAGATTATTAAGGGCGGCGCAGATAAGAGTTACGGTATTCAGGTAGCAAAACTTGCCGGAGTGCCGGATATGGTTATCGACCGTGCCAAAGAGATTGTAGAGCAGCTTAGTGATAATGATATTACTGAAAAAGTACAGAATATTGAAATCAAGGTAAAGAATGAGAAGCGCAAAGCGGTTAAATATGACGAAGTAGATTTAGAGCAGATATCGCTTTTTGACACAGTCAAAGATGAAGATGTGCTGCAGGAACTTAAGGAGATCGATGTAAGCAACTTAACTCCTGTAGATGCCCTCAACACGTTGTACCGGTTACAGAATAAATTGAAAAACCGTTGGTAGGCGTATTTTGCAGCGTCTGCCCAACCCCGGATATCCGGTGTATCATAATCTCTATGTCGGAGAGAAAGGACAGTTAAGATGGTCAGAATAAATGTGTTGGATCATCAGACAATTGACAAGATTGCTGCCGGTGAGGTGGTAGAGCGACCTTCCAGTGTCGTAAAAGAGTTAGTGGAGAACGCCATTGATGCAGGAGCAGATGCCATTACCGTAGAAATCAAAGACGGCGGCACCTCGTTTATCCGTGTCACCGACAACGGAAGCGGTATTGAGAAGACCCAGATCGGAAATGCCTTTCTGCGCCATGCCACCAGTAAAATTACATCGGCGGATGATTTGACCAAGTTAGTCAGTCTTGGATTCCGCGGTGAGGCACTGGCAAGTATTGCTGCCGTATCCATGGTGGAGATGATTTCTAAAACACCGGAAGACCTGACGGGTATCCGCTATGTCATAGAAGGCGGTGTAGAGAAGGAAAAAGAAGAAATCGGTGCCCCCACGGGCACAACCATTCTGGTTCGCAATCTTTTCTACAATACCCCGCCCCGAAAGAAATTTTTAAAGCAGCCCCAGACGGAGGGCTCTTATGTGGCTGACCTGATGGAGCATCTTGCCATGTCCAATCCTAGGGTTTCTTTCAAATTTATCCTAAACGGACAGAACAAATTCTATACCACAGGAAATAATGATTTGAGAGAGATCATATACCGCATTTACGGGAAAGACATTTCGGGAGAGCTGATTCCTTTTCAGAAGGAATTTGATGGGATGTCTGTTACCGGGTTGTTGGGAAAACCCGTAATCAACCGTTCCAACCGCAATTACGAGATTTTCTATATTAACGGAAGATATATCCGCAGTTCACTGATCAGTAAGTCGATCGAAGAAGGCTATCGGGAATATCTGATGCAGCATAAATTCCCGTTTTGCGTTCTGCATTTTCAGATTGACACCAACAGGATCGATGTCAATGTCCATCCTACTAAAATGGAAGTGCGCATCGCGGACGGCCCGGTATTCTACGAGACGATAAAACAGGCGATCCATGAGACGCTGCACGCTCAGGAAATGATACCGGAAGTCCTATTGACAGAAGAAGTGAAAGAAAAACAGGCTGTGCGTCAATCCGTGCCGGAACCCTTTGAGCACAGAAGACTGGAGCAAACGGTTATGCCTGCCAGATCTGCCGCAATACAGGAAATTTATCAAAAGAGCAGACCGGCAAATATCGTGATGCAAAAGAATAGTATCCTGCATGAAGCAATAACATATGACACGAATTCGAAAGAACCGTCTGCTGCAAATGGGATGGGTGCGGAAGCGTCCCCGGTTGTTTTGGATAAAACGTCGGAAACAACAGCACAGCCCGTTATCGATAAGGCGGAACAGATGGAGCTGTTTGATGACAAATTACTATCCGCCAAAGCAAAAGAACAGTATGAAATCCTGGGTCAGCTTTTTGAAACTTACTGGCTCATCGCTTATCAGGATAAGCTGCTGATCGTAGATCAGCATGCCGCTCATGAAAAAGTAAAATTCGAGCGGTTTATGAAACGTTTCCGCGAACATGACATGATTTCCCAGACCATGAATCCGCCGATGATCATTACCTTAAACGGCAAAGAAAAGGAATGCTATCTGAACCATGCCGGTGACTTCGAGGCGCTTGGCTTTGTAATCGAGGAATTCGGCGGAAATGAATATGCCATCCGCGGGGTGCCAATGGATCTGTACGGTTATGAAGAGGGCGAGTTTTTCTATGAAATTCTGGACGAACTGGTGGACGAGGCTGTGACAGGCACACCGGAGAGCATCCGCATCCGTATTGCCACGATGGCATGCAAGGCTGCGGTAAAGGGCAATACCAGACTGAGCCGGGAAGAAATGAAGAAACTGATTGATGAACTTTTGACATTGGATAATCCCTATAATTGCCCTCATGGAAGACCCACTATCATTTCCATGAGCAAATATGAGATAGAGAAGAAATTTAAAAGGATTGTGACCTGATGAGTGAAGCAAACCTGATCAATGATACAGATCTGATGAATATAGCAGATAAGGATATGAAGAAGCTTGTGATACTGACCGGGCCAACGGCAGTGGGCAAATCCGCCCTTTCCATCGCCCTTGCCAAAGAAATAGGCGGGGAGATCATCTCTGCCGATTCCATGCAGGTGTACCGGAATATGGACATTGGTTCCGCCAAGATTCTGTCGGAGGAAATGGACGGTGTGCCCCATCATTTGATCGATGTGTTAGAGCCGATGGAAGAGTTTAACGTAGTCATTTTCCAGAAGATGGCGAAGGCTGCTATAGACGAGATCCGAAGCAGAGGACATATTCCGATTCTGGTGGGCGGTACCGGCTTCTATATTCAGGCGGTATTATACGATATTGATTTTACCCATAATGATGAAGATACCTCTCTTCGCACACAACTGGAAGAGCTTGCCAGAACGCAGGGCAATGAAGTGCTCTATGAACAGCTAAAGCAGATTGATCCCGA
Organism: Lachnospiraceae bacterium; assembly: GCA_017936885.1. Classification (GTDB taxonomy): domain Bacteria; phylum Bacillota; class Clostridia; order Lachnospirales; family Lachnospiraceae; genus UBA3282. The sequence goes on along the minus strand of JAGBEO010000013.1, from coordinate 187,833 downwards.
ATCCTGCGAGACGATTCATGCCAATAATGTAAAACGGGTGATCCGTGCCATTGAATTTTACCGGAAGACAGGCAAAAAGATTTCCCAGCATAACAAAGAGCAGCATGAAAATATTTCGCCCTATCATTTCGCTTATTTTGTCTTAAACGATGACAGGGCGAAGCTTTATGAGAAAATTGACAGGCGTGTAGACGAGATGATCGAACAGGGGCTTGTAGCAGAAGTAGAGAAGCTGAAGGCTATGGGATGTACCAGAGATCTGGTGTCCATGCAGGGACTGGGCTATAAAGAAATACTGGATTATTTAAACGGCAGTTGTTCTCTGGAAGAAGCTATCTATCTGATTAAGCGCGACACCAGACATTTCGCCAAGAGGCAGCTTACATGGTTTCGCCGGGAAAAAGATGTCACGTGGGTAGATAAGCAGATATTTGACTATAACAGTCAACAAATTTTGGATTATATGATGGAAAAATTATATATGAAAAATATCATATAAAACAACGAAAAAAGAATTAGAAGCTGCAAAAATTCTAAGCAAATAAATATCATAGACTTTGGTAGTTTTCCTATGGGATATTTATGACATGAAATTTATATTATCATGAAAAGCAAGACCGGATATTAAGTATAAACATAAGCAATCAAAAACAGAAAAGATAAAAGGAATAAAGGTTAGAAAATTATGTCAGATTTATCAAAACAGTATCAATTATTCGGAATCTCTAAAGAAGTGCTCGCCTATGGCGAAGAGATTCTGGATTCCTTACAAGACCGTTTTCATACGATCGATGAGACAGCAGAATACAACCAACTTAAAGTCATTCACGCCATGCAGGCATGTAACGTCAGTGAAGCCTGTCTGCTGGGCACCACAGGCTATGGCTATAACGATCTGGGGCGAGATACCTTAGAAAGTGTCTATGCCGATATTTTTCATACGGAAGCCGCTCTGGTGCGCCCGCAGATCACCTGCGGAACCCATGCCCTTGCCCTGGCACTGATGAGCAATCTGCGTCCGGGAGACGAACTGTTATCCCCGGTCGGAAAACCCTACGACACCTTGGAAGAAGTTATCGGCATCAGGCCATCCAAGGGGTCTTTAAAAGAATACGGCATTTCTTACAGACAGGTTGATCTGCTGGCTGACGGTTCCTTTGATTATGAGGGAATCAGGGCAGCGATCAATGATAAGACCAGATTAGTGACCATCCAGCGTTCCAAAGGCTATCAGACCAGACCAACCCTGTCTGTGACCCGCATCGGGGAATTGATTCATTTCATTAAGGAGATCAAACCGGACATAATCTGCATGGTAGACAACTGCTACGGCGAATTTGTAGAGACCATCGAACCGACGGATGTAGGCGCAGATATGGTAGTCGGTTCCCTTATCAAAAATCCGGGCGGTGGACTGGCTCCCATCGGCGGCTATATAGCCGGGAAAGAAGCGTGCGTGGAAAATGCCGCATACCGCCTGACGTCACCGGGACTTGGCAAGGAAGTCGGCGCATCCTTGGGCGTACTTTCCTCCTTTTATCAGGGACTGTTTCTGGCGCCGACTGTTACGGCAAGCGCGTTAAAAGGTGCTATTTTCGCCGCTAATATTTATGAAAAGATCGGTTTTCCGGTTGTGCCTAATGGCACGGAAAGCCGCCACGATATCATTCAGGCAGTGACCTTCGGTTCTCCGGAAGGGGTGATTGCCTTCTGTCAGGGAATACAGGCGGCTGCCTCGGTGGACAGCTTCGTAACCCCGGAACCTTGGGATATGCCGGGCTATGACTCAAAGGTTATTATGGCGGCCGGAGCCTTTGTGTCGGGTTCTTCCATAGAGCTTTCCGCGGATGGCCCGATCGCACCGCCGTACGCGGTCTATTTTCAGGGCGGACTTACTTTTCCGCATGCCAAACTCGGCATTTTAAAGACCTTGCAGAATCTGATCGATAAACAGATCGTATCATCGGATTTTCATAAACTTAAGTAAAATTTGGTATTTTTTGTATACATCAAAATCCGGTTGTGATAAAATGAGCGTTGGAGAAAGGAGATCATTATTTTTATGCGTAAAAATAATTGGGCTTGTTTCCTGCTGATTCTGGCGGGTATTGTAATCGGTGGATTTATCGGAAGCCTGTTTCCCAGTACATGGCTTAATTACGGACAATCTTTCGGACTGTCTTCACCGCTTATTTTAGATTTGGGAATCCTGTGTATTACCTTCGGATTATCCATTAAGATTACCATTGCAAGTATTCTGGGGATTGCAGCGGCAATCGTTATATATCGTTTTATTTAACTGAAAAGCCACCCGTCATCTAAAGGAGAGAGAAGCTGTCGGGAAAGAGGTTGAATGAAATCAGTCAAGAAAGAGAACAATGAATATTACAGGCTGCAGAATCTTCCATATGAGAAATTTATTTCCTATGGAAGCAAATCGCTTACGGATTCGGAATTGCTTGCAATCCTGCTTCGGACAGGGACCAGAGGCATTAATGCTAGGGAACTGGGCGAGAGGATTTTGTCCGAGACAGCCCGTTACGGTAACGGACTGCTGGGATTATATCATATTTCCCTGCAGGATCTTATGAAGATTGACGGCATAGGCAAAGTAAAGGCGATACAGCTAAAAGCAATTGCGGAGCTCAGTACCCGGATTGCACAGGCTAAGGCGAAAAGCAAACTTTCCTTTCATAATCCCTACTCCGTAGCGGATTACTATATGGAACGGTTTCGGCATGAGAATGTAGAATATATCATGCTCTTACTGTTTGATTCTGCTCTGCACTTAATAGAAGAAGCTATTTTATCCAAAGGGACGGTTTATGCCTCCCTGTTGTCTCCGCGAGAAGTATATATTCATGCTTTTCAGGCGCAGGCAGCCGGCATTATGCTGCTGCACAATCATCCGGGCGGTGATCCCACTCCCAGTGAGAATGACTTACAAGTCACCGAGCGGATTTTCCGGGCCGGTATGCTGACAGATATACCGCTTCTTGATCATATTATTATCGGAGATAATACGTACTTTAGTTTTAAAGAAAGCAAACTCATGACAAATATGTCATATTCTGAGGACGCAATACATGAAAGAAAGGGGTAACTACCTTGGCTAATAATGCATTTGGAATTGATTTAGGGACCAGCAACATCAAAATATACAACCGTGCGGATGATGATGTCTTTGTAGAGAAAAACATGATCGCCATCGAGAATAAGAAGACTCTCTTTGCCTACGGCAATTCTGCTTTTGAGATGTATGAGAAGGCCCCGAGCAATATCAGTATCACATATCCTTTAAGCAATGGCGTAATAGCAGACATACAGAACATGGAAACACTCATAAAATATTTTATGAATGATCTCATGAAGAATACTGTGAAGCCTGCTGATTATTATATTGCCGTACCGTGGGATGTGACAGAAGTAGAGAAACGTGCCTTTAAGGATCTGATTAAAGAGTCCAATGTAAAGGCGAAAAGAGTCATGATCGTAGACAAAGCAGTGGCAGACGGACTGGGGCTTGGCATTGACGTCAAAAATTCTCAGGGTGTTTTAGTAGTAAATGTCGGCTTTGATACAACAGAAATCTCTATTTTATCTCTGGGCGGCATCGTCTTGAGCAAGTTAATCAAAGTGGGAGGCCGTAAATTTGACGAGGCGATCAAGGCTGCGATCCGCCGTGAATACAGCCTGATTATCGGTGGAAAAACTGCCGAGGTCGTTAAAACATCTCTCTTGGAACTGGAAGAGGCACAGGCAGGGGCTGTCGTATACGGCAGGGATATTGTAACGGGACTCCCCGTAGAACGTGAGATTCCGACTTCTCTTGTAGACGAATGTCTGACAGAATATTTCAATACTATCATTGATAATATTAAAGTAATTTTAGAGCGTACACCACCGGAACTTGCAGCAGATATTTACCGGCATGGTGTCTATCTGACCGGCGGTGCTTCCCAGGTAAGCAAGCTTGCGCTTCTTATGAGCAAAGGAACCGGTCTTAAGGTCAATGTATCCGAGAATCCGATTACGAGTGTTGCTCTTGGACTTGCCAAAATCATCAATGATGATAATTATAAAACCGTAGCCTATGCAATAGAAGGAATGAGTAAATGAGTCCAATCGTAAAGAGAAAAGGAGAGAAATTTACATTACCAAGTAAATATCTCCTTTTTATTTTAACAATCTTATGCACCGGTATGGTGCTGCTTACCTTTCATACCACGGTATTCAGCGGCCCGTTAAGCGCTGTGGCAGGTTATACGGTAGTTCCCTTTGAGGAAGGTATCAGTGTGATCGGAAGCTGGCTGGCGAACCGTTCCGAGGAACTCTCGCAGATCAAGGATCTGATTGCGGAAAATGAGAATTTAAAGCAACAGGTAGATGAACTGACGATCGAGAATACCCGTTTGCAGCAGGATCGTTATGAATTGACGAATCTTCGGGAACTGTATAATCTGGATGCCCAGTACGATGAGTATGAGAAGACCGGGGCACGTATCATTGCAAGAGATTCCGGCAATTGGTTTTATTCCTTTGTAATCAATAAGGGAACCAATGACGGCATAGCCGTGGATATGAATGTAATGGCAGGAAGCGGTTTGGTTGGGCGTATTGTGGATGTGGGTCCAAACTGGGCCAAAGTAAAATCCATTATCGCCGATGATTCCAATGTCAGCGCCATGGTATTATCCAGCTCCGACAACATGATTGTCTCCGGCAATCTGAAGCTGTACGCATCCGGTGTTATCGAGTTTGAACAGCTTGTAGACAGTGACAATGTAGTGGTAGAAGGTGATAAAATCGTCACCTCTAACATCAGTGATAAATACCTTCCCGGCATTCTGATCGGCTATATCAGTACAATCAATCAGGATGCCAACAATCTGACCAAGTCCGGTTATATTACACCGGCTGTTGACTTTGAGCATTTAGAGGAAGTGCTTGTCGTAATGGAATTGAAACAGACCATAGAAGAGTAGGGAAAACATGAAACGTGGGATTATTACAGCCATTTTAATTTTTATCTGTTTTTTATTACAGTGTACCGTATTCCGTTCTCTGGCATTTGGCGGTATCGTACCCAATCTGCTGATTGTATTGACAGCCTCCTTCGGGTTCATGCGCGGTGAAAAGACAGGTCTTATAATCGGATTTTTCTGCGGTCTGCTGGCAGATATTTTCTTTGCCAGTGTGATAGGGTTCTACGCTTTATTATACATGTACATCGGTTATATGAACGGCAAATTCTGTACAATTTTCTATCCTCAGGATATCAAGCTGCCGGTTGCACTCATTCTCGGAAGTGATTTTGCCTATGGAATTGTGTGTTATGTGATTATGTTTTTGCTTCGCGGCAGATTTGATTTCATGTATTATTTTGTGCATATTATTCTGCCGGAGATTGTCTATACGATAGTAGTAACGTTACTTTTGTACCCGCTGATTCTATGGATTAATACCTGTCTGGAACGCGGTGAACAAAGGAGTGGGAAAAAGTTTGTTTAGTGAATTAGCAGCACATATTAAAGAAAACTTCATGAATATGATTACATCCAGGCTCATCGTATTGATTTTGGTTCTTTTTGGTATGGGCGGATATTTGATCTACACCATTTTCCAGTTACAGATTGTACAAGGTGAAGAATATTTCAATAATTTCCAGTTGATGATAACAAAAGAACGCAGCATTCCCTCTACCAGAGGCAATATATTGGATCGTAACGGCAATCTGCTGGCATACAATGAATTAGCTTATTCTGTCACGATAGAAGATGTGTATGAATCCGGCAAAGGCAAGAATGCCAGTCTGAATGCTACAATCTATAAGCTGATCCATATGATTGAACAAAACGGAGACAGTATTATCAATGATTTCCATGTGGTATTGGATAAGAACGGTAATTACCAGTACAATGTAGAAGGCACACAGCTTCTTCGTTTCCTGGCAGATGTGTATGGCCATCCTACCATTGACGAGCTTAAGGAAAAAGAACGGACAGCCACCGCAGAGGAACTGATGGAATATCTGTGCGGAACCTCCCGTTACGGTGTCGGCACCTATACGGACGAGGACGATTCTTCCAGTTTTGTGGCGGGACTTGGATATACCAAAGAAGAAATCATTAAAATCGTTACCATCCGTTATGCCATGAGTGCCAACGGTTACCAGAAATATATCTCCACTACGGTTGCCAACAACGTATCTGAAAAGACCGTGGCTGTTATTATGGAAAATGAGGATGTGTTGGACGGTGTCTCTATTGCGGAAGGCACAATCCGTAAATATAATGACAGTATTTATTTTGCACAGATTATCGGCTATACCGGTAAGGTTGATCAGGAAGAATTAAAGACCTTACAGGAAGAAGAACCTTCCTACGACCTGAATGACACTGTCGGCAAATCCGGTATTGAGGCTTCCATGGAAATGGAATTACAGGGTATCAAAGGTTCCGAAACCGTATACGTGGATAATTTAGGCAAGGTAATTGAAACCAGCGACCGCGTAGAGGCAACGGCCGGAAATGATGTCTACCTGACGATCGATGCTGATTTACAAAAAGCAGCTTATCACATTCTGGAATCCAAGCTTGCCGCTATTCTTCTGGATAAAATACAGAATATTAAAGAATACCACGTACCGGAAGGCGGCAGCGGCGGCGATATTCCGATTCCGATCTATGATGTTTATTATGCCTGTATCAATAATAATATTATTGATACATCACATTTTACTTCACAATATGCAGGCGAGACAGAACAGCAGGTATATGAGACTTATCTTGATAAGAAATCCCGTGTATATGCTGCTTTAAGGGAAGAATTGGAAGAACGCTGTACGCCCTATCAGGATTTAACGGAAGAATATCAGGTTTATGAAAGTTATATCGCAGCCATGCTGTATGATCATGATATTATTATGAACTCGGCTGTGGACCGTGAGGATGAAACTTATATTGCATGGACCAAAGATGAAGTCATCAGTCTGAATGAATACTTAAATTACGCGATAGCCCAGAACTGGATTGATGTATCCAAACTGGAAATCAATTCTCAATATTCCGATTCCGTAGAAATATATGAAACCATCGTCGATTATATTTTTGAGCAAATTGATACGGACAATGATTTTGACAAAAAGCTGTATCGTTATATGATTAATAATGACGAGGTGACCGGACGCCAGATCTGCCTTCTTTTATTGGAGCAGAATCTTGTTAATCCGCCGGAAGAAGAACTCAGACAGTTCGAAGCCGGCAGCGAGACTGCTTATGCCTTTATGTACAATCGCATAGAACAATTGGATATTACTCCGGCACAATTGGCATTGGATCCTTACTCAGGTTCTATTGTCATCACAGATGTGAATAGCGGTGATGTATTGGGGCTGGTATCCTATCCAAGCTATGACAACAATAAGATGGCTAACGGCGTGGATGCCGCTTACTATGCAAGCCTGCGCAATGATCTGTCTTATCCTTTGTTAAATTATGCGACACAGCAAAAAACAGCACCCGGTTCCACCTTTAAAATCGTATCTTCTACAGCCGCTTTAATGGAAGGTCTGATCTCCACTACGGATACCATTACCTGTACCGGAATATTCGAGAAAATCTCACCTCCGGCCAGATGCTGGATCTACCCCGGGGCCCACGGCTCTATTAATGTTTCCGGCGGAATACGGCATTCCTGCAACTGGTTTTTCTACGAAGTGGGATATCGGCTCGGCATTGTGGGAGACAGCTATAACAGTGATGTGGCGTTAAATAAACTTGCTAAGTATGCGGATTTATACGGATTATCAGAGACCTCAGGGGTAGAGATAGAGGAATACGCACCGGAAGTATCAGATACGGATGCGGTTCGTTCGGCAATCGGTCATGGTACCAATAACTATACCACGGTCGGGCTTGCGCGATACGTTACAACTATTGCAAACAGCGGAACATGTTATAATTTAACATTAGTAGATAAAATAGAAAATAACAGCAGCGGTAAGATTACAGAAAATCAGGCCGATATCCGCAATCAGATCGATATGGACACGGCCTATTGGAACGCGATTCATGTGGGTATGCGCGGTGTGGTAGAAGCCAAAACTTATTTCGCTAATCTGGATGTTGACGTTGCCGGTAAGACCGGTACCGCACAGGAGAACAAAAACCGTCCAAACCACGCTTTATTTATAAGTTACGCCCCCTATGAGGCGCCTGAAATTTCTGTTACGGTCCGTGTGGCTAACGGTTATACATCCGATTACGCTGCCCAGATTGCCAAAGATGTCTATGAATATTATTACGGACTGAAAGACGAAAGCGAAATTATTACCGGAACAGCAAGTACTTTAGTCGGTGGTTCAATCAATGCAGATTAAACAAGCTAAAGCAGCAGACTGTTCTGACAGGGAGGAATATTATGAAAAACCCAGTTATCATCAAAAGTTTTCAAAATGGCTTATCAATCTATCTGGATGATGAAATGCCTTTTGAACAGCTCCTTACGGAAATCGGGCTTAAATTTAAGGAGTCTGCACACTTTTTCAAGGATGCAAGCATGGTTCTTTCTTTTGAAGGACGCAAGCTTTCTGATCAGGAAGAGCGTATGATCATCAATACCATCACCGCCAATTCGGCATTGAATGTGGTGTGTATTATGGGAAAAAATGAAGAGACGAACAAAACCTATGTCAAGGCATTGCAGAAGCTTTCCTACCATCAGCAGGTCATGGAAAATGCAGGGCAATTCTATAAAGGTACACTCAAAGACGGGCAAATGTTAGAAACCGAGAACAGTATTATTGTGCTGGGCGATGTCTATCCCGGCGCCAGTATCATATCCAGCAGGGATATTATAATCCTCGGCGGTCTGTACGGACAAGCCTATGCAGGCGGAGACGGTGAGGAAGGGCATTATGTTGTGGCACTTGAAATGTCGCCGGAAAAATTAAAAATCGGTGATTTCAAATATAAAACATCAGAAAAACAAAGCAAGTGGTCGATCAAACCTAAGATTCAGCCTAAGATTGCTTATGTGGAAGACGGAAGAGTAAAACTAGAGCCTATTACCAAAGAATTACTAAATGATCTGCCGGTTTAACCGTAAGTCATTTAGGGGACGATAACGATTCATTTTTCATTTTGGAGGTTTCATATGAGTGAAGTAATTGTCGTCACATCAGGGAAAGGCGGAGTAGGTAAGACCACTACTTCAGCAAACGTTGGTACAGGTCTTGCAGCGATGGGTAAAAAAGTTCTTCTGATTGATACCGATATCGGGTTGAGAAACCTGGATGTGGTCATGGGTTTGGAAAACCGGATTGTCTACAATCTTGTAGATGTGGTAGAAGGTAACTGCCGCATCAAACAGGCACTTATACGGGACAAGCGGTATCCTACGCTTTTTCTTCTTCCATCAGCACAGACAAGAGATAAAAGTTCCGTGAATCCGGCCCAGATGGTTAAAATGATAAACCATCTGAAAGATCAGTTTGATTATATCATTCTGGACTGTCCGGCAGGAATTGAACAGGGCTTTCAGAACGCAATTGCAGGCGCTGACAGGGCCCTTGTCGTAACCACACCGGAAGTTTCCGCTATCCGGGATGCAGACCGCATCATCGGCCTCTTAGAAGCCAATGAAATACATAAGATAGATTTAATTATCAACCGCATCCGTCATGATATGATTAAACGGGGCGATATGATGTCCTCAGAGGATGTGGTGGATATTCTGTCCCTACCGCTGATCGGCATGGTTCCTGATGATGAAAATGTAGTCATTGCTACCAATCAGGGGGAACCGTTAGTCGGCAGTAATACGATGGCCGGCAAAGCTTATCAGAATATTTGTTACAGAGTGCTCGGCAGGGAAATACCTTTCCTGGATTTCGAAAAAGGTATCTCCTTTTGGGCTAAGGTATCAGGTATTTTTCATAAAGGTTAGGGGGGATCAGAGTGTTCAAAAATATATTAAAACGGAAAAGCTCCAGAGAAATAGCCAAAGACCGGCTAAAGATATTACTCATTTCCGACCGGGTAAACTGCTCGCCGGAGATGATGGAAATGATTAAAAACGATATTGCTAAAGTAATATCAAAATACATGAAAATTGATACAAAAAGCATGGAGATACAGATTACCAAGACCAGCAGCAAAGGAAGAAATCTTAAAAATCCGACCCTCTATGCAAATATACCGATCTTAGATTTAAAACAGTAGAAGCATATATGACAGGAAAGGAGATGACGCAGCATGTTACGGCAGTATCGTATCAGGGATTATGATTTTAAATTAATCATTCTTGTAGTGGCTTTGACCGTAATCGGTATTTTGGCCATCGGCAGTGCCAAAGAATCCGTACAGTCCAGACAGCTTGCCGGATTTGTCTTCGGGGCATTTTTAATGCTTGTCATCTCTTTGTTTGATTATTCTGTTATTTTGAAGTTCTACTGGGTTTTATATGCACTAAACATCGTTCTGCTTACCCTTGTTAAGCTTATGGGTAAGGAGGCCGGCGGAGCGCAGAGATGGCTGAATATCTTCGGTATTCAGTTTCAGCCTTCGGAAACAGCCAAGATTTTGTTGATTTTATTTTTTGCACAGTTTATCATGAAACATAAGGACGAAATGGGTTCCCTGAAAATCATCGGGGCATGTATTGTTCTGTTTCTTCCGCCGATTCTTCTCATCTATAATCAGCCGGATATGTCCACCAGTATTATGGTTGTCCTGTTGTTTTGTGTCATTTTGTTTGTGGGCGGTATCAGTTGGAAATATATTATTTTAGCGTTTTCAGTGGCTATTCCGGCATTTATTATCGCGCTGACCCTGATTTTACAGCCGGATCAGACACTGATTGACGATTACCAGCAGAGCCGTATTCTTGCATGGCTGTATCCGGAGGAATATGCCCAGACAGAAGCCTATCAACAGACTAATTCGATTACGGCAATCGGCTCGGGTATGCTGCATGGAAAGGGGTATCGGACCAACGAGATCAGTTCGGTCAAAAACGGTAATTTTATTTCGGAGCCCCAAACAGACTTTATTTTTGCGGTGATCGGAGAAGAATTTGGATTTGTCGGGGGCTGTACCGTAATTGTCTTATTGATTTTCATCTCATTTGAATGTATTATGGTAGCTAGGAGGGCTAAAGATATAGCCGGAACGATCATATCCGCCGGGGTCGCGGCTTTGATCGGATTTCAGGGCATGATTAATATCTCTGTGGCCACCGGCGTTATTCCCAATACAGGTATTCCGCTTCCGTTTGTAAGCTATGGTCTTACTTCGCTTGTGAGCCTGTATATCGGGGTGGGGTTCGTACTGAATGTACGGTTACAATGCAAAAAATGATATAAGTAAAGAAGGGTGTTATTATGAACATTGCATTAATTGCACATGATGCAAAGAAAAAACTGATGCAGAATTTCTGTATTGCTTATCGGGGGATCTTAAGCAAGAACGAATTATATGCAACCGGAACAACCGGAAGATTAATTGAGGAAGTAACGAATCTGAATATTCACAAATATCTTGCAGGGCACTTGGGCGGTGCACAGCAGATCGGTGCACAGATTGAGCATAATCAGATTGACCTTGTTATTTTCCTGCGTGATCCGTTGTATCCGAAATCCCATGAACCGGATGTTAACAATGTAGTGATGTTATGTGACAGACATAACATCCCGTTGGCAACCAATCTGGCCTCAGCAGAACTTCTGATTAAATCGCTCGACAGAGGAGACCTTGAATGGCGTGAAATGTACAAATAAGAACTTGAAATGGAAGATAAGTGCCATACTTATGGTGATCATTCTATCCGTGACAGGCTGCGGTAATACCAGATATGATATGGCATATGAATTAAATAGTGACGTAAGCAGTTATCAGTTAGTAAATATTTCCAATCAGGAAACGGTGGAACCTTTTGCCGCTGATCTGTGTGTCGCATCAAAGGATATTCCAACCGCCGGAATCGATTTGTCGGATGTGGGGGCAGCCGCCCTGTTCGATACGAAGAATCTGGATACTTTATATGCCTTAAATGTCAATGAACAGATTCATCCTGCCAGTCTGACGAAAGTCATGACTGCTTTGGTTGCCCTGAAATACGGTTCTACGGATCAGATGCTGACTGCTTCCCAGAATGTGACCATCACAGAACCCGGCGCCCAGTTATGCGGCTTAAAACCCGGAGATCAGATGACATTAGATCAGGCACTGCATATATTGCTTCTCTATTCAGCCAATGATGTTGCAATCCTGATTGCGGAAGGTGTGTCAGGATCTGTTGAGGAATTCGTAGCACTTATGAATGAAGAAGCAAAGTCGCTTGGTGCCACTAACTGTAATTTTACCAATCCCAACGGATTAACGGAAGACGGACACTATGTTACGGCTTATGATCTTTATCTGATTTTTCAGGAAGCCCTGCAGTATGATTTGTTTAACCAGATTATCCAGATGACTTCATACAGTACTGTGTACAAGGACAGCAGCGGTAACGAGAAATCGATAGAGATGGAAAATACGAACCTGTATTTAAAGGGAGTATACGATATGCCGGCTAATGTCACCGTAATCGGCGGTAAAACCGGTACTACAAATGCTGCCGGACATTGTCTTATTTTGCTTTCCAGAAGCAGTAATGGGACTCCTTATATTTCAATTATTATGAAAGATACTTCAAGGGAGGAATTATATACGGATATGACCGACCTTTTAGAGACTATCAAATAAACTTTTATAGTTGTTTTTTTAGAGAATTTCCCTTATAATGAATTTAATGAAGTATTGCATTGACTAAATAATTATTTTACTTTAGGAGGGTTTCGCCATGGTTCAATTAATTGCAGGTAAAAAAGGAAAAGGAAAGACCAAACAGTTGTTGGATAAAGTAAATACAGAAATAAAAGATGCACAGGGTAATGTAGTATACTTGGACAAAAGCACCAAGCATATGTTTGAGCTGAATAACAAGATCAGACTGATCAATGTTTCCGATTATCTGGTAACAAACAGTGATGAATTTGTTGGTTTTATCTGCGGCATTATTTCACAGGATCACGACTTACAGCAAATGTACTTTGACAGCTTTTTAAAGATTGCCTGCCTGGAAGACGCTGATATCAGTGCTACGATTTCTAAACTTGATGAGATCAGCGAGAAGTTCCATGTAGATTTCGTATTAAGTGTTTCTATGGATGAGAGTGAATTACCCGAAAGCGTCAAATCAAAGGTGATTGTTTCTTTATAATTTTTAATTATACATAGCTGATATATTTGTAATTTCATAAAAACCTCGGAATTTCCGGGGTTTTTAATATTGTATACTCAATATATTTTTTCATTTTTTAGGGAGAATCTATTTTGGCTAATAACCCGAATAAGATAACTAAATACAGGCGGCCGCTTAATTTAAACATCGGTATGTTGATTTTTGCTGCTATTTTTGTCTATGTTATTATCTGTGTAATCATGTATTTCAAGGCGGAGCATATTGTCGGATACAGTGTAAAAGAGGGGTCCCTTTCTTCTAACAGTATCTATAAAGGAATTGCCCTCCGTAAAGAAGTGGTTGTAAACAGTACCAATGCCGGCTATGTCAATTATTTTGCCAGAGAAGGGGAACGTGCTGCAGTCGGGGATTTGATCTACACCATTGACGAAACAGGCCGTTTGTCCGATTATATACAGGCTAATGAAAATGGCGAGAACTCTTTATCCGATGCTGATTTATCGGAATTAAAAACAGAAATCACAGCGTTTACAAACAGTTTTGACCGAACTGAATTTGCTGATGTCTATAATTTTAAATACAGTGTGGAAGGTACGGTTCTCAAACTTGCCAATTACAACATGTTGGAAAATGTAAATTCTGTTAATAGTGCTTCCGCCACTTCCCTGATCGCTTCCTGTTATGCCAAACAGAGCGGAATTATAGTCTATTCCGTCGACGGCTATGAAGATCTCACCTTACAGGATATGACGGCTGAATATTTCAATCAGGACAATTATGAGAAAAATCATCTTGTCAACAATGATTTGATTGCCAAAGGAGACCCTGTATATAAGCTTTCTACAGATGAAGACTGGTCTATCGTCATTCAGGTAGATAAAGAATTGGCAGAACAGTTAGTCGAAGAGGAATACATAGAAGTTAAATTCTTAAAGAACCAATATACGGCATGGGGTTCTGTAGAATCCTACACAAATGAGGAAGGAGATACTTTTGTTTCCCTTTCCTTTACCAACTCCATGATTACTTTCTGTACTGACCGCTTTATTGATATTGAATTGCTCTTAGAAGAAGAAAAAGGACTTAAGATACCAAATTCTTCCATTATAGAAAAAGAGTTCTATATTGTTCCCAAGGAATATGTAACCCAGGGCGGTAATAGCGGTAATTATGGTGTCCTGTTGGAAACCTACACGGAAGAAGGTAATGCCACCACGGAATTTGTGGAAACAACGATTTATCAGGAAACAGAGACGGAATATTATCTGGATGATACGGTATTGCGTGCAGGCAATTATATTATCAAACCGGAATCCACAGAGAAATACGCAATCAGTAAGACAGGCTCCCTAATCGGCGTATATAATATCAACAAAGGTTATGCCGACTTCAAACAGGTCAGTATCCTGTATCAGAATGAGGAATATGCCATCGTTAAATCCAATACCATGTACGGCTTGAATGTGTATGATTACATTGTATTAGATGCTTCAACAGTGCATGATAATGAATTTATTTACGAATAGTGCGAAAAGAAATTCTAAGGCGAAAAGAAAGGAATGTGGAAGCGTATGATTCAGGAGAATATTAAGAATGTGGAAGCGAAAATGCACGCTGCCTGCGCCAGGAGCGGTCGGAAACCTGAAGACGTGTGTCTGATCGCAGTCAGCAAAACCAAACCTATCGAAATGCTGCAGGAAGCGTACGATTATGGCTGTCGTGATTTCGGCGAAAACAAAGTACAGGAATTAGTTGATAAATATGAAAAAATGCCAAAGGATATCCGCTGGCATATGATCGGACATTTACAACGCAATAAAGTCAAATACATCGTAGATAAAGTATACCTGATTCACAGCGTAGATTCCTTGCGCCTTGCAGAAGAAATCAGCAAAGAAGCCGTAAAGAAAAACGTGACGGTTTCCATACTGGTAGAGGTCAATGTGGCAGGGGAAGAGAGCAAGTTCGGAACAACCTCGGAAGAAGCAATTACTTTAGTAGAGGAAATTGCAAAATTACCAAACATTATCATAAAAGGACTAATGACAATAGCGCCATATGTTGATGTACCCGAAGAAAACAGACTGTATTTTGCAAAATTGAAGCAAATATATGTTGACATAATACATAAAAACATTGATAATATTTCTATGAGAGAACTTTCTATGGGTATGACCGGTGACTATGAAGTCGCAATAACAGAGGGTGCGACGTATATCAGAGTCGGAACCGGTATCTTTGGAGAAAGACAATATACTACCGTTTAGTATACATAAGTATGGTATGATAACAAGTTTAGTTAACGGAGGTCTTGACAATGAGTGTAATGGATAAATTTTTAAATGCCATGAAATTAAATGACGAAGAGGATGATTTCTATGATGACGATTTCTATGATGATGATCCGGAACCGATTAAGAAACCGTCTCCGGCAAAGGACGATATCGGTTTAGATGATGACAAGCCGATCAAAAAATCATCTCCCAAAGTAACTCCTATGAGACAGACGAAGAAAATGCCCGGAACCGGCATGGAAGTATGTGTAATCAAACCAACTACGGTAGAGGATGCCAGAGAGATCACGGAAACCTTACTTGCCAACAGAACCGTTGTTCTGAATCTGGAAGGACTTGATGTGGACATTGCACAGCGAATCATTGATTTTACATCCGGTTCCTGCTTTGCCATTTCCGGTAACTTACAGAAGATATCACATTATATTTTCATTATTACCCCTGCCAGCGTAGATATTTCCGGCGATTTTCAGGAGATCTTATCCGGTTCCTTTGATGTACCGATCAACAACGGTATTTAAGACATGATATTTTTAATCTGTTGAAAATAACACTTAAACTTTATTCTTGTACTCGGACTTCCTGACAGCTATGCCAGGAAGTTTCTTATATCATCATATAAAACAGAATCACTTGAAAAGATAAACTTGAAAGGAAATGAACCATTATGGCAAACAGAATGACAATTAATTATGAGAAGAAGCCCTGCTATGACATTGTATATGCCAGGGATTTTGATCTGCTTTTAGATGAACTACAGGCATTTGACGTGGCAGACAGAAGAGTAGCAGTCATCGCTGATACCAATACGGAAAAGTTATTCGGGGAAACCGTTCTGCACATCTTGGAAGGAAACTGCAAAAAAGCAGTTCTTTATGCTTTTCCCGCAGGAGAGGCCAACAAAACTTTAGATACGGTGAAAGAAATTTATAAGACACTCATTGAAGAGAAATTCGACCGTAAAGACCTGCTTCTTGCGCTTGGCGGCGGTGTGGTAGGCGATGTGACAGGCTTTGTGGCTGCAACATATCTTCGGGGGATTGATTTTATCCAGATCCCGACTACATTGATTGCCCAGTCGGACAGCAGTATTGGCGGGAAAACAGGCGTGGACTTTGACGGCTATAAGAATATGGTAGGCGCATTTTATATGCCTAAGTTAGTTTATATGAACATTTCTGCTTTAAAAGAACTGGATGAAAGACAGTTTTATGCAGGCTTTGCAGAAGTAATGAAGAGTGCCCTCATCAAAGATGCCGGGTTCTACGAATGGCTTTTGGAAAATATGTATGAAATTCATGATCGTGATTTGGAAACATTAGAGGAAATGGTGATAAGAAGCTGCACTGTCAAGAAATTAGTGGTAGAAAAAGATCCTACCGAAAAAGGTGATCGTGCCCTTCTAAACTTCGGTCATACCATCGGTCATGCCATTGAGAAATATATGAATTTCGAAATGCTGCACGGGGAATGTATCTCACTGGGCATGGTAGCGGCTGCTTATATTTCATGGAAGCACAACTGGCTTTCTATGGACGAATACTATGAAGTACGCGACATGTTCGTGCCTTTCAATCTTCCCATCAGCATTGACAATATAGAACCGGAAGAAATTCTGAAACTGACAAAATCAGACAAAAAGATGGAGGCAGGCCAGATTAAATTTATCTTGTTAAAGAAAGTCGGTAAAGCGGTAATTGATAAAACCGTAACGGACGAAGAAATTCTTGATGCAATTAAAGAAATTTATTTTAGTGATGAAGATGCAAAGGCATAGAAAGAGGCCGAAGATATGAGTCTGAAAAAGAAATTGTTTCTGTTTTTGGATCTGTTAGGTATTATTGCGCTGATTCTTTTAGATCAATATACCAAGTATCTTGCAGTAATTCATTTAAAGGATAAAGCGGCTTTTAATATCATTAACGGTGTTTTGGAATTAAATTATCTGGAAAATACGGGTGCCGCTTTCGGTATGCTGCAGAATCAAAAGGCATTTTTCATATTTGTGGCAATTGTAATCCTAAGCGTCATCGCATATGTTCTGTTTAAAACACCCGATGACCGGAAATATACGATTCTTCATGTGCTGCTCAGTTTGATTGCGGCAGGCGCGATCGGCAATATGATTGACCGTATCCGATATGACTATGTGGTTGATTTTATTTATTT
This sequence comes from Lachnospiraceae bacterium, assembly GCA_017936885.1. Classification (GTDB taxonomy): domain Bacteria; phylum Bacillota; class Clostridia; order Lachnospirales; family Lachnospiraceae; genus UBA3282. The sequence continues at coordinate 170,125 of JAGBEO010000013.1, read as the reverse complement.
TGTGCTGATTAATTTCCCTATTTTTAATGTGGCGGATATCTATGTATCAATTTCCACTGCAGTGCTGATTTTTCTTTTGCTTTTTTATTATAAAGAGAAAGATCTGAACTTTATCAGCTTTAAGCAAAAACATTATCGTGAGATCAAATAGGGGCATAAACGGAACAAGACAGGAATGGGGTTACATGTGATGGATCAGTTTACGTATCAGATTGGGCTGGAAGAGGATGATGAACGGCTTGATAAGTGGATGAGCCACGTGCTTACAGACTTATCCCGTTCTTATATTCAAAAATGTATTAAAGACAATGAAGTTTTTGTCAACAACAAACCGCAGAAGGCAAGTTACCGGCTCAAAGTAGACGATGAAATCATTTTTCGGATTCCGGAAGCAGTAGAACCTGCGATTGAAGCTGAAAATATCCCGTTGTCTATTCTTTATGAAGACAATGATCTGCTGATTGTAGATAAACCAAAGGGAATGGTCGTTCATCCGGCTCCCGGTCATTACAGCGGTACGCTTGTGAATGCAGTTATGTATCATTGTAAGGACAACCTTTCCGGCATAAACGGGGTCCTGCGGCCGGGGATTGTACACCGGATTGACCGGGATACCACAGGTTCTATCATCATCTGCAAAAATGACCTTGCACACAACAGCATTGCCGGACAGTTAAAGGAGCATACCATCACCCGTAAATACAGAGCCATTGTCCACGGCGTGATTGTGCCGGATGAAGGTACCGTAAACGGTGCAATCGGAAGAGATCCAAAAGACCGCAAGAAGATGGCGCTTAATGAGCAAAACGGCAAACCGGCCGTAACCCATTATAAGGTTCTAAAGCGCTTGAAAGAATACACATATATAGAATGTCAGTTAGAAACCGGACGCACCCATCAGATCAGAGTGCATATGACGAGTATCGGTCATCCTTTATTGGGCGATGAAGTATATGGTTTGCGCAAATCCCCCTATCATTTATGCGGCCAGACACTCCATGCCATGGTCATCGGATTCATACATCCTTCCACCGGCCAATATATGGAATTTACGGCACCCCTTCCCGAATATTTTGAACATTTGCTTCAGATTTTGGAATAATAGAGTCTGTGATAAAATATACTTTGCTAAAACGTTCCAAATAAAGTATTAAAAAACTGTAAAAAAATTATGAATTGAATATTGAATTATATACTTTATTATGTTAAAGTAGTATAGATATTTGATAGTATAATATTATAGACTTTTATGAAACGATACGAAGGGGTATTAGAATGAAAACTGCTGATTATCTGGATCAACTGTTGCGGAAATACTCAGGGACCTTTGATATTTATCAGCCATATATCATTCATGGTAAAGAGTACCCTGCGTATGGGTACTTTTTTTCGCATGTAGAGAAATATATTCTGGTCAGAGAGGCTAATATGTGGTCTTCTGACAGCTATGAACATATCCTTTTTATAGAAGCAGAAGAGGTGGATCAGTCTTTGATTGATGAAGCCTACGGATTGGTCAGGGATTATATGGAGCCGGTACTTGTCCGTAAGGGAGAAGAGTTTCCGGCACCGGGTCATATGTATAGCTATTTGACCATTAGTATCATAGCGCAGAAATCTTTATCGAAAGAGATGAAGAAAGCCGTAAAGCATTTTAAATATGAAAAGGGATATCGTTTCAATATGCGCGGTTTTTCTCAGGCACATATTGTATGCGCCACATTAGAAGACGAAAAGGTCTATACCAATTACGTAGGGCGCAAATCGGCAAAGCTTTACATCAACAATTATACGGATGTAAAGGAAGGGAAACCCGGTTTCCGACAGATATTGGAAGAGCAGAAGATAGAAGCCTTCCGCCAATAATATGGCTTATAGAATAGAGCAATCTATTTCATATAAGAAAATTTAGTTACACTAAAGAAATTATACAAAATAGGAGGGAATTAGTGTGAACTCAGTCGTATTAATCTTACTGGCTATTGTTATCTTCGTAGTAGCATATCTTACATACGGTAGATACCTGGCTAAGACTTGGGGGATCGACCCAAGCCGCAAAACACCTGCTCATGAGTTAGAGGATGGTGTTGACTATTGTCCTGCTAAGACACCTGTTCTTATGGGACACCATTTTTCATCCATCGCCGGTGCCGGCCCGATCAACGGACCTATTCAGGCAGCATTCTTTGGATGGCTTCCATGTTTCTTATGGATCATTATCGGTGGTATCTTCTTTGGTGCCGTGCAGGATTTCGGTTCCATTTTCGTATCCATCAGACATGAGGGTAAATCCCTTGGTGAAGTTATTGAAGAGAATATCGGACACAAGAGCAGAGTACTGTTTACAGTATTTGCATGGCTGGTATTGCTTCTCGTTATCGCAGCATTTGCCGATATCGTAGCAAACTCTTTCGCAGGCAGTGAAGCAAATGGCTCTGTAGCTACAGCATCCATGCTGTTTATTCCGCTTGCTATTGCATTCGGTTTCTGCGTATACAGAAAGAATGCACCGATGGCTGTTGCATCTGTTGTAGGTGTGTTATTACTGGCAGCCTGTGTTGCAATCGGTCTTGCATTCCCGATCATGTTACCTAAGGGATTCTGGATCGGCTTTGTATTTATTTACATTATGATTGCTTCTGTAACTCCTGTTTGGATTCTGTTACAGCCAAGAGATTACTTAAGCTCTTTCTTACTTTACTTTATGATTATTGCCGCTATTGTTGGTATTTTTGCTGCACATCCTGCAGTAACCGTACCTGCATTTATCGGTTTTAAAGTAGGTAGCAGCTATCTGTTCCCTGTATTGTTTATCACCATCGCTTGCGGTGCTATTTCCGGTTTCCACTCATTAATCGGTTCCGGTACAACTTCCAAGCAGTTGGATAATGAGAAAGATGCTTTATTAGTTGGTTACGGTTCTATGTTAATCGAATGTGTACTTGCAGTTATCTCTTTGATCGCTGTAGCTACTCTGACAACAGACGGACAGTTTGCAGCAGCCGGCTATGCTTCTCCGACAATCGTATTTGCAACAGCAATCTCCGGATTCTTTGCAACAATCGGTATGCCTGAAGCAGCAGTAAATGCAACCTTCACAATTATTGCACTTGCAGTATCCTGTTTCTGCTTAACATCTCTTGATACAGCAACAAGACTTGGACGTTTCATGTTCCAGGAATTATTTGCTGACAATGAGACAGGTAAGAAGCTGAAATTAGACAATATGTATGTTGCAACTATTATTACAGCTTTATTAGGCTTCGTACTCTGCTTAGCAGGATACGCTAAAGTATGGCCTCTGTTCGGTGCTTGTAACCAGTTAGTAGCAGTGCCTGCATTCCTTGCAATCGGTACCTATTTAAAGAAACAGCATAAGAACAACAAGATGTTATACATCCCGATCGTATTCATGTCTGTAGCTACTTTGGTATCCCTGTTCTTAACATTCAAGAACAATCTGGTTGCTATCATCGGCGGCGGACTTGACGGAACAGCAATGTTCACAAACATCTTACAGGATGTTATCATCATCCCGATCGTAGTATTGGCTATCATCTTAATTATTGATGGCGGTAAAGTACTCTGGGGTAAAGAGAAGTAAAATCATAATTACTTAATCTAAGTAAATAATATGTAATGATAAAGGAACTCATAGGATTCTGTGAGTTCCTTTTTTTACGTGATAGGAAAATGCTCGAGCAGTAGTGGTAGCCAACAAGATTTCTCCAAATTTATATATATTTTTACGTAAAAAATGGTAATTTTATTGATTATTTTGTGCAAATTATATATAATAATAGTATCTTGATGAAAGAAAAGTTATTTATCTTCTGATTATTCTGAGATTGGATCAAAATAGTCAGAAAATATCTATCGGAAAATATCATCATAGAAAGGAGCAGTTAAGCATGAATACAATTATTACAATAGGCCGACAATTTGGTTCCGGAGGCCGTGAGATCGGGCAGAAAGTTGCAGAGCACTTCGGCATCCAATATTATGATAAGGAGCTATTATCCAGAGCCGCAAAGGAGAGTGGTTTCTGTGAAGAGATGATTCAGAACCATGACGAACGTCCAACCAATTCTTTTCTTTATAATCTGGTCATGGACACGTATTCCTTTGGTTATAATTCTTCATCCTTTGTAGATATGCCGATCAGCCATAAAGTTTTTCTGGCGCAGTTTGATACCATTAAGAAGATTGCCAGTGAAGGCCCTTGTGTTATCGTTGGAAGATGTGCTGATTATGCTTTACACGATTATCAGAATTGCCTGAGCATCTTTGTTCATGCGGATGAAAAACATAAGATTAAACGTATTATGGAACGTTTTGATGATATCACCTCAGAGCAGAAAGCCATCGATATGATGAATAAGAAAGATAAGCAGCGGCAGAGTTATTATAACTATTATTCCTCCAAGAAATGGGGACGTGCCGATAATTACGATTTATCTATTAACAGCAGTATCTTAGGCATTGATGGTTCTGTAAAATTGATTACGCAGTTTGTTGAGGATTTTGAAAATCGGTAACTTGAAAAAATTGACTTCGATCTAAAGGGAGCTGTTGAAACTAAGTAATTAGTACGCAGCTCCTTTTCCATGCAAAAAAGCAGCCGTACTTCGAAAACACTGTGCCCGGAAACTTTATGGATGATCGGCATCTACAAAGAACGAAGAAATGTAACGCTTTATAACTATGCGCAAAACACAAGTTTAACGAATAGTTTGTGATTCTTATTTTATTCCAGAACAAACAAGCTTGCCCACTGAGCTGCATCCGTTGCAGCATCTGTTTCTTCTCCTTCGGGATAAATAATCACAATGAAGCCATAAGAATCAGTTCCTTTTTTAAGCACATAATAAATTGAATCACCATCTCCGGTATATTCCGCACGAAGATTATCATAGCTGTCCCTTGTAAATTCTGTTCCTTCCGGTACGCTGTTTTTCACGCCGTCCCTTTGGGAGTATTCTTCCAGATCTGCCGGAAGGGGAACACCGGCGGCCTCATAGGCATCTGTTCCGAAACGGTTTGCAGTGATTACTACAGAATCCTTTGTCAGCACTGCATAGTTTGTAGGCAACGGTTCTTCATTTCTTCCGGATTCTATTGAAAATCCTTCAGGCAAATAGAAAGTGCCAACACCTTCCACGGTATATTCTTGAAGTTCAGTTGTCTGTTCTGTCGATTCATCTGATTCAGAAGAATTATCTTCTGTGATTTCTGCAGAATCAGAAGCATTGATTTCTGTTGAATCAGAAACGTTGTTTGTCTCTTCCTTTTGTCCGCAGCCTGCAAGAGCAGCCAGTCCAAGACAAAATACTGCAACTGATACCATTATCTTTACTTTTTTTATAGTCATTTTGTCTTTCCTCATCCCAATTTCTTATTAAAATTTCTCACGATAATCCTCAGAACTATTGTATTTTGTGATATATGTCTGATATGCATTTTCTTTATCACGCAATTCTTTTCTTGTCCGAATCCTGTCGTAAGAGGCGTGATAATCCTGTACTGTATTGATTTCACTGGCTGGATTCTTTTTAGATTTACGACGCATATAGAGATATATGATGCCCACAATAATTACCGTTAATATGAATACTCCGACCATAAATCTACCTCACACTTCGAACTTCACAATATTTCATGAACATATCACATCGGAATCCAACATGATCGTAAAAGGTCCGTCATTAAGTAAAGAAACCTTCATATCGGCACCGAATTCCCCATGTTCAACCCTGGTTACCGATTCTTTACATTTATCGATGATATATTCATATAATTCGTTTGCCAACTCAGGTTTGCCTGCATCCGTAAAAGACGGACGGTTTCCATGTTTACAATCTGCATAAAGTGTGAATTGTGAAACAATTAACAATTCACCTTTGACAGAAGCGAGATTCAGATTCGTTTTGCCGTTTTCATCACTAAAAATACGAAGATTCAGCAGTTTATGAATCATTTTATCTGCAATTTCTCTCGTGTCTGTATTAGAGACACCCACCAAAACAAGAAAGCCCTGATCGATCTCCCCAATAATTCTGTTATCTGCTTCAACACTGGCATGTTGCACCCGTTGTACTAAAAATCTCATATTTCAATCTCCATTTTGGAAAAGTGTACTCTCCTGTCCTATTTTTCAATTTGTCTGTTTACTTTTCCGCTGTATCGGCAGAAGTCGTTTCACCATGCTTTTTCCGCTTTTTCACCGGTGGAACATATTCTGTAAATACTTTTTCTTCATTGATCTGTCCTACTGTCATATAAGGCTGTATCTGGGTGGGGAGCTCTTTCTTCCTAAGAAGTCTGTTCACCACCGATTTAACACCGGCATAGAATACCGCAAAGATCGGTACACCGACTACCATTCCCAAAACACCAAATAATCCGCCGAATATGGTAATTGCAAAAATAACCCAGAATCCGGATAAGCCGGTAGAATCTCCCAAAATCTTCGGTCCCAAAATATTACCGTCAAACTGCTGTATGATAAGAATCAAAATCACAAAATACAGCGCCTGTTTCGGATCAACCATCAAAACCAAAAATGTACTTGGAATAGCACCTATATATGGCCCAAAAAAGGGAATCACATTGGTCACGCCAACAATGACGCTGACAAGAAGCGCATATGGTGTATCAATAATACTGGTACAAATAAAACAGATAACGCCTATAATAATAGAGTCGATAATCTTACCGCCGATAAAACCAATAAAGGTGCTGTGAATAAAACGAAAGTTTGTAATCAATTCATTTCCGCCTTTGCGATCAAACAATGCATAAGCAATTTTCTTCGCCTGACCGGCAAATTTCTCCTTACTGCCCAGCAAATAAATCGATATAATAAATCCTATGATAAAATTCCACATTGCCTTAAAGATACCTATTACACTTAAAGACAATGTTTTAATCAGATCATTGATATGAGGAAGCAGATTGGTATTGAAATACTCTAAAATTCTGGCAGAGTAACGATCCAGAAGATCATCTACTACTTTTTCAAGTTCAGGATTATTCTTCATCAGTCCCAATGCCCAGGCAGTGAGGTTATTAACATATACCGGGAATTGGAAAATAATACTTTGAATGCTGCGTATTACTTCCGGAATAACAAGACTAAAAAATTCATAAAGCACAATCAGTATTAAGACGATCGTTACCAAAATAGAGAATCCGCGCATCCTGCGTTTGTTTTTGGGTGTCATCGGCACTTTTGCTTTCAAATACAGAGGTTTAATAACTTTGCCCTCAATTTGATTTAAAACAGGTGCAATCAAATACGCCAGAACAAAACCGTCTATAATGGGCATGGCTATTCTGATAAACGCATGAATACTATTGGAAAATCTGGAACTGTGAAATAGAATATAATAAAAAAGAATACTGGCCGCAATCACTAAAAAGGCTGTGATCCCCCAATACAAATATTTCTTGTCAAACCTAAATTTCATGAAAAAGACCTCTCTGCAAATAAGATATTTTTAGTATACCATTTTTTTCATAATCTGTATTATTTTTTATAAAATTTTAATGCTATATGAACAAAGATTCTGTATAATAAAGTTGTTTAAGTTCCCAAACCGTTTACATATCAATAATCTGGTTGGGATTCAGGAAAGGTATGGTTACTGAATTATGAAATTACAGCAGGTATTAAGTCTTACAAGAAAAGCAATCGATGATTATCATATGATCGAGCCTGGGGACAAAATAGCGGTAGGAATATCCGGCGGCAAGGATAGCCTGACACTGCTCTATGCCCTTCACGGACTGAAACGCTTTTATCCGGTTCCTTTTGAATTGTGTGCAGTAACCGTAGATCTTGGATTTGACAATCTGAATTTGGATAAGATCAGGGAATTATGTGCCTCTTTGCATGTGGAATACCATATTATATCGACTGATATCAGTAGAATTATTTTTGAAGACCGTAAGGAATCTAATCCTTGTTCTCTCTGTGCTAAAATGCGTAAAGGTGCCTTGAATGATGCTATGAAGGCCACAGGCTGCAATAAAGTTGCCTATGCACATCATAAGGATGACGTAGTGGAGACAATGATGATGTCTCTCATCTATGAAGGCAGATTTCACACGTTTCGCCCGGTGACCTATCTGGATCGTACGGGAATCACTGTTATCCGCCCACTGATTTATATGAACGAATCAGATGTAATCGGCTTCGTTAACAAGCATAATGTTCCGGTAGTGAAAAGTCCTTGTCCCGCAGACGGTCACACCAAGCGTGAATATATTAAAAATCTGGTACGCGAGATCAACTTAGAAACGCCCGGCGTTAAAGAACGAATGTTTACCGCTATTCAGAGCGGCAAATTAGAAGGATGGGAATTAAATGGAAGCCAAAAACAATAATTATCATGACCAGCAAAATATTGGCAATGTACAAAAAATGCGGGAAGTTCTGGATACACTTCCTCCTTTTTGCAAACAGTTTTTCCGGGGGATCACGGAATATACTTCTGCCCGCACGAGGCTTGCCTATGCGTATGATATCCGCGTATTCTTTGAGTATGTGCATGACAACAACAGCTATTGCGCTAAAATGGACATTAAAGATTTTCCGCTCTCCCTGTTGGAACAATTTACACGTGAAGACATTGAGGAATATATCGAATATCTTTCCTATTACGAGAAGGACGGTAAGATCTATACCAACGATGAGCGTGGCAAGAAACGCAAATTAGCGTCTCTCAGAAGCTTCTATAACTATTATTACCAGGCAGAATTGATTCAGAAAAATCCTGCTGTCCTGGTACCGTTACCCAAACTGCATGAGAAGGAAATTATTCGTCTGGATGCCGACGAGGTTGCGATTCTGTTAGATCAGGTGGAAGACGGCACCGGACTTACCAAAACGCAGCAGCGTTTCCATCATACAACCAAAACAAGAGATGTGGCGATTCTGACACTGCTGCTCGGAACCGGAATCCGTGTCTCTGAGTGTGTCGGATTGGATATCGAAGATGTAGATTTTAAGAATAACGGCATTAAGATACGCCGTAAAGGCGGTTATGAAGCAGTAATCTATTTCGGTGAGGAGGTAGAAAACGCACTGCAGGACTACTTGGAGCAACGACATCATATCATTCCCCAATCCGGACACGAGAATGCATTATTCCTATCAATGCAAAACCGCAGAATATCCGTCCGTGCAGTAGAAAATATGGTAAAAAAATACTCTTCTACCGTCACAAGCTTAAAAAAAATTACGCCGCATAAATTAAGAAGCACATATGGTACTTCTCTATATCGTGAAACCGGTGATATCTATCTGGTTGCAGATGTACTGGGACACAAAGATGTTAATACGACCAAAAAGCATTATGCTGCCTTGGAAGATGAACGCCGCAGATACGCTGCTGACAAAGTGAAATTACGCGAAAAACGTGATTCAGAATAACAAGAAAGCTCCTTCCCATGTATATACTACATAGGTCAGGAGCTTTCCCTATATATTAAAGTTCTCTCCGGCATATGGTAATTATCCGACAAAGGTATCATCATAGTAAGGAATAATCAAATGTTCTCCATATTGAATCTCATCATCTGTCAGGGAGTTCATGTTCTTTACTTCATTAATATAATCATTCATAGAATCATAATGTTCTTCATCCATATATTGCGCTGCAATAGACCATAAAGTATCGTTATTATCTATTGTAATACTCTTATAATATTTATAAGAAGTCTTAACAGAATCATCCTTCGCATCGGAACGAAAGCCATTTAAAGAAATGGAAAAGGTAATAACAAGACATACAGTCATGACAAACATAAGAAAATTTTTTCTCATCTCCCGCTGTCTCCTGATTCTGTTGTTACGGATTCTTCTCTCACTTCTTGTATCATCTACACGATAATGTCTCATACTGTCTCTATTCATTGTCATCACCTTGCCCTTTCTCTTAAGTAAGCTACATTTATATATAAGTTGCTTATGTATTACGAAATCGTAAATTATGAATTTCCGTCTACATATCTCGTTGCCGAACAAATGTTGCGAACGAATGTTCTTTATGTTTTGTATTATACCGAACATATTTTCGCATGTCAACACTTTTGGGTAAAATTTTCGAACAAATATTCTGAATATATGTTTGCTTTTTATTTTTTGCTATGTTATGATAAAGATAACTTTTAAAAGAAACCATTTTGTGAAAGGATAAGGTTAATATTTATGGGATATGGTAAGATCACTGCCAAGCAGCAGGAAATTCTTGATTATATTAAAGAGGAAATTTTAAAGCGCGGTTATCCGCCTGCAGTACGGGAGATTTGTGAAGCCGTTCATTTAAAATCTACTTCTTCCGTTCATTCTCATTTAGAGACATTGGAGAAGAACGGTTATATCAGACGCGACCCGACGAAACCTCGTGCCATCGAGATCTGTGATGATAATTTCCAGATGGTTCGCACGGAAATGATATCTCTTCCCGTTATCGGTCAGGTGGCTGCCGGTCAGCCGATCTTAGCAGAGCAGAATATTGAGAGCTACTTCCCGGTTCCCGCCGAAATAGTTCCGAACGGTGAATCCTTCGTATTGAAAGTAAAAGGCGATTCTATGATTAATGTGGGAATTTACAGTGGTGATCAGATTTTTGTAAAAAGCTGCGATACTGCGAAAAACGGTGATACAGTCGTTGCTCTGATTGATGATTCCGCTACTGTTAAGACTTTTTATAAAGAGGATGGTCATATTCGTTTACAGCCTGAGAATGATTCTATGGAGCCTATTATTGTAGATGACTGCCAGATTTTAGGTAAGGTATTCGGCGTATTCAGATTGTACCGCCAGTAATCAGGCATCCGCAGGTGCAGAACTTTTTATTTTTTGATTGTTTTATTTTCCAGTATAGCAGATATCTCATAAGGCATAATAATAGTAACTGTCTAGTTCGCTAAACAGTTACTATTTTATTTGCACGAAGCCATAAGCTAAGCGCACACGCAGCATTGAAAAACATTACAGGTTTCGGAATGGAGGAAAACATGAAAAATAAAGGTTTAGATTGTCTTGCCCTGACGATTGCCATCATAGGTGCTATTAACTGGGGTCTGATCGGTCTTTTCAGTTTTGACCTTGTAGCATTTATCTTTGGTAATATGTCATGGTTCTCCAGAATTATTTATGCTTTGGTTGGTATTGCCGGTCTTTATATCATCACATTCTATATGTATGCAGGCGGCGAAACCAGAGAAATCGACTCGTAGTAAACGCAGACGCAAGCAATATGATATGTGCCCCGTAAAAGTACAAAAAGATTTCTCAAATTCTAAAAAGGAGTCAGCATCATGAATCTTCATAATGCTGACTCCTTTTGGGGTTTTATTTTGTTTACTGTAAAAGACTTTCCGTTTCGATTAATTTGCCGTCTCTCCAGATCCGCTCCAAATCATAGAACAGGCGGTTTTCTTTATCGAAGATATGAATAATCACATCATGAAAATCAAGAAGAACCCAGTTTGCATTCTGGTATCCTTCGATCTGCTTCAGTGGATATCCTGCCTTTCCAAGGCTTTCTTCCACGTTATCTGCCAATGCCTGAATCTGGCTTCTGTTATTACCGTTTGCTATAATAAAATAGTCTGCAATCACAGACACTTCGCTGATATCAATCACCTTAATATCTTCTGCTTTTTTATCCTCCAGTGCCTGAATCACTAACTTTGCCATTTCTTTGGATTTATTTTCCATAGGTTCTCATCTCCTTGTTTGTGCTTGTCATTTGCTTTTATTTGCAGTCTTGTATATTTTCGCCGTTATTTGTTTTCTGATTCACATAGCAATCATAGGTTTTCTGTGTCATAGGATCTACCTGCCCGCCCTTTTTAGACAAATAGGCTAAGGTATCCTTCAAAATATTACACAGGGCAGCATCCAGATCCTGATATGCCAGTCTGCGTATTTGCGGCAGATTCTCGGCATGTTTGCGTCCCGGCTCTATATAGTCTGCTATATACACGATCTTCTCCAGCATACTCATATTCGGCCTGCCTGTAGTATGATAGCAAATCGCATTCAGAATATCCTCGTCCGTTATCTGATATTTAGTTCTGGCCACAACACTGCCTGCTTTTGCATGAATCAGCGGAGAATTTTTCACAGATTCCGCCTCTGAAAGCTGTACATGATTTTTCGCACATACTGCTATCTGTTTGGAATGACTCATACATTTAGCACAGTCATGCAGCATTCCCGCAGTTAAGGCCTTGTCAACCTCTTCACCATATACCATAGCCAGATTTGCTGCAGTATATGCCACGCTAAGCGTATGTTCATAACGCTTGGACTCTAATTCCTTTTCCATTGCTTTTCTGAGTTTATTTATATCTGATACCTTCATGTTCTGCCTGTCCTGTAAAATCTATTGGCACACAGCCTGTTTCTATCTTGTCTGATAAAGATTATGCGCTGCAATATATGCTGCAACCTTTTGGGGCACATCCTCTGCTATGGATTCTCCTAATGCTACTTTCCTGCGGATATCCGAAGAAGATATATCCAGATAATCCGTCTTTAATAAGAAAATACTTGCCTGATAATGTTCCTGAAGCAGTCTGATCTGTTCCTTCATCTGTGCCGTTGTCTTATGATCCCGCACGGCAGCCAAAATATGGCAGTTAGCAAAAATACGCTCCGGAAATACCCAATTCGTCAGATTAAAGAGACTGTCCGCCCCCAATATGAAATAGAACTCAGTATCCGGCTGCACCACTCTCAGGCGCTCCAAAGTCTCATAAGTATAAGTGTTGCCGTGGTGCTCAATTTCCATCCTTGACAGAGTAAAAAATGGATTATCCTGTATCGCCAGCGCTGTCATCTCTGCACGTATCTCACCGGATTCCACTTCTTCGGCTTCCTTCATATAGGGAACTCCGCACGGCATGAAAAGAACTTCATCAAGCGCAAATTGTTCTTTTGCCTCGGATGCTATCATCAAATGTCCATTGTGAATAGGATTAAAGGTTCCGCCCATGATACCGACTTTTCTCATACTCATACCTAATGCCTTCTCCCAAACTTACAAACCGGCTGAATTGCTTATGCTTTCGGAAGTTCAATCTTAGGATTCTTTTTATCCGGTTTGTAGAGCACAATTTTCTTACCGATCACCTGCACTACCTGAGAATGCGTTCTCTCTGCCACCATCTGTGCAATCTCATTAGGGTCATCAAAACAGTTCTTAAGTACTGCAATTTTGATAAGTTCCCTCGTATTAAATGCTTCACCGACAGCATTTACTAACTCCGGTGTCAGACTGGATTTACCAACCTGAAAAATAGGATCGATATTCATTGCCAGTCCTTTTAAATATGCTCTCTGTTTACTTGTCATATAAATAACCATGCCTTTCTCTCAACATGTAAGTCAACGCATCCCCGCAAGCAAGGGGACATCTATTAATTAAGAAAATTTTTAATATCGTAAATATTCTGAATTTTACTTGTAATAATCAAATGCCAGTCCGTACATTCTTACGGTACTGCCTTCCTCTATCCCTAATTCTTCTAACTGCTTCAGGATACCATTTTCTTTTAAGAAATCCTGGAAGAACTTAAAGCCTTTCTCGGATTCCAGATTTGTGTAAGACAGCATTTTTTCAATTCTCGGTCCCTCAACCACATACTCGTCAGCTTCCTCATCATAGATAACCGTAAATGGCTCGCTGTCCATACCAAAATGAAACTCCGGAAAATATTCCTGCTCAAATACGGTCGGTTTCGTATCCAGTTCGGCAAGTCTGTTGTTAATGGCGTACAGAAGCTCTCTGAGTCCTTTTCCGCTGATCGCCGAAATTCCATACACCGGAATGCCTTTCGGCTCAAATTCAGCCTTGAGCGCTGCCACAGGGTCATCTTCTGAATATATCATATCAATCTTATTGGCTGCTATGATCTGGGGACGGCTTGCGATCTCCGGATTGTATGCTTCTAACTCCTTGTTGATGGCATAGATGTCCTCGATGGGATCTCTGCCTTCCGTGGAAGCGGCATCTACGATATGCACGATCAGCTTGGTGCGTTCTATATGACGCAAAAATTCATGCCCCAGACCGACACCTTCGGAAGCACCCTCGATCAGTCCCGGAATATCCGCAATGACAAACCCTTTGGCATCCTCCAAATCAACCACGCCGAGGTTTGGATTCAATGTCGTAAAGTGATAATTGGCAATCTTCGGTTTGGCATTGGTCACTTTGGAAAGGAATGTAGATTTTCCGACATTCGGGAATCCCACAAGCCCCACATCCGCAATCACCTTAAGCTCTAACAGAAGCTCTAACTCCTGCGCAGGCTGTCCCGGCTGCGCATATTTCGGTGCCTGCATGGTGCTGGTTGCATAATGCTGATTGCCGTTGCCGCCCCTACCGCCTTTTAACAGAAGATACTTACGGTTTTCACCGGACATATCCGTGATCACCTTGCCGCTCTCGGCTTCTTTGATGACAGTTCCTTCCGGTACTTTGATAATAATATCCTGACCATTTTTGCCGGCACAGTTGCGCTTGCCGCCTTCTTGACCATTTTCAGCACAATATTTACGGATATGTCTGAAATCCGTAAGGGTATTTAATCCCTCGTCCACCTCAAAATAGACACTGCCGCCGTTGCCGCCGTCTCCGCCGTCCGGTCCGCCGTTTGGCACATATTTTTCCCTGCGGAAGGATACGTGTCCGTCTCCGCCTTTACCGCTCTTTACATAGATTTTCGCACGATCTGCAAACATAATGTCTCCTGATTCTGCATATTGCAGCTACTTCTTCCTCATTGCATTACTGTAATTTATTACAATATTTCTTAATTATTTTCAACTTGAAAATTTTTACCTTGAAAAAGGGCTTCAAACACCTGGATGTTCGAAGCCCGCTCATTCATTATTTCTCTACAGGATATACGGAAGCCTGTTTCTTGTCTCTTCCTTTTCTCTCGAAACGAAGAACACCGTCAACTAAAGCGAACAATGTATCATCACCGCCGATACCTACATTAGTACCCGGATGAATCTTAGTTCCGCGCTGTCTGTATAAAATATTTCCTGCTTTAACGAATTGTCCGTCAGCTCTCTTTGCACCTAATCTCTTGGATTCGGAATCTCTACCGTTCTTAGTAGAACCAACACCTTTCTTATGTGCAAAAAATTGAAGGTTCATATTTAACATGGTATTACACCTCCTTAAATGTCAATTTACAATGTTTCTTCCCATACTGCTTCTCAATCTGGGTAAGTCCAAGCACGAGAGAATCCATAAGCGCCCTGGAAGTCTCCTTCAAAGGCTGATCTACAAAAGAACATTGAATGGTTCCTGTTTCCTCGTCAGCTTCAACCTCCATACGTTCTCCGGTAATTTCATCGAGAGAATTGATGGTGTTGATAACTAACACGGAAATCGATGCACATACGATATCCTTGCCGTAATCGGCATATCCCGCATGTCCATCACATGTAAATCCCAGATATTCTCCTGCTTTTGTTTTATGAAATGTGATCTTTGTCATCTCACACCTCTTCGCAATACACGAAAACATTTATGTGCAACATTATTATGCACCGCTAAACGCTTAGCCTGATAACGCACAATGCTTATGCATTGATTTTGTCGATCTTAACCTGTGTGTATGCTTGTCTATGACCATTTTTCTTGTGATAGCCTGTTTTTCTCTTATACTTGTAAACGATAACTTTACGAGCCTTGCCCTGATCCATAACAGTTCCTGTTACAGTTGCATTTGCTACATCAGCAGCAACCTTAAGCTCATTATCGCTGACAGCTATAACCTGGTCAAATGTTACAGAAGCACCTACTTCAACGTCAAGTTTCTCAACTTTGATAACGTCTCCTTCAGATACTTTGTACTGCTTTCCACCTGTTGCAATAATTGCGTACATATGGCACCTCCTATTCATGAACCCTGAGTTCATTTACTCGCTAGCTTCGGTGATGTCCGAATGGGCATACTTCTACCTCGCTATGCGGCATACTCAAATATCATAACTGTTTTGGATTTATTTGTCAATGATTATTTGAAATATTTTATGTATCTTATTGTAATTATTCTGTTGTATTCGTTATCTGTCAGTGCTGGTTTTGCCATCTGGCTCCTTCTTAAAAGACAACAGCACTTCCAGTTCCTCTTCTTGATAAAAGAAAAACATCAGCACCGCTAAAACTGCTACACCTACTGTGATATACATATCCGCCACATTGAATTTAGGAAAATCAATCGGTACAAAATAGATAAAATCCACCACATAATGAAATCGGATTCGGTCAACCAGATTGCCGACAGCACCGCTTAGAATAAATATAAGCCCGATTTTCATTCCCATATAACGTTTCTCACACGGCAGCTGAAAATACTTCCAGACAAGCACAGCAATCACAAAAGATGTCAGAATAATCAGAAATACCTGTCTGCCGGAAAAGGAGCTGAAAGCGGCTCCGGTATTCTCTAAATAACTGAATTCCAGCACTTTATTGATAATCACAAAACTGTCTTTCCCTTTTAACTTCTGAACCGCCAGCAGTTTTGTATACTGGTCAAAAAACAGCAGCACAATGACTGATATGATACTCAGAATATAATATTTCATATTTTTCATTTCAGGAGACATCCTTTCTTACCTGTTTTATCTATATAACAATTTTTCGTATATATTTTATGAACCAAATAGATGGGAATCAAAATATGTTCACCCCTGCATCATACACCATATTATAATAGCTTGCTGAACCACTAATAAATTCTTTTTAAATTCATATCCTACAAAATATTCTGACTGTATTACATCATCAGAGACCTCTTCACCACGATAAAATGGCGGGCAAGGGTTTAATACAGCATTTTTGTTCGCCATATCCATTACTTCTTTGGTTATATAACATTTCCTAAAATCATTTAACAATTCAGCCGGCAGAGAATCCGTGCAGATAATATCTTTTCCCTTGACTGCTGACTTTATATCATGGTATACATCTACATCATCCATTTCATAACCGACACCACAGCATTGCGTCAAATCAAATCCCATAACTTTAGATGCTTCTTTCCAAGCCAAACCGATATTTCCCGACTTTCCGCAAAACAAATATTTATCATCTATAAAGTTATCCCTGATTTTTGACAAGGAATACATATCTGCCAAAATCTCGCAGGGATGGTTTATATCCGTCATGGCATTGATAACCGGAACTTTTAAATACTTAGCAAGTTTTTCAATCAACTGTATATCCTTGTGCCGCACGATAATGGTATCCGCCCAATTATTCAGGTATCCACAGACATCTCTTACATCTTCCTTTTTATCCAGTGTATCACTGGAGAATAGTATAGACTGACCGCCTAACAGATATATCCCTTTTTCAAAGGTAACTCGTGTTCTTATACTTGAAGCCGGGAAAAACAGGATAACACTTTTCCCATTAAGAAAACCACTGTACTTTCCAGTATTGATTTCGTCTGCAATATTGAATATTTCGTATACTTCACTTGATCGTAAGTCAGTTAATCTAATCAAATCCTTCATTTCATTACCCTTTTTATATTAGTAATAAATCCAACGCCGTTCCATCCTCCCAGTCGTGGCAATAACGTAAATATTCCGCTTCCGTATTCAGGAAATTTTCCGCATTCTGCGGCAGCACAATCGGCTCAATCGTATTTGCAGTGTAATTACAGACATAAATCGTCTTCACACAGTTTAGAAACACCCAGCCAAAGCGCTCCTTTCTGTTTTCCTGCGTAAAACGCATATACTCAAAAAGCGCTCCCGCATCAATATCATTCTCATCCGTCGGGTGCAAAAAAAGATAAAGCCCGTTATATCTCTTGTGCACATAATTCCTATTCAGCTTTTCCAGTTTTCTGTCAAAACGGTATTTTGCTTTGGAAAGATAATCCTGATGCACTGCGCGATCCGGTAATATCGCCCAGAATCTTCCGTTATAAAAATTCAGGCGTTCACCATATTTCTCAAACGCTTGTGGAGACAGTTCCTCCTTCAGGCAGCCAAGATACTTTTCAATAAATCTCTCCTCCTGCCCGTCATACGGAAGAAGTGCCTGACTGACTTCCAACCCAAAATTCATCGTTTCATTGATCCAGTCCGGGGATTCGCTCTTGATAAAGTATGGTTGATATTCTTTCCACAGATATTTGAGCGATACAGCCGCATAGATTTCATTTAAAAGTTTTTCATAAGCCACAGCAATTACCTGCCTTTTTTCAACCAATCGTAAAGAAATACGCCGCCATCTGCGCTCTGGAACTGAACTCTTCGGTTTCCAGCAGTTCCCGTACCTCTTCTTTGGTATAGAATCTGGCATCGATCTGCTCATTATCGGAAGTATGATCTTCAAAATCACCTTCCACATCCACGAAAGCAATCTGTGTCTTGACATCAGAAAAAGCGACCGCTGCAAAAGACGGCGGCAGCACTATACGAATCTTTTTCACAGAAAGTCCGGTCTCCTCATATAGCTCACGCTGAATGCATTCCTCCATGGACTCGCCCTCTTCGAGCATACCGGCACACAAATTGTAGATATAACGATTCACACCCATACGGAATTCCCGAAGCAGTAAAAGTCTGTCCTTGTAATATGCCACAATAGATACGCCGCTGACCCGCTTTCCCAAAGCCTCGGGACCGGTGATTTCACTTCGGCTGACAATTTCATATTTCTTCTCTCTGCCTGCCTTATTTAGATAAGTTAATTCATAATTCTTAAGGTATTTCCCGTCTTTTACTTTTTCCATGCCCAGAAATTCCATAGACTGTATTCTCTCCTTTTATAATATTATCCATCTCTTACTCAGCCTGCAAATGTTATGTATCATAACAACTCTATCCCTGCCGCATCTGCTCCGCAAAGCTTTGATTGACTTTCTTTCTTGTCAGTTCCAGAAGCCCAAGTCCGGTCATATCAACCACATTGGCTTTTACCGTGTCCTTTTTCAACAGGCTGCGCATATATTCGATCAACTGTGTTTCGTGTTCTTTCTTTTTCATGTTAATAAAATCAACCAGAATCATCCCTGATAAATTTCTGGCGCGGAGCTGTAGCGCGATCATCTCCGCCGCTTCCATGTTGATCCGCAGAAAAGTTTCTTCCTTATCTTTTCCCTTTTCGCATTTTCCGGTATTTACATCAATGGAAATTAAGGCTTCCGTCGGTTCGATCACAAGATATCCGCCTGATTTCAGCCACACTTTCTTATCTAATAATTCTTTCACACGGGTTTCAACAGAATATAATTTATAAAGCGGAAGGCGTGCATCCTCGTAGAAGCGTATGGAGATATTATTTTGCAAATGCTCTGTTATCTCGTCTTTTAGATTTTCATACACTTCCGGGATATCCGTAATAATTTCATCATATTCCGTCTGATAAGTATTCTGTACGAATCCAATGTAATCGGGCTTGCTCCGGTGCAGGCAGCTGTGACAGGTACGCTTATCTGCAATTTCTGCAATACGAAGCACTTCCTCACAAAGACACTTTGCCTCCGTAATCAGCGGCTCATCATCTTCCAATTCTCCGGCATTGGTTCTGACAATCAAAGGACAACTGTCTGCGATTTGCTGTAACGCCTCTATGGAGCGAAATCTCATCTGTTGTTTTTTGCTTAACTTGGAAGATACCTGTAGGTTTTCTGTCTTCTTCGCCGTTGCAGATAATGCCACATCATCCGATCTCATATCAGAATTATGGGCATCGGACAACCGACCGACTTCCCGGATATTATATACAGAATACTTCGGCAAACTGGCTACCGCATAATTCCCTGACAAAGAAATATGTGTAGTAACCCCTGCCAACTTGGTTTTCATCGGTTCTTTCACGATCTGCACCAGAACTTCATCGCCGATCTTAAGGGTTCCGTCCGGTCTGCGATTTGTCACGAAAGCATCCTTTTCCTCAGTCATAGGAAGAAACGTCAGATAACCGCCTCCCAGATCCACAAAAGCGGCGCCAATATTGACGGAGATGTTCTGCACCTTTCCTATATAAATATTGCCGACTGCGTAAGCATTGCTTACTGCATCATTATCTGCTTTCTGTGCCTGAATGGACAGAATCTGATTGTCCCGTATCAACATGGAAAGCAGTTTGTCATATAGTTTTAAAATCAAAATCTTTCCTGTATTTGTCATAGCAAATTTATTCTTTAACGCTTCCAATTTTTCTCATCAGGCTTATTTTGTACTTCATTCTTTGGTTACAATAGGTGCCCCATTCTCATCTAAAAGCGGAGTTAATCCACCGGAATTAGCACATTTATGCCATAAATAGTTTACACCCGTTTCTGTGTCAACCCAGATTTCAATCACATCAACTGTACCTTGACTATAGATTTTTTCAAAACGCTTCATAAGTTCTCCTTTCTCAGTTTCCGGTATCAAGACAGCAGGCAGCTAACGGAACAAACTGATGTGTTTCCCCTTCTTTCGCCAGATCCGTATAAGTTTCCAATCTTGTTACCTGATATGCTGATGCAGGAATCTCGACGCATGCAAACTCACAAAGTTTCTCAAACACCATGGAAGGTTTAATATTGCCGCTGCTGCTGGCGTTCACGATCATGCGGATTGCCGTTGTCATAGCTTTATCCTCTAACTGTTCCGGTATGTCTGTCAATTCTGTTTCTTCTGCACATTCTACGTATTCAATCGGCTTCAGAAATTTCGGATTCACCTCTATCTTTTCCGTTGTAATTTCGTAAATCCCCTGCTTCAAATCCAGTTCTATCACACTTTTTTTCGTCTCTTTTGTATAAGGAATGGTTTCCTGCGCATAGAAATCACGCACAGTTTGTTCTAAATCAGCAATGCCGAAAGCCCCTTCCTTACAATGCAGCCGGTAAGAAGCCGCCGCCACACTCGCCATAGCATTTTTGACAGTATCGGGAAGGACACCCACAGAGATGACTTCAACCCCTTCAACCATAGCCCGGTTTAACCCATCTTTCATTTCACCGACAGTCATTATTTTCTGCCGTTTATCCTGCGAATCTAAGTGTAAGTCATCATTCACACGCAAAAGATCTTCCGCATACAGATTTTTCATACTATTCACTTCAATGTCCAGATATTCTCCCGTACTTTCCAATCCAACCCCCAGCGGTGCTGCAAAGGACATGATCTGGTGCGGACTGAATCCTTCCGAATATTTAATATCGATTCCGGCGCGTCTGATCGCCTTCTGAAAAAAACGCATCATATCCAAATGTCCGATGAATTTCATCGTGCCGTATTTGGCAAACTTAATCCTGATCTTCATGTATCTTTACAGCCTTTCTTGTGCCATTGCTTATTTATTTTATCACTTCATTCCCGGCATACTCCCACACCGAATCTTCCGGCACCGCAGCCCTGACACTGGCTTCTGCAGTTGGGAGACACGGTTTCTTCCTGCGCTTTCTTCCATTCCCGCAAGAGAAATTCCCTCGTCACGCCGCAGTCCAGAAAATCCCATGGGAAGATCTCATCATCCGCGCGTTCTCTGGTCGTATAGAACCCAATATCCAGCCTGCAGTCCTCGAAACTGGAAAGCCACACATCGTTATGAAAATATTCGCTCCAGGAATCAAACATACAGCCACGCTTATAGGCCTCTAAGATCGCACGCGCCACCTTACGGTCACCTCTGGCAAAAACACCCTCCAGCACACTCACATCCGCTTCATGCCAGTTATATTTAATGCTCTTTTGGTTGAGCTGTTCCATAATGCCCTTTTTCGTCTGATATGCCTTGTCAAGAAACTGCTCCTTGGTACACATAGGGGCCCACTGGAAAGGCGTAAAAGGCTTCGGAATAAAGAAGGATGTGCTCGTCACAATCTGCACTTTGCCATTCACACGCTTGTCCTTCGGCACCGTATCAAAGAAGGTTGCTGCAATCTTATTAGACAGATCGCCGATTCCTTTAATATCTTCCTCAGTTTCCGTAGGAAGCCCCAGCATAAAATACAATTTAACTCTTGTCCAGCCACCTTCGAAGGCAAGTGCTGCGCCTTTTAAAATGACTTCTTCGGTCAATCCTTTATTGATCACATCACGAAGTCTTTGGCTTCCCGCCTCCGGTGCAAAGGTAAGACTGCTTTTCTTTACATCCTGCACCTTGCTCATTACATCCAGCGAAAAGGCATCGATTCTAAGGGACGGCAGGGATATATTGATATGCTTCTGGTCACAATCTTCAATTAAGAAGTCCAGCAGCTCATTTAACTTGGAATAATCGCTGGAACTTAAAGAACTTAGGGAAATTTCCTCATGCCCCGTATTCTTAAGCATCTCTACGGCATATTCTTTCAACTTGTCCACATCACGTTCTCTGACTGGGCGGTAAATCTGTCCTGCCTGGCAGAACCGGCATCCTCTGATACAGCCCCGCTGAATCTCCAGCACGACACGATCCTGCGTTACTTTGATAAAAGGTACCACAGGCTTCAACGGATAGATACAATCCGTCACATCCGTTACAATTTCTTTGAGAATTTTATCCGGTGCTTCCTCATACAGCTTCTTGCGTTCCTTAATGGTTCCGTCCTCGTTATACACTTCCTCATAGAACTGCGGTACATAGATACCGGGAATTTTCGCTGCGCCCTTTAAGAAATCCAGTCTGGAACCTCCCTGCTTCTTATTCTCCAGATACCAGTCAAGGAGCGGACGGTACTGTGTCTCGCCTTCCCCGATATAGAACAAGTCAAAGAAATCCGCAATCGGTTCCGGATTGTAGCTGCAAGGCCCTCCGCCAATCACGATCGGCATATCTTCCCCTCTGTCTTTGGCAAGCAGCGGTATCTGTGCCAAGTCAAGAATCTGTAAAATATTGGTGTAACACATCTCATATTGAAGCGTGATCCCCAGAAAATCTGCATTTTTCACAGGTTCCTGAGATTCTAATCCAAACAGCGGGATATTATGCTTACGCATCAATGCGTCTAAATCTGTCCATGGGGAATAGACACGTTCACACCACACATCATCCCATGCATTGAACATACTGTATAAAACCTGAATGCCCAAATGAGACATACCAATCTCATACACATCCGGGAAACACATCACAAACCGGACAGCAATCTCTTTTTTATCTTTAACAACGGAATTTACTTCGTTACCGATGTAACGCGCCGGTTTCTCTACCTGCATTAATATTTCGTCGCTTAACGCCAGTTTTCTCATGTTTAATAACCAAGCCCTTCTCTTACCTTGTATTCCAAAGCAATTTTAGCTGCGTTTGCCTATGGGCAACTGCAGCAGAACTGTCCGTTCTTACTTATTATGCCGCTTCGTTTTAGTATATCGGATTTACTCTCCAAAATCAAGCAAAGAGGCTAATCCTTCCATCGTCTCATTGCCTTCGCCTTCATACAGATGAAAAGAATCTGCCACGATCATATCATGTACATCATTCATGCTATAATTGCCGATCTTACTGTCATTGGTATCACACACTAAAAAACCTACAAATAAGAGTACTGCTATTATCATGCGGTATTTAAAGGTTCCCAAAGATAAATTCGGCATTCCTCCATCTTCAAAACTGCCCGCTGTATCATTTTGCTGCATAATCTGATTCGCCAACATACCTTTTTCATATAAAGGCGGCTGTGAATTTGTTCCGTAAAGAATTTTTTCTCTTTGTCTGATCTTCATGCGGTTTCCCATATTTTCCTCTCTGATATACTGTGCCAGTTCCATCTTCTTTTCTAAGGGAATTCTATGTTCCATGTATGTACCGTTTCCTGTCTGCTGCTTGTTGCTTCATTCTATGAAGCCAAAGTATAAAAAAGAACATCCCGGCTATTCAAACAACTTGTCTAAAATAGCCGGGATGTTAAATTTCTCATATTATTCCATAAGCTCTGAGGTACAGTGAGGACATCTGGTTGCCTCCAAAGCAATCTTCTCCTTGCAGAAAGGACATTCTTTCGTCGTAACTGCCGGTTCCTCCTTCTTCTTTCGGGAAAGCTTATTGATTGCCTTGATGACCAAAAATATCACAAGGGCAATCAGGATAAAATTAATAACTGCCGAAATAAAGGAGCCGTAATTCAGAGTCGCCGCATCCTCTCCTTCTCCCAGTACAATGCAGAGAGCCGAAAAATCAAAGCCTCCTGTCAGCAGGGATAAAAGCGGCATCACAACATCATTCACCAATGAATTTACGATCGCGGTAAAAGCCCCGCCGATAATGACGCCGACCGCCATATCCATAACATTTCCTCTTGATATAAATTCCTTAAATTCCTTTATAAGTGCTTTCATTTGTAACTCTCTTTCTCATTCATTTGTATTTTTTATCTCTGTGCCAGTTCCGTAGTGATTTCCTCCCACGTCACGTTTTTCTCTGCCATCAGTACCATCATATGATACAGGAAATCGGCAATTTCATATTTTACCTCGTTGGCATTGGGATTTTTAGCGGCAATTACAATTTCCGTTGCTTCCTCGCCGAGCTTCTTTAAGATTTTATCGATTCCCTTATCGAACAGATAGTTGGTGTAGGAACCTTCCTTCGGATGCACCTTTCTGTCCTTAATCACATCGAATACCTGCTCAAACACCTTAAGCGGATTCGCCTCTTCATATTCCTTTGCCATAATTTCATTAAAGAAACAGGAATGGGAGCCGGTATGGCATGCGGCACCGATCTGTGACACCTTCGCTAAGATAGTATCCTTATCACAGTCAGCCGTTAAAGATTTCACATACTGGTAATGCCCGCTTGTCTCTCCTTTAATCCACAGTTCTTCACGGCTTCTGCTGTAGTAAGTCATCTTACCGGTCTTTAAGGTCATATTGTAGGCTTCTTCATTCATGTAAGCCACCATCAATACCTCATCCGTTTTGTAATCCTGTACTACTACAGTCACATGCCCGTCTGAATTTAATTTGAATTCTTCCCACTTAACAGCAGGCTCAAAGGTATTTACCAAAATGCCATTATTCTGGCAAAGAGATTTGATTGCCAAAAGCTCTCTGGCATTCTCATTAATGGCATAACCGGAAATTCCGCAGATATTATCTAACGAAAGCAGCTCTAATATCTTGTCCAGAGACACATCCGGCACTGATGCGACCATCGGGAATTTAGAAAAGGAAATTGCCTCTTTCAGACCTTTTTCTTTTACAAGAATAATTTCTTCTACATATTCTTCAATCAACGCTTCGTTGCGGACTATAGTGTCTGCTTCCGTCACACAGGCTACGATCTTCTCTTTGCCGAATTTCTTAGACACTTCTTCCGTAATTTCCACATTGCCCGGCTTGGAGTAATTCAATGCCGCCTTTTTACAGCCCGCATACAGAAGCTTCTTAATATCCTCCATACGCTTTACGTTTCCGGCACCGATCACGGGAATCTCTGCTTCATTGCAGATTGCCTTAATGATATCAAGGGCTTCCTCGTGTTCCGCATCACCGTCAGACATATCGTAGACGATCAGCTCGTCTGCATTGTTATCACTATAGAATTTCCCAAGCGCTACCGGATTCGTGTCAATAATAGTGCTGTCTGAAAAATTTTTCACTGCATTTCCTTTATAAAGATAAATACATGGTATGAATTTCTTGTATGACATGGTTTGTCAATTCCTTCCTGTACTTGTGCCATTTTTCTTATGTTTTTTAATAGTCTTTGGATCAAAATTGCATATTTAGCAAAACAAAATTAAATCCGTCCTGCAGTCTGTCATGTGCAGCTTGTTCACACGATCACAGGCTTCCTTTCGTACTAAGCACGCCTGTAATCCGTTCATCAAAGGAGGTCGCCTCATCCAAGGCTTTGGCAAATGCCTTAAACATCGCCTCAATCATATGATGCGCATTCTCGCCGTTTAACATCTTAATATGCAGATTCATGCCGGCACTGTAGGAAACCGCATAGAAAAACTCCTTCACAAGCTCTGTATCCAGCTCTCCCACACGTTCCACCGGAAACTCACACTCAAAATTAAAATAAGGTCTGCCGCACAAATCAATAGCACATAAACACAACGCATCATCCATAGGTAAAATAAAAGAACCATAACGTTTGATCCCTGCTTTATCACCGATTGCTTCTTTGATTGCCTGACCGATCACAATCCCGGTATCTTCCACCGTATGATGTCCGTCTACCTCCAAATCACCTTTTACAATAATCTTCGTATCAAAGAAACCATGTTTCGTAAAACCTGTCAGCATATGATCAAAAAAGCCGATCCCTGTAGCAATTTCACCTTCCCCAGTCCCGTCAAGATTAAGCATAACCGCAATATCCGTCTCCCTGGTTGTCCTCTTAATATTCGCTTCTCTTCCCATATAACAATCTCTCCCGCTCTTCATAATCACCGCGCAATCTCCACCCCTGCGCCATTTTAACATTCATCAATATCTATGGAAGAATCGCTCCAAAGCGATTCTTCCGGGAATGACATAGTTTCCCTATTCAAATCTCACATGAATAGAATTAGCATGGGCCGTCAGCCCTTCCTTCTTCGCAAACAGTTCGATATCATTATGGGCACGTTCAAGAGCCTCTCTGGAATAGGAAATAATGCTTGTCTTCTTCATAAAATCGTCCACGTTTAAAGGCGAGAAGAACTTCGCAGTTCCGTTCGTAGGCAGAATATGATTCGGCCCCGCATAATAATCTCCAAGCGGCTCAGAAGAATACTCACCGAGGAAAATCGCACCTGCATTCTTAATCTTGGTCATCACCGTATACGGATCTTTGGTCAGAATCTCCAGATGCTCCGAAGCGATAGCATTCGCTGCTTCCACTGCG
The DNA here is from genome assembly GCA_017936885.1 of Lachnospiraceae bacterium. Classification (GTDB taxonomy): domain Bacteria; phylum Bacillota; class Clostridia; order Lachnospirales; family Lachnospiraceae; genus UBA3282. The sequence goes on along the minus strand of JAGBEO010000013.1, from coordinate 143,306 downwards.
CTGTCCATAGACTCTGCCACAATGATATAGCCGTAATTATCCAGCGATTTGCGGATAATTTCCGTTCTGGACAGCTCCTGTAAAAAGCCCTCGATCTGCTTCTCAACTTCCGCCGCCAATTCTTTGCTTGTAGTAATTAAAATTGCGCTTGCCAGCTCATCATACTCTGCCTGAGAGAGCAGATCAGCAGCCACATACCGCGGATTGGCAGTTTCATCCGCAATCACTAAGATCTCACTTGGTCCGGCAATGGAATCAATACTCACATAGCCGAAGCATGCTTTCTTCGCCAGCGCGACGAAAATATTGCCGGGGCCGGTAATTTTATCTACCTTCGGGATACTTTCCGTGCCGTATGCCATTGCTGCAATCGCCTGTGCACCGCCTGCTTTATAGATTTCATCCACACCCGCAATCTTCGCTGCCACCAGGGTTCCCGGATTCACCTTGCCGTCTGCTCCTGCGGGAGTCGTCATAATAATCTTCTCTACCCCTGCCACTTTCGCCGGAATCACATTCATTAACACGCTGCTTGGGTAAGCGGCCTTGCCGCCGGGCACATACACACCGGAAACCGCAATCGGCAGAATCCGCTGTCCGAGAATGGAACCGTCTTCTTTTGTATCGATCCAACTGTTGCGGAGCTGTTTCTTATGGAAATCGGCGATATTTGCCGCCGAGCGCTTCATCACTTCCACGAATTCTTCCTCTGTCACGGCAAAGGCTTCCTCAATTTCAGCTTCCGTCACGCGGATATTCTCTGCCGTAATCTCCCATTTATCAAACTGCTTCGTATAGTCAAAGACCGCCTGATCTCCTTTTTCTCTGACATTGGCGATAATTTCCGCCACAACAGCCTCATACTGTCCGTAATGATTGGGACTTCTTTTTAATAAGCTGTCTAATAAATCTTTCTGCGTCTTAGCTGTCAATTGAATTGTTTTCATGTCTAACCTCCCAGGGAAATACTCTGTCGTATCATTTCATTTCACGGTGAATACCGCTTTATAGCGGCACCTCACATCTTAAGGCATTTTATACCCAGAATGCGGCTCTACAACTGTCTGCGCAAATCATTGATCAGTTTCTTAATCCGCTCCGGTTCCATCTGCATACTCACCTGATTCACAATCATTCGTGCGGAAAGCGGACAGATTTCTTCCAGTACGCCCAGACCGTTTTCTTTCAGCGTTGAGCCTGTCTCCACAATATCTACAATCACATCGGACAGCTTCACGATAGGGCCAAGCTCCACGGAACCGTTTAATTTAATAATATCCACGGTCTGATGCTTTTTATTGTAGAAGTAATCCTTGGCAATATTGGGATATTTGCTGGCGACGCGGATCATCTCATGGTGCTGCAGCAGTTCTCTGGCGCTCTCAGGCCCGCAGACACACATGCGGCACTTCCCGTAGCCTAAATCCAGCACTTCATAGACACGCCTGTTTTCTTCCATGATGGTATCCTTGCCGACCACACCGATATCGGCGGCACCGTATTCCACATAAGTAGGCACATCAGGCCCTTTTGCAAGGAAAAATTTTAATTTTAGATCCTCATTTACGAAGATCAGCTTGCGGGAATCCTTATCCCTCATTTCTTCGCAGGTAATACCGATCTTCTCAAATAATTCCATCGTCTTATTGGCAAGACGTCCCTTTCCAAGGGCAAAGGTTAAATATCTATCGTCACTCATTGGTTTCACACTTTCTGTTTTCTATATTTTCCGTTATGCATATTGTGTCCGGCCGCGTCACTGTATCCGGGGCAACAGTTCAACATGTCTGCCTTCGGCACGCATCCGTTTCGCCTGATTAAGCTGTTCTTTAAAATTACGTTCCGTATAATACAGCTTCTCGCATTGTTCCATACCGGAAATCATGACTCCCTGCCGGTTCATGGCAGCCAGCAAATCATCCACCACAATCATAAACCCAATCGCCGGTGCATCCTTACCGAAACGGCTCAGCAGATTATCATAACGGCCGCCCTTTACGATGGCATCTCCTACACCATAAGTATAGCCCTTGAAAATAATACCCGTATAATAATTATACTTACTGAGCATACCAAGGTCAAAGGAAACATATTTCTCCACGCCGTAATCACACAATACCTGATAAACTTTCTCAAGTCGTTCTACGGCATCCTTAGAACGTTTGTTAGATACCGCATCTTTGGCTTCTTTCAGAATGTCCGCCGTTCCAAATAACTCACTCACCTTAAGAAGCGCATCCTTATCCTTCCGGTTCACATGCATGCTGTCCAAAAGTTCTTCTGCGCCGAAGAAATTCTTACCGGAAATATATTCTCTTACTTCCAGTTCTGTCTCTTCGTCAAGCCCTACTTCTGCACAGATCCCCTTAAAGTATTCCAAATTGCCGATGCTGATCTGGAAATCAGACAATCCGGCGTGATACAATGCCTCAATGGTCATTGCTATCATCTCCGCATCTGCCTGCACAGAATTGTCTCCGATCAATTCCGCTCCCATCTGGGTCACTTCTTTTAATTTACCCTGAAGGTTAGAAGTGTTCGTAAAGGTATTGCCTTGATAACAGAAACGGATCGGTACATTTTCATCCATAAAATATTTCGCTGCACATCTGGCTATGGACGGTGTGAAATCCGGGCGAAGCACAAGGGTGTTTCCTTCTTTGTCAAAAAACTTATATAATTCTTTAGAAGGAGTCGTTCCAACTTCCTTTGAAAATACATCGAAAAACTCGAAAGTCGGCGTCTGTATGTCACGGTATCCGTAGCCTCTGATTTTCTCCTGCAAAAGCCGTTCTACAACGGTCTTTTTCTCTTTTTCATCTCCGTAAATATCCCTTACACCCTCCGGTGTATGTACTAATTTCTTGCTCATGTTGATAACCATGCCTTTCTACAACCGCATCCAAATATAGAGATTGCGGATTGCCGCTTAAAACTTTAATGCTTTAAAGTGCTAATTCGTTACTTCACTACTACATTAAACTTTATATAATATACCTAACTTTGTATTCTTTGTCAACCATTGTACGTAAAAACTTTTACACCATAATCAGTCAACCCGGTCATCCAAATCCTTCTGCAGCATGTCAAGATAAGGAACGAGGACACCATGTTTCTTCGGCAGCACATATTCCGGATTCAACTCGTCATACCGGAAGCTTTTGCGTCCCCCTTCTTTTGCCCGATCCCAGAAAAAGCGAAGCATTTCATAGGGAAGATAATAGAAAACATCCTTATGGGTATAATAAATCAGGAAAAAGGCAATTCCTTTCTGCTTCTCAAACTGCCCCATAAATTCCACCTGGTGTTCATGAATATTTTGCAGAGAAAAGGTATCTACCGCACATTCTTTGGCATCAAAGCAAACAGGAATGCCCTGTACAACACCGATATAATCTACGGTACTCTTCTGATCAAAATACGCAAGGGTGATGTGTCTGCTCTGTTTGTCAATAGTAATGGGTGTAATCGGTGTAGGCACTTTCTGAATCAGTGCAAGACCGCTTTCCAAATATTTTTCATTGGTTCTGTTAATCAGATCTTCTAAGGTAGAACCGCGAAGTCCGCGAGAATTCCATGTTGCCATGATGCATTTCCTTCTTAAATAGTTCCTTATTACATATTTTTAAGCCGCATTCCGCTACATTATTGTTTCCTGCGTTATCTTATTAAATATATCCGGCAGTTTTGCATAAAAGGTTCTTCCGCTGATATCTTCAAAAGGTGCGTCCAGCTTGGGAAATACGACTTTATAGGCATGTAATAATTGTGATTTTATATGATACGTTTTCTGATACCTGTCATTCCATGCTTTATTTCCATATTTGTAATCCCCTAATAAGGGATGTCCGATGCTTGCCAGATGCGCCCTGATCTGATGGGGTTTTCCGGTCAGCAATTCCACCTCCAACAGGGTTTTATCTCCATAAACCTTTAGGGGTTTATATTTGGTCTTAATATAAGATTCTTTTAGAATGTTTTGCTTTTTTTCGCTGTGCCGAATGCATTGACTTTTTTGGTCATTTTTATGTCGATTCACAGATTCAAGGCTTGCTGTCTGCTCTATCGGTTTAACAGAAACCTTATTATGTTCTTCATCTTTTATTAAATAGCCTTCAATCAGTTGTTCTTCTTTTACCTCCCCCTGCACATAAAGCTGATAACATTTATGAAGGGTACGATTCTGTAATAAGTCACCGAGAAGCTGTGCTCCCTTAAGAGACTTGGCGCACAGAACAATCCCGCTTGTATTGCGGTCCAGACGGTTGCAGACCGAGGGTTTGAACGTGTCAGTCTCCTCTTCCTTCATAAAGCCGGTTTGGAGAAGATACCCAATCAGCCATTCATTTAAGGATAAATCCGTACGTTCAGCTTTCTGTGATAATACTCCTGCCGGTTTATCTGCCAATAAGATGTGGTCGTTCTCATAAATAATGTTAACTGAAGAATATTTCTGATATGCTTTCTGAAACTCCTCACAGGAATTCTGTGCCCCGGCGGTTTCCTTCTTCATAAATTTATGCAGGGTTTCTTCGGAAAAGAAAATCGATACACTGTCTCCCACTGCAATCTTTTCACTGCCGTCAGCTTTTTTACCATTCAGGGTAATATTCTTTTTGCGTAACATTTTATAGAGGAAGCTTGTCCCTGCTCCCGGCAGCAGTTTATGTAAATATTTGTCAAAACGCTGTCCTGCTTCTTTGTCTGTAATCTGCTTCTGATACATTTCTTAACTTTCTTTCCGCTGCTTAGTTCTGATTTCCATTTAATTCCGGTCTCCATTCGAAATTATAATGAGATAGAATATAGCAGTCTTATGATATCATCATGATTTTTATGTTTTTCTGTTTCCAGATCTTTAAGCTGACTTAATCGGTCAATATATTTCCCGGCGTTTGAGAAAATCTTAACGGTAACATTCTTAATCCCTTCCTGAATTAACATCTGTTCCAAATGCTTTTCAGCCTCATTTGTATCACACTTCGGATTTTCTGTTACACCGCACAGAACATTTCCTTTCAACACCATGTGACTGACAGGAAAGTTTTTTTGATAGGAAGTGAAATACATATCATAGAAGGTCACTAAATCCGCATCATACATGCATACTTTCTTTCTAAGCCCCTCACTGCATCCCCCGGCACGCAGGAAAATGATCATATTAACGGCACTCTTACAAGCCGGAAGCGTACCGAGTATTGCCACGATCGTAAGAAGATTCTTATTGCTGCCTGTGGTTACATACCCCATAACATATAATCCGATACAGACTGCAAAATATAATAAAGTTCTAAGCGCAGTAAATACCTTTCTGTTTTCTATGTAACCGTATGAGCCTTTTGGCATTATCAATTTTTTCATAATTTCCTCGATTCCTTTATTCTATTATTTTACCCCTCATGCCTTTTTATCTGCACAGTGTTTTATCCCTCACGCAATTTACATACATCAATCCACTCTGTATACCCGGAATACTGCTCCAGTTCGGGAATGGTAAGTTCAATGGCACTGTTGCCGCTTCCACATGCCGGAAACACTGTGGTGAAGCGCTTTAAGGATTCATCCAGATACACACTCACACCTTCCTTAATTCCGAAAGGACACACACCGCCAATGGCATGTCCGATCAGGTTCTCCACTTCATCCGGTGCAAGCATTTTTGCTTTCATACCGAATTTAGCTTTATATTTGGCATTGTCTACTTTCACATCCCCGGCACAGATCACCAGGACAGGCTTGTCCGCCACCATAAAAGACAATGATTTGGCAATCCGTGCCGGCTCACAACCAAGAGCCTGCGCTGCCAGCTCTACCGTTGCACTGGATTCCTGCAGTTCTATAATTCTTTGTTCCATATTGTATTTCTTAAAATATGCTTTTACACGTTCGATAGACATTTTCATATCCTCCTGTAATTACGGTATTTTTTCAGTAATGACATAACGAATTTTCATTCATTTCGTAACAGACATTTTCTCTACGTTTCCGATATAACAGTATAAAACTACATAAATTTCTGCATCACATTCTGCACACTTTGGGTTGTAAGATACAGTACCTTCATAGGCAGTCCGCAGACAGAAACAGTCTTGCTTCTCTTACAGTCATCGATCGCTTTTGCCACCACACACTCTGTTTTCGCTATGGTCAGTTTTTTCAGCCCGCTCATGCTGGTCACATCACCATAGGCATGTTCCAGAAAGGGCGTGTTGACCGGTCCGGGGCAGACTGCAGTTACACTGATGCCTGATCCCTTTAATTCTTTGGAAAGCGCTCTGCTGAGCGAATACACATAGGACTTGGATGCCGCATAGACTGCAAAAGCCGCTTGCGGAACAAAGGCTGCTCCGGAAGCGAACTGAATAATCTTGCTTCCTTTATGCATATAAGGCAGACACAGCTTCGTCATTCTGGTCAATGCCACAATATTCAGATTTACCATGTCAGCAATCTGCTGATCACTCTGTTTTCGGAAAATGCCATGACTTCCGACGCCCGCACAATTCACCAATACGGTAATCTTCGGATTCTGAATTGCCAGAACTTCCTCAAACTGCCTCATTTCCTTTTCCTTAGTGATATCAATGACAATCGACCGGGTCTTGCTTTGCATGGTTTGTGCCAGTACTTCCATCGGCTCCCGTCTGCGGGCAAGCAGCCAGATTTCGTCTGTCTTGTCAAGCTTTGTATCCAATTGTCTGGCAAATTCCCTTCCCATACCGGAAGATGCTCCTGTAATAATTGCAATATTCATACAAATCCCTCATTCCCTTTTAGCTTTTTCTCTTGTGTATATTTCGGATTTTCTTCTTCCTATTTTCATTTCTGCTCTTATTACTGCTATTCCTGCTCTCGTTTTTACTGTTTCCTTTCCCGCTGTTTCTGCCGTTATTTCTACTGTTTATCTTATCATGACCGGAACTACGGCGATTACCGGGCCGTGTCTGATGCTCTGATCCCTTCTGCACATTCTTTCTGCTGTTGTCCTTATTGTCCCGATATGTCCCGGCACCTCTTGGGCGTATCAGGCACTTCTTGTCAAACCCGATCAGATCCTCTCTTCCGGCTTTGATAAGAGCCTCTTTTACCAGATCATAATTATTCGGATTCCGGTATTGAATTAATGCTCTCTGCATTGCTTTCTCATGAGGATTCCTGCATACATAGACCTCACTGCCGTCCCGCGGATCAATACCGGTATAGTACATTACCGTAGAGACCGTGGAAGGTGTGGGATAGAAATCCTGTACCTGTTCCGGCATATAGCCTAAATCCCGCAGGTATTCCGATAACTCGATCGCTTCCTTTAAGGTAGAACCGGGATGGGAAGACATCAGATACGGCACCAGAAACTGCTTTTTGCCCAGCTTCTCATTGATTTTATAATACTTCTTCACAAACCGTTCATAGACCGCTTTCTCAGGTTTACCGAGCTTCGATAAGACCACATCGGAAATATGCTCCGGTGCTACCTTAAGCTGTCCGCTCACATGATGCTCCACTAATTCTTTAAAAAAGGTATCATCCGGATCTGCCATCAGATAATCAAACCGGATACCGGAACGGATAAACACCTTCTTCACTCCCGGCAAAGCACGCAGTTTGCGAAGTAAGGCCAAATAATCCGAGTGATCCACATACAGATTCGGACAGGGCTTCGGGAAAAGACATTGTCTGTTCTTACAGACTCCCTGCGTCATCTGCTTTAAGCAGGAGGGATGCCTGAAATTGGCAGTCGGGCCGCCCACATCATGAATGTATCCTTTAAAATCCGGCTCCTGAATCATCAATTGAGCTTCTTTGATAATGGATTCATGGCTTCTGACCTGTATTGTCCTGCCCTGATGAAAGGTCAGCGCACAGAAATTACAGCCGCCGAAACATCCTCTGTTGCTGATGAGTGAGAACTTAATCTCGGCAATCGCCGGGACACCGCCTTTTTCTTCATAGGAAGGATGATACGTCCTCATATAGGGCAAGTCGTAAACCGCGTCCATCTCTTCTACCGTCAGAGGCGGCTGCGGCGGATTCTGAACGACATAGATGCCGTTGGGATAGGGCTCAATCAATGTCTTCCCCGTAAAAGGATCGGTACTCTGATACTGTATATTAAAACTTCTGGCATATTCCTTCGGTTCCTTTTTCATGGCATCATAAGACGGCAGTTCTATGCTGTCATAGATTCCGCCGATATCTTTCGTCTTATAGACAGTTCCCTGTATAAAGGTAATATCTTTTACCGCAATACCGCTTGCCAGGGCATCCGCAATCTCCACGATGGATTTTTCACCCATCCCATAGGAAATCAAATCCGCCTGACTGTCTAGCAGGATCGATCTTTTAAAACTGTCAGACCAATAGTCATAATGCGCCATTCTGCGAAGGCTTGCCTCAATACCGCCGATAATAATCGGCGTATGCTTATAGACCTTGCGGATCAGGTTTCCATAGACAACCGTGGCATGATCCGGCCTTTTATAAGGCTCGCCGCCCGGCGTATAGGCATCGGTGGGACGGTGTTTTTTGGACACAAAGTAATGATTTACCATGGAGTCCATATTACCGCCGGAGATCAAAAATCCCAGCCTTGGTTCTCCCAACACCGCAATACTATGTTCATCTTTCCAGTCAGGCTGGGAAATAATACCAACCGTATAGCCATGAGCCGCTAAAATCCTGCTGATAATTGCATGTCCAAAGGAGGGATGATCCACATATGCATCCCCGATCACATAGACGAAGTCAAGCTGTTCTATGCCCTGTGCTTCCATATCCTGTTTAGAAATCGGTAAAAATCCCATCTTCTGCTATCAACTCCCTAAACTCATAGGTATAATAATCCGCCAAACGCCGTTTCTCTTCGTCCTGATACTCAGAATTCTTATCATAGACCGCACATACTTTCATGCCTGCGGCTTTCCCAGCCATAATGCCGTCTACGATATCTTCAAATACAAGGCACTCCTGAGGTTTTACCCCTAACTTATCTGCCACGGCAAGATACACATCCGGTGCAGGTTTGCCCTTTGGCACTTCACAGCCTGTGACGATACAACTGATATACTGTTCCAACTGATGTACAGACACAATATTGTCAACTAATTCTCTGGAATTGCTGGTTGCGATTCCCATTTGAATCCCATTGGTTTTACAATATTCCAATATTTCCGCAGCGCCGTCCTTAACAGGCACCTCATGGGTATATTTATCCCACGCCATACGGTTCCAGTCATCCTTGATTTGCTCCAAGGTATCAGGAATCTGAAATCTTTCTTTAAAATACACGGCGGTTTCGCTAAAGCTCCTGCCGCCGATTTCCTCCTGAAGCGTCTTTGGTATGGCAATGCCGAATTTACCGAGATATTCTATATCTATCGCCTGCCACATCCACATGGAGTCTACCAGAGAACCGTCTAAATCGAATATGACTGCTTTGATCATACACATCCATGCCTTTCTTTTGTGTTCATCAATTCTTCCACTTCCCATTCCTCCAGCCTGCGGTATGCGCCTTTATCTAATTGATCATCCAGCACAAGGTTTCCCATACGGATTCTTTTCAGATATACTACTTCATTCTCTACCGCCTTAAGCATTCTCTTAACCTGATGGAATTTCCCCTCGGTGATTGTCAGGCTGATTATTTGAGCGCTGTTAATAGTTGTATCAGTCTTTACATAAATGCCGGTATTTGCATCGGCATCCGGTTCAGCCTTACTACGCATGGTCTTTTCACCGGATAGGATTCGAACTTTGGCAGGCTTGGTCAGGTTTTTCTCCCCGATATCAACACCCTGTTCCAGCTTCTCTATCTGCTGTGCCGTCAATGTATGTGCCAGATGACACTCATACTCTTTCTCCACATGCTTTTTAGGTGATAACAGTGCATGTGCCAGTTCGCCGTCATTGGTGATGATAAGCAGCCCTTCCGTATCCTTGTCCAGCCGTCCCACCGGAAAAAGATCATCTCGCCCCTCCGCAAAAAGCAGATCAATCACGGTTCGTTCCCGCTTATCTTCTGTGGCAGATACCACGCCGGAAGGCTTATGGAGCATGTAATACACATATTTTTCATACACACAGGGCTGCCCCTGATAGCAGACCTGATCTGTTTTTTCCTGAACTGCAAATTCCGGTTTCGTTATTTTCGTCCCGTTCACTGTCACCAGACCTGCTTTAATATCCTTTTTGATCTGGCTTCGGGTGCCTTTATTCATATCACATAATAATTTATCTAAACGCATCTGTGCACTCTATCCTTGTATTCTGCTTAATTCATTTATTTGGAATTTCAAAGTCCTGCTTATGAATATATATAATAAAACACCTTTTAAATGGTTATTATAACATGAAATCATTACATAAATTAATTGATACAATCTATCAAATCACATTTACAGCACTTGCACTTTACCTTATCTTCCTATTACTGCGCTATCCGGCACTCTCCTTAGAGTACGCATCTACCGGACTTATGTTATGGTTTCAGAAAATGATTCCGACCCTGCTCCCTTTTATGATTTTGTCCGGTATTATGATCCGCATGAACCTGACGGAGAAATTTGTCAGTTTCATTCATCCTTTCCTGCATCGTATATACGGCACTTCCCCTAACGGCTCCTACACCATTCTGATGGGATTACTATGCGGTTTCCCAATGGGAGCACGTATCACCGGTGAACTGTATCAGGCAGGTAAATTAAGCCGCGAAGAAAGCAGCCGTCTGCTTATCTTTTGCAATAACATCGGACCGATTTATTTCTTAAGCTTCGTTGTTCCCACACTTGCCATTGCCAAGCCGCTGATTCCGTTTTGTATCATGTATGGGATTCCGCTCCTATACGGTATCATTATCATGCGGATTCTTCCGTTTATCAGACAAATCACTCTGACCCCCGGAAGGAAAGCCGCTATGCAAGACTATGAAAATACCGCCCCTCAGATATATGCAGCATCAGCATATGCCATTCATATGCAGAACAAATCAGCACATACTGCCTCTCAGATACAGACTGCACCGGCACATACCTCTGTAAGAGTGCCTCTCCTAGCGGCTATCGACAGTTCTGTTATTTCCGGTTTGACCGGCATTGCCAAGCTGGGCGGTTATATGGTCTTTTTTAACCTGTTAAACATTGCTTTTGTGCCGTTTTCTAACTTAAGTCCCGCTTTCTTATGCCTTTATAACTGCCTGCTGGAAATCACCAGTGGTATTGACCGAGGCAGTCATCTCCTTTTCTATTCCATATTAGTACTGCTTCCTTTCGGCGGTTTTTCCTGTATTGCACAGACCTATAGTATGATTCAGCATACGGATCTTTCCATCCGCTCTTATATCTTTCATAAAATCATACAGACTTTCCTCACAGCCCTTTGTTATCTGTGCTGCAGTCACATCTTCTTGTTATAGAATCAATATCTCCTTCTTCTGCGCCTTCGCTTTCGGCTGCGCAAAATTAGTATCATGGAATATACCATACCAAGAACCAGCAGCGCGCATACGCCGCACACCGTCAGGAAATAGCTTAAGGACATATTGTCCTGTGCTGTTTCTTCCGATATCACGTCATAAGTCACTTCTTTATACTTCTTTGGAGTTTCCTCCATGGCAACGCTCTCAAGCGCTTCCTGTCTGGCCAGTTCTTCTGCGATTTCTTCCTCAGTCTTATAATCCATCGAAGGAAGGGAAATCATATTGCTGGTTTTATACAGATCATATCCGTTATAACCGTTTACCACGATCTGCGGCACAATATGGGGCGGCACCTGCATCGTAAAAGTAATCGTATCCTGAGACTTATCTCCCCATTTCTGCAATTCGGAGAACGTCTCGCCGTTATCATAGCTATAAGCATAATACAACATTCCGCTGTCATAATCCATAGCAGATACTTGTACCGTCACCTCTCCGGTCTCCATGTTTTGATCCAGCACTTCAATCATACACACATCCGTCTCCGTGCTGTCAGGCTTAACCACACCGGAAGGCACCGGCACTTCTACATTCTGATAACCGCTGTAATCCACCCCCAGCTCTTCCGATCGTAAATGAAAATACTTCGCAACCGCCGTGGCATCCAGCTTACCAAATGCCTTTAATTTCTCATCATAATCATAGAAAGGTTTATCATTCTCCTGGTCCAGATGACAATGTTCAATCAGAACACAGGGGATTTCCCGCTCTGTCGCTGTCCTGATAATGCCATAATAGTCAGTTCCCTTCTTATTAAGCCTTGTCTTGATTCCGCGGGAATACAGTCCTAACTCCTGCAGCAGATCCATTTCCACACTGGCGAAGCTGTATCCCTTGCTGTACTCTTCTCCAAAGGCAGAGATCCAGCACTCCGCACCAAACAAGGTATGATACTCAGACATATTAAAATGCAGGCAAAACATAAAATCCGCATTGACACTCTTTGCAAACTCACTGCGTTCTTCTAATGTCATGTCCGTCTCAATATCGCCGTATCTGGTCATATAAACCTGAATACCGTCATATTTTTCCAGTTCTTCTTTCATGGCATCCGCCACGATCATCGTCATTTCTTTCTCTACATAGTTCTCATATTCCGCGCCGAGGTTCTCTCCGCCGTGTCCCGGGTCAATCACTACGATAACAGGCTCATCTGCCTGTACATCCATCCAATCTCCATACCATACAAAGCCAGAAAACAACCCTGTCATCCCTAACATGATTACTATTTTATTCAGGTTTTGTCTTATTCGTTTCAAACTAATCATCCATTCCGAAACCGGCGCCAAAATGCCCGCTCTTGGCATTTTGTGCATCAATTTGTCTCCAATCCATATTTTGGTATATAGCGTTAGAATAAGCCGGCTTCTTTGGGAAACCGGCTTGCAATATTTACGCTTTGAATTCAGCCAACATTTTCGCTATGTAGGAAAACACTCGATCCCTTCTACATCAGATCCAGTTCCGCAGGTTCTCCGTCGCCTTCTGCTTCCTTTAACATCTGCTCCACTTCCACAGGACGCAGTTCCGCACGATTCGCCTTGACCGTCTCATTATAGCTGCTGATGGTATTATAAAAACTCTCATAATGCTCTGTCGTTGTTGCCAGCGTAGCAGTCATGGCATTCTCTAAATTAGCAAGCATATCGTCCAGATACTGCATCGCGGAAGTCCTTACTCCGTTGGCTTCCATCGTTGCATTATTCAGAATCTCCTGTGCCTGCATGGTAGCCATTCTGACCACTTCATTCGCCTGGGCATAGGCCTGCTGCATAATCTCATGCTCGTTGATCAGCTCTGTCGTCTGTACCGTTGCATCCTTAATCAGAGCCTCCGCCTTCGCTCTGGCATCGTTTAAAATTGCTTCTTTATTCGTAATAATCTTCTGATACCGCTTAATCTCATCCGGCGTCTTCATACGAAGTTCTCTGAGAAGCTCATCTATTTCTTCTTTATTTACGATAATATTCGTTTTGGATAGAGGCTGGTACTTGCAGCCATCAATGTAATCTTCTATTTCATCGATCAGTTGTTCAATTCTACTGCTCATTATAACTCCTATCTGTTAAATCCATATTTTTGATATATCAATTTACCGACAAACTCCGGTACACACTCTGAAATATCTCCGTTAAAGCTGGCGATTTCCTTCACGGTCGAAGAACTCAGATATGCATATTCCAAACTGGTAGTCAGAAACATCGTATCCAGATCCCCACCGGAAAATTTTCTGTTCGTCTGTGCTATCTGCAATTCATATTCAAAATCTGTGATAGCACGAAGCCCCCTGATTGCCACATGCACATTCTTTTCCCTGGCATAATCAATTAACAAGCCACTGAAAGAATCTATCGTGACATTGGGCAGATCTTTCGTCGCTTCCTCTAACATCTTAACACGTTCTTCCACAGAAAACAATGGAGTCTTTGTTTTATTATTCAACACACTTACTGTTAATTCATCAAAAATCTCGGCGGCACGCCTGATGATATCAAGATGCCCATAGGTCACAGGATCAAAACTGCCCGGATAAATTGCTGCTTTCATAGGACTCCCCTCATTTGCTCTGTTTCATAACTATTTCTATCATAATAAATCACTTTTGCAAAAAAGTCTTTAGTTATTTCAAATTTTTTATAAAAAATTATAGTTTTTGGCAGAAAACATGTTTGTTTGTCTTATAACATTTCTCTTTCTTCAAATAATATCCCATAGCTTCCAAATATGAGAAATCAGTATCCAGAGAAGCTTCTATCACAATCAGCGTATCTTCCGTCACATAAGGCATCGTTTTAAGCTGCAGCAGCACTTGTTTCTCATACTCCTGTCCGTAAGGCGGGTCCATGAAAATCACATCGACTTCTTTCTCATGAATACTGGCAAGCGCACTTAACACATCCTGCTTCATGATAGTCGCCTGCTCCATCAGATGTGTAAAATTCAGATTATCCGTAATACAGGCAAGGGCATTCTTCTGATTTTCCACAAAATAAGCATGTCTGGCACCGCGGCTGAGCGCTTCGATACCGATACCGCCGCTTCCACTGAATAAATCTACAAATACCGCATCGGGCAGATACGGCATGAGCATATTAAATAATGTCTCTTTGATTCTATCCGTTGTAGGTCTTGTATCCATTCCCTCCGGCGTTTTCAACCGTAAACTTCTGGCTTTTCCAGCTATGACTCTCATACTCTGACTTTAACTCCCTTACCGTCACGTTTTCCTAATTTAATCTTGTTCAGTTCCAATTCCTTGCTGCCATATTCGATCGACTGTTCCACCGCATTCTGCGTATAATACACAGCCTCAACCTCATCCTTGGCACCTAATTTCATGCCCCGCACACCGATGGCGCCTTTCTTCTTCTCCGGAATCTCCTCAATGGCAAACCGCAGGAAATATCCTTCTTTGGACTGCAGCACAATATTCCGCTGTTCTTTATAAGTCACTACACTCAATACTTCGTCGCCGTCCTGCAGTTTGGTGGCAGCCACGGTACGCTTCGCCACATCAAACTCACCGCCGTCCACGATCTTAAGCATCGCCTGTTTAGTTGCAAAAATCACACGGTACAGATTCAAATCACTCTGACTTGCCACATAGACAATACTTTCCCTGGACGAATCGTAATTACTGATATTGTCCACCGGCACACCCTTGTCCCGGAATTTACCGAAAGGCAGATCCATCACCTTAAGTGTATGGAGTTGTCCGGTATTGGTGAAAAGACACACCTTACCCGTATTTTTACAAATAAAGGTAAATTTATTCTCCGTATCGGCAGCTTCTTTGTTTCTTTCATAGGTCGCCAGGTCTATAGTCTTGGCATAACCAAAGCGGTCCATCAGGAATACGATATCCATCTCTTCCACTTTCTTCTCTACATAGACAGCCTCGCTTGCCGTGGTAATCTGTGTTCTTCTGGCACGTTTATACTGTTCTCTGATCTCATCCAGCTCATTGATGATTACCTGTGCCATAGAATCACGTCTTGCCAAAATATCCTCATAGCGGTAAATATTCGCCATCGTTTCTTCATGCTCATTGATCAGCGCCTCGATCTCTAAACCAATCAGCTTATACAGACGCATATCCAGAATCGCATTTGCCTGCTTTTCAGAAAACATTAATTGTGCCGCCATGACTTTGGATTCCTTGGATTTGAACTTAATGCCGTCTACTTTACCCTCCACAAGACACGCTTTGGCCATGGCACGGTCTTTGGAACCGCGCAATATCTCAATAATCAGATCAATGACATTACATGCCTTAATAAGGCCTTCCTGAATCTCCTTGCGATCCAGTTCTTTCGCCAGCAGATTCTTATATTTTCTGGTAGCAACCTCGAACTGGAAATTCACGTTTTCCCTGATGATCTGCTTTAATCCCATGGTCTCGGGCCTGCCATCGGAAATGGCCAGCATATTGACACCGAACGTATCCTCCAGTCTTGTCTTTTTATAAAGCATATTCTTAAAATTTTCTACGTCCGTATCCTTGCGCAGTTCAATCACAATACGGATTCCCTCTTTGGAAGACTGATTCGTAATATCCACGATGTCCTGCGTCTTCTTCGTCTCTGCAAGAGAAGCCACATCCATTAAGAACTTGCTGATATTGGCGCCGATCATTGTATACGGTATCTGCGTGATCACCAGATTGATTCTGCCGCCTTTCGCCTTTTCAATTTCCACCTTGCCGCGGATCTTAATCTTACCGGTTCCGGTTTCATAGATTTCCAACAGCTCGTCCTCGTTGATGACGATACCGCCTGTCGGGAAATCAGGGCCTTTGATATAGCGCATCAGTTCTCTTGTGGTAATATTCTCGTCTAACATATATGCTTTGGTGGCATCAATCACTTCTGCCAGATTATGGGGCGGAATATTGGTTGCCATACCGACTGCAATCCCCTCTGATCCGTTGACCAGAAGATTCGGGATCTTAACGGGAAGCACCGTAGGCTCTTTCTCTGTCTCATCAAAGTTAGGGATAAAATCTACTACATCCTTATCTAAATCCGCCAGAAATGCTTCCTGTGTAATCTTCTGAAGCCTCGCCTCCGTGTAACGCATGGCAGCGGCGCCGTCTCCTTCGATATTGCCGAAGTTACCATGTCCGTCAACCAGGGGAATCCCTTTCTTAAAGTCCTGAGACATCACTACCAATGCTTCATAGATCGAGCTGTCACCGTGAGGATGATACTTACCCATCGTATCACCTACGATACGGGCAGACTTACGGTAAGGTCTGTCATAGCGTATTCCCAATTCGTACATATCGTATAACGTTCTTCTCTGCACCGGCTTAAGACCGTCTCTGGCATCCGGCAGGGCACGCGCTATAATAACGCTCATGGCATAATCTATGTAAGATTTCTGCATCACTTCGGAATATTCCGTTTTAATAATTCTGTCATCTATCCTTGACATGGTTTCCTTCTATCCTTTTCCTATTCTCTAAACGTCCAGCTCCGCATCCTGCGCATGGTTATAAATAAACTCTTTTCTCGGCGGAACCTCAGTTCCCATAAGCATCTCCGTTACCTCCGAAGCCATACGTGCATCCTCGATCTCTACCAGCTTCATCATTCTGGTTTCCGGGTCCAGTGTCGTCTCCCACAACTGCTGGGCATCCATCTCACCCAGACCTTTGTAACGCTGCAGCGTAAACGGCCCTTTATGTTTCTTACGATATTTCTCTAACGCCTTATCGTCATAGAGATATTCTTCTTCTCCTTTAGACGGCATCGCCTTATAAAGCGGCGGCATAGCTATGTATACATGCCCCTCATAGATAAGTTCCGGCATAAAACGATAAAACAAAGTCAACAGCAATGTGGAAATATGCGCACCATCCACATCGGCATCCGCCATAATAATAATCTTGTCATACCGAAGCTTGCTGATATCGAAATCATTGCCGTATCCTTCTGAAAATCCGCAGCCAAAAGCATTGATCATAGTCTTAATCTCCGCGTTGGCCAAGATCTTGTCAATACTCGCTTTCTCAACATTCAGAATCTTACCGCGGATCGGCAGGATCGCCTGATACATACGGTTACGTGCTGTCTTGGCGCTTCCGCCTGCAGAATCACCCTCTACAATGAAAATTTCGCATTTCGAAGGATCTTTGGATTCGCAGTTTGCCAGCTTTCCGTTAGAGTCAAAGGAAAACTTCTGCTTTGTGAGCATATTGGTCTTGGCTTTTTCTTCGCTCTTACGAATCTTGGCTGCCTTCTCCGCACAGCCGATAATACTTTTCAATGTTTCCAGATTACGGTCAAAATAACGAACGATTTCATCACCTGTCACCTTGCCGACAACCTTCGCCGCATCCTGATTATCCAACTTGGTCTTGGTCTGTCCTTCAAATCTGGGATCAGGATGCTTGATAGACACAACCGCAGTCATACCGTTACGAACGTCCGCACCGGTGAAATTCACATCCTTTTCCTTCAGGATATTAAGACCTCTCGCATAGGTGTTGATCACATTGGTAAACATGGTCTTAAAACCGGTTAAATGCGTACCACCCTCTGCATTGTAGATATTATTGCAAAAGCCAAGCACATTCTCATGGAACTCATTCACATACTGAAACGCTACCTCAACTGTAATACCTTCCTGTTCCCCCTGAAAATAAATGACATCGTGGATCGCTTCCTTGGACTTGTTCATATCCTTAATAAAGCCCACAATTCCTTCCGGCTCGTGATATTCAATATGCTCTGTTTCTTCTTTTCTCTTATCTTCATATATAATGGTCAGATTCGGATTCAGGTATGCCGTTTCATGCAGGCGGCTCTTTACCTCGTCTTCCTTGAATCTGGTCTTATCAAAAATCGTATCATCCGGCAAAAAAGAAATCTTCGTTCCGGTCTCCTTCGTCTTTCCGATTACAGGGAGCAGTCCGTCCTTTAATTCCAGTACAGGTACACCGCGCTCATATTTATCTTCATAGATAAAGCCGCCGTTTTTTACCTGCACATGCAGCCATGTAGACAAAGCGTTAACAACTGAGGAACCTACACCGTGCAGACCGCCGCTTGTCTTATATGCTTCGTTATCAAATTTACCGCCTGCATGAAGAGTCGTAAACACCAACCTCTCCGCACTGACACCTTTCTCATGCATTCCCACCGGAATACCTCGTCCGTCATCCGCCACCGTTGCGGAACCGTCCGCCTCCAATGTAACCCGTATGGTATTGCAATAACCGGCAAGATGCTCGTCTACCGCATTGTCTACAATCTCATAGATCAAATGATTCAGACCTTTGGTAGAAACACTGCCGATATACATACCCGGTCTGACCCTGACTGCCTCCAGTCCCTCTAAAACGGTAATACTGGAAGCGTCATATTTATTTCCTTTTGCCATAAATACGCCACCTCATCTATCACTTTCGTGCACATTTTATCATAAATTTGGTAGTTTGAAAAGCGCAAAATACCAGATATAGTGCCTCTGCTCCGCGCTTTCCAGCTTCTGAGTACAGTGATATGGTCTGTCATATCAAACCTCATATAAATATTCTCTGCCGCGCTTGCCGACTCTGGTTACAAGCTGCATATGGTACAGGATATGCAGTGTAACCTGTGCCAGATCTCTATGAATTTTCGCCGCTTTCGCAAACTCTTTCACGGTAAATGCCTCTTCCAGTTCATAGGGAATCACCTGAATAAAATCTTCTTTTCTTTCAAACAGTATTTCATCATATAGGGCAAGCGGCATCCTGTCATATCTCTCAGAGCCTTTCTTCTTATCCTTACTCCAGCCGTTTAATAACCGGTACTCGTCTATATCAAGCAGGGGAAAAGCAAAGGTAAGATTCGGATGTGTCAGGAAATTCTTGATTTTATATAACTCTGGGAATGCACTGTAAACGGAACCTGTCACCGGAGATTTCCTTCTTCCCGAAAGAGAACCGCTCTCTTCATCCATCCAGATCAGCCACTTATTATGCGGAATCGGCAATACTACCATAACCGGATATAAAGGAAGAAATGCCTGCAGCTTGTCCCGAAGCCTGTTAAAATTACCGTTCTGTATCTCAATAATCCGTTCTCCGGTATAAATATCCGCTATATATCCTTCTATCGGCACCTCATGATAATCCTCATTTGGCTCATAATATAATTTCATCACCGCATGAACTGTCTTTTCCTGTAAAGTTCCGAATCCATGCGGATCATGCTGTTTCAACAGCACCTTTAACTTCGCCTGCTCAAATGCTTCCTTATTCACAATGCAATCCCCAAAACGCTCCTAAATCCATTTCACCATAATTTTTTTAATTATAACAAACATCGCACAATCGAACAAGTGTTTTATTCGAAAATCATTTACATAGCTATTCTTTTATAATACAATATAATTAAGTTTTTTAATGTTCTAAAAAGTATTTTTGTGTAAATGCAGTGCGCGTGCGCGTGGGAGATAAAATATTGTTTAATAAACGTTTTTTAGTAAATTTAAAAAGTATATTAACCGGCAATTTGGCAATTACTGACAGACAAAAGTACAGTGTCATAATCTATTCTGTTGCATTGGTACATCTTTTTCTGACATGTTTGTTCGGTTATTTCAAGGTTAAACCTCTTTTCATTTTTAATATCATAAGTGTACTAACCTATCTTTCCTGTACCAGACTGATTAATAAAGATATCTTTTTGCTGGTATATTACATTACCTATTTGGAAATTGTATTGCATTCCTTTGTCGCAACCATTTGTGTAGGCTGGCAATACGGATTTGCACAATATCTAATCGCTATTATTCCCGTGTGTTATTACATGTGCTATACCATGAACACCAAACACCGTAAAATTGTAATTGCCACCGGATCAGCGCTGTTTGCCGTGCTTGCCTTTTTATCCTGCAAAGTTTTATCCTTTTATTTCGTTCCTATTTATGAGCTACATTTGAAGTCCTTAGAACTGATATTATATATTTTTAATTCTATTTGTACGTTCCTGTTTTTAATTATATTTTCTCTGACTTTCGTCTTCGAGATGAATTTATCAAGCAAGCAGCTTCGCCATCAGAATGCTATTTTAGACAAGCTGGCAAGCACCGACCCGTTAACCGGATTATATAACCGCAGAAGTATGGATGTCTTTTTAACCCAGGCCTTAAAATCAGGTTCCAGCTTTTCCGTTATCATGTGCGATATAGATAATTTCAAAAAAATCAATGACAGCTACGGACACGACTTCGGCGATATTGTCCTGCGGGAAATCGCCCGGATTACAACAGATCAGGTAAAAGGAAACGGTTACGTCTGTCGCTGGGGCGGCGAAGAAATCCTGATTCTTATCAGCAATCTGGCCAAAGAGAAAGTCTGCCGCATCGCAGAAGACATCCGCCGCAATGTGGCGAATCATGTCTTTCAGTTTGATACCAAATGGATACGCTGCACATTAACACTCGGCATATCCACTCATGATAAACAGGATACAATCGAAGAAACGATTACAAAAGCCGACTACAATCTTTATGTCGGCAAACGCAACGGCAAAAATGTTGTAATCTATTAAAAGCCCGGTTCAAACACACCGGGCTTTTCATTTGTCTGTATTTACTTATAATTTCTTCGTATTTCTGTCACCATGCAGAATCCGTTCCCTGTCAGAGGCATTAATCTGTGTCAGCCTTCCGCTCCGGTCATAATACGTCAGCAAATTAGAATTTTTAGCGATTGTCTTCTGACCGTTATCTGTCAACAGACTGATCACCTGCTCCAAATTGCCGGTATGCAGATATTTCTGGATCTCAGCATCCTTGTCAACGGGAGACTTTGTTTTATCTGTGGATATATTCTCAGGTTCCGTTATCTCCCCTGCCGTTTCCGGCTTCGCCAGTCCTTTTAACGCCAGATACTCCTCCGTATAGCGTTCCGCTTCTTCCGGCGTCACATCTGACGACTGCACCGTATCTTCCGGTTCCGGATCATTCCAGATCCGGTTAAGAATCATTTTAACCGCCTGAAGGAAGTCTGTGATAAACTTTTGAAGCGTATCGAGAAAAGAAGCCTCCTTTGTCCGGGACTGTTCCTGCGCTTTAGTCTTTTCCTGTCTCCATTTGACATCGGCCTGCTGACCACTCCGGGAAAGTTCCAGTTTGACACCGCTTCGTTCGGCTGCCAGGGTTTTCTCCTTTTCCTCTTTCTTCTCCTGTTCTTCGGTTTGCAGATTCTCCTGATTATAATTTAAGCTGAACTTCTCACCGCTGTCCTGTACCGTATTGACGGTCTTTGCTGATGTATAATCATGATAATTGCCGTCGATTCTGTTTACCATCAGGTTTCCTTCAATCCTTCATCATCTACTTCTGGTTGATATAGTTCACAAGTCCTTCTGCTGCAATAATTTTCTGCATAAACTCAGGGAATGCCTGCCCCTGATAGGAAGTTCCTTTCGTCACATCCGTAATAACGCCGGTATCAAAGTTTACTTCCACTTCATCTCCTGCCTCAATATCCTTGGCTGCCTCCGGGCATTCTACGATCGGAAGACCGATATTGATCGCATTACGGTAGAAAATTCTGGCAAAGGTTTCTGCAATCACACAGCTTACCCCAGCCGCCTTAATTGCGATGGGTGCGTGTTCTCTGGAGGAACCACAGCCGAAATTCTTCGTAGCTACAATGATATCTCCTTTATTTACTTTGTTCACAAATTCTTTATCAATATCCTCCATGCAGTGTGTCGCCAATTCTGCCGGATCAGAAGAATTTAAGTAACGTGCCGGAATAATAACATCCGTATCCACATTATCACCATATTTAAAAACAAGTCCTTTTGCTGCTTTCATTTCTTTATTCCTTTCTTACTGCAAATTTATACTACAACTGACACGGACAGGAAATCTTACCGGTTACCGCACTTGCCGCCGCTACCGCCGGACTGGCCAGATAGATTTCAGAGTCCACATGTCCCATACGTCCTACAAAGTTACGGTTGGTGGTAGATACACAGCGCTCTCCCTCAGCCAGAATACCCATGTAGCCGCCCAGACACGGACCACAGGTAGGGGTGCTGACAATGGCTCCTGCTTCGATAAAGGTCTTAAGAAGCCCCTCTTCCATCGCCTGCAAATAAACAGCCTGTGTGGCAGGAATCACGATACAGCGCATGCCCTCTGCCACATGTCTGCCGCTTAATACCTTTGCGGCAATTCTCAGGTCATCTAATCTGCCGTTGGTACAAGAACCGATCACAACCTGATCAATCTTAATATCTTCTGTAATCTCATCGATAGTCTTCGTATTCTCCGGGAGGTGCGGAAATGCGACAGTAGGTCTTAAGGTGCTTAAATCGATGGTGTATTCCTCATCATAAACCGCATCCTCATCCGCCTCATAAATCTTAAATTCCTTTGTTGAATGCTCTTTCATATAAGCAATCGCCAGATCATCTACCGGGAAAATACCGTTCTTACCACCCGCTTCAATCGCCATATTGGCAATCGTAAATCTGTCATCCATAGTAAGGTTCTGAATTCCTTCGCCTACAAATTCCATGGATTTATATAATGCACCGTCCACACCGATCATACCGATGATATGTAAAATCACATCCTTGCCGCTTACCCATTCGGAGGGCTTGCCTACTAGATTGAATTTAATAGCAGAAGGCACCTTAAACCATGCCTTGCCAGTTGCCATACCGGCAGCCATATCCGTACTTCCCACACCGGTTGAAAATGCACCAAGTGCACCATAAGTACAAGTATGGGAATCGGCACCGATGATCACATCTCCTGCCACTGTCAATCCTTTCTCCGGCAACAGTGCGTGTTCAATACCCATTTCTCCTACTTCAAAATAATTCGTAATCTCATTGCGGCGTGCAAATTCTCTTACGCATTTACAATGCTCTGCCGACTTAATATCTTTATTGGGCACGAAGTGATCCGGCACTAACGCAATCTTATCCTTGTGGAAGACACCGTCCACGTTCATCTTCTCCATCTCTTTAATCGCTACCGGGCTTGTGATATCATTTCCCAATACCAAATCCAAATCTGCCTCGATCAACTGTCCCGCCTCTACCTTGTCCAGTCCGGCATGGGCTGCTAAAATCTTCTGGGTCATTGTCATTCCCATGATTGTTTCCTCCTAACACATGATTTCTTTTTCATTTTTCTGCATTGCAGTCTGCAATTTTTTTACGCTTTACAGTTTAAAGTTCCCACATTGCATTCTCGGTTTCCGATTTATGCATTGCAACGATACCATAATTGTGCGTTTACTCTTTCACTATGTTTGATTGTAACATAAAACCGTATATTTGAGAAATATTATCTTTTCATATCCTTCATAACCTATAGTTATAGCAATTCAATTATATAATTACAACAATTTATTGCAATATTATAAACTGATCAGTATAATCATCTATTATATAATCTATATAAGAAAATTTACCAATGAAACCCGCCAGCAACATTGGTTAGCCATTTGCAAAACAACATTGTTACATGAAAGGAAGACTTATCTATGGAACAGAATCTCAACTTATATCAGATATTTTATGAAGTGGCAGGCTGCCGTAATTTTTCCGTAGCTGCCCAAAAATTATATATAAGCCAGCCTGCCGTAAGCAAGGCAATTTCAAAGCTGGAACACTCTCTTGATGTGACGCTTTTCCACCGTTCTTCAAGAGGCGTCACCTTAACGCACGAGGGAGAAATTCTGTTCAGTCATGTCAAGCAGGCTATGACCTCACTGAAATCCGGGGAAGAACTGCTTCGGGAAGCATCTTCCTCTCATATTATATATCTTTCCATCGGTGTCAGCACTACTTTATGTAAATATGTTCTTCTGCCGCTGTTAAAGACTTTTATCATGGAAAATCCTAACATTAAGATTAACATTTCCTGCCAGTCAACCTTCGATACGATCGCTGCCATAGAAAACGGAACCATTGATTTGGGATTAATAGGCTTACCTTCCGAAAAGACTTTCAGGCAATCGGGCAGTGAGATCACTTACCTTCCCCTGACTGCCATCGAAGATATCTTCGTGTCTACCGACACCTATCTGCACTCCTTACAGACCAAATATAAAGCAGACGCGCAGGAGGATTTCTTCCATGAGGCCGCCTTTATCATGCTGGACAAAGGAAATATATCCCGCAAGCACGCTGACAGTTTCTTAGACGCTCACCGGATTACACTTCACAATGTAATGGAAGTAAACAATATGGATCTGGCGATAGAATTTGCCAGAGCAGGACTCGGCATCGCCTGTGTGATCAGTGATTTTGTAAAAACGGACTTGCAAAGCGGTACGCTTAAGGAAATCAAGCTTGGACACCGGATTCCACGCCGCCAGATCGGCTTCGTATATCCGGCCCGTTCGTCATCCGGCGATGCCATAGACAAGCTTGTAAAATATTACGGCAAATTGAACTGACAATTATGACAAAGCGCTTCGCCAAAAAGGAATGCTGCTCCCTTAACGCAAAAGACAGTTATTAACCCATGCGGTCAATAACTGTCTTGATACACCTTTTAACAATCCTACATGAAAACAGCAATTCAATTATCTTACTATCCCAATAATTTCTCCAGTTCTGTTATCATAGTATTAATATTTTCAACCTGAGTTGATAATGCAAGAATATCCTGTGCATTGCTCTGTACCATCTCCGCGATGTTACCAAATTCTGTATTTTCATTTTCAATACTTTGGGCAATATCTTCATTGATGGTAACCGTTTCCCGAATAACCTCGTTCTGTTCACTGCGAATACGGTCTGCCTGTCCAACCGCTTCCAGAGACTTCTTCAGAAGCTCCATCATGGTGCGAATACCTTCTACCGTATCCACAATTACCTTGTTCTGCTTCAAAAGCTGTTCCGTATTCTCATTCATAAACGAAGATACCTCTGTCGCCCCATTCTGGATACGCAATACGATATCTGTTACATTCTTTAAGGAGTCCTTAGTGTTGCTGGCTAGATGTCCGATTTCCTGCGCTACTACTGCAAATCCTCTTCCCGATTCCCCGGCTCTTGCTGCTTCGATGGAAGCATTCAGGGAAAGAAGATTGATTGACTCGGCAATTCCATTGATAATCTCCAGTGTCTCTCCCATTTCACCGGATTCCTGCAGAAGCCTGTCTGTTACCTCTTTTGTCTTATTCGTAGAACTCTCTACTTCTTCGCTCATTGTCATTAAATCATTTAATGACTTCTCATTGGTAGCGGATATGTCAACCAGTTCCTTGGAAATCTGATCCACATTCTGCATCCTCTGTTCCATTTCCTCGCTGCGCTTCTCCAGATCAGAAAGGTTCCCCTTGCTCTCTTTTGATTTATCCATCATAACAGAACTGTTTTCCAGTAAGTTTTCACTGATAGCGGAAATTTCTTCTGTAGACGCGCTCTGGTTCTGTGTGGTTTCCACCAGAATATGGCTGGCTTCTCCTAACTTTCCGGCAATTACCCCTACGCTTTCCAAAAGATCACTGACTTTAGCATTATTCTGTTCCAACTGCTCCTTTTTAGCATTCAATAAAAACAGATTGACAAATACTACTAAGGCAATAACGCCCAAAAGACTCAGCATAATACAAATGGCACGCAATACCAAATCAGACCAAAACATGCTTTCAACCGGACGGGTAACGGCATTGGCAAAAAACAGTATCAGCAAAGAAACAAACTCCGCAATACCACATTTTACAACAAACTTGATATCCAGGAAAAACGCCATCAGAATAATAAAATAAAACGCGAACATCCATGATTCCTTTGACGGGAAAAACCATGTAATCAGGTTAATATTAACGATTAACACGACTAATAAATAATTCTTAAGTACACGCTCTAAATGATCCGATAATACTTCCTGCCGCATACTTAAGCGAAGCAGGCAGATACCAATGATATCTTCCAGCAAAATAGCAGTTATAAAAATACCGCAAATCCCCCATGATACCGCAGGATATAAGCCAAACAATTTCATTCCCGGTAATACAATTCCCGCCGCTAATGCGCTTACACATACAATAGCAATCACAAAAATCGTTACTCTTTTCCTATACTCCTGCAAAATTTCGTTGTCCATACAACATCCCCCTTGTTATGTATTCGGAATCGTTCCATGATTCTTATATCTTGTATAAGACAGCATTCATAGAATAGCCAGCCGCCACGGAACAGAAAAGCAAATATCCCTCTGCAGGCAAATCATCCCAGACCTCGTTTAAAGCCATGATCGGACTCGAGACTCCCGTATATCCA
Source organism: Lachnospiraceae bacterium (assembly GCA_017936885.1). Lineage (GTDB taxonomy): Bacteria > Bacillota > Clostridia > Lachnospirales > Lachnospiraceae > UBA3282. The sequence goes on along the minus strand of JAGBEO010000013.1, from coordinate 116,573 downwards.
TATTTATCACCGACAAAAACATATTTATCTTTCGATGCGCCTAATTTCTCTAACGTCAATAAATTATCCGCATCTGAGAACTGTGAAAAAAGAAAATACTGTATCTCATCTAAATCTACATCATTATCCGACAAAAGTTCCCTGATAATTTTAGTCCAATTTGCCGACAAAAAGCTAAAATCAAATGGATTCCATGCCATTCGTCTGTTTTCCTTTGGAACCTCATACAACAGTTCCTTGGAATGCCCGCATTCAGGTAATACTATCGTATCATGATAATTGGAATCCGTAAAGTATTCAGAAGACAATATTCCTCTTTTTTCTTCCTCCTCCACAGCTTCCAGAATAACCGCCGCGGCTGAATCTCCAAAAGTCGGATATACAACAGAATCTTTATATTTTACAACAGAACTTACATGCATACTGCCAACAAGCAAAGCCTTTTTGATTGACTTTCTCTTCTGCATGTACCCCGCCGCAACGTCAAGCCCTACAAGCATTCCCGTGCAATTACAGTTCATATCAAAAACTCTGTGTGCATTTACCGCCCCCAGCATCTGGCTTAGCTTTAAGGCATTGGTCGGCATATTATACTCCGGCGTATCCGAGATAAAAATAATCATATCCAATTCTTGGGGATCAAGGTTCATCTTCTCCAGGACATTCACAGCCGCCGCATGTCCCATTGATAGTGAAGATTCGTCCCTGTCTGCAAAGAATCTCTTCTGACGATTTAAGTGCTTCATTAACCCATGCACTTCTACACCGATTCTCCTAAAATATTCCTCAAAGAACTCGTTTCCGACTTCATTCTTAGGTGTATAAATCCCTGTTCCCCTAATTAAAATATTTCGTTCCATATGCAGTCCCTCCGGCAACCTTCCAACATACTCTACAGTTTCTCAACAAACGACAGAATCCTCTCCCATAACAGCTCTTTATCCTCAAACAATGCTGCATGTCCTTTATAGGGAATCATCAAAAGCTCACTGTGCGGAATCATCTTCCACGTCTCCACTGCAGCCATCGGCAGTACGATTGTGTCATCACAGCCCTGTACCATCAATGCAGGGATATCAATTCGCGCGCAGTCAGCCAGACGGTTATACCGATTAGAAGCCATCAGATCACCATAGCTGATAACATCTGACACCTTTGTGGAATCAAAATGTTCTATAATAGCCTGCTTCTGTTCTTTAGAAGTATCCGCTCCAACCAATGCCGGAAATACATCCGCTACTACGAATTTCTCTGCCGGCACACTCTTTAATTCGGCCAAAAGCGGAGTATAACTGCTTAAATCACCGCCACTGCTTAATACAACCATTCCTGCCAAAGGCAATTTCTTCCGTATGGCAATCTCGCAGGTAATGGCACCACCCATGGAATATCCAAGCATTACTATCTTTGCCCCGATCACATTCCTGTTCTGTAATTCTTCAATAGAATACTCCACATCATCCGCAAAATCCTTTACTTCATCCGGCTCAGTTCCACCAGACTCGCCATGTGCCGTCAAATCAAATACAATACAGTTGTATTGCACAAACCCCTCCGCTAACGGCATCATTCCCTCTTTCGTCATGGAAGAACCGTGAAGGAATACCAGTGTCATGTCACTTTGACTGTCCCCAATCTGTCTGTACGATAACATTACTCTTTCTTTCGTCATTTTCTTTCCTCCGAAATTTCCCCTTAGATGTCTTTGCTGCTATTTCTTGTTACACGTCCGATAAAATACAGTTTATTTCATATAAAATATTTCATTCTTACTACATTTATAATTTAGTTTATTTCAATTTTCTGATTTTGTCAACAATTCATATACATATTCTGCCTATTTAATACTTATTTCCAGAATTCCCAAAATATTTTAAGGGTCATCCCACAACGTGAATGACCCTCTCATAATTCATACTGTTTAATTCATCTCCGCAATCACTTCTTCCATGGAGTGACTCGTGATATACCGGAAAATATCCGCCATCTGCTCCGGTGACAGACTCATATTTAACTTAATCCACTCCATAATGACAAAAGCGATAGACTGTGCGTAATACTCTGCAACCATATCAGTTGTCAGCCCTTTTTTCGCCGCCTTTTTGTCTCCAACCTGTTCATTGATAAAAATAAGCAGAACTTCTTTTACAAATTTTCTCGTAATCATTTCGCAGGAATTCTGTCCTTCCAAGCGGACTACCTTCATATAGAATTCCTTCTCCTGCATCAAATTTGTAAAAATCTGTATCAGACTTTCCCGCAGATCACCTTCCTTCATAAGCGGTATGACCGGATCTAATATTTCTGTCCGTATCAGCCATTCCAGCAATTCATATTTATCCTGAAAGTGATTATAAAAAGTAGGCCTGATCACACCTGCTCCGTCTGTAATTTCCTTAATCGTAATTTTCTCAATGGACGTTTTAATCGCCAGTTTCTTAAAGCTTTCTGCCAGTCTTTGTTCTACGTTGGTTTTCGACTCCATTCCTATCTCCGCATCTATAATTGCTGTTATGAAAATCAGCACCACCCGAACAAACGAGTGATGCTGTCTTTTGTCATTGTTATCTGCCCGATTGCATCCTGCAGATTAGTTATTAATCAGTTTATCCTCACCATTCCAGCTATAAAGCTTTCTGATTTCTTCGCCGACTACCTCGGAAGGATGCTCGGAAGCTAATTTTCTCATAGCCTTGAAATGAACCTGAGAGCCTGCGGAAGACATATCCAATAAGAAATCTTTCGCAAAAGTACCATCCTGAATGTCGGACAGAATCTTCTTCATAGTCTTCTTCGTCTCTTCTGTAATGATCTTAGGACCTGTGATGTAATCACCGTACTCAGCCGTATTGGAGATAGAATATCTCATGCCTGCGAAACCGGACTGATAGATCAGGTCTACGATCAGTTTCATCTCATGAATACACTCAAAGTATGCATTTCTCGGATCATAACCAGCCTCAACCAGTGTCTCGAAACCAGCCTGCATCAATGCACATACACCGCCGCATAAAACTGCCTGCTCGCCGAAGAGGTCGGTCTCTGTCTCTGTTCTGAATGTAGTCTCCAGAACACCTGCTCTTGCGCCGCCGATAGCCAGTGCATAAGCAAGAGCCATATCCTGAGCCTTACCGGTTGCATCCTGATGAACTGCTACCAGACAAGGAACACCTTTACCTGCCTGATACTCACTTCTTACAGTATGACCGGGTCCCTTAGGAGCGATCATTGTTACATCCACATCCTTAGGTGGTACGATACAGCCGAAATGAATATTGAAACCATGCGCGAACATTAACATATTACCAGGCTCTAAGTTAGGCTCGATGTCCTTTTTATACATTGCTGCCTGTAACTCATCATTGATCAGGATCATGATGATATCAGCCTTTTTAGCTGCTTCTGCTGCTGTATATACTTCGAATCCCTGAGCTTCTGCTTTTGCCCAAGATTTAGAGCCTTCATACAGACCAATGATAACATGACAACCTGACTCTTTTGCATTTAAGGCATGTGCATGTCCCTGGCTGCCGTAACCGATTACTGCGATTGTCTTACCGTCTAATAAAGATAAGTTACAATCTTCCTGGTAAAAAATTTTTGCCATTTTACTTCTCCTCCATTATTTCATAATTTACAATATAACTGAAAGGGAAACTCCCTTTTAGCAGACAAATACCATGAACCGACGGCTGTCTAAGCCAAACCGTCTATTCTAAATAAGTAACATTCTCAGTACCGCGTCCAAGACCGGCGATACCTGTTCTGGCAAGCTCTAATATCTCATAACCGTCTAAGAGACTGATAAATGCCTCAATCTTGTCCTGATTACCGGTAAGCTCGATAATCAGGCTTTCCGGAGATACATCGATAATCTTCGCACGGAAGATATCAGCCACTGCGATAACGCCCTGTCTCTCGGAGGCAGAGGCCTTCACCTTAATCATGGCAAGTTCACGGTATACGCTTTTCTCCGGTCTCAGTTCTTTAATATCCCTGACATCTATGAGCTTGGCTACCTGTTTCTCAATCTGATCTAAAATCTCATCATCACCGGATGTCACAATGGTAATACGGGTAAAACGAGGATCTGCCGTCACACCGGCCGTGATACTGTCAATATTGTATCCGCGTCTGGAAAAAAGCCCTGATATACGGCTCAAAACGCCGGATGTATTATCTACCAATAGCTGCAATACTTTCTTCTGCATAAAGTAAGCCTTTCCGCACATGACATTTACCTGTCACGCACTGTCAATTATTGTATCAATTTGCATATAAAAAGTCAACCTGTCTAGTTGTCTGTTTCCATACATTTCTGCAAAGCCAACGTTCCGGTTCTGGCAACTTCCACAATGCTGATGGTCTGCATCATGCTGATAAACAGCTTAATTTTCTCCGGTACATCGCAGATTTGTATAATCATCATGTTTTTGGACATATCCACGATGTCCGCCTTCATGATTTCGCAAGTTTCCATAATGTCTCTTCTGTTATTCTTATTATATTTTACCTTAATCAGCATAAGTTCTCTGCTGACACTGGCAGATTCATCAAAGGTCTTGACCTTAATAACATCCAGTTTCTTATTAAGCTGCTTCTCAATCTGTTCGATGGTACGCTGATCTCCGCTGCTTACAATCGTCATACAGGAGGTTGCGGCATCATCCGTCTCCCCTACCGCTAGACTGTCAATATTAAAGCATCTTCTAGAGAAAAGCCCTGCAACCTTGCACAGAACACCGGAACGGTTTTCTACCAGCACAGAATATATCTTTTTCATACTTTATAACCCTTACCTTTCTCTATTTTACCAGATCCATAGGATCAATCAGACATTCTAACAGGATCGATTCGTCTTTTTCCAAAAACTCCCTGATGGTATCCTCCACCCCTTGCATATCCGTCTGTCTCATAAACCTCATATCATAAGCGGCAGATAATTTCTCCAAATCAGGGCTGCCGGAGAGATCTACTACAGAATAATGATCCTTGTATGTATAATGCTGATACTCACGCACCATACCTAAATAGTTATTCTTCAGTACAATAATCTTCACGGGCACATGAAACTGACGCATGGTGGCAAGCTCCATCATGGACATCTGGAAGGAGCCGTCTCCGCAGACAGCAATAACCTGTTTCTTTCTGTCCGCCAGCTTGGCACCCATGGCTGCCGGAATAGAATATCCCATCGTTCCCATACCTCCTGTGGTAAGGAATCTGCCCTTCTTAACAATATGGTAACCGCAGGACCAGATCTGGTTCTGACCCACATCAGCCACATAGACCGCGTCCTCTTCCATTGCTTCTGACAACAGGCGGATAAACTCTGCCGGGTCCACATAGTCGGGATTAGGTTTTCTGATGCGCTCCATCGTATCCCGGTAACCGTTTAAGGTTTCGATCCACTCCTCATGCTGACAGGAGATTTCTTCCTTCTCTATATCTTCAAAGATATGCTTTGCATCTCCAACAAGCGGAATCGCCGGGCCGACGTTCTTACCGATTTCCGCCGGGTCTACGTCAATATGGACAAGTACCTTATTCTCTGTAATTAAGTCAGGCTGGTTGACCGCACGGTCAGCAACCCTGGCGCCTACCATAATCAGCAGATCGGATTCATTCATGGCACGGTTTGCGTAAGGCTTGCCGTTATTTCCCACCATTCCGTAGTACATGGGATGTTTGGTAGGCATTACACCGATTCCCATCATCGTAGATACCACCGGAATACTGTATTTCTCTGCAAAAGCTCTAAGCTCGCCTTCTGCTTCGCTTAGAAGCACGCCGCCGCCTGCACAGATCAGCGGACGCTTGGATTTTACTATTTCTTTGACCACTTTTTTGATTTGCGCTGCATTGCCTTTTACGGTTGGTTTATAAGTGCGCATACTTACCTCTTCCGGATATTTGAATTTGGTAAGCACGGCATTCTGGATATCAATGGGCACATCAATCAGAACCGGCCCCTTTCTTCCGGTACTGGCAATATGAAATGCCTCTTTAAAGACTCTTGGGATATCGTTCACGTCTTTAATTAAATAACTGTACTTTACGAAAGACTCCACCGCGCCCGTAATATCCGCCTCCTGAAATACATCGGAGCCGATCAGTTCACTGTTCACCTGTCCGGTAATGCACACTAACGGAATACTGTCTGCAAAAGCTGTCGCAATACCGGTAATCAGATTAGTAGCGCCTGGGCCTGAAGTCACCGCGCATACACCCACCTTACCGGACACTCTGGCAAGTCCGCTCGCCGCATGGGCCGCATTCTGCTCCGTGCGGATTAATATTGTCTGGATATCAGATTCCAGAATACTGTTATAAAAGGGGCATATTGCTACCCCCGGGTATCCGAATACATATTCAACGCCTTCTTCTTCCAGGCATTTTACCATTGCATCTGCACCTAACATATACCTATAACTCCCTTCTTATTTCTGGCTTTTATCCTAAGCTCTATCTTCTAAATCCGTTCATCAGATTTGCAAAGGGGCCTACTGCATCCTGCAAATCCTGAATCGCCTGATTCAGTCCTTCAAAATCAATCTCACTGATATCTGTTGCCGCATCGGAAAGAGTCTGCGCATTCTCAGTGATAAATTCATTCAACTGTGTACTCACACCGGTAATCTCCGTGCTCATTTCAGAGACTTCCGCCAATGCCTGATTGGCAGATTCCAATGTGGCACCAGCAGCTTCTGTCAGATTATTGATCTGTCCAAGTGCTCCGCACACCTTGGGAACTAATATCACTGCGGAGATAAACACCACAAGAAACATAGCAAAGAAAGCACCTGTTAAAATACGTGTATAGAACAACTGCTCTCTAGTCTGTTCGAGAAGCTGCTGCATCGTATCCTGCCGTGGCTCCGTTTTATCGTTTATCTCCTGATTGTCTAAAACACTCTGTTCTGCTTCCATGATAAATCCCTCATTTTACTCAGACACATATTTATGGTATTACAGATCTGTTATTATCCCTCAATATTTAATATTCTCTTAGTCAGTTTCACGGCATCCGCCGCATCCTTGGAGTAGCCGTCAGCCCCGATCTCATCCGCATAATCCTGGGTGATAACCGCACCGCCGATAATGATCTTGGCATCCACTTCTCTTTCTTTGGCATAATTGATCACATGCTTCATCTGCTGCATGGTCGTAGTCATCAGTGCCGAAAGTGCAATTACCTGTGCATGATACTCCTTGGCGGCTTCTATGATCCTTTCCTTCGGAACATCTTTGCCTAAATCAATGACTTTAAAGCCGTAATTCTTGAGCATCAAGGCAACCAGATTCTTACCAATATCATGAATATCGCCCTCTACCGTAGCAATAACTACCGTAGGCATATCCTGTCCGGAATGATTCTGTGCCAGCAGCGGCTCTAAGTACTCAATGGAAGCCTTCATCGCCTCCGCACTGGCTATCAACTGCGGCAGGAAATATTTTCCCTTATCAAAAAGCTCACCCACCTCATTGATGGCAGCAAGCAGCACCTCATCCAGAAGCGCCTTGGCTTCGTATCCTTCTTCCAAGGCTTTCTTCGTATCTTCCACAATACCGCCGCCATTGCCTTTCATCACATCCGCATACAACTTTTCTTTCGCAGAAAGTGTTGCTGCGGCCGTGTTTTTACCGGATGCATGGATATGAATACCGGTGTTTGCAGCAGGTGTCTCTCCCAGCGCTTCCCGTTTTGCTTTCACCGCGTCCATCAGTTCAATATACCGGATATCAGCGCCCTCTTTGTTTAAGAGCAGATCCGCCGCAAAAGCACTGCTGACCAGTAATTCCTGTGACGGATTGGCAATCGCCATGGTCAGTCCCGCCTGAATCGCCATCGTCAGAAATGCCGCATTGACGAAGCTTCTCTCCGGCAGTCCGAAGGAAATATTAGACAGTCCGCAGATAGTAGCTAAACCGTTCCTCTTACAATACCTTATAGTTTCCAAGGTCTCAAGTGCAGCCGTCTTATTGGCTCCCACGGTGGCCACCAGCCCATCTACGACAATATCTTCTTTGCGCATTCCCAGTTCATAGGCACGCGCCTGTATCTTCTCTATAATATCTATTTTCTCTTCCAGACTCTTAGGAAGTCCTTCGTCTGACAAGGGCAGAAGAATAAACATGGCACCGTATTTCTTCGCGATCGGCAGCAAGGATTCGAATTTCACCTTCTCATAAGAGATGGAATTGATCAGCGCCCTGCCGGGATATCTGCGCAGGGCCGCTTCCAGCACCTCTACGTGGCTGGAATCAATAGAAAGCGGCAACTGTGTCACACTGCTGACCGTATCCAGTGCTTTCAGCATCATCGCCTTCTCATCAATGCCGCTCATACCCATATTGACATCCAGAATACCTGCCCCGCAGGCTTCCTGCTCTTCCGCAAAGTCGGAAACCATATCCATGTTTCCTTCCCGAAGCTGTGCCTGCAGCTTTTTCTTGCCGGTAGGATTGATACGTTCTCCCACAATAATAAAGTTATCTTCCAACCCAAAAGCAATGGTCTGCCGTTCACTGGTCAGATACCGCATCTTCGGCTGTTCCCTGTGGTGGATCTTCATCTGCCCCACATTGTCTTTCGCCGCTTTAATATACGCAGGCGTGGTACCGCAGCACCCTCCTATGACAGAGGCACCTGCCTGTACGATATCATTCATACATGCGCCGAACACATCGGCAGCCATATCATAGACTGTGTTGCCATCCGCATCTAAAGACGGCAGTCCCGCATTGGGCTTGGCTATGATCGGTATGGTCGTTACCGCAGCCATCTTACGTACCACATCCACCATCTTATCAGGTCCTGTGGAACAGTTGGTTCCGATCGCCGCCGCGCCGAGGCTCTCCAACACAACAGCGGCTGTGGTGGCATCCGTACCGTAAAGGGTTCTTCCGTCAGACTCAAAGGTCAGCGTAGCCATCACAGCCAGATCGCATACTTCCTTCGCCGCAATAATTGCCGCCCGGGTTTCCTGCAGGCTCATCATCGTCTCTACCACCAGCAAGTCAACGCCTGCTTCTACGAGATAACCTATCTGTTCCTTATATACCTCTATCAGTTCTTCAAAATCCAAACTCCCCATAGGTGCAAGCTGCTCACCGGTCATGGTGATATCGCCTGCCACATAAGCCTGACCGCTCACCGCTTCTTTGGAAAGCGCCACCAGATCAAGATTCATCTGCCGGATCTGATCTTCCAGACCATATTCCTTTAATTTGATCCGGTTTGCCGTAAAGGTCGGCGCATAGACAATATTAGTGCCCGCCTTTACAAATTCTCTCTGCAGATCAATTAAAACCTCTCTGTTGTCAAGAATCCATTTCTCCGGACATACCCCTGTAGGCATGCCTCTTTTCTGTAGATTTGATCCCGTAGCTCCGTCCAAAAAGATAGGATGCTCATGGATCAATGCCTGAAATTCCTGTTTATTCATTACAATACAAATACCTTTCGCTCAGCTTACTGCTCTTCTATTCTACCTTCTGCCATGCCGCCTCTGATGCACAGCCATCCGGGAGAAAAGATGCTTCTGCGCTTTCTTAGTTCGATGCATTCCTATTCGGCACCTTCCTGTGACACATCTTCTTCCGGCTCCTCGTAGAAAACAGTGTCATCCGTATCAAAATTATCCTCCGGTACATCCTCAGTCTTTTCCTCATCGGTCTGATTCAGATAACCGCCGCCCAAAATGCTGTTTTCCTCTGTATAGGTAACTCCTTCACCCTCAGGAATCTCTCCATGAAGGATGGTAATAATATACTGAATCCGAATGTTCGCCCGGTCATAATATTCTCTTGCCGCCTCTGCTACCGCCTCATCATACTCCTCAGCTTCATAAGCCTGATGATACAGTTCAACCGCCTGTTTCATATTCTCATCCGCTTCATCTGCCAGGCTGTCCACTGCCGAAAACTGCTCCGGCACTTCCAGCCCTGCCATCCACGTAATCTCACTCTCAAGCTGGTCCAGATAACCAAGAAGCTGCTGCCTGGCATCCTCAGAAGAGGCATCAATGGAATTCATGCCGTCATTATAAACCGCTATATGCTCAAAAAAAGTCGTCATATCTTCCTGATATGCTGTCAGCGCTTCATCATTACCGCAGGCCGTCAGCATAAATACGCATAACAGTCCTGCACATATCATTTTTATCATTCTCAAGTCAGTCACCAATTCTTTCTTTCAGTCCGTATAATAAACGCTTATCTTAAGATGCTACCATAAAATCTTAGCTAAATCAAGAAGTCAGCGCCTTTCTTTCCCACAAAGAGCCATATCTTCCGACATGGCTCTTCCATATAATTCATATAATTTCTATTTAGTTCCGAAAATTCTGTCTCCGGCATCACCAAGTCCCGGACAGATATAAGCATCCTCATTCAGGCAGCGGTCTAAATGTCCGACATAAATCTGAATATCAGGATGATCCTTATGCAGACGCTCCAGCCCCTCCGGTGCCGCAATAATACACATAAATTTGATATGCTTTCCGCCGTGCTGTTTGATAAAATCCACCGCCTCTGAACCGGAACCGCCTGTTGCCAGCATAGGGTCTACGACCACAATCGTCCGCTGTTCAATCGGCTCAGGTAATTTACAATAATATTCGTGCGGCTCATGAGTCTCCGGATCTCTGTACAAACCGATATGTCCAACCTTGGCACTGGGCACCAACGCAAGAATACCATTTACCATACCGAGTCCTGCTCTTAAAATCGGCACCACCGCCAGTTTCTTACCCGCAATTTTGGGTGACATGCATTTCTCAATCGGTGTTTCTACCTCCACATCCTCAAGCGGCAGATCACGCAATGCCTCATACCCCATCAAGGTTGCAATTTCTTCAATACACTTTCTGAATTCGTTCGTACCCGTGCGTACATCTCTAATCTGGGAAATCTTATGCTGGATCAACGGATGATCCATAATAAATACATTATCCATCTTTTGTCCTCTTCCTTCTTACTGTTTTGTTTAAACATGACTAACTCGTCTGACACTTACCTCTATATAGAATAGTACTGACTTCATGCCCTTAAGTCAACAATTTTTCTTATGAAATTAGTCCTTAAATCATATTGCAAAAACATACCGGACTCTTTATAATTTCTTTAGATTTACCTAATTTTCTATCCAAAATCAAAAGAAAAAAGGAGAATATCTTATGAGCGAGAAATTTGATGCAATTCGTGATGCCAGAAGCTTAGGCATTCCCAAAATGCTGTTACTTGGCCTGCAGCACATGTTTGCAATGTTTGGTGCAACGATCTTAGTTCCCATCTTGGTAAACAGTTATTTCAATGGAGAGGGGTTATCCATTCAGGTTACTTTATTCTTTGCCGGAATCGGCACTCTTTTCTTCCATGTATGCTCTAAAATGCGGGTACCTGCATTTTTAGGCTCCTCTTTCGCCTTTTTGGGCGGTTTCGCCACAGTAGCGAATCTGGATACCGGTATTTTTGCCGATATGACTTACGGCGAGAAGCTTCCTTATGCCTGCGGCGGTATTGTCATTGCCGGACTCTTATATCTTATTTTGGCACTGGTTATTAAAGTAGTCGGCGTAAAGCATGTTATGCGGTTCCTTCCTCCGGTTGTAACCGGCCCGATTATTATCTGTATTGGATTAAGTCTGGCTCCGTCCGCAGTCAGCAATGCATCCGCCAACTGGTTCTTAGCACTCGTTGCACTGGCAGTTATCATAATCTTCAATATCTGGGGCAAAGGCATGTGGAAGATTATCCCGATTCTGCTTGGTGTTATCATTTCTTATGCGGTTGCACTCATCATGAATGCTTTAGGCTTCACGAATGCTGACGGCAGCGCAATCCTGGATTTCTCAGGTGTGGCATCTTCTGCCGCTGTAGGGCTTCCACCATTCCAGTTATGTAAGTTTGATCTGACTGCAATTCTTGTGATGGCTCCTATCGCCCTTGCAACCATGATGGAACACATTGGCGATATTTCCGCTATCTCCGCAACTGTCGGCGAGAATTTCATAGAGGAGCCGGGATTGCACCGTACGCTGATCGGTGATGGTCTTGCAACTTCCCTCTCCGCATTATTCGGCGGCCCTGCCAATACCACTTACGGTGAAAATACCGGTGTACTGGAACTGAGCCGTGTTTACGATCCCAAGGTAATCCGTATAGCTGCAGTCTATGCAATCGTGTTAAGCTTCATCCCTAAAATGTCAGCTATTATCGGTTCCCTTCCGACCGCAATCATCGGTGGTATCAGCTTTATCCTCTACGGTATGATTTCCGCTATCGGTGTCAGAAATGTTGTGGAAAATAAAGTAGACTTTACGAAATCCAGAAACCTGATCATTGCTGCTGTCATCTTAGTATGCGGCCTTGGTTTCTCCGGCGGACTTACTTTCACAATCGGCGGCACATCCATTACTTTAACCTCTCTTGCCATCGCAGCGCTTGCCGGCATCATCTTAAATGCCATCTTACCCGGTAACGATTATGTTTTCGGTATGAATCCAAGCGGTGATATCAACAGAGGTGTCAGCTTCAATCCTCAGCACAAGGAAGATCAATAATTTATAAAGCAATAAATACACATGATCTTAAACCATCATTGCAAAAATACACAAAAAACAGGCAGGCATTTAACAACCTGTCTGTTTTTATTATATAAATAATCTCTTAAATATTGAACAGGAAAACACATAAACCTCAAATCAGAAGTCTTATCTCTTACCGTTTCCTTCTTTGCGTGTATTGGGGGATAACTGCCTAAAAAGCGATCTCACAATCCGGCTCAACCCTCTTGCAAGCCTTAAGCACCGCCTTCATAACCGTATGTTCATCCGCTCCGTCTGCGAATTCTACTTTCATCTTCTGCGTCATAAAGCTGACTGTTGCATCAGCAACACCCTCAGTCTTTTTCGCTGCTTCCTGCATTTTTTCCGCACAATTAGCACAATCCACCTCAATTTTGTATGTTTTACTCATACCCTTTCTCTCCTTTTCCTTTTTCACTCTATTCTTCTACATGCTCCATTCCCATACTGATGATGGCACGCACATGCTCGTCATCCAGGGAGTAAAATATTGATTTGCCTTCTCGTCTAAACTTTACAAGCTTCGAGGACTTCAATATCCGTAGCTGATGACTGACAGAGGATTGGCTTAAGTTCAGCAACTTGGCGATATCATTGACACACAACTCTGTCTCAAACATGGAATACAATATTTTAATTCTGGTAGAATCGCCGAACACTTTAAATAACTCTGCCAAATCATACAGAATCTCATCATCCGGCTGTTGTTCCAAAACCTTTTTGACCACATCTTCTCTTGCCGCCAAAAATTCTCTTTCTTCCGTTTCGCCCATTGTAACACCTGCCTTCTCCTCATTTTAAACATATGTTTATTTGTTCATATGTATAATATTATAATATATTCGCTTTGTCAATAGATTCTGTATATTTTATTAAAAGTATGTGCGGCGAACAAAAAGAGATGCCGTTTATTAAAATGACATCTCTTTCCATATTTCTTTATTCAATCATTATTATTCCCTGTTCACTGAAACAGCCTCTATGTAACCAAATTCCTCAGACAACACATGCTTTAGAACGAAGTTCTTCTTGCAGCTTTAGATTCGGAAGAAAGCAACTTCTTCCTCTAAGGATTCTGCAATCTCTTTCAGTTCTCTTGCAGACTGGGCAAGCAGATTGATGGTTGCATTTAACTCTTCCATGGAAGCTGTTGTCTCTTCCGTAGATGCTGCATTCTCCTGTGATACGGCAGAAAGGCTTGAGAAGACATCTACTACGATGCCTCTTTCCTTATCACACTCTGCAGCCTGATTGTTAATAACCTGTGTTTCTTTCATGGAGCTGTCAATGCCATTACTTACATCATTAAATTTCTCTTTGGTTTCATTTAACTTCTTCTGCTGTTCTGCAACAATCACATCTACTTCATTCATAATCTTAACAGACGCTTCGGAATCAATCGCAAGCTGACGAATAATTTCCTCAATGGTCTTGGCAGACTGGTTAGAGTCCTCAGAAAGCTTGGAAATCTGTGTAGCTACTACCGCAAAACCTCTGCCTGCCTCACCGGCCCTTGCAGCCTCTATACTTGCATTTAATGCAAGCAGGCTCGTCTCACTGGCAATAGATGCGATCAGATTGACAGCCTCCTGAATTCTGGTAACGGATTCATTAGTTGTATTGACAGATGCCGCAATCTTCTTAATCGCCTCAGTCGTCTTATCATTAGATTGGCTTAATTCCTGAATGATCTTAGCAGATGCCATGTCTGCCGTATGCATGCTGCCTGACAATCGATCCAGTTCCTGTACACTGTTTACAATCTTCTCAATGACAATACCCATGTTATTAATCTGTACGGTGGCAGATTCAATATCTTCCGCCATCGATACTGCACCCTTGGAAATATCTTCCACAGCGCTGCTGATCTCATCTGCCGTATTAGAAGTCTGAGCCGCCATAGACTCCAAAGAATTTCCCTGCTGCATTAAATGATCAGTATTCTTCTTGATTCCACCCATGATATGACTTAACTTCTCCACTAAAGCCAACATTGCATTTGCCATCATGCCGATTTCATCGTTTCTCTTTAAGATACGGGAAGAAACCTCAATATTCAGTTTACCTTCGGACAGCGATGCCAACAACTTTTCTGTATGAACAATTGCTACCGCAATCTTCCTTGCAACGAAAATAACAACCGTCAGAGCTATCACCCAGACAATTGCAGCCAGGCCAATCATGGCAAATGTGGTTTTTGTAATAATTGCGGTCACACCCGTGGACGGCTTACCCGCAAACACCATTCCCACTATGGAACCATCCGGATTGTATACCGGCTCATATATAGCATAATAGTGTTCTCCGTTGATCACCACATCAGAAGTCTCGTAAGTCTGTCCCTGATCCAGAACGTGCTCAATCACTTCCTCAGAAGCCTTCGTGCCGAGTATTCTCTCTCCGGTATCCTGATCAACTAACGAAGTGGCACGCCGCGTATCCCCATAGAATAATGTGACATCAGTATCGGAACCTTTTGTAAAGCTGTCAACCACCTCTTCATTCTCGGTAATACAATACTCGCCTTTGTATAAAAGATCTCCATCCATCCAGAAATCTCCCGAATCGATGGCATCATATGCGGCATGTACACTGGTGCATAACAGACTTAATCCGTCAAGAATCTCCTGTTTTACCATAGAACGCATCGTTTCAACAGCATAAACCGTAATCACGGTTCCCAATGCAAGCAGCGGAATCACTATCAACGCCAGTAATTCTGCCAAAACTCCCAATTTCTTTTTCTTCTTCATGGTTTCCCCTCCTGTTTTCTATAGAAATTCTCTTATATGTATATCCAGGCAGAATAATCTTTTCGTAATACCTACACATAATATAGCACATAATTTCTCAATAGAAAAGTTTTACACTTCAAAAAAATCAACAATTTCTTAACGCTATTCCCGAATCTGACCTGTTCCTCTGATCAAATACTTATATGTAGTCAGTTCTTTTAATCCCATAGGCCCTCTGGCATGAAGCTTCTGGGTACTGATTCCAATTTCCGCACCGAATCCGAATTCGAACCCATCTGTGAATCTGGTGGAAGCATTTGCATAGACGCAGGCAGAATCCACACCTTTTAAGAACTGCTCCATATGCTTTTCATTCTCTGTCAGAATCGCATCGGAATGTCTCGTATTATAGCGGTTGATATGTGCAATCGCCTCCTCCACGGACGAAACGGTCTTCATGGACACGATATAATCCAGATATTCTGTCCCGTAGTCCTCTTCGGAAGCCTGATGACTGCCCGGAATCTTTTCTACTACTTTCTCATCACCACGTATTTCCACTTGTTTATCCTGTAGAGCTTTGCCTAATCCCGGCAGGAAGCGGTCTGCGATTTTCTCATGGATCAACAGAGATTCACAGGCATTACATACGCCGATCCGCTGTGTCTTAGCGTTTATAATAATAGGAATCGCTTTGGTCAGATCAGCATCCTCGTCTACATAAATATGACAGTTGCCTGTACCGGTCTCAATCACAGGAATCGTACTGTTCTCCACCACGGCACGGATTAACCCGGCACCCCCTCTCGGTATCAGAATATCCACATATTGCTTTAACTGCATAAAAGCAGTAGTCACCGCACGGTCATTATTCTCAATCAGTTGAATCGCATCCGCGGTAATCCGGATATCCTGCAAAGCTTCCCTGATGATCTTTGTAATTGCCTGATTGGAATAAAAAGCATCCTTACCGCCTTTTAAAATAACTGCGTTACCGGTCTTGAAGCATAACCCGAAAGCATCCGCTGTCACATTCGGGCGAGCCTCATAAATGATACCGATTACGCCCATCGGCACCCTTACCTTATCAATATGAAGCCCGTTGGGACGATCAAAGCTTTCCATAACTTCTCCCACCGGATCAGGCAGCTTTGCAATCTGCCTCAGTCCCTCTGCCATCGCCTCAATACGGGCAGAAGTCAATTGCAGACGATCCAGCAGTCCCTCCGCCATACCGCCTTTTTGGGCAATCTCATAATCCTTGGCATTAGCCGATAAAATCTCATCCTGGCGGGCTGTCAATGCTCTGGCGGCACTTTCCAGTCCGCAGTTTTTCTCTTCGGTAGTCAGACACTGCAATTCCTGTTTTGCCGCCACTGCCAGTCTGCCTAAATTTTCTAAATATTCCATCTTGTCTTCCCCTTTCCTTCTCAATCACCTAAATCTTTTTTATTTATCACACACAATTGTTTGTTCTATCAGCCCACATTCCGTCAATATGAAATCCGGTCTGTAATCATGCGGCTCACAGGGTATCTGTTCCAACACCTGACATTCATATGCCAAAGCTACGGTTGTCAGCACACCGTCCCCTTTCCCCCACGGGGTGACATCGGATTTATTGTACAGGCGGTCCAAATATTTATCATAGAAGCCTTTGCCGTAGCCAATCCGGTGACACGTTCTGTCAAACACCGCACCGGGCATCCACATCAGCACAGAACTTTTCTGTCCTCTGCTTTTCTTAAGGCTGCTGTATGCCGGATAAGAAAGCGTCTCAATCGGTTCCAAAATTCCCTGATAACCGCTTTGCAAGGCATCCAACCCGCCAAGGTGCCAAAATTCCATCTCGTCTCCTGCCACCTTAGGTGCAAAGACTTGTTTGCCATCCGCAAGCGCCTGCCCAATCAGATCCATAGTATCCACTTCGCTGCGATAGCTCACATAAGCTAATATCACATCTGCATCCCGGTAACAGGGAAGCCGTATCATGTGCTCTTTGATTTTCTTGCTGCCGGCTTTTCTGTCTTCCGGCAAAACAGCATCCCTCAGGGATAAAATTTTCCTGCGAATCTCTTTTTTAGTGTCCATAACATTTTCCGTTTTAATAAAGTTCTGTTATCGTCCCGTCAAAGTAAATCTTAATGAGTTCTCCTGCTTTTATTTCCGAACTTTTCACCCAGATCCGTGATGGAACCATCCTGTTCCACAATCGATATATTGTCAAGCTGTCCTCTTAAATTGGCCCTTACATTAGCCACATACGCCTGACGTAATGCCTGCTGTTCTTCTTTCTCAGCAGCAGTCAGCCCCTCCGCCTGTGATTTGTGATACAATTCATTAATTCTTCCAATCATCTGTTCTACTGTCATATTATTCATGTTTTATTGTTCCTGCCTTTTATCACTTTTAAAATCAGCTTTAAGAAACGGTTACCTGTGCATCTGCTGTACATATAACGGCAGATCAAATTTTTCATCCCGATGTGCCAGAAAAAGGGTTCCGATATTCTTTCCGTCCAGAATCCGGTGAATCACCTTGATATCTTTGCTGTTTGCAATCACCATGTCTATTCCCATACTGCTTGCAATCTTAGCCGCCTGCAGCTTCGTATTCATGCCGCCGGTTCCCACCGCACTTCCGGTAGATGCCTTACCCATGTTCATCAAGTCATCGGTCAGTTCCTCCACTACTTCTATGTACTTAGCATCCGGGTTCTGCCTCGGATCATCCGTATAAAGTCCGTCGATATCCGATAACAGCAGCAAAGCATCTGCCTCAACCAAAGATGCCACAATAGCCGACAAGGTATCGTTATCACCGATCTCAATCTCATAAGTAGCTATCGTATCATTCTCGTTCACAATCGGTATGACGCCTAATTTAAATAATTCGGCAAAGGTGTTCTGCGCATTAAAGCGGTTGAGATTATCCACAATGGTATTCTTCGTCATCAGAATCTGCGCTGCCACCTGATTATACTCCGCAAAAATCTTCTGATAAGTCATCATCAATCTCGCCTGTCCCACAGCGGCACATGCCTGCTTGACCGCAATCGGATTATCCTCCATAGAAGCGCCCATCATAACCGCTTTCTTACCCACTGCAATGGCGCCGGAGGTCACCAGCACCACATCCTTGCCCCGGTTTCTTAAATCACATAATTCCCGCACAAGCACATCTAATTTCGTGTAATCCAGATCACCGGTCTCCGCGTGCTGTAACGACGAAGAGCCTATCTTGACTACGATTCTTTTCTTATCTCTCATTAATTCTCTTACAGTATCATTCATTTTCTCATATTCTCCTCTATCCTCAAAGCGTTCTACAGCTTTTATCTTTTAAAAGATTATAAGTTTCTCTTTGTGCATACAGTTTCCAAAACAACCACAGAAACATATTCAGACTCTTTACACCATATAGACGGAAGCGATTTTTTCTGCAATCAGAATACCGTCCATAGCCGCAGAAGTAATACCTCCCGCATATCCGGCGCCTTCCCCGCAGGGATATAGTCCCTGCACCTGAGACTGACCAGTATCATCCCTGTGGATTCTGACAGGTGAGGACGTTCTGCTCTCAACACCTGACAGATAGGCTCCACTGTCATTAAAGACTTTCATGTTTTGACCAATTAGGTCAATCCCTTCGACAAGGGCCTGATTCAGAACTGTCGGCAGAATCTCATGGACGGAAGCCATACAATAAGCGCCCTTGATCTCCGGCTTAAAATCGGGATATCTTCTGCGTATTTCAGAATCAGGGGACTCACATCCAGTCACTGCTTTCCGGTAATCTCCATAACTTTCCACCGGAACGGCCCCTTGTCCGATCTGATAAGCACGTTCTTCTAACTGCCGCTGAAAAGCAATCCCTGCAAGCGGTCCGGTGCCGTCATAATCATCCGGCGTGACTGTCACAATCATGGCACTGTTGCTGTTTACGCCGTCCCGTCCGCTGTAGCTCATGCCGTTTACTGCTATCCTGCCCGCTTCCGATGAGGCATTGACTACATAGCCGCCGGGGCACATACAGAAAGAATACACACCCCTTCCGTCAGAAGTCTGCGCCGTCACTTTATAGTTTGCTGCCGAAAGGAGCGGATGCTGTTCCGTTCCGTACTGCGTTCTGTCAATCATTCTGCGGGGATGTTCCATGCGCAGTCCCACCGCAAAAGCTTTCGCCTCCATGGGGATCTGTCTGTCGTACAACATCTGAAAGGTATCTCTTGCACTATGACCGATGGCAAGAACAACCACATTGGTTAAGAGCTTCTCGTCGTTGTTGATCACCACACCTCTGACATGATCCTGCTCCACCAGAAGATCTGTCACCTGTGCCCCGAATCTGACTTCGCCGCCCCAGTCCGTAATCTGCTTACGCAGACGGCTGACAACAGAAACCAAGATGTCAGTACCGATATGCGGCTTTGCCTCATACAATATTTTCTCCGGTGCGCCGGCCTCCGTAAAAATGCGCAGCACTTCTTTATTTCTGCCGTATTTATCCTTAACAAGCGTATTCAATTTACCATCGGAGAAAGTACCTGCGCCGCCTTCTCCAAACTGTACGTTAGAGTCAGGATCAAGCACTCCTTCCTGCCAGAAACGTTCCACATCTTCTCTGCGCTGTTCCACACATTTGCCCCGTTCTAAAAGAATCGGACGGTACCCGTGTTTTGCCAGCATATAACCGCAGAAAAGACCGGCTGGCCCGGTTCCGATAATAACCGGACGTTCTTTCATCGGTGCTTTTCCGGTTATCGGAAATTGATAAGCTTTTGCTGTCACTGCCTGAACCTGATTGCTCCGGCATCTGGCAAGCACCTTATCCTGTGCCTGTACTGTCACATCTACCGTATAGATAAATACAATATCCGGCTTCTTTCTGGCATCGACGGATTTTTTAACAATCCGTAATGTCTCTATTTTTCCCGGTTCTGTTCTCAGTATTTTCGCTGTCTTATGTAATAGATCCTCTGTACTGTGCTCCAAAGGCATCTTGATCTGATTTACCCTAATCATCTGAATCTAATCCTCTTTGTCAGAGCATTTTGCCGCCGCCATTCCTGCCACGGCGCCGCTGCTCCACGCCCACTGCAGATTATAACCTCCGCAGATACCATCCACATCCAGCATCTCGCCTGCAAAATATAACCCATGAACAATATCAGACTCCAGTTTTTTGGTCACTTCACGGCAGTCCACACCGCCTGCACATACCTGTGCCTGTTCATAGGAATTGGTTTCTTTGACCGTCACCGGAAAAGCGCGGTAAAGCCTGCCCAGCTTTTCCCGTTTGGACTTCGGTACATTTGCCGCTTTCTCTGTTTCTTTCATATCTGCCAGTTTTAACAGCAACAGACCGATTTTCTTATTGACTATTCCGGTCACAAACTGTTCCATGGACTGGTCTTTCTGCCTTACCCATCTCTCATTCCAGAAAGACACAAACTCATTATCGTTATAATCGGGCATAAAATCAATCTCGACTGTAGTACACTTTTGATCCCGCAGCGCATATGCCGCCTGTCTGCTCATCTGAAAAACCGGAATGCCGGAGATGCCGTAATCCGTTATCTGCAATTCACCCCGTTCCATACAGACCTTTTGTTTTCCAATCCACAATGCAAGTCCTGCCTCACACCGGACACCCGCGATCTGCTTATAGAAGTTTTCCTTACACCGAAGTGCGGTCAGCGCCGGTACGGTAGGTACGATTTGATGTCCCATCTGCCTGGCCAGCCCAAAACCCTGCCCGTCTGATCCGGTCTTCGGCGCCGCCTTTCCGCCGCAGGTAAGAATCACGGCATCATAGCGGTATTTCTTTTGATCCGCGGCTTCTATTACAAAACCGCCTCGTTGCTTCTTAATTCCGACAATCTGCTGATTCGTATGTATATCAATGGAAAGCCGCATCATTTCATAGCGCAGCACATCCAGTACCGTAGCTGCCTGCTCACTGGCCGGATAAAGATACCCATTCCGGTTTTTAATCCGCATACCCAGATCCGTAAAAAAAGTCTTCGTTTCCTGAAGACCAAAGGTTCTGTAAACCTCTTCTACTAACAGCCTGCCGCTGCCGTAATACCACTCACTTCCCATGTTTTCATTGGAAAAGTTACATTTACCGTTTCCGGTAGCGAGAATCTTCTTTCCTACTCTGTCATTTCTTTCATAGACCGTCACCTGTGCCCCGGCTCTTGCCGCACAGATTGCAGCCATCATGCCGGCAGCACCTGCGCCGACCACTGCGATTGTTTTGCCCATACTAAATCCTTCATTCTTGCTCAGCCCGCTAATTTATATGTATGCTCTGCATACATTGCACAAGGCACAAATTGTTGCATAACACAAACAGGTTTGTGTGAAAAATCTTCCGCATATGGATTTTTCACACGAATCACCCTTGTCCATAATAGCCTTAACTGGAATAAGATTCAAGAAAATTATAAAGTGCATCCTCACTATCTATATATTTTCCCTGCATGATCTCCGCCTGTAAAGATTCCTCCAGACTTTCCAGTAAAATGTCCGTATTCATATATAAAGTCTGTTTATCTTGCTCATATACCACAATAAAGTGATCTGCCACCATCAGATAAAAGCCCTTGTCCTCTTTTTCTTTATAATATTTACAGACCACAATCCGGTCTTTCGAAAAGGCAGTCAGTTCTATCGTCTGAAACCCTTGTTCCAGTTCCGTCAGGGGCGGATTCTCATCATAGGATGCCAGTTCTTCCAACATTCCATCCCTGTCCAAACCGATATATTTAACCGGCAGAGTCTCTTCTTTCTCGTTAACAATACCTTTGGTCAGATTTACTTCTTCAATCAGATACTGTGTATCTGCCGTCACCACCGGGATTTCTTCCACAGCAGCCTCTATTACCTGTTCTTCTTCTGTGATCGTTTGCTGATTGGCCGGGCTTACATATTCTTTCTGCGGATAACGGTTCGGATAAAAAAACTGCTCCGCCTTCAAAGCCGTATATCCCCCTACAGCAAGCATCACTGCCGATATGATCAGAAAAAGACTGATGCGTCTTACAAGTTTCATTCCCATTTACCCTTTCTAATAGGATTTTCCTGTAATCAGTATCAGTCAATTTCTGATTTTTATGCAGTCAAATCAACTTTTTCAATTTTTCTATCTATAGAATCCCTATATTTCGTCCCAGCATAAGGAAGAAAAATCCAAAGGGCATTCTGGAAATTTCAGCTTCGCCAATCACCTTAAGTACCATCAGCAACAGCACATAAAGGAACAAACCTACCACACAGGCAATTGCAATCGTAATCAGTGCCCCCACTAAACCATACAGCAGCTTGTTTAACAGCATAACAACAATTCCAGACACACAGGCGGCCGCTGCGGGGAAAGCGACATCTGCAATCCATTCCTGACGGTATTTCAGGTTCCTGCAAACCAACAGGAAGTTAAGTGCCGTATACATCAGAAAGAACAAAATCAGTGAATAAATCACACCGTCTGCGCCAAGCATAGCCTTCTGTATCATCAAATAGGCCGCCGCAACATGCACCGCCAGCGAAATCACCGTGGTAACCACAAGCTCCCTCACCATATGCAGCTTATATAACAATTGTCCGAACAGGAAACTAAATCCATACAATACAATGAGAACAGCCCCCTTCTGCACCCAGACGAATACCTCATCCGTCATTCCTTTATAAAGACACTTCACCACCGGTTCTGCCAGAACGGCCAGATAAATCGCCATCGGAAATGCCACAATACACACCTTGCGTACCGCCTTGCCGATCCGTTCCCGCATGGCACGGTATTCTTCCTTCTCATAAGCATTGCTGATTTTACCCACCATGGCATACACACTAAGACATACAAGCGCTGCACCAATACCGATCAGCACGGCAAATTTACCGTAATAGCTTCCCCATAATGCAGTACGTGCTTCTCCCATTTCTTTCTTATTCATGCAGTAATTAAACATTCTCTGATCAATCATCATAAATGCATTGGAGAGAATCACAATCAATGCTATGGGAATACTATTATTTAATAGCAGTCTCTGCAAGCCGTACTGGGTCTCCATTCTCTTGCTGTTATCCTGTCCCAGCTTCCTTTTGAGGGCACCGGAATAAATCACATAGATCACTAAGAGATATAATATGGTAATGATCTGGGACAACAGCACACCGATCATGGCGCCTAACGCACCATAAGCATAGGCATAATCATCCGCCTTTAACAATAACGTTACTTTCTCACCATAGGTATGAAAAAGATTCCCACACACCAGTACACAGACTACCATGGCAATCTTTTCAATATACTGCGAATGGGCAACCAATACGCCTAATCCATAGCCATTGAAATACCCTCTGAATATTCCGATTAATGCGGCAAAAATAATCGCCGGAGCCGTAACAAGAATCGCCATACGGCTTAAAGATTCCAAAAACACAATATCCGCGATCACACGAGCCAATAAAACTAACACTGCCGCCAACACAATGCTTACAAAAAGGTTGATAAAAAAAGCGGCTTTAAATACTTTTCCGGCATTTTTATACTGCTCTCTTTTAACCCGATAACGAATAATTCCTGACATTGCTTTCGTCATGCTGTACGCAGTGAACAGGCTAATCAGCCAAAACAGCTCAAAAGCCGGCGCAAAAAGCCCTATTCCCGCATCGCCGATCACTCTTGATAACGGGATGCGAAACAGCAGCAAAATAATGTACGACCACATTCCCGCCGTCAGAACCATCTGATTCTTCACGTTTTTATTCATAAAACTTAATCTCATATTGTTCCTCAATTCTCTTCTTGTGTTTCTTTATATTACATTTTCATCAAGTAAGATTATCTGCCTTGGAAAAACACGGTCCTAGAACATCTTCATTTCCGTGTGATTCCAAGCTGCTCAAGTACAGCCTCCTGCTTTTGCTCCATCACCGCAGCTTCTTCCGGTACCATATGATCATACCCGCACAGGTGAAACATACTGTGTGCCGTCAGAAAGGCAAATTCTCTGAGAACACTGTGACCGTATTCACGTGCCTGCTCTTCCACACGTTCTGCCGATATTATGATATCCCCAAGCAATAACTCTCCGCTGTCCGGATCGAAATAATCCGCTTCATCTTCTTCTACCAAAGAGAAATCGCCCTCCCGTTCAAACGCAATATTAGGAAACGAAAGCACATCCGTCTCCCGGTCAATCTCCCGATAATTTTTATTATATTCACGAATGCCCGCATTGTCTGTCACAAGAAGATTTACCGTAGTCTCATAAGGGCAGTTCTCCATCTCCATCACCGCATCCATGATCTTTTCCAAAATCTCCTGTATGCCAAAAGAAAATGTCACATCTGTTTCATTCTCAACGTAAGAAGTCATAGTATAATTTCTCCTCAATAAATATCTTCTTCATCTCACAAATCTGTGCCAGTGATATCTCATTTCCCCATAATTCATCCGTCTCAAACTTCTTCTTAAACACGGTATCGATCAACTGCTCATAATCCAGCTCAGCCTTAGGATCCTTGGCAAAAAGATACAGAATAGAGGACACAATACAATCCGCAAACAACACAATAATGGTTTCTTTCGATACCACTTTCTCATCTGCATCGACATATTCTTTCAGAATCTTTCTGGTACGCGGTGGGAAATGATATTCCTGACAGATTGCGGACACATTCTCCCAGTTGTTTTCTCCCTTAAGCTTACCGATTCTATGATAGTAACCACACGCTTTAACAGCCGCATCATCCAGATTCAGGCGTTTGGCAATCTTATCTCCCAGATATGCCGTATGCACCGCATGATAATATTCTTCTTTGGACATATCCTTAAGCTGTACCAAAAGGGGACATTCCGGATCGTTAATCTCCATATATTTCTCTCTGTAGCGATGGATGACCGTGGAACTGAACATTTTAAGACTAATCAGCAGCAAAATACAACACGTCATCAGATTCACCGCAGGAATCATAAACTGTGCCGCAGACAACTGTTCCTTCGCAAACAACACCACATTTGCCGTCAGGCTCAACATTAAAACCAGCATGGAAATCAGAAACGGAAATCCGACCCGGAAATCATCATCCAGGGTACTGAACACAAGAATGCCTGCCAGACCGCTGATAAAATATAATAAAAAGATGGCGTAATCGCCCCCTGCATAATTGACTGCCATAAGCAGACAGATGCTTCCTGCCGCAAGCCCTGTCATGCCATTGCTGAAAACCCCCAGCAATACGAAAATAACCAAAAAGGGCCATCCCGTCACCGGCAAATAAGGCAGCAATACCGAAGCAATCAGACTTATAATATACATAATAGCAAATCTGCCATATCGAGTCTCGTTATGATAGATAAAAAAGCCGTTGATTTCGCTTAACGTAAAGGAAAAGATCACGATACCGGTACCGGCAAGCACCATGACAACATCGCGGATCAGTTTATCCGTCTCATCTTTATAAAGCATTCCTCCCGCAAACCCGATACCGCCTGCCAGAATAAACATAATAGTAAAAATCAATATTCTTTTCCAAAAGTTCTTTTTATTTTCTTCCACGACTGTACTTCCTGTTTTTCTGTTTTGATTCACTGTATTTCTCTCTGGCTTCATAATCATCGTACGCTTTAACAATCTTCTGTACCAGAGGATGCCGTACCACATCCTTACTGCTCAGTTTGCAGAAAGCAATGTCATCTATTCTGGATAATACCTTTGCAGCCACATCCAATCCCGATTTGGTATCCGGTGCCAGATCCTTCTGTGATGCATCACCGGTTACTACCACTTTAGAGCCAAAACCGATACGTGTTAAAAACATCTTCATCTGTGCAGGCGTGGTATTCTGTGCTTCATCCAGAATAATATATGCATTATCTAACGTCCTGCCGCGCATATAAGCAAGGGGTGCAACCTCGATCAACCCCTTCTCCATATTTTTATTAAAATTCTCCGCACCCATGATCTGATACAATGCATCATAGAGCGGTCTTAAATAGGGATCTACCTTACTCTGTAAATCTCCCGGTAAAAATCCAAGCTTCTCGCCTGCCTCAATGGCCGGCCGTGTCAGTATGATCCGGCTGACTTCGTTATTCTTAAAAGCTGTAATTGCCATAGCCATAGCAAGATACGTCTTACCCGTTCCAGCCGGTCCGATGCCGAATACAATCATGTGATCCCTGATGGCATCCACATATTGTTTCTGCCCTAAGGTCTTTGGCTTGATCGGTTTACCACTTATGGTATGGCAGATACAGTCTCCGTCTATCTCCAGTAAAATATCTTCCTTGCTTTCTTTTCCCATCTCAAGGGCATAATCAATACTCTGCTCTTCCAACACATTTCCTCTCTCTGACAACGTGAGAAGCTCCCGCACAATACGTGACGCCTGCTCCACCGCTTTCTTATCGCCGCTGATCTTAACCGCGCCATCCCGGTCTACAATGACCACGTGCAGATCATCTT
The DNA here is from genome assembly GCA_017936885.1 of Lachnospiraceae bacterium. GTDB lineage: Bacteria > Bacillota > Clostridia > Lachnospirales > Lachnospiraceae > UBA3282. The sequence goes on along the minus strand of JAGBEO010000013.1, from coordinate 89,772 downwards.
CTATTTTCTTAATATAGGAATCACATTCTCCGAACAGATTCTGCATGTGCTCCATCGGCACATCCATGCGAACCGTAAATTCTTCCATTCCTCCATAGCCTTTCTACTTAACAGCTTACACCCGGTGTCGCTTTTCTCTTACACATCAGATTGCTCCCGGTGTCTCTGATTTCTGCAGTTACCGGTTCTCTTGTACCGCCTGCGTCTCTTCCGGCAGTTCATCTTCTGAGGATTCCTCTGCAATCGGCTCTGTCTGGGTAGGCACCAGCCTGACTGCTGATTCCTCTAACTGCATCCGGGCATTTAAAACCCAATTATTATCATTCTTTTTTATTGTAACATTTTTTTCCGTAATTTGTACCCCTTTTTCCTCTAAAGTTGATATTATTTTACTCCACTCGTCCTGCATAATATTTTTCATTTCATCTTCCGTATATTTCTGCTGTACCATTTCGTATTCCTGTACGGTTCTGTGTCCGTAAAACAGCGGCAAATACAGATGATCCAACAATCTGACCTGATTCTTTTCCTCGCTGATGTCATAAGTATCATAAGGGATTCTTCCCAGTCCGAGACTCCACTCTTTATCACGGATACCGAAAAGGGGCATATTTTTCTGCTTACCGGTATACTGCTTCTCTTCATACAGAATATCCCTTTTCACGGAAACTGATTCACTGTATCGAAGTATGATATCCGCATCTGCCTCTACAAACTGATATTTTCTGACTGTGGTGTCCTCATTGTAAACCGGCACTGCACCGCTTACCAGAATAGTTCCCTTCTCCACCTGATCTCCCAATGCCACCTGTGGGACACCGCTTCTGGTTATGATATAAGATACCGTCCCGGATCTTGTAGCAATCAGATCCATTCCTTCTGCATTCTCCTGTTGACCAGATTGGTCATATTCCGGCATATCATTTTCCTTGATATAAATAAGCAGTGTTGTTCCTTCCACCTGTACGGATGTCCACGTAATCACGTCATACTCTTCCCGCAGACTTTCTTCCAGTTCCTCGATCCGAAGCTGTTTCTTCTTCATAGCCGCATGTACTCCCTGCTCTGTCAGATAATCCATCAGAACATCTTCTGTCAGGACATAATTTCCCTCAATCTTAATATTCCATATGTATCCGGATGTCAAAATCCAAAAAAGCATACACCCCACAAGTCCTATGACAAATATCTTGCGCCTTTGCATTTTGGACACAAAAAAAGGCAGTCCATATCTTTTCAAAACGGATGCCTTAGTTCCGGTCTTTTTTAACAGCGGCTTTAACGCAAAAAAACCCTCTATGCTGATATTCAGCGTATCATAATCGCCGTGATTGACGATATCCCATACTAAAATATCATGATTGCCGCACAGATTTAACAATCTTTCCGTAGAGTATCCCCATACCTTGATCGTCACATAACCTTTCATATATTGAATCCAATGAAGCATCCTGATCCCCCATATCCATACTCAGCCTACGGGAAGAATGGCTCCCACGAGACATTCTTCCGGGAATGATTTAGTTTCACTTAGACTGTGTATTTTACAGGCTTAGTGAAACTTCATTCCCTATACATAGCGTACAGCATCAATACTGCCGCTTATTTTCATGTCTTCATTGGTATAATAATCAATAGAAAGCTGCTTGCCCTCAAAACAAATCTTACAGTTTTTTCCCTGCAGTACAATGGACTGCGGATTATATTCAAGTATGCCCTTATAATTTTCTATAAACGCTTCCCGGTTACCGGTTACTGTGACAATAGCCGCCCCTAACATGGTATCTTTAGGAAGCTTTAAGGACTCTACAATCAATTCCTTGGAACCTGATAAAGTTGGTATCGGTGATTTTCTGTTATTTCTTCTCATAGTTAACTATATGACTTGAGAAAACATTTCATACCCATCAAATATCCCAATCTTTGATGCAATGCTCCCTTTTAAACTGCTTTGTAAATCTCATAATTTCTGCTGTATTCATGATATACTGAGACTCTATTCCCTAATTACCCCCTTAATAAAGGGAGATTTCTCCGGCTGGCTGTCGTCAAAATGATACGCTTTCATAAATCTGGCTGAGGCCGCTTCTAATTTTACTCTGTCATTGGCATAAATTGTAGCTAAGGACTCTCCCGACTTAACGAAATCTCCTACTTTCTTATGCAGTATAAGTCCAACCGACAAGTCGATCACGCTTTCTTTCGTCTCCCGGCCGCCGCCAAGAAGCAGCGAACAGATACCGATTTCGTCACAGTCAATCTTCTTCACATACCCCTCTTGTGCAGACACAATAGCTTCCGCAACAGATGCCTTCGGCAGAAGTGATGTATCATAGACTGCCTTCGGATCGCCTCCCTGTGCCTGTACAAATTCTGCCAGCTTCTTTAATGCACTTCCATCCTGTATTACAGCCGAAAGCTTCTGCTTCGCTTCCTCTTCCGTCTGTGCCGCTCCTGCTGCAATTAACATATAGGTGCCAAGAGTCATACAAAGCTGCGTAAAATCTTCCGGTCCTTCTCCCCGAAGGGTTGCGATCGCCTCTTCCACTTCCAGGGCATTTCCCACCGCATAACCTAACGGCTGATCCATGTCAGACACTACGGCAATGGTCTTTCTGCCAGCCATATTTCCCAGTGTAACCATCTCTTTTGCCAGCGCGAACGCATCCGCTTCCTGTTTCATAAAAGCGCCGCTTCCCGTTTTCACGTCCAACACGATCGCATCGGCACCGGAAGCCAGCTTCTTGCTCATGATGGAACTGGCGATCAATGACATATTGTCCACCGTAGCCGTCACATCCCTCAAAGCGTACAGCTTCTTATCTGCGGGGGCAATATCCATAGTCTGTCCCATAATAGACACACCGATTTCATTCACCTGTTTCACAAAATGTTCTGCCGTAATACCGGTGGTAAATCCTTCAAAGCTCTCCAGCTTATCGATCGTACCTCCTGTATGTCCCAAACCTCTGCCGCTCATTTTCGCTATCTTTACGCCGCAGGCCGCCACCATGGGCGTCAGCGCTATGGAAGTCTTGTCTCCCACGCCGCCTGTAGAATGTTTGTCTACTTTCACACCGGAAATTGCTGACAAATCCATCATTTCTCCGCTGTGCGCCATGGCCATGGTCAGAGCCACCGTCTCCCGGGCGCTCATGCCCTGGAAATAAATAGCCATCATCATGGCAGACATCTGATAATCCGGGATATGGTCTGCCGTATATTCTTTAATCATATAGTTAATTTCTTCTTCGCTTAAAGCTTCACCGTTACGCTTCTTCATGATCAAATCATACATTCTCATATGGAAATACCTATGCCTTTCTCTTGATCTGCCGGCTAATCCGGCGTACTCTAAAACAATATATTAACCCTAAAACATACCTCTTCTCAATGAGCAATCATTTCTTTTAAGACCTTATTATAATTCTGCTCAGGTATATCAAGTCAGGTGCAATTTCCCTCTTCCTCACTGCATAAGTTGCTTATGGTAAATACAATTTCAGACTTTCCGTTTACATCTTCATAAGAACTGCAATAGGTTTCAAAGCCTATTGTGTTTTGCTTTGTTTCTTCGTCCGTTTTCAGATTCTCTATATTCCTAATATGTGTCAACATCTTTTCCTTTTTATACTCTTGATCACTATGCCCGCATAAATAAGAATCAAAATCCAGATGTATTGTCTTATTTAATGTGCCGTAAAGCTGCTTCATTGATAAAGCTCCATAATTAAACAGCCATAAATTTTCGTTCAAAGCATCTCCTGCAACTAATATTCCCTCTTCTCTTACCCAAAATCCTATAGAGCCTTTTGTATGCCCGGCCAAAGAGATGATATCTATATGTAGATTTCCTAAAGAAATCTGACTGCCTGTCTGTATTTCTTTTAATTCATAATTTCTTGGTTCTTCTTCAAAATGATCTATTACATCCCATTCTTCTTTTACGGCATAGATCGTATCAAACCAATGATTTCCGCCGATATGATCAGGATGTCCATGACTGTTAATCACCATATACGGGGTGGAAACATTCTTTTCTACAAATTCTCTCAAATTCCGGTGTCCGTATCCTGTGTCGATCAGTATCGCCATTTCATTTCCTTTGATAAGCGTACAATAAACTCCGCTGTCTTCTGCAATTTGCCAAATGTTGTTACGTATTTCTTTATATTCATATAAATTGTTATTTTGCATTATATCCTCCACTATCAAGCAGTTACTTATGCTTTTTTATCAAAGAAAGATATATTTCCGTTGTCTGCCGCATTTATAAAAGTATACTCATCATTATGGGGGAATAACAATTCCATATATAAATTTCCCAGCAAGCCCTTTACTTTGTCGGTATCAATGTTGGCAACGGAAAAATCATTGATTTCCATCCGTTTTAAATTCTCCAGAATTTTCTCTATGTTCTGCCGGTCCGAAAATTCTTCCTTCGCTTTCTCATTTAAAGATTCTAAGGTCGTCGGTTCCATAATTGATTTTGTTTCGGGAATATTATATACAACATTTTTACATGTTTTCTCAAAACATTCAGGATCATACTCTGCCAGATACCCCAAATCCTCCATAGTTAATATTTTTTTATTATGTATTTTAAGATATATATTGATAAGACGAGTATCCTTTTCCATAGTCCTCCTACAAATTATAATATGTTTTTCCTTTACAAAGTCTTATTTGTCTATTGATAAATTCCTAAAAATGATGTTATCTTTCCATATGTGTACTCACCATCAATTACTCCAAATTCAGGGTCATAATATTTATTATCAAATAGCAATGTCCTATACGTGTATCCTTCATTTTTTAGATTTCTACATAATTGAACAAACATGAATACACTCTTTATGTACATAATTAAAGCACAACTGGAGGTTATCATTCCATTGCAATAAGATATGACCTTTCATAACGATTATGTCCTTGTAATTGTTTTTTGTATTTCCCACACTTAATGGCATCCTCTAAAGTTTTTCCTGCATTATTTTTTAGCCATTTTTGAAAAGCAACATTGAAGGAAAAACCATTTCCAATATGTTTCTTAAAAAATGCCCTATGCCTTTCGGAACAAACAAAATCAGCTTCAATCTTTGTATCTTCGTTAATATCAGATACTGTTGTTACTTTCTTCTTTACTGTTGAAGCAGATAGTATCTCTCCACTGCAAATTGATATGCTGCTATTTTCATATTTCCAATAACTATTATCCTTTCGTAATACAGTTCTCCATCATAAGTCTGAATTCATTATTATTGCTGCAAATGTACCTTATTATTTTCTAAACTGCTACACTCTTCTATAACGATTCAGGCAGGCATATATTTCCTGCGTTCTCGGTATCGCATATCCACTGGGAATATAACTGCCTTCCGCAAAGAACCCTAATCCCTCTTTCTCAAGTCTGCCGATGATATATTCTGCAATTTCCGGCAGTGTTCTCCTGCCGTCAATCAGCTTCTCTACTGTATATTTTAAGAGAAATCCAAGGGCAGCAGTCTGCTCGCTGTCAATAATCTGCTCTATATATCGCAAATCTACATTCTGTTTGCCCAAAACGAATCCATCTCGTCCCATTACCTTCACCTTCAAACGCTCCGGCTCATTCTGCTTAAATTCTCCTGTACGGTAATCCCGCCGCCTGACTGCGCCCTCCGCATCCTTCGTCATCACACGGTGGCTCATGGGTTTCTGAAACTCCAATACCTTTTCCGGCACATACAACGGAAAACTCTCACACAGCATCTTTGCCTTCTTAGTGATATCTATCGGCTGATAATTGTCCATCTGGATAACCGTATCTGCAATATGGAAAAATGCTCCCGAGCTTCCTGCCACAAGAATCGTGGAAATACCTATTTGTTCATACAGTTCTCTGGCTCTTGATAAAAACGGAGTGATAGGCTCCTTGTCCGGGCTTACGACACTCTGCATAAAGGCATCCCGAACCATAAAATTGGTTGCAGAAGTATCCTCATCCAGCAAAAATACCCTGCTTCCTGCCTCTATTCCCTCCACAATTCCCGCCGCCTGAGAAGTGCTTCCGCTGGCATCCTCAGTGGAAAAACTATGTGTATCCTTCTTGTTTGGCAGATCATTTATAAACAGAGATATGTCTACATCCTTGATAAAGCGCCCGTCCTCGGAACGCAGTTTCAGGGCGCTTTCGTCCGTGATCACATACTCCCTTCCGTCTCCCGCGATGTGATTGTATACGCCTAGTTCCAGCGCCGCCAGCAGTGTAGATTTACCGTGGTAGCCACCCCCGACAATCAGCGTGATCCCCTCCGGAATTCCCATTCCGGTAATAGTTCCCTTGTGAGGCAATTCCATACTTACACGCAAAGAATCCGGCGATATAAATTCCACGGGATTTTTCATTGGGCGCGAGGAGATACCGCTTTCCCTCGGAAGCACAGCGTGATCCGCCACAAACGCCACCAGTCTTCGCTCTCTGAGCTGATTTCGGATATAAGCCTGATCCTCCGCCAGCTCGATTACTTCCCTTACAGTCCGGGGATTCAGATTCCGATAGATAAATGACTGTTCTACACACACCGGAAGATAGTCAAACAAGATCTTCTCCAACTCTTTCGCATTGATGGTTCTTCCGTTTGCGGGAAACCCCACGGCAAAACGTGCCGCTATTCCATCCCTGCTGACCTCGCAGGCGGTACGGCAAAGTACCTCTTGCCCGCAGCGTGTCACCGAGATCAGACCACTCTTACCGGAACCCTTTGCCTTGAAGTTAAAATGATTCACCTGCACACTAAACTGCCGGATAAGATAATCTGCCAGCGCCGTTTTCGTCAGGTCGTCCTTCAGACAGAAGTCAGGAAAATCTGCCCTCTTCATGGGAACGAACACGCTCACCTGAGAAGGTGCTGCAAAAGGATCCCCCTGCACATGGTCAATATTCAACTGATATCCTTCAAACTGAAAACTGCCGCGCAGTGACTTATACACCGGATAGCTCTTGTGATCAATACTTCTAAGCTGGTTTTGTAAATCTCTTGCTGACTGCATCATAAACCCATCTCTTTCCTGTCTTATTGTTTTCTCTTCATATGTAGCATTTTCATCAATCTGTTTTTTAATTTGTTTTTTGTTTCTTTAACAGATTTTCTGTTTATAGCAATATTCCTTTCAACTTTAAATTTGTTTATCTCCTTACTGTAAGATACTGTTCCTCAAGGTTAATGTCCTGCCATGTCAGTCCTGCAACCCTCCAAGTCGTAACCCTGTAAAATGCTTTTCATACATTTGAATTGCTTCTCGGCAAGTTTTCATTCTTTCCGTAAGACTGAAAGTTTGGAATATTTTGCTAAATGGAAATCCACCAACACACCCCAAATTTATCAATAATAGTGGCACAACATTTACTCCATGGGAGTTCATGAATAGGTTCAATAATCACTCCACCATCACTCAAAATCTGAAATGCGTTATAAACTGCTTCTTCAGTCCCCATCTCAAATGCATTAAATGTCATAGTTTCCCATTTGTACTTGTGTACAATATTTATATCACAAGGATTTTTCGCTTCCGCTAATGCCAAAAATCCTTCTCCATCTACAGACAATTCGCAGTGTTCATAAGCTGTGTTGTTCTCATTTTTAAACTTACGTGTAATCTCTGCACCAAAGGCTTTACAGTACTTTTCTGCCGCTTCAAAACTGTTTTTTACATAAACCTGAGTATAGTTTTTCATTTTTATCTACCTTCACAATATATGTTACTAATGTTTCGAATGTATGTTCGTTCTTGTCGTACCGCATTTGCATCATCAAGCTGGCAGGCTTCGAGATCCTCACCGAAAATAATTGCACCTGCACTGCCTCCAAAAACAACTCCTCCATTCTCTAAATATTCCTTTATTTTATGAAAGGATCCACTTGACTTTACCTCAAACAATATAATAATTCCAATTAAAGTATTTTAAACACACTTACAAAGATACGCATTCATTTGTGATATGGCTCTCCATTTATAATCCGATACCCCCGGTAAATCTGCTCAAGCAAAATAACCCGCATCAACTGATGCGGGAACGTCATCTTAGAAAAACTGATTGCTTCATCAGCCCTTGCACATACCTCTTCATGCAGCCCCAGTGACCCGCCGATCACAAACTGAATGTGGCTTGTTCCCTGGACGGCAAGCTGTTCCAGTCTGCCTGCAAACGCCTCGGAATCATACATTTTCCCTTGAATTTCCAATGTGACCACATAGGCATCATCCCGGACATATTTAAGAATCCGCTCTGCTTCTTTCTTCTTAATGGCGCTTTCCAGCGCTTCGCCTGCCTTATCTGGCGTCTTCTCATCCTCTACCTGAACGATCTCCAGTTTACAATATCTGCTAAGGCGCTTCTCATATTCTGAAACCGCGTCCCGATAGAATTTCTCCTTGATTTTGCCTACGGTAATAATTGTTATTTTCATACTTCCTCAAATAATATCTGATAATATTCGTCTATAAAATGGTCTAAAAATGCTTCATCCAGATTCAGGAATTTATCACTGATCAGTTTTCTCATTCGTTCGGCACGCTTAAAATACTTCTGTTCCTCTGCCAGTTCTTCTCCTGCAAACAATCCCTCATCCACCTTGTCAGCGCTGAGATTCTCCTGACACCATTTCGTCATTTCCGCCATAAGGGAATCTTCTGTCTTAGCCTGGCTAAACAGGACTTTGGAACTGCGCATGGACACAAAGCCGAACACAATAAACAGAATAAACATGGCACCCATAACGCCGCACACCAGATATTTCGTCGTACCGGCATTCTGATAAATCGGAAGTATACCCAGAAAAATCAGCAATACCACGACAAAACCGATACCACCCACTACAAGCAGCGTATAGGCGGAAGATCTGTTATCCTCTGCCCTTGCCGCGCTGTTCTGATAGGCATGATAAAATTGCTTTTCTCCCCCGCTTCTGTACGTCTCTTGCGACTCATTTACCGGAAAGTTTTCCTCCCCCTCTGTTTCTCCCGATAACGAGGCTTCCGTAAATGACTCCTTATCAGCAGACTCCTCATACTCTGTCGTATCATTCTCTTCTGAAACCTGCTCAGCTTCCTGCTGCAAAAATACCTGCGCCGCTTTAACCGCCTGCTTCATCTGCTCTTCTGCAACAGACAACTGATATGTATGATCCGTATCGTCATAACCGATTTCAGTTTCTATATCATTATAAGAAAGGAATGACTGCAATCGCTCCATCTTATCCTTTTCTCCAAAAATAAAAGCCTGTTTTACGCTGTTTTCCAAACTATCCACAAGCTCAACTTTACATTCCGCACACACGGTAATGCCTTTTCTGTATTCATTTCTGCATTTAGGACACCACGGCATATCAGTCACACTCCTTATCTCACATTTTGGAAATCTTGTCCAAAAAAAATCTTACATGTTTTTATTTTATAATCATTTTGCACGAATTGCAACCAAATATATAAAACCAAGACCAAATGCTTAACCGCTGCAAAACCAGCCAAAATACAATTCACAAAATAGACGGTTCAAATACATTTTTATGACATAAAAAGACAGACACGAAAATAATTTCCATGCCTGCCGTCATACACCGATATTTCTCTTATTTTAACAATTCGCGAATCCCCTGATTCTTATTTTCTGATTTATCAATATCCATACAAAGAGAATGATCATCCATCTTACGCCATACGGAACACTCCCCGATAGCACTCATATCTCTCCACAGTTCAAACACGCCCTTTGACGCAACGCCTTCCCATTCCTCCACATTGCCGGTATAATCAACCGTATTCGCATACAATTCTCCATCATACAGACCATCCGTGAAGTTACCTATCACGTTCTGCAGGATCCTGTCGTGCGCAGGCAGCTTTGAGATATCCACCTCATAATGTTCTGCGCCCAGTCCGTTAGGCAGATTGTTTGCCCAGGTGCCTGAATAACTGTGAGCCATATACTTGCCCATGGCATTATTCTTATCTTTCTGCTGTATATAGAAACGGAACCATGTGCCCCGGCCGCTTCTGACGCCATGTGACCATTCGCCGTAATAATAACTGTTCTGTTCATAGATTGCGAGTCCTACACCGTCCGGTTTACCCTCGCTGTCCACATCTCCCTGATAATAATAGCTGTTCGTATCCTCCAGCTCTTTAGACAACTTCACATACCGCTTCAAATGTGCCAGATCCCATATTGCGTCCTGATTATTGTCTGCAAAATACGGAAGCGCCTCATTCAGAATATATTCTTTCGTGTAGGATACATCATTTTCATCCTCCACATCTACCACGATAGCAGTCTTATCATCATCTTCCGCTGTAGGCTCTGCTTTCGCATCTTCCGTATTCTCTTTGTCATCTTCATCAGAAACTTCCTGTTCTTTAGACGGTGTTACCACTATGGCATCCGACACCGTATCAACACGCATATCGTCCTGCTTTTTCTGCTCCTGTGCATACTCTGTAATACTCTGATTCAGGTCAGCACCGGAATCTGCCTGATCATTTTGTCTGCGCGAAGGCATCAGAATCAGCATCACAATAATGCAGACCAATAAAACCACAATAATACCTAAAAGCACTGCCGTCATATATGGCTTTTGCAAGAGTGACGCAACGCCGTTTAACTTACCGGCTGTTTCATCCTCCTCCATGTCTTCTTCATCCGGCTCTTGCCCCAAATCTATGATATCATCCTCCGGTTCTTTCCGCTTCTCATCACGGATATCATCACGCCAGTCCATATCTTCCGAATGTTCGTTTCTCTCCAATAAATTCATAGTAACATTCCTTTCCGGGATTTCTTGTTATCAGAAACATTTTCAACATTACAAATATGCTTCTTCTGCACCTTCTCATAATTTCTTTTACAAGTATATCATACCTTTAAATCCTTAAAGAACAGGCACATAAATTATTAAGAATTTCTTATAATACGCCCGCTTTCTTTTACATAAAAAAGTCTGTCTGCCATAACACGACAAACAGACTTTTACCTATCCGTTTCTTATTTAGATAAATACTCATCAATACCCTTAGCTGCTGCTTTACCGGCACCCATAGCAAGGATAACGGTTGCTGCACCTGTCACGGCATCTCCGCCGGCATAAACACCCTCTTTGGTTGTCTTACCGAACTCTTCCTCTGCCACGATACATTTATGACTGTTTACTTCCAGTCCTTTGGTGGTAGAAGAAATCAACGGATTCGGAGAAGTACCAAGAGACATAATTACGGTATCCACATCCATCACGAAATCAGATCCCTCAACCACTACCGGACGGCGTCTGCCGGAAGCATCAGGCTCACCCAGTTCCATTTTCACACACTTGATGCCGCATACCCAGCCATTCTCGTCTGCAAGAATCTCTGTCGGATTGGTCAGTAAATCAAAGATAATGCCTTCCTCTTTAGCATGATGTACTTCCTCCACACGGGCAGGCAGTTCTTCTTCACTTCTACGATATACAATATGCACCTCTGCACCGAGACGAAGTGCTGTTCTGGCAGCATCCATGGCTACGTTACCGCCGCCCACAACGGCAACCTTCTGTCCTCTCATAATCGGCGTATTGGAATTCTCGTCAAATGCTTTCATCAAATTGCTTCTGGTCAGATATTCGTTGGCAGAGAACACACCGTTAGCCTGCTCTCCCGGAATACCCATGAATTTCGGAAGACCGGCGCCGGAACCGATAAATACGGCATCAAAGCCTTCTTCCTCTAATAATTCATCAATCGTAACGGATTTACCCACTACTACGTTAGTCTCAATCTTGACACCAAGCGATTTTACATTCTCAATTTCCTGTGCTACAACAGCCTGCTTCGGAAGACGGAACTCAGGAATACCGTATACTAATACACCGCCTGCCTCATGCAGCGCCTCAAAAATGGTAACATCATAGCCCATCTTAGCCAGATCGCCCGCGCAGGTAAGTCCGGAAGGACCGGAACCGATGACGGCTACTTTCTTGCCTTTCTTCTCTTTCGCTCCCTCAGGCTTAATATGGTTCTCTCTGGCCCAGTCAGCTACGAAACGCTCCAGCTTACCGATGGAAATCGGCTCTCCCTTAATACCGCGGATACATTTACCTTCACACTGGCTCTCCTGCGGACATACACGCCCACAGACTGCCGGAAGCGCGGAGGACTCGCTGATAATCTGATATGCGGCAGCGATATCGCCCTCTTTTACTTTCTCAATGAATCCCGGAATATTGATTGCTACCGGGCATCCCTTGATACACTGTGCGTTCTTACAGTTGATACAACGTGTTGCCTCGCACATGGCTTCTTCTTTATTGTAACCTAAACATACTTCTTCAAAGTTTGTTGCACGTTCTTTCGCATCCTGTTCACGGACAGGTACTTTCTTTAATACATCCACTTCCATTAGTCATTACCTCCGCAATTTCCGCATCCGCCGTGATGAGTGTCTCCCTCTTTGGCCTTTAAGAATGCTCTGCCTTCCTTAGTCTTATAGATCTGCTGGCGTTTCATCGCCTGATCGAAATCTACTTTATGTCCATCGAACTCAGGTCCGTCTACACATGCGAACTTCACTTCACCGTCTACCGTCAGACGGCATGCTCCGCACATACCCGTACCGTCTACCATAATCGGGTTCATGCTGACAATCGTATGCAGATCATATTTCTTCGTGGTCAGGCAGACGAATTTCATCATGATCATCGGGCCTATTGCTACGCAGACGTCATATGATTTACCTTCTGTCTCAATCAGATCCTCAATCACCTTGGTTACCATACCGCTTCTGCCATAGGAACCATCGTCTGTTGTAACATAAAGATTACCGGCTACAGCCTTCATCTCTTCTTCCATAATCAACAGTTCTTTGGTCTTGGCACCGACGATAACATCCGCATCTATACCGTTTTCATGTAACCACTTCACCTGCGGATAAACAGGTGCCGTACCTAAGCCTCCTGCTACAAAAAGAATTTTCTTCTTTTTCAATTCTTCTATCTCTTCACTAATAAATTCAGAAGGACATCCAAGCGGTCCTACAAAATCGTGAAAACTGTCTCCGGCTTTTAAATCCCTCATCATCTCTGTTGCTGCACCGACTACCTGAAAAACAATCGTAATCGTTCCTTTTGTTCTGTCATAGTCACAGATGGTCAACGGAATACGTTCTCCTTCCTCATCCATCCTGACGATAACAAACTGTCCCGGCTGACAGGACTTAGCAACACGAGGCGCCTCTACATCCATAAGGTAGATGTTCGTTGTAAGTTCTTCAGCTTTTAAAATCTTGTACATCCTGCTTATCCTCCTAAATTGATATCCCCTAATCGACTGCACAGCAAAGCCCTGCTTCCAAAAGCTTCTGCTATGCGTCCATCTGCCGCTTACGCGGCCCATCTTTCTAATGATATAAAAACTTGACGTATTTTGCAACAGTTTTATATTGGAACCGCTACAAAATTCCCTTCCTCGTCATATCCAAGCTGTGCTGCCTGCCCCGTATAAATCTGTACCAGAAATACCTTATCGGTACGGCTAAGCATCCCTGTACCGTCATCATAATACTCATAGATTGTGAAATAGTCATCGTCCTCTCCGACTCTGAGTACCGAGCTGAACTGATAGCTTAACGTACCGCTCAGCCGCTTACTATGCCCTGCGGCATCCTCCAGATACCCGGTATCTACCAGTCTTTGTATCAGATTACTTACCGCCTGTCCTGTAGAGATCGCTCCCTGCAATGTCAGTGTATAAGTACGCATGGTTACCTCACTGGACACACCTTCTTCACTGATATTTACAAACTTAAACAGTGTTTTCCCAAGCGGCATGGGAATCGGTCCCGTATATGGCACACTGTCCGCCGTAGGCTCCGATTCATCCGTGGTATAATAGATTTTACAACCCTCTGTCCCCTCCACGGAAATCATGGTAGGCTCGGTATACTCCCCGCTGTATAATTCTACCTCCGGCGCATTGGGCGCTGCCAGATTGATCACATACTTCTTACTGACAATTTCACTTTCAATTCCATAATCATTGACAAAAAAGGCGCTGATCGTATATTCTCCCGTCTCCAGAAAAAGAGGTGCCGTATAAATCATACTATTCTTATCCGGTTTGGAACCATCCATTGTATAATAAATGGTTCCCGATGTATTGGAACTGAGTTTTAACGGAATTACTTCCGCGTAGCTGCCCTCCACATAACTAAATTCCGGCTCCATTGCAAGATAGCTCTGGAATATATTCACGATCCGTTCATCCGTGCAGTTGCGCAACAGCTCATTAATCTGCGCATATTGCCCCTGATTGGCATAAATGGTAATCACCTTATCATAGGCTTCTTCCACGTCTTCATAAGGAAAACTGCCATTCTCTATGATTTTCATCAACTGTGTCAGCGCCGCCCCATGATCCTGCTGTAAATAATAATAATCCGCTTCCAGAAAAAGCAGTTGTGCCACATCAGGATGTTTTGCGTAGGCGGCTTCCAGACACGCAATCGCTTCTGTGTAGGATTCATTCGCCGCATACTCTTTTGCCTTGTCAATCTGATACTCTACCGTCTGGACATGATAGGCATACATGGCATAAGAAATAACCGCTACGATGAAAATAATAATAAGACTCATAATAACCCAGGTTTTCCGATTGCCGGGAATGATCTCGTCACTATCCAACGTATCTTCTATGTACTCCTTATCCTCATCCGTATCCGTTTCTGTCTTTGTGTCTTCTCCCTCCTGCATGGCTGCCAGTGTGGATAAGGTTTCTGTTATGCTGTTTTCTATTTCCGGTTCAAAATTCGGAACAATCTGTATTTCCTCTCCGCATTTTTCGCAGATCAGATGTCCGTCTTTCAACTCATTTCCGCAATTCGGGCACTTCATAAGCAGTTCCTTTTCTATATTATAAAAACACCAATGTAATTCCGGGGAATCCACCGGTTACATTACGGTTCGGTCATACTACAAATTCTGCAATGCTACAGATTCCACACAGTTATGCATTAACATAGCAATCGTCATAGGGCCGACACCTCCCGGTACAGGCGTAATAGCACTGCAGAGCGGCGCCACATCATCATAATCCACATCACCGCACAATTTACTATTCTCATTGCGGTGAATTCCCACATCGATTACTACAGCACCTTCTTTTACATACTCTCTCGTAATCATTTTAGGCTTACCAATCGCAACCACTAAGATATCAGCCTGCTTCGTTACTTCTTTCAAATCTCTTGTTTTAGAATGCGTCACGGTAACAGTGCCGTTCTCCCTCAGAAGAAGCAGTGCCATAGGTTTTCCTACTATATTGCTTCTGCCGATCACCACACAGTTTTTCCCGGCAATCTCTATCCCGGAGCGTTTCAGAAGCTGAATAATGCCTGCCGGTGTACATGATACAAATCCCGGCTGTCCGATACATAACGCGCCCACGCTCTGGGGGTGGAACCCATCTACATCTTTCTTCGGATCAATGGCACGGATCACGGCATCCTCATCAATATGCTTCGGAAGCGGCAGTTGTACCAGAATACCGTTCACTTCTTTCTTTGCATTTAATTCACCGATCAGCTCAAGCAGTTCTTCCTGTGTCGTTTCCTCCGGTAATTCATATGCCAGGGATTCGATACCGATATAGGCACAGGCTTTCTTCTTGTTCCCCACATATACACTGGATGCCGGATCGTTGCCTACCTGAATAACCGCCAGACAAACCTGTGTCCCCTGTGCTTTCAGTTCCTCCACCTTCACTTTTAACTCATCCTTAATCTCTGTCGAGATCGCTTTTCCATCTATAATCTGCGGCATTATGATATCCTCCATTCTAAAGCGGTTTATACAGGGAACCGCTCTTCTTTTCTTCCCGATTATCTATTCCAATTATAAGCGTATAAGCATTTTCCCAGCCGAAACAAGCAGCTTTTCTTTAGAATAAGCCTGTGATCACACCGTCTTCATTGACATCAATCTGGTATGCAGCAGGTGCTTTCGGCAGTCCGGGCATTGTCATGACCGCTCCGGTCAATACCACAACAAATCCGGCACCGGCAGATACATATACCTCTCTGACGCTCATTTCAAAGCCAACCGGTCTACCCAAAAATGCCGGATTATCTGACAGGGAATACTGTGTCTTAGCCATACATACCGGCATATTGCCAAAGCCTAATTGTTCCAGTTTCTGCAACTGCTTTTCAGCAGCAGGTGAATAGGACACACCGCCCGCTCCATAAATCTCGCTTGCAACAGTCTCAATTTTTTCCTTTAAAGATAAAGAATCCTCATATAATACTTTGAAACGGCTTTCCTTTCTCTCTAACGTATCCAATACCTTATTGGCCAATGCGATACCGCCTTCGCCGCCCTTCTCCCACACTTCGGAGATCGCAAATTCACAGTTCCTGTCCTCGCAGAATTTCTGCACGAAATCAATTTCCGCCTTCGTGTCGGTCACAAACGAATTCAATGTTACTACAATCGGCACTCCATACTTGTGTAAATTCTCAATATGCTTCTCCAAATTCACGATGCCTGCCTGTAAAGCCTCCAGGTTCTCTTCAGACAGATTTTCCTTCTTCACTCCGCCGTTATATTTTAAGGCTCTGATCGTAGCCACTAACACAACCGCATCCGGCTTCAATCCTGCCATACGGCACTTAATATCAAAAAACTTCTCCGCACCCAGATCTGCACCAAAACCAGCCTCCGTAATGACATAATCAGCCATCTTCAGCGCCGTTTTCGTGGCACGAATCGAATTGCATCCATGTGCTATATTGGCAAACGGGCCGCCATGAACAAGTGCCGGCGTATGCTCCAGCGTCTGAATCAGGTTCGGCTTCATGGCATCCTTAAGAAGTGCCGCCATAGCACCCACCGCATTGAGATCAGATGCTGTAACCGGATCACCCTTGAATGTATAAGCAACAATAATCTTACCTAATCTTTCTTTCAGATCTTTCATATCCGATGCAAGACACAGAATTGCCATGATCTCACTCGCAACAGTGATGACAAAGTGATCCTCTCTCACCATACCATCCAGCTTATTGCCCAGTCCCACAACCACATTGCGAAGAACTCTGTCATTCATATCAAGACATCTCTTCCATACGACCTGTCTCGGATCAATTCCCAGTTCATTTCCCTGCTGGATATGATTATCCAATAAAGCAGCCAGCAGATTGTTGGCAGAGGTTATCGCATGAAAATCACCTGTAAAGTGCAGATTCAGATCCTCCATCGGCACTACCTGCGCATAGCCGCCGCCTGCCGCACCGCCTTTAATACCAAAGCAAGGTCCCAAAGAAGGCTCACGAAGCGCAATCACTGCCTTTTTACCCAGCTTGCCGAATGCCTGTCCAAGACCTACGCTGGTGGTTGTCTTGCCTTCACCGGCAGGCGTCGGATTGATGGCTGTTACCAGAATCAATTTCCCCTCCGGATTATTCCGGATGCTTTCTATGTACTCGTCTGAAATCTTAGCCTTATATTTACCATACAGTTCCAAATCATCTGCCTGAATACCGATTCTTTCAGCAACGCTCACGATATTCTCCAATACCGCCTCCTGTGCGATCTCAATATCTGTTTTCATGTTCCTCTCCGCCTTTCTTCCCTGTGTTTTTTATCTATCCTTCCATGCCTTGCTGTACGTCTGTTGTACATTCCGTCCACAGACATTATATCTGCCGGCACAAAGCTGCCAATCTTTCCAAATGCAGATCAGATAGTTTCTTCTACAAACCGCTCAAATTCCTCCGCAGTCATAAGTACTTTACGAGGCTTTGTACCTTCTTCTTCTCCCACAACTCCGGCTTCACACAACTGATCCATAATGCGTGCAGCCCTGTTAAAGCCGATCTTAAAGACTCGCTGGAGCATACCGATAGATGCCTTATCCTTTTCAATGATAAACCGCCCGGCATCCGCAAAGTACTGATCATATTCGGCGCCGCTTTCCGAAACTCCTCCTGCGCCGCCGGCTCCGGTATCCATGCTCTTAATCTTTTCTTCGATATCTTCGCTGTACACATTACCGATCGCCTGATTTTTCAGGAAATCCACTACGTCTGCCACTTCTTTATCGGATACAAAAGCGCCCTGAATACGTGCCGGTTTCGGATATCCCTGCGGATAAAAGAGCATATCGCCTTTACCGAGAAGTTTCTCCGCTCCGACCATGTCTAAGATCGTACGGGAATCCACACCGGAAGATACCGCAAACGCCACACGGCTTGGCATATTCGCCTTAATAAGTCCCGTAATAACATCCACGGACGGCCTCTGGGTTGCTATGATCAGATGGATACCGCAGGCTCTCGCAAGCTGTGCCAGACGACAGATAGACTCTTCTACCTCTCCCGGAGATACCATCATCAAATCCGCCAGCTCATCCACAATAATCAAAATCTGCGGCAGTTTCTGCGGTGCTTCCGGATCTCCTGCCGCCTGCATACTCTCTACTTTCTTATTATACCCTTTCAGATCACGGACGTTGTAGTCTGCAAATTTCTTATAACGCTCCGTCATCTCTGCCACACCCCAATGAAGCGCGGCGGCTGCCTTTTTCGGGTCCGTCACCACCGGAATCAGCAGATGCGGTATTCCGTTATAGACACTAAGCTCTACCACTTTAGGGTCAACCATAATCATCTTCACATCATCCGGATGCGCCTTATATAAAATACCCATAATGATTGTATTGATACAGACCGATTTACCGGAACCGGTAGCTCCGGCAATCAGCATATGGGGCATCTTCGCAATGTCAGTCACAACAATCTGTCCGCCGATATCCTTACCGACCGCAAAGGCAAGATTCGATGGAAATTCTTTAAACTCTTTGGATTCTACCAAATCCCTGAATGCAACCGCAGTATTCTCTTTATTCGGTACTTCAATGCCGACTGCCGCTTTGCCGGGAATAGGCGCTTCAATACGGATATCTGTCGCCGCAAGATTCAGCTTGATATCATCTGCCAGACCAACGATCTTGCTTACCTTGACACCCTGCTCCGGCTGCAGTTCATAACGGGTTACGGAAGGTCCCTGACTGATGTCCGTGACGGTAACCTTAACGCCAAAGGTCTGTAATGTCTGCTGTAAGCGCGCCGCTGTCTCTCTCAGCTCTTTGCCGGAATCGCTGCCTGACTTGCCTTTTCCTTTGGCAAGCAGGTTGAGCGGCGGGAATTTATACGGCTTCATTATCTTCTTATCAGGCTCTGCCTGCGGCTGAATACCGGAGGATACAGGGAGCGAATCTTTCTGTGTACTCTTTACTGCCATGACTCGTTCTCTGCCCGGTGTGGCCGCCATGGTATTTCCCATTTCAGTAGTATAGGAATTCTGCGGTTTCAACGGTTCATAAACAGGTTCCTGTGCAGTCTCCTCCATGCCGTAATCTGCTTGTCCGTGTCCGCCCATGGTTCTTCCATCCATATGGATCACAGGCGCATCGGCAGGATGCACCGGATATTCTTCTTCCTGCACATCTTCACTGATATGTATCTCATCCATCGCATCGGATTCATTTTCAATATAATGATAGGAATGTTTCTCCCGTACAGGCTCCCTTTCTGCCTGTTCATTAGATACCTCGTTCTCCGATGGATTTAGTGTAATCTCATGTATATCATCTCTTGTTTTCTCAAAATTCTCCTTTTCCTTCTCTTTATCCAGTGCCGTATCAATCATCACACCGGTAACTTTCTTATCCATACGGAGAATTTTTTCGTTCTCTTTTTCTTCTTCTTTCTGCCGACGAAGTTCCGCCTCTTTCGCCCGGCGTTCCTCCATCTCACTGCGCCTTTTAGCGGCTCTTTCCCTACGGTAAGCTGCATCCTCCACAGAACGCTCATATACTTTACGCCCCTGCCTGGTTACTCCGCCGATAAAGGATTTCTCTGTTACAATCACAAAACATATGATTCCCAGCACAAGAATTGCCAGTATCGTGCCCACCATTCCCAGAAACTGATAAGATGCATAAGCAAGAGAACCGGCTATGACACCACCGCCATTGTGATTTTCACTACACCGGCTATAGATATCTTTCATCTGATAACTTTCCACCGATGCCAGTTGTGCACTGAACAATTCGCAAACCATACTGATCAGAAGAAACAGGGCGGCACCTGCAACCAGTTTTCTGGTTGCAATGTTATTCCCCATGTTAGACAAACCAAAAGCAATGGCTAAAAAGATAATAATCGGCGCAATGTATGCCATCAATCCGAAAATACCGAACATCACATCGCTGACCAGATTGCCAATCTTACCAACCACACCGAAATTACATAAAAACAGAATAATTGCAAGTGCAAGAAGTGCAATCAGCAGAATTTCATTGCGGATTGCAATATCCATAGGCTCTGACTGTGTTCTTGATCGTCCGCTATTTCTCTTTGTCTGTGTTCTCTTTTGATTTGTGCTGTTTCTATTTGTATTTGTTGATTTTCTCTTCGTGGAAGACTGTTTCCTTCCCTGATTAGATGCCATTATAATGCCTCCTGAGCACTTATAACGCTGCCGCGTAAATGAAAATATAACTCAATATAGTATATCATTTTCATTTTCGCTTGTCATCCCTTATTTTGTGTCCACTCTCCCTTTATCTACCAGATCATGAAGCTTCGCAATGGCATCTTTTATGCCGCCCACCTCGCAGATAATGCCTTCTTCTACCGCTTCCCTGCCGACCAGCACAGTTCCCACATCTTTGGTCAGCATTCCGGTCTCCATCATCAGCTCCTCCAGTCTCGGCTTCGAGATTTTACAGTGCTCACATACAAACCCTGTTATCCGATTCTGAATCTGTTTAAAATAGTCAAAGGTCTGCTGTACACCGATGACCATACCGCTTAACCTGACCGGATGAATGACCATGGTTCCGGTTGGTACGATAAAGGAATAATCCGTACTGACTGCGATCGGCACACCGATGGAATGACTGCCTCCCAACACAAGTGATACTGTCGGTTTGCTTAGAGATGCGATCATCTCTGCCATGGCAAGGCCTGCCTCCACATCTCCTCCCATGGTATTAAGCAAAATCAGTACACCGTCAATCTCCTGACTGTCCTCAATCGCTGCAAGCTGCGGCAAAACATGCTCATATTTCGTTGTCTTGGAAGAACCTCCCAGATTGTCATGCCCTTCTATTTCTCCTATAATCGTAACCAAATGTATTTTGTGATGCTCTTTATTTTCATCCAGTGTAATCTGTCCGACCTCTTCGATCCGTTCATCTTTGTGTTTCTCCTTTTCCCGCTTTTCTTCTCCTTCTTCCTTATCGGTTCCTTTAGCGGAATTCTCTTCTTTCTGGTCTTTTTTATCTTTATCCTTTTCTTTGTCCTTCTCTTTCTCCTTCTCTCTATTCTCTTTGCTTCTGTGGCAGTCTTTTTCTTTATGATTGTTATTACCCATTGTTTTGTTGACCTCCAGTCCGATGTATTTTCATTTCATTAAGATGGAAAGTATAAAAATAATATCATTCAACATACATAATAAAAGAGAACCACCTTCGTGATTCTCTCTTAGTTTGCGTGATCTTCTTAACAATTATACATTATAATGATGCATTGATTTACTGAATATCAAAATCATCATTTTCATCGACCTCGATATCATATTTCATATCCTGATCTGCTACCGGATATTGATAATCCATTTCTTTTTTCACATGTTTCTTCGGAAGCGGCAGCGGATTTTCTATAAAACGCGGCTTCTCTTTGGTCTGCTCATTTTTTTCTTCTGCAAGTACTTTCTCCGCTGTCTGCACAAGCTTTTTCTCCTCAATCGGCTCCGCAGATGCATTGATTTCTTCTATCTTCGCCTGCACCATCTTCGCCTGCCCGCCGAAGATACAATTCTGCAGTCCAAGCCCTGCCAGCACACTCCACTGAAATAACGCAATCATCGTATACGACAGGATACCGCCTCTGGTCATAGGTGTGGGTGCAATAAGAATACATGCCATAATCCACAGCATATAGTTCTGTTCCTTATTGCCCCTGAAAAATTCAAAAACCAGGAAAGCAGCAGCAGCCACAATAAGCACCACAATCGGAAGCTCCTGCATTATTTGTTCCATATTACCAAAAAGACCGATATCAATCTGCTGCATATACAGTTCAGACCATACTGATAAATCCTGAAGAAATGAAGTCTCCCGGTACAATGCCACAATGCCAAACATGGCACATAAACCCGCCACACATGACACGACCGCTGCAATAAAGGATATAACACTGATTTTTATAGTGTTATCGACCGGCTCTCCATCCGCACTTTTTTTCTTTCCGGTAAACAGACCGATCATAAAGATAAACAAAACAATAAATTTCAAATCAAGATATACCAGAATTCCTATGACGGCACCTACCAGTACCGCCCCGCAAATTGCCATAAACTTGCTAAACTGGTTGTCACAGTAATCTTTGATGTATTTTATAATCAACAGCAGTCCTGCAAGATATAACATGAAGACAAAACAATCCGGTACAATTCTATAGATTTCACCGGTATACGTGCCCGAAAATGACAGAAATACCAAAACAATACATGCCGGTAACTTTCCTGCCGCTTTTCTCACCACCAGATAACCTAATACGATGGAAATAATCTGTATCACGGCCTGAAACAACACTGCCGACACAATCTTATTGCCCAAAAAAGAACATACAGCGGACACACACAGAACATACAGATATCCCGCACTGTGAGTCAGCGGTGTCAACTGTTCTCCTGCCCTTACAAGCGCCATATCGTAATAGGACGCATAAGGCACTTCCAGTATATCCTTAATGGCAGCCTGACCCATCGGGTTAACATCAAAATATGCCTCAGAACAGAGCACAAAATATATCCGGTACAATGTCCCAAATACAACAGAAAGTGCAACGACAAAAGCTTCCAGCATCTGCACCGTATGCTCATGCAACGAATATTTCTTCCTGACAGACTGCGATACTGCCCTGATTGCCCAATAAACACCCACAACGACCGGAAAAATAAGAAGTCCCCCAATCTTCGCCATGGATGCGGAAATATATTTTGTATACAAATAATATCCCATAAACGCAAGCAGCATAACGCAAAGTCCCGCGTATACTGCCCACAACACATAGCTAAACCATGTTTTACGATAAGTCATACCAAGCCATCCTCTTTATTCTGTGTCAGATAATGCCTGCTCTAAATCCGCAATAATATCATCCACATGCTCAATGCCTACGGAAAGTCTGATCAGATCCGGTGCAACGCCGGCTTCCTTAAGCTGCTCATCATTCATCTGTCTGTGTGTATGACTTGCCGGATGAAGCACACTGGTTCTTGCATCTGCCACATGAGTGACGATAGATGCCAGTTCCAGGCGATCCATCATCTTAGCCGCTGCATCTCTTCCGCCTTTTAAACCGAAAGAAATAACACCGCAAGTACCGTTCGGCATATATTTCTGTGCCAACTCGTAATACCGGTTGCTCTTCAGTCCCGGATAATTTACCCACGCTACCTTTTCATGCGCTTCCAAGAACTCCGCCACCTTCTGCGCATTGTAACAATGTCTCTCCATCCGAAGGGGCAAAGTCTCCAAGCCTACATTCAGCAAAAATGCATTCTGCGGTGACTGAATCGATCCTAAATCTCTCATCAACTGACTGGTTGCTTTCGTAATATAAGCTGCCTTGCCAAACTTCTCCGTATAAGTAATTCCATGATAGGATTCGTCCGGCGTACACAATCCCGGGAATTTATCAGGATAAGCGCTCCAGTCAAAATTACCGGAATCCACAATACATCCTCCCACAGCCATAGCGTGACCGTCCATATATTTAGTTGTGGAATGGGTAACAATATCCGCGCCCCATTTAAAAGGATTACAGTTGATCGGTGTAGCAAAAGTATTATCTACAATAAGCGGTACCTGATGATCGTGTGCCAGCTTCGCAAACTTCTCAATATCTAACACTACCAAAGCCGGATTGGCAATCGTCTCCGCGAATACGCACTTCGTGTTAGGCTGAAATGCCTTCGCAATCTCTTGGGCCGGTGCATCCGGGTCCACTACCGTACACTCGATTCCCATCTTCTTCATTGTACAGGTCAGCAGATTAAACGTTCCGCCGTACACCGTGGCAGACATAATCACATGATCTCCTGCCTCACAAATATTAAATACGGAATAATAGGTAGCTGCCTGCCCCGAAGATGTAAGCATTGCCGCCACACCGCCCTCCAGTTCGCAGATTTTCGCCGCCACACAATCATTCGTCGGATTCTGCAGTCTGGTATAGAAATAACCGCTTTCTTCCAAATCAAATAATCGTCCCATCTGCTCGGAAGACTCATATTTGAACGTTGTGCTCTGATAAATCGGCAGAACCCGTGGCTCTCCGTTCTTCGGTTTCCATCCTGACTGTATACAAATGGTTTCTTTCCGGTACTGTTTGCTCATCCTTTATCCTCCGCTCATTAGTTCTTATGCTGATTCGTAACCAGATATTCTTCTCTAAGCTCCGTCATCATCGCTTCATACAGATCTTTGCACTGCTCATTTTGGTTGTGTTCCAACAGCGCAACACACTTCTTAATATAATGATTCCATAAATACAGATATTTTTCTTCCGGAGACGCCTCCCTGGCAATGCGCTTAACAATGGTAGGTGCAATGTCATAATATTCGTGAATCAGCGCCTCACCATTCTCCTGACTAAGCAGATACCCGTCGCGATACTGCTTCATCATAGTAAGTTCCCTGCAATCCTGCGGTTTATGTAATCCCTGGCATACAGCAGTTGTTACGAAGCACAGCTTCTGTTTAAACCCACCTTTAATCGACTCATAATCCGATGCCTGAATATGATTCTTAAAACTGACTGCCCATCTGTCACAAATGGCTGTGGTCAGTTTCTTCCGTTCATCTTCCCTGCCGCCATACTTTCTCTGATATTCCACGATAGCGGGAAGCAAATAGGATACCATGTAGAGATTCAGGTTTAACTGCATCTTCTCTCTCTTCGTTCTGTTCTTCGCTGCCGCAAGCAGTTCTTCTGCCTTTAAAGCCAAACAATCCGCCACACGGGTTCTTTCCTGATCCTGTTCATCCGGTGAAAGTTCTCCTGCTCCGATGGCATTTAGCTGACGCAGCACAGCATCATTCAAATCTAAATATTTCTGAAAAGATTCTTCATAAGTATCTCTCTTAAATTCGGCAATTCTAAGATCAGCCTGTTCCAGCAAAGCTGCAACCTGATCAAGTGCTATCTTATCCATCTATTCCTCCATATCAGAACATTTTACTGCCGGTTTGCCGTCAGTATGCTCCAGCCAATTACTCATCCCAGTTATGATATACGGCTTGTACGTCATCATCCTCATCCAATAGATCAAGTGTTCTCTGCAAATTCTTAATAGCAGTCTCATCCGTAAGCTCTACCCAGTTCTGTGGAATCATGGTAACTTCAGAAGAAACCGGTGTAATGCCTGCCTCTTTTAATGCGGCATCGACTTCGCTCCACTGGTCAGGATCTGTGTAGATTTCATAGCTGTCCTCTTCCTCTGCGAAATCCTCTGCACCGGCATCTAAAGCCGTCATCATCAGATCATCCGCGTCCATATCACACTCTTCCTTATCGACGATGATAAGTCCCTTCTTATCAAACATGAAAGAAACGCAGCCCTGTGTACCGATGCTTCCCTGTCCTTTGGTGAACGCACTTCTTACGTTAGCCGCCGTTCTGTTGGTGTTATCTGTCAGCGCATCTACAATGATTGCGATACCGTTTGGCCCGTATCCTTCGTAGGTCACATATTTATAGTTTACATTACCGCCCTCACCGGCAGCCTTCTTAATTCCTCTGTCAATGGTGTCATTGGGCATATTATTGGCTTTCGCCTTGGCGATAACCTGTGCCAGCTTAAAATTATTGGCAGGGTCTGGTCCGCCTTCTTTAACAGCTACCGCAATTTCTCTTCCGATAATTGTAAAAATCTTGCCTTTTGCGGCATCGTTTTTCTCTTTCTTATGCTTAATATTTGCAAATTTTGAATGTCCTGACATAATTCCTGTCTCCTTTGTTCCTATTTTTCTCTAAATATATATATTATCATTTTTGAGGTTCTTCTTCAACCGTATTTCCATTCTTTTCGGTTATCTCAGGCTGCTCTACGATCTTTTTGGCCGCAACAGACTGAATCATTCTGTCTTTTACTTCCAGAATACGGAACAAATATCCCTCATACTCAAATTCAAATTCCTCGTCCTCTTCCGGTATATGCTCCAGTCTGGAAATCACGAATCCATTGACGGTATCAAAAATTTCTTCCTCAAAACTGATCGCAAGCTTTTTCCCAAGCTCCTCAAGGGGCATCATTCCCTGAATCACATACTCATCCAGACCGCTTTCCCTGATATAGATGGATTCCTCGTCATACTCATCCTGTATATTGCCAACGATTTCCTCTAAGATATCTTCCAGTGCTACCAGTCCCGCTGTCTGTCCGTACTCATCAATCACGATGACCATCTGGATCTTCTCTGTCTGCATCATCTTAAACAGATCATCGATTTTACGCTTTTCCGTGATGAATCTGGGTTCCCTCAGGAGACCTTTGATCTTGCCGATGGGTCTGTTTTTCATCCTTTCATTCATCTGCATACGCATAACGTCCTTAAGATGCAGTATGCCTACGATATGATCTATCGTTCCGTCATAAACCGGAAACCGGCTGTTATGTGCTTCCACAATAAAAGCAGCAGCTTCCTGTAACGTCATGGTACAGTCAATCGCTACCAGATTATTACGGTTGATCATGATATCTTTGGCCTCTTTATCACCGTATTCAAAGATATTGTTTATCATTTCCGCTTCACTGGCTTCCAAAATTCCCTGTTCATGACCCACATTGACCATAGAAAGAATTTCCTCTTCCGTCACATCCTCCTGATCGTCCGCATTGCGGATTCCGAGCAAGTGCAGGATCATCTTAGATGTGATATAAACAAGCCCCGTAAAGGGAGAAACCAGCCGCACATAGAAATATACCGGATTAATCAGACCGTTAATCCATTTATCCGGATATCTGGCTGCTGCTTTCTTAGGTACTAACACACCGAACGTCATAACTATGTACAATAAGAAGATCGTTACAATAACCGCGGTCACTGCCGCAATCAACTGAACATGCCAGTCAACCAGTCCCGCAATATGATTTACCGCCATGCGGTACGTCATGTAACTGAAATAACTGTTGCTGCGGTACAGAATCAATGCGCCCAGGATAAGATTGATCGTCACCACACCAAGCTGTACTGCATTTGCATACTTAGCATGATTTTCCGTCATATAATTCAGCCGTTCCTGTTTTCTTCTCTGCTTTCCGGTCTGTTCTGTTTCCTCTTTGTCATTCTCTTCTACTTCTATTCCTTTTCGGTTCTGCATCGCCGAACTGAACCCGTAAAATATCATCTCAAGAATAAGCAAAACAATAAAGCCTATGATACTACTGCTACTCGCGCCACCGTCGTCCATATATAATCCCTTTCCTCTCTTAGTAAATGAATCGCTGCTGCATCTGAAAAAATCATTCTTGCAGAGTCTGAAAGTTTCTTTCAGAGTCTGAAAACTTCTTTCAGACTAATATAGCAAGTAATGGAATGCGTGTCAAATGCCGGTCACCTTATGTATGAAGTTCCAGGCTGACCATTAACCCTTCATTCACCGCTTGCATAATATCCTGATCCAAATGACAGACTCTGTCCTTTAACCGCTTCTTATCAATCGTTCTAAGCTGCTCTAACAAAATGACCGAATCCTTAACCATATCATATTTGCTGGCATTCAATTCAATATGCGTAGGCAGCTTTGCCTTGTTCATTTTAGAGGTGATCGCCGCACAGATCACGGTCGGACTATGTTTATTACCCACATCGTTCTGTATAATCAATACCGGTCTTACGCCTCCCTGTTCAGAACCGATCACCGGCCGCAAATCCGCATAATAGATATCTCCTCTTTTCATTACCACACACTTCCTTCAATCATTCTAGCAATTTCCATATGTCTGCCAAACCGCCAGACATATAAGTTTCCAGCAATAGTATTGCCAGTTTCTCCAAAGGTATACATGATAATTTATTCCATAGGACAATCTGTTTTCTTATGAATACAGAGCGGTTGATACGCAGTCTTCTTATTGATAGTCTTCGTAATAGTCTTTGACAGCCGCAATCTCGCCGCCCTTCACAAAGACCCGCGGAATCCTCTTGCCCAGATCACAGGCAAGTTCATAATTAAATCTGCCGGACAGCGCTCCTAATTCTTCCATCGTAATCTGCTCTATTCCATCGGCACCGATGAGTGTCACCTCATCTCCCTCTGCCGCTTCCGGTATATCTTCCAGGCTGACCATAAACTGATCCATACAGACTCTTCCTAAAATAGGCGCTTTCTTTCCCCGTATAAGAACATATCCTTTATTAGATAAGCCTCTGGGATAGCCGTCACCATAACCTACCGGAATGGTTGCCACACGCATCTTCTTAGGGGTCACATAAGTGCCGCCGTAACTGATCGCCACATTCTCATCCACTTCTTTGCAATAAACGATATGGCTCTTAAGCGACAACACGGGACGCAGGGACAGGATATCTCTTGACACTTCCTCCGACGGCCACAAGCCATATAAAGTAATGCCCGCTCTGACCACATCCATATTGGCCTCCGGCAGTTCCACAATTCCGGCGCTGTTCGAACAATGCTTCACCGGTATCCGAACCCCTAAGGTATCCTCAGTCAGCTTTATAAAATGCTGAAACCTTGTAAGCTGTTTTCTTGCCGAAGTCTTATCTGTCTCATCCGCTCTCGCGAAATGGGTGAACATCCCTTCCAGTTCAATCCCCTCCGTATGAAGCACTTTCTCCATAAACCGAAGACCGCTCTCATCCGGTCTGATGCCTACTCTGGTCATACCCGTATCTACTTTGACATGCACTTTGGCAGCTTTATGAAGCTTCTCCGCACAGGCGGCAAGCTCGTCAATACTATCTTTGCGGAACACAGCGGGTCTGATATCATACCGGATCAGATCCTCATAACAGTACGGGAACGTATAGCCTAAGATCAGTATCGGTTTTTCCAGTCCTGCATGGCGCAGAATAAGTGCTTCTTCCACAGTCGCCACCGCATAGCCAAACACATAGTCAATCTGTTCCAGTTCTCGTCCTATGGGCACCGCGCCATGTCCGTAGCCGTCCGTCTTAATCACGCCGATCATCTTCGTACCCGGAGCCAGATTGGCATGCATCTGCTCCATATTATAATGAATAGCATCCAAATCCACTTGTGCATAAACTCTCTGATATTTCTCTAACATTCTTTTGCCCTCTTCTCCATCACATGACTTATCTGTTCTATGATATCCGTTGCCATCATAGAACGCCGTGTTTTCTTCTGCGCGGCCAGATCTCCTGCCGCACCATGCAGATACACGCCGCAGACCGCAGCCTCCATACCGCTCATATTCTGTGCCAGAAGTCCCGCGATCATTCCGGCAAGCACATCGCCGCTTCCTGCCGTTGCCATCCCGTCATTGCCTGTAGTATTCAGATAATGCGCCTTCGCTCCGGGCGCCGTTACCACGGTTCTTGCATCTTTACATACGACAACAGCCTGCATACGTTTGGCTAATTCCATAGGATACTGCAGCATATGATCTTTTACCTGTCTGACAGTGCATCCGTACAATCTGGCGAACTCTCCCAGATGGGGTGTCAGAACAATCGTTCTTCCGCCTGTGCCTGCCCTTTCAAGTAATTCCTGCAAATATGGTTTCTCTGCAATCAGATTTAATCCGTCGGCATCAATCACCATAGGAAGTTTGCTTTCAGTCAGACATTTCCCAAGTAACATCTCCGCCTGCCTTCCGACACCGATCCCCGGCCCGATCAGGATCACATCCGCCCAGTCAAAAGCTTCTGACAGTGCGGCCTCAAACTCCGCATCCCTTTGTATTTCGTCATCTGTTTCCTTTCCTATTCCATTTTCTGTTCCGTTTCCCGGATCATCATAGGTCAAAATCATGCTTTCCGGCACCGCCTGTAATAATATGTTCCGATTCTCCTCGGCAGTTACCGTCTTAATCATCCCTGCTCCCATCCGGAATGCGCTCTCTGCCGCCAGCACCGCAGCACCGCAGACCTGACTGCTTCCTGCAATCACAAGCACTTTGCCGAAGGTACCCTTATTGCCGCAAGCATCACGACCCGGAAGCAGTGTCTCACCTGTTTCTTCCCGCAGAGTGTACCATCCGGGCACATCCCCTAAAAAGCTCTTGTCATTAATGCCCATCTCCCGACAGATAACCCTGCCGCAATAGACAGCGCCGTCATACAACATTTGTCCCAATTTATAAAATCCATAAGTTACTGTCATATCTGCCCTGACGGCACATCCCAGTATACTGCCGTCATCAGCACAGACGCCCGAAGGAATATCCACACTGCACACGAAGCTTTCCATCCGGTTTATTCTTTCAATGGTTTCAGCATAAAGTCCTGTCACTTCTCTCGATAAACCGATTCCGAATAAGGCATCGATTACTATATCATATTCAGCACCGTCTATTGCGTCCTTCACAGACATCCCATATTTTGACAGAATCTCTATCTGCGCAGCCGTCTCCCGGCTGCATCTTGCGCGCTCACCGATCAGAACAAACTCCACACAATATCCCTGCAGCATAAGCAGTCGTCCTATCGCGAATCCGTCTCCGCCATTGTTGCCGCATCCCGCCACGACTAACACTCTAGCCCTCCGCTCACCGTATATTCTCTGTAATTCTTCCACCGTCACAAGCGCTGCACGCTCCATCAGCACAAGGGACAAAATCCCTATCTGTTCTATCGTATTCGTATCGTACCGCTTCATCTCAGAAGCCATTACCAGATATTGCTTCATATAGCTCCCCCATTCTTGCACGTCTGCAACTATCCTGTATGCAAATCATGTTTCCATTCACACTGTATCACTTTCTGCCGGAATTTTCTGAACAACTTCTATCTTCTACTCATAGAAAAGAGCGCCAAAATCTCATGATTTCGACGCATCCTCGTTGTCTTCCTGCTGCTCTGCCGTCTCCGTCTTTTTATCTGTCGAAGCAGCCTTATTCTTGTATTTTTCTTCCGGATTATATTTCATATCAAATAACTCTATCACATCCGCTCCGAAAATATCATGCATATAAGAATACAGTTGATGATTCATCGCTTCCTTTTCCTGTTTACGGATCACCTTTTTCTTCAATTCACGGCGTATATTGCCGATCCATTCCTCGATGGTCTCCAATTCTTCCGTGTTTTGCTGCAGTTTCTTATAGCATACTTCCATCGTAATAAGCATCAGCTTATTATTAAGCTGGTTAATCTGCCTTGGAAGCTCCACCATCTCTTCCTCGTACTCTTCCATTTTCTCATTACACTCATTGATCAGACGCTTATGGTCTGCCATATCCTTTTCCTGCTTCTTGGTAGGGTGATCCCCCATCTCATCAGCAAGAATCACAATTTCGTCCATCAGCTTTTTCTTCAGCTTCTTGATTTCCTTGCTCTCTGTATTAACCTTACCCTGACGCTTAAGCAGGATGTTTAACTCCTTCTCCATACTCTTGATTTCGGGAGAATATTCTGCCTGTGTAAAGAGTTGATGCCATTTATGATCTAATGTTAAAATAGGAATTTTTTTGCCTATCAGTGCCGGTTGAAACACTTCATCCGTTCTCGACATAGATATCAATACCTTTCTTACGTATAACCGCCTGACGCTGTCATCGTATATAGAATAACCGCCTATTTCTCCGTATTATGAGAAGATAAATTGTAGGACAATTTCATCAGACTGTCCGATAAATGTACATTTTCTACCTGTATGCCCTTCGGAACATGTAAATCTACATGCGCAAAGTTCCAAATACCTTTAATACCGTAATGGACAAGCTGTTCTGCCACTTCCACGGCACTGGTCTTAGGGATAGTCAGTACTGCAATATCGATATTGTTCTCCTTAACAAACTGTTCCATCTCCTGCATAGGTCGTACTGTAATGCCGCGAATCTGCTTTCCGTGAATGTCCGGATTATTATCAAAAATTCCTCTGAAAATAAAACCTCTGCGCTCAAAATTCATGTAGTTGAACAATGCCTGTCCCAAATGCCCCGCACCGACAATGATAAGATTATGTTCTTGATCCAGTCCCAATATCTTACCGATTTCTTCATATAAATGTCCTACGTTATAGCCATATCCCTGCTGTCCGAATCCGCCGAAATTATTCAGATCCTGTCTGATCTGTGACGCGGTTACCTGCATAATATCACTGAGTTCCTGCGAAGAAACTCTCTCTATCCCCTCATCTTTAAGTTCCCCAAGATATCTGAAATATCTGGGCAAACGGCCAATCACAGCCTGCGAAATCTCTTTTTCTTCCACGCCGCTGCCTCCCCAATTATGTTTTCGTCTGTCCGTAAGCTGTCGCACATGTGTACACTTGTTCTTAGTATACAACTCTGTTAAAAATATGTCAATGAATTGACAGTTGCCGCTTCGACTTGTAAACTGAACTGTAACAGCCGATGCACACAAAGTGCCAAAAGCAGGCATTTTGGCGCTGGCTCCGACAGCATGCAGCAAGTGCAAGATGCGGTCTGAACAGCAATTGATTAACATCCATAACAGCTATAAAACGAAAGGTTTGGTAACAGGCAATGATACTTTCCGTTAGTAACATACATAAATCTTTTAATGAAGTACCTATTCTGAAAAACGTATCCTTCCATATTGAAGATTACGATAAGGCAGCTATTGTCGGTATCAACGGTGCCGGCAAAACTACTCTGCTTCGCATTATTATGGGCGAGCTTACTACTGATGAGGGCATCGTCACGCTCTCCAAGGATAAAACCATCGGCTATCTGTCCCAGCATGAAGCAGTATCCGGCGAGAATACCATCTACGATGAGCTTCTCTCTGTCAAACAGGATATCCTTGATATGCAGCAGAAGATGCATTCTATTGAATTACAGATGAAAACCGCTTCTGAGGAAAAACTGGAACAGTTGATGAATACGTATGCCAATCTGACCCATGCTTTTGAAGCAGCTAACGGCTACGCTTATAAAAGCGAATTGACAGGCGTTTTAAAGGGTCTTGGCTTTACCGAAGAAGAATTCACCAAATCCGTCTCTACCCTCTCCGGCGGTCAGAAAACCCGTGTGGCATTAGGTAAACTTCTTTTGCTGAAACCGAATCTGATTATCCTGGATGAGCCGACTAACCACCTGGATATGTCTTCTATCACATGGCTGGAAACTTATCTGCTAAATTATAAGGGCGCGGTAATTATCGTATCCCACGACCGTTATTTCTTAGACCGGATCGCCAACAAGATTATCGAGATTGATCATACGAAAGCCACCGTTTTTACAGGCAATTACTCTGACTATGCCGCCAAGAAAGAAATCTTGCGTGTGGCAGAATACAATGCCTACATGAAACAGCAGGCTGAAATCAGGCATCAGGAAGAAGTCATCGAAAAATTAAAATCCTTCAACCGTGAGAAGTCCATCAAACGTGCGGAAAGCCGTGAGAAAATGCTTGACAAAATAGAAGTGTTGGAGAAACCTGTAGAAGTCCGTGCCGATATGCATCTTAAGCTGGAGCCGAAACGCATCAGCGGCAATGATGTCCTCCATGTAGAGAATCTCTCCAAGTCCTTTGGCCCTCTTACGCTGTTTGAGAACCTTAATTTTGATATCAAAAAGGGAGAACACGTGGCGATCATCGGCGATAACGGAACAGGTAAGACCACTATCCTAAAGATAATCAACGAACTGCTGACTGCTGACTGCGGCTCCATCCGCCTTGGTGCCAACGTACAGATCGGCTACTACGATCAGGAACACCATGTGCTGCATATGGATAAAACTTTATTTGAAGAAATCTCCGATGACTACCCAGCCCTGACCAACACAGAGATCCGCAATACCTTAGCCGCATTTCTTTTTACAGGGGATGATGTATTCAAAACCGTGAAATCCTTAAGCGGCGGTGAACGGGGACGCGTTTCTTTAGCGAAGCTGATGCTCTCAGAGGCAAACTTTCTGATCCTGGACGAGCCCACTAACCATCTGGACATTATATCCAAGGAAATATTAGAGGATGCGATCAATGCTTATACGGGCACGGTGCTGTATGTATCCCATGACCGTTATTTTATCAATAAGACGGCTACCAGAATACTTGACCTGAATCAAAAAGTACTGACCAATTATCTGGGCAATTATGAATATTATCTGGAGAAAAAGGATGAACAGCTTGCCTTGCTAAGTGCCTCGCAGAAAATCGGTTCTGCACTAACATTGAATCCGGCTGGTTCGTCTTCTACTGCCGGTGCTTCCGATGCATCCAATACGTCATCCGAAAGCAAGCTGGACTGGAAGACCCAGAAGGAATTGCAGGCTGCACAGCGCAAGAAGGAAAATGATCTGCGCAAATGCGAAGAACGAATTGAGCAGTTGGAAACACGCAATACTGAAATCGAGGAACAGATGGCATCTCCCGACGTATGTACCAATGTGGCGAAACTACAGGAGCTAAGTAAAGAAAAGACGGAAAATGACACGGAGCTTTCCGCATTATACGAAACATGGGAGACACTGTCCGAATAAAGCGGTGTAATCACACCGTTTCATTTCATAAACTCTGTTACATTACGAAAGGGACTGATGAGCGCCAAATGTATGTTTCATATCACATATCATATTCACGCCCACAGCCCCTTTTATAATATGTACCTTTTACATTGCCTCAAAAGTCTCTCTGATCGCCTTAATGAAGCCTTCACTGTTGAGTACGGTTACGTCTTTGAAGGAAGTGATTAATGCCAAATCCTTGGTCATCTTACCGTCTTCAATCGTCTTGATGGTTGCTTTCTCCAGTTTATCCGCAAATGCCATCAGCGCTTTATTGCCGTCTAGCTCACCGCGCTTTCTGAGCGCCCCTGTCCATGCAAAAATAGTTGCAACAGAGTTGGTAGAGGTCTCCTCTCCTTTCAGATGCTTATAGTAATGTCTCTGCACCGTACCGTGTGCCGCCTCATACTCATAGACGCCGCTTGGAGATACGAGTACGGAAGTCATCATGGCAAGGGAACCGAAAGCCGAGGATACCATATCGCTCATCACATCGCCGTCATAATTCTTACAAGCCCAGATAAACCCGCCCTTGGCTTTCATAACACGGGCTACCGCATCATCGATCAGCGTGTAGAAATATTCAATGCCTGCCGCCTCGAATTTCTCCTTATACTCTGCGTCATAAATCTCCTGGAAAATATCCTTGAAGTTATGATCATACTTCTTGGAAATGGTATCTTTGGTCGCAAACCAGAGATCCTGCTTCGTATCTAATGCGTAGTTAAAGCAGGCCTTCGCAAAGCTTGTAATCGATTTATCTGTGTTGTGGATACCCTGAATAATGCCTGATCCGGTAAAGTTGTGAATGGTTTCACGAATCTCCGTGCCATCCTCCGCTGTAAATACCAATTCTGCCTTGCCGGGACCCGGTACTTTAATTTCCGTATTCTTATAGACATCGCCATAGGCATGACGCGCCAGAGTGATCGGCTTCTCCCAGTTCTTCACACAAGGCTCTATGCCTTTTACAATAATAGGGGCGCGGAATACAGTTCCGTCCAAAGCCGCACGAATGGTACCGTTGGGGCTCTTCCACATTTCTTTCAGGTTATACTCTGTCATTCTGGCAGCGTTGGGAGTGATTGTTGCACATTTTACAGCCACACCGTATTTCTTGGTTGCCTCCGCGGAATCGATGGTAACCTGATCATTCGTCTCATTACGATATTCCAAACCTAAATCGTAATACTCTGTCTTAAGATCAATATAAGGAAGCAATAGCTCATCCTTAATCATCTTCCAGAGGATTCTGGTCATCTCATCTCCGTCCATCTCCACGAGAGGTGTTGTCATTGTAATTTTGTCCATAATCGGTACCCGCCTTTCGGTTTTATTTTATTTGATTTCTTCTACGTTCTCTTCTCCGTATATTTCCTTTAACCCGTTCTTGAGCATATTGTCATAGGCATTGATCATATGCTGGTTTGCAAGTTTTTCAGCCTTAGCCGCATCCCCTGCTTTGATCGCCTCCATAATCTGTCTGTGCTCATCATTGGAAGCCCGCCCTCTTGTATTGTTCGCAAGGGTCTTCTGACGTACACGGAGTACATACTGATGATAGTCCTTTAAAGCATGTTCCAACATCTTAGAATCACATGCTTCATAGAGAATATCGTGGAAACGATTATCCAGTTCTGCCATCTGATCCATGTGTCCCTTCTGTGCGTGAAACTCAGCCAGATAGATATTCTCCTCCATCTCTTCCATCTGTTCCTTGGTGATCTTTTCCGTGGCAAGCCTTGCACAAAGTCCTTCCAGCAAAGATCGTATCATATAGATGTCCTTCACGTCTTTGGCCGTAATGCTGGTGACATAGGCGCCTTTATTCGGCACAATCTGAATCAGACCTTCCAGTTCAAGCTGACGGAATGCCTCTCTGACCGGCGTACGGCTGACGCCTAATTCTTCCCCGATTGCCACTTCCTTTAATTCTTCATGCTCCTTATACTTGCCGCTTAAGATATCCTCACGAAGCTTCTGGAACACACGCCCGCGCAGGGAATACTTATCATTTACATCATGTTTGATATCATAATTAGCCATTTTTATCTAATACTCCTTCTTATCTATACCCTTCCCATATTTTCTCAGGCATAGACGCTCTTTCCGTTACGCTTCACACTTAAGTCGGTTTCTGTCAAAAGACCGGTGAATTCGTTGTGAACCGCAAAATATTCATCAGCTTTGGGAACTGCCAGGCACAGGAAGCTTAAGTTCTTCACAAGTCTTAACAATCTGTGTCACAAGCTCCTCATCCGTAAGCACCGTAACTCGACCGGCTGCATACTCTTCATCTACCCATACCTTCAATGCTCTCACCAGATCACAGCTCTTATCTAACTGCTCGTCCTCTTTCAGACGATAATAGGTATTGATCCAATGTGCGATTCCGGCAAGTCCGGAGGTATTCGATACCGCACACAATACCGGTCTGTTTAAGAATTTCTCTGTATCGAAAATATTGTAGATTTCCTCATTCTTTAACAAGCCGTCCGCATGAATGCCCGCTCTTGTCACATTGAAGTTCTTCCCTACAAAAGGGGTTCTCGGCGGGATCTCGTAACCGATCTCTTTCTCATAATACTCGGCAAGCTCTGTGATCACCGTAGTATCCATACCGTTCAAATCACCTTTAAGCTGTGCATACTCAAATACCATCGCTTCAAGCGGTGTATTACCGGTTCTCTCACCGATACCAAAAAGTGATGTATTGATACCGGAACAGCCGTAAATCCAAGCTGTAGTGGAATTCGATACCGCTTTGTAGAAATCGTTGTGTCCGTGCCACTCAATCAGGCTATGAGGCACACCCGCATGGGTGTGAATCGCATAAATGATACCCTGTACGCTTCGCGGAATAACAGCACCGGGATAATTGACACCATATCCCATGGTATCGCAGGCGCGCACTTTAATCGGAATCTTATATTCCTCCATCAGTTTCATCAGTTCCATACAGAAAGGCACCACATAGCCGTAAATATCGGCTCTTGTAATATCCTCCAGATGACATCTTGGGCTGATTCCTTCCTCTAAGCAGTCGCGAATCACGCTTAAATAGTGATCCATGGCCTGCCTTCTGGTCATCTTAAGCTTCAGGAAGATATGATAATCAGAACAGCTTACCAAAATACCGGTCTCTTTCATGCCGATTTCCTTCACAAGCTTAAAGTCATCCTTGCTGGCACGAATCCAACTGGTAACCTCCGGGAACTGATATCCGCGCTCCATACACTTATAAACTGCATCTCTATCCTTCTTACTGTACAGGAAAAATTCACTGGCGCGGATCATGCCGTTTGGACCGCCCAGTTTATGTAAATAATCATAGATTGTGACAATCTGCTCTGTGGTGTAGGGTGCCCTGGACTGCTGTCCGTCACGGAAAGTAGTATCTGTAATCCAGATATCCCTGGGCATATTGTGAGGTACGGTTCTATCGTTAAACGGTATCTTCGGTATCTCGGAATAGGGAAACATATTTCTAAATACATTGGGTTTCTTGACATCATCCAGAATATACATATGCTCTTCTATCTCCAGAAGATTATTATGTTCATTCATGGTAACCGGACGATTCATAAAGGTTCTTTCTTCATCATACATCATTAACACACACCCTTTCCTTTTCATAATAAGGCTTCCTGCCTTAATACTCCTCACAGCGAATCCTTCTGCTGAAACATATTTGTTCGCCTCGTATAATTGTATACAATCATCCCGGTTATGTCAACATGAACCGCACATTTTTTCTATATCAATCATACCCCATCCCTGCTTGTTCCACGAATCACCCATATCCCTGGCACTATATATCATGTTTCTCTTAACCTGATCATTGTTCATATAAGGATATTTCTGCAGATAAAGAGCCGCCGCCCCGGATACAATCGGTGTTGCCATAGAAGTGCCGCTCTTTCTGGCATATGCGTTACGATACTCTCCCCTGTTTCCTCTCCGGCATTTGACATTGCAGGATACTACATCTGTCCCCGGTGCAACCACGTCAGGCTTTCTATATAACATATCCTGGCTTCCCCTGCCGGAATAGTTTTCACACAGATCCGTGCGCGCACCAAAATATCCGCCTTCATGGCATCCCACCGTAATGACTCTGCGGCTGCTTCCTAAGGGTGATATGGTTCCTTCCTCCGGCCCGTTATTGCCTGCGGCGCATACTACCACAATCCCCTGCTCCCATACGGAATCTAATAAATCAATCAATTCCTCCATACGTTCCTGTGCCCCGTCCTGTCCGATTCCGACTGAAATATTTAATACCCGGATCTGATACCGGAGACGGTTTTGCAGAACCCACAACAGTGCCCGATACATACTCTCTATACTGCCTTCGCCTTTGTAATCCAAAACCTTGCCTACACACAGCCTGCACATCGGTGCAATCCCTTTATACAAGCCGTTGGAAGCACGCCCACATCCGCCGATGCAGCCTGCCACGTGAGTCCCATGTCCGCTGTCATCATAGATGCCCTGTCTTCCGTTCACGAAATCTGCAAAACCAATAATTCTGTTTTCAAAATCCGGATGATTCCCTATGCCCGTGTCCAATACCGCAACCGTGATTTCCCCCGTCATGATTTCGTTCTGTATTAAGTCGCTGCACCCAATCTGCTTTCTTACACGATTCACAGTATTTTCTCCCAATATAAGACTAACACGCTTCCCAACGTAAGCCCTATACTATAAAACTCCCGGCTTTAGATATATTCTATGCCGAGAGTTTTCTTATGTTCTATATCTTACACATCATAACATTCTATAATCCGATTCGGTACATCCTTCATGTTTCAATATAACATTTTTTGTTGACAAGAAATATCATTGATTTATTTCAGGCACTTCTTCTCTTACGTCTGCCGCCGCGATAGAAAAACACCGCCATCGAAGCAAAGAAAAGACCCGCTCCGAAAAACCACTTCGGATGAATACTATGATCACCGGTATCGGGAGAATTATCCTTATTACCAAGAGAAGCAAATACTGCCTGCCCTTCCTCAACATCTGCTACCACCATATTACTGCCAGAACCAAAATTATAAATACCGTATGATGAAAAATGCTTCGCCGTAAATCTAAGCGCATCCATTCCGTCCACAGATACGATACTGCTCTCCACTTCTTCCAACTGTCCGTCTGCATCCAGACATACTACATGGAGATTATCTTCCCTGATACCGTTTGGCATCGGTATCGTCACTTCCACACTCCGTTTTCCCAAACCTGTAATGGGAATTCCCGTATTCTGTTCCGTCATGGTAATTTCATAAGCACATAAATTATGTGGTAATTTATTACCGTATATCTTCTTATATACATCGCCGATTTCTGCTTTGGCATCCTCACTGTCTTCGATATGAATTAAATAAGCTCCGTCATTGTCTTCCATAACAGCACTGAGAATACCATCCTGCGGAATCGAATAACTGTTCACCTCCACAGCAATATCGGTTTCATCCGATTGCTTCCGCCAATCAGCATTGGCAAGCTTCTCTTCCCCTTCTTCCAACAGATACGTCTTACCATCGATCTGATAAGCATCACCTGCCGCAGGGCTTGCGCCTACCCCCTGCCGTCCGACAATCTGCAAGATTCCATCCTCGCCGTCTGCAGCTTCCTTGGTTATTTTACAGATGACACCGTTAAAACCTGCCTGATCAGCAGCCAGTACCGTATCTGACAGATCTGCAACATTCTCCGGTACCACCGCTACAGTATTCCCTTTGAATGCCAAATCGCGATACGCATCACGATATAACTTCGTTGCACCTGTCTCATAGGAAAGCTTCGGAAGCGTATCTCCTTCCAAAACAATCACACTGCTATCCGCTGCTTTACCGGAATCCGTGCTGTCAAAGGCCCGAAGACCAATCTTCTCCACAGAAGCCGGAATTCTGACCGTAGTGATAGGGCAGCCCGCAAAGGCTCTGTCTCTGATCTCTCTGACATAATCTCCGCCCTCTACCGAAGTCAGGTTCTTACAGCCCGCAAAGGCAGCCTCTCCGATAATTTCCACACTATCAGGAATCTGTACCCTTGTTATGCTGTCACACTCTTTAAAAGCTTCCGCACCGATCTGCTTTACCCTGTCAGGGATGTCAACAACACTGCCTTCCCCACGATAATCCAATAAAATACCGTCTCCCACAATCAGGAAATCACCGTTACCGTTCTGCTCCCATTCAGTAAGCCACGGGGTTTTCGCAAAGGCGGCCACCTCAATATTCTGCACACTCTGAGGAATGACTACATCAGTCAAACTGTCACAATGGTAAAAAGCCGCATATCCGATTTCTTCTACGCCATCGGGAATTCTAACAGACTGCAGATGGGATCTGGCAAAAGCAAATTCGCCTATTCTCCCAACCTCTTCCGGTATCGTATAGCCGGTCATTTCATCTCTGTAATATGCCTGTGCGGCAATCACTGTATTATTTATCACCGAATATTTCGGGAACGAACCGCCTTTGGCATCTTCTGACCCTGCCAGTCCCGGTACAGTATCTTTATTCTGTTCTATTTCCACCTCGGAACTTCCGCCTAATGTAGCTCCTGTACCGCCCACATTGACGGTAGCCTCCGCATTATCTACGATCACATAAGCTTCCTGTCCGATGATCCTTGTCTTGCCTTTCACAGAAGAGTTCTCTTCTTCCTCCATGGCATTCATATGAGATACTTCATGGTAATAGTCTACAGGTGCAGCTATCTGCTCCTGTCCATCACTGTCATTACCGGATACACTGCTCTTATCACCATCAGAAGGAATCGGTGCATCTTCATGCTCAGACACCTCGAAATCCTCCAAAATCAGGCTTTCTGCATACGTCTTCGCCGTAGAACCTGCTTCTGCATCAATCTTTAACTTCGTACAGCCGTCAAATGCCGTAGCATGTATAGAATTAACAGACGGCGGAATCATAATCTCACGCAGTCTCACGCAATCCTCGAAAGCCTTCATATCAATAGAATTGACTGAATAAGGAATGTTAACTTCTTTCAGATTCTTACAATTGGAAAATGCATAGCCGGGGATTTCTTTGACATTGCTGCTGACCGAAACATTCTCCAGATTATAGTCTCCCCAAAAGGCATAAGGCTTGATCTGCTTAACCGTGGAAGGCATCGTGTAGGTATCATCCTTTCTGCCTGCCAGTACCTGATATAAAATGCTTCTGCCATTCGATCCTTTATTATAGACTGCACCGTCATCACAGTTAAACTTAGGATTACTGCTGTCTATATCTATCTTAGCCAGACTATAGCATCCTGCAAAAGCACCGTTTCCAAGCTCCGAAAGCCCCGTTCCGATGGTCACCTTCGACAATCGCGGACAGCCGCTGAAGGCAGCATTATCTATGCGCTCCACGGAATCGGGAATGGTTACACTCTCAAGATTAGAGCACTCGGAAAAGGCACCGGCACCGATCACTTCCACCGCATCACCTATCGTAACATGCTTCACAGAATCATTACCTGCGAAAGCATCCGCCTCTATCTTTTCTACATAATTAGAAATAGACACGTCCTCAGCCGTGCCGTTATATTTCACTAATGTAGTTCCGCTCATTTTAAAATCAGATGCAGAAGAGGTTTCTACCGCTTCCACATCTGATACCGGAATCTGTGTCACTACAATGGCTGATACCAAGAGCAGTGCGCCAATCAGATTTCTTACGTTTCTTCCCATAGGATTCTCCCTGGAGTTATCGTATAACGGTTCGATGTCCGATCTTTAGTATCGTAAACCGAACCGTTACATCATTATTTTGTTTTCGCCTTTACTTTCTTGTCTTTCTTCATGAATAAGACGATGGATAAGCAGGCAAGACCAAGCGATAAGAACCACTTCGGATGAATCGGATCACCGGTCTTCGGTGTTACGTCCAACATACCCTCTGTCAGGTTACCCGTATCTACGTAGATCGTATACGGTGAGAAATGAGTCGCTGTGAAACGGATACACGGAACACCGTTAATCGTTGTAAAGTTCTCGTTCAAGTTCTCTAACTGATTGCCGTTTACAACCGCTCCCGCCATATTATTACCGCCGTAAGCCACTAATGCATCCGGAATCGGTATCGTAATATCTACAGAAAGTCCCTCAACCTGACTGCCCGTGAGCTGATATGTTCCGGTGGAATCCCACAAAGTGATATCCATCGCATAGTAAAGAATGTTATCCAGACTGCCGTACTTATTGGTGAGCGCTGCGGCAACTGCCTGTGTCGCCTCGTCAGTCTCGGAAATCTTTACAATAAAGTTATCTGTGGAACCGCTCACATTTGCAGTTGCCAAGTCTTTGTTAGAGATACCGGGCTTGGTGATATCCACTGTTGTGTTGCCGTTGTTTCCGGTGGTGGAGCCGCCGTTGCCTGTTCCGTTTGTGCCGGTAGCAGCCGGAGT
Organism: Lachnospiraceae bacterium; assembly: GCA_017936885.1. Classification (GTDB taxonomy): domain Bacteria; phylum Bacillota; class Clostridia; order Lachnospirales; family Lachnospiraceae; genus UBA3282. Next base: position 46,582 of record JAGBEO010000013.1, on the reverse strand, counting down.
ATTGGCGCTGCCTGCTACATAATTGGCTGTAACTGTTACGTTATTCGCCGGCATGACAAAGGTTGTCGCCGGTAAGCTCACACTCGCTAAATTTACACCATTAGATTCTGTCGTCCATTTGCTGAATACCATACCCTCAGCCGGAGTATTAGCGGCAATAATAACGGTACTTCCTGCTGTATAGCTTCCGCTTCCGCTTCCATTCTCTACTAATACTGTGTAAACTCCCGCCGTGGAACCAGAACCGGAGGTACTGGAGCTGTTACTGGAACTGCTGGTATTACTGCTGGAGGTCGAACTGCTGTTTTTGGAACTACTGCTGTTCTTGCTTGTATTATTCGTTGTTCCATTAGAAGAATTTGTGGTATTACCACTGGTATTTGTGGTGTTACCACTGGTATTCGTTATAGTTTGCTTATACAATGAAATAATCGTCATACTGGAGTTAATTTCAGTTGCCGTTGTCCAGGCATTTGCATTTGCATTCCACTGTACGAATTCATAGCCGTCATGTGTTTTTTCTGTAGGAGCTTCAATCTCTCCGTCTGAAGTTTTGAATAAATAATCAAAATTTAACGTTTCCTTAGAATCAGACGGCAACGGTTCAATATAATATACCCATCTCGAACCAACCTTCGTAGCCCCTGCTCCATACAATGAACTGCCATCTATTCCATCTACGAAACAAATTTCATACTTTCCGTTTACTAAAGTACCATCCGACTCATACTGAGCAATATAGGTAATCTCATCTGTTTCAATTTTCTTTCCAAGAGCCTGCCCATCGGTACTCAGCCAACCTTTAAACTTATATCCTGGTCTATGTTTAGCTTCCGTAACCTTTGCCACAACTGCTTCCGGAATATCTTCTTCATTGATGCGGTCTTCATTTTCTCCAAGATAAACGGGATCACACAAAGCTGTTCCATCATAATCCCAAAAGTTAACCCTTATCGTCTGAGCAAGATACTTTGTATTATCATCTCCAAGTCTGATATCATAACCCAGTTTTCGCTGTTCTAATACATATCGCTCTGCTGCGGTATCCTCATAGGTCCATATAGTTACCATATTTATGGTACTTTCATTCGGATTTACACTTGTATCCTTCTTCGGATCAAAAGCAGTTTCCGAAATGTTAACTTCTGAACCTTTGATCGTAATCTCCAATCTCGGTGTATCGCTGTTAAGCCCATAATAGTACTCTTCTCTGATATTAGCAAAAGCTTCTTGCCCTATATCGTTCGTTGTCAGCGGCAGATATACTTTTCTCAAATTATCACAATTCTTAAAACAATAATCTGGAATAAACTTCAGTTTATTAATAGAAGCACCATTATCAATACTTGTTAAATCTACATAAGTAATTCCGCTGCAATCTTCAAATGCACTTTCTCCAATGCTGCTAACCATGCTGATGTACGGATCATCATTGGCTGCATTGATCGTACCATCTTCACCATTAATGCCTTTTCCTAAAATACACTCTACTAATTCATAGCTGGCATCATCTTTCCTCTGATAAAGGATACCGTTCTTAGCAGGAACATATTCACTGTTACTTGTAAGTATTGCCAGTTCTCCGCATCCTTTGAACGGTAACGCTCCAGTTGCCGTACAGCTTGCAGGAATAGCTACGCTCTCCAACAACTGACAGTCTTCAAAAGCATAATCCGGTATATAGGCAACATTAGACTGGCCCATGTCCACGATCTTGATTCGGTCATTTCCTGTCTTATGTTCACCATAATCTATCGGCTTATCGTTTTCAGAATAACCATCGTCAATCTTCCCTCTGAAAAGACCGGCTTCTTCATCGTCCACATTATATACAAAGATTCCCTCTCTGTTGGTGTCACTGCTCTTTCCAAAATACAGTATGTAATTAGCGCTATTGCTGGCAATATTCGTAGCGCCAGAGTTCTTTGCATCATAATAGCTCTTAATATCAATAGAATCAATGCCTGCCGGAATTACAATTTCCTCGACAGCTTTCATCATCGCTTCTTCATCAAATGTCCAGCCATCTATATACTCAACTGTAATTAAGGAGCGATCTCCATCAGCTTTCAAGTAATTTTCCAAGAAATTATAAGGATGTTTCTCAAAGTAAGGCTTTGGTCCATTTGCTGCTTTGACCGTCATAGGCTGAAACAACCAGTCCAAAACTCCGACACCCATAGAATCTGCCGAATCATACTTATCTACCCATTCTTGAGCAGCCCATTTTTCATAGTTGCTACAGAAAGATGGATTGATCCACGGTCCGTAAAGTTCCGAGTTATACAAAGCATTTATGTCAGCATCATTAGTGGCCTCTCCATATGCTTTCGCAAACTTAACCTTCTTTTCAAGATAGGTATCTTCTTCGGTTGGATACAAATAATTACCAAAAGCATTGTAAAACTGCTTCTCCATATCGGCATTATGTTCCTGAAGATCCATACTCAAATTCGTTCCATCAACACCACCATAGAAATCTTTATATAGAGGATAATCCACTAAAGTCACATAACCTTTTCCATCGTCATATTCCCCATATATAACCGACATATGTTTAGACGAAGGACTATCCCATCGGCTCTGATAAAGAATTCTATATTTATTGACATTACCAGAAGTAAGCGCCTTACCATTTACATAGTTATTAGGATTTACCGCATATTCAAAAGGTGCATATCCATCTACCAAGTCACCGTGAAGCGTCAATTTACCAGAATTTGTAGCAAAAGCATCTGCTCCGATAGCCTTAAGTGTCTCATAATTGTCAGGCGTAGCAAATGTCACATCCGTAAGATTTTCACAATCAGCAAATGCTTCTTTTCCAATAGTTTGGATGGACTTTCCTATATCAACCTCTTCCAATACCGACCATGACTTAAATACAGAATCTTCAATATCCGTAATATAATTTCCAATGGTAAGATATCTGACACTGCCAGCTATTTTGTCTTTCCCTTTAAAGCAATCCGAAGCTATTTTGGTTACTTCAGTACTTCCCACTTTATCCGGGATCACCAATTCACCATTTTTAATTACAACTCCATCCTTTAAATCAACAGATGTCAGTGTTCCCTTGCCATCTTTATTAATTTCAATACTCTCCAGATAGCCTTCACCGCTGCAGATTTCATAATAGTCTTTTCCGTTTAACGTATATTTGTATGGAATATACTGATCTGCTGCTGTTTTCTCAGCATCCCACGTTGACTTTCTCGGATTACTTGCATTAGATACATCATCCTTTTTATCCGCAGTATTCATCGTAGCATATCCGGTAACATAAAACTCTTCATTTGTAACATCATTAAACAAATCCGGTTCATATGTTGTGTCTACACCTAAGAACTCTGCCACGCCAAGATTCGTACACCCTGTCAGAATATCTCCTGCAAGGTTACCCACATTTTCAGGAACGGTTAGCTTGGTTAACGCTGTCCGGTTTGCAAGTATTCCTTTTCCTGTGGTAAAGGACGAATTCGGGAAAGTAAATTCCGTCATCGAATTTTTAGATACTCCTACCGCAAAGCAATAATCGCTAAATCCTTTAACATTTTTATCATTAAAGGATACCTTCGTTAAGTAAGTGTTATCATAAAATGCATACTTATTTATAGTCACCTGCTGTGTTGTTGTCGATTGTCCGGAATCAAATTCAATATTCGTTGCACCGCATCCGTAAAAAGCGGCATCCCCTATTTCTGTTATTCCAATCGGGAATTTCAACACGCCTGTTCCACTCTCATTTTCCCGAATACCGGTTCCATAAAAGGCTTCTGCCCCAATCGTCACCAATCCTGAACTTCTTCCATCTTCCCCTGTTGTCCACCAGTTCACTATTGTAAGGCTGGCACAGTTCTTGAACGCACCAGCAGAAACCTCGGTAAGAAACGGAATATTTACTGACTGCAAATAGGAGCAGTTCATAAACGCGCCTGTACCTATTGAGCTTAATGTCTTCGGCAGATCAATAGACTGCAATAATCCCGCTCCTGCAAAAGCATAATTTCCAACATGTTTGATTTTCTGTGTACTTTCGTACTGTAACTGGCTGGAAGAAAGGAGATATCCTTTTGCATCATGCGTTGTCATATCCAGACTATCTTCACCAATATACTGAGGAATATAAATCAACTCTGCAGTATTGATAGTTCCAACAGGAGTATCATCAATCTGCCCTAAAACTTCTGTATCTGTAATTTCATTTCTAATCGGAACCAGAATATGATCCACCATAAGCGGATTTAAATTACAGTAATATTTTCGCCGATCAGTATCACTTAAATTAGCAACGCCTCTTTCTATTGTGATATCCTCGGATAAACTGTCATAATTTTTCAATTTTTCCTTAAATGATATATACTCCTGATCGTTAGAAAAGTACGTTTCAAAAAATTTTTTTGCTGTTCTTTTGTCAGCTGTATTATAGGTACTTAAAGATAATTCATATTTTGTGTTATTAACAAAATCATCAAATGTTTGCTTTTTAACATAAGTATAATTTGTGGGTGCATTCTCATTCAATGTCAAAGAAGGCGAAGGGTATTCAATGTTATACTGTATTACCTTATTTCTATCTTTGTCAATTTTATATTGCCAATACAATCCGCCTTCAAATATATCCAGCGAGTAGATAATGTTGGTAGCTGGTTCATATGTAATAGTACTGCTCACAACTTCTTTATATCCGGTGTCTGCACCACTGGCATCTGTATCTGCATCCGGTGCAGCCGCATTCTCCGGCACCGGCACAGCTGCGACAGCAATCGCCGTAATCATCAATACTGCCGCAAGACTCCGTCTTATGCTTCTCTTCAATCTTCTTGTTTTCTTTGCTGGTGTTTTCTTAGACATTGCGCTCTCCTTACTCCCCTGGGTAATTCTGTCTATACGTAAATATCTGCATACGACTGCTTCAATTTCAGTGCACAGCTAAAGCCGGCACACCCCTATATTTTATTACAATTTCTGAAACATTCTAAAATAGTGAGTCCGTCTCTATGACAAAATATTTATATATATGTATCGGCAACGTACTATGATTTGATTAGTTTTTCCATCACAATACGCCCATGATATTTTGTTTTACATACATCACTATTTTATCATATACCAAGATTTATGCAAGTATTTTGTGGGTGGGAAACTTGCACCGGAACAGGCTGCAAAAAGCCGGTAAGTCTCTCTTTCTAAGCGACTCACCGGCTTTTAATCTTTGAACTATTGTTTCTCCTTTGCAGCTTGGTATTCTTCTACCGTAATACTCAAACCTTTGCATGCAGTCTCCAAATCCACTTGAAAATTTTCCATCGCCGAATTTACCATTTCAATTACCATTTTAGCATGCTCTTCTTCTTTTCCTTCTTCTTTTCCAGCGGCAACCTCATCCCTTCGATCCATTTTCAGAAACTCTCTCAAAATATCCTGATCAATACATTCTCGGACTCATTCCTGATAACACAAGACTTTTCACCTTGTTTTTCTCCTTCCATGTATGGCGGCAAAGATTTACACACGCCATAATGAAAGTCTGCATTCATCCCCGCCTTCTGTTTTATGAGTTTTAAGCAAGGATTCTAAAACAGATAAAGTACCGATTTTCAGTACTTTAAAGAAATTTAGAGTTTGGAACGTTTTTCCGTTAGAATTTCATTGCTTAGTCAAATTATAACAGATGTTCCAAAGATGTCAATATAAAATTATACTATTACTACTCAACCCGCTTAGCAACCACCACAAACCTTCCGTCCTGCTCTGAATTATCACACGTAGACAAAGTCAGCAGCTCATCTCCATAGCTTGCGGTCACGCCGGTGTCATACAAGGACAATGCCGCCATCTCCTGCATATTAGATTCAAATTCCTTCTCAGAAGCGGCGTCAAAGAACTGATAATACTTAAACACGACCTCGTCCTCATTATAGATCCTGGAACGGAACACATACATAACCTCATAGGTTCCTTTTTCATATATGGTATCAAATTGAATCGTCGAATGGTTTTTACAATACTCTTCACTGCTGTACTTATTCAAATTACCAAACATCTTACCCGATTTCATATGATGTCCATATATAATCAGATTTGTATTCCTATGCACCACATCACAATCCTTATCCATGAACAGGCTTCCGTTCTTGTCATATTCCTGATTGTAATTGTGATCCAGATAATATTCATTATTCGATGTCTGCATGACGGGATAATCTATATTGGTATCATCAATCTTAAGCCATCCGATTAATTTCTTATTCTTATTATATAAAGTCTGATATTCTTCCAAAACCGTCAGTTCTATCTCTTCATCTTCCGTATAATGGATTGTCATGCCCGGCAAATTTCCCCCTGACAAAGTAGTATTGCCTTTCAATTCTGCCAGATTCTCGTAATCCATCTGCGTTCTGTCAGAGAAGTAATAATAGATTCCGAAATATCCAAAACAAACAGCTGCTGTAATCGAACACAATACCACTGTAAGCCTGCGGCGTTTATCTCTCTTTTTTAATTCTGCAATAATTTCCTTCCGCATATCCTCATCATAATCATCCAGAGAGATTTCTTTTGTCATACTGCTTTTTGTCTGCTTTCCGGAATTCTTCTGAGAGACTTCTTTATGCTTTTTCGCGGTTTTCTTCCTTCTGTTTGAAGAAATTCTGCTGTCTTTATTATAACCCTGGCTCTTATACTTCTGTGCCAATTCATAGATTTCGTCATCAAAGTCATTGCCGACCGTTGTTTCAAAGCGATACTTGCCCATCTGCATATCCGCATACAGCGTAATCACTTCTCCCGGCTGCTGCATATTGACTTTAGACTTAATCTCTTCTATCTTAGCCTGATCACGCAATGCGGCTTTGTAATCCGACTCTGTACGAAACTTTCTGCCTGCAACCTCAAATCCCGCCATTCTGGGATCTCTCCTTTATCTGATACTATATACTTCCGGCAAATTTCCCTGACCGGATAGCACACAGCAATATTTTACTATATCTTCAAATTTGTGCAAGTATTTTGTTATCCATTAAAGTCCCGCAGCAATTTTTTTATTTCGTCAGTAACACATACCCGCCTTTCACATAAGATATACCATAAACAACATTTGGAGGCACAAACATGAGTGATTTAACAGCAACTCACTGCGGATGTAACAACAACAATAATAATAATTGCGGCTGCGGCTTTTTTAACGGCGGATGCGGCTCCTGGATTTGGATTCTGATCCTTTTATCCTGCTGTGGATGCGGCAACAATAATGATGGCTGCGGATGCGGCAATGGCTTTGGCTTTTTCAACAACGGCAATGACAACAACTGCTGTTCCTGGATCTGGATTCTGATCCTCTTATCCTGCTGCGGTAACTGCTAGTACTTCCTTCCATCATACCGTTTAGGATCACATCTATATTTCACATCTGGAAAATAGGCTCTAGCTCTATTTAGAGCCTATTTTTCTCTCATGTGGCATATACTATTCAAGAGAGAATACAGGCATCAGAAAGGCTTTATCCTATGGAACACAAAAATGAGGACGCAGCAAGCGTTATGGCATTTGATGCCTTATACACTACCAATCAGATCCAGAAACTAAAAGTGCTTCTCCCCTACATAGATTCTTCTATGCAAAAGCATCTGGCTGTCTACATCAAGTATATGGAACTGCAATATACGATGAATCACGTACGAAAACATCCGTTCCAGATATGCGGCTGTTCCATTCCAACCTCGAAAACTCCGGATTTACGCAAGCTGTGTCAGGAATTATGCCTATACTCTTCCCCGGAAGAGATCAAACAGTTAGAACAATTTCAAAACATACTTCAAACGATGGAAACGGTTCAGGAAATGTCCCAGACTATGGCTGCCATGCAGGAAATTTTCCCTAACATGTCCGAGTCTTTTCCCTTCGGCAGTGATTCTGCATCTTCAGATGCCGGGACAGACCAAACGGCTCCCCAGCCCTCCATGATGGATATGTTGATGAACATGCTTACACCGGAGCAAAAAACCATGTATGAAATGTTTCAAAACACGCCCATGACACCGGAAGAACCAAACACCTGAAACCATAAATCAGACTATAAAAACATATAAAGGAGTATCCTATGACCAATAACTGGATGAGCGACCCCGCCGTCGCAAATATCGATAAAGCCAAGCTGGAATTTCTACAGGCACTGGTTTTCGAGAGTCAGTCCCTGTCCAAAGAGCAAATGCTGCCTTTTCTGATGTCTGTTGCCAAAAAAGGCGCGGACAACCATATTTCTTTCAATGATGAGGAAATTGAAACTATTGTAAATGTCATCCGCAGTTATTCCACACCGGAAGAACTGGCTAAAATAGATAAACTAATGAAGATGCGCCGTAAATAATCTGCAGTTCTTTCTATGCAGTTACGATACTGATATGCATATCCAGACAAAATTCCTCCAAAGGACCTTCCACCTGTCAAGCGCCCTTTAGCCGCCTTCCATGTGAAACCGTCTTTTGGAGGAATCTGTCAGAGAATCCCTGATTCTTTTTTTACTTCTGCACAATATTCACGATTCTGCCGGGAACATAAATTTCTTTCACAATCGTTCCTGTCAGTTTATCCGCAATCACTTCTTTCGCCTTAGCAATTACCTCATCCTTCGGATCATCCTTACCGATATTCAGTGTTGCCTTAGTCTTACCGTTAATCTGAACGGCGATTTCTACCACAGACTCTACAGTCTTAGCTTCATCATACTCAGGCCATGTGGTCTGATATACTCTGCCTTCGAATCCGACTGCCTGCCAAAGTTCCTCTGTAATATGAGGTGCTACCGGATTTAACAGGGTAAGGAGAGTCTTAAACTCACCCTTCGTCACCGCATTCTTCTTGTAGAATTCATTGATCAGTGCCATCATAGCGGCAATTGCCGTATTATATTTCAGATTCTCAAAGTCATAGCTTACTTTCTTGATGGTCTGATGCATCTTAATCTCTAAATCTTTAGAATAGTCATCCCCGTCTGTCATGATATCCTGCAGTTTCCATACTCTTTCCAGGAAACGGCGGCAGCCTTTCACACCATCCTCAGACCAGGAAGCAGATAAATCAAATGCACCGATAAACATCTCATAAGTACGAAGCGTATCCGCACCGTAATCTCTTACAATATCATCCGGGTTAACCACATTACCTCTGGACTTACTCATCTTCTCGCCGTTAGAACCAAGAATCATACCGTGAGAAGTTCTCTTCGCATACGGTTCCGGACAAGGCACAACCTTCTGGTCATATAAGAACTTATGCCAGAACCTGGAGTATAACAGATGCAGTGTAGTATGCTCCATACCACCGTTGTACCAGTCAACCGGCATCCAGTACTCTAAGGCTTCCTTGCTTGCCAGAGCTTCCGTATTGGTCGGATCTGTATATCTTAAGAAATACCAGGATGAACCAGCCCACTGCGGCATAGTATCTGTTTCTCTCTTCGCCGGACCTCCGCAGCAAGGACACGTGGCATTGACCCAATCAGTCATTAATGCTATCGGTGACTCGCCGTTATCAGTAGGCATATAACTCTCTACTTCCGGCAGTTCCAGCGGAAGTTCGCTCTCGTCAATCGGTACATAACCGCATTTCTCACAATGTACAATCGGAATAGGCTCACCCCAATAACGCTGTCTGGAGAATACCCAGTCTCTTAATTTGAAGTTAGTCTTAGCAGTTCCGATGCCCTTCTCCTCTAAGAACTCAATCATTTTCTTCTTCGCATCAGCCACATTCATTCCGTCTAAGAACCCGGAATTTACAAGCGTTCCGGTAGCCACGTCCGTATATACCTCTTCCTGTACGTTCTTGCCGCCTGCTACCACCTCAATAATCGGCAGATTAAATTTCTTGGCGAAATCCCAGTCTCGCTCATCATGTGCCGGTACTGCCATAATAGCACCTGTACCATAACTCATCAGTACATAGTCAGATATAAAGATCGGAATCTCTTTGCCGTTAACCGGATTAATCGCCGTCATACCGTCAATCTTCACACCTGTCTTATCCTTGGCAAGCTCCGCACGCTCGAAGTCAGACTTTCTGGCTGCCTGCTCACGATAAGCCGTGATTTCATCCCAATTCTTTAATTCTGCCTGATATTTATCAATAATCGGATGCTCCGGAGATACTACCATATAGGTGACACCGAATAAAGTATCACATCTGGTGGTATAAATACGAAGCTTATCTTCTTTATCTTTGATGGAAAAGTCTACCTCGGCACCGGTAGATTTACCGATCCAGTTCTTCTGGGACACTTTCACCTTCTCTACATAATCCACAGTATCCAGACCCTGAATCAGTTTGTCCGCATACTCTGTGATTTTAAGCATCCACTGGCTCTTAACCTTACGCACTACCTCAGAACCGCAGCGCTCGCAGACACCATTTACTACTTCCTCGTTGGCAAGACCGACCTTACAGGAAGTACACCAGTTGATAGGCATCTCTGATTTATAGGCAAGGCCTGCTTTGAATAATTTCAGGAAAATCCACTGTGTCCATTTATAATAATTGGGATCAGTCGTATTGATCTCTCTGTCCCAATCAAAAGAATAACCGAGTGAATGTAACTGATTCTTAAAACGTACCACATTATTCTCTGTTACAATCTTCGGATGAATATGATTCTTAATTGCATAATTCTCTGTCGGAAGTCCGAACGCATCCCATCCCATCGGATACAGGACATTATATCCCTGCATTCTTCTCTTTCTGGCTACAATATCAAGTGCTGTATACGGTCTCGGATGACCTACGTGAAGTCCCTGTCCTGACGGATACGGGAACTCTACTAAAGCATAATATTTCGGCTTGGAATAATCGTCGGAGGTTTTAAACGCCTTCTCGTCATCCCACACCTTCTGCCATTTTTCTTCCACTTCTCTGTGATTGTAAACTTCTGCCATTTCTATGACCATGCCTTTCTGTTACGAAGCACCTTGTCTGTGCCCGATAAATTACATATTTTCTGTATGTTCTCACACTCTTCTAATTTTATTATACTTCTCGGATTTGTCAACCTTTTTCTATTTGTTACATACAACAGGACGATAGCCCTGCCTCCCCTTCCTGCACTTGCTCAAAAGGTTCGGCAAATACTACCGTCCGTTGCATTTCCTCTCTATTTTACCCCGATTACACAAATATATTGGATGATAGCTAATCGTTACACACTATGCATCTGCGTTCGATTCTGCTACCTTGCCTGCTCTCGCCGCTACTTCTTTCTCCTGCACATCGCCCGGTGCCTGTTCATATCTGGCAAACTCATACCGATAAGTGCCGCGTCCGCCGGTCATGGCCCGAAGATCCGTACAGTAACCCTTTAAACATGCTACCGGAATATCCGCTTCGATCACTGTCTTGCCGTCTCCTGCCGGATTCATGCCAAGCACGCGCCCTCTTCTCTTATTCAGGTCTCCCATAATATCTCCGGTATAGGAATCCGGTGCGGTCACCTGTAAAGTTGCAATCGGCTCAAGCAGTACAGGCTGTGCTTCCATAATTCCCTTCTTAAATGCCTGAATCGTTGCCATCTTAAATGCCATCTCGGAAGAATCTACCGGATGATAGGAACCATCATAGAGAACCGCTTTTACACCCACCACCGGATAAGCTGCCAGAGGACCGCTTACGACAGATTCCTGCAGACCTTTTTCCACTGCCGGGAAGAAGTTCTTCGGCACCGCACCGCCTACTACTTCCTGTTCAAATACATATGGCACCTCCAAATCACCGGATGCCTCAAAACGCATCTTGACATGTCCGTATTGTCCGTGTCCGCCGGACTGTTTCTTATACTTGTACTCCACGTCCGATTTCTTCCGAATAGTCTCCCGATAAGCAATCTTCGGATCGGATAATTCGATCTCCACTTTGTATTCATTCAGCAGGCGGCTGGCAATCACTTCCAGATGCAGATCTCCCATACCATACAGCAGAGACTGTTTATTCTCTGCATCATTGACTACCCACAAGGTCTGATCCTCATGCTTCATCTTCTGCAGTGCCTGCGATATTTTATCCTCATCTCCCTTATTCTTTGCCTTATATCTCTTATATGTATACGGTGTGGAGATTTCTGTCTTGCCATAGCGTATGATTCTTGCTTTCGTGGACAACGTGTTGCCGGTTCTTGCCGCCGTCAGTTTTGCAATGGCACCGATGTCTCCGGCATGCAGCTCACTGATCTCGATAGGCTTATTGCCCTGTAATACATAGAGCTTGTTAATCTTTTCTTCTACTTCTTTCTCATCATTATAGATGGTATCTCCGCTCTTAAAGACGCCGGAGCACACCTTAATCAAGGAATACTTGCCGATAAAAGGATCTACGATGGTCTTAAAAATATATGCGGATTTCGTTTTGGAGAAATCATAATTGGCCTCGAAAATCTCATTGCTCTTAAGATCGATTCCCGCAAGTTCTCTGTTCTCCGGACTCGGCATATATTTCACGATATCATCCAACAGCGTATAAATACCCTGACACAATACACTGGAACCCATAGACATCGGTACGATGCTTCCGTCTATCACATGGGTACGAAGCGCCGCTCTGATCTCTGCTTCCGAGAAGGTATCACCGCTAAAATACCGCTCCATGAAATCTTCGCTTGTCTCAGCTACTGCTTCCATCAGGGTATCACGGCAGATCTGCAGATTTGCCTTACTGTATTCCGGCATCTCACACTCTACGACTTCCTTGCCTTCCCAGCGATATGCCTGTTCCGTAATTACATTAATGTATCCGACAAACTTTTCATTTTCACGGATCTGTAAGTGGAACGGTGCCATCTTCTTACCGTATTTCTCTGTCATCTGTTCCACTACCTGTCTGTAGGAAGCATTGTCAATATCCATATCCGTTACGAATACAAATCTCGGCAGCTTGTATTTATCACAAATTTCCCATGCCTTCTCAGTACCCACTTCCATGCCAGCTTTACCGGATACCACAATAATCGCAGCATCTGCCGCACTGACTGCCTCTTCCACTTCTCCTACGAAGTCAAAGAACCCCGGCGTATCTAACACATTAATCTTCACATCTCCCCATTCGATCGGAATAACAGATGTAGTAATGGATATCTGGCGTTTCTGCTCTTCTTTACCGAAATCACTGACCGTATTGCCGTCGCTCACTTTCCCCATTCTGGACGTGACACCGGACAGGTATGCCATCGCTTCTGCCAAACTGGTCTTACCGCAGCCCCCGTGTCCCAGTAAAACCACATTACGAATCTTATCCGTTGTGTAAACATTCATATCGTGTAACCCTCCAATTCTGTTATTCTCTGTCGTTTTGGCGGAATATTCGATCTTTTCATTTCCAAAACACAAATTGTAAATATATTTTACTAAATTTTATTATCAATTTCAATATCTATTATGCATTTTGCACACATTTATCATAATCTGCTGACTTTACGGCTGAATTGTCACGACGTTTCCACCACACTTCCGCCCATACATGACCGTGTATTCTTGCTTTTCCCTTTCCAAAATGCTATATTAAATACAAAAATTAAGATAGTCTGCTGACGCTAAAGAGGCAGGCTTAAGAAGGGCATGGTATTATTATGAGTACTCTTACCTGTGGTTTTATCGGTCTTGGACTAATCGGCGGTTCCATCGCCAAAGCAATTCGCACTAACATTCCCGATGCACATTTAATTGCATATGACATCAATACGGCATCTTTAAACCTCTCCCTGGAGGAAAAGGTCATTGATCAGATCTGTACAGCCATTGATGATACTTTTCACTGCTGTGATTATATATTCTTATGCGCTCCGGTATCCCATAATGATGAAAACCTGCTCCTGTTAAAGCAATATTTATCTGAAAATACCATTCTGACGGATGTCGGAAGCGTTAAGACAGGGATTCATAAGCACATTGAATCACTGGGCTTAAAGAAGCAGTTTATCGGCGGGCATCCCATGGCAGGTTCCGAACGGTTCGGTTATCAGAACTCCAAGGCATCCCTTCTGGAAAATGCCTATTATATTCTGACCCCTTCCGATAGCGTTGCCCAGGAAAAAATATCCGCCTACCAGACTTTAGTCGGTTCTATAGGTGCAATTCCGTTAATCTTAACTTATGCAGAACATGACTACGTAACTGCCGCCATCTCCCATCTGCCTCATGTCATCGCGGCATCCTTAGTCAATCTGGTGAAAAAATCTGATTCCAAAGAAGGAGTTATGAAAATGATCGCTGCCGGAGGATTTAAAGATATTACGAGAATTGCTTCTTCTTCACCGACGATGTGGCAGCAAATCTGCCTGACGAACACGGAAAATATATCCCAACTGTTAAGGGATTACATAGACGATTTGAACGAAATTGCCGCCTGCATCGATGAGCACCTGACAGATGCCATTTATGACTTCTTCGCTCAAGCCAGAAGCTATCGGGAATCCTTTACCAATGCATCCAGCGGGCCGATCAAGGCGGAACATGTACTGACCGTTGACATTGCAGATAAACCGGGTTCTATCGCGACTATCGCTACCCTGCTTGCGGGACACGATGTGAGCATTAAAAATATCGGCATCAATCACAACAGAGAACTTGCCGAAGGTGCACTGCGTATCGAATTCTATACGAAAGATGCATTGAATGCCGCCACATTGATTCTGCAGAATAATAGATACGGTATTCATACCAGATAGACCGTCACGAAATCATACAACGTCTAAACCATACAACTATCACTGTATAATGTAGTAAAAGGAAACAGAAACCAATCAACCAAAGCACATCAGAGGAGTATATTATGATTTTTCAAAAAGCGAAATATTTAAAAGGGGAAGTTACCATTCCCGGCGATAAATCCATTTCCCACAGAGCCGTGATGTTCGGTTCTTTGGCAGAAGGCACAACAGAAGTTACGAATTTCCTGCAAGGGGCGGACTGTCTTTCCACGATAGACTGTTTCCGTAAGATGGGGATTGAAATCGAAAACACACCGGATCATATTCTGATTCACGGCAAAGGGCTTCACGGTCTGCAGGCACCTTCCTGTATATTGGATGCAGGCAACAGCGGCACTACTACCCGTCTGATTTCCGGTATTCTGGCAGCCCAGAATTTTGAAACCACTCTCACAGGAGATGCCTCTATCCAAAAAAGACCCATGCGCCGTATCATAGAACCCTTATCCATGATGGGCGCCAATATTACCAGTGTAAACGGCAACGACTGTGCACCCTTGCGTATCGTGGGTGCACCTTTGCACGGTATCCACTATCATTCCAAGGTGGCATCTGCGCAGGTGAAATCTTCTATTCTGCTGGCAGGACTCTATGCTGACGGCGAGACGAGGGTAACGGAACCGACCGTCAGCCGCAATCATTCCGAGATTATGCTGAAATATTTCGGTGCAGATATCCGTACAGAAAATAAAACTGCCATCATACAGCCGGAGCCTGTCTTAAAAGGACAGAAAGTCAATGTTCCCGGCGATATTTCTTCCGCTGCTTACTTTATTGCTGCCGGACTGTTGGTGCCGGGCGCTGAAGTTTACATCCACAACGTAGGGATCAATAAAACCCGTAATGGTATTATAAAAGTTGCTCAGGCCATGGGCGGCGATATCACTTTTCTCAATGAAAATAATGCAGGAGAACCGACTGCCGATTTGCTTGTAAAGCACAGTGCCCTGCATGGTATTACGATCGAAGGCGACATTATCCCTACTCTGATTGACGAACTGCCAATCATCAATATTATGGCTGCCTGTGCGGAAGGTACCACTATTATCAAAGATGCTGCTGAGTTAAAGGTTAAGGAATCCAACCGAATTGACGTGATGGTAGAACACTTAAGTGCAATGGGATGTGATATTACCGGTACCGATGACGGCATGATTATAAACGGTGGAAAGCCTCTTCACGGCACTGTGGTAGATTCCCATATGGATCACCGGATCGCCATGAGCTTCGCTATCGCTTCTCTTGTTGCAGCGGGCGAGACTACAATCAAAGGCAGCGATGTTGTTACCATCAGTTATCCGAATTTCTATGAGGATCTGGCCAAATTAACCCGCTGATCCCGGCAATAAAATATAACATTAAAAGTATCCACACGATACAAAAATATGCCTTGTCAGTTTACTATCCTGATGACATCCGCATTCACGCTCCGTCACAGAAATGAAATCAGTTAACTGACAAGGCTTTCTTTTTGACATTCTATATTCTTGAGACTCTATATCTGACTCTAGGATGACAGCTTCACCAGCAGCCGGTTCAGGAAATAAGACCCGACCATACAAAGAATTCCCGCCAGACTCCCATACCAGTTCAATGTTGCATCCGACAGTTGAAAATGTCTGCCCTCCACGAATTGCTTATAATACTCCGTATAATATGCAAGCACATAACAAACCGCACCGGCTGCGATCACGCCAAGAATTCTAAAGTATCTCCTGAAAATCACCATACTGACAAAGGTGGTCACAAGCCCCACCACGAAAAACAAGCCCAGATGTGCTCCATACCGGATCATCAAGCTGGTCGTTTTAATCTGATCCTGCGTCGGATGTTCAAAAATACGCTGTGCGATCTGGTATGAAAGTCTCATCGTCACATTGTTGGACGTATCACCGCTTTGAAACGATACAATCATCACAAAATACAATAACAACATAAGACCTAAAACAGATGCCACAATGACAACAATTTCAAGCCCTATATTTTTATGTTTCTTATGTTCCATTCCACTACTCTTTTCCTAATCATCCCTATTTCGCATCGTGCCGGACAGTGTATCCTACCCACAGCATTCTCTTCCGGCCGCTGCTTACTTTCTATGCACTATCCTACCTTATTTGTCCTCTTTTGTAAAGGAATCTGTCACGAACATAGCATCTCCGAAACTAAAGAAACGGTATTTTTCTCTAATCGCTTCCTCATAAGCAGCCAGTACATGATCCCTGCCTGCCAGAGCGGAAACTAACATCACAAGGGTTGATTCCGGCAAATGGAAGTTCGTAATCAGGCAGTCTAATACCTTAAACCGATAACCCGGATAAATAAAAATTTCCGTATTATCGCAGCCAGCTTCCACTATACCGTCTTCCCCCGCCGCACTTTCCACGGTACGGCAGCTCGTAGTTCCTACACAGATCACACGGTTTCCGCTTGCCTTGGCGCGGTTTATTTTCTCTGCGGCTTCCTCTGTCACCTGATAATACTCGGAATGCATATGATGCTCCAGAATATTGTCCGCCTTCACGGGACGGAACGTTCCCAAACCCACATGTAAAGTGACATAGGCAATATCTATCCCTTTATCCGCTATCCGTGCAAGCAGATCCTGGGTAAAATGCAGTCCCGCCGTGGGAGCCGCAGCAGAGCCGTCGTACTTGGCATACACTGTCTGATAGCGGTTTTTATCCTGCAGTTTATGGGTTATGTAAGGAGGCAGCGGCATTTCTCCGAGCCTGTCCAATACTTCCTCGAAGATTCCTTCATAGGTAAACTGAATCAAGCGGTTGCCTTCCTCTACCACATCCAGCACTTCCGCTTTCAGGCTGCCGCCACCAAACACGATCCTTGTACCCGGTCTTGCCTTTTTTCCGGGTTTTACAAGGGTTTCCCAAATATCATTTTCCCTGCGCTTTAACAACAGTACTTCTATAGAGGCTCCTGTATCTTCTTTGACTCCCATAAGCCTTGCCGGAAGAACTCTTGTGTTATTTAAGACCAGACAATCGCCTGGTCTTAAGTAATCGATAATGTCTCTGAAAATATGATGTTCTGTTCTGCCGGAATTTTTATCAAGCATCAGAAGCCTTGAACCGGAACGATCCTCCAGCGGGTCCTGTGCGATAAGTTCCTCCGGCAAATCAAAATAAAAATCTGATTTTTTTAATTCTTTCATAAGTCTATCTTTCTTTTTATACTTTTACAGATCCGCATGATTTAAAAATGCCACATAGCCGCGTTTCGTCTCATAGACATCCGCTTTGCTGGTTGCTTCCCAGGGTGCATGCATATTTAAAACCGCCACACCGCTGTCAATGACGTTCATGCCATACAGCGCAAGAATATAGGCAATCGTACCGCCGCCGCCTAAATCCACCTTGCCCAGTTCCGCAGTCTGGAAATTCACCTTTTCTTTCTCAAAGATAGCCCGGATATGCCCCAGATACTCTGCATTGGCATCATTGGAACCGGACTTGCCGCGGGAACCGGTAAATTTGTTAAATACCATACCACCGCCCAGATAGGCTACATTTTTCTTATCAAAGCTGCCTGCATAAGACGGATCAAAGGCACTGCTTACATCGGAGGACAGCATACAGGAATGTGCAAGGCATCTGCGCACATTTAATTCACTGTACTCTCCGATCAGATTCATAACCTCTGCCACTGCATTTTCGAAAAACTTCGACTGCATACCGGTTGCGCCTACGCTTCCCACTTCCTCTTTATCTACAAGAATACAGCAGGCTGTTCTGTCAGTCTCTCCGATCTCTAACATCGCTTTTAAGGAAGAGAAAGCACACACTCTGTCGTCCTGACCGTAAGCTAAGATCATACTTCTGTCAAATCCGGCTTCTCTTGCCTTCCCGGCCGGAACAACTTCCAACTCGGCAGAGATAAAATCTTCTTCCTCAATATCATAAGCCTTTTGCAGAATATCCAGAATACCCTTTTTCACGGCATCCTTCTCTGCTTTTGCCACTTCTTTACCGTCCTTTTGGTTCTCTGCTTTCGATTCACAGCCGTCCGCTTTCTTCTCTTCTTGATCTGCTTCCTCTGACAGCTCCTCCTGATTGATCACAAGCGGTTTGTTGCCGATGATGATATCCAATGCCTCACCCTCGATGACTTTATTCGCTTTCTTCTCCAACTGTTCCTGTGCCAGGTGAATCAGCAGATCAGATATGAAAAATACCGGATCATCTTCACTCTCGCCCACATTGATTTCTACCGTAGTGCCATCCTTCTTCACGACCACGCCATGAATCGCCAAAGGAATGGTAACCCACTGGTATTTCTTCACGCCGCCGTAATAGTGGGTGTCCAGATAGGCGAAGCCGCCGTCCTCATAGAGAGGATTCTGCTTGATATCCAGACGCGGGGAATCAATATGTGCTCCTAAAATATTGATTCCCTCTGTCATGCTCTTCTTACCGATCCGGAACATGACGATGGATTTATTCATCCATACGGAGTACACCTTGTCTCCGGCTTTCAGCTTCTTATCTGCCTTAATCAGCGCTTCAAGCTCCTGATATCCGGCATCCTCGATCGTATTTACGATCTGGTCGATGCATTCCCGCTCGGTTTTACCGTTGTTTAAGAATGCCATATACTCTTTCGCGAAAGCATCCACTTCTTCCAGCTGCTTTGTGCTGTAGGTTTCCCATGTATTATTATGCTCCATCCTGATGCCCTTCCTTTCTTAACTTCCTGCTTCTGTCACTTCATCGATTACAGCTTCATCTTCACCCCGATGGTTTCCAGATTTGCCAGAATCTTATCAATATGGCTCTGCACTTCTTCTCCGGTCAGGGTTCTGTCGTCTAATCCAAAAGAGAATCTTACGGTAATACTCTTAACACCTTGTGCATCATAGATATCGATCACAGAAACTTCCCGTAATTCTTTAATCTTTAATTTCTTCCAGCATGTAGAAATCGTATCAAATCTGGCTCCTTCCGGCATTAAGAGGGAAAGGTCATATTCCACGCTGGGGAATCTGGAAGGCTCCGCAAACTCAAGTCCGGCTGCTTCTACCGCAAGCAGCTCATCCATATCAATCTCTACACATACAACATAAGCATTCTTGGCAATCTTTGACAGGGTCTTCGGATGCAGTGTGTTCAGCACACCGATTCTCTTGCCGTCCACCATAATCGCGGATGTGTTCTTCGGATGCTGCCATACATGTTCTGCTTCGATCTTGACATACTCTGCCTTTTTATGCTTTAACTGGCTGACAATGGTGTTGACAAGCTGTACCGCACTGATATACAGCGTCTTCTCTGTTGTCTCCTTACTGTACATTGCAATGCCAAGCATACGATGTTCATCCGCGGCTCCGTCTTCCTTCTCGCCAAGAACAGTTCTGCCGATTTCGAAAACACCGAAAGACGGCTTATAATTGCGGTTGTTATATACAACCGGTAAAAAGCTCTGGAACAAAGAAGTCCTGAGAATACCGTTATCATCCGCATTCCCCAGAATTCGCACATTTTCTTCCGGCGCAAGCCCCAGATTTTTGAGCGCATCGGGATCACACCATACTCTTGTATGCACCTCATTCATGGCATATGTCTTAACCAGCAGATCTTTAATCTGGTTCTCTTCTTTTCTGCGCTCTGTAGTCTTGGCAGGAAGCAGCGGAGATAAGGTTGTCTTAATCTCAAAATTATCATATCCGTAAATACGGGTAATCTCTTCGATAATGTCCGCCTTCATGCTGACATCCTTCGTTGCTCTCCAGCTTGGAACCTTCGACACAAAATTCTCACCATCCTGTGTTGTAGCAAAACCAAGCTGCTCTAACGTAGTTTTGATGCGCTCGTAGGAAATATCAATTCCCGTATATCTGTCTACAAACGGTTTATCGAAACTGATTTCGATTTCCGGATATTGATACTGATAAACATCGGTAATCTGACTTGCACATTCGCAGTCAGGATCAATATCCTTAAGCAGTTTCATAAAACGCTTCACTGCTAACATTGTCATTTCCGGATCAAGCGTCTTCTCATATCGTGCGGAGGCATCGGTACGATGTGCCATTCTTGCTGCGGACTTTCTGATGCTGACGGCATCAAAGTTGGCCGATTCCAATACAACCGAATCCGTATCGTCCACGATTTCACTGTCCAGTCCGCCCATAATTCCCGCAATAGCTACCGGCGTTTCGTCATCATAAATCATCAGGGTATCGGTAGTAATATCACGTTCCACGCCATCCAGGGTGGTAAACTTCATATCCTCTTTCGGTGTATCCACAACAATCTTACCGATCTTATTACCGTCAAAAGCATGGGTCGGCTGTCCTAATTCCAGCATGATGTAGTTGGTCAGATCCGCAAGCAGATTGATAGCTCTCGTTCCGCAATAGTACAGACGAATCTGCATCTCCATAGGACTTACCTTTTTGGTCACATGTTCGATGCGCACACTGGTATAACGGTAGGCCAGCTTGTTCTTAAGTTCAACGGCAACTTTAGCCTCTCCCTGATAGGGATTCTCCATGATGGCAAGCGGTTTCATCTGCTGACCGGTTAAAGCAGCAAATTCACGGGCCATACCATAGTGTCCCCATAAGTCAGGTCTGTTAGTCAAAGACTTGTTATCGACTTCAAAAATAACATCCTCAATCGGGAAAAGTTCTTTTATATCGGTTCCGTTTGCCAATGCCTGATCCAGTTCCATAATGCCCGAATGGTCATCGGAAATGCCTAACTC
Organism: Lachnospiraceae bacterium; assembly: GCA_017936885.1. GTDB lineage: Bacteria > Bacillota > Clostridia > Lachnospirales > Lachnospiraceae > UBA3282. The sequence goes on along the minus strand of JAGBEO010000013.1, from coordinate 25,116 downwards.
TTTGGCGGAACAGCACATACCGTTAGAAACCTGACCACGAAGCTTAGCCGGTTTGATTTTGATTTCACCGACTCTTCCGCCCACTTTACAAAAAGCAGTCTTAATGCCCGCTCTTGCATTCGGCGCCCCGCAGACAACGTCATAAACCGCATCTCCCGCATCTACCTTCAGAAGATGCAGATGATCGGAATCGGGATGGTCTTCACAGGAAAGAATTTCACCGACAACCACATCCTTAATATCTTTTCCCTTATATTCTATTCCTTCCACTTCTGCTGTGGATAATGTAAATCTGTGTATTAATTTTTCAAGATCCTGACCTTCTAAGTCTACGAAATCTTTGATCCAATTCATTGATACGAACACGTTTCCTACCTCCTATTTGCTCACAAACTGGGATAATGCATTTAAATCCCCTTCGTTGAATACACGAATATCTTTTACGCCGTACTTCATCATGGCAAGACGGGTCAGTCCAAGACCGAAGGCAAAGCCTGTATACTTGTCCGGCTCTTCTTCCGTATTGATACCGCCATACTTTAATACATTCGGATGAATCATACCGCAAGGGCAGAGTTCAAGCCATCCGGAGTTTTTACAGGAAGGGCAGCCGGCACCGCCGCAGATCAGACACTGGATATCCAGCTCAAAGCCCGGCTCCACAAAAGGGAAGAAACCCGGTCGCAGTCTTACGGTCACATCCCTTTCAAATACTTCGGACAACATAGTCTTCATAAAATAAATCAGGTTGGAGATAGAAATATCCTTATCGATCATGATGCCTTCCATCTGGAAAAAGGTATTCTCATGACAGGCATCAATGGCCTCATTACGGAAACATCTGCCCGGAAATACCGCTCTGATCGGACGGTTGTTCTCTTTTAATGCCTTGCCGTATTTCATCATGATCGCATTCTGTGCCGCGGAAGTATGGCTCTTTAATAACTGGTTCTTCGTAGATAAATAATAGGTATCCTGCATATCTCTTGCCGGATGAAATTTCGGAATATTTAATGCCTCGAAGCAGTGATAATCATCAACAATTTCATTATAATCTTCCACATCAAATCCCATGGACTCGAATATATCTTCCAATTCGCGCTGTACCAGGGTAATCGGATGATAGGAACCGCATGGATTGTCCGTAGGAAGCGACTCGTCATAGGATTCTGCCGCATTGATCATACGCTCTTCTTCCATGCGAACCAGTTCTTCCTTCTTACTTTCAAACCGGGAAATTACCTGCTGCTTAAAAGTATTGATCATCTGACCCGCATCTTTTTTCTGTTCAACGGGAATTTTGCCAAGTTCTTTCATTAAATCCGCGATCTGACCCTTCTTGCCCATATAGTCAAGACGTAATGTTTCTAAAGCCGTTAAATCAATTACTTTAGAAAGGTCTTCTCCAAATTGTTCTGTGAGCTTTTGAATCTTTTCTTTCATTACTCTTATCCTTTCTTTCTCATTATTAAAAAAATCCCATGTGCATCAAACACATGGGACGAACTATATCCGCGGTACCACCCAGATTCCTGTTGACCCTGTCGCCCTATCCTGTCACTGCAGCGTACCAATCAACAGACACTTCATTTAGCGTAACGTGCCAAACGTCCTGAATTACTGAAGCCATCTATGCCCTTTCCTATAATCCGCATAAGACTTGTTCCTTCAGGCAGCTCCGGTGGGAAATTCGAAACATTATCTGAACCGAAGGGAACTTACAGCCGGTGATTCCCTCTCTCTGTCGGAAAATAATTTCCTACTGACACCTTCATAGCCTTTTCTTATTAACCTATCTGTCATTTTAGTGATTTTTCCTCGACTTGTCAAGCCATCCGAACAGGAATTTATACACCGGCCCGAAATATCGGTTAATGTGCGCTCCGATTAGCAGAATATACATCAGCAGATAAAACCATAACATCATAATCACTACCGTCGTCAAGCTGCCGTAGGTACCAAATCCGCTGAAATGATCCACATATACGGAAAATGCAAAAGAAGCCCCACTCCATATGATAGCTGAAAAAGCCGCACCGGGGATCTGTGTCTTAAAGCGCAGTTTACTGCTCGGAATATATGCATAAATCAATCCGAATGCCAAAGTTAAGACCGCCCAGGAAAGCAGGAACCTGAAATGCATGACAAACTGTACCAGAAGATGCAGTGGCGGTATATCAGTCAGCAGAATATCTACAATCACATTACCAAACACCATAACAAACAATGCAAGCACCATGGCAATTAACATAATCACTGTATAAATACATGCAATGCAGCGTAGCACGAAATAGTTACGTCTCTCCTCAAAATCATAAACGGCATTTAATCCGCGAATCATGGCTAACATCGCTTTGGCAGCCGACCAAATCGCTACAATAGCAAATATCGTAATCGTCCCCGCCGACTTTGCGTATACATCCGATACTACACTCACTACCATATTGTCCATGGCATTGGGTGTAAAGCGGGTGATTGCACTAATCAAATTATCTTCTGTCAACGTTGTATAAGGCAGAATCGCGCACAAAGCCATCAGAAGCGGAAACATAGACAAAAAAAGAAAGAACGCCATACTCGCCGCATAAGAACTGATATTCTTCTTAGACATCTGCCATCCGAAATCTCTGGCTATATAATATAATCTATAAACATTTCTCATAACTCACCTGATTTACTGAACCGTCTTTATCTCGTTTAACCCGCATCCCGGAAAAAAGAGATTCAAAATCTGCGCGTAAGTCGCACCGTCTTTTCCGAGTGCTCTGGCTCCGTTCTGCGACATGCCCACTCCATGTCCGTAGCCCCCGCCAATTAACGTATATCCTAACACATTCCCATCACTTTTTCCAGTTTCTATCACAAAAAAGCCGCTGGGAAGCAATGATTTAGGTATCGTAACCGTACCGTCCTGTCGTATCACTTCACTTACCCTGTCACAGAGTATGTACCGAATATTGTATTCTGCAACGATTTTATAAGTTTTTCTTCCTGCAATGATCAATAACTCATCCGCCACACCGCCGTAGCCTCTCTTCGCAACAGTAATCTCTTCAATCTCTCCCAGTTCTTCGATAGGTTCTGCCGCATAATAGTCCTCCCCCGCTTTTGTCAACACAGATTCCGGTGCCGCCTGATATCTCTCCTGTATTCGTCTCAGCATCGCATCCGTATCAATCTCATCCACCTGATAAGTCCAGCGATACCATGGCTCATTTTTCTCCAAATCCTCTTCCCCAACGGAAGTAATAAAACTGCGAAATGTATCTTCCTCCTGCAGTTTATCTGCTGATATTTCTGTTTCTTCCATCGTCGTATCTGCACCTGCATCTTCCGTACTCTCCGTCATGCCATGTGTCAGTCTTGCTGCCTGCATATACGAAGTATCACTGTCTCCTCCTGCTTTCCAGATATTTGTATCTGTCCCCACACCGCAGGAAGTAGAATAATAATAATTCTCTGCCGGTTCTCCCTGATAAGTCAGCATAATGCCGTCTGTCTCCTTGACTGCCTGTGTGGTCGCCGAATTCTCACCGCAGTTATGATACACCTGATAAGCCGTCGTATCATCCACGTGTGCTCCCAGCTCCGGCACACCCGCGTGCAGGATATAGCGATACCCATAAGTTCTGGCACAAACCGCCTGTGCCTTTAAGGCTTCCAACGGATAGGATGCGGGCATCTCACTGGGTACGACTGCATATAGATATTCCTCTAAAGGCAGTTCATTGATTAGCACCATCCCGGCACCGGTCCGATAACACTCTATGCTTCCGCGGTACGCATTATCCTCTTTCTCAATACCGGAAAGCTTTAATTGTACCTTGTCTGTCAAATTGGCGCTTTTGTAGATTTTACGTTCTCCGATCTCCAGATCTTTATCCCTGATCCGTATCGTCTGACCATCTACCACCAGCTCTGCTTCTTCATGATAATTGCTGTTCTTTGCCGTATTTTTCAGCAAAACGCGGATTGTGTCTGCCGTCTCATCTTTAGATACCAGACAGGCACAGACTTTATCCTTTGAAATAACGAAATCCGTATCCTCATAGCCTATCTTCAAATCATTTTTGGTCAGCGTTTCCAGACTTCCATACAGTTTATAAATTTCCAGTTCATCCGCAATCTTGTAAACGCCGCAGCCTTCTATTTCTATTTCACCTTCTCCAATCCGCAGCAGTTTTCCATGCACTTTATCGTTTTTTTCCTTTGCCTTTATAACTTCCCCCTTGCAAAATGTCATATCTGCTATTTTTTCCCGCTCAGGTATCTGTTTTTTCTTTGCATCTGATGATAAAGATACTGTAAAACAAACTTGCCTGTAGAAGCATTCCAGCACACCATTCGTTGATTCCATAACCCATACATTTCCCAGGTAATGTTCCTCCGGAAGCACTTCTATAATCGTCAGAAGCTTATCGCCCTGCACATACACTTTCATCTCCTGAAATTCATTCTTCTCAAATGCAGCGGAACAATATTGATATGCCCCTTGCATGGAACGATTCTCCGTATATGCTTCCTTCCTGTCGGCATCTATTTTCAATACAAAAACCGTAGTCTCCCAAATGGACGATTCCTTGTCAAAATAGGCTAACATAAGGCGATATGCTGCATACCAGTCAGACTTTAACATTTCATAATCTTCTTCATATTCATCCGCATAATCGGAAATTCCAAGGGATGCGCCATCTATCCGATCATAGATTGCTATGTATTGTGCATAGGTTAAATTCTGTGTATTGGCGGAATTTGCAGAATTATTTGCATAATCCACATCCCCTGCATTCCGCATACCCTGCTTCTGTGCAAGGTCTGCATCAATCCCCAAAGCATCCAATAAAATCTGTACATCTTCTACGGTTATTTTCTCTCCTTCCGGTATAATTCTATCCCCCTGCCCTCTTCCAAGCCATATGCAGACCAGAAATAATATGCCGAAGAAAATCAGGGATAATTTGATCAGTAATTTCGAATCATACTTCATGAATATGCCTCTCTCTGCTTACAACATCTCTATCATTCGGACATCTATAGCCCTGGCACATAATAAATTTGATATTATGCCATGATAGTTCTTTCTATTCCTATGCGCTGCAGCAGAGAAATATTATATATTTCCGGTTACAGTTTATCAATTTAAACCTCATTTTCCTCACATAAGAAAAAGCAGCCGTATCAAACGACTGCTTTTTCTTTGGTATTATCCCCAAAATGCCGGATCTTGTATTTTGACTCCTAGCTAAGCTAGGTGGGTAACCGCAATCACACTTCTGCCTTCCACTGCATAAAGCCAACCGGCTGGAGGCTTGACATCCGCATGACGATATAGGAATCCCGTTTAAAGTATCTGTAGGTTCAAAATAACAAGACTTTATCGCACATTTCAGGTTAGTTCTATTATAACCGAGTTCTTATCATATTACAACTGGATTTTTAAGGTTGTTTTCTTTGTGAATTCCATGTTACTGTTCACGCAAAATGCCAACAACAGGCACTTGGGCGCTCTTCCGACATCGTACACTATTAACAGACAAAACAAGGCATGTGTTTCCACATGCCCTGTCATTACTTATCCTTTTGAAAAAATGCTTAAGCATTCCATCTTAGAGTGCATTCACAAGTTTCTCTAATGCTGCTAATGCTTCATCAGGAAGCTTATCATAGCCTTCCTTCTTCTCAGCAAAGCCCTTAACTGCATCTACACGAGTCTGTAAAGCAGCCTTTAACTGAGCCTTGTAATCAGCATCGTTAAGATCAGGTGTGAAATCACCTGTCTTGCCGAACCAGTCATTCATGATCTCGATATCTTCGAAAGGTCCCCACTGCTCGAATTTAGCCTGGCCTTCTACGATTGTCTCTAAGATACCAAGAGTATCTTCTTTCTGGCACTTGTGACCCATGAAGTCACCTGTGTTAACAATGTAGCAAGCTACGTTCTTCTCTTCTACTAACTTCTTGAACTTCTCATAGTCGTTAACCAGAGGATATGTTCTGAACGGGTTAGCATAAGGAACGATACGGATTGCATTTAAGTCTGTACCAGCAGCAACACGCTCTGCTGTAGATGTCTTAGTAGCAAGTGTAGCACCCATAACAGATGCAAGAGCAGCACCTTTCAGTTTCACAATCGGAGGAATGGTAGGATCTTTCATAATCCAGAAGATTGCGTTTACAGGAGCGTCAATCTTATCTACACGGTTAGGAGACCATAATTTGGACTTAATAGCACGTCCGTTACCATTTCTGATATCCTCTGTTACTAACTGAATCTTGCCCTCGGAATCCATTGTACAAGAGCAGTTCTGAGCAGATAACAAATACTCGTTATCAGGACATCCTGTCGGGTAATCTGCTGTCTTATCGAAGTAAGTAGGCTCCAATGCGATGGAAGCACAGGTATCTGTATTGATGATGAAAGCATCATCATGAAGAACCTTGATTGCAGGATATTTGTTGTCATGCTTAGCATGTGTCAATGTAGACTTACCAGATCCTGACAAACCGTATACGGATGCAACGAACTTGGAACCGTCTGCTAATGTATACTCTTTCTGACCGCCGTGGCAGGAAGCATAGCCGTTTCTGTTAGCAAGCGCCCAAGCCATTGTCAGAGTACCTTTCTTATGCTCACCGAAGTACTTCATACCAAGGATAGCTGCACAGTTCTCGTTCGTATCGAAGTAGCAAAGTGTCAGAGGATCGCTTAAGCAGCTGTAATCCACATCAGGAGCCTCGTGAGGAGCCCACTGAGGATCAGAGAAGATATAGATATCAGGCTCATTACCGTCTGCAATCATCTTGGAATTCTTGTACATCTTAACGTACTCGTCAGACATATACTGGAAGTTGATCATCCAGTTGTACAGTAAGTTCTCTTCTCCTTCCGGAATCAGAAGGTGTGCCTTAACCATGAATTCAGGATCAAGACCTACAAAACACTCTGCATGATACATTGTTTTCCAACGTGTCTCATAGATAGCATCCATAACAACTTTATCAAGTTTAACAGAATCAACACCAGGTTCGCCTTTGATACGACGAGCTGCTGCGTAACGGCCTGTTACTGCACCATCGTTGAACAACAGAACCTTAGCATCAGCAGGAAGACCGAATGTCTCACCATCTTTGATCGGCATATCTGTTACAACAGTACCCGGAGAATTCTTAGCTAATTCATAAGCTTCTCTCAATGTGTTTACTTTTACTACGTTGTTTCCGTAAAAAGCTGCTTCAATGATAGAACGGGTTTTAGAAAAACCGACTTTACCAGCACCAATTTCGGAAATTGGATAATACGCTTTTGTTGCCATATTATGTTTCCTCCTTAAAATTGTATTGTTTAACGGAAAATCTAAAGACTCTCCGCTACATCCTTATCATGTGCGGCACTCGCCTACACATCGCCTATATTATCTCAAACGAGTCTTTAAAAGTCAATATTGAAATGGTAATTATAACCGCGATTTTTCCTCATATTCTCCATTTTGAAATATTTTCGCCTAAGAATGCCCGTCCAAAAGATATCTGAAAATTTTGTGAATATTGTTAATTATTTGTTAAATTCCCCTTTTCACTTGTTTCTTACATTTTTTTCATGGTATGATAATAATAATTGTGAAGAAATTGTGGAAGAATTTTGATGACGAAAGGAGGTACTCATCATGGAACAAAACAGTTTTTCTGAAGTTACACCTGAAATTGTACGTCTTGCCGGTATGAGCGAACGTGCCGGCATTATAGATACCGATTTATTTACAAAGTATGATGTAAAACGGGGACTCCGTGACTTAAACGGCAAGGGAGTTTTAGCCGGTCTTACCAACATCTCCGATGTACGTGCCAGTAAGATTGTGGACGGTGTACAGATTCCTACCCACGGACAGCTTTTTTACCGTGGTTACAATGTAAAAGATTTAGTAGAAGGCTTTGCGGGAGAAAACCGTTTCGGCTTCGAGGAAGTAACCTATCTTCTTCTGTTTGACAAACTGCCAAACCGTGAAGAGCTGGACAGTTTTACGCAACTGTTAAACAGCTACCGTTCTCTTCCCACCAGCTTCGTACGCGACATCATCATGAAAGCTCCCAGCAATGATATGATGAACACGTTAGCCAGAAGTGTGCTTACCCTCTACTCCTATGACGACAGGGCAGATGACACTTCCCTGCCGAATGTACTGCGTCAGTGTCTGCAGTTAATTGCACTCTTCCCGATGCTGTCCATCTACGGCTATCAGGCATACAGCCACTATCATAACGGTGAAAGCCTGTATATCCATCAGCCTAAGCCGGAACTGTCCAATGCCGAAAATATCCTGCATATCCTGCGGCCGGACAGCAAATATACACCGCTTGAGGCTAAGATACTGGATATTGCACTTATCTTACATATGGAGCATGGCGGCGGTAACAATTCCAGTTTCACCACTCATGTCGTTACATCCTCCCTGACAGACACTTATTCTGTCATCGCAGCAGCCATAGGTTCTCTGAAAGGGCCTCGTCATGGCGGTGCCAACATTAAAGTGGTTAAAATGTTTGATGAAATGAAACGGGAAGTTTCCGACTGGACAAACGAAGGCCAGGTCGCTGATTATCTTACACGCCTGCTGCACAAAGATGCTTTCGATCATGCCGGACTGATCTACGGTGTAGGACATGCCGTTTATTCCAAATCAGATCCCCGTGCCGTAATCTTCAAATCTTTCGTAGAAAAGCTTTCCGAAGAGAAAGGCCTGCATGATGAATTTGCACTGTACTCTATGGTAGAAAGGCTTGCTCCCCAGATTATTTCCAAGGAACGTCCGATCTACAAAGGCGTTAACATCAACGTAGACTTCTATTCCGGTTTCGTATATGACATGTTAAATCTGCCGATAGAACTTTACACCCCGATCTTCGCAATTGCCAGAATCGTCGGCTGGAGCGCTCACCGCATGGAAGAACTTGCCAATAACGGCAAAATTATCAGACCGGCTTACAAGACAATCTGCACTGACAGAGATTATATCAGTATATCAAAAAGAGATGCCTAAGCATCTCTTTTTCGTTTACCCGATTTTTATTTCTTCTTATCGGCCGCCTTTTAGAGCCTTCTCTTTCTTCTTACTTTCTATTTCTTGCTGCCTTTCTTCTGTATCTCCATATACTGTTTCCGCCCGTTCTTATAAGCAACCGCATATACGACAATCGCCACCAGAATCATTATGATTCCGACCCAGTTAAGCGCAATAGAGGAAATATAATAATCATTCACAAGATTGACAATACCGGCAATTATAATCAGCGCACCTGCGATTATAATTTTCTTGTACATATACTCAATATAACCGGTTCTGTCCTTAATGCTCTTCTCGTCAGCATTTTTATCCAACATAACATTGGCAGCGATCGTTCCGTTCTTCTTCGCCATACACGCCGTATAGATTAAGTATACACCGCTTCCCAAAAACAGAAGATCTATAAATCCGCTCATTCCCATTCTGCTTATTCCTCTTCTTTCCAAACTGCCTCAATCCGGTCCAGTAAAAGCTGCGGTTCGAAAGGCTTGCCGATAAAATCTGCCGCGCCAAGGGCGATTCCTTTCTCTTTGCTCTCTTTCGCCGAATCTGCAGTAATCAATATCACAGGGATTTGCGCGGTAGCAGGACTCCGCTTCAAATGTTCCATTACCTCATAGCCGTTCATTCCCTGCATACGAATGTCCAACAGAATCAGGTCGGGAATATGTGAATTAAGATAATTCAAAGCTTCTTCACCTGATTTTAACATAGTTACCTGATATTGATTTCGTAAAATCATACCAACGCATTTTAAGTTCGTGGACACATCATCTATCACCAGAATATGTTTCATAACTATGCGTGTATGCCCAGAAAACGCTTTACAACCGCTTTCATTTCTGCCTTATCACACACGTTGTCATGAATAACCGGAGCCGTTCTGATCTCCTCAATTGCATTCGGAACATCTACATTACCGATCTTGGATAACTCGTCCACTAATTCAAAATCGGACATCTCGTTATATTTGGGATCAATTGCATTCATAACGCTTCTCGTAAATTTAAACGGACTGGCTGTAGATGCAATCACGGTTTTGGTGGTATCCTTAGTATCTGCCACGTATTTCTGATATACGGCACTTGCTACCGCAGTGTGGGTATCCAGCACATATCCGGTATTCTCATACATATCTTTAATTCTGTCTGCCGTCTCCTTCTCACTGGCATAATTTCCATAGAAATCACCCAGCTTATCTTGCATCTCTTCCGTAATCTGATAACTTCCGTTCTGGGACAATGCTGTCATAAACTCACTGTTTTTCCCGGCATCATTATCTGCAATACGGTAAATCAGACGCTCTAAGTTACTGGAAATTAAAATATCCATGGAGGGAGAGCTTGTCAGCATAAATTCTCTGTTGCGGTCATATTTGCCTGACACGAAGAAATCATACAATACTTTATTTTCATTGGATGCACAGATCAGCTTATTAATCGGTACTCCCATATTTTTCGCATAGAATGCTGCCAGAATATTACCGAAATTACCGGTAGGAACAACAACATTGATCTTCTCTCCGTCTGCTACTTTACCTTCTTCCAACAGCTTCGCATAAGCATATACATAGTACACTACCTGCGGAACGAGACGGCCGATATTAATGGAATTAGCGGAAGAAAACTGCAGTCCCGCATCCGCCATCTCCTGTGCCAGTTCTCTGTCATTAAAGAGCTGCTTAACCCCTGTCTGGGCATCATCAAAGTTACCGTGAATCCCCACCACAAAGGTATTATCCCCCTTCTGCGTTACCATCTGTTTCTCCTGAATCGGGCTGACACCGTTCTTCGGATAAAATACGATAATCTTAGTACCCTCTACCCCTGCAAAGCCTGCCAGCGCTGCCTTGCCGGTATCTCCGGAAGTAGCCGTGAGAATCACTATCTCATTTTCCACATGATTTTTCTTCGCTGAGGTAATCATCAAATGCGGCAGAATAGACAATGCCATATCTTTAAAGGCAATGGTTGCCCCGTGAAATAACTCCAGATAATATGTACCTTCTGCCTCTACAAGCGGTGCGATCACTTCTGTATCAAACTTGGAATCATATGCCCGATTAATACAATTCTTCAATTCTTCCTCTGTAAAATCCGTGAGGAAAAGCTTCATCACCTGATAAGCGATCTCCTGATAAGTCTTACCGGCAAGCTCCTTCATCGAACACTCCAAAACAGGAATATGATCCGGCACGAACAAACCGCCGTCTTCAGATAATCCCTGTAAGATAGCCTGAGATGCCGTGACCTTCTTGTCACCATTTCTTGTACTGCTGTATAATACTTCCATCTTATAAAACCATGCCTTTCGTACATTCTTGTATAATAACTACCATAATAGCTAGCATTATATCACACAATCCTCTGTTTCGCAACATAACGTCAACATCCGTTATAATAAAATCATACGTAATCGCTATAGAAAAAACTCATGATTTCCATAGGCAAACAATTTAGTCAGCTTTCGGTCAAACCACTTTAAATTGTCTGAATCCGCTTTTTCTCTGGCACAGAAATACAGTGCCCCCTGAGAAATATCTTCTCCGTATAATGCACGTTCCACCGCCGCTATCGTATCCTCACTTACACTTACGCTCTGGTATCTCCCATCCACCGTAGGTGAAAACTGCGCAATTCCCTGTTCTTTCTGCATAACCACGTCCCAAACAGTATCAGGGAACTTGCTGCTGTTAACTCTGTTTAACACTACATTGGCAACAAGAAGTTTTCCATTCTGGTCCTCCCCTCCTGCCTCTGCCTCTACGATTCTTACAAGTGCTTCATAATCCTTGTCCGACAATTGATACTGAATCGTCTTCTCCAGTACCTCGTAATCTACAACTCTCTGTCCGGAAGACACACAGGCAACCATCTCCACGAAGCTTTGTTTGTCTTCTTCCATCGTTTCATTCAGATATTCCATCTGAAAAGCGGGCTTGGCCGCAATCCGGTTAATCTTGAGTTCTCTGGCACAGACCCATGACGAGATGATTGTCATGCTTGCCAGCAAAAACCCGGTTATATATTTCTTGTACATCTTTCCTCCATTCCTGCATCATACAAGGAATACTGTTTCAATATTCCTTCTCATGAAATTACAGATTCTCCGTGCCTTTCATACACCTTGTCAGAAAATCTATTCATGGTTATAGTTTATACAGGAAACAGGAAAAATATTTCTGAATTTGTTTTTTTTCTCAAAAATGGTACAATCATATAAAAGGAGGTTGCCATTCATGAAACAGCAGTTAGCGGGTGTTTATACGTCAAAGCGCAAAGACGGAAGTACCTATTACCGCGCCTCATTAACTTATCGCAATAAACATATCAGCCTCGGCAGTTATTCGGCAGCATCGGATGCGCATCAGGTCTATCTGTCTGCCTCCGCCTTACTGCAGGATTCCTCCATTACCCTGAATCAGTATCAGCCGGATTCTCTTCTCTCTTTCGATAAATGGGTCTGTCTTCTCAATTTCAGGGATAACGGCATTTATTTCGCCACACCGATCTATATACGTCCCAAATTTTTTTACTATTATTTTTCTCCAACGGATTTTTTTATCTTTGATACGGAGGATTTATTCTACTATTCTTCCCGTAAGATTTCCCATAGAGGCAATCATTATTTTGTAGCTGACTATGGTATGCAGATCAACATTATGAGCCGTTACGGCATCAAAAACTATGCCGTGGAAGGAAGGGATTATCGCTTCATTAATGGAAACAATCACGATTTTCGGTATGAAAATATAGAAATTATTAACCGTTATAACGGTGTCTTTGCCGTGACTCACAAAGGCAGCACAAAGTATCAGGTTAAAATTCATGTAAAAGGCAATGTAACCGTAGGCACTTACCAATCCGAAGTGGAAGCGGCAATCGCTTACAATAAGGCCATTGATATTCTGAAAAAAGCCGGCGTAAACAAGGCATATACTCCCAATTACATGGAAGATATCTCCCCCGTCGTTTACGCCGACTTATACGCTTCTATTAAAGTTTCATCCCACCTGACAGATTACCGTTCCGAGTAACCGACGAAACATATATTCAGATCCGCACTGCCATTGATACCATTTAATACTCCGTCTGTGGAATACTGCCACATCGTATATTGGTAAGGATAGTCCGGAATATCTTCTTCCTGGGAAAGCCAGACATCATAGCTTTGTAATTTCGTCATGTCGATTTCTTTTATCAGCCATTCTTTGTCCCCATAAATCATAGGCACATACCCCGCTGCTTTAACACCTTCCAGAAACGCTGCCGTCACAGTGGTTTTGTCCTCTCTGCTTAAGCCTTCCACTCTGGATTTATCATTGGACACAAATTCCATGTCAAAAGCCACCGGATATTTCACATTCGTCCGATAAGGCTCCAGATTCTGGATCACAAAATTAGCTTCCTGTATTGCCTCATCCTGAGTAATAGCCTGGGAATAGAAATAGACTCCAACCTCTAATCCCGCCGCAATAGCTCCCTCTATATTCTCCTTAAAATTTTCATCCAAAGAAATCTGTCCGGTACTGTATCCGCGGCTTCCTAAGCGAATCATCACATAGTCCACACCTGCAGCTTTAACACCGGTGAAATTAATCTTACCGGTGTGCTTTGAAACATCCACACCCACATAGGAAGTTTTCTTCCCGTTTTCCATATAACGCTTCAGATTGGCCTTCTCTTCCATCTTCGTAAAATCATAGGTATTCTTGGTCAGATACGGATTCATCAGCACCCATTCCTGTGTTCCGTCTATGTTGGTAACTAACGTATGCTTGCCGTCCGTGGAAGGATCATTCAGCGCTTCTTCCTCTTCCTTCTGCTTCTGTTCCTGCCGCTCTTTCTCTGCCTTCTCGGCATAGTTTGATTTTTCTTTCGTATCTTCCTGTGACTGGATGCCTGTTTCTGTCATATTCTCCGCTGTTTCCCCATCTTCCACCGGATACATATCCCAGAAGTCAAGATCTTGTGCCCTGAGCTTCCGCTCCGGTTCTTCCTCCTGTTCCGCTTCCAGTTGTGCGGCAGCTGATTCTTCTTCCTGCTGTTGCTGCAATTTTTGCAAATACTCGCTTCCGCTGTTCTTATGATTATTATCCCTAAACACAGCAAACAAAATAATCAAAACAAAGGCTGACACGCCAATAATCATATAGATCACGGAGAAACCCATTCCTCCGGATTCTTCTTCTCCCGGTAATTTCATACAAAACCCTCTATCTTTCCAGTTGCAGATTCCGTGCCATACAGAGGACACTGATGTGATCTAAGCATGGCTTCCAACTGGTCACCATTCCACCAAATGTCAGTTTTATCCTGTTATTCAGAGTCTCTGAATATCCAGTGCGAACCGCAGCTCTGACTACACGTTGAATTCTGCTTTGCCATGTAACATATCAAATGTTATACTTATCTATTATAGCCTTATCAGAATACTATATCTGATCACAACACCTTTGAAAAGGTCTGTAGCATAATGTAAACATAACTGATTATATCACAACTTGCAAATTTGGAGAACCGATTGGAGGCATGAAAATGAAGTTTCGTATCCGTTTATTGCTTTGCCTGTTACTGGCAGGCACCTTAACCGGTATAACCGGATGTACACGTAATACAGAACCCATTACCCAAACCGGTTTCTATTTCGATACCGTAATTCAGATCACTCTGTATGATACGCAGGATACAACTATTCTGGACGGTTGTTTCGCCCTGGCTGATACCTATGAAAATATGTTAAGCGCCACGGTCGAAGGCTCTGACCTATGGCGCATCAATCACAGCAACGGCGCTCCTGTCACCGTATCGAAAGACACCGTATCCTTACTCCAAACCGCACTGTACTATGCCCGGCTCACGGACGGAAAAGTTGACCCTACCATTCAGCCGGTAAGCAAGCTGTGGCATTTCGGTTCTGATGACACCCCCTGTGTTCCCGAAGCACCGGATCTTGAAGAAGCACTGACGCATGTCTCTTATCAGACCGTTTCCATTGACGGAAACACAGTCACGCTTGCCGATCCGAAAGCCGCGGTCAATCTTGGTTTTATCGCCAAAGGTTATATTGCCGACCGCATGAAAGAATATCTGCTGGAACAGGGCGTACAAAGCGCCTGCATCAATCTGGGCGGCAACGTGATGCTCATTGGTTCTAAACCGGATGGTTCCTCCTTTAAAGTCGGTATTCAGAAAGCCTTTGCAGAAGAAGGAGTCACTGCTGCTGTAATCGATGTCCGTGATATTTCTGTCGTAACATCCGGCATATATGAGCGATATTTCTATGAAAATGATGTGCTGTATCATCATATTCTGGATACAGCCACAGGATATCCGGTAGAAAACGATATCACCAGCGTGACCATTCTCAGCCCTTCCTCCGTGGACGCCGATGCCCTCTCTACAACCTGTTACTGTCTGGGATTAGAAAAAGGTATGGAATTCATGGACGCCATAGAAAATACCGAGTATATGTTTCTGCTGAAGGATGGGACGCGCTATGTATCCGACGGCTTTCCGGTTACTTAAATGCATTCTGTTCCCGTACTGCTTCCAGGTCTGTCTTCTCTGTCAGACGGTTACCCTGCCTGCCAGCACATTTTTATAATCTTCCAGATTCTTCTGTAACAGTGCCGGTGTATCCAGCCCGTAAGGACATTTGCTCTTACACCGGTTGCAGTGCAGACAATTTTCGATCTTCTTCATCATTTCCTGTCCTGCCGGACTCAAATGTCCTGCCGAAGGCGATCTGCGAAGCAGCAGAGACATTCTGGCACAGGTGTTGATCTCTATCCCTGCCGGACAAGGCATACAATAGCCGCATCCCCTGCAGAATTCCCCTAACAGCTCCTCCCTGTCACGTGCAATCAATTCCGCCAGTTCTTCTGTCATCATCGGCGGCTGTTCCATGTAAGATAAAAATTCATCCAGCTCCGACTCTCTTTGTATGCCCCAGATAGGCAGCACATTATCATACTGCGCCAGATAAGCATACGCTGCCGCCGAGTTCGTAATCAGTCCTCCGGATAAAGCTTTCATGGCAATAAATCCCATCTGAGCCATCCTGCATTTGTCCACCAGTTCAATATCTTTATCTGTTGCCAGATAACAGAACGGGAACTGTAATGTCTCATACAGTCCGCTGTCAATGGCATCGTGCGCTACTGCCAGACGATGATTGGTAATACCGATGTGTCTGATTTTCCCTTGTTCCTTTGCTTTTACTGCAGCATCATAAAGTCCGCTCTCATCTCCCGGTTTGGGACAGAAAGCCGGATTATGGAACTGATAGATATCAATATAATCTGTTTTCAAATTCTCTAAGCTAATCTCTAAATCCTTCCAGAATGCCTCCGCATTCTGTGCCCCTGTCTTAGTCGCAATAAAAATCTTATCCCGCATCCCTTCAAAAGCAAGCCCCACCTTATGCTCGCTGTCTGTATACATTCTTGCGGTGTCAAAGAAGGTCATTCCATTATCATATGCTTTTCTGAGAAGATGAACCGCCGATTCATCCGATATCCGCTGAATCGGCAATGCCCCAAAAGCATTTTTACTTGTCGTAATACCTGTCTTTCCTAATGTTACTGTCTGCATCATGATCTTTCCTCTCCTGCTTTAAATTCTCTTAAGTGCTGAATGAAAACCTCAAATATAAGCTGCATCGAAGGCAATTTATGGCTCTGACTAAAATTGCAACGCGGTCTGTCTGCCATCTGCATACAGTCCGCGCTGCAATCTAATCCTGCATTCAACCTGTAATCAATCCTGTTCCCAACTAAATAATCGCTTTCTTAGGACACTTCTCTTTACATGCACCGCAGCCGATACATTTCTCCTGATCAATCGTTGCGTGGAAATCCTCTATGGTCACCGCATCCACCGGACAGTTTTTCTTACATAACTGACAGGCGATACATCCCACATCACATGCCTTGATCGTTGCCGGCCCCTTTTCTTTAGAGCTGCATGCCACTACATGCTTTGCATCATACGGAATCAGGGTAATCAGATTCTTAGGACAGACAGCAATACATTTTCCGCAGGCTTTACACGCGTCCTTATCCACTACTGCTACACCGTTCACTACATGAATGGCATCGAAAGGACACACCTTCACGCAGCTTCCGAAACCGAGGCAGCCGTCATTACAGGATTTCGGTCCGCCGTTTGGAACAAAGGAAAGCATACGACAGTCCTCAATACCGGAATAGTCATAATCCACTCTGGTACGTTCCTTATCGCCCTGACATTTTACGAAAGCAACCATGTGCTTGCTTTCTCCTGCCTCAACACCCATGATCTGTGCCACTTGCGCACCTACCGCTTCGCCGCCCACCGGACAGGCATTCGTCGGTGCCTCTCCTTTAGCGATTGCAGCGGCCAGACCGGAACAGCCTGCATAACCGCAGCCACCGCAATTATTGCCGGGAAGTACTCCTAAGATCGCTTCTTCTTTCTCATCTACTTCCACTTTAAACTTAATACCGGCAATGCCTAAGAACAGACCTACAAACAATCCGACTGCTCCCACAATCAGCGTTGCCATCAATACTCCGGTTATATCCATACTAATCCTCCATTCCCTGTTTAGAGTAATCCGGAGAAGCCACAGAAGGCAATCGCCATCAGCCCCGCCGTAACAAGAACAATCGGCATTCCCTTAAAAGATTCCGGTATATCATTATGTGCCATCTTCTCTCTGATACCTGCCAGAATCACGATGGAAATGGTAAAGCCCACCGAAGTTGCAAAACCATTGACTACTCCTGCCAGAATACCATAATTTTTCTGTACATTGGTAAGTGCCACACCAAGCACCGCACAGTTCGTGGTGATCAGTGGCAGATATACACCCAATGCCTGATACAGACCGGGCATAAACTTCTTAAGGAACATCTCTACAAACTGTACCAACGCCGCTATAACAAGAATAAATACAATTGTCTGTAAATAGGTAATGTCAAAGGGTTGTAAAATAAATTTATAAATCACACCTGCCACTGCCGATGCCAGCGTAATAACAAAGATTACGGCTGCTCCCATGCCTGCCGCGGTATTCGTCTTCTTCGATACGCCGAGGAACGGACACAAGCCCAGAAACTGGCTTAACACTACATTATTTACAAGCGAAGAGGATATCAAAATCACTAATAATTCTTTAATCATTGTTCTTATCCTCCTTTGTCTTGTCGTTTTCTTCCTTTACGCTTTCCGTCTTCTGATCCACAAGGCGATGGCTGCATCCTGACTCTGCGCAGTTCATACAGTCACTGCCGCAGCCGGACTGGATTTTGGACATATCCCTGCCCTTCTTCTCACCGTTTATCTTTACTTTGTTCTGGATCGCCGTCAACAGCGCCAGCACAAAGAATGCACCCGGAGCCATGATAAAGATACTAACCGGTACATAGCTTTCCGGCATGACATGAATACCGAATATCTCACCGGCACCAAGCAGTTCTCTCACTGCTCCGATACAGGTCAATGCTACCGAAAAGCCCAGCCCCATACCGATACCGTCAAACAATGACGGAATCACCGGATTCTTATAAGCATATGCTTCCGCACGCCCCAAAATGATACAGTTTACAACGATCAGCGGAATATAAATTCCGAGAGCATCATACAGAAACGGGATAAAACCCTGCAAGAGCAGCTCCACTACCGTTACAAACGATGCAATGATAACAATAAACGCCGGAATTCTTACTTTATCCGGGATAATATTACGCAGCAAGGAAATGAATACATTACTGAGTGCCAGTACCACCATTGTGGTAAGTCCCATACCAAGACCATTAATGGCAGAAGTCGTAACCGCCAGGGTGGGACACATACCAAGCATCAGCACAAAGGTAGGATTCTCTTTCACAATACCGTTGAGCAAACGTTCTTTGATACTATTCATTCTCACTACCTCCTTTCAATTCTGTCTGGAAATAGTAAAGCCCTGCATTGACTCCATTGGTCACTGCATTTGTGGTGATGGTTGCACCGGATATGGCATCAATCTGGTTCTCCGATGTCGCACCGTTTTTCGTATACTCAAACATCTCTACATTCTTATCTGCAAATTGCGGTTTTAATACCTCTTCTGCTTTCATACCCAGTCCCGCTGTCTCTGAAATAGACAGAATAGACATTCCATTCATGGTACCATCCATGCGGATACCGATTGCGAACTGGATATCTCCGCCATAACCTTCCTTCGTAGTCACCGTAATAACATAACCAAGCACATTGCCGGAAGCATCGGCAGCACTCATCACTTCGTCAATATTCTCCTGTGCAAATCCGGCATCGTTCCATGCCGCCGCATCCACCGATACAATTTCCACCGCTTCAAAGGAAGAGGCATCTTCAAATACTTCTTTACAGGCCTCCTGCTTCGCTTTGGCTTCCTGAGCGGCAATAGGCTCTTTGGTAATCTGATAAACCAGCCCTAACACCAGCCCCGCAACAATTGTAATGGCTAACAGAATACCTGTATTTTTCATCATTTCTTTCATGCTTTCTCTCCTCCTTTACCAAATGCTTTCGGAAGAGTGATCTTCTCAATTAACGGCACTAACAGGTTGCCGATGATGATCGCGTAGGAAACGCCCTCTGCGGAGGGCCCGAAAATCCGGAAAATTCCTGTTAGGACACCAAGCAGGATACCAAACAAATACTGACCGTTCTTCGTAATCGGTCTGGTCACATAATCCGTTGCCATAAAGAAGGCGCCAAGCATCAGGCCGCCGCCTGCCAGATGTGCTGATATGTACGGCCAGTCAAAGCCGCGTCCTCCAAAGATGCTGATGAAGATCACAAAGCTTATGATATAGCTGCCCGGAATCCGCAGATCGATAATCCCCAAAAGGATCAGGAAACAGGCACCGATCACAATAGCAATCATGGAAGTCTCACCGATCGTTCCCGCGGTTCTTCCGATTACCATGTCAAGGATATTCACCTCCGCACCTGCTTTCAGATTAGCAAGCGGTGTAGCTCCCGTATACGCATCACAATCAAAATTGGTCATAATAGAGGTAAAGGAAATCAACAGAAAACATCTTGCTCCCAATGCCGGATTCATGAAATTCTGTCCCAAACCTCCAAACAGCATCTTAACAACCAGAATAGCAAACGCGCCGCCGACTACGCCGATCCACCATGGTGCAGAAGCCGGAAGATTCAGCGCTAACAGCAAACCGGTTACCACCGCCGAATAATCTCCGATGGTTATCTTCTTCTTACATATTTTTTCAAAAATAAATTCTGTCAGTACCGTCGATGCCACGGTTACCAAAATCAGAATCAGTGCATCTAATCCGAAATTATAAATACCAAATCCTGCCGTCGGAAGAAGGGCGATCACGACTGACAACATAATACTGCTCGTAGTAGTCTTGGATCTGACATGCGGATTAGAGGAAACTTTCATTAAATCATTCATCTTAGTCTTGTTCTCCTTTCCTCCTACTTTTTCTTCTTCGCAAGCTGTATTTTACGCATGGATTTAATGGTCTGGGTCAGTGGTCTCTTAGCCGGGCATACGAAGCTGCAGCAACCGCACTCACAACACTCCATACCATTGTGCGACAGAAATTCTTCCTCC
This sequence comes from Lachnospiraceae bacterium, assembly GCA_017936885.1. Taxonomy (GTDB): domain Bacteria; phylum Bacillota; class Clostridia; order Lachnospirales; family Lachnospiraceae; genus UBA3282. The sequence goes on along the minus strand of JAGBEO010000013.1, from coordinate 4,456 downwards.
TCGTCATGCTCAGCATAGTCCGCCAACAATCTCGGCACCACACGCCCCGGACACACTTCTACACAACGACCGCAATTGATACAGGCACTGGGTTCCATGGCCGACACATCATCCTGTGTCAGACATAACAGCGCGGATGCCGTCTTGGTTGTCGGCACATCCAGATCAAAGATACCGAATCCCATCATCGGGCCGCCGGATATGATTTTCACCGGATCTTGTTTAAACCCGCCTGCTTCCTCGATCAGTTCATGGTAATTGGTACCGATTCTTACGATAAAGTTACGTGGATCAGCGATAGCATCACCGGTCACCGTAACGATACGGTTCATCAGCGGTTTTCCTTCTATTACCGCATGATAAATAGCGACTATTGTGTCTACATTATTCACTACACATCCTGCATCTGCCGGAAGCATGGACGAATTGATTGCCCTTCCCGTGGTTGCATAGATAATCTGACGTTCCGCTCCTTGCGGATACTTCGTTTTCAGTGCTTTCACACTGATACGCGGTTCGTCCTTCGTCAGTTTCTTCAACAACTCGATACAGTCCGGCTTATTATCTTCTACTGCCAGAATCCCCCTTGCATTCTCAAACAACTGCAGGGATACTTTCAAACCACCGATTACTTTCTCAGGCTCTTCGATGATTCTTCTGTAGTCAGAGGTCAGATAAGGCTCACACTCTGCACAATTGGCAATTACATAGTCAATCTTCTCCGGTTCCTTAGGAGAAAGCTTAATAAAGGTCGGGAAACCTGCACCGCCCATACCTACAATACCAGCTTCCTTAACACACTCGATGATTTCCTCTCTTGTCATTTCTTCCAAAGGCTTTCTATCAGGATATTCCACCTCTTCATAAAGCCCGTCATTTTCAATGATGATACTCATCACATTGTCACCGGTAACCACACGCCTCGGCTCAATCGACTTGACCGTACCTGATACGGTAGCATAGATAGGCGCTGACACAAACCCTCCTGCCTCTGCAATCTTCTGTCCGGTCAAGACATGATCGCCCTTCTCTACGATCGGTTTCGCCGGTGCCCCGATATGCTGGGATAACGGATACACAAGATCTCCTTTTGGCAAGACTGCTTTAATAGGCTTATCCTTGGATAATTCTTTACCATCATAAGGATGAACACCGCCCCTAAATGTTAATTTTGCCATTCTCTACCCTTCTTTCTTCGTTCTATCTTATTCGATCACTAAACGGAAATCGAAATTGATTCTCATTCGTAATAACTTCCCTTATAAATATACTATTTTTCGACGAATTATGAAACCTCTTTTTTCTCGAAAAATAAAAACATTCTTATATCTTTTTATTTGGTTTTATATCTTACTTTGTAAAGTTATATATGATAACTACATTTCTTAAATTTTTATATTTTTCTTATATCGCTCTAGTTGATATGACAACAATAAAAAAGAATGCCGTGTCCATCGACATCTGTCCCGATCTGTCTGATTTGGCTGTTAATAATTAATAAATACAAAAACAACGGTGACATACCATTTTGGGTCTGTCACCGCTGTCTTATTACTAATTCTGTTTTACGCAATATTAACTCCAATCATATGTGCGTCCTCCTTTTTCCTAAAAAATGATCTATCTTGGAACAATTGTAATGACTACACCATCGTCCTCAAAAACCCAATCACTAAATTCTATTTTTGAGATATAGTCTACATCTGTATCTTTAGCCGGATTTGTAGAATCAATAAATCCAAATGAATTAGAAACTAATTTGTATTTATCTTTTGATTCTAAGTTAAAATATACAGAAAAATTTCTGCACGGCTTGCTTGCCCGATATGAATTTACTACATCATCTAACGATGCCTCGGCAACCTGCCTAAATATTATTGTGGTACATTTTTGCTTTCCGTTTTTTTCTGAATATAAATTAAGAGGTTCTTTTAAATAAATATATTTTACAGTATTATATCCGTTTCTCTCGATATCAGATTCCTTATTACTACTTTCTGTTTCAATTATATAGTCATCTTTCGACAATGTTTTCCCATTTACCTGAATTTCAATATCTGTTATACTATGTTCATTATTACATGAATTTGCAACAACTGCAACTCTAAATTTTGAAATAGTATACTCATCTTCATAAGAATATAACTCCGTGATCCTTTTCATGTCATATTTAATATATTCATCAAATACTTCACAGTTGACAATATAATCACATTTATCAAAATAATATGTTTCTGTCTCAAAATTCAATTTTCGTATAATACTCTGCATTATTTCATGCTGCAGAACAGTGTTATTATACTCATTTATACTATAATTTACAGCAGCGCTTATTGCATCTTTAGTTTGTGCGTCCATATAATCATAGAATGTATGATTTGATAAAATTTCCTCAAAAATGATATCCTGCCATTCCTGATTTTTACTATTCTTTTCTATAATAAGAGAGGTAAGAAGGTTCGTTCCAGTAACCGATGTCAACACCAAAAAAATATTTATTATTATTTTTCTAATCTGTATATTTGTAATGAAGTTTCCTATTATTGGCATACTTAATGCACAATAGCAAAATGTACTTATTAAAAATATAATGATTACCGTGATATAGGATGAAATTGAGATCGTATACTTACACGGTTTTTTTAGTCTTCGGTTCATAAAACAGAACTCCTTAGTATGTACTACAAAATTAATTATTACTAATATAACATATGTACGTATAATTGTCTATTATTTTCCAATATAGATATGTCAAAATATTTCATAACAACCTGTTACGATCAGATACTGTTCGCTTTATTTAAAAGTAATCCTGCTGAATAATCCAATATTCTCTCTTTTCCTGCACGGAGTGTTGTCTCGTAAAATTCTTCTTGGGAATTGCTTATATACGGAGTGTTATCAACAATTTTGATCTTCCGGTGAAGATAATATATACTTAAGTCACAAATTATTTTCGACGAAAAAAACTACTGCTATTTCAAAAAATATGCTAAGATATGATTAAAATATGACAGGTCAGTCATAATATTTTTCGCCACGGAATTTATTTTTCGCCACGGAATTGTCAGATAAAATCAAAGGGATATTATGCTTATACGCACCCGCCCACCCCGGATAACTCTAATGTCCTGACAGGACAAGACACCGGTGTGCGCAGGAAGGAGAATTATCATGCAAATAATCAATCAGACACTGGAAAATTTCACAATTTCTTATCCTTTAGAAAAAATCGCACCACTGGACCATATTCTTTTCATAGACATTGAAACCACCGGGTTTACTGCCAAAAGTTCCTCACTCTATCTGATCGGAACCGCATACCACAAGTCCGGGAACTGGCATATCAGACAGTGGTTTGCGGAAAGCTATGATGACGAAACGTCGCTGCTTGAGGATTTTTTCTCGTTTTCCGCTGACTATACGCATTTGATTCATTTTAACGGCAACAATTTTGATCTGCCCTATCTTCTCCAGAAATGCGCACAACATAAGCTGTCTTATCATTTCGACAATTTTACGGGTATCGATATCTACAAACGGATTTCTCCTTACAAGTTCTTTCTTCACACTCCGAATTGTAAGCAGAAAACACTGGAAGAACTGCTTGGAATTGACAGAGAGGACACATATAATGGCGGTGAACTGATCAGTATTTATCACGAATACGTTAAGTCGCCTTCCGAGGAAGCACGGCAATTTTTATTACTGCACAACAGTGATGATATGAAAGGTATGCTGCAGATTCTGCCTCTTCTCGCCTTCTATGACCTGTTCAACGGTCCCATTAAGGCCAAAAAAGTACAAGCCAATCGTTATATGGATTATCACGGTCATAACAAACAGGAATTATTAATGAAGCTGGCACTTCCCACGCCGCTTCCGCTTACCATATCTAATCTTTCCAACGGCTGTTACTTTAGCGGTGAGGCATCGGACGGTATCTTGAAAGTTCCGATCTATGAGGAAGAAATGAAATATTTCTATTCAAATTATAAGGATTATTATTATCTGCCGACAGAGGATGTGGCGCTTCACAAATCGGTGGCATCTTTCGTAGACAAGGAACACCGCAAACAGGCTACAGCCGCCACTTGCTACACCCGCAAATATGCGACCTATCTGCCGCAATGGGATATTTTCATGGAACCTTTCTTCAAACGGGATTACAAGAGTAAGGAGCTTTTCTTTGAGTTGACCGATGAAAGCAAGACTGACCGTGAATTATTCTCTCGTTATGCACAATATCTTCTTGGTAAGATGGCAAAAACATATTAAACTGACACGATACAAATTTTACCGGCTTTTACAAATCAATCGAGTAGGAGGCGGTGATTAGCCGCCGTCCTCTCACAACACCGGACATACGGTTCTCGTATCCGGCGTTTTCAATAGTTGACGTGCACAGACTGATAGGCTGTGGCTAAATCATAGAAGCCCCAGTTTATCAGTCTTT
>JAGBEO010000009.1 GCA_017936885.1 Lachnospiraceae bacterium | reverse complement strand
TTTTTTTCGCAGAGTAAAACACTCTGCGAAAATTAATGAGCAGAAATAGTAGAGTATCAATTATATAATGAGTATTTACAGATAAAATTATTCATTTATTAAGCTATGAAAGGGAAAATATGTTTGACGTGTCAAGAAGCGAAATTCTGTTTTATGGAGGAATTTTATTGATGACAATAGCAGTAATGGCGGGGGCGGCGTGCGGATTGATTTTCAGGTCAGTAGGAAGAAAGATAAACCGTGAACTGGAAAAGGAATATGGAGAAACAGGGAGCACAGGGATGAAATAGAGGAATGTGAAATGTCTCAGGTGATAGCAGGCTTATATGAGATACAAAAACAAATAGGCGCCGGCGGTGGTGGCATTGTTTATTTGGGGCGGCATATACGTCTTGATAAAGATGTGGTGTTGAAAGCGGATAAACGTAAGTTGAGTACTAGAATGGAATCTTTACGTCGGGAAGTAGATATGTTGAAAAACCTAAGTCATACCTATATCCCGCAAGTATATGATTTTGTAGAGGAAGACGGGATTGTATATACCGTTATGGATTATATAGAAGGAGAAAGCTTTGATAAAATTCTGGCGAAAAATCAGAAAGCATCACAGGCTGAGATTATAAAATGGGCATGTCAATTGTTAGAGGCGCTTTGTTATCTTCATAGTCAGCCGCCTTATGGAATTCTTCATGGAGATATAAAGCCTGCCAACATTATGCTGCGTCCAGACGGAAACATTTGTTTAATTGATTATAATATTGCTCTTGCTTTGGGAGAAGATGGAGCAATCAAGGTTGGATTTAGCAGGGGGTATGCGTCACCGGAACATTATGGGGCTGATTATATTAAAAGCAGTAAAGCATCTGCTGTCAAAAAAATAATCAATCTTAAGACAAATCAAACAGAAGAAGATCCAGATAAGACATTAGTGTTGGGGCAGACAGAACAACTGCAGACTGAGAAGTTGAGCTTTTCGGGAAACTCCGATAGTAGCGGCACAGAGGAAAAAAAGGCAATCATGTTAGATGTCCGGTCGGATATCTATAGTCTGGGCGCTACATTGTACCATATGATCAGTGGAAAACGACCTGCTCAGGATGCCCGTGAAGTAGAGCTACTTGAAACAGATATTTGCAATCAGTCGGTTATAGATATTATACAGAAAGCAATTGCGCCTCAGCCTGATATGAGATATCAATCGGCGGAAGAGATGTTACATGCGTTTCATCAGCTTTGCAAAAATGATCCACGCATAGTCCGTCATAAAAGGAGAGTAATATTCTCGGTAGCAATGTCATCATTTCTTTTTCTGGCAGGTGGGACGAGTGCTTTTGTTGGATTAAATCAGTTAAAACAAAGGCAAAATGCATTAGTGTTATCAGAATATTCCGCCAATGCGCTGGAGCAGGGGGATGTATCGGAGGCTATTGCACTTGCATTACAGGCAATTCCAAAAGAAAAGAGTATATTAAACGCTCCAGTAGCAGCACAGGCACAAAAGGCTTTGACAGATGCACTAGGAATCTATGATTTGTCTGATAACTATAAAGCGCTGGATACACTAAATCTTTCGGCAGCTCCTTTTGAACTTGTATTATCCCCGGAAGGAACTCGTTTGGCTGTGGTCTATGCATATGAAGTGACAATATATGATATGGACATGAATCAAGAAATAGTTGTTTTACCAATACAGCATTCGGCTTTAGCAGATGTGGTGTTTATTGATGAAAATAATATTATTTATGCGGGAGATCAGGGAGTAAGTTCATATAATTTGGAAAAAAAGGAATATAACTGGATAGGCGATGTGGGGACAACATTTTCTCTATCCAAAGACGCAAATAGATTAGCGGTAGTCAACAGAGCTGAAGATTATGCAGTAATATATCGGGTTTCAGATGGCATGGAGATGTCAAAATGCGTTTTTAGTGGACTTCGTATGAAGGTTCCGGTCAATGATATATTTGCGGATGCAAAAGATAGTATTTTTGAGCTGAACTATGATGGAAGTTTGTTGGCAGTTAGCTTTGATAATGGAGGCTTAACCATTTTTGATGTAGAGCATCCAACAGAAACCATGATTGTTTATGATTCTTCGGACTTTGATCACTTTGAAGGTGGGTTTTATGACCATTATTTTGCCTTTGCAGCTAACAAAATCGGTCAGTCGGTTTTTGGATTGATTGATGTGGATAAAGCTGAGTATCTTGGGGGATATGAATCACAGGATGCATATCTGGTGCACGCAGATGAACAGGGCATTTATCTTGCAAGTAATAATTTGTTAGTTGCTTTTAATCCGGAAACCAAAGAAGAAAAAGAACTGGCATATACAAAGAATACTAATATTACAAACTTTTCGGTCAGTGAAGATTATGTGTTAGTTGCAACGGAAGATAAATGTGTGTCTTTCTATGATAGAGCTGCTAATCTGATGTCAACGGAAAGTTGTAAAGAAAATTGTGATTTTGTTGCATTATCCGGAAGTTATGCTGTGTTGGCTAACCGTGATGAACCTGGCGTGAGACTCTTAAAGATGGAGGAGCATGAAGGTACAAGATTATTAGCCTATGATACAGGATATGAACATGATGAAGCTCGGATTAGTATAGATGGTCAGAATGCTATGCTATTCAATTATAAACAATTTGCTGTTTATGATATGACAGGTCAGCTTGTTGCCCAGACTGATTTGCCGGATGCTGAATATATTTATGATCAGCAATTTATCAGAACGGCAGAGGGTTCATGGCTAGAAGTGACTTGGTACGATGGTACTGTAAGACGCTATGATGCCGGGACCGGTTTCGTAATATCTGAACAACAGATGGAGGAACCTGACAAAGATTTGTATGAGGAATTTTACACAGATCAATACAGGATTGTATCATCACTTCATTCTGCAGCAGAGGTGTATGACAGGAAGACAGGGAAGTTTATCACTATATTAGAAAAGGATTCCTATCTCACTTATGTAACGCAGGTACAGGATTATCTAATTACAGAATACGTCAGTGCAGCAGGGGAGAGATATGGTCTTTTGTTGAATCAGGATATGGAGACACTGGCATATCTGCCGGGACTGTGTGATATTACGGACGAATATCTGGTATTCGATTATAATTCGGGAGAACTTCGGCAATGCCCGCTGTATTCCATGCAGGAGTTAATTGACATGGGAGAGACATATTTGTCGGAGAAATAATAAGAGAAAGAATAGTGGAGAGGAGAAAGTAAGTTATGAAAAGTATGAAGCAAAAGATGGCAATTGCACTTGCAATGGTACTGATGTTATCTAGTGTGCCGACATTTGCGGTTAATGCGGCTTTAGCAGAAGGAACTACTACAACAGTGGAAACATCAGAATTGGAAACGCCGGAGACGCAAGAGATAAACAAAGAAGAAGCTGAAGAGGAAGTTTCGGATGGGGAAAAAGAGTCGGAAGAGGAAATTTCAACCGAGGGGGAACTAACAGAAGAGGATAATTCAACTAAGGAAGAAGAACCAGAAGAGGGAGAAGTAGAAGAGGAAATTCCAACCGAAGGAGAAGAAGAGGAGTCTTCGGTTGAGAAAGATAATGAGGAGCAAGAGACTGACGGGGAAGAGACTTCAGTAACACAGAAAGGTAAAGTATCCGTCTATTCCTTATTGCCTTTGGAAGAAAAGACAATTACACCTGACTTATCCGCATATATGCCGGTAGAACTCACGATGGTGCCATTTTCGGTTATCTTTGCAGGAGAAAATTTAGGCGGTGTTGATACTATTTCATATGCATATTTAGATGGAAAAGAAGATTTCTTTGTAAACGATTATTCTGGAACTGCCAATATCAGTTGCAACACTTATTATTCTAATTATGGGAATTGGCAGATGATTCCGGGAGGTGATCAGCTTAATGTCGATGCTGAGCGGTATATTGTTAGAGCAAAGATTACAGCTTCTAAGGAGTGGCTCATACCGACTGTATACACGCAGGATGATGCAGGCAGTCGTACTCCTGTCACAGTATCTGGATATGGATATTATGATTATGACCTAGATGATCGGGAACTGAGGATAGGAATGTCTTCTGACGATATGGTTGATGGTCAGCAGTTATATTTAGGAATTAGTATTAACGATTCTCTTTATGGCGGCAGTGTTGCTGATATGAAGGTATATGAAGGAAAATATACTTCTGCTGATGAGGCACAGACAGGAACGGAAATTACAGATCAAATTTTTTCTGCTGACATGAACCAGCAGGAGGCGGGGTATAAAGTTGAGAAATATGAATCTCAATGGATTACGATTGTTTCTTATGACACAAATGGTAAGGTAACAGGATGTCTTCCATTTTACCTGTATTTATATCCGCAGGGGACATCAAGCACGAATTACGTTAGTACAGGTTCTATGTTTAAAAGAGTAGATTCAAGACGGGAATATGTCTACAATGCATCCTGGAGCCAAACTGAAAATGGATGTAGAATAGAAACTTATGAGTTATATGCTGGTTATGCCGCAGACGGAACATACTGCATGACTATGAGTTATTATCAGAACGGCAGTTTAAACAATGGAGCGGTAACGGCAGCTTATGCGGATAAGACATTGTATTCATCCATTGCAGAAGCAGAAAGTGCTGAAGCATCAGAGGTTAAGGAAGCATTGTTTGGAGATGATTATGCTACGGCAGGCTATGCTGCTGACTACAGTCAGGGCGTATATTTCTCTATCTTTTTGGGAGATGATGGCACGGAAGGACAAGAGGTTTATCACTACTGTATTAAGACGAAAGAGGGGATCGTAGCAAAAAATAGCGGTGCAGATGTTACATTTACAGGTTTGCTTGACGCAAGTGGCAACAATATTAAATGTTATACGATAGAGTCAAAGGATGATTCCTATGGAGATGGAAGCTATCCTACAATATTAGTTGATAACGATGTGGATTTAACCAATTTGGCACCAATTTTTACTACATCAGAAGGCGTGAGACTGTATGCTGGCAGCAGTCCGGATGCAAATGCAGTGCAGACAAGCGGGGAAAGCAGACAAGATTTCTCACATGGGCCTGTGCAGTATACAACTGCTTCTGAAAACGGCGAGAACCAGAAGAACTGTTGGCTGACCGTAATAAAGACCGATAACGTAGCAGCAATCGAAGGACTTACTTACAAATTATATACAAACAGTCTTGCAGATAAAGACTCAGAAACATATGTGGACGATAACGGTGTTATTCATTCCAAACGGGAAGTGATATTATACGATAGCAATGAAGTCGGACACGACATCTTTTTGGTGAATATGGGAACGAATGTAATCCCTAAATTGTCGGCAGAATTAGAATCCGATACCGTGATAATAGACGAATACTGGACATTAAGCGGAAATCATGATCTAGCAGCTTATGCTGGTACAGAGAAAACGAAGTATTATGGTGAATTGCCTAATTTAGCTAAGGTCCGTCTGAAAGCTAAGGATGGTGTGGCAGCCGGCACGGAAGTATCAGGTACATTGACTATTAAAGCTGACGGACAGGATATTATGGTACTGGAATTAACTGGTGTCACTGGTATGCCGCAGATTCTCACTGACAGTATACCACAGGCTGTACAATATGTACCTTATGGAACCATGATTCAGAACAGTAACAAATACAGTGAAAATAAGATTACCTATGCCTTTGACAGCGGTACGCTTCCGGATGGAATAGAAATTATGTCAAACGGAGAAATCTATGGCGTTCCGAAAGAAACAGGGAAATTTTATTTCTACGTAAAAATGGTATGCAGCATGATGCCGGGGCATTCTGTCACCAAGAATTTTGTATTGGACGTTGTAGAAAATACGGATGCCAATGTGGACAATGCCACGGATGAAGGATATACGGTTACACAGCGCATTCCGAAAAATATATCCCTTGGCTCTACAGCAAGTCATACCTTTGTCTCAGAAGGTATTTTGGGAGAATTTAAAAAGGTATTTTTGGATGGTGAAGAATTAAGCGCTGATGAGTATGAGGCAGAATCCGGCAGTACCAGACTGACAATCAGCAGTCAGACACTTTCAAAATCTAATACAACCGGAAGACATACTCTCGGTGTGGAGTTTAGAACATCGGAAGACACACTGAGGAGAGCAGCGCAGAACTTCTATTTAACAGATGGAAGCAGTGGCAGTGGTAATAGCGGAAGCAATAATGGAAACAGCGGTAATACTGGTAATAGTAGTGAAGGCAGCAGTAACAATGATGGTAATGATTCCGCAAGTGGAAATTTGGTGTATGATGATAGCACGAATAATGCTGGAACAGGTAGTGAGGGTAATAGCATTAATACTGATGCTGTAACATCTTCAGGAAATGGTGTAGCAGCAGGAGGATCAAATGTTTCTGCTGATGTAATCACATATATTGTGAAAGCGGGCGATACGCTTTGGGGAATTTCCACAAAATATTATGGAGACGGTTCGCTTTGGAGAAAAATTTATGAGGATAACATGGATGTCATCAGAGATGTCAATGTAATTCGTGTAGGACAGGAAATCAAGATTTACCCGATACAGACAAGCGCGATTGCAGTATCCGCAGATGAGTCTGGTACATCTGTGACAACCTATGTTGTTACGCCAGGTGATACGCTGTGGAAGATTTCTAAGAAGCTTTATGGAAAAGGTTGGCAGTGGAGAAAAATTTATGATGCTAATGAGGACAGTATATCTGATCCGGCAGTGCTTTATGTAGGGCAGGTCATTGTAATTCCTTAATTTGCGATTGAAATGCACGAATGTAAAAAGACAGATATAAATGTGAGGAATCAGGATGAAGATAAGGATTGCAATCTGTACAGAAGAAAATATATATGCCGAAAGGCTGATTCGTTATTTTAATATTCATTATTATGACAAATTTTCATGGGACATGTATACGGAACCGGATTATCTGCTCCATACTTTTCAGGCAGATAAAACAGATATTCTGCTTTTGGGCGAAGAGATAAAGAATAAAATGGATGTTGATTCTTTGGATCATCTGGGAGATTGTTTGATCGCTTATCTTGTTGAACAAGTATCGGATGAAGCATTGGAAGCAGGATACGAGATTGCAAAGTATCGTCGTGCTGACGAGATTTATAGAGATCTGTTGGAAATATATTCTCATAAAAACAACATTCGGTATACGAATGCAATGCTGGTAGACAGCAAAACAGAATTATATGCCTTTGTTGCACCGTGCGGAGGTGTAGGAACAAGCACGGTCGCAATAGCGGCAGCAAAAAGATTTGCCAAGACAGAAACAGTGTTGTATTTGAATTTAGAAAATATCAGTGGAACAGGATTGATATTTCAAAGAGAAGATAACAAAGGGTTGGAGGAAATTATTTTTGCCCTAAAGAGTAGGCGCAAAGCATTGGATTTAAAACTGGAAAGTACGGTTTGTCAGGATAAGAATGAGATATTTTACTTCGGTGACTGTGAAAATGCATTAGAACTGAATGAACTGAGCGTGCAGGATATTGGGGAGCTTTTGCTTGCTATACAAAACAGCCAGAAGTACGACAAGGTTCTGATTGATATCGGCAACAGTTTACAGGAAAAGGACATAGCAGTACTGTCATTGGTAAACAGGCTGATTGCGGTAATTGATACCAGTGAAGTGGCAGAAGTGAAATGGAAACGTTATTTGGATACCCTGCATGTGATTGAAGAGCTCAAGAAGACAGATATTTGTTCCAAGATGATTGTTTTCATAAATAAAGCCCGTAAAGACAGTTTTTTGCCGGACCAGATTATGCAGGTACGTGTTAGAGGAAGTCTGCCTCAGTTAGAAAATGGAACCTATGCAGGTGTGATTGATAGACTTGCCGGGTTGGAAAGCCTTCAAAATATAAGATAGTAAGTGGTTGAATGGTCATGACGAGAGAAGAACAGATACAAGCGATTGATACGATTCGAAAGAAGATTTTAGAAGATATTAATCTGACAAAAGTCACGGATGAAGGTCTGGAGGAAGATATTCGGAAAGCAATTGATTCCTTTTTTCAGGGGCAATATATCTCTATTGGTGAGAAGGCTGACTTGACAGATCGGATATACAGTTCTATCAGGGGATTTGGATTGTTGGATGCTATCATAAACGATGACACAGTTACGGAGGTAATGATCAATGGAGCGGACGAAATTTTTATAGAGAAGTCTGGTCAACTTCTGCATTTGCAGGATAAATTCGAGAGTGAAGAGAAATTGCAGGATATTATACAGCGGATTGTGGCATTGGCGGGCAGAGAAGTGAATCAGGCAAATCCGATTGTGGATACAAGACTGCCGGATGGTTCTCGTGTCAATGTAGTATTGCCACCAATTTCACTCAAAGGACCGATTGTAACAATCCGTAAGTTTTCAAAGGAACCTATGACAATGGAAAAATTGATTACCTATGGGTCTATCACACCGCAGATAGCAGATATTTTAAAGCTTTTTGTAGAGGCAAAGTTCAACATCTTTATTTGCGGCGGTACAGGTTCCGGAAAGACCACTTTTTTGAATGCATTATCTAATTTTATACCTGTTGATGAACGTGTCATTACGATTGAGGATTCTGCAGAATTGCAGATTGTCAACATTGAGAACTTGGTCAGCCTGGAAACAAGAAATGCCAATACAGCCGGTGTAGGGGCTGTCACAATCCGTGATCTGATCAAGTCTGCACTTCGTATGAGACCGGATAGAATCGTAGTCGGAGAAGTGCGTGGAGCTGAGGCACTGGATATGCTTCAAGCTATGAATACCGGACATGATGGTTCTTTATCCACAGGACATGCCAATTCTACCAGGGATATGCTCAGCAGATTGGAGACAATGGTGCTGACAGGGGCTGAGGGCTTGCCGTTAACTGCAGTCAGACAGCAGATTGCATCGGCGGTGGATATTATCATTCATCTGTCCAGACTGCGTGATCATTCTAGAAAAACTATGGAGATTACAGAGGTTGTCAAATATGAAAATGGAGAAATCTTGTTAAATCCGCTCTATGTATTTGAGGAGGATGAAAATTCAACCATAGAAAAAGTTAGCGGATCCTTAAAGCGAACGGACAACGAAATGAAGAATGACTTCAAGTTACGGTTAATGGGATATAAGGGGAAAATTTAGAGAGGCAGGGTAAGACGTTGTTTCATAAAAAAGAAAAGGAAATGTATGAAAAAATTCCTTCTTTGCTTGGCAATGGGAGTGACTATCATGTCTATGATATGACACTGGCGCATAAATTTACGGCTTTTGCTGTAGGAGCATTAATAGGCGGCGTAATATCGTACGTGTTCTTCCGGGGGATAGCAGTGACCATCATCGTTGCGGTACTTGCAGGAATCTATGCGCAGGAACCCTATAGAAGCTATCGGCTGGAAAAGAGGAAGAAGAATCTTCTATTACAGTTTCGGGATCTGATGGAGGCACTGACCTCCTCCTATGCGGTTGGTAAGAATACGCTGGATGCTTTTACGGATGCCTTGACAGATATGGAACAGATTTATGGAGAACAATCAGACATATATCAAGAGCTTTTCCTCATCATCAAGGGCATGCAGAACAATCTTAACATTGAAGAGCTGCTGGCGAATTTTGCGAAAAGAAGCGGTCTGGATGATATTGTGAGTTTTGCCGATGTGTTTCGTGTGGCGTTACGGCAGGGCGCTAATATTAATTCCATTATTGGTTCCACTCGAGATATTATTATAGACAAGATGGAAATAGAGATGGAGATAGATACTATGTTGTCCGGTAATAAAAATGAATTAAATATTATGATGATCATGCCGTTGATTGTGTTGCTATGCATGGGAGGATTGGGAAGTGATATGACGGCAGTCAGTAATTCTATAGTCAATGTTATTATTAAGATTGTCGCATTAGGTTTATTTTTTCTGGCATATAAGTTGGGTAAGAAATTTACTACAATTACGATATAGAGGATATAAATATGCAGAGTATATTTCAGCTAGTGATGTTGATACCGACAACGATTGTTGTGCTTGTATGGATTGGATTGGCAATGCGCTATGAGGAAAAATTTCAGGAGATAACTTCCTCTATAGATCCAAAAGACTATTATATGTGCGAATTGTTTTATATAGGTTTCCAGATTATGGAGATGGTTCATTTCAACATTAAGTCGGATCATTCCAGAAAGAAAGTAAAGCTTATGTCAGAAGTCTATGGCAGAAAATATGCGGAGTATTACTATTATGTGCTTGTGGGAGGACAGATTACTTATGTCATTACAGTGATTCCCATTATTCTCCTTTTGGCACTTCTTGCTAATAAGCCTGTGGCTATGGCGTTTGGCATAGTGCTTGCCGGATTGTTTGTATGGTATTTAAATGAAAGCTTTAAAGACAAACTGACTGCCAGAAGGGAAAAAATTCTAACAGAATTTCCGCAGGTGTTATCTAAAATGACTCTTTTAGTCAATTCTGGTATGCTTCTACGGGACGCATGGGATTTGATTGCTCAGCAAGGGGATACGGTATTGTTTGAAGAGATGCGGCTTACATCCACACAGCTTGACAATGGTGTGCCGGAAGTTGTCGCATATCGCGAATTTGCAGAAAGATGCGGGATCAAGGAAGTTCGCAAGTTTGCATCTATGGTCATACAGGGATTGGAGAAGGGTGGTTCAGAACTGACGTTTTTTTTAAAAGATATGGCAGATGAAATGTGGTTGGAGAAGAAAAATATTGTCAGGAAAAAGGGGGAGCAGGCAAACTCTAAATTGCTGGTGCCCACGGCCATTATTTTTATCGGTATTTTATTTATGATTATGGCTCCGATGATGGCGGGGTTATAAGGATATATTATAATAACAAGAAAAGAGGAAAAAACTATGAGAAATTTTTTAACAGTTACTAAGATGAGAATGTCATTGGCAATGAGAAATTTTGTGGACAGTTTCAAAGAAGAAAGAGGAGATACAAATTTTGTGGCAATTATTGTTATCATTGTTATTATTATGGCTATTGCAGTAATATTTCAAGATAAGTTAACGGAAGCTGTTAATCGAGTATTTGATAATTTAATGAATTTTATAGGTTAATGAGGTTTTCAATGAAAAAAGAAAAAGCAGCAGTCATGGTAGAAGCAGTTATTGTTTTTCCTATTGTACTCTTTACGGTCTTAGTACTGATTTATTTGGGTCTATTCAAATTGCAGGAAATGGCGATGTTATATCAGGTTCAGAGAGTAGCGCATCAGGGAGCGATGGTGGTAGCAACACCCGGATATGAAACATTAGGAGTATATGACGGCAAAGCAATAGATTTTGAGACTGCGCCGGAAGAAGTGGATAAATATTATCAAGCAGCACATAAAGATATTTTGACACTGTACCGTGAAATTGCCGGTAGCGGAAGTTGGGTTACTGAGAGTAAATTACAAGCTTTTCTTGACAAATTGTCTGTCAATACCCTGTTGCTTGCAGGCGGAAGCTATGTCGATAATAACGTTCATATTGTGAGAGGATTATTCTCTACGAAAGTAGAAACTGAAGTGACATTTCAGTTTGCTACACCGGAGGCCATGCGCTTTTTTGGATTCCCAGATCAGCTTCAGTATAAACAGGCAGCGATCTCCACGGCTATGAACCCTGCAGGGTTTGTGCGCAGTATAGATCTTGCAGGAGATGCCTGTGTTATTATCAGCGAAAAATTAGGAATAAACGATGAGCTGGATAAGATTATGGATGGAATCAATAAATATATCTTTTGACGAAGATAAGTTTTGGACAACAATAGGGTTGAAAGGGAACTTTCAGCCTTATTGTTGTAATGAAGAAATATTATGAAAAAGGAATTGTGAATAGATATGCTTAATTTTTGCAGAAGGCATGATGGTGCCATTTCGGTCTTTTTAACACTGATATTAATACCGACTTTTATTTTCGGCGGAGTTATTATTGATGGCAGCCGTATTCTGGGCGCTAAAAATTTAATTTCAGGTGCTGGAGATTTGTCAATGAATGGAGCCTTATCCAATTATTATGAAGAACTGAATCAGGTGTATGGTCTTCTTGCTATGGCTGATACGTCAGAGGAAATGCAGGATGTACTGCGGAAATTTTTCGAGGTATCTTTGAATGCCAGTGGGGTAGAACCGGAGGATTTTAGTAAGGCATTGGTATATTTGGAATTGACAAGCGATGGATTTCTGGCATCTGATGTAGTGGATACGGAAATTTATCAGACCGAAGTGATCAAACATGAAATACTGGAATATATGAAGTACCGTGCTCCGGTTACCCTAACGAATCGACTTATTACTGATAAACTGGGAAGTTTGGAGAATTTGGAGAAGGAGAAAAAAGCGGCAGACGGAGAATTGAAATTTGAGTCGTCTTTAAATGATGTCCAGCAACTGTTTGACGATATTAAAGAACTCACTGACAGGCAGGAGGAAATATATAGGCTGGTAAAAGATGAAAATGGTTATAATAGAATGCTTAGTGACACAGAAAGTAATTATAACAAAATAGCATTGTTGGCAACGGCTAAAAAAATTCTGGATACCTGTCCCGAGAAAGAATCTGGCGATACGCTTGCGCTGATGAAGAAAATGGCAGATCTCTCCTGTAATATTAATAATCTCAATGCAGATACATGCTCTTGTCTGATTAAGATGAGGATGATAGAGAAAGCTATGGCATCCAAAAACACATCAGATATATTGAAAGATTTAGATAAAGACAGCGATGAATATAAGGAAAGAAAAGAACTCATTGGAAAATATGAAAGTGCATTGGAAAATTTGGCGGAAGGCAGGAAGAAACTGGATAATGAACTCAAAAAGCTTGTAGAAAGTACCTATAAAACAATGCATGAGCAAAGAGAACTGGCGCAGGAGGGAAAAGAAAACTGTACAAAAGTACAGGAGAAAGTACAGGAATTGAAAGAAGAATTTGAGAGCCTGCGAGGAAAATATGAAAATTGGAAAGATGCGGTCGCCAAATTGCCGGAAGGAGATTCTAAGAAAGCATATGAAGAAAGCATAAAAAATGTTAGTGGTTTTTTTGAGGCTGAGGGAGTGATCGGAGAATTCGAAGAAAAAATTGAAAATAATAGAGTATTTTACAGTGAAGTATGTGAAAAGTTGGATCAAGTGACCATCGGAGGAAAACGAATTGACTGGGATGTGAAGACTGTTTCTGATGTCATCAGTTTGGCAAGTAGCGAATTTGTAAAAGAGAGCAGCCGACTGACTCAGAAAGCGAAACAGTTTATGGAGCAGTACAATACACCGGATTTGATGAATCTGTCTGTTGTAAACAAAGATATTTCACAGGATGCTTTTGTTGTTCAGTTGAAAGAATTCTATTGTAATACAGATGGAAGTAATAAGGCTGAAGCAAATAAACAAGCAGATGCCTGGGAGAGTAATATGAATTCGACAATTAACGAATTGAAAAATTTACTCCTGTGTGAAGATTTGGATAAGTCGAATGTAGAAGCATTAGGTCAGAGAGATCTGCCGACGAACTGGCTTGGTATCAACGGAGAAAGCGCATCCAGCGATATTTCTGTGGCAGGCGGCATTAAGGATAAAAAGAGCCGTAAAACTGCCTCGGATAAGGGAAGTGACAATTTAAATGCTGACAATGAGAGTATTTCGGAGATAAGCTCGTTGAAAAGTAAGATCATCAAAGGTACTGAGGATGCTGTGGAACCCTTGATTCTGACTGAATATGTGATGGGAATGTTCTCGCATAATACGAGCAATTGGGAGGAGGATGGAACAGAAATTTCGGATCCGCTTTCCATTAATCGTTCGCATTTGAATACGAATCAAATTTATCGGGCTGAAATCGAATACATTCTTTGGGGAAGTCCTGATATACGAAATAATGTACAAGCTACCAAAGCAGTTATCTTCACAGTCAATTTGATATTTAATATGAGCTTTGCATTTACCAATCAGAAAATGCGTAGTGATGCGAATACGATTGCGGCATTGTTTCCAGTAGGACCGTTGGCGAAAACAGCAATTAAGTGTGCACTACAATCGATGGCTGCAATGATTGAAACAACAACAAATATGTTTGACCTTATGAAAGGTAAGAGGGTTGCACTCATTAAAACAAAAGGAGTATGGGATACGTGGCTGATTCCAACTGGAAGTGCGGGTGGTAATACTCCAAAAAACGAAGCAGGGTTCACCTATGAGGATTATCTTTGGATTTTAGTCTGTGTTAATATGTATGTTCCGTCAAAGCAGACGAAACTACTTGCAAGGACAGCGGATGTTATAGAACTGAATCTGACAGAAAGCAAAGCAAAGACTGATAATACTTTGAAGGATAAATAT
Organism: Lachnospiraceae bacterium; assembly: GCA_017936885.1. GTDB lineage: Bacteria > Bacillota > Clostridia > Lachnospirales > Lachnospiraceae > UBA3282. The sequence goes on along the minus strand of JAGBEO010000009.1, from coordinate 27,392 downwards.
ACCATGATAGAGATAGAGGCATCTGTAGGAATAGATACCTTCTTTATGCAGAAATTGAATGGAGCAGGATACGATGTACAAGCGGTTGGAGAAGAAGATTTTACGATACCCTATTATGGGATCCAGGGATATTAATAAAACAGAAAAGACTTCAGGAAGTATTACACTTGAGGCGTCTATTTTTCTGGTGGCATTTATTCTTTTCTATATGGCGCTCATGGATCTGGTACAGATAGCAAGAGCGCAGGTCATATTACAGTATTCTATTAATGAGGTAGCGAAGGAAGTGTCTCAATGCAGCTATATATTAACTAAGACCGGTATTGTGGAGAAGAGGGTAGCAACTGCATCTGCGGCGGATCAGTTTAAGGGTCAGACGACTGATTTGGTAAATGCAGTCAAGGATTTGGGAAGTACGCTATCTAACGGCGGTGATGTTGTGGGAGCAGCAAGTCATGCGGGAAATCTGGCATATGACTATTTCTCAGATACAGATGAACTTGCGTCCGATATTTTGAGCTTAATAAAAAGTTCAGGGGCTAACATAACCTCAAATTATATCATACAGGAACTTGTAGAAAGTAATGTGAAGAAACAGCTTGAGGGTATGACAACGAAAGATGCAGATACGTATCTGGAAGATTTAGGAATTGAAGGCGGTTTCAGTAGTCTTGATTTCAGTAAGAGCAACTGGTGTCAAACGAGTACCGGAGGAATGCCGGATTTAGAAGTGACGGTAGTGTATCAGATCCATTTTAATTTAGGTTTTATAGAATTGGAACCAAGAACCTATAAGTTAACAGCAAAAACAGCATTGTGGTAAAAATATGATGAAGTATATAGTGGCAGTTGTGATAGGAATAATAGCCTATATTATTTATTTTAATTGCAATTATGATTTAGGACAAGAACAGGACTTAAGCAGGACTGCATTTTTACTCTGGATCGATCGAAAAAGAGTCTTATTAATAGCTTTATTTTGGGCAGTTGCTTTGCCGGTCACATGGCTTTTTTCCTTTTATGGATATGGACCTTTGAAAACGGTACGATATTGCCTGTTGCTTGCTTTTCTTTTCCCGATCGCAAGAGAAGATGCAAGAACAAAGCAGATTCCAAACAGATGGTTGATTTATTTATACGTGATCAGAATAGTAATTTTTATTTTGGAAACTGTTTATTATCCGTCATCTTTTGCAGATAATCTGATTTTTACAATAAGCGGGGGCATAGTCTGCGGAGGAATTATGTTTATTGCTTATGTAGTTTCGCGTCATGCTGTAGGTATGGGAGATGTGAAGCTGTTTATGATATTAGGTTTTTACTTAGGCACCAGCATGACGTATACGGTAATGTTTGCTGCTTCTGCATTGGCAGCCTTATACGGAGTATGCCATATGGCAGCTAAAAAGATCAAAATGAGAGATGAGATTGCGTTTGCACCTTTTATTGCTGTGGCAGCATTGATCGTGATTGTAATGGGCTTTTAAAAGCTGAATAAATGCTTAGGGATGGAGGAAAAGATGAAAAAGAACTTATCATTAATTATGGCGGCTCTTTTAGTGTTGGCGTGGTACATTACACTTTCTTCATGGTTCGGCAATGAATCCAAATATAAAGAAATTATATCGGAAGCGCAGCGTTTGGAGGCAAAAGGTCTGTATCTGGATGCTATAGAACAATATGAGAGTGCGAAAGAAGTTAAGGGGAATACATTAGAATTGGCGGAATACATTGCAGATGACTATTTAGCAATGGGAAATTATAAAGAGTATCAGAAACAATTGAAGGCTATTCTGAATACTTATGGACCGATAGAAGATGATGTGGATAGAATGGTGTCTTTTCATAAAAATTATTCCTCGCAGGGAACTTTGATTGAATGTGTAGCTGAGTTGTATCAGCAATATCCAGGCAATGAAGTGGTAAAAGCATATTATGATTCGTTGAAAGGGGTCTATGAGGAACGTTATATAAGTTCAGAATATATTGGGAATTTTCGTGGCAACTATGCAGTATATGAGTCAGGTGGGAAAAAGGGGTTATTAAATGAAGAAGGACAAATGATTATGGAGGCCGTATATGATGAACTGATTTATGATGGTAATAATAAAGATGCAATTTCCGTAAAAGATGGAAAAGAATGGTTTTATATATCTATAGATGGTTATAAAACCAAAGAACCGGAGAGCAACTATGAATATTTGGATGTGATTTCTGAGAAGAGAATTCTTGCTAAAATAAATGGTAAATTCGGTTATTTAGACAGTAATATGCAGGGAAAAACAGAGTTTATCTATGATGAAGCAACAGCAATCTATGAAGGTGTCGGCGCTGTCAGACAGGGAGAAAAATGGGCAATTATAGACAGAAAGGGAGAACTGGTCACAGAGTATATCTATGATGATGTTGTAATCAATAGTGCTGGAATCTGCAGTTTGAATAAAGTTATTGGTGTTGCACAAAATGGTGAATATTTCCTAATTAATACAAGGGGAGAGAGAATTGGGGAGCAATCTTTTCAGAACATGAAAGCCTTTGAGAGCAAACAGCCTTGTGCAGTATGCGTGGAGGATAAATGGGGATATATGGATTTGGAAGGCAACATAGTGATTGATTGTTCCTATGAGAATGCTAAATCCTTTGCAAATGATTATGCACCTGTATGTCAGGATGGATTATGGGGGTATATTGATCAGGAGAACCGTCTGGTAGTAGAGTACAATTTTGCAGAGGCGGGTAATTTTACGGATAATGGTGCGGCACCGGTAGCGCATGGCAATACATGGACATTGATACAACTGGCGATCAAAGAATAGTCAGGAAAAGAGGGAAACGGCAATGAAACAATGGGATTTCAGACATGAAACAATAGGAGAAATAGAGCAGCTTATACTGGATTTGCATGCTGATACAGAGATGGATTATTTTGCATTAAATATGCTTTCACACAACGAGATGGTACATATTATTCCGGTTCAATTAATGAGAGTTAACAATTCTTACAATATGCAATTTCAGATTACAAATTTGAAATTGATGAAGAAAAGACTGGTAAGTGGTATCTTCAAAAAGAATGCTCTTACAATTCTCAATAGTATTCTCAATGCATTTGAAGAAGCTGAAAGTTATATGCTTGATCCGGGGAAACTGTATCTGAATGAAAATTATGTGTATCTTGACAGCCAGGATGAATGTCATATGGTTTACATTCCACTGGAGGAAACAGAACCAATGGATGTTCTTTTGTTCCTAAAAAGGACTATTGAGAATATTCAGCCTGATTATACAGAGAAAGATCCATATTTATATGATATTCTTAATGCTTTTAACCGGGGAGGTATTCGCAAATTATCTGATTTAAGAGAATTACTAAAAAAATGTGAGAGTACGGATAAACAGGGTGGTGCGAGTGATATATATGTTCCACCGGTTCAGACTCCTGTTTCGAAAGAGCCTGATTATGTATTTAAGAGCAGAGAAAAGGAAATAAAACCGGAAGAAGAAAAACAAGTTTCAGGATCTGAAAAGAAATCTATATTTCATGTGGCATTAAAGAAGGATAAAGAACATAAAAACGAAAAAAATAAGCCTCTGATTACGGTAAAGGGAAAGAAGGATAAGGCGATAGCTCCGGCAAAGATTCCGGTGATGAATATTCCGGGCAAAACAGATTATTGCATGAAACCTTCATCCGTTGCCTTAGATATACCAAATCATACAAAACCTAAGGAAGATACTGCTCATGAGGTGAATGGATATGACGAGTCAGGTTTGTCACAGCAGCCTTCTAAAAAAGGCTTTCCCATTAATATTCCTTTTAGCAGCAAAGATAAAAAGAAGGAAAATGGTGTTTTTACACCTTTTCAAATAGGGCAAGCTGAGTATTCACAACCGATTACGCAGGAGAGGAATAGAGATGGTGAAATGTATGAAAGCTATGAGGCAACTGTTTTGATGGAAGATGTAGAATTTAAAGAAGATAGTTATACAGTACAATTGGAACAATCCGGGGAGGCTCAGTTGATTCACATGCAGGATAATAACATATTTGTGCTTTCAGAAGGAAATAATACTTTTGGCAGTGGCGAAAATGTTAAATATCAAATACAAGGAAATAAAGCAGTCAGTAGAATGCATGCCACCATTAGAAAACAGGGAGGATCTTATTATTTGATTGACCATGGTTCAACCAATGGTTCATTTCTGGACGGCAAAAGGATATCTAAGGGTATGATGGAAAAAATATATGATGGTGCTGTAATTCGGTTCGCAGACGAGGAGTTTCAGTTTAAAATGTTTTGAGAAGTTGTTCATATTATGCATAATTTGTGTCTGTGTAGTTATGTTTAGCGTGATATATGCAGAATTTACATGTAAAATTTTCAGTTTGAGAAAGGAGATTTGTATGCGGAAATTAAAAAAGGTCAGGAGTGCATATTTGATCGTAACAGCTATGTTGATGCTAGCGTTTTGCACTATGCAGGTGAAAGCAGAAGAAATTTATCAATTACAACAGGTTACAACTAATGAAGATAAGGTTATTGCTTACATAAAAGGAAACGAAAAACCAGAACAGATAGATTATCAAATAGCAACGACTCCCTGTGATTCTGTTACATATGGAACAATCAGTGATATGGGTGAGACAATTCATACTATTATATTGATGGATAATTCGTTGTCAATTTCGGAAGATAATAAAAGCAAGGCAATAGAATTTTTAAGACAATATATAGAATTCAAAGATGAGAAAGAAGAGATCAGTATAGCAACTTTTGGAGAAGATATTCAATTTCTTCAGCGAAAATCTACGGATAAAGATGCATTATTATCAGCAATTGACTCCATAGAATTTAATAATCAGGATACATATCTTACAGATATTCTCTTTAATCTTTTAGATGAAATTAAAGAAGATAGTACATATACCCGTTTCCTTGTTATTTCTGATGGTGTTGACAATAAGCCGATAGGAATTACGAAAGAAGAATTACTAGATAAACTAAAAGAGAATTTGCATCCTGTGTATACATTGGGACATATTTATAAAGAAAATCAAACAGAACTGGAGAATATGTTTGCGTTGTCGAGAATAACACATGGACAGGAGTTTTTGCTGGACGATATGAATGATATCACGGAGCTGACAAGTCAGTTGATGAGTGACAATAATCTGATTTGTATCGAAGCAGAAGTCCCAGAGCCACTGCGAGACGGAAGTACTAGAAATTCTCTTTTTACAATACATACTGATGATGGAGAATATGATGTTACGGCACAGGTGACAATGCCGTTTTCTATTCAAATAACAGAAGAACCAGAACCTGTTGTTGAAGATAAATCTGAAGAAACAGCAACAGAAGTAATAGAGGAGGAAATACTGCAAGAAGAGGAACCCATAGAAGAGGAACCTATAATAGAAGAGCCAGAAACTGTTCAGAATGTACATAGTAATATGTTTAAAATAGTAGCTGTATTAGTTATTGTAGCAGCGGGTATTAGCTTATGTATAATTCTGAAGAAAAAAGATAAAAAAGCGGAGAAAGAGGGGCAGAAGAGGACTAAAACAATATCCAAAACCACGCCGTTGGTTCCGCTTCAGGTACCCTTATCAGACCAGGTGCCATTATATGATCAGCGACCTGTATCTGGCGAGGAGAGGGATCAAGAGGGCACCGTTTTGTTAGATGGAAGGTATCTTTTGGTTCTAAGAGATCAGAAAAGTCCTGATAAGATTTTTAAATATCCGCTAGATACGAAAGTAATTGTCGGACGTAATGTGGACAAAGTAAACATTGCAATAGATTATAGTAAAACAATTTCCGGACAACATTGCGAATTTAGTGTGAGAAATAATCGGTTTTTTATCAAAGATTTACAGTCTGTGAATCATACATATCTAAACGATGTTATGATTCATACAGAAACAGAATTATTATCAGGAAATAAAGTCCGAATTGGAGAAGTTGAATTGTGCGTTGAATTTATACCGATTTAGAACACATAGCGTTATAAAATGATGTAGATAACAGGAATGGTGTATGGAAGAAAATACAGTGCTGCTTGGCAACAAAAAAACGGATAAGCATATGCCTGATAGTAAGCCAATCAAGTATATACTGGAATGCTTGTCAGACATTGGGATAAGCAGAAATTCAAATCAGGATGCCTGTTGTGCAAGAATAATCTGTAGAAATGATCAAACGATTGTAATGGCAGCAGTATGCGATGGTGTTGGAGGATTGGCGGATGGAGAATATGCAAGTAGAAGCACTATTCAGCTTTTAAATAATTGGTTTGATTTCTTTCTGATAAATATGGTAATGGAATCGTCTGAGGATACTATAGTAGATGTAGTATCTCAGAAGTTACATGAAACAATCTGTGAACAAAATAGAATACTATATGAATATGGATGTAATAATGGAGTAAAGTTGGGAACAACATTGACTATGGTATTGTTTTTGGGAAATCAATATCTGATAGCACAAGTAGGAGACAGCAGAGCATATTGCATAAAAAATGAAATTAAGCAGTTGACTGACGATCAGAGTCTGGTGGCAAGAGAAGTGCGTGAAGGAAGGCTGAGACCAGAAGAAGCCATAACAGATCCTAGGCGAAATGTTATTTTACAATGTTTAGGCGGGCAGGAAAATATACTGCCGGTCTACCAAAAAGGACAAATAGAAGAATCTGCGATTTATCTTTTATGTACTGATGGATTTACACATAAACTGAATGAAAAGGAACTTGAAGAAATCATGTCCGCTCAAGAGTTGGTTGATCGGACTACCATTCGCAGAGCGATGATGGAAGGAATTGAATGCGTGAAACGGCGTGGAGAAAAAGATAATATTACAGTTGTGGCGGTTAAAACAATGTAAAAGGAACCTGTATATAAAACAACGTATTTACAGAAATAGGATGGTACTTTACAGGCTTATCATCATTTCATTTTTGCTTTATCCAGAAATGTGGTTTTGAAAGTATCACAGGATAAATTGGAAGCAAAGTCACAGGCATATGGGGGAGAAATAAATGCATGGGTGACACAAATATTCGGAGAACTGCAGATTTATCAGGATACGATTGAAGAAGGAAGTTTTGTTGATGATGCAGCAATTCTAAAATATATGGAAAAGTCAGTGGGTAAGAACGAAGCATATCCGGTAGGTCTCTATATGGGGGATGACAGTTGTGTTTATCTGGATGGTTTAGGCTGGGTTCTGGGGGACGATTGGGTATTGGTAGAAAGAGAATGGTACGTGGACGGTAAGGACAATGATACGTTTGCTTTCGGAGAGCCCTATTATGATTCTATGACCGGCCAAGTCTGTGTCAGCGCATCAGTACATGTAGACTATCCCGATGCCGTTCGTGTGCTGGCAACCGACGTATATCTGGATTATGTGTCCGGACTGATTGCAGAAATTGCAGCACAAAAAGAAGTGGAGGCTTTTCTGGTGACCGGTGCAAGCCAGACAATCCTTGCACATCTGAACAGTGAAATGATAGCGGTAATCTTGGGAGAAGCACAAGAAGATACTTTATATGGCAATATCGGCAAAGCCCTCTCGGAAGGCAGAAACGGATTAATCAGTGCGTTTATTATGTCTGTTTAAATCCGATAGAGCATACAGACTGGTATCTGGTTACCTATGTGACAGAACAGAAGATGCTCGCAGAATTGCATAAAATGGAACTGATCATGGCGGCGATCACTATGGCGGCAGCGGTTGCTTTGATTTTCATATCTCTCCGCATTATGAATAGCGTAGTAAGACCGGTTAAAAAGACAACGAAAGTAATTGACTGCATTGCAGAGGGCGATTTTTCCCAGAGTCTGGAAGTGAAAGGGAATGATGAAATTGCCATAATGAGTAACAATATGCAGCTGTTTATTACACATATGTGCAATACCATATCTGAGCTTAGCGATACGGAGGACTGGTTGAGCACCCAATCAGGTGAAAATGAGAAGGTATCTGATTCTTTGAAAATATCTTCTGAAAATCAGGCACAGGCAGTGGAGGTGCTGGGGCAGATGGGAGGTCAGCTTTCCGGTGCAGCAAAGGTGGGCTTACCTGACCTGTCAGAAAAAAAGTGCCGCCTGCCCTAAAGTCTTTGCAAATTTATCCGATACAAATAATAACAGTTCACAAATGAAGAGAGTGAACAACCGCTAAAACGGTTCATAAATATAGGATTAGCACGACAGAAAGGAGGAGTCCCATATGCGTATTGAAGCTTATACACAGGTTCAGCAGTTATATAGTACGAAGAAGACTGTCAAGGCGCAGCAGACATCTAAGAAAGCGGCATCTGACCAGATTCAGATTTCCAGTTTCGGTAAAGATATCCAGACTGCGAAGAACGCTGTAGCAGCGGCTGATGATATCAGGGCAGAACTGACAGCTCCTCTCAAAGCAAGTATTGCGAATGGTACTTATCAGGTAAGCGGAGAGAGCTTTGCAGAGAAATTAATGAAGAAATACGAAGAAATCGAAAGTCTGTAGACACAATGGAGGTTATAGCGTGGCAAGTTTAATGGAGACCTTGATCGAGGTTTTAGAAAAGGAAAATCTGGAGTACGAGAATCTTTTAACATTGTCCATGAAGAAAACAACAGTCATTGTGTCCGAGGACTTAGATGAATTAGCGAAAATCACGGATGAGGAGCAGATCATAGTTAGCAGAATCAATCATCTGGATCGTCAGAGAAACGAAGCTGTTAATGATATTGCTAATGTGCTTAACAAGGATGTTACCAAACTGAAAATTGTAGATTTGATTAAAATGTTGGCGGCAAGACCGGAAGAGCAGGCCAAGCTTGCGGCTGTATTTGATAAGCTGCAGTTGAGCGTACGCAGCGTGAAGAGGGTCAACGAGCAGAATCGGGAGTTGATTCAGAGTGCGCTGGAGATGGTTCAGTTTAATATGAATGTTCTTCAATCCCTGAAGAAAGCGCCGGAGACGGCTAATTATAACAGGGGCGCTTATAATACCGGTGATGTAATCGGTATGAGCAACAAGGCCTTTGACGCCAAACAATAGATTGTTGAGGACGGTAGATATATGTCATTATTCGGCAGCCTTTATGTAGGCGTATCAGGATTACAAACATCAAATAATGCGCTGAATACAACAGCGCACAACATGTCAAACTTAGACACCGAAGGATATACAAGGCAGCAGGTGGCGCAGGGAACCAGAACTTATGTGACGATTTCCAAGAGTCAGTCCACCAGTTGGCAGCAGTTGGGTCTTGGTGTCAATTATTCCCAGACAAGACAAGTAAGAGATTATTTTTTGGATTTGAACTATCGGCGCGAATCGGGGCGGAATGCTTTTTATGATGTTTCCACGAGTGCGTTGGAGGAAATAGAATATATATTGGGTGAATCGAATGAGGGGCACGAATTTTCGGTATCGTTATCCAATTTATGGACAGCGGTTGAGGAATTGAGCAAGGACCCTACAAGTTCCGTGAATCAGAACCTGTTTGTAACACGTTCCTATGAGTTCCTGACAAGAGCCGGAGCGGTATACACCAGCCTGTGCGAATATCAGGATAACCTGAACAGAACGGTACAGACAGATGTCGATAAGATTAACAGTTATGCACAGGAAATCGAGGCATTAAATGAAAAAATTGTTGGTATCGAAGCGGGAGATGTGGAACATGCCAACGACCTTCGGGACCGCAGAAATTATCTGCTGGATGAACTGGCTAAGCTGGGTAATATTTCCTATAAGGAAGATATGGTAGGATATGTGAGCGTGCAATTCGAGGGTGTTGATCTTGTTAAGGGTGGACTGGTTAATGAAGTGGCGCTCTATACAGATCCCAAGACAGGGTTCTATACACCGTATTGGGTTATGCTTGCTGACTTCGACTATGATGAGGATGGACAGCCGGTGGCAACAGAAGAAGGTATTGCGTCAGCGAAAGTATTTAATCTTACCCAAAAGATATCTTCCGATTTAAATACGGATATCGGTTCTTTGAAGGGCACCCTGTTAGCGAGAGGTGACCATAGAGCCACTTTCAGTGAGATCAAAGATATCAATAAAGATGGCGAATATGAAGAAGGATGGTACAACAGCAATGTGGCTGAGTCCATCGTTATGAATATAGAAGCTGAGTTCGATCAGCTCATCAATGCGGTAGTAACCAAAATTAACGGAATTCTGGCAAATGCGGCTGAAAGAGAAGAACAGAGAAATCCGGGTTCGGATTATCTGAGAGATGAAAACGGAGACCCCTATCAGCTTTTTGAAAAATCGGTGGATGAAGAGGGTTGGACAGTCAGCAATCTTGTGATTAACATGGAACTTCGTCAGAATCCGTCGCTGTTAACGTTCCGGTTGGGAGATCACTCGGAAGACCAGAAGACGATGGAGGAGCTTAAGGCGGCTTTCGAAGAGAAAATCTATACGCTGAATCCTAACGTAGAGACGCCCGTATCTTTCAGGGATTACTATAAGAACCTGGTATCTCAGGTGGCAAATGCAGGATCTGTGTTCAGAGCGATTCAGGACAGCCAGACTGTGGCAACCGATGCAATTTTAAATGCGAGAGAGCAGATTGTGGGAGTGTCTTCTGACGAAGAATTGCAGAATATGATTATGTTCCAGAATGCATATAACGCTTCCAGCAGATATATCAATGTAGTCAGTGAAATGCTGGAACATATATTGACTCAGTTGGGACGAGGATAGAGTAAGACAGAGAGTAACCAGAGTTAAAAATCAGAGGTGAGAACATGGCATCTACTTTTTTTGGATTACATATTGCAGCATCAGGGCTCAGGGCTGCCAATGCTGCACTGAATACAACAGCGAATAATATCAGTAATGTCAACACATTAGGATACAGCCGTCAGCAGGTCAAGCAGGAAGCGATGGATCCGTTGCGCGTGTTTGCTACCTACGGTTGTGCCGGTGCCGGTGTCAATACGATTGCAATCGAGCGTATCCGTGACAGTTTCTATGACAATAAATTCCGCGACAATGAGACCAAACTCGGAGAATATGATACGAAGGCATATTATTGCAGAATGCTGGAAGATTATCTGAATGATGACGGAACGACCGGATTCAAATCGGTTTTTGACCAGTTGGGTGTTACGTTACAGGAGATCACCAAGAACGCCAGCAGTACTTCCACGAAAGCACAGTTTATCTCTGCGGCAAAGAGTCTGACGGATTATTTCAATAATATGTACGGTGATCTGCAGAATATGCAGGCGGATGTGAATGATGAGATTAAAATGCGTGTAGACCACATCAATTCTATTGCGCAGGATCTGGCAACGGTTAATAAACAGATTAATACCATTGAGATTACAGGAACCATCGCCAATGAGCTGCGTGATAAGAGAGATAACCTGATCGATGAATTATCTGCCATTGTAGATGTGGATGTAAAAGAGCTGCCGATCTATGACCAGCTCGGCAACGAGACGAATGCCAAGAGGTGCATTATCAGAATTGCCGGCGGACAGACACTGGTAGATCAGGATGATTACAACCAACTGATATGTGAGGCGCGTTCGAAGGAAGAGAAGGTAAATCTGACCGATATAGACGGTTTGTATGATATTCGTTGGGATAATGGTTTGGATTTCGGATTATACAATGCATCTATGGGAGGAGAACTGAAAGGTCTGATCCAGATGCGCGATGGTAATAACGGTGAGTATTTTCAGGGTACGGCCACCGATATACTTTACGGGGGAGCTACCAGCAGGGTGACTATTCAGACCACCGCCTCTTATCTGAGTGATATGAATAAGTGTAATCTCTCAGACACCGGCGGTATCATCAACATAGGAGATCAGTTATTTTACTATACGGACTGGTCTTATCAGGGCGATGGTGTATATACGTTTATTATTGATAATGCAGCCAGCGATATGGCAATTACACCGGCTAAGAATTACCAGACGGCTACGGTCGGCGATGAGGTTAATTATCAGGGCATTCCCTACTATATGGCACAGATGAATGAGTGGATTCGTGACTTTGCCCATAAAGTAAATGATATCTTTACAGATGGTATTACGGCAGCAGATGAGGATGCCGGCATTCTTTTTACTGCTGATTATGTGACTGATAACGGGCAGTACACTGAGGATGAGCTGAATGATTCCAGAAAGGACGGTAAAGGCTATTATTATATGACGTCCGGCAATCTGGCGATTATGAATGAATTGATTAAGGATGCATCCCTGCTCGGAACAAGAGGCAGTATCTCGGATAAGGTAGACGAGAACGGAGAAGAGATTGACGGTGTAGAACAGTGCGAACAGGTTAAGAAAGTGATCTCGATGATGAGTGATGTAAACCAGTTCAGCTTCCGCGGAAGAGATGCAGGCGGATTCTTAGAGTGTGTACTTTCCGATGCGGCACTGAATGCAAGCAATGCCAATACTTTTTATGCTACTTATTACAGCTTGGAGACAAGTATAGACAACCAGAGAACATCTATTTCCGGTGTGGATGAGGATGAGGAAGCGGTAAGTCTGGTTAAATATCAGAATTCTTATACGTTAGCATCTAAGATGATTTCGGTATTAACGGAAGTTTACGACAGACTGATCCTGCAAACAGGAGTTTAAAACGGAAGAGAGGTAACAAACCATGAGAATGACGAATAAAATCATGCGCAATAATTCTCTGTATAATATTAATCAGAATAAATTATTAGAGGATCAGCTTAGTAACCAGATGACCAATCAGAGCAAGATCGTAAGACCTTCCGATGATCCGGTTATAGCGATCAGGGCACTTCGTCTCAGAAGTAATGTGACAACTGTGTCACAATATTATGATAAAAATTCACCGGATGCGGAGCAGTGGCTGACTGTAACACAGGATGCGCTGGATACGATCGGTGACGTATTGAATAATTTATATGAGCAGTCGGGAACTGCTGCCAATAAATATCTGACTTCTGATGATTTGCAGATCATTCTGACACAGATGGAATCTCTGACGAAGGAGTTTTATGCCAGCGGTAATGTAGACTATGCAGGGCGTTTTGTTTTCTCCGGATTCAGGACTGATACCGCGATTACATTTTCCGCAGAGGATATTGCGGAGATGGGAAGACATCCGGTGTCTTATGAGATTCAGGAAGACATAGATTATGCGGATATCAGTACCATTAATTATACGAATTTCGATGTGCTGACAGATGGTATGCCGGCCGGAGCCGGATCGGGTGATTCCTATGAGCAGTATGTCGCTAACACTACGCTGTATCGTTTCCGTTTATCCTACAATTCTTTAGACGGTGCGGATGCCAATGGTGATCTGCCATTGAAGATTACTGATAAGGATGGGAATGATCTGACGATTAAGAGAGATGCCGATGGCAATCCGGTGTTAGATAATAACGGTGCTACCCAGTCAATTGTTACAGAGTATGCGGATGCTGAGGAAGCTTATAAAGCGATTGCCAATGGTACGGAGACAGGTATTGCCTATATTCCTTCCAGCGGTGAACTGGTATTCAGCGCACAATTCTATGCACATAATTATGAGGAAGGGGATAGTTTTCAGATCACCTATGAGAAATCCAGTTGGATTGAAGGCGATATTAACCCGGTACATTATTTCCGCTGCACCGAGACGAAAGATGACGGCTCCAAGATCGCTTATAATACGGTAAAAGAAGATCAGGATATTTTCTACGATGTAGGATTTAACCAGCAGATTCAGGTCAATACGGTTGCGGATGAAGTGTTTACCCATAATGTGAAAAGAGATCTGGACGACTTCCAGCATTGCCAGAAAGAATTGAAAGCGATTGAAACGAAGAAAAGTGATCTTGAGAAAAAATTAGAAGCGGCAGAAGAAGGATCTGATGAGTATAAAGATTTGCAAAAGCAGTTGGAAGCTGTTGAAAAAGCGGATACCTATATTCGTGACAGTATCCAGACTAAGTTTGAGAATCAGATCACAAAGTACCAGAACTACATAGATGACACCAACGTAGCAATTACCAATAATGCTACCAGAGGAAGCCGGTTAGAGTTGATCACGACCCGTCTGATGAATCAGAAAGCTACTTTTAAAGAGTTACAGACCAATAACGAAGATATTGATATTACGGAAGTGGCTGTAGAATTATCCAGTGCCGAATTGACTTATCAGGCTGCGTTGATGGCTACCAGTAAGGTTATGCAGACTAATCTGATGAACTATATCTAAGAATGATAATAATGGGGGATGCCGCATAATGCGGAAGGAGCGGTTATAAGAGCGCTCAGATTTGAATGGAGGAATAGCATGGAAATTAAAACAAAAGCATTTGGTCAGATCACCATTGACGATGATAAAATCATAAACTTTCCGAGAGGAATCGTAGGATTCCCGGATCTTACGGAATTTGCCCTGATTCATGATAAGGACAAAGGAACAGAGACGATTCACTGGTTACAGTCTATTCAGGAGCCGGGGTTTGCCATGCCGGTCATGGATCCGCTGCTGGTATGTCCTGAGTATAATCCGGAGGTGGATGATGAACTGTTAGGACATCTGGGAGAGATTAACGATGATGAACTGCTGGTGCTTGTTACGGTAACCGTGCCGAAGGATTTGACGAAGATGACCGTTAATCTGAGAGGCCCTATCGTAATCAATGCGGCAGAGAAGAAAGCAGCCCAGGTTATCGTAGAGGGAGACCAGTATCAGGTGAAATTCCCGATTTATGATATCCTGAATGCCAATAAAAAGAAAGCAGGTGAGTAAATGTTAGCTTTATCCAGAAAAAAGAATGAAGCCCTTGTGATCAATAACAATATCGAGATTACAATACTGGAAATCAAAGGGGAACAGGTGAAGCTTGGCATCAGCGCACCGAAGGAAGTGCCTATATACCGTAAAGAGGTATATGTACAGATTCAGGATTCCAACAAAGAGGCTGTTAATATGGATGGCATGGAAGCACTTAAGAATCTGTTGGGATAAAAGCAAGGCAGGGATTGTCTGCCGGTAATAATGAATTCATAATGTTTCATGTATTTATCATAGTGTCAGATTATATTTTCGGGCTGTCAATGCGAGATATAATCTGACATTTTCCATTTATTCCTGTTTATAACGTAGAGCTGAGGATTCGTATTATCTCGGCAAGTCTATGCTCGTAGGTGTGGTGCTGTGCAACTTTCTCATATCCATTTATAGCGATCTCAATTCGTTCTTCTTCGTGTGCCAGATAATACTGCACTTTCTGCTCCAGCTCTTCCATAGAGTCATAAGTTTCCAAGTCTTTGCCGATTTCAAAATATTCGGGAATTTCCGCCTGATAGTTCGTCAGCAGGAAACCGCCGCAGCCTAAGATATCCCAAATACGCAGGGAAAGCCCTGTCTCAATCGGACGCATAGTGATGTTTAAATTGATTTTGCTGGCATGAAAAATCTTAGGCATTTCCGTCAGTGTCTTAGCACTGCCTTTGCAGTGAACGTTAGGAAGCGGAGACGTATCGCTTCTTGTATAGAGTGTTACGGGAAAGCGTTCTGCCAGACGGTTTAATGTCCGTTCCCGCTCCACGGCAGCTAACTTCATGCCGATGTATTGGTGTGCCACCAGATAGCGGTCGGTATCCATGTATGTATCCGAGCCTTTATAGAAGTTGGGATCGGCATCCGCTATCTCGCGGATTACCCGGTCGGTCAGTGTGTCTGAGATAAAATTGCAGCCGTATACCTTGAGCTGCGCCTCAATCAGTCCGTCCACAAAGCCCCGTGTGTATCGGGAGATGACCGTATTGTCATATTTGCATTTCTCTGTATAGAGCGATCCTACAAAGCTTACATCTGCGCCGTATTTTGTGAAATCTTCATCGGTCATATTTAAAATTACGTTTTCCCAACGCTTTACGTTCGTGGCAAGAGGCAAGTAGAAGATGCACTCCGGATTAATGGGACGGAAAAACTGGTACTGTGCCTGATCAAATAAGAAAATCCGATTCCATTCGTTTTTCAGTGCATTAGAGAATAACTCCGGTACGGGAGAGTCCACGCTCCAGCATACATAGGGCACTTTGAAGCGGTTACAGGTATAGGAAATGGCAGGGAAAAAATTAATGCTGAACACGAAAGCGAAAGAGTGCTCCATAAGCCATTCGGTAATCTTGGCAGCACATTGCTTCGGTGTGACGGACTTATCTGTCATTTCCATTTCTTCTGTGTGAACCGTAATTCCGAAATCGGTAAAGACCTGTATAATGTCCGGTTCACAGATGCTGTTGTAGCGGTAAAATAGGATTTCCATTGAGATTTCATTCCTTTATTGGCTTAACTATTATACACAAAGTGGTATAATATACATAAATTTAGTATAATGGAAAGTAAATATGAAGTAAAGTGGGAAACCGAAGGTCAATAAAGAGTATTGATGCAAAGCCGGAGGACAAATATGGAAGAAAAATATGTAAGCATAATATTGCCGACTTATAATCGGGGGCATCTCATTCAAAGATCTATAGAAAGTATCCGGCGGCAGACATATCGCTTTTGGGAATTATTGATAGTAGATGATGGTTCCACAGACAATACAAGGGATATTGTGGCAGAAATTGCGGCAGCAGATACAAGAGTGCATTACTATAGACAACAACAGAATAAAGGTGTGTCTGTTGCCAGAAACGAAGGAATCAAAAATTCAAAGTTTGAGTATTTTGCTTTTCAGGATAGTGATGATATCTGGAAAGAGGATAAATTAGAAAAGCAAATGAGAGTATTTGCAGAAAAGCCGGAAGTAGGTCTGGTATATTGTTCTTATGAAGGCATTAAAGCAGATGGAACTAAAGTCAGTGTGCCGAATGTATCTGTCGGAGCGGATAATTTGCAGGGGTGGATATACGACAGACTACTGGTAAGCAATGTGATTGGGGGTCCTACCGCCGTGATCAGGAAAGCTTGCTTGGAGAAATGTCAGGTGCAGGGACAGTTTTTTGATGAGAATTTAACTTGTCTTGAGGATTGGGAGTTATTTTTACGTATTGCTCAAAACTTTGAATTAGGATTTGTGGCAGAACCGCTTCTGATTGCTGATATTCATGAAGGCGGAGTGTCCTCTAAAGTCGGAGGCTATTTTCATGCAAGATGTGTAATGGTAGCAAGGCATAAAAAAGCACTGCTGGAATATGGCATATTTAATCAGGTGGTAGAACAGATACTTATGATGGCAAAGCAGGCAGGGGCATTTAATCAGGTGGTACAAATGATGCAGCAGATACTGGCAGGATAAAGAACATTGTGATAAGAAGGATGCGTGCAGATTTCCAATAAATTTCGGCAGGATACTAAATTATTATCATTTTTCACCGATATACATAATAAGAGATTACGTCTGATTTGCTGCGCAAAATTTGTACAACAAAAGGGCGTTATCATAAGACGATTCTACTAACATAAATACTAAATATCACACGGAGGTGATTGGCGATGGCAATTGAACCATTAAGCAGTGCCATGACATATCAGGCACAGGGAGTAGTAAAACCACAGGCAGCAGCACCAGTGAACACGGAAGTTCCTGAGGACGGACAGACAATCAACGTTGATGAGACTACTGCAGCAGTAACACAGATACAGGCTGAGGATGAAAAGCACAGTGAGAGCGGTGAACGCGGCAGTCAGCAGCAGACATCTCAGAATGCCCAGCAGTCACAGCAAAAGGTTGTGACAGACCAGTTGAAAAAGGCAATTGCTGAAATGAATAAGAAGATCAATAACAGCAACGAAGAGGCTGTATTTGGTGTTCACGAAGACACAAACAGAGTGATGATTAAGATTGTTGACAAGGATACGAAAGAAGTTATTAAAGAGTTCCCGCCGGAGAAGACATTAGATATGATCGCAAAGGTATGGGAAGTAGCCGGCATCCTTGTGGACGAGAAGCGATAGGCGGTTTTAGGAGGTAATAACAGATGGCTATTAGAATTACGGGTATGTATTCCGGTCTGGATACAGAGAGTATTATCAATGAGTTAGCTTCCGCACAGAGTTATAAGAAGAATAAACTGGTGAAAGCACAGACGAAGCTTAGCTGGAAGCAGGACGCATGGAAAGCCTTAAATACAAAGATATACAGTTTCTATACCAATGTATTGGATGATCTGCGTTTTCAGAGTTCTTACATGAAGAAGAACACTAAGGTGTCTAATACCAACGCAATTCAGATATTGTCAGGTGACAATGCTGCCAATGGTGTCAACACGGTTAAGGTAAACAAACTGGCGAAGGCAGCTTACTTGACGGGTGGTAGTTTAGAGACAGCAGATGGAGTCTGCTTTACGGGAGAGGCTACTTTAAAGCAACTTGGATTTTCAGGCAAGGGTAGTATAGCGGTAACCGGTGCTAATGGGGCCAACATTAATATTGATGTTTCCGAAGATATGAGAATCAATGATTTTATAAGTAAGATACAGGAAACAGGATTACAGGCAAGCTTTGACCAGAATAACCAGAGGATTTTTATAAGTTCTAAGAATACAGGTGCAATCAATAATTTTACCTTGACGGGTAACAATGAAGGCGGCATGAAAGCATTAGAAACGCTGGGGCTTTTGTCTGCAAATGATCTGGCAAGCAAAGAGTATGAGAAATGGGCAAGCTATAACGATCCGGCGAATGCAGACGCTTATCAGAAGGTTAAGGACGATGAGGTCGCAAAGCGTGCAGCAGCTTATAAGGCGGCAAATGACGCACTGGAAGCAGAGAATGAGCAGATCAGGAAGAATAACGAGACGAACAGAGAAAATCTGGAGAAGCTGACAGGTTATGATCCTGCAGAGACGGCAGAAAGCCTAAAGAGAAGCTTATATGGCTACGAGGTGGAACAGCAGAAATTAGATGAAAACGGTAATCCGATCCAGAAGAAAGACAGTGACGGTAATCTGATGACGGATGAGAATGGTGATCCGGTCTATGAGATGGAGACGGTTACGAAGTATGATGCCGGATCTTTGGGCGGCGAACTGGCAGATGCTAAGGAGGAATTAGAGCGTTATCAGAAAGCGCTTGCAGAGGCGAAGGAGGACGGAAGCCCGCTTACAGACGCGGATATTGCGCTGATAGAACAGAAAATTGCAGAGGCATCCGGCAAGGTGAGCGAGAAGCAGAAAGCATTTGATGAAGGCAAACTGCGTTATGAGTTCTTAGACGGCATCAAACAGAATGAAGATATGATTGCTGCCAATGAAGCAAAGATTGCCGATAATAAGACCTATTACGAGGTGGATGCTGCAGACGGAACCGTTAAAGGAACACAGAAACTGGCAGATGCCGTGAAAAAGGAATTTGATGACAAGGTAGCTGTTGCAGTTGAAGCAGTGGAAATAGCTAAAGACCCTGAGAATCCGAATAATAAATACAAAGCTGCCGCAACGAAAATCGACGGTCGAGATGCGGAAATTATTTTAAACGGTGTGCAGTATACATCCATGAACAATACCTTTACTATAAATGGGTTGACATTCAGTGCTTTAGAAGAGACTTCCGGAGAAGTAACCATGACTACCACAGAGGATACTGATGGTATTTATGATATGATTAAGAACTTCTTTACGGAGTACAATAAGCTGATCAATGAGATGGATTCTTTGTACAATGCTGAGTCTTCTAAAGGATATGATCCGCTCCTTTCTGAAGAAAAAGATGCCATGTCTGATACTGAGATTGAAGAGTGGGAGAAGAAAATTAAAGACTCTCTGCTTCGTAAGGATTCTACGCTCAATTCTGTGGCAGATGCTATGAAGACGGTGCTTCTGCAGGGAGCAACAGTGAACGGCAAGCAGATGTATTTATCTAATTTTGGTATTAATACTCTGGGATATTTCAATGCGGCAGATAACGAAAGGAATGCGTATCATATCGATGGTGACAAGGATGATGCTAATTCCAGCGTAAAGCAGGCTGATGATGTCCTGAAGAGCATGATTGCTTCTGATCCTGATACTGTGATGAGTTTCTTTACCAGCCTGGCGAATAATTTGCATGATACACTGGCAGATAAGATGTCTGCCACAGATATGAGTAGTGCGTTTACAGTATACAATGATAAGCAGATGAAGGATGAATATAAAGAGTATACTGAGAAGATTGAAAAGCAGGAAGAGAAACTGAACGCGCTCATGGATAAGTGGTACAGTAAGTTCTCTGCTATGGAAACGGCACTTGCAAAACTGGAATCGAAGAATAATAGTATAGCTAGTATGTTCGGCGGTTGATCCGCAAATGAGATAAGATGGTAAGTATGATCAAGGAGGAGAATATCTATGCCAACACAGAATCCCTATGAGCAGTACCAGAAGAATAAGATACTGACTGCATCGCCGGCAGAGGTTACATTGATGTTATATGAAGGCGCGATTAAGTTCTGCAACATAGCTATCATGGCGATTGACAATAAAGATATCGAGAAAGCCTATAATAACATTAAGAAGACGCAGCGTATTATAGAAGAATTCCGTAATACTTTGGACCGAAAGTATCCTGTATCGGAGGACTTTGACAGGATTTATGTATATTTGTTGCAGCGTCTGTATGTGGCTAATATCAAGAAAGATAAAGAAATCCTGGAAGAAGTAAATACGCACTTGAGATCTCTGCGCGATACATGGAAAGAAGTTATGAAAAAATGCAATAAGGCATAGAGAGGATGCTCATGAATCAGAACAGTGTACAGATATTATTGCAAAGCTTGGAAAAGAAAAATCAAATTTTAGATCAATTGATCAATCATAATGAACAGCAGGAAAAGCTGTTGAAAAACGAAGAACTTAATATGGATCGTTTGGATCAGATGCTGGATGTACAGGGAAGACTGGTTGCTGAGCTGGAACGGTTGGATGAAGGATTTGAGACTGTCTATGATCGTACCAGAGAAGAGATCATCGGTAACAAAGAGAAGTACCGCACCGAGATTAAGCGTATGCAGGAATGTATCCAGCAGATTACTGCCAAGATTGCAACCATTAATGCAGGCAACATGCGAAATAAAGTGTTAATGGAAACCCAGTTCAAAAAGCAGAAGCAGGAGATTGGCAAGAATGTATCTATACAGAAGGTGGCAAGAAATTATTATAATAGCATGAATAACTTAAATCATGTTTCGCCGCAGTTCTATGACAGCAAGCAGTAGTACATATGGGCTTGAAATAATGGTTAATTTTATTAAAAAAATTAAAAAAGGCCCTAAAGTAAATCGGGAAATACCCGATATATATAATAAGTAAAGTAAAACACTTACTTAACCAACAGTAATGGGAACGTTGGTAGCGTACGAATCAGCGGAACCATTACAAGAAAAAGAAAGCGGCATGGAAGCCGTGTTAAATTCAAGGAGGAATATATTATGGTAGTAAAACACAACATTACAGCAATGAACTCTAACAGAATGCTGAACGTTACAACAAGTGCTCAGGCTAAGTCTACAGAGAAGTTATCTTCCGGTTACAAAGTAAACCGTGCAGCAGATGATGCAGCTGGCCTTTCCATCAGTGAGAAGATGAGACGTCAGATCAGAGGTCTTACTCAGGCATCTGCTAATGCAGAAGATGGTATCTCCTGCGTACAGACAGCAGAAGGCGCGTTGAACGAAGTTCAGGATATGTTACAGCGTATGAACGAGTTAGCTGTTAAGGGTGAGAACGGAACTCTTACAACTACAGATCGTTCTGCTATTCAGTCTGAAATTGCCCAGTTAATGAGCGAGGTTGACCGTGTTCAGAGTACAACTACTTTCAATGAAATGAATCTGTTAGATGGTTCTTTCATCAAAGGACTTCAGGTTGGTGCAGAGGCTGGTCAGCACATTGATATCTCTATCGCCAACATGAGTATGCGTGGTCTTGCAGCAGGTATTGAAACAAAACTGTATACAGCTGTTACTTATAACAACCTTACAGAATCTACTAAGACTTATACATCTACCACATATAAGAACAATGGTGTTGGCAGTATGGTTGGTTCGGTTGATAAGACTACAGAGACAACAACTTACGCAACGTTTGATACAGCTAAAGATGGTAAGTATAATAAGAAGAAGTTAACAACAGCTATTGCAGATGATGTAATCACAAAGATGACAGGATTAAAAGTAGGAAGTGATACAACTGTTGCTACAACTCAGGATTTCAACTCCTTAAATGCATTTGTTAAGGGCGCGTTGACTATTGTTTCTCAGCAGAGATCTGACCTTGGTGCAATCCAGAACAGATTAGAGCACACAATCAATAACTTGGATAACATTGTTGAGAACACAACATCTGCTGAATCTGCTATTCGTGATACAGATATTGCTACAGAGATGGTTACATACTCCAACAACAATATCTTACAGCAGGCCGGTACTTCTATGTTATCTCAGGCAAATCAGTCCAATCAGTTGGCACTGTCCTTACTTGGTTAATTGCTTAGAAGTTAAAGTTAGTTGCATGATGACTACCAGAGAGACCACCCGAATTGGGTGGTCTCTTTTTAGGATCTCATTAAGATATTCGTTCCAGTGCTTTTATCGCGGGTGTGAGGTTGCCACAGTTTTGATAATGAGTTTTGGCTATGTCAGTTTGACCGAATAGTTCGTAGATAAAACCAATATAGTAGGAAGGAAGACGAGGATCGATGGAGTCATGTTGAGATGCTGTTAGTGCTTTGATAAATTCCGGCAATGCTTTTAACGGTTGTCCTATATGTAAATAGACAAGACCCATCATGCAAAGATAGTCGGCATTGTCGCTATAATAATCATAATAGAAAAGAAGGGACAAGGCTTCGTTTACTTCTTGGTGCTCTACCAGAATATTACCATAGTTATTAACTAAGATACGTGTATAGGTTTCTTCGGGAGAGGGATTATGTTGCATTGCAATTCTGAAGTATTTGAGCGCGCTATCCTCGTCGCGCATTAACATGTAGCATTGTGCAATTTGAAAATAATGATAGGGATTATTTGAATCCCTTTCCAACTCTTTAAATAAAATATCCAAATCACGTTTTGCCTTTTGTTCCAATTTTTCTTTAGAACCAAGATATCCTATATGGTCTATTATAATAGGAACTGGATAAGTAAGATAAGGGAAACTGCCCGTCGGAATTAAAGCTTCATGGATCGGGTTCTCATAATGGTAATATTTTCGATTAAATAACCGGTCTAACATACTGGTCTGAAACTGCGTTTCACCATTTGCTTCAAAATAGTTCAGCATTTTAACAGAACCGACAGATTTGGGATTGCTTTCTATTAAGTTTTCTAATTGTTCTACGTCAATTTCCTTAATAAATTCATCTGTATCAATAGAAAGAATCATATTGTGTGAAGCTTTGCTTATTGCGTAATTGCGAGCTGCACTAAAGTCATTAATCCATGTAAAGTTATAAACTTTATTAGTATATTTGCGAGCAATTTCTATGGAATGATCCGTAGATCCCGTGTCTACAACTATGATTTCAAAAGGATAATGCTGTATTGCAGTCAGACATTTCTCAAGGTTTTCAGATTCATTTTTGGTGATAATACATACTGAAATAGGAATCATATTTTTCTCCTTCTATGTATGAAGCATTTCCAAACGTTCTCTCGCAGGAGCAAAATTACCACAATTTTGATAACAAGCAACTGCAGATGGAATGTCGTTTAGAGTTTCACATACTTTGCCAATTTGGTAGAGGGGAAGAAAGCTATTTGCCCCATTTTGTTTACAAAAAGGCATCCCGATAGCTTTCTGATACTGTTCTAATGCTTGTTCATAAAGACCGTTTTGTTTATAAATGTTTCCCATAAGATAAACAAAATCTGCCAGGGAAGAAAATTCTTGATAAATGCCTTCAAACCCTAAAGCTGTTTCTGCATTATTTGTTTGAAGGAGTGCATTACCATAGGAAACAACCATGGCTTGTACATAGGCTAATTCTGTATCTAAATCAAAGGATAATCCTATATTGTAATAGTAGCAAGATTGTTCAAAATCCTGAATTATCTCACAAGTTTTTCCTAATTGATAGTAAAGGTAAGGATTTTCACGATCCTGTTCTAACTGTTTTTTTAAAAGAGTAAGATTGCGGTTATATTTAGAAATTCTTTCAGAATTGGTCATATCATAACCTGTATGTAAAAGAGTTGTCTTGAGTAAATAATTTGGAAACTCTTTTCCGCGGATCGGTGTAAGCTGCTCATGAATAATACCGGTATAACGGTATAGCTTTTTATTAAAAAAACGTTCTGTGTAGTCAGTATTATTCAGGGTTAACTTACCATCATCTGTTACAAGATTTTCTCTGGTGACAGAACCAACACTATCGGATAAATGCTTTCGGAAATAGTTTAACTCATCCACATCGATTTCCTTAATCGTTTCATCGCAATCTAACATAAAAATCCAATTATTAGAAGCAGAATAGAGAGAAAAATTTCTGGCGGCACTAAAATCATCACACCAGGTAAAGTCAAGTAGTTTATCGGCATATTTTGCAGCGATTGTTTTAGTCTGGTCCGAAGAACCTGTATCAACTACCACGATTTCAAAATCATAAGGCTTAATAGAAGCAAGACATTTTTCAATACGTTTTTCTTCGTTTTTAGCTATAATACAAACAGATATTGGATACATGAAAAGTTCCTTTCTTATAGAAAAATCAGCCTATATTTTTACACCTAAATCCTGCAGTCGTTCTAGTGCTAAAGGGTAGCCGTAAGCAGCGGATTTCTGGTAAAAAGAAATGGCAGAAGGAAGATTGTTCAGCATTTCGTTTACAATGCCCATATTATAGTATGGAATATAAGTATTAGATCCTTTCTCTCTGGAGACGGGACATTGTGTTGCTTTTAAAAATTCCATCATTGCTTTTAGTGGTTGTGGAGGTGTCAGATTCAAGTAAATTATCCCCATACTGCAAAAAAAATTAGCATTATCTGCAAAATAATCATAAATAGGTTCAAAAAAGGCAAGTGCTTCCTCGGAACGATTGGTGTGAGTCATGGAATTTATGAAAACAGTTGCCATAACCTGTACCCATTGCACTTCAAGATTAAGAGGAAATTCGAAAGCTTTTTTGTAGTAAATATATGAATTTTCATAGTCTTCGATAGCATTATAGGACTGTCCTACCTGAAAATAGAAATATGGATCATCAGGATGTTTTTCAATTTCTTTAAAAAGCAGAGCGTTATTTCGTTCGGCTTTTTTTTGCATACTATCTTTACCACCGCAATATCCGACATGATCTACGGTAAGAGGAATTTCATAGCGGTCATAGCAGGTACTGTTTGTGTGTATGTCGGCAACTTGTTCGTGAATAGTATATATATAATGATAGCGGCGTTTGTGAAATAATCGCTCTACACGGTCGGGATAACAAGTCGGCATTCCGTTGGAGTCATAGTAATTTTGTCGATAAAGCAATCCGACTCCACCGGGATGTTCTTCAATGGCTTTGCAGACGCCATCAATATTTATATCTGTTAAAAATTCATCGCTGTCTAATACTAGAACATAATTGTGAGATGCCTTTTTCAGGGAAAAATTTCTGGCAGCGCTGAAATCGTCTATCCATTCGAAATCATACACTTTATCCGTATATTTCAGAGCGATTTCTTTGGTGCGATCTGTAGAACCGGTGTCTACAATAATAATTTCAAAATTGTAGGGTATTAGCGGAGCAAGGCATTTCTCTATATTTTTTTCTTCATTTTTAGTGATAATACATACGGAAATTGGGATCATGGAACCTCCTGTCAATATTAATATATTTCTAGTTTTTTAATAGGCTGTATATAGAGCACTTAATACCATATAAAATATATCGGCTGAAACAACTGTATTATAAATGCAGGAATTGCGTAAACAAGCAAGCTGCTGCAATATTATTGTTAAAGTTGAACTCTTAAACTATGTAGCAAGCATTTCTCGTACTCTGTGCCGATAAGTATGTGCTTTCACAATTTTTTCATGACCATTTTTCGAAATAGCAGCTCTTTCGTCATCATGGGCAAGATAATAGTCAATTTTAGCAAGCAAATCATCTGTACTTTCATAATAATCGAAATCTTCCCCCGGTATGAAATCATCCAGAAAATCCGCCTGATAGTTGCTCAATAAAAATCCACCGATTCCCATGATATCGAAGGCTCTCTGCGGAATTCCGCTTTTTATGCTGCGCAGAGAAATGTTTAAATTAATACGGCTCTGTTTAAATACCAAAGGCATTTCGCTAAAATTATCGACAGGACCGTGATTAATCAGGTTCGGCAGGGTAAACGTTCTGTCGTGGGTGAACAAGTCCATGGCATGACGGGCAGAAATTTCCTGAAGGATATGGGTGCGTTCCAGCCCGGTGATTTTTCGGTTGATTACATATTGGGAGTAGAGGTATTCTCTGGTTTCTACACCGTCCGAATTAGGGTCCATGGGAAGCGCCTGATATAAGTCGTCCATTATGGGAGACAATGAATCCTGTATAAAGTTGCAGCCCTGTATATTCATCTGAGCTGACATTAAAGCATCCAGATAGCCCTTTGTGTAGTCGCTTAAGGTGGTCATGCGCTCGAAGAAATTATGTCTCTCCGTGTATAAGGAGCCTACGAAGGAGATATCGTATAAGAAAGGCGAATGATCCGAGGTACAATAAGCTGTGTCTGCCAAGGGAGTTTTATTGTTATGATCTTGATGCTCAATGGGGATAAGGGTATCCAGCCGCTCTGCGTTTGCTGCCATTGGAAGATAGTGGATTGTATGGATTCCGGCATGTTGGAATTCCATACATAGTTCTTTATCAAAAATATATATGGTATTGCAGGGATTGATGACGGTATAAGAGTAGAGCATTACATAGGGGCTGTCATAAACCCATGAAATATAGCGGATATTCTCTTTTTTGCAGACATTGGAAACCAGTGGAAAATAATTAAAAGAGAATATAAAGTCTGGCGTTTCTTTATGTAAGGCTTCGGTAAGTTTTTCCTCAACAAATTTGTCCTGTCTGGATTCTTTGTTGGAGAAGGGGAAACAGACGAGAGTGAACCCTTCCTTTAGGAAGGCATCTTTCATATCTTTGTTGCCGAAGCTTGCCCATTCTAAATATAGAAGTTTCATATGTGTGTCTCCGGTTTTTCTAAATCTTAAGCAGAAGTAATGTTCACAAGAATCAAGAACGGGGATTCTTGTAAGCGGGTGTGTATATTTTCTATATTAGTATACCATATCGGACAGGCAGATATCAAATTGCTTTTAAAAGGTGTTTGTGTCAACACTTTATTGGCAACTTACTCATCAGTTTTTCCAGGATGCCTTTTTTGTTTTATTTTTTACAATAATGCTTTTGCAAACACTTTCCTTGAAGCTGTCTGGATTGCATCACGAAGGGGCACGTGCCTATTT
>JAGBEO010000026.1 GCA_017936885.1 Lachnospiraceae bacterium | reverse complement strand
GTGCAGCAATGCCAAATACCTGCTCTGCGATGAGACCTTTGATGGACTTGATCCGGTGATGCGCCAGGGAATCAAAAGCATTTTTGCAAGTGAAATGGAAAAGCGGGGAATGACACCGGTGATCGCTTCCCATAACTTAAGAGAGCTGGAGGACATCTGTGATCATGTGGGACTTCTTCACAAGGGCGGTGTGCTTCTGTCAAAGGATCTGGAGGATATGAAATGCAATATCCAGAAGATCCAGTGCGTATTCAGTTCACCGGAAGATGAGGCAAAGGTGATTTCCTCTCTGGATATCATGAAAAATGAAAAGAGAGGTTCTTTAAATACCCTTACCGTGAGGGGAAACAAGGCAGAGATACTGGCAATCTTTGCAACGGTCAACACCGTTTTCTTTGAAGCGTTGCCTTTGTCTTTGGAGGAAATCTTTATCAGCGAAACGGAGGTTGTGGGTTATGACATCAAAAAACTCATTCTGGGCTAGTTTAAAAGAAAATAACAAGAGACGAATCTGGCTGTGGCTGGTATCATCACTCGTCTTTGTGATTGCCTTTCCCACGGCAGTTGCCATGGATATCAGCAGAGGCAAGACGAGCGAGGCCTATCTGATTGAGTCTCTTGGCGAGACACTGGGCAGGGATGCTCTCCGTCAGGACCTGATAAACAGGATGAAAGTGTGCTTCGGAGTGGAAAATTATCTTTTGCTTGCAGCAATCGCCGTCATTGCCATCATCAGTGCGATTCAGGGCTTCAGCTATCTGTACAGCAAGAGAAAAATTGATTTTTATCTGGGGATGCCGGTGAAAAAGAGCAGGCGATTTGCCACAATCTGGATCAATGGCGTGATGGTCTATTTACTTCCTGTTTTGATTGGCACCCTGTTTGGCTGGCTGATTGCCGCCGGAAACGGACTATTGACGTCAGAAATAGTCAGAGAGAGCGTACAGGCTTTCAGTCTTATGTTTTGTGTGTATCTTGGTGTGTATCATCTTGCAATCCTTGCAGTGATGATGACAGGAAATGTGATCATTACTTGCTTTGGCGTAGCAGTATTTTGCCTCTATGAGCTGGCGGTGAGAACACTGATTTCGGGCTATAAAGATATGTTTTATAAAACCTTTGTCTATCAGGACGACATGATCATTCCCCTGCTTTCTCCCTTTGCGATTTATGCCAAGTATGTGATGAAGTATAAGGAGAGGCTTGGCAACGGTCTGGTCACAGCCATCTTCCTTTTGGGATTTGCACTTTTAATCGGACTTGTGGCTTATCTTTGCTACCTGAAGCGTCCTTCGGAAGCAGCGGGAAAAGCGCTTGCTTTCAGGGCACCGCAGTCTGTGATCAAGATCGTGATTGCAATCCCTGTGATATTGCTGGCGGGATATGTTGTAGCTGACATTGTGGGATATGACCCGATCTGGGGAGGCGGCGGCATCGGATTTGTTCTTTTCTCCATGGTCATTGTGCTGCTGGTGATTTGCTGTCTGATTCAGGTGATCTATGAATTTGACATCAAAGGGATCTTTCACAAAAAATGGCACATTCTGATATCGGCGGCGGCAGTGGCTGTTGTATTTCTGATCTTCCGGTATGATGTGTTCGGATATGACAGGTATCTCCCCAAGACGGAGGAAGTAACCAGTGCGGCGCTTATTACCCCATATGATTACAGCTATTACGGAGACAACTATTTCAATGAAGATCTGGAATATGTAGCAAAAGAAAATTTTATTATGGACCATATGTATCTGACAGATATCGGTGCTGTGAACAAGCTGTTAAAGAACTCCAATGATGCAATCGCAGAGTGTGAAGATATGCATCAGTTTTATGATGACGAGACAGGTGGAGAATGGTATACCATGGAAGTGGTCTACAGGATTGGCGGCAGAAGAACGGTAAGCAGGAGAATTTATGTAAATATGGATGATCCGGAAACCATGGAGCTTCTTGACAGGATTGTAGGTTCGGAAGAATATATTGACGGTGCTTATATCAGTGTGGCGGAAAATCTTGATAATATTCTGGCAAATCAAGCGAATAAGGTGACTGCTTATTATGGTTCCAATATCTATTATGACAAATTTACAAGAGAAGAGGCATCACAGCTTCTTGCCCTTTATAAGGAGGATATCAGGGAGTTACGGTTCTCGGAAATGCGAGACTGCATCCCCACAGGAAGCCTCAGACTGGGTGTGGAAAAGAGATATACAAATTACACTTCCTACAGAGAATCGGAGATTAAAATTTATCCCTTCTACACAAGATGCGTGGAATATCTGAAGGAGAAAGGCGTTTATATGGAAGATTTCCTGAATCCGGAGGATGTGGAAAAGATTCAGGTCACCAATTACAACTATGAAATCCAGGAACAGTCGGATTACATTGCGTATGACTCTTATAATGTGGATACAAAGCTTGCAATGGGAAGAGAACAGGAATACTTTGCAGATACCTCGGATTATATCCGCAATGCGGTTTATGACGGGGAAGAGGATATCCGTCAGCTCTGTGGGAAATTGTATCCTGCAGACTGGATTTATTCGGGATGGAGCATGGATGCGCCGTCAGAGGAAAGCTATTCCGTTACGGTGTACTTTAAACCGGAGAAGAGCGTAGATGGCATGACAATTGCCGGCTTTGTATTCCTGAAAGGCGAAATGCCGGAATTTGTCAGAAGGGATACGGCTTATTAATGATAAAAACGCTCCCGGAAGAACGAAACGGACTTTATATTCTATGAATCACACGAATCTGTAAGCAAAATTTTAGTAAAATTGCACAAAAAAGATTTTTTGATTTGAATAATGAATCCAATAAAACTAAATAATAATATATGAAAATATCAATATAATGCTAATAACCAAGATATAAAAGACTAAAAAGCAGAGTTATTAGCATTATATTTTTATATAAAGACGGAAAAACGAAATGACGATATATATATTCAAAATAACGTCCGGAATAAGGCGAATAGAGTGATCAATATAATTTTAATTATTTGCTAAAATTTAGAAAAATGTGATACAATAAAATGCTTTAAAATAAGAAAAACACTGAAAAACAGTTCATGCAAATTTTTGAGCAGAATATTTTTAAAATTGAATTGTTCAAAAGTTACAAATCATCAAAAATAGGTTAAAAGTACTTGAAACCGCCCAAATCTTGTTATAGGATATAAGTAACAAAATAGCTCTTACTATAGCTATGCTATTTTGTGCGCAATTGAAATTACCAAAAAGTAAAGGGAATTCATTAAAAAAGGAGACAAAGGGTATGGGTAAGTTTACAAAGAAAGTTAAAAAAGTGCTTGCTTACATGCTGACGGGAGTGTACGTTCTTTCAAAGAGAATGAAGAGAATGATCGCAATCTTGCTGGTGGAAGTGATCGTTGCAACCAATGTATTCATTTCCTATGCAGATGAGAATGATGATAATGTCATTGTTCAGATGTCTGTGGAGGAAGTTGAAGAAATGGCAGCACAGCAGGAGGAATCGTCAGAGTCTGTTGACGAAGGCGGCTCTTATGAAGAATCATACGGATCCGGCGAAGAGGAAATTATAACAGATTATGAGGAGCCTCTTGCAGAGAATAGTGAGGATGATCAGACTGCGGGAGAAGAAGAAACAGCGACTCCCGAAGCATCGGAGACACCGGCAGATGAGACTTTGATCGGTGACGATGAGAACATCGTAGCTGTTCTTCCACAGCCTGAGGAGAATCCGGAGAATACAGAATGTATCTGTACAGACAAGTGTACTGCAGATGCATTTAATTCCGATTGTCCGGTATGCTCACATGCAGAAACTGCAGAGGATGCAGAAGCTTTCCTTACAGAGAACTGCAAGGGTGCAGAAGCTGCAGAAGAAGAGGTAGAAACTGTAGAACAGAAGGAAGCAGAAGTTGTAGAAGTAGATAACAGCGTGCAGGTTACAGCAGTATGTGAGGCAGGCGGAGAAACAATCGAAGGCTCTGAAAGTTTTACCATCGACGTAAGCGGCACTGTTGATGTGCTTGCCAAGGCACCTGTGATTGAAGGCTATACCTTTGCAGACAAGGCAGCTCTTGAAAGCGGAGAAGCTGTTACTTCTATTAAGAAGGAAACCACAGAGGAAAAAGAAGAGAGCGATGTGGATGGTGAGATGGTTGTTACCAAGATCACTAAAACTACTTCCATGAGCTATTCTGACGGCGCAGAGTGGAAGGAACTTACAGATGACATCACCATCGTATTTGAATATACCAAGGACGAGACCGATGAAGAGGAAACAGCAGCGGTTAAGTTCACTGCGTCCTTCGTAGACCGGGACGGCAATGCAATTGAAGGCTACGAATCAAAACCCCTTACCTTTGAAAATACATTAGATTTAACAAAAGCACCTGAAACAATTGAAGGTTATGAATATATAGAAGCCAGAATTGATGATACAGTAGTTTCTTCTATTAATAAGAAGACAGAAACCGTAGAAGGCGAAGATGGAGAGGAAGAGGTTATTACTTATTCCTATACTGCCGGTGGCGCAGATGTGGAAGTGACTGAGGATACAGAAGTTGTTTTCATATATAAGGAAGAAGCAAAAGAAGTTGTATTTTCAGTTAGTGTAGTTGACGAAGACGGTCTTGCTATCGAAGGATACGAAGACGCAGAGCTTCCAGAGTTTGATACAGCGCTTGTTTTAGCAGAACCCGAGACGGATCCGATTGAAATTGAAGGATATGTATTTAGCGAGGCTACCATTGATGGCGTTGCAATTGCTTCTCTTTCAAAAGTAACTGATGAAGAGTCAGAAGTTACTATCTATTCTTACACAACTGTTGATGGCACTACAGTAGATGTAGAAGAAGACATTGAACTTACATTAGTATATGATTCTGAAATCGTAGTCGCAGTTGATGCAACTATCGTTGATGAGCTTGGAAAAGAAATTGATGAAACAAAATATACTAATATTGATCTTCCCAAGTTTGATGAAGAATTAGTTTTAGATGATCCTGAAACTCCTCCTTACAAGAAGGTTCAGGTTAAGATTGGTTTCCTTAAATATACAAAGTATGAGTATGTTAAGGCAACTATTGATGGTAAGATTGTTACAGCATTAAAGAAAGAAGCAACCAAGGCTACTGCCAATAAGTTCTTTGAAAAAGATAAAGAGTATGTTTACTCATATACAACAGATGGTGAAACCTGGACTAAAATCAAGGAAGATACCACCATCCTCTTCGAGTACACAGATGGAAAGAAGACTGTTTATGAATATGAAGATGCATTCGTTACCGTTACGGCAACACTTGAAGAAGCCGGAGCTATTCCTGACGATGCAGAATTTATTGTTACTCCTGTAACAGCTGAATCTACAGGATATAATTATGATGCATATATGGAAGCATTAAATAGGTCAGCTGACGAAGAAACAGGCGAGTACAACAAAGATAATACCTTACTTTATGATATTGCATTCTTTAGTGAAGATGAAGATGGAAACAGAATTGAAGTTGAACCTGCAGAAGGATCTGTTAAGATTAGTATGCAGTTTAAACAGAAACAGTTATCAGAAGAACTGGCGGCAGAAGAGGAAGAAGCTGTAGAAGTTAAGCACTTAGGTTTATCTGATTCTGTTAAGGAAGGAATTACATCAACGGAAGAGGCAACAGACATTTCTGCTGGAGATATTAAAGTTGAAGATATGAATGCTACTGTTTCAGTAACAGGTGAAGCAATCGACTTTATTACTGATAGTTTTACGGTATATTCAATTAGTACAAATCCAGTTGTTCAGGTAGAAGAATGTAATTATACAGCTGAAGGTATATTAGGCGATCATATTATTTATGGTATTATTGCTCCAACTGTATCATTTGATGGTTCTGATACAGAAACAAACTGGGCTACTGATACTTTTAGTACAGGCGGCGCCAATATAGGTGCTACTGTTGGTGACTTTACTAACAATGGCGGATCATTCTATATTGGTAGCATAGCAGATGGAAGTTCAAAGACCTTGAAATTCAGATCTGACAATGGCCAAGGGAAGCTGGTAGAAGTGTCTCAGGATGTTTATGATAAGGTGATTAATGGGACATATACATTTGAAAATGTTTCATTTAGTCAACTTTCGGTGAAGTCTGATTACTCAGTTTCTAGTGCTGTAACATCAATTGCTGGAGGAATGCCTT
>JAGBEO010000025.1 GCA_017936885.1 Lachnospiraceae bacterium | reverse complement strand
TCATCAGTACCATCAACGGTAACTTCAAGCAGCACATCCGTCCCATTGTAATGCTCCGCATCTTCCTTAATTGTCACCTGCTTCACTCCATCAACCACAGAAATCCTGTCCGCCAGTCCGGATGCCTGCTCATAGGTTACATTGGAAAGCATCACCTTAGCCGAACCATAGGTTACAAACTGCTCTTCCATAATGGAAAGTCCTCTTCTTGTCTCGCTTTCTGCAGGTAAGTAAGTTGTAATATCCTGATTCACCTGAACCTTGTTAATACAGAACACACTGTAGATGATGGCACAGATAAATAAAATAATGATTGCTTTTCGTTTGTTTACAATAAAGTTAGCCACCTGATACCAAAATCCATCTTTTTGATCTTTCTCTTCCACTTTTCTTCTGCCTCCTCTTTTCTTATATAAAAAAGAAACTGACCGGTGGTCAGTTTCTTGTTCAATTTCCTTTTTCCTGTGCATCTTTCATGATGCAAAAATCTTCAACCGTCATGGGTCTTGCATAATAAAATCCCTGTGCAACATTACATCCGTACTTCATCAATGAATCCGCCTGTTCCTTTGTTTCAACGCCTTCCGCAACCATTGGAAGTCCGATTGCAGTTGTCATCTTTATGACATTCTCTACAATCTTCTGTCCCCGGTCCGTTCCAAGAAAATTCTGTAAAAAAGCTCTGTCAATCTTAATAATATCAAACTGTGTATCCTTTAATACATTCAGGGAAGAATAACCGGAGCCAAAATCATCCATCAATAAGGTATATCCCTCCTCTTTCAGCTTCATGATATTACTGTGGGATTCCTGCTCATCAATCGTCTCTGTAATCTCTATTTCCAGATACTTCTTGGGAATCTGATATTTATCAACCAATGCATTCAGAGTTGGAAGATATTCTATCGTCTGAAAATGTCTTCTGGACATATTGACCGAAATCGGAATCAGCTTCTTTCCTTCTTCTCTCCACCGGCAAAGAAGCTTACAGGCTTCTTCCCAGATAAATGCATCCATCTTCGTTATAAACCCGTTATTTTCAAATGCCGGCACAAAATCAATCGGGGGAATAACCGTGCCATCCGGTTTTACCCAGCGGACCAGTGCCTCTGCACCTACAATCTGCTCATTTACCATATTATATTTGGGTTGAAGATACATTACAAATTCACGATTTCTTAATGCATCCTCCATATGATCTTCAAGATGTTTTCTGGTATACAGAACATCCTTCATTTTCTCTTCAAAAAATGCAATATGCTTTAAAGCATTTCCCTTGATGCTCTGCCTTGCAAGTGCCGCACGATCCCCATATTTACGAAGATTTTCATTGGAATCTTCAATACAGCATACTCCAAACACAAGGCGATATGAAATCCCTTTATAGCACGTCAGATTCTTGTTAACGGTTTCCACAAAATCTATAATATCACGGCGATTTTCATAAGGAAGCAGAATCATAAAGACATCTGCTGTCAAACGGACAAAAAGCTGATCTTTATTACACAATACCTGTAATACCTCAATAAAGAAGTTTAAAAGTTCATCCCCGACTTCTTCCCCATGCATTTCATTAATCATCTTGAACTTTGCAACATCAAACTGCACCAATGCAAACTTTCTGTCAGGATTCTGACGAAGCACTTCATGGGCTGCCCTGATAAACATAGCAGGCGTACGATCATTGGTAACCGTCTGTGCCAGCTGTACCCTGTAAATCTCCTCCGCTGTCATCTCACAGATCGTCAGGGACATACTTACAACTGCATCCGTATCATCTTTCTCAAAAAAGCAGATTGTATTATGATAGGAATCTCTTCCATCTGCTTTATACATACGAACAGAAACCGACAAATGATAATCCTCCATCGGTTGAAAATTCTCTGCTCCTTTTAGCGCATTCTTCAATTTTGTCAAGAAAACTTCATAAGTTGCCCTGTCTTCCGGCACAACCATACTAACAAGACCATCCAATCCCTGCTCCTGCCGCTCTTTATTATAATCCAGTCGGCTGCGATTGATGATCTGATAGATTCCTTCTTTTTCTTTCCAATATAACAGCAATACGTCTTCCATACTCTCTCCCAAACTCCAAGATTATGACAGTATTACAATAATACTATAACATTTCCCGCAATTTTCGACAAGTTGCACTACAATCCAAATTGTGTAGAATAATTTATTACATTTGCACAATCTTACAAAATCCTGACAAACAAAAAGCACCATTGCCTATTCTATAAGCAATGATGCCTTATCATACATTAGATTCCCAATATGTTACGAAACTACGAATTTCTTAGTTTCCTTCCATCTGCTTTTTAACTTCCTCTGCAAAGTTTTCTTCCTTCTTCTCCATACCCTCACCAACTTCAAATCTTACCATCTTTGTGATCTTAAGATCGCCGGAAACGCTGTTCAGGTACTGAGCTACTGTCTGCTTGCCATCTTCTGCCTTTACATAAACCTGATCAAGAAGACAGATTTCCTTAAGCTGCTTAGAAATACGACCTTCTACTAAGCCTGAGAAAATCTTGTTAGCACAGATAGCATCCTTTGCTTCCATAGCAAGAGCCTTTAAGTCTTCTACAGGTGTACCTTCAGCCTTAGCAAGGTGATTGAATACGTAATTCATATTAGACTTGTTAGCTTCGAATACTTCGATAGCGTTCTGTGTCCACTTTGAAGCCTTAGCCTTTTCAATTAAATCCATTAAAATTGGCTTTGGAAGTGATGCTGGATCATTTAATGCTGCATCAATTGTTATTTCCTTAATCTTAGCAAGTTCATCTTCAGAAATTTCATTTCTGCTGATATATGTTGGATTCATAGCTGCAATCTGCATAGCAACATTTGTTAATGCTTCCTTAGCTGCGTCATCGCTCGCGCCTTCACCTGCTACAACTACACCAATACGTCCGCCACCGTGAATGTATGAAGCAACTGTATCGCCTGTAACCTTCTTAAATCTTCTTACAGAAAGCTTTTCACCAATCTTAAGTGTCTTTTCTTCAAGGCTTGACTTCATATCAAGGATAGCGCATACATCTTCGCCATCTCCGGCTGCTTCTACAGATACTGTAAGAGCCTTGTCAGCTACCTGCTGTACAAACTCCTGGAATACTTCGTTCTTAGCAACGAAGTCTGTTTCTGAGTTTACTTCAACAACAACTGCTGTATTTCCGGATACAGCAACTCTTGTAATACCTTCTGCTGCAATTCTGCTTGCCTTCTTTTCAACCTTTGCTGCGCCGCTCTTCTTAAGAATTTCAACAGCAGCATCAAAATTACCGTCAGCTTCTGCAAGAGCTTTCTTACAATCCATCATACCGGCTCCTGTTGCTTCTCTTAATTCTTTTACCATACTAGCTGTAATTTCTGCCATTTTTATATCCTCCAAATAATTATTGTCAAATATCAGGGTGTGAAAACACACCCTGATGCTCATTTCTACTGATATTCTTATTCAGCAGCTTCTACAGCTTCTGCTTCAGCATCTGCCTCTGCACTCTCT